>CBDFFJ010000005.1:0-1168247 GCA_965246765.1 Chitinophagaceae bacterium
CCAGCTTGTTCATGCGCTGCGTCATCTGGATAAACTCGTGCTCCTGCATCCGGCCCTTCGTGATAGCATCCATGCTCACCTGCGTCACGGCAGAGAGCATCCGCTTTACCAGTTCGCCCGCGCCCATTTCCAAAGAAAAGAAGGCAACCGGGTAAGGCTTCGGTGTGTGCATCGCCGCATTCATCGCCAGATTCAGGCAGAAAGCCGTCTTACCCACGGCGGGACGGGCTGCAACAATAATCAGCGCGTTCTTCTGCCAGCCGGCAGTCAGCCTATCCAACATCCGAAAACCGGTCGGTACGCCGGTTACATCTTCCTGTTTGTTCTTTGCGTCTTCAATTTCCTGCACCGTCTGCACAAGCACGTCAGCGAGGCTCATGAAGTTCTTGCGCAGGTGCTTATCTGTGATTTCGTAGAGGCCGCTTTCGGCTTTATCCAAGAGGTCAAACACGTCTGTGCTGTCCTCATAAGCATCGGCAATCACTTCGCCGGAAATGCGGATGAGCTCGCGCTGGATGAATTTCTCCATCACAATCCGCGCATGCGCTTCCACGTGCGCCGACGACACCACACTCATGGTAAGGCGCGTGAGGTAATACGCGCCGCCGATGATTTCCAGCTCGTTGCTTTTGCGCAATTCTTCTGTCACAGTTAGCAGGTCAACCGGGCTGCCCTTATCAAAGAGGCGGCGGATGGCGGCGTAGATTTTCTGGTTGGCGTCCACATAAAAGCACTCGTCGCTCTGGATGATTTCCAGCACTTCGGCGAGCTTGTCTTTTTCCAGCATCACCGCGCCCAGCACGGCTTCTTCCAGCTCACCCGCCTGCGGCGGAATTTTCCCGTAAACGAGTGATGAGACATCAGGCCGGCGGCTGCGGACGCCGCCGAAATCTTTCTTTATGTTGACTGCCATAAGTGTTTGGGTTGGAGCGTCTTCGGGTTCAATCTGCACGGCGGGCAATGAGAAGGAATTGTTATCGGAAGATGAATCCGGCGTTACCCTCGGCCCGCTCTAAGCGAAGCTATGCGCCGCGACCGGGAGCGAGAAATCTGTTTCTTAGCAAGATGTTCCCCGCTTGTGTGGAAACGGTTTCGTTGAGGCCGACAGGTTATTCTCATGCCCTCCTCGGTCGGGCAGCCATTACCCACAGCTTGTCCCCGTATGAGCTGTAAAATTTTATGAGTGGTCTGTGCAGAGTTTAGACGCAAATCCGTAGCGCGAAAATGCTCTGTTTGGGGACGATTTTGGGGTTAAGCTGTGGTGCTGCTATAAAGCTGCGGTGGCGATGGCACCGTTCATCAACAGAAATTCTATCGGGCTTACATTCGTAGCATGCCAACCATATTATCCTTTCGCGCAACCTTCTTAAAGTCTAATGTTCAATTCATATTTTTCGGACTACATTTTGGATTGACTCCTTCCTGTATTTCTCAAACAAAAGCGGACAGCGTTCTAAACAAACCTATTGCTCTCTTTAATCCGGCTGATGTTGCCTATTTAGTTGAAAAAGGATACATGTTAGAGTCGGACAAAGCTGTTATGGGCGCTTATATGGTAAGTGCTCCAAACAAAGGAATAGACGTCAGTCATTTACATACAAACAGCTTCTGGATAGTATAGCCGCGCTGAAGTACTCTTTCACATCTAATGCTGCAACTAATAGGAATTATGGTAATGACTCTGTGTTTATGCGGACACCGAGCGGTGAAAAATATTTGCTTGGTATGGGTAAGTTGTCCTTTGAAAAATTGGAAATAAGAGCAAGTAAAGATTTGCCGCCAAACTATAAGGGCGATTACAACCTTTTACTTAATTCCGAGAAAGCAGCAGGCCTATTAACTGAAATGCTGAATAGAGACGACGCGTGGATTGCCGGGAACGTGCTTTTGATTGAAAAACAAAAAGGGACAATCAATAAGCTACGAATAGGAGACGTTCAAGAGATAGCTCGCAGAATCAAAGAAGCAGAAGAGTTTGCTCCTTTCATAGATGCCGTAAAATGACCTTTGGCTTTCTCAAAAAATATGAAAGCGCGCTTTGCAGCACGCTTTATAAAATATACTGCGAATCTTGTAGCAATCAATACGGCGCATCCGCACTCGGCCCATAAGACCCGGGAATCGGAATATCCAGCAGCCGCAGGTAAACGCCAAGCTGCGAGCGGTGGTGGCAGATTTGCGCAAAGCCGTGGCGGATGGTTTCATACTTCGTCAGCTTTACCAATAGCTGCTCGCCGTTGCGCATCTCCCAACTGCCCAGCAGGTCGCCTTCCTTCGCTTTGGAGAGGGCGGCATGGCCTTTTGCATAGGCCGCCTCAAAGACCTGCATCAGGTCGGCATTGCTGCTAATCTTGGCAGGCTCATAAGGCGTCGCGGCAAAGTCCAGCACTTCCGTGTTCAGCGCCATATCCACCCAGCTTGGCACATCTGCAAGGTGAACGGCGAGGACGCTCATGCTCATGCTTTTAGGATGCGGTTGCCAGTCGTGCTTGTCGTCCGGCACGAGGGCGAGCATCTTGCGGGTGGTTACTGCCTCTTGCTCCATTTCTTTAAGCAGGGCGGGAATGATTTCAAATCGGTTGGTGTTGTTTGTTGTTTCCATACCGCAAAGGAAAATGGTGTCACTGACAGCCCTATGGCAGTCGGATTTTTGGCGGCGGGAAATTTTTTTGAGGGGAGCTACAATCAGCGGGTGGCGGCCCCGATGGTTATCCCCCGCCGGAGGGGGAAATGCTGAAAAAGTGGCCGGTAGGCCAGTCTTCTTCAGCGAGGGGGAGGGCGCCACATCGGGTGGGCACAGTAACATCTGCTCATCCGTTGTCTCCCTCCCCCTCGCTGCGGCGGGAGCGCTTCGCGGCTCCGCCACAGCATTTCCCCCTCCGGCGGGGGATAACCATCGGGAACGGGAGCGCCATCAATACGGCACAGGCAGCTCCTCCGCCAGCGTTTGCAGGCTTGGATGGTCGCTCTTCGTGAACGGCCGTCCGGTATCGCGCACGCTTTGTATCCGCGATACGCGAAAATCCCGGTAATCTATCCGCTTGTGGCACCAGCCCATCAGGTGCCAGGCGAAAGCGTAAAACTGCAGGCCAATCGGCTCTATCAGTCGTATGCTCGCCACATCGTCTTTACTCAGATATTCCAGCTCAATGATGTGGCGCTCCGCAACCGCTGATTGAAGCGTAGCGAGGTGCTCATACGTCGCCTCCTGACAGGGCGGTAGCTGGATGCCGATGCCCGCGCTCAGTTTTTCTATCCCTTCCAACTGACTTGCCCTCAGCACCGCCCTGATTTTGGTAAGCGCCGAGCTATACAGCTTTTGAATGCTCTTATCCGCAAAGATGCGCGTAGCGCCTTCCATCAGCAGCAGGGCAGAGGCTTCTTCCGTACTGAAAGAAACCGGCGGCAGGAAATACCCGCGCAAGATAAAATAGCCCTTCGCCGGCTCAAAGGAAACAGGAATGCCGCCTTCGCAAAGCGCCTTTACATCGCGGTAAAACAGTACGGACGGATATGCCGAATTTTTCAGCAATCTGCTCGGCGCTCA
Organism: Chitinophagaceae bacterium; assembly: GCA_965246765.1. Taxonomy (GTDB): domain Bacteria; phylum Bacteroidota; class Bacteroidia; order Chitinophagales; family Chitinophagaceae; genus UBA1952. The sequence continues at coordinate 3,548 of CBDFFJ010000005.1, forward strand.
CGTACTTGCGGGATTGCAGGAAGGTCTGGATGGCGAAGAGGCGGTCTATGCGGTTCATGGCGCGACAATGATTGGCAATTTAAAGGATTGCCCGACGCAAGCAGCCCGCGATCCGATCATAACAATGCGCCGCGTATTTATCCGCCTTCACCGCACAATGCTGAAGGCCTTATATAATAGTTGACGCGACATGCGTTTTAGGAGCAATTCAGCCCGTATGAAGCACGCCGCCGCAAATTTTGTTTTATGGAAAATGAGTCATGTGAAGCAAGGTTGCGCTGCTTTATCGGCGAAGTGACGGATTATCACCGGCGCTGCGATTTCCACCACAGCGGGCCGATTGTGTTTACAATGAAAATGGCCGCTTTTGCGCTATCAGAATATGCTGCCAATGAGGTGAGTGATAGTATCATGGCGCTTGCCGCAAAAGGAGAAATCAGCATCCGCACAGGGGAGCCGCTAAGCTTTAGTCCAAATGCCGGCCGGGCTAAAATGCCGGGTCAGGAAAATTATAGACTTCGCCCGGGTAGCGGGCACATGCCCGGTGCTCCGATATAAAACGACAAAGCTTCTCAGCGATACACAATTCTTTCTTTCCATTTCAGGAAAGGCCTTTCAATAATGTAATGGAGAACAAGCGCAATGGAAAAGGCCATTAAAAGGCTTAGGAAAAAGACAGCCGTGCTATGTGTGTCTAAAGCGAATTTTTCACCAACAAGCTGCGCCAGGTGAATAGCGCCTTTGTGGGAGAGATAAATGGCGTATGAAAGCTTCGCAACAACGGAAGAAATGCGGAATGACCAACGGTTTTAATATGCTTTTCGGCGTGACAGATGCGGCAACGAGAAAGGCGTAGGCAAGCGCAATAAACGGAAATCCAAAAATTGATGCGGCGAAGCTTTGGGGCTCTATGCATAGCTGATAAGCACAGCCAAGTAGAGCAAGCCCTGTCAATAGCAGCCAGCCGGAATGTTTAGACAGGACTACGCTCGCCGAACGTGTATGGTGCTGCAGGGCTGCAATCGCAATGCCCGCCAATAGGCCGTCAAGCCGGTTGTACGTCGGATAGTAAATCCATTTGTACCACAAGGCCCCAAAAGCGTCTGTATTGATCGCGGGCGCAACCAGATAGTTCCAGCTTAATAAGCGGGTGATGAACCCTGCAGCAAACAGTAGCAGAATAATCCAGCTGTTCCGCCGGCGAGGTGCTACACGATGCACCAGGAGCAGCGCCAAAGGCAGCAGCAGATAAAACTGCTCTTCAATGCACAGTGACCAGGCGTGCGAGAATGTTCGCTGGTGGCGCAGGTCTAACCCCAGGTTTTGTGTGAAACTCAGCATCTTCCAGAGCGGCGGCAGGTGTTCCCATTCGCGGAAACCCGGAATCAGAAAATAAACAGCCAGTACCGCCCAGAATGCCGGCAGAATTCTGAAGCCGCGCTTCAGGTAAAAGGTCGGCAGCCGAAAACTTCCTGCCTTTTGCTCCCGGAAGATTGCGCCGGAAATAAGGTAACCGCTCAGTACAAAGAAGAGATCAACGCCCGTCCAGCCGAAGCTGCCGATTGTATCTACCCAATCCGGGTGCGGGAACAGCCGGTAGTGAAACAGAAAGACCAGCGTAATAGCCAGCGCCCGGAGGTGATCTAACCCGGGAATTTTAGCAGACATGAAAGATTTGCTTCAGACATATTTTGCATTTCATACCGCCGCCATTGCGCAACCTCATTGCAGGCCGGACGCCTCCCGCACCTGCCGGAGAAAATCCTGAATGTCCTTATAGTTTGAGAACTCAATCTCTTTACCGTAAGCTGCCGCATTGGTTGCAAGGTCTAGCGCAAGCGCTAACGGCTCCATCTCAACACCCGACAAATCCATATTCCAATTCGTGCCAACCAACACCTCATCATTGTGCATGCCCACCAGCCAGTTTTCCAGAAACTCAGCCAGGGACATAGAAGCCGGCTTGAAATTCGCCCAGTCGCCGGCAGCTACCGACCGCGCCAGCGCCTCATCCGACCAAAACGGTATCACATCCTGTTCCTCATTATTGCTGGAGCTTGATATGGCTAATCCTTCCTCGCCTTCAAGGCCCCAGACTTCATCCTGAGCAGCCACTTTCTGAATAAACTCCTGGTAGCCGGCATCGCTGTTGGAGGTTTCTGGGAGCATGATTAAAGGTCTTTTAAGAGACGCCGCTAAGTTAGCCCGCGCCGTCCACGTCGCCCGCATCGGGCCATTATCTTTGCGCCCGTATGATTATCTCGTATCAATGGCTGCTGGAATACCTGCCGCAGCCGGTACCCGTTGAAGATCTGAGCCGCATCCTGACGAGCATCGGGCTGGAGGTGGAAGCCGTAGAAAAGGCCGAAACAGTCAAGGGCGGTCTGGAAGGACTTGTGATTGGCGAAGTGCTCACCTGCGCCCCTCACCCCAACGCCGATAAGCTGAAAGTAACGACTGTAACCACCAGCGGCGGCGCCATATTGAATATCGTCTGCGGCGCACCCAACGTAGCTGCCGGGCAAAAAGTGGTGGTTGCGCCCGTTGGCGCGACCGTGCATCCACTAAGCGGCGAAGCATTCCAAATTAAGAAGGCTAAAATCCGCGGCGAGGCTAGCGAGGGAATGATTTGCGCGGAAGACGAAATTGGCCTTGGCGAAAGCCATGCTGGCATCATGGTCTTGCCGGAAGATGCGCCAATCGGCGCCCTTGCAAAAGATTATTTCAAGATTTGCGCAGCCGACTACGCCATCCATATCGGCCTCACGCCCAACCGCTCCGATGCGGCCAGCCACATTGGTGTGGCGCGCGATGTGTGCGCTTATCTAAGCCACCACAGCGGCGAGCCGGTGGAAGTGAGGCTGCCAGATATGAGCACAGTTATGCAGAGCGGCGAATCGCCGGTAAAGGTGAGCATTCTTGCGCCGGATGGCTGTCCGCGATACATGGGCATCTCGCTGCAAGGTGTGAAAGTAGGCCCATCGCCGGAATGGCTGAAGGCGCGGCTGGCAACAATCGGCTTGCGCAGCATCAATAATATTGTGGACGTTACAAACTACGTCCTGCACGAGTTCGGTCAGCCGCTGCACGCTTTTGATTCGGCGCAGCTTGCCGGGAAGCACATCATCGTCCGCTACGCCGCGCCAAGCGAAAAATTTGTCACACTTGACGACAAGGAGCGAACCTTGCGCGGCGGAGAAGACCTCATGATTTGTGACGAAGGCGGGCCGGTGGCAATGGCAGGCGTCTTTGGCGGCCTGCACTGCGGCGTCAGCGAAAGCACAAGGGACATTTTCATAGAAAGCGCCTATTTCAATCCGGCAACCATCCGCCGGGCATCACTGCACCACGGGTTGCGCACAGATGCGGCGTCTCACTTTGAGAAGGGCGTGGATGCGGCCAATCTGGTACCTGCTATAATGCGGGCCGCGGAATTGATGATGCAGGTTGGCGGCGGGCATATTATTGGCGAGGTCGTGGATGTCTATCAAAAAATCATCGGCGAGCATTCTTTCCCGGTGCGCTACGAGTTCATTAATCGCCTCGCAGGAAAATTTTATGAGCCTTTAGCGACGCTGAAGCTCCTGCAATCGCTTGGCTTCTCTCTGAGCGATGAAAATGAAGTTGGCTTCACCGTAAAGGTGCCTTCTTCCAAGCACGACGTCCGCCAGCCGGCTGATGTGGTGGAAGAAATCATGCGCATTGACGGACTGGATAACATACCGATTCCGCAGCGCCTCAATATTTCACTCCTGCCGGAAATTCCGGGCGACCGGAAGCTGCGAAACAAGATTGCTGACAGCCTCAGCGGCGCCGGCTTCTCCGAAATGGTGACCAATTCCATCACCAACGGCAAATACTATGGAGATGAGGTGCCGATGGTTCACATGCTCAACAGCCTTAGCTCCGAGCTGGATATCATGCGCCCTTCCATGCTGGAAAGCGGACTGGAAGTGGTGAGCTACAACCTTGCGCGGCGCAATATGGACTTGCTCCTGTTTGAGCACGGATTTACGTACAGCGCCGATTATTCCCAGCAACCAAGGCTGGCGCTTTTTGCAACCGGACTTGCGCAGCATGCTGGTGTAAAGAGCAGCGCGGTAAAGGCAGACGGCTATTTCCTGAAATCGGCGGTCCGGAATCTGCTGAAGGCTTCCGGCATCAAAAACACGGCATTGGGCTACGACGAGACGGGCGTCTTATGGAAATGGAAAAACAAGGCCCTGTGCAGCATCACCGAAGTATCGCCCCAGAAGCGACAGGCTTTTGAAATTAAAGAACGCGTGTGGTATGCGGACATTGACTGGGCGCTTTGGGCGGAAGCGATGCGCAGCACGAAGATTGACTACGCCGAAGTCCCTCGCTTCCCCGCCGTGCAGCGCGACCTTGCGCTGGTGCTGGACAAAGGCGTTACTTACGCGCAGGTGCAAAAGACAACGGACAAGCTGAAGCTCCAGCCACTGCAATTTTACGACCTGTTTGACGTCTTTGAAAGCGACAAGCTGGGCGCGGACAAGAAGTCGCTTGCACTGAGCTTCACCTTTCAGCTCGGCGACCGGACACTAACGGATGCGGAGACGGAGGCGCTGATGGCGCAGCTTACTTCGGCTTATACCAAAGAGCTTGGCGCGCAAATCCGCGGATAATGGAATCGCTGTTTGAATTGCGCAGGAAGGTGGAGATCCTGTTACACCGGTTTTCTGCCGCAAAGTCTGAGCTCCGCTCAAAGGATAATGCACTTGGCGCGAAAGATGAAGAAATAAGTATGTTGCGAAGGCGGCTGCAGAACGCGGAAGACGCGCTTACGGCCAGGCAGATAGGAAAGGCTATTCCCGATGCGCTGAGCCGGGAGCAGGTGCGGCAAAAGCTGGACGAGGTAATAAGCGAGATTGATAAAATACTGACTTTACATGATTAAGCCCGCTTACCTGCTTTGGTGCGTTGCCAGTCTGATGGTACTGATAGCGTGCAAAAAAGACGAGCGCGATCCATGTCTGCAGCCCGTTACAACCGTATTACGCGCTCACACATATCATCATGCAGATACCGGCGCCGCTACGCCCGACACGCTGCTGCCTAACCCCGTCTTCATTCCCCTGACCGGAGGATCGGTCTTGTATTATTACGGCGGGCAGAAGCGCATCAGTCAGTTTGGCCTTTCACTGTCTAAGGCTTACGATAGCTGTTCCTGGATCATTCGCCCGGATTCAGCCGTGACTCTTCAGGATACACTAACCTTTTATTATGAGCGGCAGCTTCGTTTCTTATCCAACTCCTGCGGATACACCAATTATTTTAACCTGAATCGTGTAACCACCACTCACAACGGACTTGATTCCGCCATTATCAACCGCGCAGACGTTACAGCGGACGTCAATGTGCTTCACCTGAAGCTTTATTATTGACAATGCGCCAGCCTGCCCGGATTTTTACACTGCTTCTCCTCGTGCTCTCAACCCTCGGGCTTCAGTGCGCGCATGCTCAGGCTGATACCGGCGCTATCCCGAAAAAGACAAAGCCCGCCGAGCACTTTGGACATCAGCTCCGCTTCGGGCTTGATGTGGCCAGACCCGTGGCTAATGCGATACAAAGCAGCAGGCGCTCCTACGAAGGAGCAATAGATTATTACTTGCGGAACGAAGTATATATCGTTGGGGAGGGCGGCTTTGGCAGTGCTGACTACGACTATCCGGATTTGAGCTACAAGAGCGCCAATTCGTTCTTTCGGGTCGGGATAGATAAAACACTAATAACCCGTTTAGGAGCCGGCGACTGGGATGCGGCTTTTTTTGGCTTCCGGTATGGAGCAGGCTTTATTAACCGGCAGGAGGCGCGCTATACCATTTTTGATTCTGTCTGGGGCAATGTGTCCGGCACCATTCCGGCAAAATCTTTCACCGCCCATTGGGTAGAAATAACCGGGGGCGTGCGCGTTGAGCTAATCAAAAATGTTTTTGCAGGCTGGAATGTCCGGGGCCGCTTTTTGCTCAATTCAAGATCCTTTCTGGAATTGCCACCCGCCTTTATAGCTGGCTATGGCCGGGGCGACAAGACCACTGTGTTTGACTTTAATTTTTACCTGTGCTATGCCTTGCGCTGGGGCGGGCAGAAGGAATATAAAAAAGGGTTGAAGCTCTGAACATCTTTCTAAGGAAATTCATCGCTCCAACCCAAGTGCTTAAGCACTATATCTATTTCCGGAACATTGCCATCAGATCATTCAGATCGGTATCGCCGTCGCCGTCCTTGTCAAGACCCATTTTGGCACCCATGGAGCTGAGGCTGCCCAGCATGCCGCCGCCTGCATTCGCCTGTTGTGGCTGCGCCTGATTGCCACCGCCCATCAGACCGCCGAGTGCGCCGCCGATGCCACCACCCCCCATCAGGGATCCAAGGATATTGCCGATAGAGAAGCCGGAACCCTGCGGAGCGTTCTGTGACCGGTTCATCAGCTTTCCCAGCACCATAGGAATAAGAGATATGGCAAGCGCTTTGGCAGCACCGGAATCAAGACCGAATTTCTGCATCAGGTTGCCGGAAAATTGGTTAGCCACCTGCTGCACAGCGGGGTGATTATTGTCGCCACTCTGCACGCCTTCGAATAGGCCTTTCAGTGCGCCGGGGCCGCCGGTCTGCATCATATTCTGCAGGCCGCTAAAGATGGACGAAGATGCTTCCTGCATTACGGCCTCATTGTGCTCATTCGGCACCGCCGGGTTTTCTACGACGGTTTGCTGGCCGCTTTCGCGGACGAGCTCCATTAGTTGGTCAAACATTTTCTGTTAGGTGTTTTGGTGTTGGGAGTTAAGAGTTACCGGGCCGGTGCTAATGAAAGCTTGACGCCTAAGCGTTCGGAATGCGCAACACCTGGCCGGGATAGATTTCGTCTGCGTCCTTAATCATGGGCTGATTGGCCTCTACGATTTTCGGGTAGCTGGCGCCATTACCATAATACTTCTGCGCGATGGCCCAGAGTGTGTCGCCCTTCTGGATTTCATAGGTCTGCGCTTCCGGCTCCGTTGATGCTTCGGCGGGTTGCTGGGCAATAGTCATTTGGTTATTCACCTTGGAGATGCCCATCACATTGCCCGCCATCAGCGCAGCTTTTTCATAGTCTGCCCGGTTAGCGGCTTCGCCGGTCAGCGTTACTTCGCCTGGCCCGTTAAACTGCACGCCGAGATTGGCGATGTTGAGGCCGAGAGAAGCCACGTAGTCACGCAGCTTGTCAATCTGAGCCGTGTCTAATTGCTGCACCGGCTGGCCGGCATCGGCCTCCTGGTGGCCGCCAAAGATTTTCTTGCCGGCGTTGGCAATGAAGGAAAAGAGTCCCATTCTTGTCTGGAGTTTGGTGTTAGGAGTTAAGGATTAGCTGCGCGAGCGATTAAAATAATTACGCCAAGCTACCATTAAATCACCTGTGTCGTTGCGCTGCTTTTGTCCAGCAGGGCCTGCAGCTCTTTTTCCCGCCGCTGAATTTGTATGCGAAGCGGCGAGAACGCCCAGCGGTCACGCAGCTTGCCGAGGCGGTCCTGCGGCGGCAGGAAGATGAGGCGCTTGAGCCAGTTCCAGGCCACGAAACTGCGGAACGTGCGGCTGAGCTTTACGAAATAAATCATGGCGCTGCTATCGGCTGCATCAAGCAAGCCGGCCAGCTCCCGCGGGTCGGTGAGCGACGAGATGCAGAGCACGGTGCCCTGCTTTGCATTGAAATAAGCCGCCAGATCTTTATCCCGCTGCCAGGCGCTGCTGCTGATGACACGGCCCACTCTATCGCGCTCCGCGAGGCCTTCCGGCGCGGTGATGGGCTGGTCGGGGATGTAGCGCATCTGGAACTGCTTTGCGGCGAGCTTGTCGTAAACCGTCCAGACGGCATTCTTGAAATAGTTCAACATCTCCGAGCCATAATCTCCGCTCACCCAGCCTTCGCTGACGGCGGTATGGAAGGACGCGTAGAAGTACAGGTGCGATGCATACGGCTCAAACATTTCCGGTATGCGCACCACCAGGTCACGGTTCTTCGCATAGACCTTCCATACAATCCGGCGCACGTCATCGCCTGCTTCAAAGTCTTTATAGGAAAGGTGCTCGCCTTCCACGCGGCGCATCTGCTCTATGCGTATGTCGGTTGTCTCCGTTTTCTTGGGCGATACTTCCTGCTCTTCACTTTTGCGCAGCACGGGCGGCTGGTAAAAATTGCCGCCGGCGGGTTGCGCTGCCGCGAAGGAGAAAAGGTGCAGCATGTCTTCAAAGAACACAAAGCCGCCGCGAAGCTGGTATTCCTTAATGTCCGGAAGCATCAGCCGGCTTTTGCCGGAAATGGCGAAGCGGAGCAGCTTGCCTTCGCGCCGCTTATTACCCTGAAGGGCGAATTTGTCCGTCAGGCGGTAATCATCGTAAAACAATCTCCCTTTCACGAAGCCGAGCAGCGGGCGGAATACGCCTTCCAGCGCCGCGTTGAGAAATACGCGGTTGCTTTTGCCTTGCTTTGTTTCTGTGGAGAATTGCAGCTGCAGGGTCGTGTCCTTCTTGTTCTTCAGCCAGAGGTAGTGCAGCCAGGCAAACAGCGCGCTCAATACCGACACGGCTATCAGCGCCAGTATCAGTACGAAGGCAATCTTGGCCATCAGCAAAATGAAGGGCTGAAGCGTGGATATCGGCGCGTCGTCGTTGCGGCCACTTACATCACCGCCTTTCAACGCCGGCTGACCGCTGTAGAGGATGCGGTGCAGGAGCCATATGGCGGCTGCGCAAAGCACCGTATTGAGCGTGACGGGGACGTATTGCAGGTAGTAGCGAAGGCGGCGGCGGAAGAGTTTCCACATGAAAATAGGGCGCAGGAGGATTTACCTTCCGAAAGTAGCGGATAATGGTTTTGATAGGGCGTTAAAAGATGCTGCTGCTACTTAGTCATACTACCCACCTCCGGCATCGTCGCTTTGCTCCTCGCCCACCTCCGCCAGCGGAGGATATCACTTAGCATGTGCCTGCTACAGCAGCTCCCGGCGGTGCATTAATGCCGCACGCTCACTACCCTGCTCTTCACTGCCCCGACGGCGTTGAGCCGCAAGGTATATATCCCTTCCGGCAGGCCGCTTACATCTATCGGCATGGCCGTGTAGCCGGCATGCAGCTGCCCGGCATACACGCGTATGGCAGTCTGGCCTGCCGCATTGAGCAACTCTATTGTGCCTGTCCGCTCGCCGTCCAGATGATATTTTACGATCAGCTCGCGGCTGGCCGGCACGGGATATGGCTGCAACAGCTCCACACCTTTGTAATAAGGCTGCGCAGTATTTACGGCAGTTGCAGGCGTGCTTTCTACTACGATGTTCTCATCGCCCTGCTGATAGTTGGCGTAGATGAAGTACACCAGCATCATCTCATCGGTAGTGGCCTCGCCTGCGGTTACCTGCTTTGGCGGGTTGTTCGGGTTCATAGGGTTGGCCGTGGTGTTGTCGTAGGTGGCGCGGGCGTAAACGGTGGTGCCTGCGGCTATCTTCTTTAGCTGGCGCAGCATGTAGAAGTCCTGCCAGTGGAAGTCCCATCTGGGGATGGAGATGTAGCGGTCGGTATCGCCCGAAGGACTAACGCCGAAGCTCTCAATATTCTGCCCAAGCAGGTGCATGTGCGGCGTGATGCCGATCATCGTAAAGTCCAGCGGTATCATCTGCTGCTCGGTAAATGTCTTTACCGTATTGGCTGGCACTACCAGCGGCGCATTGATATTGCCGTAATAGTTCAGCACCGGCGATATGGAGGCATTGCGCACCGCGCCGGGCGCAAAGAACAGGTGCAGCTCCGTGCTGTCTGTCATGCCCGCCGTTCCCGCAGGGTAATGGATCTGCATTACCAGCTTTGCCTTCTTAGAGAGCCGCACGCCGAAGCCCGCCGGCATTGTCATAGGTGTGGCGCCGGGCACCCAGCCGCCGAGGAGCACTGCGCTGTTGGTGCCGATGCCGCCGAAGGAGGTATAGCCCGGCCCGGGGTCCTGCGCATCCAGTGTGGTGGATGTGCCGGTAGTATCCGCATACACCAATACATGATGCACCATGGCGCGGTTGCCGGGGATAGCCTCAAAGGATGTAATGAATTTATCCGTAGCAATGCCCGTGGGCAGCACAAAGCATCGATATACATCGCCCATAGCGGCATTGGACGTGTAGGCCGGCATCTTCACCACCAGGTCGGGCGTGCCGGGCAGGTCGCCTGTTGTAGAGAATGTGGGCGCGGGCGGCTCCATAGCGGTATTGCCGCGCGGGCGGCCACCCGCCAGCCAATCCAGAATCTTAGTTTTTTCTACCGAAGAAAGCACCCGCTCGTGCGCCAGCCTGCCATAGGCCGGGTCGGGCGGCCAGGGCGGCATGGTGCCGGCAGTTACTTCCGCCTTTACCGTAGATGCGTGAGCTATCACATCCGCGTAGCTCATCAGGTTGAAGGGCGCGATGCCGCCGCTGTGGTGGCAGCTTGCGCAACGGTTATAAATAATAGGCGCTACATCCGTGCTCCAGACGGGCGTGGATTGGGCATTTACAGTAGCGGACGCGGCAAGAAAAACCGTTGTGAGGTAGAAAAGTCTCATTGGAGGTAAAGATAAATCAAAGAGGCGCTTAGCTTGTTGTCGCTTTCTGATTGAACTTATAATGATTGGTTTAACGGGCCTTGCTTAACAAGCTTTTGGTGACCGGCGGCCATCCCGGGGCGCTATATCGGCCCTTTATCGTCCATTATTAAGCCCCAGGGCATCACGGAAATTACGCCATGATGTCCGGGGGCCACCACAGACCCTATTCTGAATGGCAAAATGTGGTGTGTTGCCACAACAGAGGTCATTTGCAAAGTAAAAATGGGGTATGTTGAGGCAACAGAGGTCATTTGCAAAGTCAAAATGAGGTGTGTTGCCACAACAGAGGTTATTTGCATTCTGCAAATAAGGTGTGTTGTCGCAACAGTGTTCATTTGCATTGTGCAAGTGAGGTGTGTTGAGGCAACAGAGGTCGTTTACAATATAAAAATGAGGTCTGTTGCGCCCTCACAGTTCATACGCCATACAAAAATGGCCTCTGTGGGCGTCCGCTCCGCTCCTTTTGCGTCCTGGCATTCCCGTAAGGGCAGCGCGGGATAACGTTATCCGACATCTCCCTACGGCATCCAACATTTACCTTTGCCCCCGTCATGGAAATCGCTAAGAATTTTGACCACGCCGCCGCGGAGCGCCACTGGTATAGCCACTGGATGGGCCGCGGATACTTCAACTCCACGCCCGACGAGCGGGAGCCTTACACCATTGTGATGCCGCCACCCAATGTGACGGGCGTGCTGCACATGGGCCACGCGCTGAATAATACGGTGCAGGATGTCCTTATCCGCCGCGCAAAGTCGCAGGGCTACAATACCTGCTGGGTGCCGGGCACCGACCATGCGAGCATTGCCACGGAGGCGAAGGTGGTGGGTATGCTGCGCGAGCGCGGCATTGATAAGAATAGCCTGAGCCGTGACGAGTTTCTTGGCTACGCCTGGGAGTGGAAGGAGAAGTACGGCGGGATAATCCTGGAACAGCTCAAGCGTCTCGGCTGCGCGCTGGACTGGAACCGGACGGCTTTTACGATGGATGCGGATTACTACAAGGCGGTCATCCGCGTGTTCGTTGACCTTTATAAGAAGGGCAACATCTACCGCGGGGTAAAGATGATCAACTGGGACCCGAAGGCGAAGACGGCGCTCTCAGATGAAGAGGTAATCCATAAGACGACGCAGAGCAAGCTCACCTACGTGCAGTATGCCCTTTGCGACAAAGAAGGGGCTAAGACGGATGGCAGCATCACTATTGCCACGGTGCGTCCGGAGACGATTCTCGGCGATGTTGCCGTGTGCGTGCATCCGGATGATGAGCGCTATAAGGGATTAAAAGGCGCGTACTGCCTTGTGCCTTTAGTGAACCGCCCGGTACCCATCATTTTTGACGATTACATAGACCCGGAGTTCGGAACAGGCGCGCTGAAAGTGACGCCCGCGCACGACATCAACGACTACAACCTCGGCCTCAAGCACAAGCTGCCGGTAATAGATACGCTGAATGAGGACGGCACTATGAGCGCCGCAGCAGGCATGTATGTGGGCGAAGACCGCTTTGCAGTGCGCAAGAAGATAGTAGAGGACCTGAAGGCGAGCGGGGCCTTTGTAAAGCAGGAAGATTACAGCAATCAGGTAGGCTTTTCAGAGCGCACGGATGCGGTGATAGAGCCGCGCCTTTCCATGCAGTGGTGGTGCAGAATGCCGGAGTTGGCCGCGCCCGCGCTGGAAGATGTGCTGACGGATAAGGTGCAGTTTCATCCGGAGAAATTCAAGAACCTGTACCGGCACTGGATGGAGAACATCAAGGACTGGTGCATCAGCCGGCAGCTATGGTGGGGGCAGCGGATACCGGCGTGGTACGATGCAGACGGTAACATGTATGTTGGCGCCGATGAAGACGAGGCTTGGGAGCAATGCAAAATGCAAAATGCAAAATGCAAAAGGGAGCATTTGCGGCAAGATGAAGATTGCTTAGACACATGGTTCTCCTCGTGGCTCTGGCCCATGCAGGTTTTCGGCTGGAATGAAGTGCCGGACAATGCAGAGCTGGCCTACTATTATCCTACGCAAACGCTCGTGACGGCGCCGGAAATCATCTTCTTCTGGGTAGCGCGAATGATCATGGCGGGCGAGGAGTACATGAAGGATATTCCGTTTGAAAAGGTTTATTTCACCGGCATCGTGCGCGACAAGCAGGGCCGCAAGATGAGCAAGAGCCTCGGCAACTCGCCCGACCTGCTGGCCCTGATTGACGAATGGGGCACAGACGCCGTTCGCTTCTCAGTAATGATTGCATCGCCCGCGGGCAATGACCTGCTGTATGACGAAGGGATGCTGCTGCAAGGCCGCAACTTCGGCAATAAGCTCTGGAATGCTATGAAGCTTGTGAAAGGCTGGGAAGGCCGCACCTCCGGCGAGGGGGCGGATGACGGCGCGGGCTTCGCGATGGAATGGATGCAGGCGCGCATTGCGCAGGTGAGCGCTGAGCTGCAAGGGCTATTTGACACCTTCCGCCTGAGCGAAGCCTTGAAGACGATCTACTCACTCATCTGGGACGACTTCTGCTCGTGGTATCTGGAGTGGGTGAAGCCGGCGCAGGAAGCAAGCATCAGCAAGGAAGTTTATGAAGCAACGGCGAATATCTTTGAAAGCCTGCTGCAACTACTGCATCCATTCCTGCCTTTCGTGACGGAAGAAATCTATCACCAGCTTCGCGGGCGTGTGGAAGGTGACGATTTGATAGCACGGCAGATGCCGGAGGCTGCGAGCGCAAACGTATTCATTCTAAATAGTGGCATTGCCTTGCAGGAAACGATCACGGCCATTCGCGACGCGCGCGTGAAAGCCGGCCTGAAGCCGAAAGACCCGATTCAGATTGCGGTGCTGACGGCTGATAAGTCGCTGTACGAAACGACGAAGCCAATTCTGCTGCGTCAGACGAACGCGACGGACTTGAATTTCACAGAAGAAGCGGTAGAAGGCGCAATCTCGCTCGTAGTGCAGACAGACAAGCTGTACCTTATCGCGGAGCAGGTGGTGGATAAAAGCATTCAGCGCGAAGGCCTGCAAAAAGAGCTGACCTATCTGGAGGGCTTCCTGCAAAGCGTGGAGAAGAAGCTGGGCAACGAAAAGTTTGTGGCGAATGCAAAGCCCGAGGTGGTGGCGATGGAGCAGAAAAAGCAAAGCGATGCTAAATCACGAATCCAGGTGATAACTGAAAGTCTGGCTTTACTATAACTTTAAAGCCTTATGATGAACCGCCGACTGCTTTTGCTTGCAGCCATAGCGTTGCTTGTGACTGCCGCCTATGCCCAAAGGAGGGCGCCTAAAGCGAAGCCTGCAGAAACTACGCCTGCCGCGAAGCCGGTGATGGAAGTAGCTATAGGTCGTAGCGGGTCCCGCAGCGGCGGCGCTATCTCAAAGCAGGAGTTTGATGCTATTGCCCCGCAGGGCTTAAGGATCAAGAACCCCGACGGCGCGTTCATTGAAGGATTCTCTTTTACGTATGGTGAGCGGAATCTTTACGAGGACTCCATGGCAAACGAAAAGTGGGTGACGGATTATCTTACGGAGTATTGCATGGGCGACACCCTCAGCCCCATCATCAGCCACACTATAGCGAGCCGCACCAAGCCGGGCGACACGGCCTATTACGACGACATTCACATCCGGCTGGCGAGCGGCAAGCCTGCCCTTGGAAAAGCCATGAAGTTTGTGATTACGCGTTAGCGGAGCACCCCGCCGAGGTTCTGCATCAGCAGGTTCACGGTGCGCTGCAGGATGTTGAAGGCAATTTCGGCCATCAGGTTTTCCTTATCCAGCGTCGGGTTTACCTCAGTCACCTCAAAGCAGCAGATTTTGTGGTATTGCGCCAGCGCTGCCAGCAGGTCTTCCGCCTCGCGCTCACGCAGGCCATTGCTTACAGGCGTGCCGGTGCCGCGAGAGATGCCCGCGTCTAGGCTGTCCACATCAAAAGAGACATAGATGTCGTCGCAGGCGGCGAGATGAAGCATGGTTTGGCGCACCACCTGCTCTACGCCCTTACGGCGCACTTCTGCCACTTGGATGATTTTAATATTGCGGCTTTTCAGGAGAAATTCCTCTTCCTTCTCATAATCGCGCAGCGCAATGAATACCACATCTTCCGGCATAACCTTCGGCTGAATCTTGCCAAGGTTTTTTAGCTTATTCCAGAATTCCAGTGTTGTCGCATCCGGTTTGTGAATCTGGCTTTCTACATTGTCAAAAGCCAATGCGGTAGCCAGCGGCATGCCATGCATGTTGCCGGACGGCGAGGTGAAAGGTGTGTGCATATCAGCATGCGCATCTATCCAGATAACGCCGAGCCGGTGTTTAGGCTTCGCCATTTTGATGCCGGCAATTGTCCCGCCGGCCGTACTGTGGTCGCCGGCGAGCACCACCGGGAACAGGCCGCTTTTAAGCGTATTGCTTACGGCTTCGGCAACGCGCTCATACATTGTGTGAACGCCTTTGATGCGCTTGGCATACGGCGACAATACCGGCTCGTAAAGCAGGTTATTTTCAGTTTCAACGGCTTCGCAGGGAAAGTTGACAAAGAAAGAGCTCATTAGATCCAGCGCTGCAATCTTCAAAGCATCCACGCCCAGACTGGCTCCGCGGGTGCCGGCTCCAATCTCGCTTTTGACCTCTATGATTTTGATGTTCCGCATGTGTGACGGCGAATTTCGGAAACGGCGGGCGGTGTTCCTAATTCCGCGTAACATCGCAGGCCATGAAGCGTGTCACTGCACTCTACAAAGCCTCTTACACCGGCTTGTCGCCCGCAAGCTGGTGGCTGAGCGCGGTGATGCTCATCAACCGCTGTGGGACGATGGTTGTGCCATTCATGACGCTCTACCTTACCGAGCGCTTGGGCTACAGCATCACGAAGGCAGGCATTGTGTTCGGCATTTTTGGCGTCGGAGCCATTTGCGGCGGCTTTATCGGAGGCAGGCTGGCCGATCGCTTCGGCTTCTATCCGGTGCAGCTTATCACGCTCGTTAGCGGCGGCTTATTGTTTGTGGCGCTGGGGCAGATGCGTTCCTACCCCGCCATCTGCGGGTTTACATTTATACTGGCGGTGGTCAATGAATCGTTTCGCCCGGCTAACTCGCTCGCCATCGCGCATTACAGTAAGGAAGAAAATCGGACACGCTCCTACTCGCTCAATCGCCTGGCAATAAATCTTGGCTGGGCGTTGGGCGGCTCGCTCGGCGGATTTATTGCAGCGCACAATTACAATTTGCTGTTCATCATTGATGGAGTCACCAATATCGGCGCGGCCCTGCTGCTGCGTATTTTTCTAGCGCCTGCACGGCACGCGAATGCAGTAAAGAAGGCCGTTGTGAAAGCGCCGCGCTTTGAGGCGTATCGCGACAGACGCTACATTGCCTTTACCTTCTTTGTGCTGCTGTATGCTTTTGCGTTCTTTCAGTATTTCAGTACAGTACCGGTCTTTTACAGAAAGGTGCTGCACCTGAGCGAACCAATGATCGGTGCAACAATGGCTGGCAATGGTATCCTGATTGCACTGACTGAAATGGTGATTGTATTCCGGCTGGAAGGCCGCAGGCATCCCTTGCAATACATCCCTGTCGGCACGGCGATGATGGCGGTCTCATTTGCCCTGTTCAACCTGCCGATTGCCGGCGGAATCGCCCTTGCCTTTGGCGCGACAGTGATTGTGACCTTCGGCGAGATGCTGTCCATGCCGTTTATGAATACCTACTGGCTAAGCCGCACAAATGACGCAAACCGTGGTCAGTACGCAGGATTATATACAGTAGCCTGGGCAATGGCTCAGGTGCTTGGCCCGACACTTGGCTCCCGGCTTGCAGACGCACATGGATTTACCGTGCTTTGGTGGGGCATCTTTGGTATCTGTGTGCTGTCGGCCTTAGGTTTTGGACTCTTGCACCGCGCCGGGAATGCAAAGGCCGCCACTTTAGCGGTTACCAAATAACAGGCTGCCAATACGCACCATAGAGCTGCCTTCTTGAACAGCAATCTTGTAGTCACCGCTCATACCCATAGAGCAGGTATTGAAGTAGGCCTTGCCAAGCATTTGGTTTGCGGAGAGGTTTCCAAACATAGCGCGCAACCGCGAAAACTCTACGCGGATTCGGCCTTCATCTTCTGTAGCCGTAGCCATGCCCATTAACCCGCAGATCCGGATATTTTGTAGCTGAGCCTCTTGCGCTTCATAGTATTGGAAAGCCTCTGTCAGCTCGCGCTCATCCATGCCGAATTTGGTTTCTTCTTCGGCGATGTGCATTTGCAGGAGCACGTCAATAACCCGGTTGGCCTTTGCTGCCTGCTTATTGATTTCCTTCAAGAGTTTAAAGGAATCTACGCTATGAAGAAGGTGTACGAATGACGAGATGTACTTCGCCTTATTGCTTTGCAGATGGCCGATGAAATGCCAGCGAATGTCTTGCGGAAGCCTTTCCGCTTTTTCAACTAATTCCTGAACGTAATTCTCACCAAAGTCGCGCTGGCCGAGGTTGTAGAGTGCGAGGATGTCTTCAATAGGTTTTGTTTTGGATACGGCGATGAGCGTCACACCTTTTGGTTGAAGCTCGGTTGTAAGGGTTTTCCACGCTTGCTCGTTTATCATGTTGCGCTTTTACGCTCTGACCGTGACGCAACCGGACAGACCTCCCGTTGGTCGTTCGGACCAGTTGCTAATACTGCTCCTGATCATTGGGAAAATCCTTGCTTTTGACGTCCTTGATATAAGCGCCGGTCGCTTCGCGAATGGTATCATACAGCGTTGCGTAGCGCCGCAGAAAGCGCGGCGAGAAATCCTTTGTGATGCCCAGCATGTCGTGCATCACCAGCACCTGACCATCCACGCCGCCGCCTGCCCCGATGCCGATTACAGGAATCGTCATGTTCTGCGCTACCTGTGTGCCCAAGGTCGCCGGGATTTTTTCAAGAACAATGGCAAAGCAACCTGCTTCCTGTAATACTTCTGCATTGCGCAGCAACTGTGCGGCTTCTGCTTCCTGCTTTGCGCGCACAGCGTAGGTTCCGAATTTATAAATGCTCTGCGGCGTCAGTCCGAGGTGGCCCATCACCGGTACCCCGGCCGAAATGATGCGCTTGATACTGTCCACGACCTCTTCCCCACCCTCCAGCTTAATGGCGTGCGCACCGGCTTCCTTCATAATGCGGATGGAAGAATTGAGCGCTTCTTTGGAGTTGCCTTGATAGGAGCCAAAGGGTAAATCCACCACTACAAGGCAGCGCTGCACCGCCCGCACAACACTTTGCGCATGGTATATCATGTGGTCAAGCGTGATAGGCAACGTTGTCTCGTGCCCGGCCATTACGTTAGATGCAGAATCTCCCACGAGCAGCACGTCAATGCCGGCATCGTCCAGAATGCGCGCCATGGAAAAATCGTAGGCGGTAAGCATGGAGATTTTCTCGCCATGGCCTTTCATCCATTGCAGGGTGTGCGTGGTGACGCGCTTGACTTCATTGTGGATGCTCATCTTAATTTGATAATGTGGTAATGCAGCAATGTGATAATTAGCGCTTAAATAAAGACTCTGTTGGCTATTTCCATTGCCTCGCGGAAGGCTTCGCGGTTGATGTCGGGATAAATGTCGTGCTCGTCACACCATTGCAGGACGTTTTCTGTGGCGATGTTGCCTACAAGCACGTCTTCCGCCAGCGGACAGCCGCCGATGCCTTTTATAGCGCTGTCGAAGCGTATGCAGCCGGCCGCGTATGCTGTGTCAATCTTCATCCGCCAGTTCTCGTGTGATGCGTGGAAGTGCGCGCCGATGCTTACTTGCGGGAAGGCGGGAATGAGGCTGCGGAACAGATAGTCAATTGTCTCCTGCTGCGCCACGCCAACGGTATCGCTCATGGCGAGGGTGCGGACGCCGAGGGCTGCGAGCTTACCGACCCATTCAATGGCAATCTCCACGGTGTATGGGTCGTCGTAAGGATTGCCGAAGCCCATGGAGATATAGACGACCAACTCTTTGCCGCGCTGCACGCAGAGCTTTTGGATTTCTTCAACCTGAGTGAGCGATTGGGCGATGCTCTTGTTTGTATTGCGCTGCTGAAAGGTTTCCGAAATGGAAAAGGGGAAGCCTAAGCAACTGATTTCATCATAGACAACCGCCTCTTCCGCGCCGCGCGTGTTGGCGATAATGGCCAGCAGTTTGGTCGCGCCGTCCAGTTTCAGTTGCGGAATGACATCTTTCGTATCGGCAAGCTGCGGAATCGCTTTCGGAGAAACAAAAGAGCCGAAATCCAGCACATCAAAACCTACGCGCAGCAACGCATTGAGGTATTCAACCTTAGCAACTGTCGGTATAGGATGCGCCCAGCCCTGCATGGCGTCGCGCGGGCATTCAACCAGGCTAATTCCGCTTTTTCCGGCTTGCATATGCTTGTTATTCGGAATAAAAGTAAGCTCCTTTGGCAAGGCCGGGTTTATGGATTGATTGCCGGCAACTATTTATCAGCAATAAGACCCAGAAACGTCTCCAATCCCCGCAGCTTTTCCGCATCTAAATGATAATGGATGTTGTGCCTGTAGTAGGTCTGCAGGTCGTAGTGCGGGAAAGGATTGTCGGCTACAGCCTCTTCAATATGCTTCAGTCCTTCCGCGTTTGCAGCATTGAAACGGCCTAAAAAATCGGGCGGCAAATCTTTGTTGGCTACCCATGCCGCGAAGACGAACGGAAGCCCCGTCCAATCTTTCCAACCTTGCGCGAGGTCGTAGATGTAGGGGAAATTATGGCGCTGCTCCAGTGCGCGGTCACCGATTATAACGCCGGCTGCCGTGCCGCTTATTCGTTGAATGTAATCTTCAGGCGCAGGCATCAACTGAACATCCTTCTTCCAGAATTCTTTAAGCAACAAAGTCGCCAGTCGCACTGAGCTTCTACTCTGATAATCCAGATAAACTGCTTCAATCATTTCCAGTGGCACTTTACTAAACAAAGCGACAGAAGCCACATCGCCATCCGCAGCAATGCCGTAGTCGCTTACAATCCGCGCACCAGGAATGCCAGGCATTGCCGCAATCGGCAGCAGGGCCATATCTATATCCCCGGCCATAAGGGATGACGCAAGATTTGCCGGATAATCCGTCAGCAGCTCTATTTCATCCATTACCGGACTGCGCTCAATGCCCCAAAGCAGCGGCTTAGTATTGAGATAAGAAACTGCGGCGACTTTAATCTTTGACAAAGGATAATTTTGGCCGCGAAAATAGGTCTCTGTCCCTTCTGCCCGTAGCAGAATCGGGCAGCCCTCCCTTTGGTCGTTCAGACCGATTCTTATGTCTCAACTCGTTATTTATACCGACGGCGCGGCGCGCGGCAATCCCGGCCCCGGCGGCTATGGCGCTATCCTTATGTGGGGCGACAAGCGCAAGGAGCTTTCCTGCGGCTATATGCACACTACCAATAACCGCATGGAGCTGATGGCGGTAATCGCTGCTCTGAAAGCGCTCACGAAGGAAGGCCTGAATATCACCGTCTTCTCCGACTCCGCCTATGTGGTGAATGCCGTGGAAAAAGGCTGGCTGAAAGGCTGGCTGCGCACAGGCTTTAAAGGCAAAAAAAATCCAGATTTGTGGGCGGAATACGCGCAGCTTGCGGCGAAACACAATGTGCGCTTTACCTGGGTAAAAGGCCACGCAGACAATCCACTAAATAATCGCTGCGACCAATTGGCTACCGCTGCTGCGGATGGGGGAAATCTTTTGGTGGATGAGGGATTTCAGACCGAATAAAGCGAAAAATTATCAGTGCATTTTCCAATTCATCTCTTAAGCACGGAGCAGCAATTCGCCTATGAATATCTGGTTCACGCATCTTATCCGAGTGGTGGCTGCGTGTTTATCAGCCGTTGGGTTATTGCGAATCTTGATTACGCACGGGAGTTGGAAATGGCCGAATTAGCAGCGCGGGAATTTGGCTGGAAAATTTATTTATTGCCAGAACTTGATGTTAATGACCCGCTTCGGAGCATACTGCTGCCTGGAACAAGACGTAGTACTGCCAATCCTGATTACTGGATTGATGGATATTATGCTGACCATAAAGAGACATGCGTTTCCACCACGCCAAAAAATCTGGAACATCGAATTGAGGAGAAATTGCGGCAAGGCGACATCATTCTTATCAGACTTTTTGACAACCCTGACGATGAACTGATTGAAGACGTGGTTGAGCGAAGACTCAAGGCAAAAAGCCGGTTACAGGCTGTGCTGATTGTCAAGTGTAACGGTAACTTCAATCTATATAAGCAAAGAAGCCGAAGCTAACGCCTCGGCCCCTTTGGGTAGGACACGCCAGTAGCCTGCCCTTGAAACACAAATATAGGATTTGATTTCCGCAAGGTTACACCCCCGCGGCAATGATTTAACTTTGAACCCACTATGGCCGACTACTCTTTCATCTCCAACGCGCACCCGCAATTCATAGAAGGGCTTTACACTGATTATCTCCAAAATCCCGAAGGCATAGACCCGGAATGGGCCTCGTTTTTCAAAGGCTTTGACTACGCGACGGGCCGCAATGGCGGCGCTTCGGCTACGCTCAGCACAGGCTCAGTCTCCCCCTCCTCCGGAGGGGGCCGGGGGGAGGCTATAGACGCCAGCCAGATGGCGAAAGAGTTCGGCGTATTCCGCATGATACGCGCCTATCGCAAGCGCGGGCACCTGCTGGCTACCACAAATCCCATTCGCCCGCGCAAAGACCGTAAGCCGTTTCTGAATCTGGAAGATTTCGGCCTTTCCGAAGGGGATATGGATACGCCGTTTGCCGCGGGCTATTACATCGGCATGAAAGATGCGCCGCTGCGCGAGATTCATGCGTTTCTGAAAAATACCTATGCCGGCGACTCGGGCATTGAGTACACCTACATCACCGATAAGAACAAAGCGAATTGGGTAGAACAGGAGTTTGAGGCGATGCAGAACCGCGAACTGACTATTGAGCAGAAGAAGCGCATTCTGGAGAAGCTCAATGAAGGCGTCATCTTTGAGAAATTCCTGCACACGAAGTACATCGGCCAGAAGCGCTTCTCGCTGGAAGGCGGCGAGAGTACCATCCCCGCGCTGGACACGATGATTAATGAAGCCGCAGGCGCGGATGTGAAGGAAGTGGTGATAGGCATGGCGCACCGCGGACGTCTGAATGTGCTGGCAAATACGCTCGGCAAAACTTACGAGCAAATCTTCTCCGAGTTTGAAGGCAATATGCCTGCCGACACGACGATGGGCTCCGGCGATGTAAAGTATCACCTCGGTTTCCGGCATACACATAAAACGCCGGCAGGCCAGGAAATCAACGTTCAGCTTTGCCCGAACCCTTCACACCTTGAAGTTGTTGACCCGGTTGTTGCCGGTTTTGCGCGCGCGAAGGCGGACACGCTTTATGGCAATGAATACGACCGCGTGCTGCCTATACTTATTCACGGCGATGCAGCGGTGGCCGGCCAGGGCGTCGTGTATGAGCTGCTTCAGATGAGCAAGCTGGAAGGCTATGCCGTTGGCGGCACCATCCACTTCGTGATTAATAATCAGATTGGCTTCACGACGGACTTTGACGATGCGCGCTCCTCGGATTATTGCACCAGCGTAGCAGCAATGGTGCAGGCGCCCGTGCTGCACGTGAACGGCGACGACCCGGAAGCAGTAGTGAAGGCGGCTATTCTTGCCGTAAAATACCGCCAGGAATTCAACGAAGATTTCTTCATTGACATGGTGTGCTACCGCCGCCACGGCCACAATGAAGGCGACGACCCGGCCTTTACACAGCCTACCCTTTACGACCTGATTAAAAAACATCCGAACCCGCGCGAGGTATATAACGAGCGTCTCATAGCCCGCGGAGATGTGGATGCAAAGCTGGCTACGGAAATGGAAGCGGCTTTCTGGAAAACGCTGCAGGACCGTTTAGACGAAATCAAGCAAAAGCCTATTCCCTACACGTTGCAAGCGCCGGAAGAAGCCTGGAGCAAAATGGCGCGCGCCATTGACGACAACTTCAAGAAATCACCTGATACCGGCATTGCAAAAGAGGAAGTGGAGCGCCTGTTCCGCCTGTTGATGCAGGTGCCGGAAGGCTTTGAGCCGCTGCGCAAAATCGGCAAGCTGCTGGATGAGAAGGTGAAGCTTTATGAAAGCGAAGGCAAAATTGACTGGGCAAGTGGCGAGCTGCTGGCCTATGCATCCTTGCTCGCAGATGGACGAGATGTTCGCTTCAGCGGTCAAGACGTACAGCGCGGCACATTTAGCCATCGCCACGCTATACTTCACGATGAAAATACGAATGCGGAATACAACCGTGTAGATGCGGCTACTAAGGACGACTCACGGTTCCACATCTACAACTCACTCCTTTCCGAGTTTGCAGTTTTGGGTTTTGAATATGGCTACTCCATCGCCAATCCTTCCACACTCACCATCTGGGAAGCCCAATTTGGCGACTTCGCCAATGGCTGCCAGACTGTAATAGACCAATACATCGCATCAGCAGAAACGAAGTGGCAGAAGATGAGCGGCCTCGTAATGCTCCTGCCGCATGGCTATGAAGGCCAGGGACCGGAGCATTCCTCCGCGCGCATGGAGCGCTTCCTGCAGCTCTGCGCGGAGAACAATATGATTGTGACCAATATCACAACCGCCGCAAATTTCTTTCACGCTATGCGCCGCCAGATGGCCTGGAATTTCCGCCTGCCGCTTATCAACTTTTCGCCGAAGGCAAACCTGCGTCTTAATCGCGCTTACTCCGCGATTGATCATTTTATAAGCGGCGGATTTAAGGAAGTCATTGACGACACAACCATCACCGCGCCGGAAGGGGTGAAGCGTGTTGTGCTCTGCTCCGGCAAAGTGTTCTACGACCTTTCTGAAAAGCAGGCGACGGATAGCCGCGCAGACGTAGCGCTTGTTCGCATGGAGCAGATTCATCCGCTTCCCGCCGAGCAGTTGCAGGCTTTGGTAGAAAAATACAAGACTGCTGAATGGGTTTGGGTGCAGGAAGAACCGCTGAATGCCGGCGCTGCATCCTTCCTGAAAATGAATTGCGCCATTCCGTTTAAAAAGATGGTTTCGCGCGGGCTGCGGGCAGCTTCGGCTACCGGCTTTTCCAAGAAACATGCGCTAGAGCAGGCCGCGATTTTGGAAGAAGCGTTTGCGCTCTAATGCAACAATGAAAAAAGCGGCGCTGCATTCACAGCGCCGCTTTTTTATGCCTTATCAATGTGACTAACTGCAGGCCCAGCCAAACGCCAGCACGTGCCGATGCTTCGCGCATTGCGTGATGTGACCAATGCCCACATCGCCCCACATCCAAGGCACGCCGTCGTTGCTGTCTAATTGATAGATGGCATGCATCCGCGTATCACATTCCGGGCACTGCGGGTATTCTTCCGACTGCACCCATGCCGGCCATCCACCAAGTTTATCGCCGTCTGCATTCAGGTACGGCTCGCTCACGTAATAGGCATCAAACTCTTCATCGCTCAGCTCCGGCAGGTCTATGTCTTCTTCCAGGTTCGGGAAGTCTTCAAAAGGCGCCCAGCCTGTAATGGTCTTTGCAGGAAAGTAGGTCTCGCCGCGCGTATGGAATTCTTCCGGCAATGCCGGTGCTTCAGCTCCAATCCGGTCATCAATAATGCGCAGCAGGTGACTTGGCGCAAATGGCGCCCAGCTTTCTCCCTCAGCTTCGCAAACGGTGCAGTAAAACATTTGAAGCATGCCTGTATTCAGGCCAAGCAGTGCCTGCGCTCCTTCCGGAAGTGTGGCAATGCTCAACTGAAGGAAAAGCTGTTGCGCCGCGCCGCAAGCTGCGCATTCAGGCCATCCCTCGCCCACCTGAAGCAGTGGAAGACCGGAATACTTTGAGCCGTTAAGAGCTGCATCGCCGTCAGCAGTAAGGGGCTTCCAGGACGGACGGCCTAATGCTGCAAATTTTGCGCGCAGGGCGGCATTCGATGTAGCGGAGTTAGCCATAGCTGATGATGATTGCCTGCCAGCGAAGATAATTGCGGCACTACGCTTTGTTGCCAAGTGCCTTCAGGCCGGCCTTAGCCACTTCTTCATCCTGCTTTACTGCGCCACCGCTCACGCCGATAGCGCCGATAAATTCTTTCTGCTCATTCTGAATCGGGAAGCCGCCACCAAAGGAAATGAGGCCGCCGTTGCTCACCTCTATCTGGTAAAGTGAGTCGCCGGGTTGGCTGAGCTTACCGATAGCGGATGAAGGCATTTGGAAGAAGATGGCGGTCTTTGCTTTTTTCTCCGCGATGTCTTTGGAGCCAAGCCACGCGCCGTCCTGACGGGCAAAGGCGATGAGATTAGCGCCGGAATCCACGATGGCGACGTTCATTTTTACTTTCAGCTCCATAGCTTTTTCTAATGAGGCTTTAAGGGCCTGTTGGGCCTGGGCGAGGGTAATGTTCATTTTGATTTGATTTAGATATCATCCTACAAAATAGTGCCTGCCATAGCGGCCTTCTTTTTTAATGAAAACACAAAAGCATCCGCCGCGCTCACGGCACAATCATTTTCGCTGTCTTCAAAATAAAGCGTCGGTCATGCAGCCGCTATGTCATACGTTATAAAGCATGGATGAAACGCCGCTTGGGCTATTGTGCAGCTCTTTCCTTTTTTCCGCTACTTTAGTCCAACAATCCACTCAACCGACAACCTTACAACTATGAGAGCAACAATAGGCGTGTATGAAGATCAGTCAAAGGCACTCGCCGCCATACAGGAACTGAAGACCGCCGGCTTTCCGGAGAAGCAGCTGTCCATACTGCACCGCAGCACTACAGAGCATCCTGCAGACCCGGGCGAAAATGAAGAAGGGGAAGGGATTGACTCTGACAATGCCTATCAGACGCCTATGCGTATTGCAGCGACCGGGGTGGGTATCGGCGCCATTGTAGGCCCGGTGCTCGGCGCGCTTGCAGGGGTGGGCGTGCTGGCCATTCCCGGCCTTGGCATTCTTGTGGGCGCGGGGGCGCTGGCCGGGGCCATTGCGGGGCTGGACGTTGGTATTATCGGCGGTGGTATTATCTCCGCGCTGGCTATCGCGCGGGTAAACAAGCACCATGAAGACCTGTATCATGAGCATCTTGAGGCGGGCCGCTATATTGTTGTGGCGCAGGGCAGTGAAGGCGATATCGAACATGCGCGCGAAGTAATGCACAGCCACGATGAGCACGTGCATCTTGATAAGCACGATTAACGCCGGCACGGTGGTAGGATTTTGGTAGCTGTCGGGAAAATCCTTACGCGATGCGATCTGTTTTTCAAGGGGTGCTGTTTTGCTGCTGCCTGGCATCGCTTGCGTTGCCAGCGGATGCGCAAAAACAAAGTAAAAAAGTGAGGCGTGCTAAGCCGCCTACGGCAGTAGGTCATGTGCAGCGCAGGCAACCGGCAGCCGTACCGCTTAACGTGGCTCCGCCTGAGGCTCCCGCTGCTATACCACAACAGGCTTCCTTTAAAGCCCCTTTGAAAAAGGAGCATAAGGTGGAGATTGTGCCTGCGCCACCGCCGCCACCAGGTCGCGACCCAATTCCGCCGCGCCGGCCTTAACACAACTTTTCCGTCCGAAAGATGCCTTTATTTAAACCGCGGCATCGTCCTTGCGTCTATGATTGCAACAAAACGATTGTAATTATGAAACGCAGCGCAATAATTATCAGCATACTCCTTACAATGCTGTTTGCCGGCATCAGCATCGAGGCCGGAGCACACCGCCACGGATGTCGTGGACTATATGGACGGGGTTATGGGCACTATCGTTCGCAGCGGGTGTGGGTCGCACCGGCACCGCGCATTGTGGTGGCGCCACGATATGGCTATTACCGCCGGCCGGCATATTACTACCGCAGCCCGCGCTATCATCGCGGGCCGGCATATTACAGTTATAGCCGTGCCCCATATGGCTACCGCCGCCGCTGGTGAGGTGCTGAGCACCTCCTGACAGCAATCAAAAGCCCGCAGACAACGCTGCGGGCTTTTGATTGCTTCCCGGTTACTTACCGATAGCGGCGCTGATCTCGCGGCTATCCGGCTTGACAGCGGAGGGAAAAACGGCGACGAGCCTGCCTTGTTCGTCAATCAGGTATTTTTGAAAGTTCCATTCAACTTCCGAATCCTGAAAGCCATTTCGCGATTTTTCGGTAAGCCATTGATAAACAGGCGCTATATCACGCCCTTTTACAGAAATTTTTTCGGCCATCGGGAATGATACCCCGTAGTTACGCTGGCAGAATTCCTTTATTTCAGAGTTACTGCCCGGCTCCTGCGCCCCGAAGTTGTTCGCAGGAAAGCCGATTATTACGAGCCTGCCTTTGTTAGCCTCATAAATCTTTTCCAGCGCCTGATACTGGGGCGTATAACCACATTTTGAGGCGGTGTTGACGATCAGGATTTTCTTTCCTTTATAGTCGGCAAAGTTGATCGTATCGCCTAAGAGGCCGGGGACTTTGAAGTCGTAGATGGACTGCGGCTCCAGAGATTCTTTTGGCATAAAGACAAAAAACAACTTGAATAGAATAAGAATGCAGAACATATTGTTAAAAATTTTACTTGTTGGCGATAAAGTAAAGTTAGGCCGGCGCATTTAAGATAACAAGAAGGGCTACATAATAACCGTGTTGGAAAGTTGCCCTTATCTTTCGCCAAAATACACTCTGCTATGAAACAAGTTTTGCCCGTTTTTGTTGCCTTACTGCTCCTGCCTTTTGTTCTGACGTCCTGCAGTGATAAGAAGAAGAAAATGAAGGCCGAGGTAGTTAAGGAATGTGTTGACGGAGGAGAAAAGCAATTTTCGGACCCGAAGATCCGCGGCTTTTTTCACGAATATTGCGAGTGCTCGGGTGAAAAAATTGTTGAAAAGATCAGTGATGAGGAATTTAAGGCTATGAAGAGCAAAAGTGACGCGGAAACGCAGGCGAAGCTTATGCCCATTATACAGCCTTGCCTGGACGAATTGCAGAAAAAAATGGCAGCAGTCGTCAAGTAAATCACTGTAAAACAGAAAAGCCCACGATATACTCGTGGGCTTTTCTGTTTTCGCCTTGCTAATTCAGTGAGATGTTGGGCAATGTGGAGGACACGGTGTGATGAAACATAAGCGACTGACACATCACGTCGGCGAAATAAGGATGAAGCGGGAACGAAGCTACAAGTTCCATTGCCTCCTGCTCGTTTTCTGCGGTGACAACGCACCAAAGCGCAAGCCGGGACTGTGCAAGACTATAAGAAAGCAGGCGGCCATCTGAGAAAAGTGCAGCCACACTGGCCCGTTGCTGCGGAATCTTCGCTGCCATCTCATCATTCATGGGCGGCAGCTCAAACTGAAACATGTAAGCAGTCATAAACAAAAGAAAGCGGCGCAGTCCGCATGGTATTGCAAACTACGCCGCTAAGATAAGACCTTAAGCTTGCTACCTGATAAGCGTCACGTTGCCCGTGGAATGCAGTCGCTCCTGGGTTACTTCACAGAAGCCGTCGGCCTCCCACACATATACGCCGAAAGGCGCTGGCTCGCCGTTGTAAGTGCCGTCCCACTCCTTGGTGGCATCTGTTGTGCTGAACACCTGGTGCCCCCAACGGTCAAAGATGCGGAAATAGTTTAGCTGCTCCACCTGGCGGTTGAGCAATCCATACGTACGTGGCGCGCCGCGGAGGTTATCCGGCGAAAAGGCGTTTGGCAGATTGAATCCATTGCAGGTCACCTTTATGTTTACGGTATCAATATCCACACAGCGGTCCGTATTGGTCACCTTCAGGTAGTAGGTGATAGAGCGTTGCGGATTTACAGTGGTGTAATAGTTAAACGGATCGCTCAGGAAGGTAGTCGGGAACCACTCGTAGGTGAAGTTGGCGCCGGTAAGGGTATTAGGCCCGCCAATGACAGTTTTGGCTCCGTCAAAAATGGTGCGGTCGGGGCCTGCATCTGCGCGCACGCGGCTTACATCCACCTTCACCACCGTATCAACCACACATCCATTGTAAAACGGGATCCTGATGTGGTAGTCGGTGCTCTGCTCCGGATAAACATAGACAAGTCGGCCCTGTGTGTCGCCGATATTATAGTTCGGCGTAAAGAAATAGTTGACTGCGTTCTGTGAGTTCACAAAAAGCGGCAGCACAACCCCCTGGCAGATTGAGGTGTCATGGCTGATGGTAATCGGCGGAATGTTCAACACAACAATCTGCTTACAATCCATTGCCATGTTGGGAAGGCCCTCATTTACGGCAAGGAAGATGTTGAAGATGCCGGCCGTATCATACTTATAGGCAGGTGGTATAGCCGACGTGGAAGATTGAATATTGGCATCATGGCATTGCGGAAACAGGAGCCGGGACAGCGAGTTGTTACCGTTATTAACTACAAACGCATAAAGCGAATCGCGGTCACGCACTACACGGCTAATGTCTTCTGGGCTGCTAAAGCCTGTATTGGCAACAACGAGCGGCGTGTAGGCATTGGCCTTCAAGTTCGGCATCGGCACACGCAAGACGGAATTATTCCCGCGATTGGTTATAAACGCATAGTACGATCCGCAGTCCTTTATGATGCTGATTGCAGAGGGAATATTCAGGTCACTTGTATTACCGGGTGCGTTGATGGTAGGATTAGAACCTACGGGTGTGTTAGACAACGTATTGCCAAAGAACAGCCGGGTAACGGAATAACCACCTCCGAAACCAACGCGTGTATTGGGAATGAAGAAATACCAGCTGCCCTGATCATAGACCGGAGCAATGTCATTAGGAGCTGCAAGGAAGCCGATATTACCCAGATTTGTTGCGGTCGGCGTTCTGGAAATGTTCTTACCAAAGTTGAGTCGGATAAGTACGTCATTACCGGCATTCACCACAAAGCCGTAATAAACATCGCCTTCACGAGCCACGAATATTCCCTGCGGGTCGTTGAGCAGGCCGCCGATGTTGCCCATGCGCACACCGTTTGGCACATTGGCCAGCGTATTTCCAAAGTCAAAGCGCGACAATGTGGACGGAGTGCCCACCGGGCCGCCGCCGCCGCAGACAAACAGGAACCATTTACCAGAATCCTGCGTGAGGTACATAGAGTTCGGCGAAGGCGAAACGGTCGTGTCCAGGCTTC
This sequence comes from Chitinophagaceae bacterium, assembly GCA_965246765.1. Taxonomy (GTDB): domain Bacteria; phylum Bacteroidota; class Bacteroidia; order Chitinophagales; family Chitinophagaceae; genus UBA1952. Next base: position 33,271 of record CBDFFJ010000005.1, read on the forward strand.
CGAAGTTGGTAACGGTCGGCGTATTGCTCAGCTTGGCGCCAAAATTCAGGCGCAGCAGCTGATTGCCGGCAGCATTAATTACAAAACCATAATAGTTGGCCCCATCCCTTGCCAGCTCAATGCCCGAAGGCGAGTTGAACTGAAAAGTGGAGCCGAGATTACTGGCTATGGGCAGCGTTTGCAGATAGCCTGAGCAAAAACCCCAGTAATAATTACTGGCGTTCATCGTATGCGGCTTGAGGTGAATCAGTTGACCAACGCAAGCCGTATCAGTTTCTAAATCAAAACTATTCTGCGCGCGCAATCCAAACGGAAGAACAAACAGCGCCAAAGCAGCCAAAAGCAGGCATTTCTTCATAAACGGTAAAAGTAGATTACTTTCCAATGGGCTAATATACCCATTCGCCCTAAAATTGGGGCAAGAACGGCTATTTTTATTTTCGCAAAAACCAACAGTATGTTTCCAGATCGCGCCCGCAGGCGCTTTTTTATTAAGACAGCCCTAAGCGCGCTATTCGTTTGTCACGCCGCTGCTTTTTCTTCCGCTAAAGAAGGCATGTGGCTGCCGCCGACGCTGAAGTCCCGGGCTGCCGACATGAAAACGGAAGGACTTGAAATTCCCGTTGACCAGATTTACAATGACCAAGGTACCGGCCTCAACAACGCGGTGGTGCTTTTCGGCAAAGGCTGTACCGGCGAAATCATTTCTTCGCAGGGGCTTGTGCTTACCAATCATCATTGCGGCTATGGCGCTGTGCAGGCGCTTACTACCCGTGAGCACGACTATTTTGCCGCAGGTTTTTGGGCTATGAGCAACAAGGAAGAGCTTCCTTGCCCCGGCCTGACGGTCACTTTTATCAGAAAGATGGAAAATGTTACCGGCCGCATTACATATGATCTGCCCGACACGATGGCGGAGGCGAGCCGCGACAGCATCGTAGCCGTTCGCATACGCGGCCTGGAAAAAGGCTACAAACTCAGCAGCGGACTGGATGCGCAAATCAAGCCTTACTACAACAACAATCAGTATTGGGTGATTCTCTCCGAGACTTACAAGGACATCCGTCTCGTAGGCTTTCCGCCTAATGGTGTCGGATTCTTCGGTGGCGATACAGACAACTGGATGTGGCCGCGTCATAACGGCGATTTTTCCGTGTTTCGTGTCTATGCAGGCAAAGACGGAAAGCCGGCGGATTACAGCAAAGACAATAAGCCTTACAAGCCAAAACAGTTCTTTTCCATCAACACATCCGGGTATAAGGAAGGCGATTTCACGATGGTCTATGGCTTCCCTGGCACCACGCAGGAGTACATCTCCTCGCCACAGCTGGATGTGATCTACCGCATTCAGGATCCGATTCGCATTGCAGCGCGCACAAAGCGGCTGGAGATATGGAAGAAGGCTATGGATGCCGACCGCGATATTTTTATCAAGTACACTTCCAAGCGCGCAAGCGTTGCTAATTACTGGAAGAAATGGCAGGGCGAGCTGCGTGGCCTGCGCATCAATAACGTCTCTGATAAGAAACGGGAAGCGGAAAGTGCTTTCCAGGCCTGGGCTAATGAAGACACGACCGCCCCATACGCAGACAACCTGCTTTCCAACATCCAGGCGACTACAGGCGCTGCTTTGCCTGCGCTGAAGGCGGAAGAATACATTAAAGAAGGCGTCCTCAGCATTGAGCTGATTGCGCAGGGCGGCGAGCTGGACAAGTTGCTGAATGCCGTCCGCCGGGGCCAAACGGACGTTGTGAAGGCAGCGCCCGCAGCCTGGGCAAGCTTCTTCAAGAACTACGATCCTGCTACCGATCAGAAGGTGTTTGAAGCCCTGATGCCGATGCTTTTTAAGGACGCGCCGCAATACGTGCCGTCTTTCTATGAATTTGGCCTGCGCGCCGCCGGGGGCGATTATCAGCGTTGGGCGCGGCGGCTTTACAGCAACTCCGTGGTCACCGATCAGGCAAGGTTCAACGCGCTGATGGCTGCTCCGGACACCGCCCGCATCATGGCAGACCCGGCGTGGCAGACCTATCATTCTATTGCCGATGTACGCCGGCAGATGGTGACGCCTTTGATCACGCAATACAGTCAGCGGATCATCCCGCTTAACCGGCTGTACCTGGCTGCCCAAATGGCGCGGGGCAGCAGCACACACGCCTATTATCCGGATGCGAACCTCACACTGCGCGTATCCTACGGACATGTAAAAGGCATTGACCCGGAAGGCCCCGCAGGCTACAGCTTCCAAACGAATATTGAAGAGATCATCGCTAAAGACCAGCCGGATAATGAGGAATTCCGCGTGCCGCAAAAGACAAAAGACTTACACGCTGCAAAGGATTACGGCCGCTGGAGCATTCCTTATTCCGGCGTGCAGCCCCTTCAGGCTACTCCCCTTCCGGCTTTCAACTCGGCAACGCCTCAACGCCTCAACACTTCGACGCTGCAACGTACCGTGCCGGTAGCATTCCTGGCCGACAACCATACTACCGGCGGTAATTCCGGCTCTCCTGTGCTCAATGCAAAAGGCCAGCTCATCGGCACCAACTTTGACCGTGTCTGGGAAGGCACTATGAGCGACCTGTACTTTGACCCTTCGCTCTGCCGCAACATCTCGGTAGATATCCGCTACACGCTCTGGGTGATTGAGAAATTCGGCGGCGCCGGCTGGCTGCTAAAGGAAATGAAGCTCGTGAAGTAATGACTCCGGAACGACGCGCCCGCTGGCTCCTGCTGACCAATATGCTGCTTCTCACGCTGCTTGCAGCCCTTTGCCTGCATGAGGGTTATCTGCAGCGGGCATGGCGCCGCGGCACTGCGCCTCCCGCAAAGCCTTACATCCATACAGACAATCCGCACTTTGCTGAAGCGCTGGATTTTGACACGCTCTATCATTCGCATCCCTCGGTAGTGATGCTGGGCAACTCCATGACGGGTAAGATGCAGTGGAGCGAGCTACTGGGCCGCTGCGATGTATCTACACGCGCCGTTCCCGGCGACCTTACTTCCGGCATTCTGGCTCGCGTGGCCGATGTCATTGCCCTGCATCCCGCAATGACCTTTGTTGAGGGCGGCATCAACGACATTGACTACCGTAAGCCGCTCAGCGACATCGTCGCCAATATCCGGCAGACTGCAGCCCGCCTCCGCGCTGCTGGTATTCGCCCGGTGCTGACTGCCGTTACGCAGGTCACTTCCGCTTATCCCCGAAGCGATTCTGTGAACGGAGCCGTCCGGATCGTCAATACGCAGTTGGCGGCCGTCGCGCTTGCCGAGGGCTACGACTTTATCAACCTCAATCCCCGTATCGCGCCTTCCGGCGTGCTGAATCTGCAATATGCGCGGGCTGATGGCTGCCATCTTACGGCGCGGGCCTACCGACTCTGGGCCGACGAAGTTCTGCGCATTCTCCGCGTGCGCCGCATCTGAAGCCCCGCTTTTTACGCTTATTTTTGCCCAAGCATTTTTACTACTCCATGAAACAAAACCAGAAGCTCACGGCCTTCGTCCTCCTCATTATTGTTGCCGCCCTCTACCGGATAGTGCCGGGCCGCCCTTTCGGCTTTGAGCCTATGATTGCTATGGCCATCTTCGGCGGAGCCGTTATAAAGGATAAGAAGTGGGCTTTTGCACTGCCGCTGGCTGCCATGCTGCTGTCCGACGGGCTTTATGAAGGCCTTACCCGCGCGGGTATCGTCAACATGCCCGGCTTTTATGAAGGCCAGTGGATGAACTACATCCTGCTCGGCGGCATCGCTTTCTTTGGCATTGCTATGAAGCGTGTGAACGTTATCAACGTAGCTATTGCAGCCGTTGCCGCGCCGCTGGTTTACTTCTTCATCTCCAACTCCGGCGTCTGGGTGTTTGGCGGCGGCTATGCGCGGCCCCTTACTTTCTCCGGCTGGATGATGGCGCTGACCGACGGCCTGCCTTTCCTGAAGTGGAGCCTGCTGAGCTCACTGTTCTTCTCCGGCGTCTTCTTTGGTGCATGGAGCTTGTTAAGCCGCCGTGTCACCGCTACGCAAGGTGTGGTGGCGTAGGGCTTCCTTCACAAATCATTACATACAAACGCTCCCTTTCGGAGCGTTTTTTGTTTTTCAAAGCAGGTTCCTGAACCACGGCAGCTATGAACAACAAACTACCCAAAATCCGCATCCGCGAAAACTCCTGGCTGGCGCGTGGCGCGGCTAAGAACCTCGGCTTTGACTACGTAGCCATGGTATTCGGCCATACTATTCACCTGCACAATACCACGCTGGAGAAGTTCTTTGCCCGGCCATCCTGGGTGATCCATGAGCTGAAGCATGTGGAGCAATACGAGCGCTTCGGCACCCTCGGCTTTCTCTGGAATTACTTCCTGGAGCACTTCCGCAAGGGCTATTGGAATAATGCCCTGGAGGCAGAGGCCCGCGCCGCCGAGACCGACGCCTCCCTCCTCGCCCGCTACGACCTTTCAGACTATGCCCGCTACATGCAGGGCGGCTATGGAATGGCGGCAAAAGCCTGATGTCATTTCCGGCGCGCCCTTATCTTTGTCCGCACATCTGCTACCTACACCATGTCGCACAATAAGATTAACCCTACTGCCGGCCAGAAGCGCACCTTCTTCATTCACCTTGTCGTTTACCTGATAGGCGTTGCGGCGATGGTGCTTTTTCACAATAGCCAGGAAAAGGCGGCCCACGGCTGGGTTTATCCCTGGCACGCCTGGCTGATTGCCGCCTGGGGCCTCGCGGTGGTAGGCCACATGTGCGCGCTCTGGACTTCGTTTGAAGATCCCGGAATGGCGGAGTACGAGCGCCAGACTAAGAACGGATAGGCTCGCAAACACGCATTTTTTTTCTCCCGCGGCGAAAGCTGCGGGTTTTTTATTGTTTAGCCAGCCGCAGCGCGCTGCCAATCAACCGTTGCCGTAGGCAACCTGCTCCCCCGCCCCCGTCATTGCGAGGAGGAAGGCTCGGCGACCGACGAAGCAATCTCACATGTTACAAGCACAGCGGCCGTGAGATTGCTTCGTCGCAAAGCCTCCTCGCAATGACGGGAGCGGGGGCGGGGACTTTTATTGAGCCAGCTGCAGCGCGCTGCCAATCAACGGTTGCAGTAGGCAGCCTGCCCTGAGCGAAGCCGAAGGGTCGCACACTGAGGGGTTCGTCTGTCTGTTGGGCTATTTACTTAGCCTTGGGTGGGCCAGGTGCCGCACACAAACAGACCAAAGCCAAAGCCCAGCCGTCAACCGCCATCATGTCTCATTTTTATAAAAAAACGACTCCGGCATACCATTTTTGCGGTCAATCAAGCCCAGAATCCTTGTTCAAGGCCCCGCCTGATCAGGCGACGGGCAAAACAAGCCTGCTCATGTGCCCGCCTGATCAGCCGGGCGATTAAACAACCTTGCTGGACCCCTTGCCTGTTCAGGCGGGAGGTAAAACATCGTTGCTGAGGGTTTCGCCTGATCAGGCGGGCAGCAAGGCATTCCTGCTACTTCCGGTACAACTTGCTCTTTAGCAGCCCCCACTTGTGCAGCCTGTGGGTGAGGGAGACGCGGAGGACGCCCATGCCGTATTTGGCGGAGCGGGAGAAGTTGATGGAGGAGGCTTCGTCGAAGTATTTGGTGGGGCAGGTGACTTCGCCGATCTCGTAGCCGGCCATGAAGATCTGGGAGATCATTTCGTTGTCAAAGACGAAGTCGTCGGAGTTGTGGGAGAAGTCTATGGCGCGGATGACGTCTGCGGAGAAGGCGCGGTAGCCGGTGTGGTATTCGGAGAGCTTTTGGCCGAGGAGGATGTTTTCAAACAGGGTGAGCATCCTGTTGAAGATGTATTTGTACATGGGCATGCCGCCGCGGAGGGCGCCGCCGCCGAGGATGCGGGAGGCGAACATGACGGGGTAGAGGCCGTTGGCGATGACGGAGCACATGGGCAGGATGAGCTGCGGAGTGTATTGGTAGTCGGGATGCACCATGATGACGATGTCGGCGCCGAGCTCGAGGGCTTTTGCGTAGCAGGATTTCTGGTTGCCGCCGTAGCCGCGGTTTACTTCGTGGATGACGATGTGGCGGATGCCGATGGCGCGGGCTACTTCTACGGTGTTGTCGGGGCTTTTGTCGTCCACGAGCACCACTTCGTCCACGATGTCCATGGGTATTTCGCGGTAGGTGCGCTCGAGGGTGAGTGCGGCGCGGTAGGCGGGGAGAACGACGACTATTTTTTTACCGTTGAGCATGGCGTGGGAAATTCGGAGTTCGGAATAGCGACTATTGACTGCCGGCTTTGATGGGCATGGAGGTGTTGATGAGGTTGCTGGTGGCTTTGGCCAGGAGTGTGCCGGTAGCGTTGCGGACGTGGCAATCTACGTGGACAATTTTTTTGCCTTCTCGGACGACTGTTGCGGTGGCGATCATCTTTTCACCTTCTTTGGCGGCGTAGAGGTAGTCCACATTGAGGTTTAGTGTGGTGTAGTGGAACTCTGCTTCCAGGCTTACTACTGCCCAGCCGATGGTTTCGTCTATGAAGGTGCTCATCATGCCGCCGTGGATGTTGCCATAGGGGTTGGTCATATCCTTTTTGATGATGACGGAGAGGGTGACGATGCCGCGCTCCGCATGTTCCAGGGTAACGGCGAGCCAGTTGCCCGCCGGCGAGCGAGAGTCGCCGACGACCTTATCCTTATAGCGGGCGAGCATCTGCTGGTGGAGGGGCTGCTTGTCGGCTGAGTCTTTTTCCTGCATGAGTCGCGAAAATACACCCGGCATTGCAGTATGCGGCGGGATGTAACTTGCACCGCGTATTTCGGGCAAGGCTTCTCATTCCGAATTCCGCATTCCGAAATCTGAATTTTAAAATGACCATCACCCAGCTTGAATACGTTGTAGCCGTAGCCACTTACAAGAGCTTTGTGGCTGCCGCCGAAAAATGTTTTGTAACACAGCCCACCCTCTCCATGCAGATCCAGAAGCTGGAGGACGAGATGGGCATCCGCCTGTTTGACCGCACGAAGCACCCGATAGCGGTGACCGAGGTAGGCGAAAAGATCGTAGAGCAGGCGCGCATAGTGCTGTCGGAAGTAGGAAAGGTGGGCGAGCTGATACAGCAGCAGCAGGATAAGCTGACGGGCTCTTTCCGCTTTGCGGTGATACCTACGGTTGCGCCGTATCTGCTGCCGAGGCTGCTGGAGAATTTTACGGCAGCCAATCCAGAAATAAGGCTGCAGGCCAGCGAGCTGGAGACTGTGCGGGCGATACGCGCGGTGCGCAATGGCGAGCTTGACGCAGCTATTGTGAGCACGCCGCTGGAGGAGAATAATATCAAGGAGTATCCGCTGTTTTACGAACCTCTGGTAGCCTACTACGCGCCCGATGAACCTGCATTGAAGAAGCGCCTGGTAACGCCGGCGGACATTGCGCTGGAGCGCATCTGGCTGCTGAGCGAAGGCCATTGCATGAGAAACCAGGTGCTGGACCTGTGCTCCGATCAGGTGCAGAAGCTGCAGGACCATCGGGCGTATCAATACGAGAGCAGCAGCGTGGAAACGCTTCGCCGCATGGTGGATAAGGTGGGTGGGCTTACGGTGCTTCCGGAGCTGGCTACGAATGAGTTTGCAGAAGACTTTATGGAGCGCATCCGTTACTTTGAAGAGCCGCAGCCGGTACGCGAGATCAGCATCATTACAGCTGATCACTTCGTAAGGATGTCCATGCTTCAAAGCCTGATGGATGCGGTATTAGCGCTGATACCGGAGCAGATGCGGGTACAGAAGAAGAACAGGAAGGTACTCAGGATTCAGAGCGCGAAGCTGTAGGAAAGACGTGGCCAGCGTGTTACCGGCACACGAACACCCTATTGATTCCAAAAGAGATTTCCGCCACATCCGCGAACAAGCCTTGAAGAAGAAGCCTTAGCCGATTTGCGGCGCCGTGTTCCGGTTCCATATAATTCAGGATCAGAATACCGCCTGTCTCCTTATGCTCGCGACATTGCGTGAGAAAAGGCGACTGTTCTACGGCTTCCGGCACTGCTCTGCCGAAGAAAATGTCAACGATAATCAGGTCGTAAAGGCCTGCATCTTTGACAATAAAGTCAAAGGCATCCGCATTAATGGCCTTTACGTTTCCCATCGCGGTCATTGGCAAAAATTCTGCGGCCCATTCCAGCACAAGCGGGTCTATTTCCACCAACCTGACTTGCGGATGAAGACCCTTTGCATCAAGAATGTGAACTGCGCTGGCGAGGCCCGTGCCAAGCACCAGCACGTTCTTCAGTTCCGCCAGCTTTGGCTTGAGAAACGGTGATTCAAACGCTTTCAGAAGCGGACGGTACTTATTGCCATCCGAATAAACGGCGTCTTGCGTAGCCAATATATACCTGCCCCGAAAATAGAAAAGCTCTAGCACGGGATTGAGCGCGCTGGAGCCTTTACGGATAGAGACGGGATAGAGGAAGCTTTGCAGGTGTTGCCAGAAGCTGAGTGAAGCCGCCATAGCGTCAAGATAGCGCCTATCGTCCTGCCGGCTTGTAATAAGTAAGTGCCTCCGGCAGCCATGCCTGTATCTGCTTGATGCGGGTAGCATCTGCCGGGTGCGTACTCAGTATCTGCGGTGGCTTTTGGCCGCCCTTTGAAGCCATTCGCTGCCAGAATGGTACCGCCTCATTAGGATTGTAGCCGGCAAGCGCCATGAAAATGAGCCCGATGTGGTCTGCCTCGCTTTCGTGCCTGCGTGAGTAAGAGAGCGTGCCCAGCTGACTGCCGACACCATACACTGTGTTGAACAGATTAGCAGTTTGCCCGGGCTGGTTGGAGAGCGCAACAGATAGGGCCGTGCCACCTGCCTGCACAGCCAGCTCCTGGCTCATACGCTCATTGCCGTGGCGGGAGATGGCATGCGCTATTTCGTGGCCCATTACTACCGCGAGACCGGCCTCATTCTGCGTAAGGGGCAGGATGCCGGAATAAACGACCACCTTGCCCCCGGGCATGCACCAGGCGTTTGCTTCAGCGTTGTTTACAAGATTAAACTGCCATTGATAGCCGGAGATCTGTGCGGCCTGTCCCTTGGAAGACAGATAGGTCTGCACGGCACTTGCCATGCGGGAGCCTACGCGTTGCACCATTTCCGCATCGCGGCTGCCCGTTGCGGTAACAGGCGGATTCTGAGAAAGAAAAGTGGTGTACTGCTGGGTGGCCATGCTGCGCATCGTTCCCTCATCAACAAGGTTTAGGGAAGAGCGACCCGTCACAGGATTTTTATAGCAGCTATCCAGCAGAAGCGTGGATGCGGCAAGGAAAAGCGTTAACAGTAGTTTTTTCATAAAGGGAAATGTAAAAAGCGCGAAGCTTAAGCTCCGCGCCGAAAATAATCATACCAGTTGTTTGTTCTCTTCTGAGGCTACCTGCGGCTGCGCGTGCGCTTGCGAAATGCTTTTACCTTGCTTTCATTGCCTGCAAGCAGCCTGCTGATGTTTTTGTGATGCGTTAATACCACCAGGCAGGCAGTAGCGATGGCGAACACCTTATAGCTGATTTCCGGCTCGCGAAATATGAAGACGATTAGTACCGGAAAAGCGATAGAAGCAGTAATGGAGCTCAGCGAAACGTAGCGCGTAAGAAAAAGTATTGCCGCAAAAACGCCGATAAGGCTTACCGCTACAAGCGGCTGGATTGACAGGATCATCCCAAAAAGCGTTGCAATTCCTTTACCACCGCGGAAGTCTGCCCAGATCGGGAATATGTGCCCGACAACAGATGCAAGGCCGAGACCGACCTGAAGATTGGTAATGGCTTCGCTGTCCCAGCTGAAGTTAGAAAGGAGTGAGAGCTTCACAGCCAGAAAACCCTTGAGCATATCTCCAAGCATTACGGCGGTGCCGGCTTTCTTGCCGAGGATGCGGAAGGTGTTTGTAGCGCCGGCATTACCGCTGCCATGCTCACGAATATCTATGCCGTATAGTTTGCTGCTCACCCATACGGCTGTAGGGATAGAGCCGATGAGATAGGCAAGGACAATCAGAAAGGCTATTTCCATGTAGGGAGAATCAATGAGAGAGCTGACAAAAATAGTCGTTAACGTTCATTATCCATAGCTTAAGCTTTGCTAATTGGCGAGGAACATGGGCGTTTAGGCGGTGAATTTCATAGCGCTCCAATCACCTTCCCTCAACGTTTTGACATGTAGCAGACGGGAATTTTCCGCCGCTGCGCGAATAATGGCTTCATCGGCGTATAAGATGCCGCTAAGCAAAAGTACGCCCGCACTTGTCAGGCGGCCGCCCATTTCTGGCATGCATTCCAGTAAGATGTGGCGGTTGATATTGGCGAGTATGATATCGTACCGCTCATTTCTGGCAGTTGCTACATTCAACGATCCTTGCAGGACTTGGATGCCGGCCGCATTATTAGCGAGTACGTTTTCTCTAGCATTTTCTGTACTCCACTCATCATTATCAATAGCCAGTACGGAACTGGCGCCTAGCTTGCCCGCCAATATAGCAAGGATACCAGTACCGGTGCCGAAATCCAAAACGTTTTTACCGCTGAATTCAGTCTCCGATATTGCCTGCATCATCAGCCGTGTTGTTGCATGGTGACCGGTGCCAAAAGACATCTTCGGCGTAATAATCACCTCATACGGCGTGTCGGCAGCCGGGGGATGAAAGCCGGCGCGTACTGTGCAGAATCGCGGCACGATTACCGGCTCAAAGCTTGCTTCCCAGACCGCATTCCAGTTCTGTGGCGCTATACTCCGCTCAGAAAATTCATGATTAAGCTCTCCGGCGATGGCCTTTATCAGGCTGGCATCGTAGCCCGCTTCCTGAATGTAGGCCCGAAGCTCTGCTTCTGTCTCTTCAAAGGCATCGCAACCTGCGCCGGCTAATCTGGCTAGTAAAATGTCGCGCGCTGCGCCCTGCACGACAAAGACGAGCTCAATGGTGTTCTGCTGCATAATCCCGGTTTCGGCCAGGCCGGCCAATAAAAAAGGCTGCCTGTTCAGCAGCCTTTTTATAAAAAATTGATTCGCTTAAGGATTGCCGGAGTCACGGTTTACGCGCGTGCCGGGATTGCCGAAGTTTGATTCCGGATCTGCCGGCTCGCCATCATCAGCCTGCTCATTTTGCCGCAGATTCTGCTGCTGCGAATTGATGTTTCCTGGCTTAGAGCTATTGAAGATAATGCGGCGTGTGGGATCTTCCTGAATAATGCGGAATTCGGTGCGACGATTGTACTGACGGCCGGTAGGATTGTCTTTACCGCTACTGTAAGAATTTGGTGCGGCTGGCATGCGCTCACCAAACGCTTTTGCGATCATGCGGCTGTCGCCGATACCTTGTGTACCCAGATAAGTACGCACGGATTGCGCGCGGCGCAACGACAATGACTTATTATACTCATTCGTGCCTATTGAGTCTGCAAAAGCATATATCTCTACATTCAGAGAAGGATTATCCTTCATGAACGCAGTCAGAGAATCCAGAGACGCGATTGATTCAGCGCGAAGGTCGGATTTGTCATAATCGTAATACACATTAGTGACGTGGAACTCGCCGTTAATAAACAGGCTGTCCATATAAACCACCACATTTACCGTCTGGTCTGCATCGGAGCGCTTGATGCCTTCGGTGCTTACCTGCGCACGGGTAGATACATACTTCTGCTTGTCACCAGTGATTACGTAAGTGTGCTCACGCGCCATATTAAACTGGAACGCACCGTCAGTTGAATTGTAAGTGCGAAGGTTGCCGCCTTCATCAACCATCTTCACTACTACATCACTCATTTGCTTTTGGGTCTTAGTATTGATCACTTTACCCAGTACCTGAAGCTTAGGCTCCGTCTGTATGCGCCAGATATCATCGCAGCAGGTAGGGTTTTTAAGCGCATAGGAGCCAACGCGGTTGGAAACCACATAAGCGTCCGGCTTACCAACCGGATCCTTAATGTAATAAAGCTCATCAGCAGAAGTATTGATCGGATAGCCCATGTTCTGCAGATTAGAATAACGGGAAGGACCGCCATCGGCAGAATATATATCAAACCCGCCCATGCTCACCTGGCCATCAGAAGCGAAGTACAGCTTGTTGACGCGTGAGTCGTAATAAGGCGTCATGTCATTGCCTTCCGTATTAATCTGCTTGCCGCAGTTTTGCGGGCGACGGTAAGTGCCGCGCGCAGGATCAATCACAGAATACCAGATGTCATACTTACCGCGGCTTTGAATTTTGCGGTTAGAAGAGAAGAAAAGAATTTCTTTCTTCCCAACTTTCGCCACAAACGGGTGCGTGTTAGACCCGCCTTCGTTTACGCCCTCACCGATCTTCTCAGGATTACCCCAGTTGCCGCGCAGGGTATCAAAGCGGGACACGAAAATGGTACACATTACCTGCATAGAGTCGCCTTCCTTGCAGTGGGTAAAGTAAAAGCGATCACCGCCGGGGCTGAAGCAGCCATTACCTGTGTGTGACTTCTCATCATTAAAAGGGCCATCGTTGAAGGCAAGCGGCCATTGAAACGAATCAACGTCCGGCACGTAGTACTGCTTATGCGAGGTCATAAACCGGGCATAATAGTTTGCACGCTTACTGCCTTTGGTAGAAATGATGCTGTTCTGATTCATGGAGGAGAACAGAAGCGCCGTGTCGCCGAGCGGATAAGGTGAAGCCTCTGTATAAGAGCTGTTCACATTAGGTCCGGCATTCTTCATCGTTACAGACACCGGATCGTTCACAGAGTTCTTGCCCATGTTGGCGCCGTCTATCTCACGCAGGGCGGTCTTCTTAAGCTTCTTAAAAGTCTTAGGATTGTCCGCGATAAACCGCTGAAAGGAGACTATTGACGAGTCGTAAAGGCCCTGCATCTTCAGCATTTTGGCCTCTTTGAACTTTGCCTCAGGATAAATGCGGGCGGCAAGTGCGTAAGCCTCTCCGTAGTTACGGGCAGCTGGGGAGTAATCGCGGCTGTATGCATAGCACTCTGCAAGCTGATATGCGAGATACGGATTGCGTGGCTGCTCCGCCTTAAGCTGGCTGTAATATTCTATAGCAGTAAAATAGCTTCCCTCACGGAACAGGCCGTCTGCCCAACGTATTTTTTTGTAGTACGGAAGCTTGGTTATTGGATCGTTTGCCGGGTTACGGTACTTTTCCTTTTGCTGCTGTGCCTGTGCATCATACTGTATAGTGGATACAAGGATTGATGCGAGTAAAAGTAGCAGCCAGTTTTTTCTCATGGAGGTGTGCGTTGTAAATCGGTATAAAAGTATAGGAATGGGACAAAAAAAAGAAAGGGCAAACGGATTTTTTTTGCCCTTTCTTTTACAATAAGCTCGTTAAGCGGCTTTAGAAGCGTGCGCAGGGGTAGCCGCGGCGGCCTGCAAAGTCAAGCGGGTTGGGCGCAATGTAGCGGATTGAAAGCTCAAAACCACCATTACCCTTTGATGCATCTTTGAGCGAAGACGTGTTGTAGTCATAAGAAACGCCAAAGCGGAAACCCTTGAAATCAATACCGCCGGTCACCATAATGGCATCGCTGCTACGGTAAAAAACGCCTGCAAATACTGCCGTTGATACGCTCATGTAGTCGGGGTTGGAGATCGCGTAATTGAATTCATTACCAACTACCAGCTCTGTTGCGCTGGATTGAGACTGGTAAAGAAGCGCTGGCAGGAGGCGCAGACGGCTGCTGACGGAAGCAATAGCTCCTACCTGTGCGGTATAGCGCATGCCAAGACCTACTTCGCTGTTCACCTTACGCTCCAGCGCTTCGCGCGGTTGGTTCAGGTTATTAGCGCCAAGACCAATTGTATAAGCAAAACGCTCAGCCGGACGGTGTGCCCAGGCAAGGCCTGCATTGATGGTCCAGTAATTCACCTTATTGTTCAGCGCTTCCTGGCCCACGCCCGGCGTGAACTGGCCGCCATTAAACTCATCTCCGAAGTACAGCTTGCTCAGGTCAATGCTCTTGGAAGTATAGCCCCCCTGAAAGCCGAGAGAGAGCATCTTGTCCTTAAAGCCATTGCCGCCACCGCCGCCCAGGAACTTGTGGTAGGCCACAGATCCAAGCACCGACGTATTAGACAGATTGCCGTCACCTGCCTTGTCATTATAAAACTGGAGGCCTGCAGCGAGGAAGTCATCGCCGGTGAGGTCAAGTCTCACGGGCGCGTCCACTGAAGCCGAAATGGTAACAAAAGGAGCCGTCACGCTGCGCCATTGGTCGCGGTAGATACCCGCTACGCGGAATGTGCCGTCAAAAGCGCCGGTGAAAGCCGGGTTGATGGTCAGCGGAGCCGCGGTAAACTGGGTAAAGTGAACGTCCTGTGCGATAGCCTGGGTACCGCTAAAGGCGAGGGCCGCAGTGAGGCCTGCGACGGCGAGCATATTTTTCCTGATCATGATCTTGCGCTGCGATGAACGTGTTTAAGGAGAAAGAAGAGTTTGTTGAAGTTTAGTAGTTCTGCCTCCGAAGGGCCAAAATACGCAATTAATTCAGAGTTGCAAGCTTCGGAGTAAAGCACCATGTTTATTCCAAGACAGAGATGCGGTTCAATACGTTGGGCAATGGCAGGGAAAGCGTCCAAAAATATAGCATGGCCGCCTGATGGTGAACAAAATCAGCCATTCCGGCGCCGCTCTTTCCGGAATGTCGCCCACTACCTTCGGTATGAATTTTTTCGTTCCAAGAATTATGGCGACAGCTGAAAAACTCCGGATTGACAAATATCTGTGGGCCATCCGCATCTTTAAAACCCGGAGCCTCGCAACTGCCGCCTGTGATGAGGGCAAAGTGAAGCTGGCGGGCCAAAACATTAAGCCGGCCCGTCCCGTGGCTATCGGCGACCGCTATGACATCAAAACGCCGGCCCGCCGCTGGACCATTGAGGTGACGGGTCTGCTTTACAACCGCGCAGGATATGAGGAAGCCGTGAAAAACTACGCAGACCTGACTACGGACGAAGACAAGCTGCCTGCGCAATACATAGATTCCTCCTTTTATACCGGAAAACGCCTCAGTAAAACCGGACGCCCTACAAAGAAACAACGCCGTGACCTTGGCGATGCGCTCGGGCCAGACGGCGTTGAAGAAGGCGATTTGTAAGTCCTACCAGATCGTACGGAAGTCGCCGGGCATAGCCAGCACCCAATTCTGGCCGAGGTCTTCGCTGCGATACAGGCCAAAGTTGGTGGCGATATAGACGTAGCGCTTGATGATGCCGTTCTTGTAGGTATCCTGTTTGCCTGTAATGCCGTAAACAGACGTAAATGGCTTCAGGCCGTTGTTGGATTGCACGAATACGCCGCCGGACAGCCGGTAAACGCCCGCAGAATCCGTGCCCGCAAGCAGGGTCTGGCCCAGAGGCGCCGAGCAGGCGTATATCTGCTGATTGCCGGGGATGCCCGCGTACTTGGTCCAGGTGAGGCCGGTGTCGTTGCTGTACTGCACACCGCCGGCGCCATTGCGATCTATCGCCAGGACTGTGTTATTGAAGCTTGAAAGATACCATATGCCGTTAGGAAGCCCGGTAGCGTTAGCGGATTGATTCCACATCAGGGAGCCATGTTTTAAATACAGATTGGCACCCGTCTGATCCATACCGAAGAGAAATCCATTAGGTGTGTAGGCAAAAGAGCTGACGTTTGCGCCGGTGATACTTCCCCAGGAAGTAGTGGATTCCTGAGTCCAGGTTACACCGTGGTCTTCGCTGTATTGAACGCCATTGGGCACAGTGCTCGCCAAATATATACGTGGCGGCGCAGTACCAAAGCCGGGCACATCCAGGATCATGCTTGCCCAGTTAGCTGTTGGATTCACAGCAGAGCCCTTCCCTTGATTAAAGTCAAGACCGTTATTGTCCGATACAAACAGATTTTTCTTTATAAGAATGATGTTTTCTGCGGAAACAATGATGGATCGCATAATTGCGCCATCACCTTTCAATGAATTAAAGGTTCGGTAGCTCAGGCCGTCGTTGGTATTCTGAAGCAAGCCGACCTTATCCCCAAAGAAGACGCCATAGGGCGTAAGTACCACTTTATTATTGTCAATGCCATTCTCTTTACGGCAACTGCTGACAGCCAGCGCGGCGATAAGAAGGAGCAGTAGCGGGTAGGAGGAGCATTTACCGTATCTCATGCGAAAAGCCGAAATTTTGGACAAGATTGTATTTTTTGGCGGGATTGCCAACTTTTTGTTAGGAAACCGTTACGAGAACGCTTGCCTCTTAGACGGCATTCTGTGCGGAAAGGTTAGCCGCTACTTTGCCGCAAACTCATCCTTTTTGCCGCGAAGCGCGGAAAGCTGCTGCGCGATATGCAAAAGCTGTAGCAGGCTGCTCTCCCCGTTGTCGCGGAAGCCCAGGGACATCTGGTATTCGTTTGCGCCATCCTTAAAAGCGCCGCCCTTCATACTGAATGTGGTAAACGCATTTTTTACCACTGAGAAGGCGGCTGAGTCGGACGGACTGCTGCTTGCCAGGGCTCCGCCGGCATTTATAAGGCCTGCTACGTCTGCCCACATGCCCACGGGATGTCCGGCAATTTCCTTATGCACAGCATCGGGCATCGCGCCTGCGTGCTCTTTCAGGAAGGCCTGCGCCGTAGCCGCATTAGAACTGAGCGCAATGTATTTATCGCCTATTACAAGGCTGCTTTTACCACCCATCATAACGTATGTGTTCGCAGATGTCTGCTGAAGCATCTCGCTTTTTCCAAACAGGCCAAAAAGCTTTATCAGCTTTGTCCGGTCGCCGATTTCCAGCGCATAGACAAAGTCCATTTCCGGCATGGTGACCGGATAGGGTACCATGCCGTATTCCGTGCCTGCTGCGCTGTCTCCCACCTGCACCTTGCGCGTAATACGGAAATTATTGATGGCAAAAACCATATCTCCGGTAAAGCCGCCGAGCACTTCGTCCATCGTGATGCCCTGGCTCATAAGCGCCAGATTAGCCATGCCGGAAAGGTTCATCTTTTCCAGCATAAGCTTTATGGCTGCCGGCGAGAGGTGAAATCCACCCGCCATATTAAGGCCCGGCGCCGGAAGGCGGCGCAGCATGTCGCCATCTACATTTTCGCGGCCAAACTCCTTCGCTACCGGCTTCATACTGTCTGAGGCGTAATAACGCATGATCCCGTCAATGCGTCCCTTCTCAAAGTCGTAGCCCGAAGCCATGGCGCTGCCTTTAAACAGGGTGTTGCCCATAGTCATGCCCATCATACCCACGCCCGGAATGTCGCCGCCGCCGTAGCTGTTGTACATATCCATCATGGCGTCGTAGCTCATCCAGAAAGTAAGGTCATGATTTGCCCCTTCCAGCTCTTTAAACCGGCTCAGCTCATCAATGCCGGAAGCCTTTACAGGTTGGAAGGCGGCGGCCATTTCAACAGACGTCGCGGCCGGATCGGCCACCTCTTCCGTCCAGGTGTAAGGTTCGCCCCCGCCCGCAGAGTCTATGATGTCGGTGTGCACCGCTTCATTGTGCGCCACCTTATTGACCACCGGGCTCATAGCCATAAGCACATCGTCGTTCCAGCTCAGCATGAACTTTCTATCTATAAATGCCTCGCTCCGGCCCTTTTGGACGCTGATGGCCAGGCCTGCGAAGTGGCTTTGAATGTACTTGTCCAGCTGTGCTTTATCCTTTACCGGCAGGACTGCCGCGAGTTTCATGCTATTAGCAAAGCGGGTGTCCGGCTTTGCGTAGAAATACAAGGTGCTGCCGAAATCCAGACCGGAAGCCTCAATGTCTTTAAGCGCCTGAGGAGCCTTATCGCCGCTGCCCGTTTTGCGCAATTCATCCAGCAGATTGCTACCCGTGATGGCGCTCCAGGCCAGCTCTTTGCGCATCTCGCCGGTATGAATGCCCAAAACCATGAAGGCATCTTTGGGAATGTAGCGGATATACTTCGGCGTCCGGTGGCAGGACGAAAACAGGAACAGGACGGCCGCCAACAAGGGCAGCAGACGAAACGGAACGCGCATCATTTTAGGAGGAATGGGAAGGAAAAAGGAGCGGCAAAATAAAGCACGCGGCGCAAAAGACGGTGGGTCTCTGCGCCGCGTGCTGTTGATTGTCAGTAGTCAAGCCTTAGAATGGGAGATCGTCGGCTGCTTCAGCGCCGCCGCCACTGTTGCCGGGCTGGTAGGCCGGAGGAGCGGCGTTGTTGCCGGAAGCGGCGTTGCTGCTATTGCCATTGTTCCAGTTACCGCCGTTATTGTTGTTGTTGTTAGACCAGTTGCCGCCGTTGCCGTTATTGCCGCCCCCGTTCCAATTGCTGCCGCCATTGTTGTTATAGCCGCCGCCGTTACTATTGTAGTTGCCACCGCCGCTGTTTTGGCCTTGCGCCTGATAAGCATTGCCGCCACTGTTTTGGCCAGCCGCGTCTGCCTTTTCAATGCGCCATGCATCCAGGTTGGAGAAGTAAGACACCTTGCCTTCCTTCTCGTAGCGGTTGCCCTTGATGCTGAAGTTTACCCGCAGCATGTCGCCCAGATTGAAGCGGTCTATTATATCGGTCTTGTTTTGTACGAGCTGCATTTTGGCGAAGTTGGTGAAGGCGGAGCCATTCACTTCTTCCGTAACCTCAATCACGAACTCACGCTTGCGGAAGCGGTCATTCACGGTCTGAGTGTCATACTTTTCTACCAGCTTGCCTGTAATTTCTAGATTCATGGCAGGTTTACTTTTTTATTAATGAACAATGATTGGTAACTCCAAAGATAATCATATCAGGGGACGAAACGAAGCGCAAAAGGCACATCTTAGAGCAAAGAAAAAGCCCTGAACTGCTTCAGGGCTTTTCAAAATAAAGGGAGGCAAAAGGGGCTCGAACCCTCGACCCTCGGTACCACAAACCGATGCTCTAACCAACTGAGCTACTGCCTCCGTACTGATTTGTGGGTCAAAGATAAGGAGTGAACAAAAACCAGCTTACATTTTTTGCAGCACCAGCACTGCCTTGCTGAAGTCTGCGGCGGTATTTACCACCTTCCGGTAAGCCTCATACTGCGTCAGGGGATAAGAAACCTGATTGTAGAACTCGCGCGCAGTAACTATGATATCGGCGCCTTCCTGCCGGTAGTCAGAATGAAATCCGCAGGCTTCTTTGCCCCCGGCTTTGCAGCTTGCATCCATGCGAAAGGCCTGCGGATTCACGACCTTATAGCCTGCCGGGACCCTGATGTGCAGCGTGCGCGGCTGCTCATTCGGATAATCCAGCTCCACCGGTAGGCGGCGCTTTTTCTCTTCATAAAGCTCCATCTGCCGGCCTATAAGCGCGCCGGCATTGACGAGGTATTTCGGCCCGGCTTTTTCAATCAGTTTTGGCGAATGAATGCTGGCTCTTACTGTAAGCGGCTTATCTGCCGTGATGTTGTCTAAGGCGAGATTTTTCACAGAATAATCCACCAAATCGTCGGGCTTATCCGAAAGCCCTGTGATGGCAAGAATCACTTCACGCTCCTTTTCTTTAGGGATACTCAACAGCGTTTGGCGCAGTGAGGATGCACTGTAGCCCTTCATCAGATAAGTGGTACCTACGAGCGGCGTCAGGTCTCTGCCTTCCAGCTCCAGATATGCGTCAATGGTAACACTGCTTGCCGATGCAGGCGGCAGCGGAATGTCGCGGATATCCAGGCCGGCTGTGCTGTAGCCATCGGAAGTCTTTTTCGTCCTTGTAAAAACACCGCGCGTGCCGCAGATGGAATAAGGAATAAGCGGATAGCGCAGCCCTTGCACAGCCGGCGCGAGGTAAGTTTTAAGGGCAGGAAAGTAGAAGAGGTACTCGTCTATATAGTCCCAAATCTCCAGGCTGTCGTCCATCGCAAAAGAAAAACGGTTGCCGGCGAGGCCCACTTCGTATTCTACGCCAGCCGCCTGCAGGCAAGCTGCGGTCAGTCGCACAATCCCCTTCTCCGTGCTCATCCGCTTGCGCACGCTCTGCTCAAAATCCTCTGCACTTTCGTCGCGCAGTCCTGGCGAGAGCGTCACGTTGCTTTTTATCCAGGATTCTATGGTGGTAATTTTCTTTACCGGCTCATCGTCCACGTTAAGGCCCATTTGCCGCAGCAAATCGCCGGCGGTGCGCAGCTGCCGGCTGTTGAAGTCTATATAGCGGCCATGCAATGTTTTAGCCATCTCTCTCCAGCTCATCCGGCGCTCGTCATCCTTTCCGGTGCGCAGGACGTAACTGAGTTTATAATCCACCCGTTGCAGCAGTGCTTTGTACCGACTGTTAGGCTCATCCTCCACTGCGGGAATGTTGTAAGAGACGGAACGGTAGCTCGCCTGCCCATCTCCAAGACTGGAATCTTTTGGCGTCGGAAAGCCGTTATAGCCTTTCGCTTCATAGCGCATGTGGTCGGGCACAATCATCTGAAAGACCGCCTGCATCACCGGCACCGGATACTGAAAGACTTCCTGCGAAGCTGCAGTGCCGGGGAGCTTTTGCGTGTAAAGGACTTCCACCTCCGCGCCCGGCTCTACGCCTTCCATAGCGAGTAGATATTCAGGAATGCCACGCTCGGATTTTATCTTCTTCAGCTTGTCGCGGCCTACGTCAATCACCTTTCCGCCGGACAGAATGGTACGGGCCTTGAACTTATAAAGCTCGGTGCCAGGCACTACCGGGATATTGAACGTGTTGAAATATTCCACGCCTTTATCATCGTTGAGGCGGATAATATGGTGAGTGGTATAGTACTGCTCGTAGCCCTCATCGCCGCGCAGCATTTCTATGCGGCGTTCTTCCAGAATAAAAACGGCGGGAGCGCTTTTTAGCGAATCCGGGATGGCGTGGAGTTTAGGCGATTCTTCCGGCTTTATCGGGTTGCGGGGCTGGGCAGTGATATCTGTTACAAGAAAAATGCTGCAGGCTAAAAGAACAACGCGTTGGAACAACTGGTTCGGCATTTTATATGCTTTGTCTGTCCCACTTAAGTCGTGGGTTATGGAAGTCTGTTGATTGGCTAAAGCCGTGACAGGCGGAAAGAATGTCAATTAATTTGACCTAACACCACTGATTCCTTTCCAGCTTCGCGCAAGCCCTCCACCAGGCGATTGTGCTGAGAAAATTGTGCAGGCTGTATGAGCAGGGTATTGCAGGTGATTTCTTTGGTAAGCCACAGCTTGCTCCCCTTCTGCTCATAATGCAGCTTATAGCTCCAAAGGCCGGCGGCTTCATCTGCTTTATCCGGCGGGATATAAGTCGGCTTGAAACCAGAAGGAATGTTGAGGCAGACAACCTGTCGGATGCGCTGGCAATAATCATACTGGATAGGCGCCTCGCGCAGCTTTTCGTCGGCATAGTCGTCCTCAAAATCATGCTGGAGATTCATGTTCAGATACCGTTCGCCGCCTGCGCTTCTGGCAAAGCCGGCAAGGCTGAATTTCGCACGCATGGCGCAGCTCTTTTCTGCATCAGCCGCCACTTTAAAATAGGCAGGCTCCTGCATGTAACGTTCAGAGCCGCGTTGCAGCATCGTGCGGAGCCACTTATCGCGATCGGTGCCGCTGCTGTAGAGCATACGGGCCGCTTTGCGCCAGGCCGGATAGCCGGTATAGCGGGCAGCAATATCGCCTTTCACGTCATCGCCGGAAAGCGTGATGAAGCTTGTATCGCTGGTGGTGTTTTGCGTTGTAGGCGCTACCGGCGTCGTTACCACTTCAAAATCCTTTTCGCTAAGACTCACCAGCGCTTCCTTGCCTTGCAGCGGCGCAGGCGCCATGCCGAATGGGATACTGCGGTCGGTGCCGTCCATGTAAACCCATTTTCCATCAATGCGCGCCATGCAAATCATGTGGTTGTCGGAAATGGGCGAGGGCAACTCTGCGTAGATGTAGGGAATATCACGGGTGCCAATCCAGGCATGATGGGCGTCAATCCCCGCCTTGCGGCTAAGGGCTACCAGCAGGCTCGCCATATCCTTACAGTCGCCGAAGCGGCGCTCACAAACCGTTACCGGAGCGCGCGGAATAAAGCCGCCGAGGCTGTCTTCGTAAGCTACATAACGCAGATGGTCCTGCACCCATTTGTAGATACGCGACGCCTTTTCGCGCTGCCCTCCCGCGCCTTTTACAATGCTGTCGGCAAGGTTGGCAAGTGCTTCGTTGTCGCCCTTATCTACATTCTTAATAAAGCCGTAGTACCAGCGATACAAATCGCCGACGCCTGAAAGAAAGGGAACCGTCGCGCCGGTGCTTTGGTTCTCATAGTTCTTGATGTACACCACTACATGCGCGGCAGCATAGGCCGGCGAGGGCGCATTCTCATAAGGCTTGATGCCCGGCATGTCCTTAGCCGTCCAGGTATAGATGGTTTCTCCGCGGCGCTCTTCCGTAGTCAGTTTTATACGGTCTGTGTGCGCGCCTTCCATGTGGTAGCCAAGCTTAACACCGTGCGGAACAGTGACCGTATAAGTTGCTTCGCGCACCGGGATGCTGGTCTGGAAACGGAACGGCAGGATGAAGTGCAGATCGTGATGAAGCTGCCCGTAGCTGAGGCGCGTGCGTGCATACCGCGACAAGCTTGGGAAGGTGACGACCGTCTGCTTTGTATCATTATAAAAAATGCTCTCGTCCTGACTGTGTGTCGTGCGGAACTCGGTGGCGCGAACTGTTTTATACCGGCTGCCATTTGGCACAAGGGTTTCCGCCTCCATGCCATCCATAGCCTGCTGGAAGCCATAATAAACTACATCGCGATTGTGCATAGCAGCGCCGCGGTCGGTAAGAAGCAGCACCTCCCGCGCCGACTCGCTGCGGCCTACAAGCTTGGCCCCCTGATATTGAATGCGCAGATTCCCGGTCTGCTGCCACACTATGGCGTGCTCGCCTTTGTAACGCGCCGCCGCCTCTGCAACTTCCGCGTTCTGTGCATGGGTCTGGAATGCGATCAGGAAGCACAATAGGGTTTTGGCTGTGCGGGTCAGGATTGTTTGCATTGATTAAAAGAGCGCTAATCGCCTCAATTCTTTGAAAAGATACGGCGTAGCGGCAAATCTTAGGGGCGTGCCCTCGTGGCCGCCCATCACAACATGATCGGCTGCGGCGAGCGCGGCCACGAGGGCACGCCCCTACAGAATGCGCCCGGCCAATGCCTTATTTTTGCGCCCGTTCCGGGAATTCCGCATTCCGGATTCCACATTCCGAATTTCTCCAATGACTGCTTCCGACATACGCCGGCAATTTCTTGACTTCTTCAAAAGCAAAGGCCACATCATTGTTCCTTCCGCCCCAATTGTGGTGAAGAATGACCCTACCCTGCTCTTCATCAACTCCGGCATGGCGCCGTTTAAGGATGCCTTCCTCGGCAACCAGCCCGCGCCCGCGCCGCGTGTGGCGGATACGCAGAAATGCCTGCGCGTGAGCGGCAAGCACAACGACCTGGAGGAAGTGGGCGTGGACACTTATCACCATACCATGTTTGAGATGCTGGGCAACTGGAGTTTCGGCGACTACTTTAAAAAAGAAGCGATTGACTGGAGCTGGGAACTGCTGACAGAAGTCTATAAGATTCCGAAAGACCAGCTGTATGTCACGGTCTTTGGCGGTGATGAAGCGGAAGGTCTGGCTCGCGATGAGGACGCCCTTAACCTTTGGAAGCAGCACGTGGCGGAAGAGCGCATCATCTTTGGCAATAAGAAGGACAATTTCTGGGAAATGGGCGACACCGGCCCCTGCGGCCCCTGCACCGAAATCCATGTGGACACGCGCACGCCGGAAGAACGCAAAGATGGCCGCGGCGGTAGCCTCGTGAATGCCGACCATCCGCAGGTGATAGAAATCTGGAACAATGTGTTCATGCAGTTCAACCGCGTGAAGGACGGCTCCCTGCACCCGCTGCCGGCGCAGCATGTGGACACCGGAATGGGCTTTGAACGCCTCGTGCGCGTGCTGCAAAGGAAGCAGAGCAACTATGACACCGATGTTTTCTCCGGCACCATTGCGAAGATTGAAAGCATCACGAACCACCGATACACCGCCACCGATAGCAAGGCCGACATTGCCTTCCGCGTCATTGCCGACCACATCCGCGCCATTGCCTTTACGATTGCAGATGGGCAGCTTCCGAGCAATACCGGCGCGGGTTATGTGATTCGCCGGATTTTGCGACGGGCAGTGCGATATTATTATTCTTATCTGGATTATAAGACGCCGCTGCTGCATCAGCTGATGCAGGGGCTTGCTGCGCAGTTTGCAGACGTGTTTCCCGAGTTGGAAAAGCAGCTTGACTTTGTGAGTAAAGTGGTGAAGGAGGAAGAAGATGCGTTTTTAAAAACCTTAGAAAAAGGGTTAGAATTCTTTGAAAGCGGTCATGTAACCATAGGCTATAATTCAAACAAGACGGGAAATTTCAAAGCAGTTATTGAAGGACATATACCCGGGCACATTGCGTTTAAGTTATATGACACTTACGGGTTTCCTTTAGACCTGACAAGACTTATTGCCTCAGAAAAAGGGTGGAAAGTTGATGATGCAGGCTTTGACATAGAAATGCAAAAGCAAAAAACCCGCTCCCGCGCCGCCACAGCCTTAGACACCGAAGATTGGATCGTTCTCAAAGAAGGCAGCCCGAAATTCATCGGCTATGATTCTTTGGAAACGAAAACAGAAGTCCTCCGCTACCGCAAGGTGAAGGCGAAGGGCAAGGAGAGCTACCAAATCGTCCTCGCCGAAACGCCCTTTTACGCAGAAAGCGGCGGACAGATTGGAGACAGGGGACAATTGGCAATCGGCAATTTGCAATTAGCAATTGTGGATACCAAGAAGGAAAACGACCTCATCATCCACTTCGCAGATAGCATTCCTGAAGACCTGGGCGGCGAAGTGACGGCCTCGGTTGACGCCTCGCGCCGCAAGGCTATAGAACGGCATCACAGCGCTACTCACCTTATGCACGCGGCCTTGCGGCAGGTATTGGGCACGCATGTAGCCCAAAAAGGCTCGCTTGTAAATGGCGAGCAGCTTCGCTTTGACTTCTCGCACTTTTCCAAGATGAGCGACGAGGAGCTTGCCGCTGTTGAGCGCATCGTCAATGCCAAAATCCGGGAAAACGTACCGGTCGTCATCAGGAGCATGAGCAAGGACGAGGCGGTGGCGATGGGTGCTATGGCGCTATTCGGCGAGAAGTACGGCGATGTGGTGCGCGTGGTAATGATGGACCCTACTTACAGCATTGAGCTGTGCGGCGGCACGCACGTAGGCAGCACGGGCGAGCTGGGTTTCTTCAAAATAAAAAGTGAAGGCGCAGTCGCAGCAGGCGTCCGCCGCATAGAAGCGGTCAGCGGAGCTGCGGCAGAAGAGCTGATTTATTCAGAGCTGGAGCAACTGCGCGCAGGCCGCGAAGCGCTCAAGAATCCGAAAGACCTCGGCAAAAGCATTGAAGCTTTGCAAGTGGAAACCACCACTTTGCGCAAGCAGCTTGAAGTAATGGAAGGACAGCAGCTTGCCGCGATGGCGGAAGAGCTTTCCCAAAAGACCGAAGCAGTAAACGGGCTATCATTTGTAGGCGCGGAAGTGGCTGTTTCGTCTATGGACGCGTTGCGCAAGCTGGCTGGCGACCTGTTGCGTAAGCTGAATGAAGGCGTCGTAGTGCTGGTCGCCAGGGTTGGCGAGAAGGCGTCTGTAGCCGTCGCTATTTCGGAAGGGGCTCAGGCAAAAGGACTGGATGCCGCTAAGCTGATAAAGGAACGGGTTGCGCCGCTGATAAAAGGCGGCGGCGGCGGAAATAAGCAGCTCGCAACCGCAGGCGGACAAGACGCGAGCGGCCTGTCTGATGTGATTGCGCAGGTGAAAGCGGCTATTTGAAACTGCGAAAATTCTGAAGCATGAGTGCCGACAATCTGTTTAGCACAGCCAACACTTTTGTGCTTGCCGGCTGGCTGGCGCTTGCTTTTCTGCCGCTCTGGAAATGGGCCGACCGATTCATCGTCGGCATTATCATAACGCTGCTGGCGTGTCTGTACGTGTATTTGATTGCGACGAATTTCCATCCCGCCGATTTCAAGAGCTTCGGGACGCTGGACGGCATCAGGGCGCTGTTCCAAAACAAGACCGTGCTGCTCGCCGGCTGAGTGCATTACCTGGCATTTGACCTGATGACGGGCCTGTTCATCGTGCGCAATGCGCGGCGGCATCGCATTCCGCACCTACTGGCGCTGCTGCCTGCTTTCGGATGCTTCATGATGGGGCCTGCGGGATTGCTGCTATACCTGCTCATTCGTTTTGCGAAAACGCGTCAATACTTTGCCGCTAACGATTGAGTAATGGCACCTGAAAATTTTCTAAAGGAGCTTAAGCGGCGGAATGCAGCGCTCTATTGGTTTGGCTGGCTTTGCTGGCTGGGCGCGGCGCTTAGCTTCATCCTGATATGGGCGTCGGATAGGCAGGTCTCCGGCATCCCGGCGGCCATTAAGCCGTTCAAGTTTTGCCTCTCTATCGCCATCGCCGTCTGGACGCTAGGCTGGCTGACGGCCCACCTGACGCGGCGGCGCGCAGTGCGGCATTACACCTGGGCTACGATCATCTCCCTGGGTTTTGAGCTGCTGGTTATCTGCGGGCAGGCGGCGCGCGGCAGGATGTCGCACTTCAATGTTGCCACACTTGCAGACACCATTCTCTTTCAGGCGATGGGCATCGTCATCAGCGCATTTACGGTCTGGACGGCGGTCATCGCCCTGCATTTCTTTCGCCATTACGACAAGCGGCTTCCCAAAGCATATCTCTATGGTATCCGGCTTGGGCTTATCGCTTTTGTCGTCTTTGCTTTTGAAGGCGGCATTATGGGCGCGCTGCTGCGCCATACCGTAGGCAGCGGAGACAGTGCCGACGGGCTGCCCTTCCTGAACTGGAGCACACAGCACGGCGACCTGCGAATCGCGCATTTCTTCGGGCTGCACAGCCTGCAGGTTTTGCCTTTAGCCGGCTACTTTTTCAAAAACAAAACAGCGGCAATGTTTGGATTTGCCGCTGTTTACATTGGAAGCATCATCGTGCTGCTTGTGATAGCACTGCGCGGATTACCGCTTCTTTAAAGCCTGCCGGATTTCTAAGAAATGCTAATGAGCTCCACGTCAAATACCAGGGCAGCATTCGGCGGAATGGAGCCGCCTGCGCCTCTTGAACCGTAGCCAAGCTCCGAAGGAATGAACAAGCGCCACTTGGAGCCGGAGGGCATCAGCTGTAATCCTTCCGTCCAGCCGGCGATGACTTGATTGACGCCGAAGGTTGCCGGCTGGCCGCGCTTGTAGGAGGAGTCAAACACTTTGCCGTCAGAAAGGCGGCCCTCATAATGCACGGTGACGCGGCTGGCCGGGCCGGGCTTTTCGCCGCTGCCTTCCTGAAGGACTTCGTATTGAAGGCCGGATGGCAATGTGGTTACGCCTTCGCGCTTGCTGTTTTCTTCTAAAAATTGGGTTTGTGCTTCCATTTGTTGGTTGGTTTTTTGTCCGAGCATCTCCCGGAGTTTATCTTGAAGGGGCATTGGGTTTTTATACGGATGTGTTATGTGTAATTGCTATTCGGCCTTTTCAACGAAATCCCGCGGCAAATTATATCCTGCATCATTGGGATGAGCATAGCTTATTTCCTGCTCCCGGACGTCGGCTTGATGCTGCGGCGGGCGGTCGGCAGTGTGAAGATGGTTAATCAGGTTGGATATTTTCATGGAAAGACTGGCAGACGCATCCAGCAATTTCCGGCATTCATCGGGAAGGATGTATCTCCGGTCTTCCGCGCGGTGTATTTGTGAGCGGGAGGCCGCATTGAAACCCTTGGCTACAGTGAGAAAATGTCGGAAGTCGGACCTTGAAAAACGGTCAAAGCCTTGTGCAATATTATCCATAACGGAAGCTGTGGCGCGGTTGATCTCATCTGCCAATGGCGAGTCAAAGTCAAAGCGGCCGTCTTCAATCAGCTCAGATACAGAGTTGCATTGCTGCCGGGCAAGCTGCCAGATGTCCAGATCTTCAAAGCGCGATACCGTGGGCATGGTGAGTGATGAGCGGTGAGCGCTTAGGATTCTTCCAATATGGGCTGGCAGCCGAATTGCTCTATCAACTGACTGTCGTAGAAGTCGGCGCGCTGAAAAAGGTCTTTGAACATGGCTTCGCCGCTCTCCGGAGTAAGCTCAGGGTCGTAGATGAGGGATGAAAGCACAATATTATCTCCCTGAAGTGAGAAAAGCTTGCCGTGCAGGTCATAATTCTCGCGGAGCATATACTGGTAAACTGCCCCGATATTCTGCCGGGGCAGCTTGCACAGAAAGGCATCCGAGATCACGAAGTAGTTATCCGGGTTGTAGGCAATTTTAATCTTTGCGCTGCCCGCTTCCACTTCCCAGCGGTTGGCGCCGCTGCGGGCCAGCTCTACGTTGTGGCCGAGGCGCTCCAGAATTTCTTCCACCGTTTTTGCTATTCCGCTTAGGGGGGCTTCTTCTGAAGCATCCTGCTTTGGAAATTCAATCTTCGTTCCGCAGTTGGGGCAATATTTACCATTATCCAGCGTAGCCTGCGTTACAAGGGTGCTGCAGGAAGGACAGCGGATGACCACCTGATCCCGCACGGGCTGATATTGATCCAGGGCTTCCCTGAGATAGGAGGCAGGCAGCGCGAAGCCGAGATTGTCACCGCCCTTGATTATGAATGTGTTGACGCCTACCACCTCGCCGTTCTGGTTCACGAGCGGACCGCCGGAGTTGCCGGGATTTATAGCGGCGTCAATCTGTATGTAGTGAATGCCTTGCTGCACACGATCTACCCGGCTTATTACCCCTTGGGTCGCGGTATAATTAAGCCCGTAGGGGTGGCCAATCGCCAACACGTCGTCGCCGTCTTTCAGAGAGCCATAATCGCCCAGACGCAGATCCGGGAAGTCGTTTACATTTGGCGGCGGCAACAAAAATGCGAGGTCATAGCGCTCGTCGGCAAACACAACCCGGGAAATCTGCTTGCTAAAAGTCCGCCCTTTGATAGTGGCCTGCCGCTGGTCGCGAATAACGTGGTTGTTAGTGACTATCAGATCATAAGCAGGCAGGTAGAAGCCCGTGCCTGTGCCGGTTTTGGTGGCTATCTGCACCACCGCGTTCTGGTAGCGCTCTATGGTTTCCTGGATGGACATTAACTGATTTTGTTTGTCTGGAAGGATGTAATGACGGGCGCCGCTATACGCAAACCGGCAAGCCCCTTAGCGCTTCACTTCAAGATTAAGGTTCACAACCTGCTCCGAAAAGCTCTGCCCGAATTCCCAGAGGCCATCGTATTTCACTTTGTCATGATTCCATTTCAGATTGACGTATTTGTCCGGCCAGCGCGCGATAGCGGCATCCACAGCCTGTGTGACCAGGGCTTTGTCAATGGTTTTTGTTTCAGGCTTATAAAACTGCCGGCTCAGTCCAAGCTCCTGGAAAAAGCCCGCATGCATCACCGCCATGTAGATGGTGGCCAGGTCTGTAATGAGCGCGGGCATGGAATAGGTAAACTGGTTATAAGCCATGCCGTACTCGTTGATAGTCAGGGCAAGGTCCGGGTATTTGTTGTCCACGTACCAGACCGCGTCTTTGTTTGCAGCCTGCACATTTTCCCTGACCTTATCCGGCGGCGGCACCGGCGTAATGGCAAAAGTGCCTTTTGAGCGGTAAACACCCTCGGCAAACTGGGCGCGGGTAATATCCAGGAGCTTTCGGATGCCCTCACGCAGCATTGCATTCCGCTCCACAATGGGCGTCTCGTCTTTTCGCGTCCAGTATAGCGCGCTCACCTGCTCCAGATCGGCCATTAATCTGGCTTCCGGCACAATGAGGAAGTCAATCCGGTACAGGAGCGTCAGGAATGCGTATGCAATCGCTCCTGAAAACGAGTCGGCGTTGAGCCCGGCAGTCCGCGCCAGCGTCTCCTCAATCCAGCGGCGGAAGTAAGTGTACTTAACGTCCAGCTCATTTTCCGGAAGCGGCAGGATGTGTCCGGTATCCGTAGGCGTTAAAGTCGCAAAGTCGGATACCAGCAGGTCGTCCTGCCGGTCTGCGAACTTGGCTATTTCCCTCAGCCCGTAATACATCTTATTGGGCGACGCCATAGGTACGGTTGTGTCAAAAACCATACAGAGCGTTTGCTTCCCGTCTAAAGCGCAGCGACTGTAGAACAGCGAGAAATTCAGCTCCAGCAGCCGACGCATTACCGCATTGCCGGGCTGCTCCATTATGGCAATAGGCGCCCGCGCCACAATGCGCCCGCCGTCACTTTCGCCATATACTTTTTTAGACCCCTGCGCCAGCTCAAAGGTGAGTTTCCCGCCCTCGGTCTGAAAGCGGACGTTTCCCTCCGCCTCATCGCTGATGTAGCCAAAAAGCGCAACGAAGGAATCTGAGTATGCTTTCTCTTTATACCGGTCTTCAGCCTCGTACCAGCGCTGTGTTTTCGCGTAAGACTTATTGTTGTCGCTGTAGCGGCCAAAGCGAATGCCCTCCAGCCCGGCGAAAGGGTAGGCACCCTGGCTGGATGCCGGCGCGCCGGTCGCGTCTTCCTTTCCGAAAAGCTTGTCAAGCCAGCCCATATATTGGATGTAAGGATGCCCTTTATTAGTTGCAATAAAAGTAAGGGATTGCACAAGCCACTGCTGTGAATTACTTCAAGGCCTCGCTACTAAGACGCTCAACAGCATGAAAAAGGGTTTTTATGCTGCCGGGCATCGGCGAAGAAAGGCTAAAGCAAAGGCTTCAGCAAAAGTCCGCCAGGCAGTCTGGGATCATATCATAGGACTGGCATTTGCATCATCCGGGGCATGCTCCTTTGCCAGGTGGCGTACATCCATAACTGTTTTTATGAGCATAAACAGCCCTACATAGACAATTTCGCCGGCAACCGCATAGGTTTTTCCCTCAAACAGGAACTTATGGATGAATGTGCTCCCGACAATCAGCACGTGCATCACGACCACGCGCCCGGTGAAAAAATTCTGGTATGCCCGCGGGGAAAGCTGGCGGTATTGGCCATTGTAGAAATAGCCTGCAACGAGCTGAATAATATTGGAAATAATAAACGCCCACAATGCGGTCTGCATAAACGCCCCGCGCAGCATAATGGCATCATACACGTCCGTGCGGTGAGTCTTCGCCGTTACCTGAAAGCCGATGAACACGATGATAAACAGCAGATAGAACAGCAACATGCCTGTGCGAATGAAGGCAGTCCAGAACATCATTTTTATCTTGTTGAAAAGCCGCAGATCCTGGTCGGCGTCATAGCTTGTCAGGATGCCGTTTATCCTTACCGATGTCATCTCGGGTATCGTTTTGCCACGGGCGCAGGCAATACGCACGAGGTCAAAAAGAATGAGCAGCAGGCATTCAAACCAATAGAGATACAATACCTGGAAGAAAACCAGCTTGCCCAATATCGCGCCATAGACGGGCAGCGCATTGGCCGCAATGAGCATCATATACGCAGGCAGCTCCTGCAGTCGGCGATTGTTCAAGATGCCGCTAAAGATAATAGCGGTTCTCAGAAATGTATTGCCACACCGCCTCTGGCAGCAGATAACGGACCGATTTCCCTGCCTTAATCTCATTCCTGATGAAAGAGGCTGAGATATCCAGCACGGGCGCTTCCAGCACCGTCATTTTTGCAGGCTCCAGCGGCGTCACTGGAAATCCGGGGCGCTTATAGATAATGATCTCATACTGAGCTGCCAGCTGCTCCCAGTTCTTCCAGCGCTGAATATTCTGAAATGAGTCTGATCCCATAACCACCGAGAATGTCTCAAAAGGAAACTTCTCACGTAGATGGGTCAGGGTATCTATCGTGTAAGACGGTTTAGGGAGCTGAAACTCTACTTTGCTCGCCCGGAATTTCGGATTGTCTCCGATGGCCAGCTCTACCAGATGCAGCCGGTCGTACTCATTGAGCAGCGAGTGAGAATCCTTCAGCGGATTGTGCGGCGAAAGGACAAACCATATCTTATCTACACCGGAATGCTGCAACACGTGGTTTGCAATAATAAGATGACCTGTATGGATAGGATTAAAGGAGCCAAAGTAAAGACCGATGTGCATTTGCGGCAAAGTTGAATGAGTTGAGCGGGTTGAACAGGATGAGCCGGAAACTTTGTTTTTCGTCATAATAATTTCCCGGGTACCATGAATGTTTTCCATTCATTCCCACATGTGTAACACGTTCTACCCGCTCAATGCGTTCAACTACCTTCGCTCCATGGCAATTGTGCAGCTATCCAGGCTGAAGACAGGCAGAAAGGCGGTGATTAAAGAACATGCGGACACAGACTTCCGGCTTACGCTGATGGAGATGGGCTGCATTCCGGGCGAGCCGGTAGAGGTGGAGATGATAGCACCGATGGGCGACCCGATGGCAATTTCCATCGCCGGCTATTACCTGAGTATCCGAAAGAAAGACGCGGACAACATTTTGGTTGAAACAGCAGAATAATGGCAGTAAGATTTTTTGAGCAGGAAGTTCAGGCCCGGTTAAAGGCCCGGCGGGCGCTTGGGAAGTTTATTGAGCACCTGACTGTTAATCAGGGGGTCGTTGCCCGGAAGATACAGCTCACCTATATCTTCTGCACCGACGCTCATCTGCACGGCATTAACCTTCAGTTCCTGCAGCACGACGACTATACGGACATCATCACCTTTGACCTTTCCGAACCCGTAGGAACGCGGCTGGCCGCGGCGCGTTCTGACCTGCGCGGTGAAATCTACATTTCTGTAGAACGCGTAGCCGAGAATGCCGAAAAGTTCAGCACCACCTACGACCGTGAGCTGCACCGCGTCATTTTCCACGGAGCGCTGCACCTTTGCGGCCTGCGCGATAAGACGCCCGCCGAGCAAAAAGCAATGCGTGCTGCCGAAGATGGGGCGCTGAAAAGCTGGTACGCAGTGCACACGTAGGAATGCGCCGCGGCGCGTTCTGCAACGGCGAATGAACAAAAGATGAAAACAGAAAAACTTTACGAGGACGAGGACTATATCATCGTTAACAAGCCGGCGAAGCTGCTGTCCATCCCCGACCGCTTTGATGCGGCCCTTCCTTCCGTGCGCCGGATGCTGGAAGAGGAATTAGGCGCGCCCGTCTTTGTGGTACACCGTATAGACAAGGAGACGAGTGGCGTGATTGCCTTTGCTAAGAATGAAGGGGCGCACAGGCATCTGTCGGGCTTGTTTGAGCGGCATGAGGTTGGAAAATTCTACGCCGGGCTTGTGCTGGGTACACCGTCGCCGGAAGCGGGCCGCATTGAAGCGCCTATTGCCGAGCATCCCGCCATTAAAGGCAGAATGGTCACAGCAAAAAAGGGGAAGGAATCCGTAACTGATTACCGCGTGGTGGAAAGCTGGCCGCAGCATGCACTGATACAATGGCAGATTCACACGGGGCGCACGCACCAGATTCGCGTACACATGAGCAGTATCGGCCACCCCATTGTCTGCGACCCGATTTATGGCGACGGCAAGCCGTTTCTGCTGTCTTCTATCAAGCGTAAATTCAAGATGAGCAAAAGCGAAGAAGAAGAGCGCCCGCTGCTAGGCCGCCTTGCGCTCCATGCCTACCGGCTTACCTTTACTTCCGCCGCAGGCGGCGAAATCACTGCCGAAGCACCGCTGCCAAAAGACATTGCCGCCTGCGTATCGCAACTGCGAAAATCAGGGCGCTAAGATGTTTGAAACGTCAAGTCGTTAAAGCGTTTTACAGCAATGCGACCGGCAAAAACACCTCAATCTCTCAACGATTCAACTTTTCAACGACTCAACGAAAATGCACCAGTCACACATTAATATAGAAATCGCGCTGGACGACGAGAAGATGCCGGAAACCATTCACTGGCATGCGCCCGACGGCGGCGTAGAAGGATTGCAGGAAGCCAAAGGCATGCTCCTCGGCCTTTGGGACGGCCAGGAAAAAAGTGCCCTCCGCATAGACCTTTGGACGAAGAAGATGATGGTGGATGAAATGGCCGATTTCTTCTACCAAAGCATGATGGGCATGGCCGATACCTACAACCGCGCAACACGGAATACTACGCTGGCGAATGAGATGAAAGCCTTTGCTAAGACGTTTCACAAAAAGGCGGTTGATGCCCTGAATGAAGACTTAAAAAACAACCCTTAATACCAACATCACACACTATGTCTTTAGAAACAAAAATCATGGACGAAATGAAAACGGCCATGAAAGCAAAAGACGAAGCGGGCCTGCGCACGCTGCGCGCCATCAAAGCCGAAATTCTTAAAGAGAAAACAGCCGCGGGCGCGAAAGACGCCATGACTGAAGCGGATGAGGCGAAAATGCTTCAGCGTATGGCCAAGCAGCGCAAAGATTCGCTGGATATCTTTAAAACGCAGAACCGCGAAGACCTTGCAAAAAAGGAAGAAGAAGAGCTGGCCATTATCGCCCGCTTCCTCCCGGAGCAGATGACCACCGATGCCTTGCGTGCTGCCGTTCAGGAAGTGATTGCACAGACCGGCGCAGCCTCCCCGGCCGACATGGGCAAAGTGATGGGCGCAGCAAACAAAGCCCTTGCTGGCAAAGCAGAAGGCAAGGCCATTTCAGAAATGGTAAAGGAATTGCTGGCGAAAGTCTAAACCTTAAGTTGAAAGATTGAAGGATGTAAAGGATTCAACACTGACTCTCCATAAACAATCCTTCAAGTTTGGGAGCCGTTCAATCAGGGTTTAGACAATGATAGATTTCCTCGGCGTCATTATCATAGCGCTTTCTTTTTTTAAAGGATGGCGGAAGGGAATCGTCGTGGCATTGTGTTCGCTGCTCGGCGTCATTGTCGGTATGCTGGCAGCGCTGAAGCTTTCTGGCGCATTTGCAGGATGGCTGCTGGCGCATGAATGGGTAACATCTGCCTGGGCACAGATTATCGCCTATATACTGCTGTTCCTCGGTGTGCTCTGGCTGGTGCGCATCATTGCGAAAGCTATTGAAACAGCCATAAAAGCGGCTATGCTCGGTCTTATCAACCGGCTTATTGGCGGCATACTCTACGCGTTTATAGGCGCGTTTATCTGGAGCTCGCTTCTATGGATTGCGAACCGGGCACATCTCATCGCACCTGAAACTCTGGCGGCTTCAAAAACCTACGCCTGGTTAGAGCCGATCGCACCATGGGTCTTTGCGCACATCGGTATGGTATTGCCTTTTGCAAAAGATGTCTTCTCTGACCTGTCTCATTTCTTTGACGGCGTGAATCAGAAACTGCCTGGCCATGTGGGTGCTCATTGACAATTATGACTCCTTCACCCACATCCTGCATCATTATCTCCTGCAGGCTGGTGGTGATTGTGCTGTCTTTCGCAACGACGGAATTTCGGTTAGTGAGCTGGAAGCTTTAGCGCCGGAACGCCTTGTTATCTCGCCCGGCCCTGAGACCCCGGTGCAGGCAGGCATCACGATGGAAGCCATCGCACGATTCCATGACCGCATTCCCATCCTCGGCATTTGCCTCGGCCATCAGGCTTTAGGTATGCACTTCGGCGCGCAGCTCATACACGCGCCGGAGCCGGTGCATGGAAAGGTGCATACGGTGCATCATTCCGGCGAAAGCATTCTGAAGGATTTGCCACAGCCGTTTAGCGCCATGCGCTATCACTCGCTTTCTATTTCCGGGCTGGAAGGAACAGGGCTTTCTTGCATCGCTGAAACTGCAGATGGCGTGAACATGGGCGTCGTCCACGATCGGTTTCCCTGCATCGGGCTGCAGTTTCACCCGGAGAGCGTGGGCACACTACACGGTTTGCAGATGTTGAAGAATTGGGCAGCTATGTATTGACGTTTCACGCAACGGACGCCGCGGGCGCAACGCTACCGGCTCGTAACAGTACCTGCGCCCGCAGTCTTAAGCTGCTCCACTTCTGCGCTCAAAGCTTCCAGCTTTTGCAGCACGCTTGTGGAGGACTTTTCCAACGCCTCCATCTTCCGCACCAATTCCTGCGTAGCAGAAATATTCAGCGTCGTCAAAGCCTCATAATCCACTGTGCGGAAGTCGCTCACCTGGCGGCCATAGACGAAGACCTGCCCATCGTCCTTCAAAGCCACTTTGAACGAAGTTGCATCCGCTTCCAGCACTGCTGCCAACTCGGTACGACCGCTAAAGATGAGCTTTACGTTTTCACCCTTCTTCAGGGTGTTCGCAACGCGTACAAGGCCGTTATTTATCGTGGCAAACTTGTAGATGTCCGGAATCTCATTCACCGTTTGCTTCACGGCATATGGATAAACCGCTTCCACTTCCTGCGCAATCACCTTCTTGCTGGTGCCGCTGCCGTGCTCTATGGTATCAATGTGCCGGTAGTCAGTGATGCGCAGCTTCATGAGCGTCGCAAGGTCTGCAGCGCTATTGCTGCGGGCAATGATATGCTTGATGCGCGCGTCGGAGAAGGCGTTGAACTCAAGACCGGCGATACGGTCGGAGGCGTAGATAGAAAAGTTGAAAGTGCCGGAGCCTGTTCCGGTTTGGTTATTCCCGTTGAAATACGCGAAGGACAGGGAAGCGCTTACATTGCCTTCAACCTGAAGCTTTGCTTTGGTCGGACTGCTTGTACCGATGCCGATGCGGCCATTCTTCAGCACGGTGAAGGCATCGGCGCGGGCAAAGGCACCGCCACCGTTTCCGATATTGAACAGTCTGTCGGAGCCATTGATTGCAGTGGTGTTGTTGGCGGCATAGTTGGTTGCATACACGCCCAGCACTGTTTCACCGTAAGAAGCGGCCCTGTTACCAATCCCAAGCGCAATCGCATTCCCGCCGCTGGCAGTATCTCCTTTCCCGCAGGCGAAGGCATCATCGCCCGCTGCAAGGTTGTTGATGCCGGTGGCAAAGGCATGGTCGCCGCTTGCCGTATTATCCAACCCAAATGAGGCAGAGTAAAGGCCCCGGCTGGCGGCATCCCATTGCGTGCCGGAGGTGCCACCCGCGCGGAAAGAAGCATCTCTCGGATTGAAGTACATGCGTGTGCCCGCGCCGCTGGAGGCAACTTGCGCTGAAGAGCCAAAAACGCCTGTATTCAGGACTGCGCCGCCCGTTACCTCAAGCATTCCCGATGGCGTGGCAGGCGCGTTGATGCCGATTCCCACGCTGCCGTTCAGCCCAAGCGTCTTCCCGGCGAAATCGCCGTAGATTAAAGGAGCCGACGTGCTGTTGTTGGCTATATAGAGCTTGTTGTCGGCGGTTTCATACTTGCCTGCCTCGTAGCCGAGAAAGACATTGTTGCTGCCGGTATTATTGGCCCCGGCGGTGTTTCCTACCACGACATTATTATTGCCAACACTGTTGCTTGAAAGCGCATAGCCGCCCACTACCGTATTGTTGCTGCCTGTTGTTATGGAAACCCCTGCATTAACGCCTACGGAAGCATTTGCCTGTCCGGTGGTTGCCTGCTGCAGGGCAAGTGCGCCAACCGCTACATTAAATCCACCCGTTGATGTGGCATTCTGAAGTGAGTTTCTGCCAATGCCGGTGTTGCTGCCATTCCCGGTGTATGTGTCCGCATTGCCAGAGGCATTGCCGATATAGACAGAGCCATTTGAATTGTTGAACTCCAGCGTGGCGCGACTCATCGTAAAATATTCTTTGCCGCCGAGCGTGAAGTGAACCTGGTCGTTTGTGCTGCTTGCGTTGCCTGCCGCGACCATCGTATTGCCGTCTGCGTCTGCGATGAAGTTTGGTGTGTCAATGCTTAATGGGCTTGCCCAACTCGCATTGCCGCCCGCATCGCTGCGCAATACGTAGCCGTTCGCAGCGCCGGTGCTCATGCGAAAATATTTAGTACGAAGGCTGTCGTTTATGGTAAGCGCCTTATTGCTGAAGTCGCCGTAGAGCAGCGGCGTAGAGGTACTGGAGTTGGCTATGTAAAGCTTGTTGCCGCCTGTCTCGTTGTAACCGGACTGATACCCAAGAAATACATTGCCGCCGCCGGTAGCCATAAGCCCTGCATCAACGCCGATAGCAGTATTGTTGGAGCCGGAGCCATTATTGTGAAGGGCGTTATCGCCCAACGCGGTATTGCTATTTCCTGAAGTACAGAAGTTGCCTGCGTTTGTACCTACTAATGTATTGTCAGTGCCTGAAGTAATCTGCTGTCCCGCCTTGTACCCGATGCCCACATTTTCGCGCGAATTAAAATTGGCATTTTGAAGCGCATTGCTGCCTACCGCGGTGTTGAAAGTATTGGCTGAATAATTGTCGCCGAGGCCAGCGGCATTGCCAATGTAAACTGCCGCTCCGGTATTGTTGAACTCAAGCGTTCCCCTGCTCATCGTAAAGCGCTCCGTGCCGCCGAGCGTGAAATGGATTTTATCGTCCGCATTCGTCAGGCCAGTCACGATTTTCGTGTTCGCATCGGAATCAGAAATCACGTTGAGCGTATCCATGGGGATGGAAAGCGGGTTCGTCCACGCGGCATTGCCGGCGGCGTCGCTTCTCAGGATGTAGCCGGCTACCGCGCCATTACTCATCCCAAAATACTTTGCGCCGAGGCTGTCGTTCACGCGTAATTTCTTATTATAGAAATCACCCCATACAAGCGGCAACGACGAGGCGGTATTGGCGATATAGAGCATATCATCGCCCGTTTCATTCGTGCCAGCGTTTTCACCGAGAAATACATTGCCGGAGCCTGTGCTGTAAAAGCCGGCAAGCGCGCCCAGAAAAGTGTTGCCGGTTGAATTATTTGTGTAGCCGGCCCCTAAGCCTATCGCTACGTTTGAGTTGCCGGATGCAAGGCTTTTAAGCGCATTCCGCCCGATAGCGACGTTCCAGTTTCCGTTGCCGGAGTTTGCCATCGCGTCTTCACCTACTGCCACATTGCTTCCGACACCAACATATGGGTCAGTTCCGCCGGCGGATTTTCCGAGATATACGGAGTTATTCGTGTTGTTCCATTCCAGCGTACCGCGGTTCATGGTGAAGTATTCCGTGCCACCGAGCTGGAAGTGGATTTTATCATCCGTTGCAGATGTTCCGGCGGCCACGGAAGTATTTCGGTCGGCATCCCGGATGATGCTCGTCGTGTCCTTTGGCCGGGAAATGCTCGTCAGCATCTTCACCCAGGCCGTCCCGGTGTACACGCAATAGGCCCCGCTATCGGAATTAAATACGGTAAGCCCGGCAGCCGGCGTTGCGATAGCGCCCATCTGCGAAGTATTCATACGCGGCGGCAGGAGGCCCTGGGTGGTGGAAGTCAGGTCAAGAATGGCGCTGGCAGATGGCGTGGTGGTGCCAATAGCGATTTGCGCGTTTGCCGCATTTGCACAGAATGCCAGGGGGCTGAAAAGCAGGAGGTAGCGCAGTTTCATAAGGGCAGAATTTTGGCTGTCCTCAAATCTGCGTAAGCGCCGCCCAATTTGCAATGTTTCGCCGTTCCGTTTGGGTTCCGGCAGCGTTCCAAAAGCGTTCCGGCCCGGAACATCTCTGAATATCAGGCGCTTCTAAATAACGGCTACCAATTCTTCAATAGGGCTGTCTGCCGGCAGATTTAGCTTTGCCCGCAGCCGGAAACGGTATTTGCGGATGGCGGCAGGGCCAACACCGAGCATTGCCGCCATGTCTTTTGCATCCATTTGCAGCTTGCTAAGCACCACAAAGCGTACCTCGGCGGGCGTCAGGTCGGGCATTTTGACCCGCAGGCGGGAAAGGAAACCGGGATGCGCTTCTTCAAAGGAATTGCGGAAATCTGCCCATTGCTCGTCGGTGAGGAGCGTGGCGCCGCGCAGTTTTTGAATGGAAGCTTCCGAAACAACCGTCTGCTGCGCCGCACGGAATCCCGCAAGCTCGCGGTGATAAGATTCGCGTAGCGCAACCTCTTCCGCCAATCGCGCCGCAAGCACTGCTTCTACCGCTGCAGCGCTTTGCTGACGAATGGCCTGCTCGGAACGCCGTACAGAAATGGTGAGGTAAATGGCGAGCATGGTGACACCGATAAATACAGAAAGGATGTTTGCAATATGCAGCGCCTGAACCGTCTCTTGCGGCAAGCGATAAAGGGGCTGCCCCGCGGCTGCAAATTGCTCTATCAGTAAAAATCCTAACGCTGAATAAGCCAGCAGCAGCAGCTTACCGGCTATGCGCCCCTGTGTGAGCAGAAAGGGAAACAGCGCGGCAACGAGGATACAGTATTGAAAGCCGGCATCGCGCCCCACGAGCCATACCGCGAGCGCCGCATGTGCCACCAGCCACACGATGCTCCCG
Organism: Chitinophagaceae bacterium; assembly: GCA_965246765.1. Lineage (GTDB taxonomy): Bacteria > Bacteroidota > Bacteroidia > Chitinophagales > Chitinophagaceae > UBA1952. Next base: position 73,454 of record CBDFFJ010000005.1, read on the forward strand.
CACATGCTAAGCATATGCCGCCCCAGCCGGTTGAGCCAAATGGCGAGCACATACAGGCCGATGGAGAGCGGCTGAAGCAGCGCCAGCGGCGTTAGGCCCAGCTTAAAGAATACGACGCCCCAGAGCAGGTGTGCCGCCCAGGCCAGCGTGTGGGCCAGATTGAGCAGCATATAGAAGCGCAGGTTTTCGGGCAGCACAGCGCGCGGCGGCGTATCAAAATGCCGGATGCGGGCATCTGTGACGCGTATGCACCACGCCGCCACCGGCGATTTCATCGCATTGATTGCCATTAGGATGGCTAAGATACATCCTGGGCAAATTCCGCCTGTGCACAGCTACTCCACCACCACCCGCTCCACCTTAGCCAGCCCGCCGGCCGCATCATCGCAGCGTACGAGATAGATGCCGGGTGTGGATAATTGAATGAGGCAGTCTTTATTGCCATCCAGCGGCGCGTAAAAAACCCTGCGGCCCTGCATATCCATCACCGTCACATGGTTGTAGCTATGCCCGTTCCCGGCAATGGTAAAATTGCCACCCACCGCAGGATTGGGATAGATGCGCAGCAGCGGATTGCCGGCACTGACGCCATTTACGCCCACACCTGCATTGCTGCTCGCATACCGGCAGCTTGATAAATAAGACGGCATGCTCAAGCCATTGCCATTCGGCCCTGCGGGGAAATTCTTCGTATCCGGCTGGCCGCGGTAATAGATGCCGATATAATAAGGGAATACCGGGACACCTCCCGCGTCAATCGTCACGAAGTACGCATAGGTACCGCCCGGAAATTCCGGCGTCACGCAGGTGCGGCCATTGTACTCGTCCAGGTCGCCCCCGTTGGAAGAAAGCCATTCCCAATCCTCGCAGTAGGTACCAATCGGGTAAGTGCTGTTCACCGGCGGGCCGGTCTGTGAGGTTGCCACGCCGCCGCCGGGAATTGCGGGATAGTTCGTGCGAGTGGTGATGTTGCGCAGGCTATAGCCGCTCTTCATCCTGACCACACCGCTGCCTGCATTCATTGCCGACGAATAGCCGTAAGGCCCGTAAATCGGATAGCCGTCAAATGCCCAGCCTACAATCGGTGAGTGCTGTGTTGTGGGCAGGCGATTCCAGAGCTTGTAGGGCGCTACGTGCGTATGATACACGCCCTGCTGCTGCGGGTGTGCGCCGAGCGTATTGTCCAGCGACACGCCTTCGCCTTTGCCCACTTCTTTTGTCCAGATGCCCAAACCGCCTTGCTGTGCCGGCGCATTGGTGGTGCCAGTCCAGGAGTTTGCATCGCCAAGACCATAGATGACGATGCCATTCACCAGCACGCCGATTTCACCGACTTTCGGAGAGATGATGTGCGTCGCAGGCACCGTTGAATTACGCAGGAAACGATGAACGAACGCCTGCCCGGCGGGATTGCCGGGGTTCGTCCATTTGCCCATGCTATCGCTCATGTTGCGGCTATATACCCATACGGTATCGGTGTTGTAACAGACCTTAAGCATGTTTGCGCTGTCCGGCGCGGTGGTGAAGGTGTAAGATGGCGCGCCCATGCCACCGCTGTTGGCCCAATAAGTCGCCTTTGCGCCGCCGGCGTTCATTTGCCAGCTATTGACGATGGCCTGCCCGCGACCGGCCAGCGGCGTTAGCATAAGGAGAAGGAGAAGGAGCTTTTTCATAGCGTGTGTGTAATGATAGTGTGTTATTGTTTTAGAAACTTAAAGCTTTGCGCAGCGGCACCCTGCTGCAGGCGGATGAAGTAAAATCCTGCGGGAAGATGTTCAACAGAAATGGTGGCGCTTCCTTCTAAAACAATACTTGCGCTTGCCGCTACAGTGCGGCCTGTTCCATCCAGAATTTCTATGCGGAGTTCCGCGCCGGAAGTGATGCCTTCAATATGCAGGCTGCTGCTTACAACCGTCGGATAAATGCTTAGCGCCTGCGTTACGTCGCTTCTGCGCAGCGATACGATGGGCGAGAAGGAAGTAGCGCCGCCCCACTCGGTCATCTTTATTCTATAAAGGCTGCGCATCGCTGGCTGCACGTCGGTGAAGCTGTACGATTCAGCGCCCCCGCCTTCAGCATGTTGCGGCACGATGCGCGTAACAGACCTGAAATCGCTGCCGTCTTCGCTGCGCTCTACTTCTATGTAAGAAAGAGTTTCGCCCTTCATCAATGTCCATGACAGTGCGTTGCCTTTAGTCGCCGCCTTTCCGTCAAAGTAAACGAGCTTCACCGGGAGCACTGCGCCTCCTGTATAGTTATATAGGCCGGAGCCGGTCGCAGGCAGAGACACGCTTGTGTAGAGCTGGCCCGCCACCGGATAATCGGCCGTCACCGGCATCCCATAGTAGTATGGGCCGATATAGTAAGGAAACTGCGGCGTACCGGTGGAGCTCATGGTGGCAAAGTAGGCATAGGTGCCGGATGGAAATTCCGGTGTCACGCAGAAGCGTCCATTGTATTGGTCCAGGTCGCCGCCATTAGACGAAAGCCACTCGTAGTCTTCTACATACGTGCCAAGCGGGTACGTTGTACTTACTGCCGGGCCGGTTTGCGAAGCGGTGCCGCCGCCATTGGGAATGGCAGGAAGCGTGGTGCGCGTGCTGATATTGCGCAGACTGTAGCCGCTCTTCATTCTGGCGACTGCGCTGCCGGAATTTGTTGCCGTAGAATAGCCGTAAGGACCGTAAACCGGGTAGCCGTCAAACGCCCAGCCGACTATCGGCGAATGAACGGACGACGAATAGGTTTCGTAAAGCCGCTTTGGCAATGCGTGCGAATGATAAGCGCCCTGCTGCTGCGGATGCGCGGTAAAGGCCGTGTCCAGAGAAACGCCTTCGCCGAGATACACCTCATCGTTCCAAACGCCCGAGCCGCCATTGGCATTGGCAGAACCGTTATAAGACTTGCCATCGCCAAGTCCATAAATGGGAATGCCATTCAGCAAAAGCCCAATCTGGCCGCCTTTCGGCGAAAGTGATTTGGTGCCGCTGACAACGGACACGCGCGGAAAGCGATGCACATAACTCTGCGTGGAACAGGCCCCGGGATTACTGTAAGCACCCATTCTGTCCGTCATGCCGTGGCTGTAAACCCAGACTGAATCTTTGGAATAAATGACTTTCACGCAATCTGCGGAATCAGTTGTTGCCGTCAGCGTAAAAGGCCCGCTCATGCCAGAGCGATACCAGTAAGAAGAAGTTTTGCCGGCATTGTTTCGCCACCAGCTGGTGATGACGGACTGCGCCGAAACTTGTCCGGCGATGGTCAGGGAGAGGAGGAGTGTGGTTATAGCTTGCTTCATCTATGCTAATGCGTGTGTGCATTAGTTAGTTGGATGGCGTCAGGGGCGCAAAACTTGCGTTGTGCAGAAAATTTTCGTCGGTCAGGGTTTTCAGGAAGGCTATCAGGCAGCGCTTATCATCCTCGCTCAGTGCAATGCCGCCCTTCAATTGCCTTGCCAGCGTCGGGCTTTGATGTATATCGCTACTGTAATGAAAGAGCACCATCTGCAATGATTTAAAGCGCCCGTCGTGCATGTAGGGATAGCTCACCTCTACATTGCGCAGCGTGGGCACCTTAAACTTTAGGCTGTCTGCTGCGCGATGCGTAATGACGACGCGGCCGTAGTCATTCAGCGTTGTGTCCGGCGCGAGGCCGTTGTTTTCAAAGCTGTTATTGGTAAACAGGGGCTCTTTATGGCAGCTTGCGCAATTCGACTTGAAAAGTGTATAACCCTTTGCCTCCCACTCATTAAATGAAGCCTCGCCGCGCTGCACCTTATCGTACTTGCTGTCGGCAGAGATGAGTGTGAGCATGAAGGAGGAAAGCGCCTTGAGTGTGCGCTCGCCGGTTACGGTTGTATCGCCGAAGGCATCTTTAAAAGCTGCCCGGTAAGAATCTTTTCCTTGCAGCTTCTTCACCACATTGGCGATGCCTTCATCCATCTCCTCATGGCTCTCCATCGGCGAAAGCGCCTGTACGTCTAAATGATTTACCGCGCCGTCCCACATGAAGAGCCTGCCCCAAGCAAGATTCATCAGCGCGGGTGAGTTACGCCGACCGATGCGACCGGCAATACCGTGGCTCAGGTCGTGGTCAATGTGGGTGAAGGCAGTCTGCGGCAGATGGCAGGAGGAACAGGAAATGGTGTTGTCTTTTGACAGAATCGGGTCATGAAACAGCCGCCTGCCGAGCGCAACCTTTTCCTTCGTCAAAGGGTTTGCCCTGAAGTCATAGAGTGGCGCGGGCCAGCCTTTGGGAATGATGAAAGGAATATCATCCGGCGCGGCGAAGGCGCAGATTATGATGGCAAGTATTACCAACAGAACTGTGCGTGTCTTTCTATTCATCTGCTCTGCGCGCACACAGTACGCCCTATGTAGGTTATTGGTTTTTGAAAATGGATACTGCTTTTTTAGAAAGGAAAAAGGCTTCTTCTCCCGGAATCATAATGCTGTTTTGCTTCGCAAGGTCAATGCCAGAGAGGAACGCGTCCAAATCCATCTTCACCACAATTTCTTCTGCCTGATGGGCCGGCAGGCTAATCTCTTGCACTGCCGCGAATGGCTGCTGATAACCGCCGAGGTGAAAGTGAAACTGATGCTTCCGCGCGGTGCTCTGCGGGCTGACCCCTTCCAGCTTGAAGTTGACGTAGCCACTCTGCCAGGCCCAATACATGCCGTTTGCCGGGTCAAGGTCGCCGCTGTGCGCGCCGGACGATGAGGTGGCGCTGTCTATGCCGAGCATAAACCGGATGCCGTTGCAGCGCATGCCGACCGGGACGCGCAGGAGGAGCTGCATGGTTTCCGGTTGCGCGGCATCCAGCAGATGATAGCTGTTCGCTTCCCGCCATACTGCTTTATTATCCTGCCAGAGGCTTATGCCGGAAATGTAACAGCGAAACATTGTGATGCGCAGACTATCTGATGAGGCGCCATTGTAAAGCGTCAGCACCTTATTACCTATGGCCGGGCTGAATCTTAGCTTAAGGCTGTCATGCCTCGCCGCCTGGGCATATGCAGGCATCTGCGAAAGAGCAAACAGGAAGAGGAGCAGAAGGGAGCGCAATTGCATTGTCTGGCTAGTAAGATGCGAATTAGCTCTGAAACCAGCGTTGTGCAAGATGATTCCCTGACTTGTAAACGATTCGTTATCGCCGTGCTACATTTACAGACAGCGGGCATGAATCTTTTGCACCCGCAATTTATCAAAACCCAAACTCAGAATGAAGCGATCAGGCGGAATACCTTCTCTGATAAGTTTTATTGCGCTGGTGGTAATACCGGGCGGAGCTGCATCTGCTCAGAGCCTTGCCTCAGCTACAGCGAGTGCAACTGTTGTCACGCCATATGGCCTGGAGAAGCAAAGTGATCTGGAACTTTCCGGAAAACAGATCCCGGGTATATCAAGTAACCAGGGCCTGCGCTTTAGCGAAAAAAATAAGATGCCGGCCGGAAGTAATGAAAGGGGCACAGATGCGTCCTGCCTTATTTTCGGAATACCCAACTCGGCATATGGACTCATACTACCCGACGCAGTAGTCGCGTATGCAGCCAAACGTGTAATTCTAGTCCGGACTTTTGCCAGCAACCTTGCCGCCGACGGCGCCCTTTCAGCCAAGGGTTTAGGAGGTGTGCGCATAGGCGGCAGCGTTTCTGAAGTTGCAGCGAACGGTTACATGCCTGACGATGCCGCTATCGGAACATTGCCGATAACTGTAGTTTACAACTGATCATTATCCTTTGCCGCATAAAATAGCCCGGCACTTAGCCAGGCTATCTACCCTCTTATCCCGACAGTATTACCAGCCCAGGATATAGGCAAAAATCAGCGGCGCTACAATCGTGGCATCGCTTTCTACAATAAACTTCGGTGTGTGTATGTCCAGCTTACCCCAGGTAATCTTTTCATTGGGCACAGCGCCGGAATAGGAGCCATACGAGGTTGTGGAGTCTGAAATCTGCGCGAAGTAGGTCCAGAATGGTACATCATGCATTTCAAGATCCTGATAAAGCATCGGTACCACGCAAATCGGAAAATCGCCCGCGATGCCGCCGCCAATCTGGAAGAAGCCGATTCCCTTACCGCCAGAATTATTGCGGTACCAGTCGGCCAGCCACACCATATATTCAATGCCGCTCTTCATGGTTGAAGTCTTCAGCTCGCCTTTGATGCAGTAGGAGGCGAAGATGTTTCCCATGGTGCTGTCTTCCCAGCCCGGCACGATGATCGGGATGTTCTTTTGGGCCGCGGCAATCATCCAGGAATTTTCCACGGGAATTTCGTAGTCAGGCTTCATCACCTCGCTCAGTAGCAGCTTGTACATATACTCATGCGGAAAATAGCGCTCGCCCGCCTCTTCCGCATCTTTCCAGATCTTGTGAATATGCCGCTGAATCCGGCGAAAGGCTTCTTCCTCAGGAATGCAGGTATCAGTCACCCGGTTGTAGCCCTGCTCCAGCAGGTCCCATTCCTCTTGCGGCGAGAGGTCACGGTAGTTGGGTACGCGCTTATAATGCGTATGCGCCACCAGATTCATAATATCCTCTTCCAGATTGGCCCCGGTGCAGGAGATAATCGCAATCTTGTCCTGACGGATCATTTCGGCAAGCGAGATGCCGAGTTCGGCAGTGCTCATAGCGCCGGCGAGGGAAACCAGCATCTTGCCGCCTTCCATCAGGTGGGTTTCATAGCCTTTTGCCGCATCCACGAGGGCAGCGGCATTGAAGTGGCGGTAGTGATGCTGGATAAACTGAGAAACCGGGCCTTTGGTCATTATGGTGCGGGTTGTTTTTCGGGGTTGGCCACAAAGGTACTTCCGGCAGCAAACTTGACGCATTACATTTGAGCCGGTTGCCGCCGCAGACAAGCGAATGGTGCCTTATTTTTAACGCCAGGAAAAAACACTTACCTAAGACTACAGTCTGCTTATGCAATCTATTACTACCCGGCTGATGCTTACCTGCGCTGCCCTTGGCCTGCTGCTGGCCGCCGCCTGCAATCGCAGCGATAACGGCACCGCCATTATTCCCAAAGGCTCCCGGCCCGCCTACGGCCCCACGATGTCTAATGAGATGCTGACCATTATTGAGGCGCTTGACTCCTTTCACCAGGCGCCTCTGGAACTGCTCAGCCCGCAGCAGGCAAGAACGCAAAAAACCATCTTTGATGCCGCTGAGGTAGTGCGTGCGCAATACGGTATTACGCCGCCCTCCTACACCCCCGATGCCACAGACCAGACTGTTACACTCAATGGCGCCCAGATCAGCCTTCGCATTTACCGTCCGCACAATCCCGGCGGGCCGTTTCCATGCATACTGTACTATCACGGCGGCGGCTGGGTGATTGCCACCAATCAGACTTATGACGCATCGTCCCGGGCCATCGCAGAGAAGACCGGCGCGGTTGTCATCAGCGTGGAATATCGCAAAGGCCCGGAAGCAAAATTTCCGGCTGCGCACAAGGATGCGTTTGCAGCCTACAAGTGGGCGCTTGCCAATGCAACTTTCCTGAACATCAACACTGCTAAAATGGCTGTAGCCGGAGAAAGCGCCGGCGGCAATCTGGCCTGCAATGTCAGCATCATGGCCCGCGATTCCGGTGTCGTGATGCCCAGACATCAGCTTCTTATCTATCCCGTAGCGCAAAATGATACAACGACTGCATCATACATACAGTACGCACAGGCTCAGCCACTCAACCGTTCTCTGGTGAATTATTTCCTGCGCAACTACCTGGTTACCCCAAGTCAGAGCGCTGATCCACGCATATCGCTTATCAATGCCAACCTCAGCAATCTTCCGCCCACGACCATTATCAATGCCGAGATTGATCCGCTTCGCGATGATGGCTACATGCTTGAAAACAAGCTAAAGGCCGCCGGGGTGTCCGTTGACCGCAGGCTTTATGATGGCGTAACCCACGAATTTTTCGGGATAGAAACGCTTCTGCCACAGGCCCGTGATGCCCAAAGCGTCTCAACGACCGCTTTACGCCAGGCGTTGCAATAGTCGCGGGTACGTGCAAACAAAAAGCAGGCTCAATGAGCCTGCTTTTTGTTTATTAACCTGTTGAATTATTGTGCAGCAACCTCTCCCTGCTTCGCCACCCACTTCTTGGCCCACTCGGTAGTGATGCTCTTGGGGCGCTCAATCGGGAAGCCCAGCGCGCGGTCCCAGCAAAGGGAAGCGAGCACACCAAGGGCGCGGCTCACGCCGAACAGTACGGTATAGAAATCTTCCTCAACAAGGCCAAAGTGCTTCAGCAGCGATCCGCTGTGCGCGTCCACGTTCGGCCATGGGTTCTTGATTTTGCCGGTGCCTTCCAGAATTGGCGGCGCTACCTCATATACGTTCCAGACGGTCTTCACAGTCGGGTCATCGGGGCAATGCTCCTTGCCAAATTCCATCTGCGCGGTGAAGCGCGGGTCGGTCTTACGGAGCACGGCGTGACCATAACCAGGTACCACTTTGCCATCCAGCAAAGTCTTCTTAATGTAATCTGCAATCTGCTCCTTGCTCGGCTCCTGAGTTCCGAGGTCTTCCTGAAGCTGCTCAATCCAGCGGATCACTTCCTGGTTGGCGAGGCCGTGCAGCGGGCCGGCAAGGCCGGTCATACCTGCGCAAAAAGCGAGGTAGGGGTCGCTGAGGGCTGAGCCTACGAGGTGCGTGGCGTGAGCACTCACGTTACCGCCTTCATGGTCGGCGTGAATGGTGAGGTATAAGCGTAGCAACTCTTTAAATGAGTCATTATCAAAGCCGAGCATATGGGCGAAGTTGCCGCTCCAGTCCAGCATGCCATCAGGCTGAATGTGTTCACCGCCCTTGTATTTGCGGCGATAGATGTACGCAGCTATCCGGGGAAGGCGCGCGATGAGGGTCATGGAATCCTCATAGACGTAATCCCAGTATTCCTTCTTGTTGATGCCTTCTTCGTAAGCCTTGGCAAACTTGCTTTCCGTCTGCAGGGCCAGCACCGCCACGCAGAACTGCGTCATTGGGTGCGTACTTGCGGGCAGAGCCTCAATAGATTGAAAAACGTGCGTAGGTACGTGGCTGCGGCGCGCCCAGGTGGCAGAAATGTGTGCGGCATCTTCATCTGCAGGCAGCTCGCCGGTGAGCATCAGGAAGAAGAGGCCTTCCGGGCACGGCTCTTTGCCGCCGTCAATCTTAGGGAGTTTTTCGCGCAGCTCCGGGATGGAGTAGCCACGGAAACGGATGCCTTCGTTGGCATCCAACAATGATGTCTCTGTAACAAGCGCAGGAATGCCGCGGGCGCCCTGATAGGCCTGGGCGAGGGTAACCTGGTCCAAAACTTTCTCGCCGTGTTCGGCAATCAGGGTTTTGATTTCAGCCGCCTGCGCGGTAGCGACTTCCTTGAAACGGTCTTTTACGTAGCCCATAAACTATGTAGGTGAAGGGGTTTTATTAGAACGGCGCAAAGGTAAGGGAACGGCATGTTGGATGAGGCCGGAGAATGTTGCTTGTGCCGTCTCACTACTTTTGGAGGCTATGAAGATGCACGAAGTAGTGTCCGACGCCGACAAGACGGCCTTCCGGCAGATCGCGGTAAATATATATAACGCAGACCCGCATTGGATTCGTCCGCTGGATAAGGACATTGAGGCAGTATTTGACCCGGCGCAAAATAAGTTTTTCAAGAAAGGCGAATGCACCCGCTGGATATTGCGCGACGATTCCGGCAAGGCGATTGGCCGGATTGCATCTTTTGTAAACAATCAATACAAGCAGGACCAGCCTACTGGCGGCGTAGGTTTCTTTGAATGTGTTGATAATGATGCGGCGGCGCATTTTATGTTTGACCATTGCCGGGAGTGGCTGCGCACGCGCGGCATGGAGGCGATGGACGGGCCGATAAATTTCGGCGAGCGGCTGGCGTGGTGGGGACTGGTGGTGGAAGGATTTCATCCGCCACTGTACCAGATGAATTACAACCTGCCGTATTATCAGCGCCTGTTTGAGTCGTACGGATTTCAGTTCTACTTCGGCCAGATTTGCTTTGCGCGGGAGGTGGCCACGCCGTTACCAGAAAAATTTCAGGAACGCCATGCCGCCTTGTCCAACGACCCGAACTACCGGGTAGAGATGATTAAAAAGGGCGAGCTGGCGCGCTACGCGAAGGATTTTTCCTACATCTACAATAAGGCTTGGGCAGGCCACGGTGGCGGAAAGGAAATTGAGGAACGCGTGGCACTGAAGATGTTTAAAAGCATGAAGCCGGTGATGGATGAGCACCTGATCTGGTTCACGTATTACAAGGAAGAGCCAGTGGCGCTATGGGTAAATCTGCCCGACCTTAATAAATGGTTCCGACACCTGAACGGCAAGTTCGGCATACTGCAAAAGCTGCATTTCCTTTGGCTGAAAACCTTCGGCAAGAACGACCGCTTTGTAGGCCTTGTATTTGGCATTATCCCCGAGCATCAGGGCAAAGGCGTAGATGCCTACATGGTCACGGAAGCGGCGAAGACCATCCAAGGGCGAGGAAAGTATCAACGCTACGAGATGCAGTGGATAGGCGACTTTAATCCTAAGATGGTGAACATCGCTGAAAATCTGGACACGGTGCGCAACCGGAAGCTGGCTACCTATCGCTACCTTTTTGACCGGACGAAGGAGTTTAAACGGCATCCGATGCTTGCGTAGCACAAGCGGCATCCGTCAATGGACGAGCAGCATAGCTTAAGGGGCTTGTCAAGTGCGTTTACATCCCGGACTCGCGCTCCACTTTACAGATGCGCACCCGGTAGCTGCTATACCAGACCTCCTTTCCACGCTGCTGCGCAAGGGCGTGCTGCAGGTTTTCCTTCCATGCCTTAATGGCTTCCGGCGATGCCCAGTAAGAAACGGTGATGCCCAACCCGCTGCGCGCGCTTTCAATGCCGAGATAGCCGGGTTGTTCCTTTGCCATGCGATCCATCAACTCTGCCATGGCCGCGTAGCCGCCATCGCCCTCCGTGCGCAGGGAGGTAAAAATGACGGCGTAATATGGCGGCTCGGGCGTATTGGCTATCATGCGTGAAGAAGTTTGTAAAGCTTAATTGTTTCCGCTGCCTCCCGCACATCATGCACGCGCAGGATAGACGCTCCTTCACGCAGGGCAGCCATGTGTAGTGCGGTTGTACCATTCAGCGCCTTGTCCGGATTTACGCGCAGCGGCCTGCAAATCATGCTTTTTCTGGAAAGGCCGGCGAGGAAAGGTCTTCCCAGCGCGCGGAAAACGCTCAGCTCAGCCAGCAGGGAAAAATTATGCGCGACCGTCTTGCCGAAGCCGAAGCCGGGGTCTAGAATAAGGTCGTGGATGCCGGCGGCTTTGCAGCGGAGGACAATACCTTTCCCGTAACCAAACACTTCGCGCACCACATTGCCGTATTGCGGGTCTTGCTGCATGGTGCGCGGCATGCCTTGCATATGCATGGCTATGTAAGGCACGCGCAGGCGGGCGACAATCGGCAGCATCGCCGCATCCCGCCCAGCAGAAATATCATTGATGATGTGCGCCCCGCATTCAACCGCCGCTGCTGCCACAGCGGCGTGAAAGGTGTCAACGGAAAGCCATGCTTCCGGGAAGCGGATGGCGATTGCTTCAACAACCGGCAGCACACGCCGCAGCTCTTCATCCGCCGGGACGTCTTCCGCGCCGGGGCGGGAAGATGCTCCGCCGATATCCAGAATCTGCGCACCATCGCTCAGCATCTTTTCTGCAAGCTTTAAAATGGCATCAGTATTCGGCGTGCTGCTGTAGAAGGAATCGGGCGTGGCGTTGAGAATGCCCATTACCACCGGCGCGGATAAATCCAGCAGCCGGCCCCGGCTGACTACCGAAGCCGCTACAGGCAAAAGCGTATTTTTGAAGCCCATCTCCCGCCAAAGAAAATGCACGACTCCGGCATTGCCAATTCAGGTTCCGCTTCATCTGCCACCACGCTGCATCAATACCGTCAGGTTGTAGCTACCTGCAAAGACCTTTTTCTGCGCAAAGCGGCGGATTACGGCACGAGCTGGCGGGTGCTGCGGCCTATCTCCATCGTGGACCAGATTTATATCAAGGCCTGGCGCATCCGGCAGATTCAGGAAACGGGCGTGCAGCTCATCGGCGACAGCATTGCGTCTGAGTTTGTGGGCGTCGTGAATTATGGCATCATCGCGCTGATACAGGATGGCGCCGGGGGCGACGACGAATGGGACTGGCCCGTGGAAAGCGCCGGAGCGGCTTACGAAAGCGAGGCGGCTAAAGTGGAGGCGCTGATGCTGGAGAAAAACCACGATTACGGCGAAGCCTGGCGGGATATGTGCGGGGAAAGCCTCGTTGATCTCATCCTGGTAAAGCTGCTGCGCATCAGGCAAATCATTGCCAATAAAGGCAAGACGGAAGTAAGCGAAGGCGCCGACGCGAACTTCATGGACATTATCAACTATGCTGTTTTTGCGCTCATAAAAATCTCGGAAGGCGCATAAACCGTCCGCATCACTCCATACAACATGGCAACTACCACAACACAAAGAACTTCTTCCGGTCTCAATGTCTTCCTGCAAGTGCTGCGGGTGGTAATGGGGATGCTCTTCATCTTTTCTGGCCTCGTGAAAGCAAATGACCCAAGCGGGCTTGCCAATAAGATGACGGAGTTTTTTGAGCCTTCGGTGCTGAATCTGCCCTGGCTTATTCCGCACGCGCTCAGCTTCTCCGTACTGCTGATTACCTGCGAAATCGTATTCGGCTTGGCGCTGCTGCTGGGCTTTGCCTGGCGCTTCTTTGCCTGGCCTATGTTGGGGCTGAACATCTTTTTCACCTTCCTGACGGCTTATATCTATTACTGGGATGTCATTAAGCATTCCGCCAAGGTGCGGGAGTGCGGCTGCTTCGGCGACTGCATCAAAATTTCCAACTCCGAAACGTTTTGGAAAGATGTCATCCTGCTCATCATTGCGGTAATCCTGTTCATCTTCAGTAAACGTATTCGTCCGCTGCTGCCAAAGTATCCGAATACCGCTGCGTTTATTCTTGGCGTGTTTGCGGTGCTCGGCATTCAGTGGTGGGCGCTGGAGCACCTGCCATTCCACGACTGTATGCCGTATGCGGTGGGTAAGAGCATCTGCGAAGGCATGAAACCGCCTAAAGAGTGCATTCAGGACAGCGTGGAGATGGTGTTCGTCTATAAGCACAACGGCAAGCAGGAAGATGTGCCGATGGCCCGCATCGCCGAAATAGACAGCACTTGGGAATATGTGGACCGCCGCGAGAAAATTGTGCGCAAAGGCAACGGTCTGTGCGACCCCGCGGTGAAGGATTTTGTGGTGAATGACTATACAGGCACAAACTACACGGAGCCGATGCTGCAGGATCCCGGCTACAAGTTGCTGCTTTTCGTCAAAGACCCGCCGCTTGCACGCAGGGATAATCTGGATCGTCTGAAGGCTTTGTCGGCTGCAGCAGCCGCAAAGGGCATCCCGCTTTACGTGCTTATTTCCGGGAGCCGGGAAGAAGATGATGCCTGGCAGAAGATGGCGCAGCTCCCAAGCGCGGAGTTTTACACCTTTGACAAGACCGCCAGCAAGACCGCCATGCGCACCGACCCCGGCCTGATGCTACTTCAGGGCTGCACCATTAAAGGCAAATGGAGCTTCAGAGATTATCCGACGAGTTTGGAAGCAGCAGGGGTGAAATGAGTGGAGACATTGAATTGTTGAGCGGTAAAATAATGGCACTGATATACAGACGACTTAACTATTCAACGTTTCAACGACTCGTCGCATGCTTCCCTACCTGCTCCGCCGCCTTCGCTACAGCATTCTGGTGCTTTGGGGTGTGGCTACGCTGGTATTTCTGCTCTTCAACGTACTCCCGGCTGATCCCGCACGGCTGACCCTCGGGCAACGCTCCGATCTTGCGTCTGTTGAAGCAACGAGGAAGGCACTGAACCTGGATAAGCCGCTCTGGACACGCTACGGACTTTATATAAATAATCTTTCGCCTATCGGTGTGACCGGAAAGGCCGTTGATGTGCCTGCCGGCTTCCGGCTTACGCGCGTATCTGACAGCAGCTATCTTTCGTTGAAGACGCCTTATCTCGGCCGCTCCTACCGCACTAAGCGCTCCGTGAGCGAGGTGCTTTGGGAAGCCCTGCCGGGAACAATGACACTCGCGCTTTCGGCCATGCTGCTGGCTACGGTTGTAGGCATCGGCCTCGGCATTCTGGCTGCGCTGAAGAAGGGCACGCTCTGGGACACAGGTGCCATCGCCGCTTCGGTAGCTGGCATTTCCATGCCGTCTTTTTTTGCAGGACTGCTCATTGCCTACATCTTCGGATATCTGTTGAGCGATTACACCGGCCTCAGCATGACCGGCAGCCTGTACGAGTACGATGCATTTACCGGCCGCCATCTAGCATTGCGCAATCTTATTCTGCCAGCCTTCGCGCTGGGCATCCGGCCAATGGCCATCATTACGCAGCTTACGCGCAGCGCCATGCTGGATGTGCTGAGCCAGGACTATATCCGTACTGCTTATGCAAAAGGCCTGAGTAAAACGCGCGTAGTGCTGCGTCATGCGCTGCCTAACGCGCTGAATCCGGTAGTGACGGCCATCTCCGGCTGGCTGGCAGAGCTGCTGGCGGGATCGTTCTTCGTAGAATACGTATTTGGCTGGAAAGGAATCGGAAAGATTACTGTGGACGCGCTGGACAAGTTTGACTTTCCGTTGGTGATGGGTGCAGTGCTGCTGACTGCACTCATTTTCATCATTGTCAACCTGCTTACGGATGTATTGTATGGCCTGCTGGACCCGAGGGTTCGGCTGTAACTGATACTCAGGCTCCCTACACACTTCATTAACCGTTTGATGACCCGCTATTGCAACTGCTTACTTCTGCTATTACTCTGCCTGAGCGCCAACAATGCCCGCGGGCAGCGTGAGGCAGCCTTTGCGCAGTTGAGGACAATTTTAGAGCACGAATGGCAGGGCGCCGCCAAGGCTGCTATGCCAGAGGGAAACACAGGACAAGGAAATGTTTTTCAGCGGCTTTATGATATAAAATTTGATAGCCGTTACAAGTACACCGGGAAACAAGTTACACTCATCACGCATAAAGATGGCAGGCAAACCTGGGCGCGTAGCGGCATCTACGGAAAACTCTTTTACAAGGAGAAAAACAACCGCGCCTGGCTAAGCTACAATGAAGATTACAGTCTTGATGCTGATTCGTTCTCAATAAAAGCCGGCTATGTATGGTGTCTGGAAAGCGGCACGCTTGACATTTATGAGGATGAGAACCGGCCCGGCCAGTATTTCCTGAAAGGAGCGCTGAGCTGTCCGCAATCCGCAACAAGGAAAGTTGAATTTAGTGCGGTCGTGGCGCCTTATACCAAGCAATAGCACTTACTTACCAGCCATTTCCTGCCAGGCAACCATGCCTCCTGCCAGATTCTTCACATTCGTAAAGCCCATCGTTTCCAGCATCATTCCGGCCTGCATGCTGCGCTTTCCTGCGTGGCAATGCACCACGATCTCCTCATCTTTCCAGTCCTCAATCTCATCTGTCTGCATAGACAGCACATGGCCCAGCGGTAAAAGCTTCCCGCCAATATTATAAGCGGTGTATTCATCCGGCTCACGGACGTCTAAGATGTGAACGTCTTCCCCGGCGTCAATGCGCGCCCTGAGTTCTTGTACAGAGATGTTTTGCATAGCTACATTTTGATGAATTTCTGCGGAACGCTCCAATAGTCTCCCCGCCAGATGCGAAGCAAGTACATCCCGGGCAGCAGATCGGCGACTACAATTCCGGCAGGCCTGTAAGCGTCCTCCTGCACTATTCTGCCCTGCACATCCGTAATGGCATAATGGCTGGCTCCCTGAATATTTCCGGAGATCTGCAGGACGTTGGTGCAGGGATTGGGATAAAGCGAAACAGCGGAACCGCCGGCAGTAATTCCATCCACGGCTGTGCCCGTGACCGGGCCGCCCAATAATGGACGGATCATAAGCGCACCGCTGACTAAAGAGCCCTGCCAGCTATTCAGTACGTTGAAGTAGAGGTGGTTTCCGCCTGCGCGATTGGCATCTAAACCAATGTAAAGGCTGTCGGAACCGAAATTGGCCGGCTGTGTGGTGCCGAGGTAGAAGACGCCTGCGGGCAACTGTACCGGGGAGTCAAAGCGATAAACCGTAAAATGATTTATAGTATCGGTGAATAACGGAAGGAGCAGTTCCTGCTCATACAATATCTGGTCCTGCGTGCCGCCCAGTATGCCGCCGAGCTTTGTATATACGGTTGCAGAAAAAAACTTACCGGAGGCGGACGGCACCTGCTGGCCGAAGTAAATGGCTATTCCCCTCAGGGTATCGGCTGCATTCAGGCGAAACTCCACCGCCGTTTTGCCGGGTAGCGACGGAGACAGGTTAAGAAAATAGCTTTTCTCCGCAGTGCCGTCGTCATAAGCCAGGTAATTGTCAAAAACCTGGTCGCGTGTGATGCTGTCGTTCTCCTTCGGCTCGTTGGGGTTACCGCTCTGCAGGAACAGGGTATTGTGGTAAACGATCCTTGCCCGGCCGGATGGCGGTGAAACGGTGCTTGTATAAACCGGGAAAGATACCCGCGCTTTGCTGTAAGCATTGATGTTTATCGTGCCGCCGCTGTTGCCAAGGGGGGCGCCGATTACTATTTCAGCGGCATTGTAGCCATAACTGACTGTCGCGTTGGTGATGTAATTGTTGCGGATGGTATCGGTGAACGTAGCGGCTCGCTCAGAGGCCGCATTTGCCAGAAACTGGCGGTAGGGCATGGACGTGTAATCATTCAGCAGATAGGTCGGATCCGTGGTAAAGGCGAGATCCCGCACTGCCGTATCGCCCAGGCTCCTGTTCACGCCCATGCGTACATAGTCCAGGTTCCAGACATCGTCATTGCTGTTGATACTGGCCTTGTTGACGAAGCGAAACTGAAAGTCGGGCGCGAAGAACTCCGTGTCCGTAACAGGAATCATCACCTGCCTGAAGGGTTGCACATCGCTGCCCGGAACGGCCCACATCTGTTGCCAGCCGCCGCTTTTCCGGTGAAAGAAGAGCATAAACGAATCCTGAACCTCCGGCGAGAAGCCCCTGCCCTGCGGTTGATAGAAAAACGACAGATAGATTGAGTCGCCTGCAGCATTGCTGCCAAGGTCTATCGCCTGAGAGGTAAGGCTGTCTGCAAAAAGGACATTGTAACGGTTGGCAGTGTCATAGGGCCGGCCCCGGCGGTTCAGGGCGTCAAATGTGGCTACCCCGCGCGCAATCGGGTCCACGCACATCGTATTGTTGATATAAACCTGGCTGTCTGTCCAGCGGGCGCTGCTTGGGAAAAGCGCATAATCCGTAAAATCTTCAAAGAATGGCAGCGAAAGCGCCGCCGTCTTCTTTGCGGAAGACACTGGAGACGCTGACAGGCGGCCTACAGTAAGCAGCGGATTGTAACGTAAGGGCGCTAAGCTTTCTCCTTGTCCCCATGCAAGGGCCGGCGCAAAGCCCGCCAAAACCCACATTATCCTGCCGATCCACTGTTGCATCATTTATCTAAAACGTAGTATCGTCTTCTGCCGCAGGCGGTGGCGGCGGACTGTTATAAAGGTTCTTCTTCCACTCATTCCGGTTTTGATCCATCACACTGTCTGCGGGGTTCTGACCGATGTAAACATCCACGAAATCGCCTCCGCGAATGATGCTCGGTGTGCCGAGATCAGAAATGGCATTCGGTGTCTGCTTGTAAACCTTCGCCATTGTCGTATCGGTGATATCGGCGTCAAAAATCGGTGTGAACTGCAGGCCGGTGCTGTTGAGCATCGCCATCGCTTCCGGATAAGTAAGCCCTATAACGTCCGGCACCTGCAATTCATTGCTGAGGCCGCCGCCGATAACAAGGTCTATACGGCTGCCTTGCGGGAGCATCTGACCGGGGCGTATGGGCTTGCCCATATAGAGCTGTTCCAGAATAGCCCCTTCGGCAATGTCGGGGCGGTACGTCGTATCGCCCATAATCAGTCGGTTGCTTTTCAGGATAAGGGCGGCGCTGCGGAAGGACAGGTTTACCAGGTTCGGCATAGGGGTTTCCGGCGGAACACTCTTGTTGACCGTCAGGAATATCATGCGCCCGTGCTTCACCATGTCGCCTATATCAGGCATCTGTCTGAGCACCAGCAGAGCCTTTTTGTCTGGAAAGTAAGTGCTGTCCACCTGTACGTCAAAGCCCTGCGCTTCCAGAATGGCTATTGCTTCTTTCACATTCTTACCGGTGATGTTGGGCACCTTCCGGTCGTCGCCGTGACGGGTGATGAGCGAAAGCGAGGAGAAAAACAGCACATAAAAGATAACGCAAACGCCCAGCACCAGCAGCAGGTTAAACCACAGCTTGCCCTTTACAGGCTCCTTGGCAAGGTGGCGCGGCTGCGGCAAAGCGTTTCTGGCCTGGCTCATGGGCTGCAATAATAGGGTTATTTAGCGCCCTGCGACTTTGAGGGTTTCTTCAAGAAGCGCCCCGTAAAACGCTTTAAGGTCGGCGCCCGACGCACGCACCTGCTGCGGCACGATGCTGTTTTCGCTTTGCCCGGGCATCGTATTCACTTCCAGGAAGTAGAGCTTGTTGCTCGGCTGCTGCAGGATAAAGTCCATCCGCACTACGCCGCGACAGTTGAGGTGCCGATAGATGTAGGCTGATTTAGTTTCAAGCTGCTCCCGGATGGAGTCGGTGATTTTCGCAGGTGTGATTTCTGAAGTTACGCCCGGGGTGTATTTAGCTTCATAGTCAAAAAACTCATTGTTGCTGACAATTTCCGTAGCCGGCAGGGTGTGCAGCTTACCATCCACGCGGTAAACGCCGATGGTCAGCTCGCGGCCTTCAATAAACTCTTCCACCAGCACCTGATCGTCTTCGCCAAACGCTTTTTCAATGGCCGGCAGCAGCTCTTCCACTTTCTTCACCTTGCTGACGCCGAGCGAGGAACCGCTTTCATTCGGCTTCACAAAAACCGGCAGGCGCAGCGTATCAAAGATGGCGCCCATGCTGTAAGGCTCGCCCTTAATGAGATGCACCGAGTTTGCGATGTTGACGATGTTGAAGGCCTTCACTACCTTATTGCAGTAGCTCTTATTAAAGGTAAGCGCGCTTACTATGGCGTTGCAACTCGTGTAAGGAATCTGCAGCATATCAAGATAGCCCTGGATGCGCCCGTCCTCGCCCGGCGTGCCATGAATAGCGATGAACACCGCGTCAAACAGCACCTTTTCACCACCTACCGTGAGGGAGAAATCATTTTTATCCACTTCCACTTTACTGCCGTCGGCCGCCTCATACCACCAGCCATCACGTGTTACAATGATTTTATAGGTATTATACAGCTCCGCGTCCAGGTTCTGCTCAATGGTTTTGGCCGTGCCGATAGAGATTACATACTCGCCGGAATAGCCGCCGGCCAGCAGGGCAATGTTTTTCTTCATGTAGCGAAGCGCGTCGGGAAAGGGTGTAGAAATGGAGCGCTAAGGTAGCGTTTGGAGCGGGTGAATCCTGGGAGGAGAAGGTTAAAAGGTTTCCTGTCGGCACAGCCGTAGCGGCACCTGCAAGGGCCGCCCCTATGTGATTACGCCGAGGATAAGTCGTGCAAGCAGCTCCGGTTTTGCCCCTTCTAAGGGATGCGGGGTATCTGGCAAAACCGCCAGCGAGGCGTTTGGAAGCGCTCTAAAGGCAGCCATTGTTTCAGCCAGGCTCACCATCTTATCGCGGTCGCCAACCATCAGCCTGACAGGCTGAGCCAAAGCTGCCAATGCTTCATTACTAAAGCGGTACCGGCTCATATCTCGCAGGAGGATCTGCGTATTTTCCACCAGCATATGCCAGCCATTCGCCGGGTGCGCCGCTGCCAGCATCGCGACAAACCGGGGCACTTTGGCCTCCATTACATCCGCATTCAGCATTGCAGACTCCTTCGCGCAGGCCTCCTCCGTCCAGTCCATCTTGGTGGCCAGCGTGGTGACGGACAGGATGCGGCCGGGTACATGCGCAGCCAATCGCAGTCCCACAAAGCCGCCCATGCTGTAGCCGAAAATATGGGCGGCCGCGATGCCGTGCGCATCCATATAGCGGATCACATCCTGCTCAAAGGTTTCTATGATAAATCCATCCGCTTCGCCCGGCCACTGCGCTTCGCCATGGCCGCAAAACTCTATTGTATGTACTTCAGCATGTGCTTTCAGAACATTGCTCAATGGCAGCAGGGATGAGGCGGCGCCTAGCGCGCCATGCAGTAAAATCAGAGCTTGCATGACACAAAGTAATGCGGCAAAATGTAGAGAAACCATCTTGCGGATTTCTGCGCAGCTATCCTGAAAGAACACATTCTTTCATCAATGATCTGCATATCAGCATTGCATGCTACCCGTCCTTAGCCTTCGCCTTTCTTAATTAATGTTAAGCGGCAGTACATACATCTCCCCTGACGCGCTCTTTAAAGTCAGATAATAAACGCCGGCGCTCAGTGTCTGCGGCAGGCTGATGTCGGCATTGCGCTTAGCCCCCAGTTGGGGCAGCAAGCCTGCTGCAAGGGCCTGACCCGCTACATTGATCAGCGTGTAACTCCAGCCGGTTCCTGAAGCATCCTGCATGTCAATATGCAGGATGCTGCCGGCACGAGCCGGATCGGGGTAGGCGCGAAACGCACCGGCCGCCACATACGGCACAGCGGCGCTGGCTTCCGGTACATCTACTGCGTGAATAAACATTTTTGAGATGCCCGAACTGAACGACGGGCTGGAATGCACTGCCTCAATCAGGGGCCGGAAGGCCCCGGCACGGTAGAAGTAGGTGCGCGCAACGGTGTTGATTTGTCCCTGAGACGCGCCAAAGGCTCCGAGCACCGTTGCGGAGGCAGCTGAGCCATTAAGGAAGAAGCTGTCAATCTGCGTATCCGTATGGTGCATCTGCAAGACAGGAATGTAAGCGGAGCCTGCCTTTCCAAATACCGGCACCTTCATCCGGCCCCAGCCCACCACGGAATCCAGGTAGATGCGCTTCTGCCGTTGCTGACCGGGCGCGTTGTTGAGCGAAGCCAGAGCTACCGTCAGGTTGATGTTCAACGTGCGTACAGCGCTATCCAGCCAGACAGTACCGTAAGTAGCCAGAAATTTCAGGGTACGCAGCGGCGCGCTGAACGTCATTACCTGAGCCGGGAAGATAATGCTGTCTAAATTATTGCCGGTCGCAGCGCCGAGCCCTTTTGCCTGCCGCGTCAGAATCTCCTCGCCCAGAATGGCCACGCCCGTTGACGATTGCAGGACGTTGGGCCAGGCTTTGTAGCTATATGGAGAGGAAGCTGAAAGTGCGTAGGTAACCGAATCAATGCCAAGCGTAGCGGAAGGAAAGCCTGCTGTTTTGGCGATGTACTTGTACGTATAAGGCGCGGGATTCAGCGATACACCGGTAAAATCCCACGAAGCATTTGTAGCCGCAGCTATAGAAGGCAGTGCTGCCAGCCCGGCCGCGGAAGGCACGCCGCAGGAATCTATCTTACCCACCACTACGGTAGGCGATGAGCTGAGCGTGATTGCCTGCGAAAAGGCAGAGCCGGTAAGCAGCGTTGCGAGGAGTGTGTAGAGCAGTTTTTTCATGGGGAGGATTAGGGTAAGCATCAAACGTACAAAAAATATGATTGAAATTTCAGCAGCATATTTTCCAACGCCGGCCCTGTATCTCCTCCGCCTTCATTAAATGCATTAAAGCAAAAAGCCCCGCATCACTGCGAGGCTTTTGCATCCTGAATCAAGTTCAGGACAAGTTTTTGAATTTTGCATTAATACCGGTACTGCTCTGCCTTAAACGGCCCGTTCTTAGCAATGCCGAGATAAGCAGCCTGCGCATCCGTCAGCTCGTCCAGCGTAACGCCGATTTTGGCGAGGTGAAGGCGGGCAACCTTTTCATCAAGATGCTTTGGCAGCACGTAAACCTGGTTTTCGTACTGCTCGTTATTCGTCCAAAGCTCTATCTGCGCCAGCGTCTGATTGGTAAAGGAATTGGACATTACGAAGGACGGGTGGCCGGTAGCGCAGCCCAGATTCACGAGGCGGCCTTCGGCAAGGACGATGATGTCGCGGCCTTCAATGTTGTACAGGTCAACCTGCGGCTTGATGGTGTCCTTGGTCTGGCCATAGTTCTCGTTCAGCCAGGCCATGTCAATCTCAATATCAAAGTGGCCGATGTTGCAGACGATGGCCTTGTCCTTCATCAGGCGGAAATGCTGCTCGGTAATCAGGTCGCGGCAGCCGGATGCTGTCACGATGATGTCGGCTTCCTTAACAGCTTCAACCATCTTCTTTACTTCAAAGCCATCCATAGCCGCCTGAAGGGCGCAAATCGGGTCAATTTCAGTAACAATTACGCGAGCGCCAGCGCCACGAAGGCTTTCTGCAGAACCCTTACCAACGTCACCATAGCCGCCAACGACGGCCACCTTGCCGGCCATCATAATATCGGTAGCGCGGCGGATGGAATCCACGAGGCTTTCCTTACAGCCGTACTTGTTGTCAAACTTGCTCTTGGTTACAGAGTCGTTGACGTTAATCGCAGGGATGGGCAAAGTGCCCTTCGCCATGCGCTCGTACAGGCGGTGTACGCCGGTGGTCGTTTCTTCGGAAAGGCCCTTGATGTGCTGCACCAGCTCGGGGTACTTGTCAAAAACGATGTTCGTCAGGTCGCCGCCATCGTCCAGAATCATGTTCAGCGGACGGTCTTCACTACCGAAGAACAGGGTCTGCTCAATGCACCATTCTGCTTCCTCGTTCGTCTGGCCTTTCCAGGCATAAACGCCGATGCCGGCAGCAGCAATAGCCGCAGCGGCCTGGTCTTGCGTAGAAAAGATATTGCAGGAAGACCACTTTACTTCCGCGCCGAGGGCGATGAGCGTCTCAATGAGCACCGCCGTCTGGATGGTCATGTGCAGGCAGCCGGCGATGCGGGTGCCTTTGAGCGGCTGGCTCGCGCCGTACTCGGCACGCAGGGCCATCAGGCCGGGCATTTCGGCTTCGGCGAGGCGGATTTCCTTGCGGCCCCAGGCTGCGAGGGAGATATCTGCCACTTTATAGGGCATCTTGAAGTCAACGTTTGCGGATGCAGTGTTCATGTTGGTTATTGATTGAAGATTTTAAATGCTGTTTGGCCTCAAAATCAGGTGCTGTTTCCCAATCTTTTGTCATCCCGGAACGGGACCCTGGACTCAGCTTCCTGATAGTTCCCGTTCCGGGATGACAAAAGTCGCTGTGAACATCTAATATTTGAGCAGACAAAGGTAGCTCCGCAGGATAATCTTCTTCGTCGTTAGAAAATTTTAGGACAATCTCCTACATTAGCGCTATCGGCAGCACAATCTGCTGTTTAGAGATGCCAAAGGAGAAGCAAAAAGGAGAATCGCCTGCCTTAGACGCCACGGACATTGCTATCCTCCGACTCTTGCAGGGGGATGCGCGGATGACGGTGAAGCAGCTTTCCGAGAAAGTGCACCTCAGCCCTACGCCGGTTCACGAGCGGGTGCGGCGGCTGGAGCGCTCCGGCGTCATCAAGCAATACGTGGCCATTCTGGACGGCGCGAAGCTGGGCCGCAGCCTGATGGTGATATGTTACGTATCCCTGCGGCAACACAATAAGGAGGAAGGCAGCAAGTTCATCCAGAGCATTTTAGCGATGGACGAGGTGCTGGAATGCCTGACCATCTCCGGCCAGTTTGACTTTATGCTGAAGGTGGTGGCGGCGGATATGAACGCCTACTACGACTTCCACGTCAATAAGCTGAGCGCTATGGATAATGTGGGCAATGTGCAGAGCGTGTTTGTGATGGGGGTGGTGAAGGAGGGGTGGCAGGTGGTGTAGGAGAGTATCGCTTATTTATAGTCATAAACCAGCTTTGCCTCAGCATCCCCTTCTCCATCAAACGACAAAATGTAGTCTATCCGCCCAGTCTTATTGTAGAAATACTTCTTAGTCTGGATTGACTTTCCGTTTTCTCCGGTTTGCTTGACCATTGAAACATTTTCATCATCGTTATAGTCATAAATAGTCAACTCCCTTATCTCACCAGTTCCCCCTATCACCCATTTTTTCTGAGTTATCTGACCTGTGGCATTGTAGGTATAATAAGTTGCTTGTTGAAAGACCGAATCACGGCTATAAAGTATGTACTCTAGATTTTTGGAGTTACTGTCAAATCGGTATACGGTAAAGTCCTCTATGGTCGCACCATTTCCATAGTTAATAGCAGTGACCTGTTGCCCATCTTTTGAATGGTGGTATTCATATCTTCCCATTAGTCGCCCATCACCCCAATACCAATATTTTGAGGTGATACGCCCGACCTTATCGTATTTTGAAATCCCTTTTTCTGACAACTTTCCGTGGTCATAATGCCGCAGCACGACCACTTTTTTTCTGTCGTTAAATGAGATACTGTACGTCTCAAGCCAACTACTGTCAGAGCTATATTCGGTACAATTAATACGTCTATTTTTACCATCGTGCCGATAGCTCTTGTGTAGATACCATGGCGCATCTATGTGGGGGAAATATCCTTCCTCATAAATGAGTAGTCCATGATGATACTTTTTTCTTGACAGCAGCGCAGTATCTGGGTATTCAAAATCTGAGCTGCTCTGCACATGTCGGCCAGTATCGTTTTTCACTGATTGCCCATCAATTGAACCGCGCTTTTTAAGCGCATATCTCCAAATAGTTAGCTGAGCGGTGTCCTTGACACCCTTATCCCTCCAATCATCATAATTAAATTGACCAGAAGCTTGAAAGGCAAAAAATAGCAGGGCAATTAAGAAAGAGAATTTCATAACAAGGCCACGTGAAAATACCTAGTTTCCGCCCGCCCGCCCGCCCGTTCGGCGTAGGCTGAGGCGCGGCCCGTGCGTGAGCCGCCTACGTCGCACTATTTTGTAGCCTGTGGCTACAGTCCCCAGTTCGGCTTAGACTCCGTCTAAGTCGCAGCGGTAGGCAATCTGAGATTGCCGCGACAGTTGGGCCTACACTCCTGTCTAAGTCCTCGCAAGGCGAACTATTGACTGCGCCCCCTTATTCCCCCCCGCCCCGGCGCGTGTCCCCACGCGACGGCTCGCGCAACATAAGGATTGCGGTTCGTGGGGACACGAACCGCGGCAATCGGAAACGGTTCAACGATATATCAAGCATATTACCGTTAGCGCATTAAAAACTCATCGTTCAGGTTTTTCAGAAATCCGAAATCATCTATGCCCGTGGCGTAGTACCGGGCCGACGAGTATTTGTAATCTTCCGCCGTTGGCGCCAATAGCCAGCGTTCATGAAGCGAATTATTGTGCATATAAATCAGCTTTTGAAACGCGACTGGCTTTGTAAATAGTGGAATCGCCAGAGAATCGCGTTGCCAGAACTCATAGAATTTGTTGTGTCTGTCAACGGCAAATGGCTCAAGGGCTGCGTACCCGCCATCCGCTATGAGCATCTTTTTGAATTGGTGTGCGGTAAACTTCAGCAAGGAGCCTTGCGGCGTCTCTTTCCCATTCAGCTCAAGGGCACGCCAGATGAGATGGATATGGTTTGGCATAATCACAAAACCAAAAACGTCAATTTTCCCACGCTCGGAAAGCGTGCGCAGCGAACTGACAATCTCGTCTTTGTAATGGTCAGGCTTCAGCAGATGATGCCAACTGTTTATAGTCGCCGTCCAAAAATAGATAGCGCCAAGCTCCATAAGAGATTTGCGGTGCTCGCCGGTATTCAGAAATGACATGATGGCAAGATAGGATGGTTGGGGAAACGGTTCGTGGGGACACGAACCGTGGCGGAGCAGATGTTACGGGCGAGCCCGCCATAGTTGCCGAAACAAGTTCGGCATGACAGAATGTGGGCGAGCAGCACTTCTTTACCGGGCCAGGTCGCCATACTCCGCCGCCCCGCAGCCAGCCAGTTCGGCGTAGCCTGTGGCTATATCGCAATATCTTGTAGCCTTTGGCTACTCAGCTACAAAGCCCGAGGGTCAACAAGCGAAAGGCCGGGAATGCCGGAGAAGTCGCGGGTGTTATGCGTGTAAAGCGGCAGGTTGTGAACGAGCGCAGTCGCGGCGATGATGGCGTCGGGAAGTTCCAGACGGTGCTTACGCCTGATTAAAATCGTTTGCAGGATAATCGGTTCTTCCAACTCAATGACCAGGCACTCTTCAATGAACGCTTACAACCCAACGATTTCTTCAGGTGTAAGTCCGGGCCAGACTTGTAGCTCAATCCGGTTAACGACCGACAGAACAACTGTCAAACCGTCAATTACAGAATTGGCATTATCGGAAAGCCGGTTTTTCAGATAATCGCTTGCGCAATTGGTGTCAATCAGAGCGCTTTGTCCTATTCCTGCCTTATTTCCTTGAGAAACTTCTGGTATTCTTCATAGCGCTCATCGCTCATTTTCAACGCGCCACGAAACCGGGCAACGTTGTCGGGCTTATACGCAATGCTTTCATCATCAGCAATAGGTTCATCGTCCTGAAAAGCAATCACCTTTATTTTTTCCCGACATAAGCATCAGGCACATTAAAATGTACTTCTACCTGATTGCTTTGCGGGATGATGCTTGTCTGTAACATAGCTTATACTGCTCTTACAACCGAAGTAACAAAATCCTCAAGCCAGGCTTTTCAGAAAATCCCCGATGCGCGCGCCCAGTCCTTCGGTAGCTGGCACCAGCGGCAAGCGCAGGCTGTTCTTCATCAGCCCCATCTCGGCAAGCACATGCTTCACACCCGCAGGATTGCCTTCGGCAAAGAGCAGGTCAATGCCGGGCAGGAGCTTGTAATGCAGTTCCCGCGCAGCGGTGAAGTCATTGCGCAGCGCAGCATTCACCATTGAGGTGAAGTCACGCGTAAAGCAGTTGGCCGCCACGGAAATGACGCCTTCCATCCCAATCGCAATCTGCGGCACCACCAGATTATCATCGCCGGAGAGCACGACAAAACCTTCTGGCTTCGCGGCAATCAGTTCCATGCACTGAACCAGATTTCCGGAAGCTTCCTTGATAGCCACCACATTCGGGCAATCTTCCGCAATGCGGATGACGGTTTGCGGAAGAATGTTCGTTACTGTCCGTCCGGGAACGTTGTAAAGAATAATGGGCAGCTTCGTAGCGCCCGCAATTGCTTTGAAGTGCTGATAGATGCCTTCCTGCGAGGGCTTGTTGTAATAAGGCACAACGCTCAGCAGCCCGGCCACGCCTTCCAGGTTCCAGCTTGCAATGCAATCCAAAACTTCCTTCGTGTTGTTGCCCCCCATGCCGCACACCACAGGCACGCGGCCCTTGGCATGGTTGAGCACGGAGATTAGGACTTCCTTTTTCTCATCTGTGGATAGCGTAGGAGTCTCAGCCGTGGTGCCGAGCGCTACCAGGTAATCCACACCGCCTTCTATGACATGGTTAATGAGCTTCGCGAGGCCTTTGAAGTCTATATAACCGTTCTTGGTAAAGGGCGTAACGAGGGCTACGCCAGTGCCGCGGAAGCCGCTGCCGGTGTAGGTTATTGCTGCTGATTTTTTTGTTGCCATTATCTGATGCTCGCTTCAGAACGCGCCGCCGCCAGGCGCGTTCCTACGGGTTATAATATTACTCCCCTTTCTTTTTCCGGCCCTTCACAGGCGCTGCTTCTACCACCGCGTTCTCTTCAAAGAAGCCCATGCGGGAGAATTTGTCAATTCGTTGCTCAATGCGTGCTTCTGCGTCCATCGCGGAAAGCTCCGTCAGTGTCTTTACAAGATATTCCTTCAGGCTCTTGGCCATTGCTTCCGGCGCGGAATGCGCTCCGCCCTTAGGCTCAGGAAGCACGTCATCCACCAATCCGAAGGAACTCATATCCGTGGAAGTCAGGTGCAACTGCTCCGCGGCTACCTCCTTATGATTCCAATCGCGCCAAAGGATAGAAGAGCAGCTTTCCGGAGAAATCACGGAGTACCAGGTATTCTCCAGCATCACCACCTTATCGCCAATGCCGATGCCGAGCGCGCCGCCTGATGCGCCTTCACCAATGATGACGCAGATAACCGGCACGCGCAGGTTCACCATCTCAAAAAGATTCCGTGCAATCGCCTCGCCCTGTCCGCGCTCTTCCGCTTCCAGACCGGGAAACGCTCCGGGCGTATCAATGAGCGTGATGACTGGCCGCCCGAACTTCTCCGCCAGCTTCATCAGGCGAAGTGCCTTCCTGTAGCCTTCGGGATTGGCCATGCCGAAGTTGCGGAACTGCCGCTGCTTGGTGTTGACGCCCTTCTGCTGGCCTATTATCATCACCGGCTGGCCGTCCAGCTCCGCCATACCGCCTACCATCGCCTTATCGTCGGCTACCTGCCGGTCGCCGTACAGCTCGGTGAAGCTGCTGCACATCTGCTCTATATAGTAGAGCGTGTAAGGCCGCTCGGGGTGGCGGCTGAGCTGCACGCGCTGCCAGGGCGTTAGGTTATCGTAGATATTATTGCGTGTCTTCGCTACGGCTGCTTCCAGTTCTTTGATTGAGGCGGAGACATCCATGCCGTTCTTCTCGCCCAGCTCGCGCATCTTGTCAATCTGCCCGAAGAGTTCTTCTACCGGTTTTTCAAAATCCAGAAACTGCATAATTGCCGCTCGGGTTTATGGTGAAGCGCAAAAGTAGGCTATGAGTCTTTCTATCGGCTAATCGCATTCATGCCACTACATCAATGCTTTAATCCGGTAGCTATAAAAAAGTTTTGCTTGACGCTTGCATAAATAGAAACGGCGCTTTACTATTGTGGCAGGGTTTATAGGGGCTGGCCTGTTCTCAGGCTGGCTTTTTTATTTCTATCCGTCATCCTTAACTGCCTGCGGCGCGGCGCCCCTGCATTTGCAGGAACGAAAAAATCTATGGCGGCCGGGCGCTGATGTCCGCAACTTCGCCGGGCTTTATCATCCTGAGCCCTGAATGAAAACTATTCTTATTACCGGCAGCACCTCGGGCATCGGCCTGGGCATTGCAAAAGCGTTTGCGCAACAGGGCCATAATATCGTCTTCAACGGCCTGGAGCCGGATGGCGGGCAGATCGCACAGCAGGTGGCCGCCGAAGCGGGGATACGGCACCTCTTTTCGCCCGCCGATATGTCAAAGCCCGAGGCGATACGCGGGCTGGCACAGGAAGCAGTAACCCAATTTGGCCGCGTGGACATACTGGTGAATAATGCCGGCATCCAGCATGTGGCGCCGGTAGCAGATTTTCCGGAGGAAAAATGGGACGCAATTATAGCGATTAACCTGTCGGCAGCGTTTCACCTTACAAAAGCACTCTGGCCGGCTATGAAGGCCTCCGGCTGGGGACGAATCATCAATATTGCATCGGCGCACGGCCTTGTGGCTTCCGAATTTAAGAGCGCTTATGTGGCTGCCAAGCATGGGATTGTCGGCTTTACAAAAACGCTCGCGCTGGAAGGCGCCGCCAGCGGCATTACTGCCAATTCTATTTGTCCCGGCTATGTGCATACGCCAATCGTTGATAAGCAGATTGCCGACCAGATGAAGGTTCACAATATGAGCGCCGAAGAGGTGGTGCAGAAAGTGATGCTGGAAAAGCAAGCCATCAAATCATTCAACTCCATTGACAGCATTGCTCAGACTGCGCTGTTCCTGGCTTCAGACGCGGCGGCTACCATCACGGGCATTGCCCTGCCGGTAGATGGCGGCTGGACGGCACAGTGAATCGCCGTTATTACCCGGGCGGGACGGCGATTTCTGATTTTCACTAAACCACGATCTCCGGCCAGGCGGCCGATATAATATTTTAAGAAATGCCTTTTATTACAACAAACAATATTCAGCTTCATTACTTGGATATTCCCGGCGACGGGCCGTTGCTTATCATGCTTCATGGCCTTACGGCCAATGCCCATGCGTTTGACGGACTCATTGCCGCAGGCCTGGACAAGCAGTTCCGCATCATATCCGTTGACCTGCGCGGGCGGGGCGAAAGCGAGCACCCGGCTTTTCATTACAGCATGGAAGACCACGCTCAGGACATTCTGGGTCTGATGGATCATTTAGAAGCCCGGAAAGCAATTTTCTGCGGACATTCTTTTGGCGGCCTGCTGTCGTTTTATCTCGGGGCCCACTACCCGGAGCGTGTGGAGAAGCTAATTATTCTGGACGCGGCAGCACGGATGAACCCTCATGCAGCTGAGATGCTTTCATTCCGGCTTTCTACGCTGGATCTGCGGTATCCGTCTATGGCCGACTATCTGAAGGAAGTGAAGGCGGCGCCCTACATGGCCTTTTGGTCGCCGCTGATGGACAGCTACTACACGGCTGACGTGCGCTCGCACGAAAAGGGAGGGGTGACGCCCCGGCCACAGCTCGCCCACATCATCCAGGCATCCATGGGCGTCGCGGCTATCCCCTGGCCGCAACTGATGGAGGATATAAAGATGCCGGCATTGCTCATCAATGCTCCGGAGGACTACGCGCTCAATCAGCCGCTGCTGCCACCCGACTATGCACAAGAGACAGTTGATATGCTTCCGGACGCTCGTCTGGTAACTGTTGCCGGCAACCACCAGACCATGCTGTATGGGCAGGGAGCGGCGGAAATTACTTCCGCGATTGTGGCCTTTGCCGGGGCTGCTGAAACCGCTTAGCATTTGTGTGGATGGCCTATCTTGCGGGCCGAAATTCTTACTTCTATGGCTGCTCCACTGATGCTGAATGCGATTTTTAACGCCGGCGAATCCATTGGCCCGATCCTCGCTTATACCATGGCCCTGCTTATGGCTATTGAGCTCGGCTATGTGTTTGTGAAGTATGTAATTACCTCCAACAGGTAAGCCGTATGGCTGCGGATAAGCACCTGGCCGACATCCGCAAGGATTACAGCCTTTCTGCGCTGGACGAAGCCGTTGCAGGAAATGACCCGCTGATTTTTTTCAATCGTTGGTTTACTGAGGCCGAGCATGCAGGCATTGATGAGGTGAATGCGATGT
Source organism: Chitinophagaceae bacterium (assembly GCA_965246765.1). Classification (GTDB taxonomy): domain Bacteria; phylum Bacteroidota; class Bacteroidia; order Chitinophagales; family Chitinophagaceae; genus UBA1952. Next base: position 104,478 of record CBDFFJ010000005.1, read on the forward strand.
GCCTGGCCACAGCTGACAATGACGGCAAGCCTCATGCCCGGATTGTGCTGCTAAAAGGTCTGGACGCCAAAGGCTTCACCTTTTTCACCAACTATGAAAGTGCTAAAGGCCACCATTTGGATGGCAGGCCGCATGCCGCACTCGTATTTTTCTGGAAGGAGCTGGAGCGGCAGGTGCGGATTGAAGGTGCGGTGGAAGTACTTAGCGCAGAAGAAAGTGATGAATACTACCGTTCAAGGCCGCGTAACAGCCGTATCGGCGCCTGGGCATCCCCGCAAAGTAGTGTGATTGCCGACCGGCGCATTCTGGATGAGCGCGTGCATCACTTTTCAGAGCAATATCCGGGCAGCGAGGTGCCAAGGCCTTCATTCTGGGGAGGCTACCGCGTGCTCCCGGTGCGCATAGAGTTCTGGCAGGGACGCAGCAGCCGGCTTCATGACCGCATCGTCTTCCGCCGCGACAGCCTGGGGGAGGTCTGGGAGCGGGAGCGGTTAGCGCCGTAAAATTGCTCCGATTATCCTCAAGTCGGGCTGCAGGCACCTTACTCCGGCAGGATAAACTTATCCGCATCTTTCAGAAAAGGAAGCTGATTGCGTGTTTCGTCCAGCGTCTTACGGCTTAGCGCGATCGTGTGCGCCGTTTCCCCGCCGTCGCCTTGCCAAAGCAGGCTACCTGATGGGTCAAAAGCAGAGCTGGCGCCGGGATATAAGTGCCCATTGCCGTCTTCTCCCACTCTGTTCACACCAATGCAGTAAGCCTGATTTTCAATGGCGCGGGCCTGCAGCAAAGTTTTCCAGGCAAGGGCCCGGCGCTGCGGCCAGTTGGCTACATACAGCAGCACATCATGTTCGCAGCCTGCGGCGTAGCGGCTCCAGACCGGGAAACGCAGATCGTAGCAGATGAGGGGGCAGATACGCCAGCCCTTCACCTGTACAATAAGTTTACGGCTGCCAGCGGTGTAGCTATCGTCTTCTCCGGCATAGCCGAATAAGTGTCGTTTGTCGTAAGTGCTGAAATTCCCATCCGGCTGCATCCAGACGATCCGGTTGTAATAATGGCCTTCATGCTCAATAATCAGCGAACCTGCAAGGATGATGCGGTGCTTCCGGGCAATGTCGCGCATCCAGGAAACAGTCGGCCCGTCCATGTCTTCGGCCAGGCGCTCCGGACTCATAGAGAAGCCCGTTGAAAACATCTCCGGCAAAACCACAATTTCCCGCGTACCCGTAATGCTTTCTATCATTGCGGCGTAATGCGCGAGATTTGATTCCTTGTCTTCCCAGACAATATCGGGCTGGATAAGGGTGATGAACAGCGATTCGGATGGGATCATCGGGAAACGTGTGGTAGGATATTTATAGAAAATCGGCGAAAGACTGCACAAATACTACATCATGAAAAACACACTCCTCATCCTTGCCCTCGCCTTCGCTACTCTTGCGGCCGCTGCAAAAGATAAAAGTAAGCCAGTTGATCTGACGGGGAACTGGAAGGAGGTGCGCCGCATTTCCCTGCGCCAGGAAGCCCTGGACTATACCGATACCACCTGCTACGACTTTATGGTGGGCAACGAATACACGGTGCAGCGCAAGAACAGCTTTATGTACCGCGGCACCTACAAGATAACACCCGGCCTGCTTGATCTTGGCATGCGCTCCTTCAGCATTGTGGAGATGACTAAAGACAAGATGATGCTGAAAGATGATGCCGGCACGTATAAGTTTGTCCGATACGACAAAATGGCTTCAGAGGCGGAAAACAATGGCGCAGCGGCAAGTGGCGCCCGGGCTTTCAAGGAAGAAATCACCGGGGCGAACGTCAATCTCGGCCAGCTTGCAGGAAAATGGGAAGTTTACAAGCGCACCAGCAGTGCTACCCTACCGGAAATTGACTACACGCGCATTGTTCAGATGATAGAGATCCGCAAGCGCGGCGATACTGTGGGCACTGTGGCCTCCGCTAAGGATATGGAAGGCGCGCCATCCTGGAATATTATGCGCTACGACGGCGGTGTATTGTATTGCAACGGTCCAAAAGGAGCACGTCAGCTGAAGGTGCTCAGCTACAAGCCCGGTGAGCTGATTGTCGGCGAAGAGCCGCTCACTTACTTTTTTAAACAGTTTAAATAAGATCAGCGCAACAGCACCAGACACCAAGGCTGTGTAGCACTGTCGCGAGTGCTGTGATTCAGGAATTGTGGCGTAACCTCACTTACCTTAAAGAGGCGGCCCTCCTTCACTAAGACGTAAGGCCGCCGGGCGCTGTCTAATGAGGACAGTCCGTCGCGCATGAGCAGCAGGTAAGTTCCCTTTTCGCCCGGCGCAGGCCCTTCTTCCTTTTTGCGGACAACCATACGCGAATAAAAGTGAATCGCGTCCAGCGGATCGCGCATACGCCAGGCCCAGAGCTTTTCCTGCGGAATGTGACGCGCCCGTATGTACTTCCCTACTGTTGAACCGACCTGATATTTCAGGAGGGGGTAATAGAAGAAACTGGTCAGGAAGAAATTGACCAGCATGATGCCTACGGCGGAAATCCACAGTACCCGTATGCCTCCCTTAGTGCGAAGGAGCACCAGCATCCATACGCCGGCGGCAATGGTCCATAGCATAATCCCCATGGGACCAGCCGGAAATACAAGGGTCAGAATCAGCAGCGCGCCCACCAGCAGCAAGCCCGTGATACCGGTTTGTATGCCTGCGAATGCCTTACTCAGCTTAGGATATTCATTGCCGGCAACAAAATCGTGCAGGAGCTTCCCCACAATGATGGCGGCCAGCGGAAACGCGACCAGGATATAATGCGGCAGCTGATAGTGGGAGATACACAGCGACAGATAGGTGATGACGAACCCGCCGGTGCTTAATCCCTCCTGCCCTTCTGTCAAACGGAATTTCTGACGAATGATCCGGCGCAGGCTGATAAACAGGCCTGTCAGGAACAGCAGAATCCACGGAAGAAAGGCCCAGCCCATGCTGCTGAGCAGAAAGAAAGGGTCGGCGCCGTTGTCCCAGCTGTTTTCGCCGGTGATGCGGCCAAAGCTCTGCGTCCAGAAGAAAAAACGCAGGCCGGATGTTCCTTGCCTGCCTTCTATCCACTTCTCCGGGTGTAGGTCAAATTGCTGATACAGCCCGATGCACATCGGCACCAGAAAGAGCGCAATTAAGGCCGCATCCGGCAGATGCCAGGCCGAGAAAAGCTGTCGCCACTTCCTGCGCAGCAGCCAGTCGCTGCCAAAGGCGAACAGCGGCACAAATAGCGCAATCGGCCCTTTGGTCATCATGCCGCAGGCAATAGCCAGCGTGCCGCCCAGCACGAAGGCCCATCGCCGCCGCTGCTCACACTCCCGGATACACCAGAGCGCGGCAGCCACGCAGCCTGTAAGCACCATATCCGTGCGCACATCGTTTGTCCAGAGAAAGAAGCCCTGGGAAGTTGCCAGCACCAGCGCTGCAATCCGGGCCACACGTTCATTGTAAAGCAGGCGCGTGAGGCGGTAGGTGGCATAGATTGCCAGCAACGCAAACAGCAGCGAGGGCAGGCGGTAAGCAAAGTTGGTGGCGCCAAACACCTTCATGCTTAAAGCCGTGATCCAAAAAAGAAAGGGCGGCTTGTCCAGGTAGTCGTAGCCCCGGTCAAAGACGTGGAGGAAGTCGCCGCTGCGCGACATCTCCCGGCTTATCTCCGCATACTGGCTGGCATCCACGTCCATTATGTCCACCCTAAAAGCGCAGCAATAGAGCGCCGCAATGAGCAGGAATACCCAAAAGGGAATTTTTACCGGAAGAAGGACGGGGAGCTTAGGCAGGACCTGGCGCACATTAGACTGCGTACGCAAAGATGCAGATTGGACGTGCAGCGCGCAATTCCGCCCCTCAATTAACGTTCTCACCGCGCAACACTTACACATTCCCGCTATTTTCGCACGCCCGTGCTCCGCGCCATCCGTCATATCGTACTTGCTGTCATAGACTTCTTCCATCGGCCCTTCGCGCGATGGATTGATACGCAGACCTTTCGTTACCTGGCCTGCGGGTCTTCCGGGGCGGCGCTCAATATCCTTGCTTACTACATCTCCTACCACTACTGGTTTCATGAGCAGGATGTACATACCTCCTTCACGGTGATACGCGGGGCGGTGGCGGCATCTATTGTTGCTTTTTGCGTGTCCACGCCTTATGGCTTTATGCTCTCGCGCTACATCGTATTTCCAGATAGCCCACTGCGGGGGCGGGTGCAGATGTTTCGCTATTTAGTCACAGTCGCAGCCTGCGCCGTGCTCACCTATCTGTTTGTTCCTTTTTTCCACTATACCTGCGGCATCTACGCCACGCCTTCCAACGTGCTGACTAACGTGGTGGTGGCGCTCTTTTCCTACATGACGCAGCGCTTCTTTACGTTTAAAGTAAAAGAGCCTAAGTGGAAAAGGGCGGGGAATTAATCCCTGCCTGCAAAGCAGTCTTTTAAAAGAAAGCACAACCCATTGTGGCCGCCTGCAAAGCGGTCTCCGCCGGCGTTCGCCTGAATCCGGCGGACACGAGGCGAGCTACTGACCAGAAATGTATTCCCAATGGTCCGAAATGTACTTCCCATGGTCAGGAATGTATTAACCATCGTCAGGAATATACTTTCCATTGTCAAGAATGTATTACCCATCGTCGGGAATGTACTACAGAGAACCGGAAATGTACTTCTGACTACCTGTTTCCTATTCCTACACGTCAAAAACGTAATCCTGCACATTTTTCATTCAAAAAACGTCGCTTCCGACATCCTTGCCATACTTACGGTTTTATGTACGTCCTAATATTGCGGGCCATGTACCGTGTCAGATGCTCATTGCTACGCCATTTACGGGTAGCTACGCTCCTTTTAGTTGTTGGCTCGCCTGCTGCCGCGCAGATTTTTGGCGAAGCCTCAGGTGAAAATCCGCTTTACTGGAAGGCCCGCAAGCCGGACGCTGACTATTGGCAGCAGGATGTACACTACACCATCAGGGCGCGGATGGACGAGGGCGAGCATCGCATTGACGGAGAAGAGGAGCTGCGCTACACCAACAATTCACCCGACACTTTGCAGGTTGTCTATTTCCACCTTTATCAAAATGCTTTTATAGAAGGCTCATACCTGCATGGCCTGGAGCGGGAAGTGGGCAAGCCGCCAACGCTGGGCAAGCGGGAAGCTGCCGGCGAAGGAACAATTGTAGGCGGGCTGACGGTGGACGGAGCGCCGGCCGAGACGGAGCTGGATAATACCATCATGCAGGTGAAGCTGCGCCAGCCACTGCTGCCAGGCAAGTCAGTCCGGTTTGCCATGCACTTCAAGACCTGGTACGAAAACGGATCTACCCGTCGCCGCATGAAAATGTATGATGCCTGGGGCTGGATGCACTACAACGGCTGCCAGTGGTACCCCAAAATTTCCGTCTATGACCGGAAGGCCGGATGGGACACCTATCAGCATCTGAACAAAGAATTTTACGGCGACTTCGGAACCTTTGACGTAGCCCTGGATTTCCCATCCAACTATGTGGTAGAAGCCACCGGCGAGCTAAGCAACCGCGCAGAAGTGCTGCCGGACACGCTGCGCAAAAAGCTGGACATCAAAAATTTCAGGACGAAGAAGTGGGACGAGGCGCCCTCTGTCATCACACCTTACGTGAAGGGCATCCGCAAAACCTGGAAGTACCAAGCCGAAGGCGTACACGATTTTGCCTTTACGGCAGATCCTTCTTATCGCATAGCCACCTCCTACTGGAATGGCATAGAATGCGTAGGCCTGGCGCAGGAACCGCACGCTGCCGGCTGGCAGAACTCAGCAGATTATGTAGCGAAAGTGGTAAAGACCTTTTCGGAAGACATTGGCCCATACGGTTACCCGAAAATCGTGGCGGCAGATGCCGCAGACGGCATGGAATACCCGATGCTTACGCTGGACAACGGTTCCAACCCCGGCTATCACGGTGTGATTGCCCATGAAATCGGGCACAACTGGTTTTACGGCATGGTCGGCTCCAACGAAACCTATCGCGCGGCGCTGGATGAAGGCTTTACCCAATTCATAGAATCTCAAAGCCTGCGCAAGATTGATGGCGATACCCTGCAACCCGGTAAGGCAAAGCCCCGCTGGATGAAGCCCTGGCTGGAGCCTACGCTGGTCATGGACCGCTATGTGCTGAACGGCTACACCCCGTATGCCGATTTGGGTGATGAGCTGCCGCTGAACACACACTCCAATGACTTCCACGATGCGCTGCATCATGAAGGCGGCTACCGGGCTGTGTATTACAAGACGGCATCCATGCTTTACAACCTGCAGTATGTGCTTGGCGATTCCCTGTTTCAGAAGGCATTGCAGCATTACTTCCTGCAATGGCGCTTTGCGCATCCTTATTTTGAAGATTTCCGCGCCAGCATCATCAGCTTCACCCATGTAGACCTCAACTGGTTTTTTGACGAGTGGATAGAGACGACCAAAACTGTGGACTACAGCGTCACTGGCGCCCGGCGCGCAAAAGGCACCGCAGACGAATGGCAGATTGACTTCCGTCGCATCGGACAGTCGCAGATGCCAGTGGACTTTACCATTACTGCTAAGGACGGCAGGGCCCGGAGCTATACCATTCCAAATACCTGGTTTGTCAAAAGCGGCCCGCAGGCATTGCCCAAATGGTGGGGCTGGAGCAAGATTCAGCCGCGCTATACCGCGCAGGTGAAGGTGCCAACCGGGTTAAGCCACGTGCAGATAGATACGAGCTACCGCCTGGCAGATGTAAACTGGACCGACAACTATTACAGCCGGGGTTTCCGCAAATCAGGAGCTGCTATTACACGGTTTGATGCCGGACTGGCGCGGCCCTTTGACCGCCGCCACTACCGCGCCTGGTATCGTCCAGACCTTTGGTGGAATGCGGTGGACGGCGTGAAGGCCGGCTTGCATATAGAAGGCGATTACGCAGGCATTCTTCAAAAGATAGATGGCAGCGTATGGCTGAATACGCACCTGCTGCAGGGCGATGCCTACAAAGCGCAGGCTGGTGAAAAGGCTTATGCCCGGTACCGCCCGCTCAGCTTCACGCTTAATCTCTCCTCCATCTTACTGCACAAGATGCCGAAGCTCAGCAGCGACATCTCCCTGCGCGATCTGGATGGGCTGAAGTATTACCGGCTGGGATTGAGATATAAGACCGGCGAGCACGGCTCCGTAGCGGCGGCACTTTTGGGTATGTCGCGCGAGCGCGTGGAAGACCTGGACTACTTGCTTGCGCCTACAGAATGGAGCAGCACCAAGGACCGGCCAAATACCTCTGTAAACTTCTCCCATAGCAGCACATACACCTACGCACGCGGTGAGGGCGGCATACAACTGCTGCTGCGTGCTCCCTTTCTCACAGGAAACCGTAGTGATGCATTTAACTACAGCTTCGTGCAGGCAGAGACCACCAATTCCCACCGCCTCGGAAAGCTTGACCTGCGTACCCGGTTTTTTGCGCGATATGGTACCGGCCATAACCTTCCTTACGAAAGCCTGCTCTTCGCCGGGGGCGCTAATCCTGAAGCGCTGATGGAGAATAAGTACACCCGATCCGTAGGCCTCGTGCCGGATAACAGCGATTGGCGCGGCTACAACCGCTACGAGCCGACACACTTCCAGCAGGGCGGCGGCCTGAATCTGCGCGGTTACAGCGGCTACTTTATGCCCGACCGTCGCGACGGCGCGGAGCTGATCGGTTACAAGGCCCGCAGCGGCGTCGCCATTAATGCGGAGCTGGATATAGACCGCCTGATTACGCTTGCGCCGAAGCTTACCAGGAACTGGCTGCATGTGGACGCTTACCTGTTTGCAGACGGAGGAATCTATGAGCTCAGCAGATACAATGCCACTGATTTCACGCAGATCATTCCTACAGAAATGTGGAGCGATGTGCATCTGGACGCCGGGCCGGGACTTGCATTCACCATTAAGCACTTCGGCCCTTTTGCGCAGGCGCAGCCTTTAACGCTGCGTGTTGATTTCCCTGTTTTTCTGAACTGCGCGCCATATAATAACCCTCAGTATGCGGCATTCCGCTATGTAGTTGGCGTCAACCGCAGCTTCTGACTTAGCCCTGCATGCCGGGGGCATGGCATTCCTGCCAATATTCTACAATCTTGCGCATCGTCCCTTTAAGATGCTCATAAGTATTCGGCTTTACAAAAAAGCCCTGCACCGACATCAGGTAAGCCTGCCTTACCGCCTTCTCGCTCACAAACGTGGAAAAGAAGAGATAAGGCACGCACTTCTCGGCGAGCGAGGCATTGTCACGGATGGTCCTGCGCAGCTCAAATCCGTCAAGGCCTGGCATATTCACGTCCGAGAGAATCAGGAACGGGTTGCTTTCTTCCTGCCTTAAATAGGTCAACGCTTCTTCACCGCCGCTGAAAAAACGGACTTCATTGCTGAAATTCAGCTCCTTAAATACATCCGCCAGCAAATAGCGGTCATCGGCGTCATCATCAATTATTACAATCGCTCCGTTCTTGTTCATAGGATGGCCTTGAGGCTGTCAAAATACATGATGCGCATAGATTTGTCAGCACCTTCTGGTATGGGAAGACGCAAAAAAGGTGCAGCAGGTTTGTAAAGGACTCATCCTCTTTCTCAATTATGAGGCAATGGCCATTGAAATCAATTAAATGTGACTTTCAAACGATTGGAAAAAAGCAGTAGCCCGTTAACATTAGGTTTACAAAAATCGCCCGCTGGCATCAGCCTACTGTCGGCACGCCGGCGGCATGGAACGCGAACACTCCGAGACATGGCTGCCGCACGCGTCTACGAAGGCTACGCTTCCGTGTCTCCATTATAATCAGTCAGCAACACATTTAGGATGCCCGCAAAGAGAATGCCGGCAAAGAAGCGCCGCGCCGCCGGCTGCTTAGCAGCGCCTGTAATAATAATCAGCACAGCGAAGCCCACTAAGTTAGCAATGTCCGTAACCTTATGCGCCGGATTGAAAGAGAATACATGGCAAAAAGCAACAGGCGTATCAGAAAGACAATTGAAGGAGCGCGCGTTCGCAGCTTCAGCGTAAGCCAGTTTTTTCGCGGTGCCCTTTAAGCCAAATAAGATTGGCGCCGCAGCCGCAAAGCCATAGTCAATAATGCCATGCAGCTTTGGGCTGATTGGTTTTTACATGGTAAATATCCAGGTTTTTATCGCTCGTCAACACCATCCACTGGCTTTGCCTGCTCGTGAAGCTGTGCGGTCAGCATCGTGTCGGGCGTTACGTTGCCCATCGCCACCTGCATTTTGTTTTTCATGCCGGATACAATCTTGTCGTCGCCGGCCATCAGCGCGTCGTAGCCATCCTTCGCCACGTCGGCAGGGTTGCTCATGCTGCCTTCCCGTACCAGCTTTGACCCCTCCATGTCTGCCTTACGGAAGAAGTCAGTTGCCGTCGGGCCGGGCATCAGGGCAGTTATCACAACGCCCTTATCCTTTACCTCCTCACGAATCGCTTCCGACCATGAAAGCACGAATGCCTTTGTGCCATGATACACGGATTGCAGCGGGCCGGGCAGACGGCTGGCGATGGACGCGACGTTGAGAATCTTGCCTTCGCCACGAGCCACCATTTCTTTCAGGAAATGCTTGCAGAGGATAAGGTAGGCGTCAATATTCAGCCGTACAATGTCCAGCTCGCGGCGGATGTCGGTATCTACGAACTCGCCGTACTGGCCTTGCCCGGCATCATTCACCAAAACATCTACCGGCCTGCCGGCGGCTGATACCTGATTGCATAGTTCAAACGGGCCGTCTGGCGTCATGAGGTCCTGGCTGATTGTTGCCACTTGTACGCCGTAAGCATTCTGCAGCTCCTGCGCTGTGCGTTCCAAATCTTCCTGCGTGCGCGCAACAATCGTGAGGTCGTATCCATCCTTCGCGAACAGCTTGGCTAGCTCGTAGCCAATGCCATTGGTTGCACCTGTAATAAGCGCGTGTTGTCTTTGATTTTGGGATTCCATGAAGAGGGGATTCTTAATGTTGAATGATTAGAGTTTCACGCGGTAAACAGCATAGGGCGTTGTGCGTTTATTCACGCCTTCGTTGTAATCCGGCTGCTTATTGATTTGTGAGCAGGTGACATACAGATACCCGCCGGAAATAGTATAGCTGTCTGGCCAGATCAGGCGCTCGTCCTGCACCACCGTGCTCATGCTGTGATTGGCGGATGGCATGATGCGCACAATGCGATAGTTCTGAATATCGGTCAGATAAAGGTTACCGGCGTCGTCAAATATCATCCCGTCCGAGGCACATTTGTGGCCGAGGTCTTCCACCTTATCGCCCAGCGAATTATTGGAGAAGTCGCGCAGATATTCGGTACGGATGCGGTACAGCTTGTCGTCTGTAGTGGGCTTATAGTACAGCCAGTCATTGTCTGGCGTGAGGGCGATGCCGTCCGAATTTATCTTCACCGGCATTCCATTCTTGCGCAGCTCTTTGCCGTCAATAATGAAGGTGTAAGACGGGTCAGAGCGTGTGGAGTAATGCCCTTGCAGCACCTGCCGCATCTGACCAGTGGCGAGATTCACCACAACGATGCCGCCTTCTTTGGAATTGGTGATGTAGGCAAACTGCCGGGTGGGGTCAACGCGCACATCGTTCAGATAAGCGGTGTCGGAAATAAGACTGTCAAACTGAATCGTCTTCTGTTCGGTGCTGCGGGGTCTAAAATCCAAAGCTGGCCGCTGCGGTCAAAATAGACCGACTGCACGCACACCCATTTATCATCGCCGGGCTGCCCTCCGAGCCACATCTGCGTAGCTTCATCCGGGAATGGCGTCTTGCTGAAGCTGTCCGTTGTGGTAACCACGCCCCACTTGTATGGCCCCGACCAGCGCGGATAGTTGATGAAGAGCTTACCATCCGCAGCGGTCGGGCTTTTGGCAATGCCCGTGAATTGATAATCTTTATCCTGAAAAACTCTTTCCAGCGCGCCGGAGTTGTTGCTGTTGTTGTTGTCGTCTTTCTTGCAGGATGCTGCGAGGCATAAGGCGGCTGCAAGGCCTGATATTGTTAGTGAAGCTTTCATTGTTCTTGCTTAAAAAATTAGAGGAAAAGACTGCCTTACTGCAAAGCAGCTTTAAGCGCTGCCGAAGCAACTGCCTGTGCGTCTTTTGATTCCGGAATAACAGCGGCTGCGCCAAACGCCTCATGCGTAATGCCGGGATATAGTTTGCGCATCACCTGTACGCCCGCTGCCTGCAGGGCGACCTGCAACGCGAGTCCGTCATCGCGAAGCGGGTCTATTTCTGCGTTGATAATAGTAGTCGGCGGAAGGCCGGTAAGATTAGCCGCGACCAGCTTAATGCGCGGGTCGGTGCTCTCGGCCATGTTGTTCAGGTAGTGCTGGAAAAACCACATCAGCATTGCGCGGTTCAGCGGCTTTGCGTCTTTGTATTGAAGCACCGACGGAGCATTCAGGTCATTGTTGGCCACAGGATAAACGAGCACCTGATGCAGCGGCTTCGTAATGCCGGAGTCGCGCGCCATAATGCTGATGTTACAGGCCAGGTTGCCGCCGGCGCTCTCGCCTGCCACGGGAATCTTCGCCGGGTTTACATTGATTGAGGCGGCATTTGCCAGCACCCATTTGTAAGCGGCAAAAGCATCGTTATGTGCGGTCGGAAATTTGAACTCCGGTCCTTTACGATATTGCACAGACACCACCGCCGCGCCGGTCTGCACACAGAGTCCTCGGCACGATGGGTCATAAACATCCAGTTTGCAATCACCCAGCCGTCGCCCTGATAATAGACAATCACCGGCAATGTGCCGGATGCGCCGCGCGGCTTATAGATACGCAGGTGAATGGTGCCGCCTGCCACGGGAATATCCTGCCCGAGGTGTCCACGGCCGTGGCGGGGTCGGGGATGTTGTGCTCCGCCATTACCCGCTTTACAGCATCAGTGAGTGTAGGCTGCATCCGCGCCTCCTACGGTGTCAGGCTTTCAATGGGCGGCGCGGAAAAGCTTTGGAGTTTTTCAATCACCACTAGCATGGAGTCGCTCATAGAAGGGCCCCAGCCGGGCCTTGTACGCGTAGTGTCGGTGCCGGGTGTGGTAAAAGTGTTGTTGTCGTCGTCTTTCTTGCATCCGGCTATGCCGCCTGCAATGAGCACGGACATAGCGAGGACGCTCAGGGTGTTGAGCAGTCTCATTCAGAAATATTTAAGGGATAGCGTCCGGCGAAACCGGCGCCTGAAAACGGCTCAAAGAATTGTGCCAGTCATTGAATTGCGGGAGATGCTGCGATATTTAGAATACAGCCCGGGCGGTTAACACCTTCAGAAACTTAGCGTCAGTCTTACAATGCTAAAAAATGCATTTGAATGAGGGTTCTATTACTAAGCAGGGTAACAATATTTTTCCACTCATCCTTTCGGCTTCCCGAAGTTCGCCGAAATGAAAGGAGCGGTTTCACTCTAACTTCAAACCGACCAGAATAACGGGATGAAACAATCCAATTTTACAAAAGCGCAAATTGTAGCTGCTATTGAGAAACAGGAGGCCTTGGCCAATCAGGATACTATAACCGACCTGAAAAAGGTTTCAGCGACTTAAAATGAAAAAGCGCCGGACGAATCCGGCGCTTTGACCAATAAGGTGAACCCGGTTGACAAAACTTCGAACCAATTGCTGGAGTTTTTTGAAACCATTTATTCATTTCAATTTAATATAGGCTGAGGTGAAGCGGGACTTTCTAACCACTTGCTAAGGGGGCGCGGTTAATAGCGTCGTAGATGAAATCAAACGCCTCGCCGACAAGGAGCTGTTCAATCCCGCTATTATGTAGGACTTCCTTGATTGAAAATTCTAAAGCGCCTTTGGATGTGAAGAAATTATTTCCGATAGTGAATGTTTGAGACTTACCCATTTGTGGAGATTAGAGTTGCTGTAAGCGGCCTTTTTATAACTCCTTGTCATCGTTCGTATCGGGCAACACCTCAATTTCAGAATCCTGTCCTGGAAAGATTGAGGCAAAGTAATCCACGTTCATTTTTTCATTGAAAAACTCCCTTGCACAACCGTTGAAGATGGTGAGGTTTTCCGCCGCAATACCCAGCTTATCAATTAAGTCTGCCTTTATTAACTCGTCACTCTTTGGCATTCCGGTGGTATCCCATTCGTAAACATTTACCAAGAGTTGCTTATCAGGGTCATTTTTTATTGCACCAATCAGGTTCTCATTGATATGCGCATCGTAGAATCCATAACCGCTTATTACAATCAGCTCGGCCTTAATACATGATTCCCGGAAAGAGTAGAAATAGAACATGTACGGGTCATAAGCTTGCAGCTTGTTCTGAACGCCGAAAATGATTTCCATGTCTATCGGCTTAACTGACGTATGAGAGTCCGCATACGTCAAACGTCCTTCTTCATCACGTTTCCAGTCCAGGGAGCCGTGCAGCTTGTAGAGATAATATTGGGTCTCTAAATCGTTCGGCTCGTACAGACGATAATCCCATTTCCTTTCGTCGTTGAAGCCTCGCTCTATGTGCTTCGCACCCATGAAATTTTCTTCAACAGACATATCATAATTCAGGCTGAAGATGCGCAATGGCGAATAGTACCCTGTTTCTAAGAGCTTCTTATAGTAGAAGGATTTAGCCTTGTAGTCGTCGGGTGTCAGCCAATTTGTTTTGAGCTGTGTTAGAATTTCTTTTTTGAACAATTTGGCAAGCTCAAAATTTTGCCCTGTAACGTTGACGAGGTCTTTCTCCCAGCTTCCTATAAATGGATAAACATCCACTTTCTTTTCAGCAATGCTATTGATGATGTTTAGCAGGCCGACAAGATGCTCAATGTTGAATATGATGTTTCGGGATTCTACTCCTTTCAACCGTTCCAGATGGTAATGTGAGCTTTGGATGTAGTTGTAAAGCGCCGCGTACTCCTTCCAATCGTCTTTTAAGTGACCTTCTATGTCTGCAATCATTTGAAACGAGTTTTTCATTCCCGCATCACAGCTTGCACCTGCGCCAAGCAATATAATTATCTGGTCTTCCCCGAATTGCTTTTTCATGTTACAGAAACCACGGTTTTAGATTGCTGATGTCTATGTGCTCCAAATGATACTCGCGGAATTTGGAGATAAACTTGGCTATCTCCTGACAGTAATAAATAGAAATCGGGAGCTGCTTGGCTTTGAATCCCCGCCAGTTTGCGCCGCTTAGGTTGATGCAATCCTGCAACAGGTTTTCGCGGTGAATAGGGTCATCCAATAACTCCGGCTGGTTAGAATACCAGAAGTTTATCATCAGTGGGTTGCCAAATCGTTTTGTGAGCTTTGGATTAGAAGGATGCAAACCTTCAAACCAAACCAGGTAGTCATACTTGGATAGCTTGATGAACGTACTTTCAAAAGGCACTAATCCATTGTTTGCATAGTCAAATCCGAAGTATTCATTCTTGTCATTTATCACGAGGACGGTAAACTCAATATTGCTGCCAATCTGCTCCTTCACTTTGTCTAACACTTTTGTTTTACTGATGCGGAAGGGCACGTGCAGCGCGATACGTTTCCGCGCTGATTTCTGAATGATGCCTACAAGGTTTACTATGAGTTGCTCCCAATAGCTGTTATCACTTTCTACCCCTTCGCTCAGCACTTGCAAATCGTTGAATATGCCGCTTGAGTCCGTCAGGATGGAATAGGAAATGTTTTTCTCAACAGTCGTTCCTTCTGCCGTATGCTCCGTATTGTATGATTGTCCGATGCCGATAATCAGATAATCGTTTCCGGCGGGTTTCATTTTCCACGGCTTACCACCGAGCTTTGCGAACATCTGCAAGCCGATATTTCCAAGCGAATACTTCATGGAGTATTGATTTCCCACCAAATCCTTCGTCACTACCTGACAGGGTATGCCGGCATTTGTGAACCTGCTTTTTAGCATGTAGTAAGTCGGCTCGTCTGTACTGGTAGAGATGATGACAGGCAGAATAGGTATTCCTGTTGCTTTTAGCTCCGCAATCTTCGCATCAATTTCAGTTGGAGAGAAGGCCGCTATTTGCTTGCCTGTTATCCGGTCATTGGCAAAAGGAAGCCTGAAGAACTTCTCCATTCCGCTAAAAGTGGCAGAATAAGTTTCGCCCCGCAAGCCTTTCAGCAGCGTAACCGCAAACTGCCTGTCTTCGGGACGATAAATAAATTCATAGCCATATTCGCCCTCAATTGTATTCAATGGCCCATACTTAACCATACCGTTGTAAGGTGAAGAGACAACCACATCGTCTTTCAGCACATACTCTTTCGGCTTGAGCTTTGCGGAAGGAACTTCGGTTAGTTCGCTCTTAAACTTCACGCTCAACCCTGCATTTACTTGCGGCAAAACTTCCCTGATGAATGTTTCCAGATGCGCGTGCTTGAACAGGTAAAAATCCGTATTGGTCAATCCTCGGCTATTGAGTGAACCAGAAGCAATCAGTATTTCTTTGTCCAGCTTGTGCCGGTTACCGTACTCATCTTTATCAACGACAAACTGATACCCTAATAGTATGCCCCAAAGCCGCTCACTCTTTAGGTAATACGGCTCTATCCATACGCATTTGCGTCCCTTCGCATGAGGCTCCAGCGTGAAATGGATACGCTTATTGCGTAAGCTATTGGGCCTGTCAATGAAATACCCCGGAACCTTCCCGCTGGCACCGATAAGACGGGCAAACATCAGACGACCCACTACGTCAAAGCTTTTCCACTTTGGGACTTTGAACTTTTCAAAGCCGGGCGCTTCGCTATGGATTACCTCATAGCGGGCTTGTTCTGCATTAGGCTTATCGTCGTGCTCTTCCTGTTCTTCAATCGGCAGCATATAGAAGAGTCCGCCTTGCGCTGCAACATCCTCTCCTGTTACTTTCCGGCGGTAGACAAAAACGGAGAACTTTTGAGTAACGAAAGGGATAAAATTCAGTCTGATCTTTCTCATTGCTTCTACATGGTTTATAGCTGCCGCCACGTTCTTTGCCTTCGCATCTATCGGTTGCAAAACGCGCAGACAATTCGCCCACTCCCCTGCTCAAATAGCAAAGGTCATCCTCCTATTCAGAGGGAGCCTATCAAGGTATGGGAAAGCTTTGCAGTGAAATGCGCATTTTATGCACAAGTGTGGAGAAGTTTCAGGCAGGGGGTATATGCGGCATCCTTTAGCGATGATCTCACAAAGAGACATACATTTCAAAGCAGTCGGGTAGCCTTGCAAAGCAGTCTCCCTCCGCTACCTTAGCACCCCCATGTCCGAAGACCAGAAAAGACAGCTCAAGGCACAGCTTTGGAACATTGCCAATACCCTGCGCGGCAAGATGAATGCCGATGAGTTCCGCGACTACATTCTCGGCTTTATCTTCTACAAGTACCTCTCCGAAAAGATGGAGCTGTATGCCGATGAGATACTCGCAGAAGACCGCATTACCTACAAACAAATAGAAGAGCGCAGCGCCGACGGAAAAGAAATTCTGGAAGCAGTCAAAGAACAAGCCTTGCTGCGCCTCGGCTATTTCCTGAAGCCCTCCGAGCTGTTCAGCGAGCTAGCGAAGCGCGGCAACGCAAAGGCCGAAGCGACATCAGAAAGCGGTGCGGAAAGCGAAAGCAATTTCATTCTGAAAGACCTCGCCCGCATCCTCACCGGCATTGAGCAGAGCACGATGGGCACCGAGAGTGAGGATGATTTTGATAACCTCTTTGAAGACCTTGACCTCGCATCTACCAAGCTGGGACGCACCGAGGCGGCGAAGAACGAGCTAATCTCCAAAGTGCTACAGCATTTGGACAAGCTGGATTTTCAGCTAAAGAACTCGCAGCTTGATGTATTGGGCGATGCGTACGAATACCTCATCGGCCAGTTCGCTTCTGGTGCGGGCGCGAAGGCGGGCGAGTTTTATACGCCGCAAGAAGTGTCCATTATTCTTGCAAAGATTGTGACCACCGGCAAGGCGAAGCTGCGCAGTGTGTACGACCCTACCTGCGGCTCCGGCTCGCTGCTGCTGCGCGTTTCAAAGGAAGTAAGTGAAGTTGGCTCCTTCTACGGGCAGGAGCTGAACCGCACCACCTACAACCTCTGCCGGATGAACATGATTCTGCACGGGGTGCATTACAAGAAGTTTGACATCCGCCAGGAAGACACGCTGGAATATCCGCAGCACCGCGAAGAGCGCTTTGAAGCGATTGTTGCCAATCCGCCTTTTTCCGCGCATTGGAGCGCCAGCCCACTGCATCTTACCGACGACCGCTTCTCGCAATACGGCAGGCTCGCACCGGGCACGAAGGCCGACTTTGCCTTTATCCAGCACGCAGTTCATAGCCTTGCGGAGAATGGTTGCGCGGCCATCATCATGCCGCACGGCGTGCTCTTTCGCGGGGCTGCCGAGGGGCACATCCGCCGCTACCTGATAGAGGAGCGCAACTTTCTGGATGCCGTGATTGGCCTGCCACCCAATATCTTTTACGGCACTTCTATCCCTACCTGCATCCTGGTGCTGAAGAAGTGCCGTGAGCACCCGGAAGACATCCTGTTTATAGATGCGAGCAAGGGCTTTGAAAAGGTGAAGAACCAGAACGTGCTGCGCGAGGAAGACATTGACGAAATCATAGACACCTACCGCGAGCGCCGCACAACAGACAAGTACAGCTTCGCCGCGCCGCTGGCCGAGGTGGCGGAGAATGATTACAACCTCAACATACCGCGCTATGTGGATACGTTTGAGGAAGAAGAGCGGATAAACCTTGCTGCAACATCGCAAAGATTGAAAGCGCTTGCTGCGGAAGCAGCAAGCATTGATAAAGTGATTGCCGGGTACTGCGCAGAGCTGGGGATTGATACACCGTTTTAAGCCACTTGATGAATCGTTTTTGAATGGAGAAATTGCCGCTCACCCTTTTGTCCGATGCGCATCTTGATGCGTTTAAAGCCGCAGTGGGCGCCGGTTTGGCGGAAGCGTTTGCCTTGCTGGGCGATAGCCCGCTGAGCGCGGGGAGCTTCTCGTTTTATACTTCCGTGTCGGCGGTTTTTTCCAGCAAGATTGAGGGTGAGGCGATAGAGCTTGATTCCTACATCAAGCACAAGCGCTTTGGAGCGCACTTCCTGCCCGATTATACCCGGAAGATTGACGACCTCTATGCTGCTTATTCGTTTGCGCAAAGCGCAGCGCTGAATGCCGGTAATCTGCACGAGGCGCACCGGCACATTACCGCAAACATCTTATCTCCCGGCGCGCGCGGCAGCTATCGTCGGGGCAATATGTATGTGACGACGCCTGACGGTCGCATAGAGTATGTTGCGGCAATGCCCGATACAGTGCCGGCAGAAATGGCTACCCTTTGGGAGGGCGTGGCGCTGCTGCTGGGAACGGACATGGGTGCGAACGAAGCCTTTTACTTCGCAGCACTACTGCACCTGCGCTTTGTAAAGATTCATCCGTATGAGGACGGCAACGGGCGCGCGGCGCGGCTCTTAGAGAAGTGGTTTCTGGCCGCGAAGCTTGGGCCAAAAGCCTGGTACATGCGCAGCGAGGAGCATTATTACGCGCAGCACGCTACCTACTACCGCAACCTGCGTTTACTTGGGCTGGAATATGAAGCGCTGGATTGGAGCAAGGCGCTGCCTTTTTTAATGATGCTGGCCGATGCGCTTACAGCGGATAATACAAACAATGATTGAGCTATGAGCAATGAGAAAAAGGAGCCGGCTTTACGATTTAAGGATGAGGATGGGAAGAAGTTTCCGGCGTGGGAAATCAAATCCCTCGGCGAACTCGCGCACATTAAAACAGGTAAGAAGGACTTGGTAGATAAAGTTGAAGATGGCCAATATCCATTTTATGTGCGGTCTGAAAATATTGAGTCAATAGACACTTATTCTTACGATGGAGAAGCCATCTTGATTCCCGGCGATGGCAGGATAGGTGAAATCTACCATTACGCAAATGGCAAGTTTGACTATCATCAACGAGTTTATAAGATTAGCGAGGGCAAAGGCATTCTAATAAAGTACCTGTACAATTATTTGAGTGCTTTTTTCAAAAAGCACGCTTTGGGCTTTTCAGTAAAAGCCACAGTTGATTCACTCAGGCTACCAATTATTCAATCCTTTAAGGTTAAACTGCCTTCTCTTGAAGAGCAGCAAAAAATCGCCTCATTCCTCACTGCAATAGACGATAAGATTGAAAACTTAGAGCAGCAATTAGAGGCATTGAAGGCTTTCAAAAAGGGCGTGATGCAAGGCCTCTTCTCAGAAGATGGAGAACATATGGGGGGGGGGGTAATTTGATATTTTCATTTCGGTTTCGGGATGAAAATGGGATGGATTTTCCGGCTTGGACAACACATGAGTTCGGACTTATAGCAGGAAGGAGAAAGAACACAATAGCATTGGACACAGACAACGATATGTGTATTGAATTGGAAAGTCTGAGTCAGGGAACGGGTCAGCTTTTGACAACATTTTCAGCCGCCGGACAACTAAGTGTAAAAAACCAATTTCAAAAAGGAGACGTGTTGTTTGGAAAGCTTAGACCATATCTTAGGAAATACTATCGGCCCGACTTTGAAGGCGTTTGCTCTTCCGAAATATGGGTGCTCAATGGGAAAAAGGCATCAAACCAGTTTCTTTATTTCTTGGTACAAACAGATGCATTCATCAACATCGTAAACAGCACCACAGGCTCAAAAATGCCAAGAGCAGATTGGAAACTTTTAGAGAAAGCTCATTTTTCAATACCAGGCTTTCCAGAACAGCAGAAGATTGCTGATTGTTTAAGCGCAGTTGAAAGCAGGATAAATCTTTCGCAAGAACAAATCACCCAAATACAGCTCTACAAAAAATCCCTGCTTCAACAGCTCTTCAACTAAACCTGCATGAGCACCCAGCCCGAACAGATTTTAGAGGACAACCTCATCCGGCAGCTACAGGCTTTGGGCTACACCTTCGTGCCCATTCGCGACGAGGCCGCGCTGCTGCGCAATCTGAAAGGGCAGTTGGAAAAGCACAACAACACCACGCTGTCCCACCGCGAGTTTGAAAAAGTATTGGCGCACCTGAACAAAGGCAATGTATTTGAGCGCGCCAAAATCCTGCGCGACAAGATGCAATACACCACCGATGGCGGCGAGAGCGCTTACCTGGAGTTCATCAACATAGAGCACTGGTGCCAGAACCAGTATCAGGTAACGCGGCAGGTAAGTATGGAAGGCTCGTTCAAAAACCGCTACGATGTAACGCTCCTGGTAAACGGCCTGCCACTGGTGCAGATAGAATTGAAGCGCCGCGGTCAGGAATTGAAGGAAGCATTCAATCAAATCAACCGCTACCACCGGCATTCTTTCGCCGCCTCGCAGGGCCTGTTTTTATACGTCCAGATATTCGTAATCAGCAATAGTATCAACACGAAGTATTACGCCAACAACCGCACGCAGAGCTTTAAGCAGACGTTCTTTTGGAGCGATAAGGAGAACAGAACCATACGGCAATTAGAGCCGTTCACGAACGTCTTTCTGGAGCCTTGCCACGTCAGCAAGATGATAACGCGCTACACCGTGCTGAACGAGACGGACAAGGCGCTGATGGTGCTGCGACCTTACCAATACTACGCTACTGAGGCCATCATAGAGCGCGTGAAGAACAGCACGAAGAATGGCTACATCTGGCACACGACCGGCAGCGGCAAGACGCTCACGTCCTTTAAGACAAGCCAGATACTCGTCACCCTACCGCAGGTGGATAAGGTCGTGTTTGTCGTTGACCGCAAGGATTTGGACTTTCAGACTACCAAAGAATTTAACGCCTTCTCCAAAGGCAGCATAGACGGCACCGACGATACGAAGGCGCTCGTGCAGCAGATGAGCGACGGCACGAAGCTCATCGTCACGACCATTCAGAAGCTAAACACCGCCATCTCCAAAGGGCAGTACTTAAAGCGCATGGAGCCGCAGCGCAATGCGCGCATCGTGTTCATCTTTGACGAATGCCACCGTTCACAGTTCGGCGCTACGCACAACCGCATCAAGGCATTCTTTACCGGCAGCCAGATGTTCGGATTCACCGGCACGCCCATCTTCGTGGACAATGCAGTAAAGAACGAGCTTGGCAAGCGCACCACCCGTGAGCTGTTTGACGAATGCCTGCACAAGTACGTCATCACCGATGCCATCCGCGACGAGAACGTGCTGAAGTTTAGCGTGGAGTACGTGGGGCGCTACAAACAGAAGGATGGCAGCCCGACAGCCATAGACATAGAGGTGGAAGCGATAGACAAGCAGGAGCTGCTGGAATCACCCGACCGCCTGAACAAGATTGCCGACTATATCATCGCGCAGCATGGTCGCAAGACGCACGGACGTGAGTTCACCGCCATGATGTGCGTAGGCAGCGTGCAGATGCTGATAAAGTATTACGAGCTATTGCGCAAAAAGCGTGAGGAAGGCGCGCACAACCTGCGCATCGCCACCATATTTTCCTATGCCGCGAATGAAGAGGACAAAGACGCGAATGGATTTGCCATAGCCGAGGACGAAATAGTTGTTGTGTCGGAAGACCCGCGCCAATACAATGCCCACAGCCGCGACAAGCTGGAAGAATTCATCGGTGACTACAATGCGCTTTTCGGCACGAAGTACACCACCAAAGACAGCCAGAGCTTCTACAACTACTACAACGAAATCAGTAAGCGAGTAAAGAACCGCGAGGTGGATTTGCTCCTCGTGGTAAACATGTTCCTGACCGGGTTTGACAGCAAGGCGCTCAATACGCTCTATGTGGACAAGAACCTGCAATACCACGGGCTGATACAAGCATTCTCCCGCACCAACCGGATGCTCAATGAGCAAAAGAGCCAGGGCAATATTGTGTGCTTCCGCAACCTGAAGAAAGCGACGGACGAAGCGATTGCGCTGTTCTCCGACAAGGATGCTCGCGACACGATTCTGATGAAGCCCTTTGAGGATTATGTCGCGCTGTTCAATAAAGCTTATGATGCGCTACTGCTCATTACGCCTACGGTGGATAGCGTAGATATTCTGCCAAGCGAGGAAGATGAATTAGCCTTTGTCAAAGCATTCCGCGAGCTGCTGCGGATAAAGAATGTGCTGTCCACTTTCGCCGACTTTTCCTTTGAAGCGCTGGAGATGGATGCGCAGGAATTTGAGGATTTCAAGAGCAAGTACCTTGACCTGCACGACAAAGTAAAGAGCAGTGTCTTCAAAGAGAAGGTGTCCATCCTGGACGATGTGGATTTTGAGCTGGAGCTTATTCATCGCGACGAAATCAATGTAGCCTACATCCTGCGTCTGCTGACAAAATTGAAAGGAGCAAAAAGCAAGCCCGCGCAGGAGCGACAGCGAAAGGCCATCCAGGAACTGCTGGCCGGCGAGACCACGCTCCGCAGCAAGCGCGAGCTGATAGAAAAGTTCATCGCTGAAAACCTGCCGCATATTTCGGATGCCGACGATGTGGCTAACGAATTTGATGCTTTCTGGGATGGCGAGCGGCGCAAGGCTTTTGACGCGCTGTGCGAAGAAGAAGGGCTAAATCCACAACAGCTAAACGAGGTGGTAGGCAGCTACCTGTTTACAAACCATTTGCCGTTGCCAGATGAAATTGTGGCGATGCTTGCTACCAAGCCCAAAATATTGGAACGCAGAAAGATTGTAGAGCGGATAACGGAACGGATTATGCGGTACGTGGAGACGTTTATTAATGGTATGGGTGGCGAGGTTTGATAAATACCTATCATTAAGCCTGTGTGATACTTGCGTTGGCTCCCGATACGTAAGCAATGATTGTGGAACAAATGCAAAGAATCTTCCCCTGCTTACGCTTAACTATTCCTACCCGCAGTGTTTATTTATCGTTTAATGCGAAGCCTTTCAGCATCACGAGTTGGCTTTCCGTAAGCCTGCCCCCATTCTCAAATACACGCCCTCCGCAGATTATTTGAGCTTCGTTAGCAAGCGTGATGTGCGCACGGCTTAGGCATAGGTTGCGACCCATTCTGAAGAAGTCGTTACGCAGGCCTTCGGGCACCAGACTATCCAGTACGAAGTTTATACTGCCACGGATGGGGTACTCGCCACTATGGGCTGTTGAATAGACGAGCACATAGTTTTTGCTCGCTTCCATCGCATAAACATCTCGCCAAAAGAGCTGTGTAGTTCGGCCTCCTACTTTGGCGTAGAAGTAGTGAGGCAGACTATCGTCACGTTGTATCCCCTTGTCTTGTTGCGACGCATCCGACTTTGCAATAGAGAGCTGTATTGCGGCAAAAAGCGCCGCCGGATTCACTGGCTTGATAAGGTAATTGGCCGGGTGCAACGCAGTTGCTTTTGCAATCGTGTCTTTGTCGCTATAAGCCGTGAGGAAGATAAATGGTTTGGGAGCTGTCCCCTTGATTAATGCTGCAAGCGCAATACCAGCCTGCTCCCCTTTGCTGCCAAGATTGATGTCCAGCATAAAAAGGTCGGCATCAACAGTAGCGATGGCAGCGGCTGCGGTGGTGTAATCGTAGTATATGCCGCTTACCTCATAGCCCAGCCCTTCCAGCGCACGGCGTATCTCATCGGCTATCAGCGCCTCGTCTTCTACAATGGCTATTCTGATGCGGCTATTGTCTTTCATTGGGAATGCAAAGGTTGTAACGATAAGGGTGGCCGCCCACTATTGTAAGCTTTCCTTTTACCTGCGATGTCAGCAAGCGCACGATGTCCGTGCCCAGCCCGGCTTTGGCCGCAGGGCCATCCGGCATTTTGCCGTCATCGGCATAGTCAATGCATACCTCGCCGCTGCTGTTGACGATGCGCACGTCCATATTCAGCACGTCGGTTTTGGTGACTGCATACTTGATGGAGTTAGTTATCCATTCATTCAGAATCAGCGAAAGCGCGAAGCAGGTATTGATAGGAAGAGATACAGGCTCCGTCTTTATGTGTGTGACTACGCTGCAGCGCTCCGCATAGCAGCTCACAATCTTGTTGATGAGCGTTTTGATATACCCGCCGAAGTCAACCGCCTCAGAGCCGGCCAAAAGATAGTCGTGCAGGGCAGCCACGCTCTCCACGCGCAGTCGTGCTGCTTCCAGGTGTGCAATCACTTCTTCGTTGTCCGTGCTGTCCTGCTGCATGTGCAGCAGGCTGTAGATGGTGTAGAGGTTGTTCTTTACACGGTGCTGAATCTCCTTGTTCAGCACTTCTATTTTATTCACCTGAGTATCCAAGTCTCCATTCAGTTGCTCTAAATGACGAGACTGCGCCCTGTATTTCTTATTGCGGCGGAAGAGGTATATGCTGAGCACGGTAATGACGGCCAGCAGCCCGCTCAACACCCAAATTACTTGCGTTCGTGTACGGCTGGTAGCCTGTTCGTATTCCATACGGCGGCGCTCACCAGCGGTCTCACTGGCTATCAGCGCACGCTGCATCTGCTCAAAATCGTTGCCCTTCGCAAGGGTGTCGGTGAGGTTGCTCTGGATACTGCGATAGCGGTACGCTGCCCCATAATCTTTAACCGCGCCATACATATCAGCTAATTCAAGGGCGTAAAACATCCTGTCATAAAGGGGCGTTACGCGGGTAAATGCAATGGCGAACGAATCGAGATGGGCCGAGCGCGGCATTTTACGCCAGTAAATATCCAGCCTGCTTTGCGTGAGGTAGTAATGGTCTAAGAAGTTGTAGCTATCAGGGTCGTTGGTAATCCAAGCACGGCGGGTGAGTGTGTGCAGAATGGTATCGGCAAGGGCATATGCGCGTACCTGTGTAGCAATCAGCGCCATTTCGCACAGAAAGCTGTAATGATGCAACGTAGCCGTATCGCGCCCGGCAAGCTCGCGCAGCATCCTCCGCAATACGCCGGTAGCACCTACACTATCGCCCATCTTATCGTAGGCGTGTGCTACAAGATGGGTCAGGTAGAAGTAATATCCATCATCTCCTGCCTGCCGGTAAAGGTCTGCGGCTTTGCTGAAAAGCTCCACCGTTTTATGCGGCTCGCGGTTCCATGCGTCATAGATGCGCCCACGGGCTGCGGTGGCCTTTGCAAGCATCAGCGCGTCGCCGCTGTGCTCAGCAATTATCTGGGCAGAGTCAAAGTAGCGTAGGCTTTGGGTAAAGGTGGCATAGCTCGCCTTCTCAGCATACACCGCATTGCCCCGGCGAATAAGGGAATTAAAGGCAGCAGTATCGGGTGCTGCCTGGACATGCAAAGCGCTGAAGAACAGGGCGACGCACAGCATAACGCCCCGCACAGGCGAGTGCCAAAGGCGGAAAGAGGCTAATAATGTAAGTGTGTGCAAAATGGGAAGTGGACAAAGGTGATGAAGTTTTTAGCGGCTGGCAGCCGTGAGAATTGTCACAAGTGCTCAAAGTTTTGTCACAAGTGCTCATTTATTGGTTTCCTATTTGTCGCGCGTTTAGCTTGCCGGGGTAAAATTCTATTCTGCAAATGAGGACGCTACGATTTCCATTTATAGTATCAGCGGCACTACTTGTAGCCATAAACACAACGGCCGGAGCCCAAGCCCTCTACAACAATGGCGCAACGCTCAATATCACATCCGGCACCACCGTTTATGTAGTCGGCGACCTAACCAATGCCACAAGCAGTACCATCAACAACAGTGGCACACTGAACGTATCGGGCAATACGCTCAATAATGGCACCCTCGCCGCGCCCAGCGGCAGCAACCTGACGCTCAACGGCTCTGCTGCGCAGACACTCAGCGGCACATCGCCTGTAGTGGCTAAAGATGTGGTGGTGAATAACGCCGCAGGCATTACGCTTGCAACACCTTTGCAGGTAGATGGCGCAATGACATTCACCTCTGGCCTCGTCACCGCTACGAATGCAAGCTATCCGGTAGTCTTCACAGCCAATGGCTCTGTGAGCGGCACACCTACAGACGCCAGCCATGTGGATGGCTATGTACAGAAGGCGGGTACCGGCGCATTTACCTATCCGGTTGGTAATGCTTCAAAGTATCAGCCGGTGGGTGTTAACCTCAGCGCAAACAGCTCCGGCATGACTGCCCGCTATTTTGGTAGCGACCCCGGTGCTGCCACATTCGGCACGGGCGGCTCATCATCCACCCCGCTCGTAGCTGTGAACCGCAGAGAATACTGGGACTTAACGCCTGCGGGCACGGCCACCGGCGCAGTTACCATTTACTTTGACGGCTACAATAATACAGGCATCGCAAGCACGGCAGACCTTCGTGTGGCTCACATGAGCGGCGGCCAGTGGCTCAACGAAGGCGCGACAAGCGTGAGCGGCACTACTGCCAATGGTTCAGTAACAGGCAACAGCATCAGCACATTCAGTCCCTTCACGCTGGGAAGCATTTCTACAGCCAGCCCGCTGCCACTCACACTTCTCACGTTTACCGGCAAAGGGGACGGCGGGAGCAATCGTTTAGACTGGGCAACAGCAATGGAGGACGCGGGAGCAACAATTTTTAGCGTTGAGCGCAGCGCCAACGGCAGCTCTTTTACCGCGCTTCAGGATGTTGCAGGTAAAGGCAACAACAGCCAATACACTGTTTACGACCGGCTGCCGCTTGGGGGCGTGAGCTACTACCGGCTTCGCATTACCGAAGGCAGCGCATCGCGATACAGCCAAATCATTTCCCTGCGCCGCAATAGGGCTGAGGGTGCTAACTCCGTAGCGGTTTATCCGCAGCCTGCGACGGCTGAGTTGACCATTAACTGCACGGCTGGCAGCCTAAGCAACACGGTCGCTACAATGCTGGATGCGCAGGGCAGAGTAATAACCCAATTCGGACTATCAACAGGTAATACTATACTGGATGTGCATAGCTGGCCTGCCGGCATATACACGCTCCGCCTTGCCGATGGCAGCGCCCACAAAATTGTAAAGCAATAATTTTCAAACAGAACATTCAACGACTAAAATAAACACAGACATGAAACAGCGCTTCCTCACAATTGCCCTCGCATTATTTGCAACAGCGGCAGCGACGGCCCAAAGCGTGGGCATCAACACCACACCTACTGCCACGGCAGCGCTGGATGTATCATCCACTACAAAGGGAATGCTCGTGCCGCGCATGACTACTACGCAGCGCAACAACATTGCAACGGCGAATAGCGTGAGCGTGCCTGCCACGGGGTTGATGGTGTATGATATTACGCTGAATGGCTTCTATTTCTACGATGGTACCGCATGGACGGCGGTAGGCGGTGGCACAACGCTGCCAAGTCAGACCGGCAATGCCGGCAAGGTACTGACCACCGATGGCACTAACCTTAGCTGGGGCACGGGCGTAGGGGCCTCTTACGAAGTATATGCAACAATTACCACTGCCCAAACTACTTCGGTTGGCTCCTCCCTTACGTTACCTGATGCAATTTATTTCGGTTCCAATACCTCACCTGCTGTACTTACTGGAGGAAACACTTTTTCCAATGTTTCCATTTCCGGTACCGGCACTGGTGGCCCATCTACCCAGACCACCAGCAAGTTTACGGCAACCACTGCTGGGCTATATTTTGTGGACATTCAGATGACTGCTGAACCCACGGCCAGTCCTTCTGCCATCGCCGGCATCCCTATGCTGGATTATAACGGCACAGGCAATTCCAGCAGCAGCTATTACGGCACCTTTTACTCTGGTTCGGCTGTTCTTCAAAATCCACGGAAGAGCCGCGGCGCGCTGCAACGGTTAATATATATGAGCGCGGGCGATTACTTCTACGTTAGGCTTGCAAGCAGCAGCACAGTGATTGGAGCAGACCCGGGTGCTGATGCCAGCAACTATATAAAAATTGTAAAGCTGCGATGATGTACAATCATTCCTGCACTTTCTCCCTCACAGGTAAGCCTTAAATCCAACGACATCCGCAGCACGAATATCAAGCGCCCGCCTTTCGTTGCCGCTGTGCTTCGGCAGATGCGTATCCCCCATTGGATTAAGAATGGCGCGATTATCCTGCCCGCTTTTTTCGCGGGCAGGATTTTTCATTTGGATAGTGTCCTGTACACTCAACTTGCTATTACGGTAGCGAGCTTTTGCCTGCTTAGCTCAACCATTTATGTAGTAAATGATTGGGTGGATTTGCCGAATGACCGTTTGCATCCTCAAAAGAGATTGCGACCCCTTGCCAGCGGCGCAATCAGTAAGCGGCAGGCAAGCGTACTAGCAATTCTGCTTTTCGCCGGGGGACTTGTTGGCTGCTGCTTTTTACCCCGCATGGTAGAAGCAACGCTTATAGCGTATCTGGTGCTCAACCTGCTGTATTCATTCTGGCTTAAAAACATCTCCTTGATAGACCTGAGCTGTGTGAGTGCCGGCTTTGTACTCCGGCTGGCGGCAGGCGGGGCGGTATGTCATGTACCGCTCAGCCACTGGATTATCATCATCACATTTCTGCTCTCCTTCTCCATAGCATTGGCAAAACGACGCGACGACCTCGTATTAAGCGAAAGCAATGAAGACATATTGCTGCGCGCGTCACAGGGCGGCTACAGCAAAGGATTTATTGACGCTGCCAAAGCCGTAAGCTTTTCGGTCACACTCGTTGCCTATATTCTCTATACTGTGTCGCCGGAAGTAATGGCCCGTATTGGCTCTGCTCATGTGTACATCACTGCGCTGCCGGTTTTTCTCGGCATCATGCGCTACCTCCAGCTTTCTATTGTGAAGGAAGCCACTGGCTCACCTGTCGCCTTGCTGTATAAAGACGTCTTTCTAATGTTGTGCATTGCCGCGTGGCTCGGCACTTTTTACTATCTCATTTACTGCTGATAAATGGGCATCGCATTCTTTGATTTTGACGGCACCATCAGCACAGCGGATAGCTTTCTCGCATTCATCCGCTACACTGCCGGACGTAAGGCTTATTGGCGCGGCATGGCCCTGTTAAGCCCGTGGGTTATCTTGTATGGCCTAAAGCTGCTCCCGAACTGGCGGCTGAAAGAAAAAGTATTCGGCTACTTTTTTGGCGGGAAGTCTGCGGCGGAAATTCAGCAAGCGGGCGAAGCATTTTCTACTGATTACCTGCCCCGCATTTGCAGGCCGAAAGTGCTTGCACGGATAAAATGGCACCAGCTGCTTGGCCATAAAGTAATTGTGCTAACTGCCTCATCGTCCACATGGCTTCATGGATGGTGTGAGGCGCAGAATGTTGAGCTTATAGGGTCGGAGTTTGCGGTAAAGGGGGGCCGCTACACCGGAAAGCTGGATGGGCCGAACTGCCACGGCATCCGCAAGGCAGAAATAGTGGCGCAGTTACTTTCACAGGAAGGCTATACGGATACCTATGGCTATGGGAACTCGCGCCATGATGCGCCTTTTCTAAGCCTGTTGCAGCGGGTAAATACGATTCCTGTAAAATGAGGTCTGGCATTCCGTGCTTCATTCAACAGGCCTCGCCTGCAAGCTGTCATTATTGTGAAGCAATAGCTGTGTACGTGCAATCATTGCCGCCTTTTTCGGGGCATCATCGGGCAGGCCCGCATTCCGCTTAGCCGTCTCCTGTAGCAATCGCCCGCTTTCTGCAAGCGATGCCTTAGCCATCTTATTCATGCCCACGAGCTTCTGAATAATCTGGGCGTAATTTTCGGCATAATCCCGATTCGCCGTGTCCGTTTCGTAGGCAGCACGTGTAAAATAATAGGCGCTGTCCGGTGCCCCTTTAATGTCGTAGGCAGTGCCGAGAAGGAAGAGCGCATACCCATTGCGGCTGTTGATGCGGCGGGCTGTTTGCAGATATTCCAGCGCCTTGTTCATGCTGCCAAACTGTTGCCCGTAAAGTTTGCCCAGCGCTGCAAAGCAAAGGCTCTTCATGGTGTCCACTTCGCGCTGGTACTGCCGTGGCTTATACACGTCGGTAACGCCATAGGCGGCTACGGCAGTGAGCAAGTGCGTGAGCCGCTCATTAGGAGCGGCCTTTTCATCTTCGCCAAGCAGTTGATGGGTACGGGCAAGGTTGTACCAGACCAATCCATACATCGGGTACACGTCCAGCGCCTCTTTGTAGAGTGGAAGCGTGCTGCGTAATAGTTCTGATTCTTCGCTCTGCTCGTCGGGCGATAGCTCGTGCATCGTGGCCGCCGCCTCCTTCCGCGTCTCTTCAACATGTAACAATACAACCTCGCCATAGTCTGACCTGATTTTAGCGCTTCCGGTAGCAGCGTCAAGGTCGTGCTGCATGAGCGTCAGATTGTCCTTCCAGTCACGGTTACGCGCGGCGGTGCGGATGCTAAAGAGCACAGCAACAATCCCAACGCTGCCCAGCACAGCGCTTGCCGGATACTGCTCTGCCAGCCATGCAAGCCCTGCCGCGGCAGCAATGCACAGCCCTACCGATGGCATAAAAAGAAAGCGCTCTGCCATATTGGTGCCAACCGGAAAAATGAGGTTAGAAACCACGGAAAAGCTCAGGAAGTAAAACAGGATGCCGAAGGCCGCAAGCTGCCTGCGCCGCAAGGCAGTGAATGCCCATAACAGCGCACCGAGATGCACCAGCAGGGACAGCCAAACGTTTGGGCTGGCAAAAGAATAAGTCGCAATCTGTTTCGGATAATAATCATAGCTGAGCGTTGCAGGGAAAATGGCGAGCCGTAGGTATTGCAGCCAGGTGTAGGCAACTGTTGCAAGCCGATTGCTCGCGGGCATCGGTACTATACTCTGCATCGTTGGAGCCTGTAGCACCATTACATCCGAGCCGGGCAGCAGCGGAGCAAACTTTTGTCCTGCGGCCACTTTAAGGAAGGGATTGTTCATCATATTCAACGCATCGGGCGCGGCAAGCGAAAGGCTGCCCACTGCGTTCATTCGCAGAACGATATAGCACGCGATACCCAATACGGCGGGGCTGCAAAGCATCGCCAGCCTTGCTATTGGCAGCCTGCGGAAGAACCAGATGCTCAGCGGAATTATGGCAATGAATGTGAGCGCATTCTCTTTGGCAAGCGCAGCAAGAAAAAGACAAAGCGTGCCGCCTGCAACTTTCAGCGCTTTCTGCCGTCCGTCGTCCACTGCCAACACAAAGCACCGCAGCGACAACAGGGAAAGCAGCAAGGATAAGATTTCGTCAAGGCCTTTGGCGTTTGCCACTGCCTCGGTGTGCAGGGGATGCACCGTAAACAGTAGCGCAGCCAGAAACGCGATAAGCGGGCCACAGCTGTAATCCCGCATCAACGTCAGCAGCACACCATACAGTACAAAGCATAGCACGCCATACAGCAGCATGTTCAGCCCGTGCATCAGGTGCGGGAAGGCTGTATTTGCACCCAGGTCTTTAAGCTTTTGTCTGCCCGCAGTGGTAGAAGGCTGCACCGTACTTTCTTTCGCCGGGCGCGCCAGCAGCTCAGCGCATACTGCGTAGATGGCAGGCGACAGCGGGCGATAGCGTCCACCGGCAATGGCATCTATTTTTTCGCCGGTGCTGCTTTGAATGTAATCCTGGCCAAAAATGGCGGGCAGTCCTGCGAAGCCGCTGCGCACTGCCTGCGAATGATGAATGACGAGTTCATCATCCACAGCCCATTTATTAGGAAGGGTATTGACATAAAGCAGCAACGCCAGGAAGAAAATTATGCGCCCGGCGGTTTGCGGATGTTGAATGTATTGTAGCAGTCGCTGCATAAAAGCTAATCGTGGTTATTGATTTTATTGGCTGGTTGTTCTCAGGCTGCGGCGCCTTTTGGAAAAAATTTGCCAGCCGCCAATCAGCCCTATTATAGCTAATGAGCAAAGGCTGATTAAAGTACCAATGCATTTATATGGAGGGCTGTAACAAAAGTCAAGCGCATGGATGCCGGGGGGCAAATGAACAGCGCATAAGCCACCAAATGCACAGCGCAACCGCACCGCCCGGCCATTGTCTTTTACGGCCCAACCTTCATCAAAAGGCATGGATAGAAACAAGAGCTTGCTCTGTTGTAATGCAACTTTTCCGGTAAAATGCTGGTCGCTGAAAGATTCAATGGCGAGCGTATCATGCTTTAGACTTTGCACTGCATCGTCCAGGGAGCCAGAACGAGTGGTGCCCGGTATAAACGTTGAGATGCCCTCGCAACCGGCCAGCTCCTTAGCACTCATCGCAATAGCAGCAAATGCGACTTCGCTTTTCACAGGATTAGACATCTTTTCAAACTGCTCAACATTCACGGCTTGCCCATAGCAGAACCCAAATGGCAGCGGCGACGTGTCTTTCCAAAGCGTAAAAGCATTTGCCTCCTGTATTGGCCGAAAGCCATAATACCGCATCGTGTCGGTCACCGGTTTCGTACTTATAAAATACTTTGTAGCGCAGAGCTTCATTAGCGCAGGATTATGACGAAGTCCAACAACAAACCGGCTCGCCTGCTCATCGCCCGATGGAATAACGCCAAAGAGCGATAAGAAGCGGATGTAATGCACGCTGTTGAAAGGCCCATACGTGGAAGATGCCCGGTATTGCTGCACCAAGCCTTCATTGTAAGAATAAACGAGGGCGGCAGTAGAAAAGAAGTCCTTTTCAATACGGTAAAAGGATGTGTCGCGCTTCTGCAAAGCAGCAATCAGCCGGCTTGATGCATCGTTGTAGCCCTTTTGCGCCATATCTGTGCGGTCACAAATGCCTCTGTCCTGCACCAACTCATCAGCAGCCAGTGCAAGGTCGGCACACAGCAGGCACGCCAGCACAATGAAAAAGTTCCTTGGCTTCAATTTATGTTGCGCAAGTAGCACTATGGTATAGGCGATGATAATGGCTATTGGCAAGTAGCATGTTGCAGCACTTTCGCTGTGTTGTTGCGCACCCAGCAATAGCACAAGCACACAAGCGGCAGCGGCAATAAGCAGCGGACGCCTCGCAAAAGCTCCGGTTGTAAAAAGCCGTGAAAGCGCATGACTGCTGATGAGCACAAAAGCCAGTGCTGCAAAGAGATTGAGGATGCGATAATAGTTCCCCAGATGCAGCCAGAAAAGGTTGCGCAGTGGCGGAAAGCAGAAGACAAGCACGATAATGCTTAGCGCTGCAATTGAAATAATTCTGCCTCGTTTGTTGAACAACGGCAACCCTGCCGCAGCAACCAATACCGTTAGGATACCGCAATAAAGCAATGGCGCTTCAATATAATTGCGATAGGCGCGGAAGTGTGCGGCATCGCCAAGCAAGTTGGGGCTGAACAGGCGCAGGGCCGATGACCATAAAGCGCCCGCATCTTCTACAAGGGGCACCTGCTCGTTGAATATGCGCACGGCCCCTGCGCCGCGCGGACTAAGCCTCATGCCATATACCGTACCGAGTAGAATAAAAGCGCTCAACCCAAGCCCAAGCATAGCGGCGGGCATGAGCCTGATTATTTTCGGCCACACGGCTGCTATCCGCTCGTTGTGCAAGTACGTTCTTGCTATCAAATATCCTGCGGAAATGAGACCCGCGAAATAGACGTTCACGGGGTAGTTGATGGCAATGAGCGATACGGGCAGCAATAGCCAGAAGTATTGCCTTCGTGCCAGCCCGCGCTCCAGCGCCCAAAGCAATAGTGCAAAGTGGAAAGCCTGCAGTGCAAAATTTGGCAGCACCCACGAAGACGAGAGAATAGAATATCCGGAGAAAGCATAAGCCAGTCCGCCAAGCATACGCGCGTAAGGATGTAGCTTCAGCTCACCCAGCAGCAAGAACATGGCAACGCCTGCGAGATATACATACGCGAGGTTCATGGCCAGCATAACCATCGGTACCGAGGTTGCGCCCAACGAAAACCATAAAGCCGAAATTGGCTCAAAAGAAAAGGGATACTGGTTTTGCCCAAGCCCGGTAGCGAACGACCAGCCAGGCGCGATGCTATGCTGCGCACAAAGCATCCGATAGTAAAGCCCCGGATAGTCCACCACATACGAGTCGCTGCCAATATCCTTGAACACAAAGGCCAGTTCACCCAACAGAAATTCGCGATAAACAAACGCTATGAGCAGGAGTAGCACGCCTGAAAACTTACAGAACAAAAGCCATTCAGGTCTGCGGGATTTCATGTAGTTCAGGGCGGGAAATGGAGCAATTAAAGAAACGGAATTTTACGCGTGCTTGTCACCACAGCGATGTGAAGAAAAGTGGGCAAAAATAGAAACCGGAATTGTTGATTTTCAGCAGCAAGTTGATTATTTCATTCAAACTTCAGAAGTCTCATAAAATTTGAGTGCAAGGTTGCAAGGTTGCCGGAATTGCTTCCGCGCTACTTCCATCACCCGGCAGTCACTCTACCTTTGCCTCCATGCCCGATACCAGCAATCCTTACAATGTTCAGCCGCGCCGCATTTTTATCAACGGCCTTTCAAGGCGGTTTATACAGGATGTGTACGCTGCAATAAACAACGCACCGCCGGTATTGGCTTTGGAAATTATCAACCACCTTTTTGGTGTGCTCCAATTGCTGGAGCAAAGCGCCTCTTTGGAAGGTGAGGACGAAGGAAACATTTACAAGACTTACTGGGAAGGAGAAGAACGCCTGACGCTAAAATGGGGAAGGTTGATTAAGCCATATCGGCAGCAGCAGTTCCAGCAATATTTTGACAAGTGCTTTATGCTTACGGAAAAGGCTGTTATCAGTCTTGAAGAATACAGCAAGATGTCTTCGGGAGAGGAGCAATGCGTCTCCGAGGTAGAAATGCTGGAAATTGTTGACGACGTTCGCCGCTTTCTGGAAACAACCCGACAGACCCTACTGCTGGAGCAGCCGCCTTCTCAGGAAGCTATGGAAGCCCTGTCCAAAGACCCTGATTCAATAGCACGTTTACAGAACCTTTCAGGCATTGAGGCAGGCAGAGACCATGATAAATCCGACAACAAAAAAGATAAGGTCAAAGACAAAGAAGATGGGGAAGAAGAAAGAGCCTTTGGCAATACTAAAACCAGAAGCAGGCTGGCGCTTTACTATCTGGTGAAAGCAGCAGGCGTGGAGCCGAGGGCAGACAGCGCTGTAAGCGCCCTTGCCAAGCTCGCACACTTCATAACCGGCGAGAAGCTGACCACCCTTAATAATTCCAACACCTACAAGTTTTATCTCTCCATGCCGGAATACAAGACGGCCAAAGGGAGGCTGGAAGACCTGAATTATATCCGGCCATTCTTTGAGGAATTGGGCATGAATAAGGCGCTTGACCTGATTGATGCGGAAATGGTCAAGACCAACGCCGAGCTGCCTCATAAGGGCCGCAAATAGGCGTTTACGAACGTTCACGCTTTAATCCCGTGAACGTTCACAAAAGTCGTGAACGCTCGTACGTGAACGTTCACAGTCGTTCACGATTCGGGCCGTGAACGTTCCCCACGGGTATGAACGTTCATAAAAATGGGTATGAACGTTCATACCCGTGAACGTAATAATTCTACTTGTATTGCTTTTCCTGTGCCCTTTAAGGCATGAACGACGTTCATGAACGTTCGCGGCTGCATGAACGTTTCCTCTGGCGTTCATGCACAAGTAAACTCAACAGAGGCGTGAACGTTCACAGATAAATGCGCTATCAACAGCCCGGATTATTCAGGTGTAAATCGTGCTAAATGCTGGTCTGACAACAACTTAGGTACACCATAGGTGCACCCCAATATTCAAAGAAGCGGTATTGAAGGAGCCACCTTTACAATGGAATCCGAAAACCCGGATTCCAGACCTATGCCCAAAACCTACCTTAAAAAGCCTATACGCCTGAAGGCTATTCGTGTCTACCGCTTTAGCGTCAGCGGTAAGCATCTTCTAAAGTCCATTCGCCTGCTTAAAGAAAGCAGGCTGCCCTATTTCATCAAGGAAATAAGCAGGCATTCGGGTTTGCTTGTCGTTGTCCCCGTAAACGCATTTTGCCGGAAAACACAACTGCGGCTTGCAGCCTTGACTACTGCCTTGCCAAAGGCAAGTCCTTAGCTGCCGCAAAAACAAAAAGCGACATGCTGGTTAATCAGAATCAACAGTAACAAATACTATCCGAAATGAGTAACGCCACTTCAGAGCTGGACATTAGGGAGCAGGCATTTGTAATGCACCTGCGGGGCGACAGCTATAAGCAAATCGGCGATGAGCTGGGCATTGGCAAGAGCACCGCCTTTAAGTACGTCAAGGAGCTGCAAAAGCGCAATGCCGGAAAGGAAAATGAAGAACCAGAACAGCAACCGGCTCAAATGCAGACCGCTGCGAAAGAGCAATCAGGGGCACAGGAGAAGGAGCAGAGCATAGCTGCATCACCAAGCCATGTCTCGCCCATATTCAAGAAGTCCTTTGAGCAGGTGGTAACAGAGTATGAGCAGAGGTTCGGAAAGCTAAGCCCGAAGCAAGCAGATGAACATCCTGAAAAAGGCAATCATACTCTACCAGCGACAGCAGTATCAGCCAGCATATCTACTGCATCAAGCGGGAAGCCTTTTCATTCCGACAAATTGCCTTTACCAAAGCAGGCGGACAAGCCGGTTGAAAAACAGAAAGCAAACGATAAAGCTGCGCCCGCACCGGATAAGTCTGAACAGCCAAAGCCTGCGGCAGCCACACTACCTGTTCCCAAGCCAGCGCCTAAGAAGATTAAAGAGTTCACCGGCGATGAATTGGTGGCAAAGCATTTTGAATGCCTGCCTTTCACCGGCAGGTTCAGGGAGCTAATCGGCACGCCTTCCAAGCTCTTTGCAGGTCTTATCTGGGGACTGCCCAAAGGAGGCAAAAGCAACTTTTCCATTCGCTTTGCCGACTACTTGCAGGAATACTTCGGCAAAGTGGTTTACATAGCCGCCGAGGAAGGAGAAAGCGTAACCCTGCAAGAGAAGTTCAAAGACATCGGCGGCTCTAAGGTCACGGTCGTGGAGACCCGCGACCGCGACGTCATTCGCGATTACCTTTCTAAGAAGGGCTGCGACTTTGTGTTCATTGACAGCATCAACAACGCAGGCATAGACAATGAGTTTCTGGAACTGCTGAAAACGGAGAATCCGACCAAGTCTTTTATCGGCATTGTTCAGGCAACAAAGGGCGGCAATTTTAAGGGAGACCAGGCACTGACGCATAACTGTGATTTTATCATTAAGGTGGTGGATGGCATTGCATATCACCACGGCAGGTTCAATGTAGCTTCCGAGATTTCCATTTTTGAGGAGCCGCTCTATGAGAAGAATGCGGAACAACAATCGGGACATTATCCGGCAAGTGCCGGCAATAATGAAGCGCCACAATGGGAAGGCAATGAATACAACCGCATTGGTGAAGATGTTACAGCAAGCGCAGCCACTGTCGCAACAGGCATGAGCGGTGAGTATTCAGATGAA
Source organism: Chitinophagaceae bacterium (assembly GCA_965246765.1). Lineage (GTDB taxonomy): Bacteria > Bacteroidota > Bacteroidia > Chitinophagales > Chitinophagaceae > UBA1952. The sequence goes on from CBDFFJ010000005.1 coordinate 141,759, forward strand.
ACAGACAAGACAGCGCAGCCGGTTGGCACAGAAAACATACAAAATCCTCTTGCGCAGGTTGCAACGTTGGCAGGAAGCAGTAACGACCAACGTAGTGTTGTCACAGCAAGCAATGAGAGCACTACGTCCATATTCGGGCCTCCATCCCCGGCTATGCCTGTGCCGGTGAAAGCGGTGCTTACGAATCCGCCTGTCAGCACGAACTCCAGTGGGTCGCACAGCAGCTATTCGGGCAGCAGTTTAGGCAGAACAAGCAGCTATACAACAAGTGCTCTTTCCACTTCTGCTTCAGCAACGGGTAAAGGGAAGTCCAAAAAGGCGAAGAAGAAAACCGGAATCTCTCTTGGTGACGCAGCATTGGCTTTCGGCGGCGGCTTTATCGGCGGCTATGTTTACTATGACTATAAGGAACGGCTCGCAAAAAAAGCAGCAGCAGCAGCAGCAGCAGCAGCAACTAAAGCGCAGCCATCTCCTGCACTTGCGGGCAACAGAAATCCCGGAGCTGCGCAGCAGGCAAAATCATTACAGCCTGTCGCAAGAGCGAACCAGGTTGGTGCAACGTCAACTCAGCCGCAACAAGTGCCTGATAGGAGATTGATTGCGCAGCAACAGAGAAGCATTCAGCAGCAGCCACTACCCGGTGCGCGACCTCAGCCACCAGTAAGCGTAGCCACGAAAACGCCTATCAAAGCAAAGACATTAGACGAGGTGTGCTGGGACTTGGATGGTCTGGACATGTTGCTGTGAATAGACAACGGCTAATCCAACTGAAGCCACTATCAAATGCACAGTAACGAGGTGTGCGAATCGCGCATTGCAATGATGAAACGTAACAAAAAGCTGAACGGAGGCAGCATACCAAGACTATGACATAACCCTATTAAACTCTTAATCCCGCCAAAAGGCCAAGAACACCTCAACTTAAAGACAACTAAAGTCAACAAACCAACAAAAGCAAACAAGCAATGAAAACCACAGTAAGAAAAGAAGAAATCACAGTGCCGCAAGATGTATTCGCAGCAGTCGCGTCCGTAATTGCCGAGCACACCCTTGAGCACGCCATCACGGATGCGGACGATGAAGACGGAGATGAAAGCATTACGCTTTCCATCACTTATTCCAAAGAAGAGCGCGATGCCTTCCGCCAGATTCAAGACCTCATAGAAGACCATGAGGAGGAAGACGATGACGATGATGAGGACGAATAAGATTCCCCCATCGTAGCGCAACCGGTTTCTGCAACTAAGAGTGCATGGCTCAGTAAGAGACCATGCACTCTTGGCGTTGCGATGTTGACCAGTAATAATAAAAGTTACATGGAGGCAATAGCAGGCCTTCAAAAAGGTTGTGCTTCTAAATGTATGATGGCGCTAAGGCGTTTTTAGGTAGCTCGGAACTTTGTGCATGTGAAAATGAGTTGTGATTTTGAGGTGGTTTGCCCCGACTGCCAGAGCATGAGAATAGTAAAAAACGGGCACAAGAAAACAGGCAAGCAGAACCTTCTTTGCAAGGATTGCCGGTTACAGTTTCAGTGGGAATATTCATACAGAGGTGCTGATAAGAGCGTGAAAGAAAAAATTGTCAGGATGCTGTTACGGGGCAGTGGCGTAAGGGACTGTGCGGCTGTTATGGATGTGTCGGTAGGCTGCGTGTTACGTCTTTTGCTCAAAGAAGGCCAGCAACTGAACATCACGCCTAAGCACAGATACTATCATAAGGTTCAGATTGATGAGCAATGGTCTTACGTTCATGATAAAGGCAAAACAGTCTATATGCTCTACGCAATCTGCGCTGAGACTAATGAGATACTGGCTGCCTCATGGGGAAAGCGTAACAGGCGCTCTTTGAAGCGTCTTATAGATAAACTGAGTGTATTGGACATTGACTTTTATTACACTGATAACTGGATATGCTTCGCTGAGGTGCTGCCACCTGAAAAGCACTTCATCGGCAAGCAGTACACCAAGAAGATTGAAGGCATGAATACATGGTTTAGAACAAGGCTCAGAAGACTGGTCAGGCGAACGACCTGCTTCTCAAAGAAGCTCACCTATCACTGGTCTATGATGAAGCTCGCTATCAAAAAACACAACGAACGTGCATCATACATTTAGAAGCACAACCTTCAAAAATCTTCGCGCGCGAATGTTAGTAACTTTTTTCCTAACCGACAAACCTTAATTCTACCTTTGGCATGAAAGTAGCGATAAACCAACTTAACATTTCCTCTAAGAATAGAGAAAGTAGAAGTTCAATAATCCCGATTCCTCCATCTGATAAAAGCGCCTCAGATGCAGGCCAGACAAAGACAATAGCCTTTCTTCCAAATCGCTTCTCTATAGAAAAGCTGCGAGCAATATGGAATGACGATGAAGACTATTATACAGACGACGAACTACTCCAAATAAGAGATTGGTTTTACACAGTGGCAGAAGTAGCATTTTCCACGATTGCCCTTCAAAAAACCGCAGCACTGAAAGCGAAGTCAAACAATCCATCGAGAAATCCGCACACCCCAATACAGATTACCATTCCAGTCCACAACCATACAGAATCAAATGAAGCCGCAGAAGAAAGCTATTCTTTACATCCGCGTATCTACCGACGAGCAAGCTGAGCGAGGCCACAGCCTCGCCAATCAGGAAGAAAAACTTCGGAATTACTGTGCTCAAAACAGCATTGAGGTAGCAGGCTTTTACCGGGAAGACCATTCTGCAAAAACCTTTGAGCGTCCCCAGTTCACCAAGCTGCTGGAAAATCTGCGAAAGAACAAAGGCTCTGCGAATCTTCTTTTGTTCCTAAAATGGGACAGGTTCAGCCGTAATGCACCGGAAGCCTATGGGATGATAAACACCCTCAAAAAGCTCGGCATAGAGCCACAGGCCATTGAGCAGCCCTTAAATCTTGAAATCCCTGAGAACAAGATTATGCTTGCTATCTACCTCACATCGGGCGAAGTGGAAAACGACCGTCGCTCGCTAAACGTGATAGCAGGCATGAGGCGGGCAATGAGAGAAGGACGGTGGATGTGCAATGCACCCAAAGGCTACAGGAACAGCCGCGATGAGCACAACAAGCCATTCATCGTGCCCGGCAAGGATGCCGAATTGGTTAGATGGGCATTTGAACAACTTGCAACGGGCCAGTACCACATTGCAGAAGTGTGGAAAATGGTAGGTAAGAAAGGCTTCAAGATGAGCCGCAATGGTTTCTTCTATCTGGTGCGCAACCCCGTTTACATCGGCAAAGTGCTTATTCCTGCTTACAAAGATGAGCCAGCCATTATAGTAGATGGAAGGCATGAGCCTTTGATTAGCGAACGACTTTTCTATGACGTGCAGGACGTCCTTGACGGAAAGAAGAAGGTGCGTATTCCAGCCCAAAAGAATAAGTTGGAGGCTATTCCACTTCGCGGCTTTCTGCTTTGCCCGCGATGCAACAGAACACTTACAGGCAGCGGTTCTAATGGCAATGGTGGTATGTACTTCTACTATCACTGCACAGGCGGATGTAAGGAAAGGGTAAAGGCACCAGTAGTAAACGAGGCATTCTACAAACTGCTCCGTACTGTGAGCATGAATGAAAAGGGACTGAAAACCTTTGAGCTGGCATTGACGGATTACTGCGGCAGCAATAGCAAGGAGCGGGAAAGAGAAATTGCCAAGACAGAAAACGAATTGGCAACCCTCAGAAAGCGCCTCGTTCACATCCAAACTCTCATGATGGATGGGGAATTAGAACCCGCCGATTACCGGGCAATGAAAGGCAAGCTTGAGCCAGAGATAGACCGCTTGGAAAGGGAGAAAACAAAACTTGGAGATGGACGCGATAGCAAAAAACAGGAAGTGATTGAGCACGGGTTCCATTTCCTCCGAAATCTGCCAGAACTCTTTACCAGCGCGGATTTGGAAGGAAAGCACCGCTTGCTTGGTTCGACCTTCCCTCAAAAGATGGTATTTGAAAACGGAGAGGTTCGAACCAAAGAAGAGCATCCGCTGCTAATGCTAATAAGCAAGCCCAGAAAGGCTTCCAGCCGACAAAAATCAAAAGCGCCGGATAATTCCGGCGCTTTGACCAATAAGGTGAACCCGTTGGGACTCGAACCCAAGACCCATACATTAAAAGTGTATTGCTCTACCAACTGAGCTACGAGTTCTTGCCAAACAATGCACTATGGAAATGCCTTGTTTTAAGAAGAGGCGCAAATTGCTTTGCGCCTCTTACTCGTAGGGAAGACAGGGTTCGAACCTGCGACCCCCTGGTCCCAAACCAGGTGCGCTACCGGACTGCGCTACTTCCCTAACTATCTTACTACCATCCGCGGTGAGGGCGGGATTCGAACCCGCGATACACTTTAAAGGTGTATGCCAGTTTAGCAAACTAGTGGATTCGGCCTCTCTCCCACCTCACCAGTTGAGTGCTTGAGAAAACGAAACGACAACCGCCCCGCTCCGAAGGACGGCAAAGATAACGGCTCAACGGTAACGGCAAAAACTTTCTTTTTATCAGATCTGCATTCAGCCGAATGCCGCTATGTCGCCTACTCCGAGCGCGTCCATGTGGTGGTGCGGCCGATCAGTGAGATGCCGATATACCCCCGGATGCCGAGCTCCTTATCGCTGCGGTACGTAATAGTGCAGCTGTAAGTCTTGCCGTTCTTGGGATCGTAAATTTCGCCGTCGTCGTAAGTGTCATCATCTTTCTTTACGAAGTGGCTGAGCAGTGGCAGATTCATCAGCGGGCGCTTGCGGAGGTTTTCTTTTGTGTTCTTGTCATCGGTGCGGGGCTTGCCGTCTTTATTCGGCTCCTTCAACCAGACAATCTTGCCCCAGAATTTGTTATCCGTTGCGCGGTAAATCTGGACTTTGGCCGTCTTCTCCTGATTGTACCAAAGGCCCTCCAGTTTATCCTTCTCCGCGAAGGCAGAAGTGGCGGAGCCAAGCATTATAGCGCAGAGGAAAGCGACGAGCGCAAAGCGTTGTAGCATGTCTTTTTATTTTTTTTGTGCAGATAAATGTAGTGAAACGCCTTAGCAATAAGCAAGTACCGTGCGGGAGCTTGTCACGCGCCGGTTAACTTTGCGCCCCAACTATCCCCATGGCAAAGACACGCGACCTGCAGGCCATTATCGGCCACTGCAAAGAATACGGCTACATTTTTCCTTCCTCCGAAATATACGACGGCCTGAGCGCCGTCTATGACTACGGCCAGTACGGCGCGCAGCTTAAGAAGAACATCCGTGACTACTGGTGGCTGTCCATGACGCAGATGCACGAAAACATCGTAGGTATTGATGCCGCCATCTTTATGCACCCGACGACGTGGAAAGCCAGCGGGCACGTGGACAATTTCAGTGACCCGATGATTGACAACAGGGACAGCAAGAAGCGCTACCGGGTTGACCATTTGATTGAAGCATTCGCGGAGACTTTGCCGGAAGAAGAAAGCGCTAGGCTGCTGTCACAAATGGAAGCATTGCTGGCGGAAGATGATTTTGCTGGGCTGAAAACATTGATTGATGAGCGGAAAATGAAATGCTCCGTTTCTCAAACAAGCAACTGGACGGACGTCCGCCAATTCAACCTCATGTTCCGCACCGAATTTGGAGCGGTAGCCGCAGAAGAAGGCGAGGACAACGGCGTCTATCTCCGCCCCGAAACGGCGCAGGGCATCTTTGTCAATTTCCTGAATGTGCAGAAGACCGGCCGGATGAAAATTCCATTCGGCATCGCGCAGACCGGCAAGGCGTTCAGAAATGAAATCGTAGCGCGTCAGTTCATATTCCGGATGCGCGAGTTTGAGCAGATGGAAATGCAGTTCTTCGTCCGCCCCGGCACACAGAAGGAGTGGTATGAAAAATGGAAGTCCGCACGCCTGCAGTGGCACCTCTCCCTTGGCATTCCCGCCGAAAACTACCGCTATCACGACCACGCGAAGCTGGCCCACTACGCCGATGCCGCCTGCGATATTGAATACAATTTCCCGATTGGTTTTAAGGAAGTGGAAGGCATCCACAGCCGTACTGACTTTGACCTGACGCAGCACCAGCAGTTCAGCGGCAAGAAGATGCAGTATTTTGACAATGACATTGACGAGGCCACCGGCAAACCTTACGGCAATTACATCCCGTATGTCGTAGAAACAAGCATCGGCCTTGACCGTGCCTTCCTGATGGTCGTTTCGGAATCTTATACGGAAGAGGATTTGAGCACAGAAGAGAAGAAGGACGACCGCGTGGTGATGAAACTGCCTCCGTTCCTGGCACCGATAAAGCTGGCGGTAATGCCGCTTACCAAGAAAGACGGTTTGCCGGAAACGGCGCGGCTGTTGATGCGGGAATGCATGCCGCAGTTTATGTGCTTCTATGAAGAAAAGGACAGCATCGGGAAGCGTTATCGCCGCCAGGACGCCATCGGCACGCCCTTCTGCGTAACGATTGACCACCAAACGAAAGAAGACGGCACCGTTACCATCCGCCACCGCGACAGCATGACGCAGGAGCGCATCCCGCTGACGAGCGTGAAAGAGGTGGTGATGAATGCTTGTGTGATGCCATTCCAGACCGGGATTTAAGGATTTGCAGGATTAATCCCGGAGAAATCTGACAAATCATGGAAATCCTGGTCAGCGAATGGGGACTTGATGCTTCGCTGCATTCTAAAGAAGAAATCCTTACGGCGCTGGCGCAGCGCATCAGCCGGATGCTGAGCGACGACCCGATGGCATTCATCCAACTGATGTATCGCTTAGATATTCCCGAAGCGCAGCTTGATGCCACTATGAATGATGCTGATGCCGAGCCACTCATTGCGCAGATTGTCTGGGACAGGCAGGTGCAGAAGCAGATGATGCGGAAGGCGACGCCGCCACCGCGTGAGGCTGCAGATGATGATTTGCTTTGGTGACTTCTGCCCGTGGCGGAACCAGTCAGACTTCTAACGCCTGCGGCGAAGTCAGTCAGACTGGTTCCTGTTCCGCGAAAATCTTCCCCGGATTCAAAATGCCCTTCGGGTCAAAAACCGCTTTGATATCGCGCATCAGTTGCAGCTGCGCCTTGCTGAAGGCAATGTCCATAAAGCTTTTTTGCACGAGGCCAATGCCGTGCTCGCCGGAAATTGTTCCGCCAAGACGAATCACTTCGCTAAATAATTCCCGGATGGCCTTCGGCAATTCTTCCCGCCACATCTGCTCGCTCAGATCCCCGCGAATGATATTGACGTGCAGGTTCCCGTCACCCGCGTGGCCGTAGCAAACGCTCTTAAAGCCATATTGCGCGCCGATGCTTTTCACAATACGCAATAATTCCGGCAGCTCCGCGCGCGGCACCACCGTGTCTTCTTCTTTATAAACCGAATGGCTTTTCACCGCCTCGCCAACCTTGCGGCGCAGTGCCCACAGCATTTCTTTCTGTTCATGCGTATCCGCCAGCAGCGGCTCATCAATATCATAACGGCCCACGATTTCGGCGATATTTTCCATGTCTGCCATTAGTTGTTCGGGATTATTGCCGTCCACTTCTATCAGCAGGTGCGCAGCTATGTCTTCCGGCAGGTTGGGGAACACGCCGCCGCCAGGCGTGTTCCTACAGAAGCTCATGCTCCATTCCAGCGCATCGCGCTCCATAAACTCCAGCGCACTCGGCGTATGTCCGGCCAGAAAAATCCGGTTCACCGCCGCGCAGGCATCTTCGGCGCTGCGGAATGGCACGAGCATCAGCACATCGTGCTGCGGATGCGGGATGAGGCGTAAAACGATTTTGGTAATGACAGCGAGCGTGCCTTCGGAGCCAACAATGAGCTGCGTAAGGTTATAGCCGGTGCTGTTCTTCAACACATTTGCGCCCGTCCAAATCACCTCACCGTTAGGCAAAACGATTTCCAGGTTCAACACATAATCCTTCACCACGCCATATTTCACCGCCTTCGGCCCGCCGCTGTTCTCCGCCACATTGCCGCCGATGAAGCAGGAGCCTTTGCTCGCCGGGTCGGGCGGATAGAACAACCCCTTTTCCTTCACCGCATCCTGCAATTCCTGCGTGATAACGCCCGGCTCCGTTGTTACCTGAAAATTGCGGGTGTCAATCTTCAGGATGCGGTTCATCCGGCGCATATCTAAGCTTACGCCGCCGTGAATAGCGAGCGCGCCGCCGCTGAGTCCCGTTCCCGCGCCCCGCGGTGTCACCGCAATTCCCTGCTCATAGCAGTGGCGCATAATGGCACTTACTTCTTCCACACTTTCCGGCTGTAGCACAACATCCGGCGGGTGGTGCAGGTCTTCCGTATGGTCGGAGGCGCAGCGGTGGATGTGCTCCTCATCAGCAAGGATTCTTTGCGGCGGAAGGATGCTGTGGAAATGGGCCAAATCCTGCTCATCAGGCGTCTTAAAAGGCATGGCGCAAAGGTCGGGCGGCGGAGGCGCAATTTGGAATGAATGAATTAATCCCGACCGCCGCGAGAGATTAGATTCTTTCAGAATAGCAAAGATCGGGCGGGCAGGAAAAGAGGAAACGAAAAGAAGGGCGGCTTATGGCTTTCCAAGCCACTGCCCGCTCGTCTCTTACTCGCTGCTCACTATTCAGCTACTTGTCCATGTAGCCATGAGCGTCGTGGCCAATCATCATAAAGAGACACCGGTGACCGGGCGCCCGGAAAATCCTGAAGCAAGCCGGGAAAAACGCGTGTGATTGAGGAGGAATGAGGATACAACACGGATTATTCCGGATTTTTCCGCCTTCCGGATACGTGGCGGCCAATTGCTTGCGTTTAGTGTTATATCTTGTAGTTTACAATCAAATGCGCACGCATGGTGCGGAAGAAATGAGCCGATTTTTTAGCGGTTGCGGCCTTGCGTTGCTTCTTTGCTTATTGACTACCCTGCCCGCAGGCGCCACACACATCGTAGGCGGTGAAGTGACATACAAATGGCTCGGCGGCGACAGCTACCAGGTGCGACTGGACATTTACCAGGATTGCCTCACAGGGCAGCCGGAACCTATTGCCCAGGATAATCCCGCCATTCTCGCAATCTTTACAGGAACGGGTACGCGCATCGTGATTGATTCTATTCCGGCATCATCGGCCCTGACGGTGCCCACTAATTTCAGCAATTCCTGCATCAATAATCCCCCGGCGACCTGCCTGAGGCGGCAGACGTTTTTTGCCACCTATTCGCTGACGGCTAACGGAACAGGATATTACATTGTTTATCAGCGCTGCTGCCGCAATGCATCCATTAAGAATATTGCTGACCCGGCCGCAACCGGCGCTACCTATTACGCATTCGTTCCGCCCCGCAATCCGGGGCAAGCGGGTAACAGTAGTGCGGTCTTCAACAACTATCCGCCGCAGATAATCTGCATCAACAATCCCCTGATCTATGACCATTCAGCAACTGACCCGAATGGCGATTCGCTGAGCTATGCATTTTGTCCGGCTTATCAGGGTGGCAACGCTACGGACGCCAAGCCTATTCCACAGTCTATCAATTTTCAGCAGGTTTCCTACATAAACGGATACTCGGCTGCTTACCCTATGACGGGCACTCCGGCGCTTCAGATCAATGCGAGAACGGGACTTATAACAGGTACGCCAACGCTGCAGGGGCGCTATGTGGTAGGCGTGTGCTGTACGGAATGGCGGAATGGCGTGAAGATTAATATGGTGACCCGCGAATTCCAGTTTGTCGTCACCAACTGCTCCAAAGCCGTAGTCGCCAATATCCCGCAGTATTCGGACGAGACCAATACCTATATCGTGCAGTGCAAAGGAAAGACCGTCAACTTTACCAACCTGAGTACCGGGGCCAACAGCAGTTACGACGCTTACAGCTGGGATTTTGGCGTAGCCGGCATTACGTCCGACACATCGCATTTGAAAAGCCCGTCTTACACTTATCCCGATACCGGCATTTATAGCGTGAAGCTGATTGTGAACCGGGGCTCTACCTGCAGCGACAGCATCAGCCGGCTGGTCAAAATTTATCCGGAGTTTCATACGGATTTTGAAGTAAAAGGCCTGCATTGTCCCCATGCGCCGCTACAATTTATAAACCTGACCACCTCTACCTATCAACCCATCATAGCCTACGCCTGGAGCTTTGGCGACGGCGCTTTTTCAGGGGATGAAAGCCCGGCGCACGTTTATGACGCAGGAGGCAATTACAGGGTAGTGCTTGCCGGCAGAAACGTAAAAGGGTGCATAGATACGAGTACGCGTGACCTGGATATTGAGCCCTTCCGGCCCTATGCAGGCAAGGATACGATAATCGTAAAAGGCGAGTCCATCCGTTTTAACGCGACCGGCGGAATTGTCTATACATGGACTCCTGCTCTTCATCTGGACAATCCATCCATACACAACCCTACCGGTTACTATCCGGACACTACGCGGCTGGATTACATTGTACACGTCGCCAGCGAGGCCGGCTGTGAAGGGGACGATACCATAAACGTATGGGTCGTGAATCAGTCTGCCATTTTTGTGCCTTCCGCATTTTCGCCTAATGGCGACGGGCGAAATGACTTGCTTCGCCCTTTCGGCATCGGCTACTCGCGGGTGAACTATTTCCGCATATTCAACCGCTGGGGACAGCAGGTATTCTACGGCACGGATTTCAGCCAGGGCTGGGATGGCGCGTATCAGGGCCAGACGTCCGACATCGGCACCTATTACTGGATGCTCAGCGTCACCGACCGGAGAGGACAGGAGTTGAACCTAAAAGGTGACGCAGCTTTAATACGCTGAGCCGGATGCTATTCATAAAACATGTCCGGAGACTCCAGGTGAGCCAGCTCGTAAGCCCGCAGGTATTCTTTTGAGAAGCTCTGGCTTACCGCCGATGCCAGTTTGGGATTGCCAACCGTGCGGGCTACATACTGAATGATGTAGGCATACTTGCTGGCCACCACCCGCCAGGTGTAGCGCCGCTGCGCAATCTCCAGCATCTGCTTCCCCAAAGCCTGGAGCCGCGGAAAGCTCTGCGCCCGTATCGTGCTTGCCAGCGTATCAACATCTGAAAAATAGAGCGCCTTGCCCTCAGTAGTTGAGCGGTTGTAAGAGACGTCAAAGGCTACGACAGGCAGCCCGAGATACATAGCCTCAACCAGGGAAGGATTGGTGCCGCCCGCGCTATGGCCATGAAGGTAAATATGACAGTTAGAGCGCAGCAGATCCAGCGCGCGCTGATCATAGATGGGGTCCAGCAGACGGATGTTGGCAAAGGCGCTGTACCTGGCGCGCATCTCTTTGCCATAGCTGCTGTTATTCCAGTTGCCCACCATCACAAGCGTGTAATTGCCAAGACGCGCAAAGGCTTCCAGCACAACGTGAATATTGTTTTCCGGCTCAATCCGGCAAACCTTAAATGCATACGGGTGCCGCATAAAGTCGTACATATCGTAATCCCCTGCTTCGGGCTTCACGCGGAGCACATGGTCGGCGCCATACTCCACCATATGGCTGAATTTTTTGTACCGCTGCGCCGTATAATCCTGTATGGCCTCATTATCTGTGATGCCAGCCGTGGAGAACCGGATTGCCACGCCTTCGGCAAACTCCAGGTATCGCTTTGCGGTATTGCTCCACTTGTTGCGCCGCCATTCAATCCCATCTATAGACGTTACCACCTTCTTATTTTTAAACAGTCGCAGAAGCGGAAGCATAAAGCCCCCGGACACGCCCAGCACAAGCAGCACATCGGCAAAGAAGAGCGCATGCAGGATGGACAAGGCATCATAAACGATGCTTTGAATGCCATTGGCATTGAAGGGCAGATAAATCAGCCGCGCGCCCTTATAGCTTTTCAGTCGCTGGCTCCGCGAATATTTACGTCCGCTGCAATAGACCGATATGTCCATTTCCGCGCCGAGCTGGCCGGCAAGCTGCTCCGCCAGCGTTTCAAAGCCTCCGTACCGTGCCGGAATGCCGACCGTCCCGATAATGGCTAACCTGGTCTTGCGCATGTTGACGTTATTTTAAGAATTATTGAAAAAGGACGTCATAGTCGTCGTCCGCGAGTACAGGCGTTTCTCCGCCACGGCGACTGTGTGTGGCCGGACGGGCCCGTATATCAAAAGCAGCCACGATGCTGCTGCGGAAACTTTCCGCACTGAAGCCCAGCGATCTCCGGTAGGCTGCCGCGCTCATGCTGCGGTACATTTCAAGGTCGGAAGACAACGCCCTCAGCCGCGTTGCGATCTCCTCCACATGCCTGCTGTCAATGCAATATCCCTGCTGGCCGTGGGTCACCAGCTCACGCACACCGCCCACCGTCGGCACAATCACCGGGCGGCCGCAATGCATGGCTTCCAGCACCGTCATGCCGAAGGTTTCAATCCATGCATCAGGCAGAGACAGATTGACCACCACATGCGCGCGTTTATAAAAAGGCGTCGTATCAGCCTGGCTTGAATAGATCCGGCAGTTATCCGGAACCCTGTTCTTACGGCAAAAGGCCCCTACTTCGGCGTCGGCCGCATTAAGCACCAGCTCAAAGCTGGCATAAGGCAGTCGCGTGGCTATCTGCAGGAACTGATCCAGGCCTTTATAAGCTTTCATGGAGCAGAGCATAAGGACGGTAAACGGGGCTGTCCAGTTTTCCCGCGCAATATCTTCCGTGGCGTTTGTGAAAGACCGGGGCAGTGAGTTGTAAACCACTTCCGTCTGGGCGCGCTCAAAAGAAAACTCACCGGCAACATAATTGGACACGAACAGAATCCGCTGTGCGGCGGCCCCGGCCACGCCCACCAGTACACGGTGCAGCAGGGCCGGCCGGAGGCTTACCTCATGTACATGGTACAAAACGAAACAGCCCCTCAACCGGGCAGCCAGTGCCGCGCCAAAGGGCAGTAGTGTATTGATATACACCTTGTCGTCCGGACGCAGGAAACGCAGCAGCTTTGCGAACAGTATGATCTGTGCCCATAGAAAAAAGGCCAGCGTAGCACAGCGGTTTTTGCTCCAGCGGTAAAATACCGGGCATGTCCTGATGCCGCCCAGCTCACTCAGAAATCCGTCGCCGGAAGGTGTGGCGGTAAACAAGGTTATGTCGTAGTCCTGCTGCAATGCTTCCAGAGCTTGTTTTAAAACAAGCGGGCTTCCGCTCCGGTCATTGAGCAGGTGAACGGCTATTATTCTTGGTTTCATTCAGATGGCCGCGTCCTGCAGCGCTGGTTGTTTTGGGGTTATGGGCGCATCTTCTGTTCCGTGCTCCAGCGCTGCCTGATAAAACCGGCGGAGCTGCTCGCCGCGCACATCCCAGCGCAGCGCGCGCTCAAAGCGATCCAGCGCCAGCTTACGTTCGCTCTCGTAGAAGCTCTTGTCGCGAAAAAGGCGCTGCAGGTGAAAAGCGAAGAGCGCGATGCTTTCCTCATAACGGGCGTAGCGCACCTTTACGGTACTGTCGGGGTGCGTAATGGTGCCGGGGCCGTCGTTATCCCAGCAAACCACCGGCAGGCCGTAGCGCATGGCCTCTGCCACCACCAGACCAGCGCCTTCGTGCGAAGGGAACAGATATACTGCCGACTGCCGGTACAGCTGATGCAATCCGTCCTGCGCCATCCATTTTACAATTTCAATCGCGCCTTCCATGCCCAGCGATTTTATTATAGCCTCCAGTTTAGCCTGCAAGGGGCCTTTGCCAACCAGCACCAGCTTTGTCAGAGCCTGCTCCTGCTCACTGAGGTCGTTGTAGAATCTTGTGAATGCCCTGATCGTTACGTCAAAGCCTTTTAAAGGCACAAAGCGGCCGATAGACAGTACTACAAAGCCATTTTTTTCCCCGCCGATGTCGGTGACCGGCGCGGCGGCAATTGAGGGAGCGACTATATAATTCTGTTTCAGCCTAAGCTTTTTCACAGCCCCGCCATGCATGCACCAGATCAGTTTAGCGCGCTTTTTTGTGATGTCCAGAAACGGGTCAAGGTTCCAGAAATACTTTTTGACGGCCCAGAGTATCCGGTCCTTCATCAGCGCACGCTTACCTATAGAAGTGGCAAATGTATCCGGAATGGCCGGGTGGTGGCCGACCGGGCCCCATACAAATGGCTTACCGAGCATCCACAGGAAGGAGGGCGTCCAGTCATTGTGAAAGTTGAGGTTGTGGGCAATGTCAAAGTGCAAGTTCTGCCGCTTCAGAAAAAAAGCAACGCCAAGCTGCCAGCACAGAAAGTAAATCAGGCTGAGCCTGGGGCCCTTTTTCCAGCACAGCATCCACTTTGGCCAGTCGTAGTAGAGGTAGCGGATGCGTGAAGCCTGCTCCGCCATTTCCGGGTGGGCGGCAAAATGCTGCTCAATGTCTGCGCGGTTGTTTTTGCGTGTCACGGCAATGACCTTCTGATAGCGCGCAGCCTGGAGAATGTAGTTCCAGCCCATTGCATCTTCAGATACATTGCGCGGATTGGCGGCGTAAGCCGAGATCAGAACGGTGGTCATAAGCTGTGGCGCTACGCGGCGGAACCTACCTGCCGCGTTTTGATGTGCTGAAAAAGTGTCTCTAAGGTGTCGCCGAGTCGCATGTTCCGCACAGAGATGTAGTTGCCCTGCCCCGAGCGCCGCTCCAGCTTGTTGAAGAGCGCGAGATACTGCCCCGTAAGCTGCTCAATGCTTTCTGCGCTCAGCTCCTGCTTGCGCTGAAGTATAACCTCGGACGGAGCATACAGGAAGAAATTCAATTCCGGCTTAAAGAGGAAACGGTACCACCAGGTTGTAAATGCCGCCGGCAGGAGAATATTGCTGCGTTTGCTGTCATTGATAAAGTCAAAGTAGTAGCGGTCGTAAAGCACCACGTAGCCGCGCATCACATAGCGCAGCTGCACGTAGCACTGGCCAATCAGGTAGTCGCTGTAGTAGTATGCGAAACGCAGGTAAGAGCTGAACCTGGAGCGGTTGGTGCCCTGCCGCGGAAGCCTGACCGCCGCCTGCTGTTCCGCCCCTTTTCGCCCGTACTTCACCGCGCTCAGGATTGGCAGCAGGCAGGGCCGGTGACGCAGCACCACTACCGGCACGCGCAGCTCCTTGTCTATCCGGTGGCGGGTCGCCTCTATTACCGTGCTCTTGCCCGCGCCATCCACGCCGCTGAAGGTGATGATGAAGCCGCGCTGCGGTACAAGCCCGCGGAGCTTATCAAATGCATACTGAGCCTGCCGCCGCAATCCCAGCCAGCCGCGATTAACTGATTTCTTCCTGACAAATGCCAGGCTGCGCTGACGGTGCGCGTCGTCGTACTGCAGGAGGCCAGCCAATGAGCGGTTTTCAGGAGCGCCTTCCTCATGCATCTGGTGAAGCAGCTCGTACTGCGTGCTGATGCTCTGCTCCAGGTAATGCTCCCGGTAATGCTGCGGCACCGCGGAGCGATTGAGCAGGTAAAAAAGCCTTGTATAGCGCAGGTCGTCGCTTACGGCAGGCACTTTTATACCGCTGTCGTTCAGCTGTGCGCGGCTCCAGGTACCGGCTGCGTCTGCGTACACTAGATGCCTGCGGCGCATTTCGCTGATGCAATCAATGTTAATAATGCTGCCACTGTTGAGAAAAATGCTCATCTGCCGCATAAACGTTTGTCGCTTTTCCCTGATCTGCTCCACGCAGCGATGCCGGCCGAGATACGCCGCAAGCTCTGCAGCCGCCTGCACGGGCATGCACAGATCCAGATCAGAACCCATTGGCAGCGCTGTCACATCGTCAATACAAAGCTTCATTGCAGCGTAAGGCCGGTCGTGCATGAAGTGGACTACATCCTGAAGCACGAGCTGGCGCTGCGTGAGGAGGCCTTCATAGTCCATCCAGAATCCAAGGGCTTCGCACCATACCTGCATCAGCCAGGGTATCTGGTAGTGCCACTTTGCCTGCCTGGAATATGCCTGCAGGTAATAGCTGATAGTGCTGAGCAGGTATTGCTGCTCAGCCTCGTTAGGATCAATTTCATGGTCCAGCAGAAACTGCTCCCATTCCGGCTGCCGCAACGTTTCGTCTATCTCTTTACGAATGGCAGCAAAGGGTTTCAGCTTAACGAGGATACTGTTCTGGTAAATAAAATGAAACAGGTCGTATAGCGCCGGCATGTCGTCCCGGTTCAGCTCCCAGTCTATAAGCAGGAGCTCATTACCGCGGCGGCGCGCGTTCCATGGCGTAAAGTCGCCGTGCGCCCGCGCCACCGGCACCATAGCCTGCGGCAACATGCAGTCTATGAGCATACGCATCTTTTGCAGCAGCACCTCAGATATACGGTCGTCTTTAAACCGCTTGGGCGCCTGCAGCCACACCTGCGCTTCCTTGTACCAGCTTGCATGGCTTAGCTTCTGCATCCGCATATCGCAGCCCAGCCAGCGCTGCATGGCCGCCACAGGCAGCTCTGCCACCTCGCGGATAGGGCGGGCATCAGGGTCGTTGAAGAGGTCAGCCTGCGTAAAGGCGAGGCAACGCGTATGGATGGTTTCCGGCATCACGACGCCTTCGGGCGCCGGCTGCATTATAGCCATGCGTTCGGCATAGATATTCTTAGCAGCATGTATAGACAAGGAAAGCTTTGTAAAAGCGGAGCGGCCGGTCTTATCCTCGTGCCAGATAACCAGCTTACGATTGATGCCGGTGGTGCCGGTAAACAGGGCCCAGTCGCTCAGCTGGCGGAGATTTCGCTCGCCAATGGCTGTGGTATAGATAACCTGCTTCCCTGAGCTTACAAGGCCTGGCATTCGCAACGCGAATCCTGCGCGGATCGCCCTTGCAAACCACTTACCCCGCTTACTGCCCTGGTAGTAAAATCGCAGAAACTGTGGCGCTTTCGCGTTGGCGGGCCATATCCACCTCAGGCTGCCGTCTGGATTGTTGATGTAGCGGCATGCCACGGGGAATCGCATCTTAGCGGTCGGTTGCAGCGACACATCTATGTTCAGAAGCTGTAAGCCTTTGTTCAATATGCCGATATCCTGAATCTGCTGCTCTGTATGCATGGTGCCCACTGTTATCTATCTCTGTGCCAAATAACCCGGACCGCTGCTGGCAAGGCTTTCGTCGTTCGCGACGGGGATGGATGCTCCTATTGAAAGAAATTTTTCCAGATTGTGGAAAGCTTATTTTTTGGTTAAGCCGGCTACAGCCGCTTGCCCGGAAACCAGATCCGGCCTAAATCGGAGCAGCAGCTTTTTTTCTGCCGGCACCAGCCGCTCCCGGGTGGTGATGCAGATGTAGAAGATGAGAATCTGATAAAACAGAATCCCGTAATTGGTCTCCCCAAAAATGCCGAACTCCGTGAACGAGTTGATGATTACAGGCAGCAGAATGCCGAACAGCATGAGCCGCTTCTCCTTCTCCGCAGTGTGGAAAAAACCACGGAGGGTGAACATCAGCTGAAGCATCACGATCGTGAATCCGATGAAGCCCAGGTTCATCAGCGCCTGCACAAACGTGTTGTGCGTCATTGAAGCCGAGTAGGTGTGAACCGTGCCAAACTTGTCGGTGTAATTAATGCGCTGGAAGCCGAAGCCGAGCAGAATCTCCCGCGGCAAGCCTTCCGTGATCAGCGCCTTCCAGAACGGCAGGCGGCCGGTCATGCTCATCACCTCATCCATGCCTCCCTGCTTCACAATTACCTTGGAAATGGCGAAAGGCACCACCGCGAAGGCGCCGGCATACATCGGCATCTTCAGCTTCCAGTTGGAGCTCTGGCTGATGTGAAAGAAGCCGATCAGCAGGCAGCCGATGGTGGACGAGCGGGAGCCGGTCATCACCACGCCGTAAAGCAGGACGGCTATCTCAAGAACAGACACAATTCGTCCTCGCTTTGTATAAAGATTGAACAGCAGGCAAGACACGCCTACGCCACCAAGCATACCCAGCTCATTCGGGTTCATGATAAAGCCGCCGAGCCGCGCCTCCTCGCCGTCGTGCGTCAGGCGGAAAAAAGTGTCGGGCGCTATCCACATTCCTATCACGAAAATGGCCATCAGGCCCAGACAGGAGTGCCCGATCACATTGTACATCCTTATCCGGTTGCCGGGAAAGAACCGCTCCAGGAGGATAAAGCAGCAGATGAAATAGTAAGAGAAAATAAGGCTCTCAAAATCCATCACCCATTGCAGCGCGCTCTTCCCGATATCCGTGCTCCAGAAAAAGGAGACGAGCCCCAGCAGCAGATAGGCGCAGTAAAGCAGTATGCTCATGCTCTGCTCCCAGGCAAACGCCGCCACCGCGCCCCGGCTCAGTATGCGCCGGTAGATGCCGTACACCGCCACCGTCATCGTAATGCGGCTTACGGTTTTGAACGGGCGCGTGAAGCCCATATTATCGCTCCACGCAAAGAAGCCGCTCATCTTTACGAAAAAGACGATAACGAGCAGCGCATAGATCCCATTCAGGAACCGCTGGTGATTATTTGCAGTGAAACGTGGCATCTTTTCAGCTCCAGCGCTCAGGCAACCGCCGCCAGATACATCTGCTGGTACCTTCCCACCAGCGCATCCCAGGCAAAAGCCTCCCGGATCATTTTCAGGGACGCGGCCTGCAGCCGGGACGCATGGTTCATCATCACGATCTCGCGATACAGCTTCTTCATTCCTTCCGCCACCTCGGCGGTGGAGGCTTCGGGCAGCACTACGCCGGCCCCATAGTCGCGGACGCACTGCCCCGCGTTGGTACCTTCGGTGACCAGCAGCGGAATGCCAAGCGCGGCGGCTTCCAGCAGTGAAGCGGGTAAGCCTTCGTAGCGGCTGGTATGCGCGAATACGTCGCACTGGCGCAGGAGCTTCAGCTTTTCCTCGCCGTATCGGGCTCCGTGCCACACGACCGCTTGCTCAAGACCCTGCTCCGCGACAATCTGTTCAAGCACCGCCTTGTCGCCGCCGTCGCCGATCATCCAGAGCTTGCTTTCCGGGTAAGACTTGTGAAAACGCTGAAAACCGGTAATGAGCAGGTCCAGGCCTTTTTTATCTTTGACCAGCCGTCCGCAGTAACCGATTATAAACTGCTCGGTCTTGGCTATCGGCCGGCCGTCGCTCAATGCGTCAAATCCGTAAGGAATCTGGATTGATTTGGCGCTGTGATACCAGTCCTGCAGTCCTTCGCGCTCGGTGTCGCCCAGCAGGTGTATAGCTGCCGCGCCCTGCAGCAGCGGACGCTCAAAAAGGCGGAAGTAAGCATGCTTCACCAGGCCGTTCTTCCTCATGGCCGGCTCGCTGTAGCTGCCGTGCGGCGTTACTACGTATGGAATGTCCAGGTCTTTCATAAGCCCGGCCGCCGTATGCATTACCGGCAGGAACGCGCCATGAATATGGAAGACCGTCTGCCGCCCCTGGCGGCTGATGGCGCGCGCTAAGTCCTGCGGCAGATTAAAGGGGTTGCGCCGCTTCTTAAACAATGAGGTATCGTATGTGCGCGCCGGATAGTCGTGAATCGGCATAGCCGTTATTCCCCAGACGCTCACCGTGAAGCCTGCCGCTTGCTGTTTAGTAGCCAGCTCGTGTACCACCTTGTTAACCCCGTTCATTCGCAGAGGGTTCGCTTTTCCTAAGATGAGGTGGATGATTTCCATAAAATGGTGTGGTGTTTTTGCAGTGTGAACAGCCAGTAGCTGATGAGGATGATTTGCGAAGCAACCAGCCCGGTCATTACACCCCAAACGCCCAGACTGCGGATAAGCGACCAGGCAGTGGCGACGGCGAAAGCTGCGCTGATGGCATAGCCGTTGAAATAGGCCCGGTTGAGCCGGAATATCCGGAGCGCAATGCGTATCGGATAGGCAACAGTTACAAAGAGATAAGTCAGTGAGAGCCCGGAGAGAATGGTGAATGCAGCCTCCAGCTCGCCCTTGCCCAAAAGCCGCAGCATGGGTTTCCCCGCGCCTGTGATAAGCAGCAGCAGCGGCAGCATCAACAGCAGCATCTTTCGCATAAGCGCCTTCAGGTAAGCAGCGGCAAGGGCAGGATCGTGAGCTATGCCGGCTGCTTTGGGCAGCGAGTAGCTTTCTATAGCCTGCATGAGCACGTGCAGCAGGCCAAAGAGGTATTGGCCAAGCCTGAGCGCGCCCAAAGCTGCAAGCCCGAGCCACCAGCCGGCAGCTATCATGTACAGGTTGCCGGAGCACCACTGAAGAAACGCCGACAGTAGCATCCAACTCCCCTGTCCTTTGTGTTTCTGGTATGCGGCAGCGAGTAAGGTGGCAGATACGGCAAGCTTACCGGTGCTTATTTGTCCAAGCAGCAGGGCCGGCACGTAGCTGAGCGCGCAGACCCATAGTGCCGACGTAAGCCGGAGCTCGTCGCAGATCAGTAGCAGGCCCATTCCGGCAAGCTGTAGTCCATTATTGACCAGGTCAACGAGAAGAGTGGCCCCTGCCCTGCCCCGGGTCAGCAAACTCTTCCGGTAAAAGTCCTGCTGAAGAAAAAAAACCACGTTCAGCACAACGGCAACCCGGTCGCCGGCGCTGAATACCGGTTGCGGAATGGCGCAATAGATAGCCCCAACCATAAGCAGAGCCGCTATCTGCGCCGCCTGCATGCTCGTAACGCCTGTGTCGTAAGCCGGGCGCTCACCGGCAGGCATGCCCGGAAAAAGCACCTGGTAAACACCGGTGATGCCCGCCTGCTGCAGCGACAGCAGAAATATCTGCGCGATCACTACTACCGAGAAATAGCCGTAGCCGGCCAGGCCCAGCTTCCCGGCAAGCAGGAGCTGGGTAAGCAGCGAGCAGCCGCTGACTACCGCCTGGTCGGCGAGTATCCGGCTTTTTTCTCCCTGCAGCAGCCGGCGAATCATGCGTTGCCGGTATGAGCAAAGCGCTTGCGCACCTGGGTGAACATATTGGGCGCATAGCCTTCCCGGTTCAGGACGAATTCCATCCCCTGGATGGCAGCCGATTCCTTCAAGGCGTCAGCCTCCACCAGATCCTTTTGCCGCGTGCAGTAGCCGTCCAGCACCATAAGGTTCATGGACGCCTCAGACATTGCGATGAGCGCGCCCGGCTCTTGCCGGATGGCGCTGTTCTGAATAACAATAAGGTCGTAATACGCTTTCCATTTGCCGCTGATCGCTTTCCATTGCGATGGCAATCCCCAGCGACCGGGCAGATCGTCGGCATAAAGAAGGGAGCAGCCTTTAATCACCGGCAAATCGCGATTGTCCATGGACACAAGCAGCACGCGCTTGCCGACACTGGCCGCGGCTTCCGCGATATGCGTGGCTACAAACGCCTTCCCTTCCCCGGCATTCATAGATGTGACTACGATCTGGCCGCCCTGCGGCAGCAGCTCTTTCAGCTCCATTTCCAATATCCAGCGACGGAAGAACTTTCTGCGTTCAACGCCCGTTTTCAGGATCGGAATGCAGGCCGCTACCCGGGTGTCGGAATTACGGTAGATGGTATTCGTATCCGTAATGCGCGCCTGTATAGCCTGGAGTCCGTAAACACTGAGCAAACCGAAAACAAGCCCGAGAAAGCCGCCGAACACGATCAGCAGCTTGCGGTTTGGCGACACAGGCTTGCGCGGGAGCTCGCCGCTGGAGATGATGCGGTGAAAAGACGTGGTTGCAGCCCTTGCTATCTCCGCCTCGGTCTGTTTCTGCTGCAGAAAGCGGACGATCTGCTCGTTGAGCCCGAAGTTGCGTTCCAGGATATTCATGTTGCGCTCCTTGCCCGGCAGGCCGTTGAAGGACGCTTCCGCCTCAGAGATATCCGCGCTCAGCTCCCGTTTTTTGGTGCGCAGGTCCTTTTCCGTATTGGAAACCTCCTCGCGCAGGTAGTCTGCAAGGTCTTTGATGTTGTGATCCAGCGCTATCACCTGCTCATTTTCGGGCGTAAGACGGGTCAGGAGCTGGCGCCGGTCTGCCTGCAGGTTCTTCATCTTCTTTACCAGCTCGGTGCTCAGGAGATCGGTGAAGGCCTCATAATTCGGCGCAAGGCCTTCGGGCGCGTCTTTGCCGGCTTCCATGTACCGGTTGAGCTGGCTGGCCGCCTGCAGGCTCATCTCCACATTGGTGAGCTGCTTTTTCATGTCAGCCACTTTTCGCAAATCGGTCTCTGTCTCCTGCCGGATATTGATGATGTTGTGCGCATCGCGGTAGCGCTGCATGGAGTCTTCGCTGTGCGTCAGGCGCTGGTCGTACTCAGATAGCTGCCGCTCCAGGAAACTGTATGTTGTGTCAGCAGCCTTTGACTTTTCCTGCACATAGTCAAGGATGTAAGTTTGCGCCACGCTGTTTACAATGTCGGCGCACCTGGCCGGCACAGCGCATTTGTAAGAAATGCGCAGTACAGGTACTTCTTTGTCCACAGACATTACGTCCAGGTCGGCGGCCACACTTTTTACAAGCTCTTCCCGGTTGCGCACAACGAACTCATACCTGTCGTTGACGGGTATGTAAGGCTTAGATTGCAGCAGCGCGCTGTTGAGCGAGAAGAGCACGGCATTGCCGCCGCCCAGCCTGAGGGTATCGCCCAGCCGGCCGCTTACCGTCTCGCCCGAAGGCGTAGTCAGGCGCAGGCTATGCTCTTTACCCGAAACCTCCAGGCGAAACAGGGCATCTTCCCACTTACGGTCCGTAAAGCTGACGCAGATGCGCAGGGGCGACTGGTCGTAGAGCTCGGTCATATGCAGCGCGCCTTTGCGGTAAATTGCGGTGCGTATATCCAGCCTGGCGAGTGCTTTTTCCACCAGGGTCTGAGACTTTAGCAGCTCCACTTCCGCAGCCAGCTTTGGCTCGGAGGCAAACACGTCAAAGTCGCGGTAAAGATTGGAATTGAGAATGCCCTGCTTGGTTTCCGCCAGCTTGATCTTAGCGGTGCTCTCATAAATGGGCGTCGCATAGCGCAGGTAGAAATTCACCAGGCCCACCATGCCGGCCATCATAAGCATAATGACCGGAAGGCCCCTAAGGGCCGGCCTGAGCATACGCAGGGTTTTGTTTTGCTCCTTCATGGCGGCGTCTATTTAAGCAGGCTGCTGAGCAGCACTATGGCGGTTACCGTTGTCGCTATCGGAACCAGCGTGGCGCCCGCGCGCTTCTCAAAGCCCTTGCCCGACCGGGCCGGCACATAAATGATATCTCCGGGCTGCAGCTGGACATTCTGGGTGAAGTAGCTGTCGGAGCGCGTGAGATCTACTGCGATCATCCTTGGCGCCCCCGCGGCGTCTTTGCGCACCACTCTTACCTTCTTTTTGTTGGCGTAAGTGTCAAAATCGCCGGCTCTGGCTATCACGTCCAGCAGGTAATTGTTGTCGCGCTCCAGTGTGTACTTGCCGGGCGACCGCAGCTCCCCCAAAACAGTCACTTCCTTGTTGAGCACCTTCAGATCTATAATCGGGTTCACAATCCATTTCTTATACTGCTCACGCAGCGCCGCTTCGGCTTCCGTCACGGTTTTGCCGGCAACACTTACGGCGCCCAGCTTCGGGAGGGTTATCGCACCCGCCGCATCCACAATCAGCCATTTGCCGTACACCTCGTTGGAATTGTAGATGCCATAGACCGAGCCGACGCTCATGTCTTCATGATCCCAGATGCTGAGATTGATCTTATCGTCTTTCCGGATGACGTACTGGTAATCCGGCCTGGCGGCAAATGCGGCCGTATCGCCGGCTATGGCCGACTTGCGGAACAGGTTCTGCGTGCTGCAAGAGCACAGCAGCACGCTGCCCAGCAATACCGGAAAGAGCTGTCTGAGATTCATGGCGGGAGCTCAGACGGAAAGAATGGACATGATCTTCTGCGGGATGCTCTTAGGCCGGCCGCGCTTTACGATGTTCATAACGTGCAACATCTTGTGCAGCACGGTTGCCACCTGCTCGTTTTCAGTATCGCCCTTAATGATGTAGTCAAAGGCGCCATACTTCATGGCGTTGATGGCTACCTGCAGATCTGTTTGCCCGCTGATCATTACCAGATAGACGTCCGGATTGAAGCGCCTGATCTTTTTAAGCACATCCAGGCCATTAAGCGGCTCCATGCAGTAGTCAATCAGTACGAGGTCGGGCGTTTCCACCAGGTTGTTGATGCAGTCCTGCCCGTTGTCAAACATGCGGAGCTTCTCACAGCCCAGGCGTGTCAGGTATTGCTGGTAGGCTTTCCGGGCCAGCTGGTTGTCGTCAACGATGAAGATGTTGAGGTCTTTAATGCGCTTCATTATAAATGGCTCGTGGGGTGTGTGGTTTCTGGCAGCACGCATTGCCATCTGCGTGCCAATCTCCGGAGCCTTGACCAGTAGTATGATTAAACATTTAATAATCATCAAAACCCTCCATTTAGCGGAGCTTTTTTCCAGAATATGGAGGGTTAAACTGATGTTATACGGGCACGTACAGGGTGCCGCCCGTCCTTTTATCATTTTCTTGCACGCTCATCCTGAAATGTCTATAGGGCAAAACTTTACATGGGCGCTTACAGAATTTTTATTGTAGAAGACGATCCCTGGTACGGGGAGATCCTGGAGTATCACCTGTCCATGAATGAGGACTACGAGCTGCACCGCTTCACCTGTCTGAAGGACTGCTTTGCCGGACTGGGCCGCAAGCCCGACCTGGTGACCCTTGATTACTCCCTGCCCGACGGCACCGGCGCCGAAGCCCTGAAGCGCCTGCGCGAGGCGCTACCGGATATTCCCATCGTCATCATATCCGCGCAGCGCGATGTGGCCGTGGCAGTAGAGCTGCTGAAGCAGGGCGCTACCGACTACTTTGTAAAAGACGACACCACCAAAGACCTGCTGTGGAATGCCGTAGCCCGCCTGCGGAAGGCGCCCGCTGTGAAGGGAGAGGCGCTGCATGTGCGGGAGAGCGCTGGCGGCGAGGCGCCGGACTTCAGCGAAGCCGTGCGCGGGGGAAGCCAGGCCATGCAGCGGGTTTTTAACCTCATGCAGAAAGCATCGCGCACCAGCATTAATGTATCGGTGACCGGGGAAACCGGCACCGGCAAGGAGATTGTTGCCAATGCGATACATGCCTACAGTGAGCGCCGGTCGCGCCCCATGGTAGTGGTAAACATGGCGGCCATACCCAAAGAATTGATTGAGAGCGAGCTCTTCGGCCACGAGAAAGGCGCATTCACAGGCGCTACGGCGCGGCGCATAGGCCGCTTTGAGGAAGCCAACCGCGGCACCCTGTTCCTGGACGAGATCGCCGAGCTGGACCTCAGCGTGCAGAGCAAGCTGCTGCGTGTGCTGCAGGAGCGGGAGCTGGTGCGCGTAGGCGGCAGCGAAAAAATCCCCCTGGACGTGCGCCTGATTGTTGCCACACATAAAAATCTGCAGGAAGAGGTGCGCAAAGGCGCATTCCGCGAAGACCTTTATTACCGCACCATCGGCCTGCCTATAGACCTCCCACCCCTGCGGGAGCGTGGCCGGGATACAGAGCTCCTCGCGCAGCATTTCCTTCATGATTTTGTGAGGATCAACAGAATGCCGGCGCTGACGCTTGCCCCCGAAAGCCTGGATAAGCTCAGCCGCTATCATTACCCCGGCAACGTGCGGGAGCTGAAAGCCATTGTAGAGCTCGCCGCCGTGATGTGCGAAGGCGACACCATCCGGCCCTCCGACATCCGCCTGCCCGCGGAAGGAGCGCATGAGCTGCCTGCGCAGCATGGAAAGACGCTGAAGGAATACACGGCTGACATCATCCATTATTACCTGCGGCAGTACGACAATAACGTGCAGGCCGTGGCCGACAAGCTGGACATCGGCAAGAGCACTATCTATAAAATGATACAGAATAAAGAGCTGGTATTGGCTTAAAACTTCTGAACCCCAAAAGCCAGGCCCATTCATGATCCCGCCACGCGCATCAGAGCTTTCCGGCACTCCCGCAATGCCGGATTACGGCAGGCTGCTGCGCGGGGGCATCGTGCTCGTTGCCGACGACTGCCCGGTAAGCCGCCTGGTTGCCGTCGCTGGCCTTACGCGTTGGGGCGCAGTCGTGCGGGAAGCGGTGGATGGCCGCGGCGCCTTAGCCCTGGCCGCCGCCTGCCCTTTTGACTTTATGCTCCTGGATGTACAGATGCCCCTGATGGACGGGCTCACCGCGACAAGGGCCATCAGGTCGGCAGGCTTTGAAGGCGGCATATTCGCGCTCAGTGCCGGCGGACGGCCTCAGGAAGGCGCGGCCTGCCTTGCAGCCGGCATGGATGGGGTGCTGCTGAAGCCATTCTCGCTGGCTAAGCTATGCGGGCTGCTTTCCGGTCACGATGACCAGTCTGCCTCTATACCGGAACCTGCCGATACGCTCATCAGCATGCCCCTGCTACAGGAAATCTGCGGCGGCGACGAAGCTTTTGCGCGGCGCATGCTGGGCATTGTAGCAAGGGAGCTTCCTAAGGCCATAACCGGGCTGAAGGAGGCTTTTGTAGCCGCCGATGCCATCCGTATGGCGCAGATAGCTCACCGGGTGCGGCCCTGCATAGCCGGCCTGCGCCTGGCCGGCCTGCACGAGACTGCCCTGCGCATAGAAGCAATGGCGGAAGGCGGCAGAACCGATGCGGCGCTCTACCAGCTCATTACTATATTGAGCACGGGCGTTGATGTGGTAATGAGCGCCATCAGCGCACTGCAGGCGGCTTAGCATTTGCTGGATTTCAACGCCCCTCACGCCTTAAAGTCTTTTGTCGCACCTCGTAGCGGTAGTACCTGAGCTTGAGCGTTCACCGCGACTTTGTCATTTCCGCAGTGAATCTTTAAGCATGCTGTAGTATAAAATACTGCGAGCAAAGATTCCCTGCGGGAATGACAAATGATAAGGCGAGCACCTTCAATTTGAGGAACTACGAGCAATTGAAAAAGGCCCGCAGTGCATACGGGCCCTTTCTTTCAGCGAATTGTACCGCCCCTAATCCAGCACGATCTTCCGGGTGACGACCGCTCCGCCGGCGACAATTTTTACGAAGTAGAGGCCGGGCGCCGCGCCGTTAAAATCCAGCTCTTGGTAAAGGAGCTGCCGGCGCACTGATAGGCGCGGGATAAGACGGGCTGGCCGGTAATGCTGCTTACGGTGACAGCCACCTCGCTCAGCGGCCGCCGGGCGTCTAAGGAGACGGCGAAGCGGCCATTGACGGCCGGATTGGGGAACAGGCTTAAGCTGCTGAAGCCGGACGCCTCCTCAATACCCAGGATGGGCGGGCCGATGTCAAAGCCGAAGTCTATGAGGGGGCCGCCTGTACTGAGTGATGTGACATCTGCCACCGATCCAGCAATCCGACGTCTTAGGGTAGTATTACGCGATATATAGACATCAAAGCCATTATCGGGGCCAGGAGGCGTGCCAGGAACGTAGTCTACAACAAAATTTCTCCCCTTAGAAGTATCCCACTTTGCGCTGTCTTTGTTGGCCCAATACTTAAAGCTATTAGGAACAGTCGGAAACTTTATCCAGTTTCCTGCCTTGTCTGAGTTATTGATTACCCATGTAGGCGCGCTAAATACGGTTGTCAGCCCTGAATAGAATGTATCGGGCTTTACAGGAGCATTCGGAAAATTGATGGCTTTCGTATAGCCCATCTTAATAGTGAAATTGTAGTAAGTGCTCGGTTTTGCGTTATCAAGCGCCTTTCTGCCTACACGTACATATACTGCAGATATGTTACCGGACGGTGCAGTAGGAAAGTCAATGGGATAATAAATATTCTGCTCTCTCCCAGCCGGTGATGCGGCAGTGAATGACCAGAAACGGTGCTTATTCCAACTGTATCCGTAGACCAGTAGTATTGCGGCGTTTGTGCTAATACGCTCACAACAGTGCTTACTGACAAGGCTGTTATCAGCAAACGAAAGAATAATCTCCTCATTGTTTTAAACATAAGCATGTACGCAGAATGGCCGGCTGCGATGTCAGGGCAATAGGATCATTGACCTCACCAAAGATTGGCTTCATCATCTGAAAAACAAAGTTTTTAAAATAACTATCTGATGGCATAAAATGTTTTTGCAGCGGCGCGGAATGTCTTAGGCACCGCCTCAAGCATTTATCAGAAATGATATGGCCCCTCAAGAGCTGCCTTGTGCAATGCCGCAGCCACATGCATCCTAATAACTGGCGCCACATAAATCCCGTCCGTTATGAGAAGATTGTTCCTTGCCATTGCCAGTCTGCTGTCCTTTGCTGCATCTGCCCAAAACTGGCAGTCCATCTATGCCCATGACACGACTCTTTACAGCGCCGGCAAGATGCTGGACTATTATACTTACCTCATTGACAGCAACATGATCCGCAGCACCTGGATTGATTCGTCGGTGGCGGGGACGGGTGCGGACAGCATTCATTACTTCTACCGTGGGTTGCGGCTGGCTGATACGCCCGCGAAGGGCGCTTGTATTGATACGGCAGCGCCAACCTGGCTCGGGCCGTTTATGATCCGCAGCGCGGACGGAACGGAGCGCTATTTCAACAGCAAAGGCGATACCATCACCTTAAAGCCGCAGGCAGCGCCGGGCGCGAGCTGGGTTCTGGCCAGAAGCAGCAATGGACGAACTTTTGTCGGCACGGTAAGCGCAGCCGGTACACGCATCATTGACGGAATGGCCGATAGCGTGAAGACCATTAGCATACAGGCTATGTACAACTCATCGCCCATTAGCGACGAGTACAACAACAAGGTTTTTGAGCTGTCCAAAGCGCATGGCTGGCTCCGCACCCTGGATTTATTTCGCTTCCCCAATGAACTACCGCGCTACACCTATTTCGGGTCTTTTCCCGACTCACTGCAGCACGAGCGCCTGCCCGCCCGCCTGCTCAGGCTTGACCTCAACCGCGCGGATCTTCCATGGAAGTACACAGTCGGCAATGAATGGATTACCAATTACGTGTTTGGCGTAGCGCCATCCCGAGGAGCCAATCAGATCCTAACGCGCGACCTCGTGACTGGCATCCTCTATACAAGCCTGGACAGCGTCATCGTCACTATGCAAACGGATGAATATGCCACGCTGTGGACTTATTTGTCCACTGGAGGAGGCTGGAACAGGTCAATGGCCAAGACCAGTGTCGTGCATACGGATACGATAGTCAACAGGCTGCCACTGAAAAAAGTGTACTCGCTTCCATTGTACGAATCCACGACCGCCGAACTGGTATCCGGTGTGAGCGGCAATTACTTCAACAAGTATTTTGCAGATAACCTTTGCAACGGCCGCCTATCTTTTGAGGAGGGGAAGCATTCTGGCGAAGGCTTTATCTACAATGGCTGCTGGAAATACACCAACAATGTTGCTAACTACCAAAATGAGGTGAACAGCTATGTGGAGGGCTTCGGCCCGAGGCTGCAATATGCCGAGTCGCACCCATTGTTTGCGCCGAGCACTCTTTACAGCAAGAAGGAGGTCGTATATGCTTATCTGAATGACTGCACGTGGGGTCAGAAATTCAATGTGCTCTCGGTGGCGGTGCCGGCCAGCCCGACCGTTGGCAACGGGAACTATAAAGTCTATCCGAATCCTTTTACGGCTCAGATTCTGCTGAGCTTCAACCAGCTTGCGCAAAGCGATGCCGTTTTCACGCTGAGCGACCTTACAGGGCGCACAATGCTGCGGCAAACGGTCAATGCCGCGACAGGCACTGCACAGTTAGATGCGGGCTTTTACCGCCAGGAATGTACCTGTATAACATTACGGAAGGAGGCATCTTAAAGGCAAGCGGAAAGATTGTCAAACAATAGAAATAAGTCGGTTGTCTGCCTCAGGCACTTAACACCTCAATAATCTAAAAGCCGCCGCTGGCCTGCATCTCCGCTGGGCGGTGCTGCCTACATTTATTGAATGAATGCAAGTCATCATGAGCCCGATGCCCTGAGTCAGGTGCAACCAACAGAAGAAGAGCTCAATCCCCTCCCCCGCTCCGTAGTGCGGCCCAATCCCTTTCTGCTGCTGGACGGTGAGTGGGATTTCGCCTTTGACGCGCAGAATGAAGGACTGCGCGAAGGCTGGTACAAGAGCCACGAATACACAGCAAAGGCCGCCTGGCCTGGCAGCATAGAATCGCTGATGGCGAAGGATACGGCGAGCTGGCGCGACGAGATTGTAGTCTGGTATGAGCGGCGCTTTGAAAATCCGCACTTCCTGCGCGTGGGCGATGACGCGCCAAAGCTGCTGCAGCTCACGTTCGGCGCCTGCGGCTATGAGACCCGCGTATGGCTGAATGGAGAGCCCCTCAAAACGATTGAAGGCGCGGAAGCGCATATCGGCGAGTACACCTCCTTCTCCTTTGAAATTCCGGAGGCACTGCTTAAAGACGAGAACCGCCTCACGGTGCGCATAGCCGACACGATGGATGCGGAAACCGCCCGCGGCAAGCAGGAAAGCCATGTATATAAGCGTGGCGGCATCTGGTACCAGACCAGCAGTGGCGCCACCCGCAGCGTATGGATAGAGCCGGTGGAGCGTAACCGCCTGCGCAGCCGCGTGGGCGTGGTGAGCGTGGTGGAAGACAAGCTGGTGCGCATCAACCTGACGACGCGCATTCACGATGCCGGTGAGTACATCATTCGCCTGAAGGTGTATGAGCGCAAGGGCGAGACGCCGATCGCAACGGATGAGTTTCCGCTGCGGCTGGAAGCCGGGCAAAAATCGCAGCGTGTGGTGATAGAGCTGCCCGATGCAAATCTGTGGAGCCCGCAGCATCCGCAGCTATATCGCCTGGTGGCGGAGCTCCAGGATGCAGAGGGTCATGCGGCGCAGATTGAGACCCAGATCGGCTTTCGCAAGATTGAGGCGCGGGGCAGCGTCATTTACCTGAATAATGAGCCGGTCTATCTGGACGGCATTCTCTACCAGCCGGGCGATGCGAGCTATGAGGAGATTAAGCGACACATGTACTCCATGAAGGAACTGGGCTGCAACCTGGTGCGCATCCACATTGCCGGCGTTGACCCGCGCATCTACCACCTGGCCGACAAGCTGGGCCTGCTTTTGTGGGTTGAGGTGCCCAGCCCGCATGCCTCAACGACGCGCAGCCGCGCTAATCATGAGGCGGAATTATTGCGTATGCTGGGCCTGATAGAGTCGCACCCTTCCGTTATCATCTGGAGCCTTTACAATGAAGACTGGGGCGCGCAGGACATCGCCACGAACCCGGAAACGCGCGGCTACATCGTGAGGATGTATCACTACATGCAGATCAATTATCCGCAGTTTCTGGTGGTGGATAATGACGGCTGGCAACACATCTCGCAGGAGGGCCGCCTCAAAAGCGACATGCTCACTGCACACCTTTATACGCCGGAGATAGGCCGCTGGCGCGAACTGCTGGATGCGATGGTGGGTGGCCAAATGACCGGCGTCGCTTTTCTGCCGCTTACGGTCGGCGACCCGTTCTTTTACCGGAAGCAGGTGCCGCTGGTGGTGAGCGAATGGGGCGGTTTCGGATTCTCAGACTACGGCGGCCCGCAGGAAGACACCGACCGGGAATCACTGATACGGGCTTTCAAGGAGGAGCTGCGCAAACGCCCGGTAGCCGGCGACGTTTACACGCAGGCTACGGACATTGAGGATGAGCGCAACGGACTGATAGAAATGCGGAGCGGCGCGCTTAAAGTGCGCCCCGGACTGCTGCGGTCTGAAGGGGTGGCTAAGTAAATAACGAACAAATACCGGCCTTCCGGACACACGGATTATTATTTTGGGGCATGGGCTGGTCAAATCAGACCTTTGAATTATAATTTTGCGCCCTGCGTTGACCGTTTCGGGGCTTGGGATTATAATTCCGCGCTATGGGTGGACCATTTCGGTCCTTCAGTTAATAATTCCGTACCATGTGTCCGGCGTCTGAAGGTCAGAAATGTTCTTCCCGTAATGGCGAAATGGGCCCGATGCACGGTACGCTCAGAAATCAGACAGGCGCATTTTCCCTCCGGGCGGGGTATTGCGCCACCCTGCCGTCGCAGCTTTTTATTGTTATGGGGTGCTGCTTGATAAACGACTGATTATTAAAAACCGCCAACAAGGCCTTGCGAATTTCCTCCGGCGCCACATCCTTGGATATAAAGCCGTGCGCGCCGCAATCCAGCACCTCTTCCACGCGCTGCGGAAAGTCGTTGCCGGAGTAAGCGAGAATCTTTACGGTAGGATACTTCGTGCGGAGCTGCCGCGCCGTTTCAAATCCGTCCATGATGGGCATATTCAGGTCCAGGAGGCAGACGTCGGGGATGGCCCCGCCGTTATCCAGCTTTTCTAAAAAGTCTTTTCCGTTGGATGCCTCATGGCTGGTAGCAAAGCCTTCCCGGTACAGATGCATTCCGAGCAATTTGCGAAGCATCGGATGGTCTTCTACGTGGGCAACGGTAACTGGCATATGAGGAGCTGGCTTTAGAGATTTTGAAATAGCGCCGGACCGCCGGCTGTATGGAGGGGCAAGGTATAATCCCGCGCCTGACCATCCATACGCTCCTGTGTTATCCCGCCACTAAATCCGGCGGGCATTTTAAAATGGCCGCTCGTGTTCACAATTCGCAGGCATTCTTTCTTCCCCAGCAGACCTGGCTGCTTCGGCTATGTTCAGCGCGGCCTGTAAAAACCGGCGGGCACGCCGGGCACTTCTACCTCAGCAGCAAACAGGTCTCCCGAAAGCGGAAAGCGCTTCAGCTCTTCGTCAGTAAGCTCCACCCGCGCAGTGGTGATGTACAGGGTTTTCAGCTCCGGCCCGCCAAGGGTGCAGGATGCGGTGTGCGGCGCAGGCACTTTCACCTGCCGTAGCAGCGTCCCGCTCAGAGGGTCGTAATGGTTTACGCTGCCGGCGCCCCACATAGCGATCCACAGCTTGTCTTCCGCGTCTATGCACATACCATCTGGCCAACCGTCACTTTCGGGAATTCGGATGGCTACGCGGCGATTGGAAATGTTGCCCGTCTCATAATCATAGTCAAATGCCTGAACGGTGGAGCTGGGCGTGTCATTATAATACATCGTCTTCCGGTCAGCCGTCCACACGATGCCGTTGGATATGGAGACGTCATTCAGCACCTCGTGAAGGGAGCCGTCGCCGTCGTAGCAGTACAGCTTTGAGGAGCCCCGCGCGCCATCCATAGAGATAGTGCCGATCCAAAGGCGGCCGGCAGGATCACACTTGCCGTCATTAAAACGGACCGGCGGCCCGGGCAGGGGATTCACCAGCAGGCTTAGCGCTCCCGTCACCACATTCATCCGGTGAATGCCGTTTTGCAAGCCCAGAATCACCTGACCATGCTCCGAAGGCACAACGGTGCCCACATAGCTACCGGTCGGCAGGACTCTATCGGCCCCGCTTTGGGGATCAAACACATGAAGTGCCTTTCCCAGGATATCAACCCAGTAAAGCTTCCCCTCCGCAGGATGCCAGATGGCGCCTTCTCCTAAAACGGCCTGCGCGGGAAGCAGATGCCTTGCTTCGGTGATAGTCGGTGTTTGCATGAGATTAATTCAGGGCTGCTGATGACGCTCATAGACTTTATACTGTCCTGCAATAGTGATAAGCTCTGCGCTTTGAATGCTGACGCTGGCCGCTCTGGCCGCAATGCCCAGCAGCTCCAGCGCAGCCCTGTATTGCGCCACAAGTGTCTCCTCCCCGGCAAGGATGATATGGCCGGCGAAGTCTCCCGGAAAGTCGCTCAGCTCGCTGCCAATCAGCAGGCCGCTCAGGTAATAAAAAGCCTCCTCCCGCGTCCGGCGCTTAAAAAGATCACCTGTGCGCACCCGGAAGAGCGTGTGCAGCAGCTGCCGTCCCGCAGCGTCTGTGAGGCCGCTTTCAAAATGGCCGCGATGCATGCTGAAGCTGCCCCCTTTGACTACGGAAGCGGCAAGAATACTTTGGGTGCTGAGCAGCGAAAAGAGCTCGCCGGTCATGTACGTTTTAAAGGAAACAACCTCGCCCCCCCGCGCCAGAATATGCTTGCAATGCGTGCCGGGGTGAATCATGAGCTGCACTTCCGCCCCATTGAGGGGCTGCACGCCTCCGACCATCTGCGTTTCTTCGCCACGCATCACATCATCTTCGGCGGCTACGCCCGATATGACGAGCGTGGGATAGGGAAAAGATTGGGTTGCCGGTAGTAGCCGGGTGGCGAGGTCGCTGCCGTCCAGCCGGAATGGAAGTTTTTTGTAGGGCAGCTCCGTCATGCCGATGGAGGAAGAAGCCATGCCCGATATAATGAGCGGCGCGCCTTTCAGCAAAGCACTGTGCTCCGCTGCCACTTTTGAAATATGCTCCAAAATGATGGCCTGGTAAAAGGCTGTGCGCTTCCCTTCTGATTTGCCGCTGCTTCCCCACTCTTTATGCACCGCCGCGATTCCCTGCTTGCTGCCCGACTCTGCAACAATCTCAAAACCGGCTGCAGCTACCAGGCGCAGGCGAAAGGCCGTGGTGCCCCAGTCGCAGCTCAGAAAGTGGGTAGTCGTGTTCATCGTCTTGTGTCCGGTTTTCTTCAGGCTTGTCGCGGAATGCGCCAATTCTGTTGCGAAATACTTCAATTCCGGTTTGACCATTGCGCGCGCTTCGTGTAGTGCCTACCACTCTGCTACGCTTCCGTCCTTATGCCGCCAAAGCGGGTTGTGCCAATCGTGCCCCTCCGCCGCGCGTTCTATAACATATGCCTCATTGATCTCAATGCCCAGGCCCGGCCCTTCGGGAATTTTTACAAAGCCGTCTTCGTAGGCAAACACGCTGCGGTCGGCCATATAGTCAAGCAGGTCGTTGCCGGTGTTGTAGTGAATGCCCAGGCTTTGCTCCTGTATGAATGCGTTGTGGCAGGTAGCATCCACCTGCAGGCAGGCGGCCAGGGCTATTGGCCCTAAAGGGCAATGCGGCGCGGCGGCCACGTCAAAGGCCTCGGCCATGGAGATGATCTTCTTGCACTCCGTGATGCCGCCGGCATGAGAGAGGTCGGGCTGAATAATATCGGCGACGCCGTCAATCAGCAGCTGCTTGTATTGCCAGCGCGAGAACATCCGCTCGCCGGTGGCAATGGGGATGGCGACGTGGCGGGCTATTTCGCGGAGCGCCTCATTATTTTCCGGCAGCACGGGCTCTTCAATAAACATGGGATGAAAAGGCTCCAGCTCTTTGGCCAGGACTTTTGCCATCGGCTTATGCACCCGCCCGTGAAAGTCCACGCCGATGCCTACATCCGGGCCCACGGCGGCCCGCACGGCAGCGATGCGCGCTACGGAGGCTTCTATTTTTGAGAATGAGTCCACGTATTGCAGCTCGTCGGTCGCATTCATCTTCAGAGCGGTGAAGCCTTTGGCTACAACGGCCTTTGCCGCTTCTCCTACATGCTCCGGCCGGTCGCCGCCAATCCAGGAATAGACGCGCATGGATGTGCGGGCCTTGCCGCCCATCAGCATATGCACGGGAGCATTGTGATACTTGCCTTTAATGTCCCAGAGCGCCTGGTCTATCCCGGCAATAGCGCTCATCAGTATAGGGCCGCCGCGGTAGAATCCGCCGCGATACATGGCATTCCAATGGTCTTCAATATTGAGCGGGTCCTGGCCGACCAGGTTTTGCATCAGTTCATCCACGGCTGCCTTCACAGTGGCAGCGCGGCCTTCTATTACCGGCTCGCCCCATCCCACGAGCCCGTCATCGGTTTCTATTTTTAGAAAAAGCCAGCGCGGCGGCACCTGGTAGAGTTTGTAGCTCCTGATTTTCATGCTGTCTAAGTTAGGCGGCGGAAAGCGCTGAAAAAAAGTCTTTTGCTTTTTGCGTCAGCGCCTTGAGGGATGCATCTGTCACGGCCACTTTGGTATCGGTAAGCGCAGAGCCGAGGCCAAAGGCCTTTGCGCCCGCAGCGGCATAGTCCGCGATATTTCCAAAAGACACGCCGCCGGTAGGCATGAGCGGAATGTGTGGCAGCGGGCCGCTCATCTCTTTAAAAAAGGCCGGGCCAACGGCAGAAGCCGGGAATACTTTAATCAGGTCGCCGCCGCAGGTGTAAGCCGCCAGTATTTCCGTTGGCGATAAAGCGCCGGGCACGGAGATAGCTCCGTATCGCTTCGTCATCTCAATAGTGGCCGCGCTAAAGGTGGGCGACACGATAAACCGCGCACCGGCTATCAAAGCCGAGCGGGCGGTCTCCGGATCCAGGACAGTGCCGGCACCTATAAACATGCGGTCGCCCGACTTCGCTGCGACTTCCTCAATCACCTGCAGCGCTTTGGGCGAGTTGATGGTGATCTCCAGCGTGCGCACGCCGCCCTCATAAAGCGCATCTACTATATGGTGTATATCGCCGGGGGCCGCCCCACGGACGATGGCAATGAGCTTATGGTCAAAAATGTGCTGAAGTGCGTGCATGATATTGGGATGAAAGGCCGTCCGGGCTCAAGCGCCCCGATTGCCGGAAGCGGAGACAATTTTTATACCAGCGGCACCGGGGCTTCATATGGCGCAATCTCTGCCAGCGCGCAACGGCAATACAGCGCTGATCCGGTTGCCTTCAATCCTTTTACTTTTGTTGCCGCCTATTGGCTGCGTAATAGCCGGCGTGCTGCATACCGCAGCCGTCCGACAGCAGATTTCCATTAGCAAAGACACGACAACAGCCAGCGAATGATTTTAATCGTTGACGACAAGCCAGAGAACATACTCTCACTCCGCCGGACACTGGAGCTGGCGGGCTTTGAGGTGGACGGCGCGGAATCAGGGGAAGAAGCGCTTAAAAAAGTGCTGAGGCAGGATTATGCGCTGATCATTCTGGATGTACAGATGCCGGGCATGGATGGCTTTGAGGTGGCCGAGGCGCTGCAGGGCTATAGCAAGGCAGCCGACATCCCCGTCATATTCCTTTCGGCGGTGAGCACGGAGAAAAAGTTCATCACCAAAGGCTACCAGGCCGGCGCGGTGGACTATGTGGTGAAGCCGGTGGACCCGGACGTGTTTATCCTGAAGGTGAAGACGCTCCACCGGCTGCATGAGCAGAACCGCGAGCTGATACAGATGCGTAAAGTGCTGATGGCCGAGGTTGCCGTCCGTAAAAAGGCAGAAGGCGAGCTGAAGATTAAGGTTGAAGAGCTGCGGTCCATCCTGCACTCCATTCCCCAGATCGCGTTTACGCTATCGCCGGAAGGAAAGCTGGAATTTTATAATGAGCACTGGCAGCGCCTTATTGGCCCCGAAGCCGAAATGGCAACGCCGCACCCTGACGACAGGCATGTGCGGCATGATCTGGACGCGGCCATCGGTCGCGGAGAGGCTTTTCAGGCAGAGCTGCGCATCCGGCTATTGCCGGAAGGCGAGTACCGCTGCCACCTGCTGCGCATAGTGCCTGTACAGCAGGAGGGCCAGCTCGTAAATTGGGTAGGCACCTTCACCGACATCCATGAGCGCAAGATGGCCAGCGATGTATTGGAAACGGCCGTAAAGGAGCGAACAGGCGAGCTGCTGCTTAAAAATGCAGAGCTTGAGACGAGCAATCACGAGCTGCAGCAGTTTGCATCCGTCGCTTCTCACGACCTGAAGGAGCCGCTCCGGAAAATTCAGATGTTCGGCTCCATCATGCAGAAAGGCGTCCGGCAGTCTGGCCCGGACAAGCTGGAGGAAGGCATGGGTAAGATTATAAGTATCGCCGACCGTATGAGTACCCTGATAAATGACCTACTCAGCTACTCGCGCCTGTCCGTCACTTCAGCCTTCCGGCCCACGGATCTCGGTGAGCTTATTAATGCCGTGATTGCTGATTTTGAGTTTCCGATTGTAGAGAAAGGGGCGCAGATACAAGTGGGGCCGATGCCGGCCATTGACGTGATACCCGGCCAGATGCGGCAGGTATTTCAGAATCTGATCAGCAATGCACTGAAATTCAGCCGGTCCGGCATACCGCCGCGAATCAGCATCACGGCCGGCATCCATAGTGAAGGCGAGGAGCCCGCATACACCTTCACCATCACAGACAACGGCATTGGCTTTGACGAAGCCTATCTGGGCAAAATATTCACGATCTTCCAGCGGCTCAATGATCCGGCAGCATATGAAGGCACAGGTATTGGCCTGGCCATTGTCAAGAAAATTGTTGACAAGCACCGGGGCAGCATCACTGCGCGGAGCACCCCCGGTGCCGGCGCAAGCTTCATCTTGACTTTGCCCGTCAGCCAGCCCCAAACGAGAGCAGCAGAGGCCGTACACGAAAACATGGAAACGTACCTATGAATACAACATCCGCGAATACCGTGACGCGGCAGCTGCAGACAGTGTTCGGCATTTCCATCTTTCTGCTGCTGCTCAGCTCGGCTGCTTCCTATTACAGCAACCGCCAGCTGATTGACGCCAGCCGCATGGTCAATCACACCAATCAGGTTATAAACACTACATACCGCCTGACGTCCGTTGTCCGCGACGCCGAATCAGGCCAGCGCGGCTACATCATTACCACCGACGAAGACTTTCTGAGCCTGTACACCGGCGCGCACGAGCGGGCACTGGCCGTGCTGCAGGACCTGAAAAACCTGACGAGCGACAACATTGCCCAGCAGAAGAACCTGACGCAGCTCCGTGTATTGATTGATGAGCGCTTCAGCTACATGAACCGCGTGCTCGGCAAATGGCGGCAGCTTCCGCGCGAGGACCGCGCGTCTGCATTTATAGATAACGTCTCCGAGTTTGCGCCCGGCAAAAAAACCATGCAGGATTTACAGGGACTGGTTGATGCTGTTCAGGATGAAGAAACCAGGCTGCTAAAAATCCGTACGGGAAAGCTGGAGCTGTACACCACGTACACGCCCGTATTAATGGCTATAGCTGCCCTGCTGTCCGTGCTCATTTCTGTATTCGCCTACTTCCGCATTAAGGCGGACGTAGATGCCCGTGAGCGCAAAGCGGAGGAAGACAAGGCAGCCATCGCGGAAACTACACGGCGCATCAACGCCATGGAAGGCGTCACCAGCCGCATCGCGGGCGGTGAGTTTGATGCCAGAAGCAGCGACTTCGCAGAAGACGATCTGGGCCGCATCGCCGCGGCACTCAATAATATGGGTGGCACATTAGGTAAAAGCTTTTCCGCGCTGGAAGAGCGCGCCTGGCTGCAGGAAGGCGCGGCAAGGCTCGCCACGGCCATCAGCGGCGAGCGCGGGCTGCAAAGCGTGTCCGGGAAAATCATTCAAAGTATTGCCGCATATCTCCACGCCCCTTTAGGCACGCTCTACGTTGCAGAAGGAACCGACGTGCTTCGCCTGAAAGGCAGCTATGCGGCTACTGGCGCGAAGGAAGCCATTCCGGCAGGCGAAGGCCTCATCGGGCAGGCCCTGCGCGGAGGCTCGCTGCTTCTTTCCGACAACCTTCCTGCCGACTATGTCACCATCAGCTCCTCAATAGGCGATGCCCGGCCGTCCTATAGCCTTATACTGCCCCTGAGCTTTGCCGGACATGCCATCGGCGTCCTGGAGCTTGGCATGCTGCGTAAGCCGATGGAGCAGGAGCTTCAACTGCTGAACAATGTGACCGAAACAATCACGCTCAGCCTGAATGCGGCCATAAGCTATGAGCGTACACAGGCCCTGCTGGAAGAAACGCAATCGCAGGCAGAGGAGCTGCAGGCACAGCATTCGGAGCTTGAAAACATCAACGCCGAGCTTGAAATGCAAGGTGAAAAGCTGCAGGCTTCCGAAGAAGAGCTGCGGGTGCAGCAGGAAGAGCTGCAGCAGACTAACGCAGAGCTTGAAGAGCGAAGTCGCCTGCTGGAAGAGCGCAACCAGATCATCACAGACCGCAACGAAGAGGTACAACGGCAGGCTGAGGCTTTGGCCGCAAGCGCAAAGTACAAATCCGAGTTTATGGCCAATATGAGCCACGAGCTCCGGACGCCTCTCAACTCCATCCTCCTGCTCAGCCGCCTGCTGAGCGACAACCACGATGAAACCCTGAACGCGGAACAAGTGGAGTACGCGCGCATCATTCAAAGCTCCGGCAACGGGCTTCTTTCGCTTATTGACGAGATACTTGACCTTTCCAAGATTGAGGCAGGCAAGATGGTGCTGGAAGCCGAAGACGTGCCGCTCGCCGAGGTGGCGTCCGATATGGAATCGCTCTTCCAGCCGGTGGCCAATGAAAAGGGCCTCAGCCTGTACATTACCCTGGACGATGCGCTGCCGGACAGCATTACGACTGACAAGATGCGCCTGGAGCAGGTGCTTAAAAATCTGCTGAGCAATGCGCTCAAGTTTACCCGCGAAGGCAGTGTATCGCTCAGCATTGCACAATCCGGCGAGGGCGGGGATCAGGTTGCGTTCACCGTTACCGACACCGGCATCGGCATAGCGGAAGACAAGCAGCAGCTCATTTTTGAAGCTTTTCAGCAGGCCGACGGCTCTACACGGCGTAAGTACGGCGGCACGGGTCTGGGGCTATCCATATCCAAAGAGCTTGCGCGCCTGCTGGGCGGACACATCAGCCTGAGCAGTGAGGCGGGAACCGGCAGCACATTCACGCTGCTGCTGCCATTCGTCCCGGCTGCCGCGCCGCCCGACGGGCAAACGTCGGAGCAGAGCAGCGCCTTTCATATGCCGGAGCCGCCACCCGTTAAGGCAGAATCAGCGCAGCGCGACGCATATATCGCCGCCAGTATTCCAGAGCCGGTGCCGGACGACCGCAACGCCATCCAGCCATCCGACAAGGTGATCCTTATTGTGGAAGATGATGTGGCCTTTGCGAAATCGCTGCTGGATTTTACGCGCAGGAGAGGTTATAAGGGCGTTGTATCGGTACGCGGGGATGAAGGCATAACGCTTGCCCGGCAGCTAAAGCCAAGCGGCATACTGCTGGACATTGAGCTGCCTGTAAAAAGCGGGTGGCAGGTAATGGATGAGCTTAAAGCCGATCCGCTTACCCGGCCCATACCGGTGCATATTATGTCGTCGCATGCGGTGAAGCGCGAGAGCATGATGAAAGGCGCGGTTAATTTCATCAACAAGCCTTTTGCCTTTGAGCAGATGCAGGAAGCCTTTTCCCGGATTGAGCAGGTGCTTTCCGGCACCGCTAAGAAGGTGCTCATTGTAGAAGACAACTCCATGCATGCCAGCGCCCTCGCCTACTACCTCGGCACTGCCGATATAGAAACTGACATTAAAAAATCCGTTGCCGAAAGCGTTGAGGCGCTGCAAAGCGACACCAACTGTGTGATTCTGGACATGGGCATTCCCGACGCCACGGGCTATGCCACCCTGGAGGAAATCAAGCGGAACCCAGGCCTGGAAAACCTGCCGATAATCGTATTCACCGGCAAGAGCCTTTCGCTCTCGGAAGAGCAGCGCATCCGCAAATATGCCGATTCCATAATTGTAAAAACGGCGCATTCCTACCAGCGTATTCTGGACGAGGTATCGCTCTTCCTGCACATTGTCGGCGAAGCCAGTGCCAAAGCCGGCGGGGGCCGCCAGAAGCAGCCTGCCCTGCGCGACGTGCTGACCGACAAGACGGTGCTTGTTGTTGACGACGACGTGCGCAACATTTATTCGCTCACAAAAGCGCTTGAGTCGGTCAATATGCGCGTCATCACTGCCGTAGATGGGAAGGACGCCCTTGCGCAGCTGCAAGGAAATCCGCAGACCGACATTGTGCTGCTGGACATGATGATGCCGCAAATGGACGGCTATGAAACGGCCAGCCGCATCCGTGAGAACGCCGGTTGGCAGCACCTCCCGGTGATTGCCGTCACTGCCAAAGCCATGAGCGGCGACCGCGATAAGTGCATCAACGCTGGAGCGTCGGACTACATCACAAAACCGATAGATATAGACCAGCTCGTAGCCCTGCTGCGCGTCTGGCTGTATGACCGCAACACCGCTTTAAGCTAAACGCGCATCATGGCCGATAAAATCCTGATCATAGACGATG
The DNA here is from genome assembly GCA_965246765.1 of Chitinophagaceae bacterium. Taxonomy (GTDB): domain Bacteria; phylum Bacteroidota; class Bacteroidia; order Chitinophagales; family Chitinophagaceae; genus UBA1952. The sequence goes on from CBDFFJ010000005.1 coordinate 183,511, forward strand.
AGCCGCGAAATATTATTGCCCTGAGCGCGGTTTTGCGCGCCAGGGGCTACGTGTGCATCAACGCGCCGGATGCCGCTGAAGGCATAGCCGTCCTGTCTGCCGATGCATCCATTGGCATTGTATTGATGGACATGATGATGCCGGAGATGGACGGCTACGAAGCCATTCCGCTGCTCCGTCGCCAACGCGACATTCCCATTATAGCGGTGACGGCGCGCGCGATGTTGGGTGACCGCGAATCCTGCATCGCCGCCGGCGCCACGGATTATATTGCCAAGCCGATAGACTTAGATAAGCTGCTGGCTATGCTAAAGACCTATTTAACCTGAGCGCTGTGACCGTGAGCCCGGATGACGATGAGCTGAGCCTGCTGCTGGATGATATGCTGCATCTGTACGGCTACGACTTCAATGGATATACGAAAGCATCCCTGCGACGCCGCATCGTGCGTCTTATGATGCTGGATGCGTTTTCAGGCTTTGCCGGCTTCCGCCACCGGCTGCGGACGGACGCTACTTACCTGAAGCGTTTCGTGGAAGAGATAACAGTTAACGTAACTGAGATGTTCCGCGACCCGCATTTTTATGAGACGCTGCGCAGGGAGGTGCTGCCTGCTATCGCGGCAAAGCCTTTCATCAGAATCTGGCATGCCGGATGTTCCACGGGTGAGGAAGTTTATTCTATGGCCATCCTGCTGGACGAAGCAGGACTGCTGAACAAATCGCTGCTGTATGCCACGGATATAAATGCGGATGTAGTAGAGCGTGCGCGTAAGGGGATTTTTGCGCTGGAAAGGATGAAGGAGTACGGGGACAATTATGCCGCATCTGGCGGTAAGCGCACACTCCGCGCCTATTATACCGAGAAGTACAGCCACGTGATCTTTGACAAAAAGCTTCGCGACAGGATGATATTTTCCACGCACAATCTGGTATCCGACAGCTCGTTCAACGAGTTTCAGCTCATCGTGTGCCGGAATGTGCTAATCTATTTTGACAAGGCGCTTCAAAACAGGGTGTTTCGGCTCTTTGATGCCAGCCTTGCGCCCCTGGGATACCTTGCGCTTGGCGCGCGCGAGACCCTACGTTTTTCCGGCCTGGAGCCGGGCTACACTCAATCGGGCAAAGAAAAGATATGGAGAAATTAAGAGTGGGGCCGGCTTACAGGGTGATTGTTATTGGGGGGTCGGCAGGCGCGCTGGATGTTTTGTTTAGCCTGCTACCGGCTTTAAGGCGTGATTTTCCGCATGCCATCGTTATAGTACTGCACCGCAAGGGCAGCGACGATGGCAGCCTGGCAAAATTGCTGGCTATAAGATCCGGCCTGCCGGTAAGGGAGATAGAGGACAAGGACGATCTGAGTGCCGGTAGCGTCTTTCTGGCACCGCCTGACTATCACCTGCTGTTTGAGGCCGACGGCGGACTATCATTGGATGATTCGGAAAAAGTGGCTTACAGCAGGCCAAGTATTGACGTAGCGCTTGGCTCCGCTGCCGATGCATATGGGGAGCGCGTGACCGCCTTGCTGCTTTCCGGCGCCAATGCGGACGGTGCCGATGGCATGATGCGGGTCAGGGCGTGCGGCGGAGTCACCATTGCACAACTGCCGGCAAGCGCGGCGGTGCCATTTATGCCCCAGCAGGCTATCAGTAATGGCGCGGCGAAGCTGGTTTATGACGTGGCCGGCATCGTCCGGTATCTCAATGAGCTGGATGGGACGTCTTAGCTAATGTTATGATTTGCTCTCAAAATTTGCCGTAAATTTGTTGCAGCAGCAATGGTTTTAGCGGGCTCCATAGCCTTTGCTGAAGCATCAGCCGATCGGAGCCTCCATGAGTTGGTTGATGGCCGTATTTAATTGTCCGGCTTCAATTCAGTATAATCTGAATTAGGGTCGGATAATAAAAGAAAACAGGACGGGGTAGGCTTGGACCCCTACCCCTAAATTCAGCGATTAGTAGCTGAGGCGGTTTTGGACGCCGTTCAGTTGGACCTTCTAAAAGCCGAATTCCCTGCCCTTTATTTTTTAGCCGTACAAATATATGCGGCTAAAATTATCATTCAAAAAATAAATTCTCCAATTCAATCCCATACTATAACTTTGAGTGGACAAGCGAAAGGCAAAGTAAGGGACATATTTCGGATTCATCAAAATATTTCTAGTCTAGCTGACTTATAATATGGGCATTGAATTGGTTGTGATTTGCTAATTCCCTTCTTTGCTTTTCTTCTTTTATTATCAACGAATTATATTAACGGCCACTAATTTTCCCCATTCTATGAGCACAACTACCACGCTGGGTTTGGATTTAGGTATTACAAGCATCGGATGGTCTTTAGTTGAAAAGGACGGCGACATGCCCATCGCCATAAAAGACATGGGCGTCCGCATCATTCCGCTTACAAAGGATGATGAAAACGAATTCACTCAAGGCAATGCCATCAGCAAGAACCGCAGCCGGACGCTAAAGCGCACGCAGCGCAAGGGCTTAGACCGCTATCAGCTTCGCCGGAAGGCGCTTACTCAGGTGTTGAAGGCTAACAACATGATGCCGGACAAGCATTTGTTGCTGGAATTGTCGCCACTGGAAATTTGGGGCTTACGCGCGAGGGCTATTAAAGAACAAGTGACTTTGCGGGAGTTAGGCAGAATCTTGCTGCACCTAAATCAGCGCCGTGGCTATAACCACAGCAAATCGGACAGTAGCGATAAGGAGCAAACCGATTATGTTCAGGCAGTTAACGACCGCCACCGCGCCATCCGCGAGGCTGGTCAAACTGTTGGCCAGCATTTTTATGAGGAACTAAGAAAATACTTTGCCGTTGCAGAAAAGACGGAAGAACCGTTTCGTGTCAAGGAAAAGGTCTTTCCACGCGCTGCTTACAAAGAGGAGTTTAACCGCATATGGCAGGTACAACAAGAATATTATCCTTCCCTGCTGACCGACGAGCTATTTGAGAAGGTGCGGAATGGAATTATCTACTACCAGCGCAAGCTGAAATCTCAAAAAGGCCTTGTGAATGTCTGCGAGTTCGAGGGCAAGGAATACGCGGATAAAGCCGGCAAAACCGTTTTCGGCGGCCCGAAGGTGGCGCCGCGCAGCTCTCCGCTTTTCCAGGTAGAAAAGATTTGGGAAAGCATCAATACCATTACGGTTAAGAATAACCGTGGCGAAACTTTTGAAATATCAACGGAACAGCGTCAGGCCATTTTTGAGTATCTGGACAACAATGCTGGCTTGTCGCAAACAAAGCTGTTTGAGCTGCTCGGTCTCGGCGCACGAGCCGGTTATTTTACGAATGCGCAAATCCGTAAAAAAGGACTGCAAGGAAATCTGACAAAGTCTTCGCTTGTTAAAGAATTAGGTGAAGACCATTCGCTATTGACCTTTACGCTGAGTGAAGAAGATTACCAGAATGTAGATACCGCTACTGGCGAGGTAACGGAGCGCAGACGCATTGGCGGCGACTTTGAGACGCAGCCGCTTTACCGGCTCTGGCACACCGTCTATTCGCTTTCAGAAGAAGATTGCATTAAAAAGCTTACTTCAGATTTCGGCCTGACGCCCGAAGTTGCGAAAAAGCTTGCGGCCATTGATTTCAGCAAAGGCGGTTTTGGGAATAAAAGCGCGAAGGCGATGCGCAAAATCCTGCCTTACCTGCGTGAAGGACTGACTTACGATAAAGCCTGCGCAATGGCGGGCTACAATCACTCGGATAGCATCACGAACGAGGAAAACCTAAGCCGGGAGCTGCGGCAGAAACTTGACCTACTGCCCAAGAACAGTCTGCGCCAGCCGATTGTAGAAAAGATTCTCAACCAGCTTATTAACGTCGTAAACGCGATTATTGAGAAGCACGGTAAGCCGAATGAAATCCGGATAGAATTGGCGCGTGAGCTGCGACAGAGCCGTGAAGAGCGTAATGATGCCTACAACAACATCAACAAGCGCGAGCGAGAGAATAAGAAGATTGCCGACATGCTGTTGGAGCATCCCGAATTCAGAAAGAAGAAGGTTAGCAAACGGGATATAGACCGCTATCGTCTTTGGGAAGAGTTCGGCAAAGTGTCACCTTACGAGCCGGGAAAGATTATTTCGCTTGGCGAGCTATTCTCCGGCAATTATGATATTGAGCACATTATACCGCGCTCCCTGCGCTTTGACGATGCATTTAGCAACAAAACCATTTGCCCGCGGCGCTACAACAGCGGGGAGTTTGCCAAGAATGCTTTTACCGCCTTTGACTACATGCAGGGGAAGCGCAGTAAGGACGACTGCGATGCTTTTGCCGCCTGTATAGAAAAGACTTATGCTGATAAGCGTATTTCCAAAAGCAAGTACGAAAACCTGCTGCGCAAATCAGTTGATATTCAGTCTGATTTCATTGCCCGGCAGCTCAACGAAACACGCTACATCACACGCAAAGCCAAGGACATTCTTTCGCAGATATGCTACCATGTGCGTGTAACAAGCGGGGCAATTACGCAGCGCCTTCGTGACTTGTGGGGCTGGGATAAGGTTCTGGAGCAGCTCAACCTGCCTAAGTATAAAGAGTTGGGCCTTACCGAAATGGTGGTAGTAACGCACAATGGCCAAACGCACGAGGAAGAACGTATTAAAGACTGGAGCAAGCGTGACGACCACCGGCATCATGCTATTGACGCGCTCGCAGTGGCCTGCACACGTCAGAGCTTTATCCATCGCATCAACAGCTTAGCTGCGGAACAAACCCGCAAGGAAATGTTTGAAGAAGTGAAGGATGATAAAAGCCGCCTTTCCCTTTTGGATAAATACCTAAAACAGTACAGACCATTTAATACTGCGGCTGCAGCCGTCCACGCAGCAGGCATCAACATTTCCTTTAAGCCCGGAAAGAAAACGGCCACCTACAGCCGCCGCCTGCAAAAGCAGGCCAATAAAAAAGAGATTGTGCAGCGTGGTATTATTGCGCCGCGTGGTGCATTGAGCGAGGAAAGCGTGTACGGGAAAATCTTTGTCAAAAAGGTCAGGACGGTCAAGCTGGATAAGTCGTTCCAAGAGGCAGATGCTATTATTGATCCAGACCTTAAAACTATTGTCAAAGACTGGCTCGCCGCGCACGACAATAAGCCGGAAGCTGCATTCAAAGACCTGAAAAAGAAACCTATATGGGTGGACGAAGCCAAGACAACGGCGCTTACTCAGGTGAACATTCAGGAGTTCAAGCCAGAGTTTGTTATTAAGTATCCGCTGGATGGCATCGGGCCGAAAGACGTTCCATTTATCGTAGATGAAGCGGTAAAGGGCATAGTTGCGGCGCACTTAAAAGCACACGGCGACGACCCTAAAAAGGCCTGGAAAGACCTGCGTGATAACCCGCTGTGGTTCAACGAAGAGAAAAAGATTCCGATTAAGCGTGTACGGATGTTTACACGAATCGCAGAAGATTCTGTCGTGCCCATTACAGTAAAAGATGCGACTTGGGAGATTGAATATGAGAAGTATGTAAAACCCGGCAACAACCATCACATCGCCATTTACAAGGACGCGGACGGCAGGTTGCAAGAGCATGTTGTCTCCTTCTGGCACGCCGTAGAGCGGAAAAAGTGGGGCCTCCCGGTCGTTATTCAGCAGCCAAAAGCGGTTTGGGATAAGATTTTGTCCGAAGGGCGCGAGCTGCCGGAATCATTTCTGGAAAAGCTGCCGAAGGACGGCTGGGAATATGTGACGAGCATGCAGCAAAACGAAAGCTTTGTGTTTGGCATGAGCGAGGAAGATTTGCGAAAGGCAATTGAAGCTGGTGATAATAAGGCGATTGCACCGAATGTGTTTAGAGTGCGTAAGCTTTCTTCTGGCCAATACTGGTTTAATCAGCAATATGAAACTCAGCCTCGTGAAAGTCTTACAGATAAGAAGGCCCGCCGCTCGGTGCAAGCCAGTCTAAGTAGCATGAACGGCATTAAGGTGAAGATTACAGCGCTTGGCGAAGTAAAGCTTGCATCGGAAAAGAAAGCAGAAGGCTCACCAATTGCTGAATAATAGCGTCTTATAATTATGATTAAGCGCACCCTCTACTTCGGCAATCCAGCCTACCTGCACACCCGCAACGAGCAGCTTTGCATCAAGCTTAAAGACAGCGACGAGGAAAAGTCTGCCGCCATAGAAGACATTGCCCTCGTAGTGCTTGACCATCCGCAGATTACGGTCACTCAAAGCCTGATGAGCAAGCTGTTGGACAACAACGTTGCGCTCATCACCTGCAACGATAGTCATATGCCCACGGGCCTGTTCTACAACCTCTGCGGCCATACCCTGCAAAGCCAGAAATTCAAGCATCAGTTAGACGCGTCTGTCCCGCTGAAAAAGCAGCTCTGGCAGGACACTATCATTGCCAAGATTCAAAACCAGGCTGCTCTGCTCAAGTTGGAACGCATTCCATTAGGCCCGATGCTCACCTTCGCCAAAGAAGTGAAAAGCGGCGATGCGGAAAACCACGAGGCAATGGCGGCAAGCTATTACTGGAAGCATTTATTCCCTGATTTTCTGCAGTTTACGCGCCACCGCGAAGGCGAACCGCCCAACAATCTGCTCAATTATGGCTATGCCATCCTGCGCGCCCTCGTAGCCCGCAGCCTCGTCGGCTCCGGGCTCATGCCCACGCTTGGTATCAAGCACAAAAACCAGTACAATGCTTACTGCCTGGCTGACGACATTATGGAGCCATACCGGCCATTCGTAGATAAAATCGTCTGCCGGCTGGTGATGATGAACGGACAGTTCCTGGAGCTTGGCCAGTCTATGAAGAAGGAATTGCTGGCCCTTACCGGCGTGGACGTAACAATCGGCGGCCAGACAAGCCCGCTTATGAATGCCGTGCAGCGCACCACCGCGTCGCTGGCAGCTTCTTTTGAAAGTGGGGGCCGCATCGTCCTCTATCCCACCCTCTTATGAGCCGCGGACGCCGGGCCTACGGCGGCGAAACGGCGCTAAATGCTTACCGCATTATGTGGATCATCGTGATGTACGACCTGCCGACGGAAACGAAGGACGACCGGAAGCGGGCCGCGAAATTCCGCAAGGATATGCTGAACGATGGATTCCAGATGTTCCAGTTCAGCATGTACATCCGCACCTGCTCCAGCCGCGACAATGCTGACGTACACATGCGGCGGGTCAGGCTGAAGGTTCCACCGAAGGGGAACGTAGGCTTGCTGATGATTACCGATAAGCAGTTCGGAATGATGGAAATCTTTCGCGGCAATGAACGTGTGGCAACGCCGCAGACGGTGCAGCAACTGGAGATGTTCTGAGCGTAAAACCGGGTTCGGACGGACAAAAAGGCTGGAAAAACGGGTGGAAAATTTTTGGACCAAAACATGCTGAAACCCGCTACCAGAGCGGGTTTCAGCGATTGCTGTTGTCAAAGACCTAAGCTACAGCAAGTTTTGAGAGCAAATCACAACCAAATGCCGCAACGACCGACGGCGGCGCGGGTTGTCAAAGACCTAAGCTACAGCAAGTTTTGAGAGCAAATCACAACTACGATGAGGTACACAAGGCCGATGAGCGGTTGTCAAAGACCTAAGCTACAGCAAGTTTTGAGAGCAAATCACAACCTACCAGGCCTACATAGCCGACTATGTAGGTTGTCAAAGACCTAAGCTACAGCAAGTTTTGAGAGCAAATCACAACGCAGGGATGTAAGGGTGTTAAAGGTATTGGGTTGTCAAAGACCTAAGCTACAGCAAGTTTTGAGAGCAAATCACAACGCAGGCGCCGGTATCGGCTACCGCTTCGGCAGTTGTCAAAGACCTAAGCTACAGCAAGTTTTGAGAGCAAATCACAACAGCCGGGCCTCCCAGGCGGTGGCGTCGTCGGTTGTCAAAGACCTAAGCTACAGCAAGTTTTGAGAGCAAATCACAACAGGCGGCTGCCGGCGGTGCAGTAGCCCGCGGTTGTCAAAGACCTAAGCTACAGCAAGTTTTGAGAGCAAATCACAACCCGCTCAACGAAGACGACCTGAACCGCAAGGTTGTCAAAGACCTAAGCTACAGCAAGTTTTGAGAGCAAATCACAACTTGGTTCTATGAATATCTTACTGTTCCTGCGTTGTCAAAGACCTAAGCTACAGCAAGTTTTGAGAGCAAATCACAACTGGGTCATCTACCATTACAAACATTCCCTTGTTGTCAAAGACCTAAGCTACAGCAAGTTTTGAGAGCAAATCACAACTACAAGTTGGCGCTATCCGATACGCTTACAGTTGTCAAAGACCTAAGCTACAGCAAGTTTTGAGAGCAAATCACAACTACGGAAACATCGGCAGCCTGAGCGGCTCGTTGTCAAAGACCTAAGCTACAGCAAGTTTTGAGAGCAAATCACAACACAGATGGCCGCCGTGTAGTGCTGAGCAACGTTGTCAAAGACCTAAGCTACAGCAAGTTTTGAGAGCAAATCACAACTCCAATGGCTGACAAATACGCAAAGCTGGGTTGTCAAAGACCTAAGCTACAGCAAGTTTTGAGAGCAAATCACAACCCTCCCTTGAGGTGGAGTTGAAAGAACAGCGTTGTCAAAGACCTAAGCTACAGCAAGTTTTGAGAGCAAATCACAACTAGTAGGCAGCTGAGGGCTTGTTGCCGAATGTTGTCAAAGACCTAAGCTACAGCAAGTTTTGAGAGCAAATCACAACTGCGCCGGTCTTATCCCAATCGTTGAGGATGTTGTCAAAGACCTAAGCTACAGCAAGTTTTGAGAGCAAATCACAACTTGTATTGAATGGTTGTTTGAAGTTTGTTAGTTGTCAAAGACCTAAGCTACAGCAAGTTTTGAGAGCAAATCACAACTCCGCTGTGAAGCACCTTGACGCTGTGCGTGTTGTCAAAGACCTAAGCTACAGCAAGTTTTGAGAGCAAATCACAACGCTACTGGCGGTCGTACAAGTACGCCGGGTGTTGTCAAAGACCTAAGCTACAGCAAGTTTTGAGAGCAAATCACAACTCGTAGTAGTACCGCTGCCCGCCGGCCACCGTTGTCAAAGACCTAAGCTACAGCAAGTTTTGAGAGCAAATCACAACGTCATGGAAATAATGTATCGGTTCGCACAAGTTGTCAAAGACCTAAGCTACAGCAAGTTTTGAGAGCAAATCACAACCCAAGCGCGACGACGTATCTTAAGGAGCTGTTGTCAAAGACCTAAGCTACAGCAAGTTTTGAGAGCAAATCACAACATCGTTTTGCCGATTCCAAGTAAAGTCGTGTTGTCAAAGACCTAAGCTACAGCAAGTTTTGAGAGCAAATCACAACGTTTATCGTGTGGTTGCTGGCAAGCTTAAGTTGTCAAAGACCTAAGCTACAGCAAGTTTTGAGAGCAAATCACAACCCAGCCTTTCTTCTGTGTATGGTTGCATTGTTGTCAAAGACCTAAGCTACAGCAAGTTTTGAGAGCAAATCACAACGTACATCCTCCAATCCGTCTTACGACATGAGTTGTCAAAGACCTAAGCTACAGCAAGTTTTGAGAGCAAATCACAACCGCAATGAGCCGCACTGCCTCTACGACTAGTTGTCAAAGACCTAAGCTACAGCAAGTTTTGAGAGCAAATCACAACTCGTAGTTGCCGGTGCAGACGAGGATAACGTTGTCAAAGACCTAAGCTACAGCAAGTTTTGAGAGCAAATCACAACCAACGTTCGCCTAACAATTCACAACCTCAAGTTGTCAAAGACCTAAGCTACAGCAAGTTTTGAGAGCAAATCACAACCCAGTGGAGGTAAGTCGTCAGGCTGTCATCGTTGTCAAAGACCTAAGCTACAGCAAGTTTTGAGAGCAAATCACAACGCACCTTGCCAATCATACTTAATAAAGCCTGTTGTCAAAGACCTAAGCTACAGCAAGTTTTGAGAGCAAATCACAACATGAAAGTTAATCAGGAATTGCGCGGGCAAGTTGTCAAAGACCTAAGCTACAGCAAGTTTTGAGAGCAAATCACAACGGGAACATGATTACTTTACCTCTTGTCTTCGTTGTCAAAGACCTAAGCTACAGCAAGTTTTGAGAGCAAATCACAACCCGCGGAGCTTCGCAACTATTCCATGGACGGTTGTCAAAGACCTAAGCTACAGCAAGTTTTGAGAGCAAATCACAACAAAAGGGTCCAGCAGTAGAACTGCCCCTTAGTTGTCAAAGACCTAAGCTACAGCAAGTTTTGAGAGCAAATCACAACAAAGTGCTGCAAGCAAACCATAACACAACGTTGTCAAAGACCTAAGCTACAGCAAGTTTTGAGAGCAAATCACAACCCGGGGTGGTTCCATATGCTGTGCTCACCAGTTGTCAAAGACCTAAGCTACAGCAAGTTTTGAGAGCAAATCACAACACAGCGGCGGATGACGCAAGCTTCCATTTGGTTGTCAAAGACCTAAGCTACAGCAAGTTTTGAGAGCAAATCACAACGCGCAATAGATGCGTTCGTGGCGCGGCTACGTTGTCAAAGACCTAAGCTACAGCAAGTTTTGAGAGCAAATCACAACCGCTACTATCGTAATCGTATATTCGGCGCTGTTGTCAAAGACCTAAGCTACAGCAAGTTTTGAGAGCAAATCACAACATACAATCGGCTCAACTTGATAATCTTCGGTTGTCAAAGACCTAAGCTACAGCAAGTTTTGAGAGCAAATCACAACCCACCAGGTTGGGCGGCCCCGCTTATCCAGGTTGTCAAAGACCTAAGCTACAGCAAGTTTTGAGAGCAAATCACAACACTAAGTACCCTGTCAGTAAAAGTGTAGTGTTGTCAAAGACCTAAGCTACAGCAAGTTTTGAGAGCAAATCACAACGATGTAAATAAGAATATCCATTATGCAGCAGTTGTCAAAGACCTAAGCTACAGCAAGTTTTGAGAGCAAATCACAACGCCAAGCCTTCTATGCCGTGAACGGCGTTGGTTGTCAAAGACCTAAGCTACAGCAAGTTTTGAGAGCAAATCACAACTTGCTTTGTGCTTTGCCATGATAAAAATTTGTTGTCAAAGACCTAAGCTACAGCAAGTTTTGAGAGCAAATCACAACAGACGACTACGGAGGAAGAGTTTAAGGTGAGTTGTCAAAGACCTAAGCTACAGCAAGTTTTGAGAGCAAATCACAACACAGGTTGCAACCTTGACCGGCACAGTGCGGTTGTCAAAGACCTAAGCTACAGCAAGTTTTGAGAGCAAATCACAACTGCATAGTTGCCCGTCTTGATGTCCTGAAGGTTGTCAAAGACCTAAGCTACAGCAAGTTTTGAGAGCAAATCACAACCAGAAGTGCACGGTAAAGGGCAACATCGTTGTTGTCAAAGACCTAAGCTACAGCAAGTTTTGAGAGCAAATCACAACCGGCAAACGCCGCATAACAATCATTAAACGTTGTCAAAGACCTAAGCTACAGCAAGTTTTGAGAGCAAATCACAACCGGTAAATGATGCGGCCTGCGACTTGGCGAGTTGTCAAAGACCTAAGCTACAGCAAGTTTTGAGAGCAAATCAAACAAGCTGCATTATCTGCCAAAAGCAAACTACTTTTGTTCTGAGCAAATCACAATAAGGATTATTCCGTAGTGAAAACTTTTACAGCAGTCCCGCCGAAAGGCGGGATTGTTGTTTTAGCACCTTCCGACAATGTACACGCACAAGCCAAGCATGCCACCCAAAATTTCTCCCCGCGGCTCACCCATTCCCTTTTTGCTATTCCCTACTTTTACGCGGCTATTAAAAACACGACATTACCATGCAGGTACCTGAAACACTGAAGTACACCAAGGAGCACGAATGGGTGCGCATTGAGGGCGATACAGCAACCATCGGCATCACCGATTTTGCGCAGCATGAGCTGGGCGATATCGTCTATGTAGAGATCAGCGCGCTGAATAAAGAACTCGCCGAGGGCGAAGTGTTCGGGACTGTAGAAGCCGTGAAGACTGTGAGTGACCTGTACCTGCCGGTGGCGGGCACAGTCACAGAGGTGAATCCTGACCTGGAAGCGAACCCGGAATATGTGAATCAGGATCCGTTCGGCAAGGGCTGGATGGTAAAGATGAAGCTGAAGAATGCAACCGATGCAGACAGCCTGATGGACGCGACGGCCTATAGCAGCCACATCGGCAACTAATGTCGGGCGGGCTTTTCGCGCCGGACTCGCGCTACCGAAAGGCGGCGCTCATAGGGGCTGTTATCTGGACGATCGGTATTTTCGTGGCTTGTCTCTGGCCGGGCAGGGAGCTGCCCCATTCCAATATTCCATTCATTGATAAGTGGACGCACTTTGTGCTGTTTGGGGTGTTTGCATTGCTTTGGCTGTGCGCGTACCCGGCTGCTAAGGTGGCTCCCGTAGTGCTTGCGGGCCTGGGATTGGGCATATTTGTAGAATTGCTGCAAATGTGGTTTTCCTCTTTAGGCCGTAGCGGCGATGTGATGGACGCAGTTGCCGATGGTGTGGGAAGCGTACTGGGAGGGATCCTATTCCGGCTGGGAAGATGGAAATCCAGGAGTCCGGAGGGGCTTTTACATTGATGGCCGCAGGCCCGTTGCGGCTTATAATTTCACAGAACGCCGGCAGGCGCTTTTATTCCCCAAATTCCCGGTTATTTTTGTCGCCCGGATATTTCTCTTATTTTGCCCTTGATGCGCTACTTCTTCTACTTGTCTGCGGCCTGCCTGATGCTGGCTATTGTGTTTGCACCTTCCTGCTCCAAGAAGGACGAGGGCTTTACCCCGGCGCTGGTAATAGCTACGAATGATCTGACGCCGACGGGCTGCGGCTACCTGCTGAGCATCGGCAATGGCCAGCTTGTGAAGCCGAGGTATCTGGCGTCTGCCTATCAGCACGATAGTCTGCCGGTGCTGGTGAAGTATAATAATACGGGCGAGGAGAGCAATTGCATGCCGCAGAATCCACTGGATATTGTGGATATTGCGGACATCAAGCGGCAATAGGCGCCCTCTTAAATTGTTCATTTAACAGTCACGAACGCCCTGCTTGCGTCAGAGCGCCCGGGCATTCCTGTATTTTTGTGTGGTATGAAGCACAATATGATGCGCATGGGCATTTTAGGGCTCTTTTGCATGCTCCTTATTGCCGGAGCTGGTGCGCAGGAGACTTATAACAGCAGTGGCGGCCGTACACCGGCTAACCGGAAAAAGCCTCCGGAAAAGCATGGCTTTGATCCGCAAAAACTGGTGTATGGCGGTGGGATTGGACTTGGTTTTGGCGATATAACCTCTGTCGCAGTATCGCCGGTAGTGGGATACCGATTCACCGAAAACTTTCTGGCGGGTGTTGGTCTTGGTTTTCAATATCTGCGGGTGAAGGACTATTTCCAGGTTTATAACAGTATTAATGCCGAATACGAATATTATCCGCTGAAGTCCACCTTTTTTTACCCCAGCGTCTGGGCGCGCTATCTGGTGTACCGCAATTTTTTTGTGCATGGGGAATTTGAGTATGACCTGCAAAACTTTACGGCCTACCGCACCGACAGTGATCCCAATAGCAGCTCTTACGGCTCGCCTGTGTCGTACAAGCTGAAGTATAATTCGACGGCGCTCCTGCTTGGCGCTGGGATTCGCCAGCCAATATCGGAGCGCTCTTCGCTGGTGGTGATGGCGCTGTATGATGTGATACAGGACAAGTATAGCCCTTACCTGAACCGGATTGATTTCCGGATTGGGTTTAATGTGGGATTTTAGAAAGTAGCGTAGGCCTTTACTTTGCCCCAATGCATTCCGGCCTGCTCCTTACCATCATACTCGCCTATTTCGCCCTGCTGCTGGGCATCGCGTTTTATACCTCGCGCAATTCTACAAACGAGAGCTTTTTCATCGGCAACCGCTCCTCTAAATGGTGGGTGGTAGCCTTCGGGATGATCGGCACCTCGCTGAGCGGGATGACCTTTATCTCCGTGCCGGGGACGGTGGGCCTGCAGGGGGCGGCGGGCGGCGCGTTTGGCGGCTTCGGCTATTTTCAGGTCGTAATAGGCTATTTCATCGGCTACTTTGTGGTGGCCTACGTATTGCTGCCGCTGTATTACCGGCTGAACCTCACCTCTATTTACACCTACCTGGAGCAGCGCCTCGGGAGTACGAGCTACCGGACAGGCGCGCTGTTTTTTATTCTCTCCCGCACGCTTGGCGCTACGCTGCGGCTTTACCTGGTAATAAAGGTGCTGGAGCTTTTTGTGCTGCGCGATATGGGCATTTCCTTTGAGCTGACGGCCATCGTTATCCTGGCGCTTATTTTACTCTACACCTATCGCGGCGGCGTAAAGACAATCGTATGGACGGATACGCTGCAGACCACCTTTATGCTACTAGCGCTAATAACCTGCGTGGTTTATGTGCTGCATTCACTCGGGCTCAGCGCGGGTGACGCCTGGACAAAAATGAGCAGTCAGGGGCTGACACGGCTGATCAATACCGACCCGATGAGCGGCAAATACTTTTTGAAAGAAATCATCGGCGGCGCCTTTATCACCATCGCCATGACCGGCCTTGACCAGGAGATGATGCAGAAGAACATCTCCGTCCGCAACCTTGCCGACTCGCAGAAGAATATGGTGGTGCTCAACATCCTGCAGGCCGGCGTCGTCTTTCTGTTTTTAATGCTTGGAGGCCTGGCGTATCTGTATGCTACGCAAAGCGGCGCGCATTATACCGACATGGGCACAGGCGGCGCGCATGACTGGCAGCTGGTATGGGACGGCGCCAGGGCAAAGGGCGACAACCTGTTTCCCACGTTTGCAATTCATCATGCCCCGTTTTTTATAACCGTCTGCTTTCTGGTTGGCCTGGTGTCGGCGCTTTTCCCCTCCGCCGACGGAGCCCTGACTGCCCTTACATCATCGTTTTGCATTGACATTTTGGGAATGAAGCGCCGGGGGGATTGGGACGAGCGTAGAAAAAAGAAAGTCCGCCTTGCGGTGCACAATGCCTTTGCAATTGTGTTTCTCGGCTGTGTTTTTTTCTTCAGGCAGGTGGACAACGGCTCACTTATACAGACCTTACTGGTAGTGGCGGGCTATACGTATGGCCCACTCCTGGCGCTGTTTGCCTTTGGCATCATTACCAAACGACAACCCCATGATACAGCCGTGCCAATCATCTGTATAGCAGCACCGGTGCTTTGCTACCTGCTAAAGACGAATGAAAAAGCCTGGCTGGGTGGCTACACGATTGGCACGGAGCTGCTTATCATTAACGCATCGCTGACTTTCGCCGGGCTACTTTTGGCATCAAGACGTCAGGAGCCGCTTTTGATAAAATAGAACAGCGCTCAACCAATCATTCTCATTTGAAAGAGCAACTCACCAAAATACGCCTCCGCGACTGGACGGAGACGCGCGCGCACAGTAGCTGGCAGATTTTCAAAATCATGGCCGAGTTCGTGCAGGGCTTTGAGACGCTGGCTAAGGTGGGGCCCTGCGTGAGCATCTTCGGTTCCGCGCGCACGCAGGTAGGCCACAAGTATTACGAGCTGGCGGTGGAAATTGCACGCCTTTTCGCGGAGGAAGGCTTCGGCATCATCACCGGCGGCGGGCCGGGCATTATGGAAGCCGGCAATAAGGGTGCGAACCTTGCCGGCGGCCGCAGCGTGGGCCTCAACATTGAGCTGCCCTTTGAGCAAAACAGCAATCCATTCATTGACCGCGTCAACAACCTGAATTTTGATTACTTCTTCATCCGCAAGGTGATGTTCACCAAATACTCGCAGGGCTTCATCATGATGCCCGGCGGCTGGGGAACGATGGATGAGTTTTTTGAGGTAGCCACGCTAATTCAGACGCGGAAGTTTACGCAGACGCCGATGGTATGCGTCGGCTCGGCGTATTGGAACGGCCTCTTTCAATGGATGCGCGAGGTGATGCTGGAAACCGAAGGCAACATCTCGCCCGGCGACCTGGAAATGATACGCATCTTTGATACGGCGGAGGAAGTGATTGCCTACTTCCGCGAGTTTTATAC
Source organism: Chitinophagaceae bacterium (assembly GCA_965246765.1). Taxonomy (GTDB): domain Bacteria; phylum Bacteroidota; class Bacteroidia; order Chitinophagales; family Chitinophagaceae; genus UBA1952. The sequence goes on from CBDFFJ010000005.1 coordinate 199,488, forward strand.
GCATAATAAGCTGGGGCCGAATTTCTAATCGCTGATAGAACGCGGATGATTATGATGCTTATGATTGACGCGGATTCGGAAATCTTAACCCATCATAATCATCATAGAAAATCAGCGTTCCATCCTTCTTTACAATGCAACATCACCTGACCTCTGAAGCAATCAACGCCTACGCCGAAAGCATGACTACTCCGGAAAGCCCAGCCCTCGCCGCGCTGAACCGGGAGACAAATGTCAAGGTGGAACTGCCCATCATGCTAAGCGGTCACCTGCAAGGCGCGGCCTTGGCAATGATGAGCCGGATGATTCGCCCGCGCAGGATTCTGGAGATTGGCACCTACACCGGCTATTCGGCGATTTGCCTGGCGGAAGGACTTACCGAGAAGGGTGTCCTAGACACGATAGACATCAATGAAGAGCTGGCCGATATGCAGCAGCACTATTGGCATGATGCCGGGGTAGCCAATAAAATCAGAGCGCACGTAGGCAACGCGGGTGATATTATTCCGGCCCTGAACGAAACTTTTGACCTTGTTTTTATTGACGCAGACAAGGTGAGCTACGGGCGCTATTATGATTTGGTTATTGAAAAAGTACGGCCCGGCGGTTTTATCTTCGCCGACAACGTGCTGTATGACGCGGAGGTGATTCTGCCCCAAAGCGAGCAGAGCAAAAACGCCAAAGCCATCCACGCGTTTAATCAGAAGATTAAAGACGACAGCCGGGTAACGCAGGTACTGCTGCCGGTACGAGACGGGATTTTAGTGATGCAGAAGAATTAAGCTGATTAAGACTCAGGCAGGTAATCGCAGCGACGGATTTGTAATCCGGCGCAATGTGGATGCGGATTTGTAATCCGCTAAAGGGGAAGCTTAATAGACTGACAGCCGGTGAAATGTGCGACGCAACGGAAGATGGGGAGCGAACGAAAGCCGACTAACAAAAAATCACATACCATGAAGCGACTCTTAATTCTACTTACAGCTTTGACCTCGTTCGCAGCTGGCGCACAGCGCAGACCTTACAGCGAGCGTGCCGCCGAGTACGTGCGCCTGCATAAAGATTGGGCAATCGCCGAGCAAAAGCGTTCCGGCGTTCCGGCAGCCATCACCTTGGCGCAGGGCCTCCACGAGACGGACGCCGGCGAGAGCGAGCTGGCGACGGTGGCAAACAACCACTTCGGCATCAAGTGTAAGAAGGAATGGACGGGCGAGACGTTTGCGCATGACGATGATGCGCCGCAGGAGTGCTTCCGCAAATACACCTCTGCGCTGGAATCTTACAAAGACCACAGCGACTATCTGAAGACGGCCAAGCGCTATACAAGCTGCTTCGCGCTGGATGCTACGGACTATGCAGGCTGGGCGCGCGAGCTGCGCAAGTGTGGCTACGCAACCAACCCGATTTACGCGCAGAAGCTGGTAAAGCTGATTGAGGATTATCACCTGCAGGATTATACGCTGGCAGCTATTTCCCATGTGGAAGCACCGCAGGTGTACATCGCATCGGCAGCATCGCCGGTGGCTGCTGCTATGATGGCGGAAGAAAAGCATGTTGGCGAGAACGTGCCGGAGCACGACACACCTGCCGAAGCGCGTGAATATGGGAAGGTAGTAAAGAAGGATGGCCTGAAGGGTTTTTGGGCGAAGGGCGGCGACGTGCTGCTGGAGTACGCTATTCAATACAAGGTGCGCTACGCGAAGCTGTTGGAAATAAACAGCCTTCCCGATGCGCCGCTTGCTGCCGACCAGTTTATTTATCTGGAAAAGGGCAGCGCGGTAGAGCGGATGATGGCGAAGGATATGAGCGCGCCTACTCCTACTCCTGTTGCGACTACCGCAGAAGCGCCTGCGACTGTTGTGGTGACTACACCGGCACCTGCTCCTGCTGTTACACCAACACCTGCTGCTGCTGCTTCTGCTATTGACGCAACTGCGGCTGCGGAAGCGAGGCTGTTTGGAACGGTTACTCAGAAGCCTACGCCTGCTGCTGTCGCTGCATCTACTCCTGCTCCTGTATCTGTCCCGGCAGAGAAGCCGTTTAATATTTCGGATGAGAAGGCAGTAGAGGAAGTAAAAGCAACTGAGCCGCAGGATGAGTTTTCAAAGATGAAATCCCGCTTTGATAAAGTTGTTTACGCGCCAACGGCGCACACGCCTGCTAAGTCTGCTGCACCTGCTACGTCAACCGTAACGCCCGCCGCGCCTGCACGGGAAAAAGTGCTTGCCGCTGCCAACGCTTCTTCTTTCCATGTTGTAAAGACAGGTGAAACTGCTTTCAGCATTGCGAAGGCAAACGGCATTACGATGCAGCAGTTGATGGACATGAATAAGATGAGCTTCGGTACGGCCATTAAGGTGGGCCAGAAGCTGCGCGTTAAATAGGAATTGATAAAACACGATTAGGGGAACGCGCCGCGGCGCGTTCTTTTATTTTTGCGCTATGCAGTCAGCAACAGTCACCGTTCACGACAAGACGTTTGAGCCATACATCAATCGCGTGCAGATTGACGCGCGTGTAGCAGAACTGGGCGCGCAAATCAGCGCGGATTATGAAGGCAAGCGCCCGCTGATTATCGCCATCCTGAACGGCTCTTTCATCTTCGCGGCAGACCTCTTTCGCGCGCTGACGGTGGAGGCGGAGATTTCATTTATCAAGCTCGCTTCCTACAAAGGCACCTCATCCACCGGGCATGTGGTGACGGCGATTGGCATGGAAGAAAAGCTGAGCGGGCGGCACGTCATCATTCTGGAAGACATTGTGGATACGGGCAAAACGCTGCATTCATTCTTGCCGGAAATATTGCAGCGCGGCCCGGCTTCATTGAAGATTGCAACCTTTCTTTCCAAGCCCGAAGCCTTGCAGCATGAGGTGAAGGCGGATTATGTGGGCTTTGAAATCCCGAACAATTTTGTGGTGGGTTACGGGTTGGATTATGATGGGCTTGGGCGGAATCTGCCGGAGCTTTATACGCTTGTAGGCTGAGCGCCTTGGCCATCTGGGGATGGCCTCCCGCGCGGCGGCGCGTCCGGGGACGCACGCCAACCGAGCGCCTGGTATGTGCTCGTAGTTTAGTAGAAGATACTGGCGCGGGCTTCTTTATTGATTAGGCCTGCATCCATAGCTTTTTGGAATAGAACTCCAATCGCTCGCTCGCCTTCCCGCCCTAAATCTTCGGTGTATTCGTTCACGTACAGATTGATGTGCTGCCGCATCACGCCCTCGTCCATTTCCTGCGCGTTTTCGGTTACAAAAGGCGGCAGTTCTGGATAAGCCTTCCAAGCATATTGAACGCTCTCGCGGATAAGCCGGTCAACTTCCGCAATCACTTTTACATCCAAATCCCTTCTCGCCACAATCCCGCCCAGCGGAATGGCGGCGCCGGCAGTTTCCTCCCACCAATCGCCCATATCCCGGATGAGGGAGAGGCCGCGCTGGGCGTAGGTAAAACGGCTTTCGTGGATGACGAGGCCCGCATCATATTCGCCGCGCAGGACGGCATCTTCTATTTGAGAAAAAAGGACTTCTGTTTTGTTTGTCGCTTCAGGATGCGCGAGCGTGAGCAAGAGATTGGCAGTTGTGGCCATTCCGGGAATGGCAATCCGGGCATCCGCAAGATTTTGAATTTTGAATTTTGAATTTTGAATTAATAACGGCCCAACGCCTTTTCCCAAAGCGCTGCCGCTGTGCAGCAGGGCGTATTGATGCACGTTGTGCAAGAACGAATTGTAGGAAAGCTTAGTTAGTTGCAATCGGCCTTCATCAGCCCAACTGTTCAGCGTTTCTACATCTTCCAGAACAAAGTCAAAAGAGAGACCGCCGGTATCAATCTTTCCATTGACGAGGGCGTCAAAAATAAAGGTATCGTTGGGGCAGGGCGAGAAGCCGAGGCTGAGGCGCATGGCTCAAAGTTCCGCCAAAGGAGCAAGCCAGTCCAGCAACTGCGCATTGAGCGCCTTGATAGCGTCTTTCATCTTCCACGAATCGCGGTCGCGGCGGGTGACGTAGTTGGAAATTGCACGTAGTTGGAGGAAAGGAATGCCCTTTTTTAGACAGACATAATGCAGCGCCGCGCCTTCCATGCTTTCGACCGCTGTTCCGTAATGAGCCGTCCGCCAGGCGATGGTCGGCTCGTGGCCGGAAACTTTGTTTACCGTCAGGCCGGCAACTTTTGGCAAATGATTGATGGGGAAAGGCGGGCTTACCAAAGGATTATGCATCAGGCGATGCGTATAAGGTGAGCGGTTCGCTTTGACAAGGCCCATAGAGAAGGCATCCAGGAATTCTTCGCCGTCTTCAGCGCCGAAGTCGGCCACCTGTTCAGTTTCTATAATGACGCAATCACAAAGTGCCAACTCGCGCGAAAACGCGCCTGCAACTCCGGCACTTAGCACAAAATCCCAGTCACCGCTGTAAAGCGCTGTCGTAAGCTCATAGGTTGCGGCCAGCATACCTACGCCTGTGATGCACACGCCTACTGCATTTCGCCCGCCCGCGTGTTGCGGATGCGCGTGGAGCCAGTCAAGCGTGGGCTGAAGCTCGGCTTCCGTGGCGGCGGTGAGCAATATCCTCATAGAGAGATGCAAGTTGGCATTTTGGCCAGACAGGGGCTGTTAAAGCTACCTTTGCGGAGCAGGTTGGAAGTTGGATGTTTGAAGTTGGAGGTGTTTATGCGCCTTTGACCTCCAACCTCCAACCTCCAACCTCCAACCTCCAACCTCCAACCTCTAACTATGGTATATCTGACGCGCGTGGAGCACTTTAATGCCGCGCATAAGCTCACAAACCCCGCCTGGGACGCGGAGCACAACCGCGAAGTTTTTGGCAAATGCGCCAATGAAAACTGGCATGGCCACAACTATGAATTGCACGTTACGGTGAAAGGCGAACCGAATCCGGAAACTGGCTTTGTATTCAACGCAAAGACACTGGGTGATGTAATGAAGGACGTGGTGGTAGAAGCCGTTGATCATAAAAACCTGAATATAGATGTGCCGTGGATGGCTGGGAAGTTTACGAGCGCGGAGAATTTTGCTATTGGCATCTGGGAGCAATTAGAGCCGCATGTATCGCAGGCTGGTGCGCAGATGCACTGCGTGAAGCTGTATGAAACGCCGCGCATTTATGTGGAATACTATGGCGGTGCCTAAGCCGAACTTTTGGCGCAGCAGGCCGTTAATGCGGTATCACACCTCACGACATTTATTTTGAGCTACAAGAAAACAGAATCATATGGCGAGGAGCGTACAGCCGCCCTTGCCGAATGCTATCACAGTGTATTGACGGCGGTGGGTGAAGACCCTAAGCGGGAAGGCCTGCTGAAGACACCGGAGCGCGTTGCAAAGGCGATGCAGTTCATCACACAGGGCTATAGCATGAACGCGAAGGATATTCTGGACAGCGCCAAATTTCATGAGAGCTATAGCGAGATGGTGATTGTGAAGGATATTGAACTGTACTCGCTTTGCGAGCATCATATGCTTCCGTTCTTTGGGAAGGCACATGTAGCGTATATCCCTAACGGTTGGATTACAGGCCTGTCTAAGCTTGCGCGCGTGGTTGATGTCTTTGCCCGCCGCCTGCAGGTGCAGGAGCGGATGACGCATCAGATATTGGATGCTATTCAGGAGTCGCTGAATCCCCTTGGTGTAGCGGTAGTTATTGAGGCGCAGCATCTATGTATGATGATGCGGGGCGTGCAGAAGCAGAACAGCGTTACTACGACTTCGGCGTTCAGCGGGGAGTTTCAGAATCATGTTACGCGGAGCGAGTTTCTACGACTCATTTCTGCGAGCTTGCGATAATTGTTTTAGCCTATTTTTGTTCTACCGGTTTCGGGACGTAGCGCAGTCCGGTAGCGCACTTGCATGGGGTGCAAGGGGTCGCTAGTTCGAATCTAGTCGTCCCGACGACAGTACTACACAGTACCAGAGCGGCTTCCAGCGATTGGAAGCCGTTTTTGTTTGGCAGCGGGTACAACATAGTTACAACATTTGAATTGGCTCTTTTAGAGACTTGGGTGATTGTGAGTCCCTTTCAGACGAGTTCGTCGTCCTTTTCCATTTTTTGAATTTAATGGCCGCTGGTTTTCGCTAGTTCAGTTCTGGACAACCTGAAACCCCTTTCAACCTGTATTACTCTGACAGGATGCGACTTTGTTTGATGGGGTAAGAGGGAAATGATTCTGCCCTTTTTCTTTCAGTTGTTTTGTTGGTACTTGATGGACTTTTCGCCAGAACGATTTCAAGGGAGTGTAAACTAAACTGTGTCAGTTTTGGGTTTCTCCTCCATCCGGCCCCATGGGGCCGGATGGAGGAGGAAAGATTTTAGATCGTCAGCGGCATCCTCCCTCCGAAGATAATGTGGAGTTGATTGGCGGCGAGGCCCCAATCCGGTAAAGGTCTGGTCCACTTTTCTTCTATCCGGGTTGATGCCAGGTATATCAGCTTAAGCAAGGCCATATCATTTGGAAATGCACCCTTGGTCTTCGTTACTTTCCTGAGCTGGCGGTGATAACCTTCAATGGTATTGGTGGTATAGATGAGCTTTCTGATGTCTGGCGGGTACTTGAAGAAGGCGCTAAGCTTTTCCCAGTTCGTACGCCAGCTCTTGACTACAATACCGTACTTCTTTGACCACTTCTGTTCAAAACCATCCAGGGCCAACGACCCTTCTTCTTTGGTATATGCCTTGTAGATTGGCTTTAAGTCTTCCATCACCTCTTTGCTTTCTTTATAGGCTACATACTTTATGGAGTTGCGGATCTGGTGGACGATACAGCTCTGCACATCACACTTAGGAAACACTGTTGCTATAGCAGTCTCAAAGCCGCTCAGGTTGTCTATGCAGGCAATGAGCATATCCTGAACCCCTCTGCTCTGCAGGTCGGTAAGCACGGAAAGCCAGAAGCGGGCTCCTTCCGCCTCGCTCACGTAGCGCCCAGCACTTCCTTCTCTCCATCGGCTCTGATGCCAAGGATATTATACAGGCAGCGCGTAACTACTCTTCCTTCCGAGTCCTTTACCTTAAAATACACCGCATCAAGCCACACGATGCAGTAGACTGCTTCCAGTGGGCGGTGCTGCCACTCACGCACTCTCGGTATGATGCGGTCTGTAATCTCTGAAAGAGTGGTATGGCTGACGCTGGTGCCGTACATCTCTTCCAGATGCGAGGAGATGTCTCTCAGGCTCATGCCCAGGCCGTACATGCCGATGATGCGCTCTTCAAGATTATCGGCAAGAACGGTCTCCCGTTTCTTTACAATCTGAGGCTCAAAGCTGCCGCGCCGGTCTCTTGGAGTGGTAAGGGAAAAGCTGCCCTCGCCGGTCTTCAGATCCTTGCTGCTATGACCATTGCGCCGGTTGGCGCCGCCAGCCTTTGGCTCATCCTCCATCTCTTTGGCTGCATCTTCCTCAGAAAGGTGTGCTGAGAGCTCACCCTCCAGCGCTGCTTCCAGGAATGCCTGAAGCATCGGCCAAACGCTCCGTCTTTTCCAAAGAGTTGCTTGCCGGTCTTGAATTGTTCCAAAGCCTTACGACCTGTCGCCTCATCAATGGTGAAGCCGCCGCCTTCTTTCTCTTTCTGCTTTTGTTTTCTCATGTATCTGTGTTGAAGTTGAATTACTTTTTTCAACTGACACAGTTTAGCTTACAGCCTCTCGCGAAAGCTCATTTTTAGGCAATTGATTGCGCCCGTACTAAAATGCGCCCACTAATTTACTGACTCTTTCGCGCATGACGTTGAAATTGATACGCTTAAGAGGGAAAAACTGCTTTTTAACTCACAATCGTCATCAAGAGTAGGGCTTAAAGATTTGCGTCAGACCAAATTATCCGCGACGTCCTGTGCGTTCTGCTGATGTTTCCTGTAAATCATCCTCAAAAAAGTAGGTAGCACAATCAGCAACAGCGGCAGCGCGATGATAAATCCGCCAATAACGGCAATCGCCAGCGGCTGGTGAAGCTGCGCACCAGTGCCAATGCCCAAAGCCAGCGGCATCAGCGCGATAATCGCTCCGAGCGCCGTCATTAATTTCGGACGCAGGCGGGTGGAGATAGAAAAGATGATGCTTTCATCCACGTTCTTGCGATGCAGCTCTTCCCGGAATTGCAGGAAGGTGAAGATGGCATTCTCGCCAATGATGCCCACAATCATAATCAGCCCGGTGTAAGAGCCGACATTCAGAGGCGTGTGCGTCAGGAACAGCCCGATGTAGGAGCCGGATATGCCGAGTACCGCAAGGCCAACTATTAACAAGGCCACGCGAAAGTCTTTGAACAGGAAAAGTATTACCCCAAACACAAGAAGCGCTGCCGTGAACAGAATCAGCAGCAGCTCACTAAAGGACTTTTGCTGCTGCGCATACGAGCCGCCGTATTCAATATGATAGCCAGGCGGCAGCGAAACTTTCTTTGCCACCGCCACCTTTATCTCTTTCATCACTGAGCCAAGCCCGCGCCCTTCCAGCCGCGCCGTCACCACGCCCATGCTTTGCAGATTTTCGCGCTGAATTTCCGCGTCGCCAGGATTAATGTTCACAGTGGCAAGCTGCGTAATGGGTTGCAACTTTCCGCCGGGAATGGAAAGCCGCAGTTGCGGAATGTCTGCCACGCTGAGCTTGCGATTGCCGGGATAGACAATGCGCACTGCTGGCTGCTGTTCCATTTCCAGAATATTAGACACGACATTCCCTTCCAAAGCCGTCTGCACCTGATACTGAAAGCTGGCGGGCGTCACGCCAAACTGCGCCAGCCTTGCATAATCTGGAATGATGCTTAAAGAAGGCCCTGCTATTACAACGCCATTGAACACATCCGCCGAGCCATTTACGCCGCTCACCACATCTGCTACCTGCGTAGAAAGTCCCTGCAGCTTCTTCTGGTCGTTCCCGAAAATCTTCAGCTCAATCGGCTGCACCGATTCCATGAGGTCGCCAAGCATATCGCCTATAACCTGCCCAAAATCTATGCGCAGCGCGGGCTGCGAGGCTTCAATCTTGGCGCGGATGTCGGCAATCACTTCATCAGTGCTGCGGCTGCGGCTTTTCGTTAGCTGAATAAGGTAGTCACCGCGATTCGGCTCTGTGATGAAGAAGCCCATCTGAGTGCCTGTTCGCCGGCTGTAAGCTTCTACTTCCGGCACCCGAACAATAATCTTTTCGCATTCGCGCAGCATCCTGTCTGTCTCCTCCAGCGAGGTGCCCGGCGGTGACGAATAGTCCAGCACGACACTGCCCTCATCCATTTCCGGGAGAAAGCCGGTCTCCAGCGATGGGACGATGAGTGCGATGCAGACAATAAGCCCAGCTACGATGGCTAAACTCACGTACGGCTTTCCAATAAACCAAGCCACCCAGCGTTGCTTCTTTACTTCATGCACTACCGGCGCTTTGGCTGTCTTTTGTTCGGCGTTCTTTTCGCGTGTGAGCAAGAGATAAATCACCGGCAGCCCAATCCACGTAACGAGGAAGGAACAAACCAGCGTTATAATCATCGTGTTCGTCATCACCTTGAAGTATGCGCCTGCTACACCAGTCATCAGCAGAAAGGGAATGAAGATTACAATGGTAGAAATGGACGACCCAAGCATAGCCGGGAACAGGTATTCAATCGCTTTATGAACGAGTGTCCGCGTAGGTTCATCGGGATGCTCTTCATGCGTACGGTGGATTTGCTCCACCACTACAATCGCATCATCTATGATCAGTCCGATAGCTGCCGCCACAGCGCCAAGCGTCATGATATTGAAGGTGTAGCCAATGGCGTACAGTACAATCAGGGTCAGGCAAAGCGTGACGGGAATCGTGATAAGAATAGTTGCGCTGGCCTTTATAGAACGCAGGAAAATGATAGCCACGATGATGGCCAAAGCCAGGCCAATCCACAGCGAATCGGTAACGCTGCGCACAGCATCGTTCACGAAGTCGGCCTGTATGTAGTATGGGCGAATCGTTACATCGGGTGGTAGGATGTGGCGCAGCTCCGCAATCTTCGCTTCCATCGCCTTTGAAACGGTAACGAGGTTTGCATTGGGCTGCTTAATCACCGCTATGAGCAACCCTTCTTTTCCATTCGCATTGATACGGATGTACTCGGTAGCCTCATGCACACCGACGGTAGAAATGTCAGCAAGGCGCAAGATGCGCAACCCGTCATTGCGCACTATCACATTGTTCAGGTCTTCGGTTGTGCGTACTGTAGCGTCTGTCACGGTGAGGTACAGCAAACGGTAATCGCTTAAATAGCCATTGCTTCGGATAAAGTTGGTCTGCGCCAGCGCTCCGCTGATGCTGTCCGGCGTGAGACCGAGTGCGCTCATCTTTTGCTGGTCAAGCGTTACCCAGTATTCCTTTTGACGCCCGCCTATCACGCGCACCTCGCTCACGCCATCTACCTGCGAGAGAAACGGCTTGATGGTAAATGAAGCAAGCTGCCGCATCTCAATCGGTGTTCTTCCACGACTCTCCAGCGTGTAGCCCATCACCGGCAGGATAGAAGGGTTCATACGCTCTACCGTGAGCTGCATATCGGGCGGCAGCGTGTTCCTAATTTGCGCGATTCGCGATTCTATACGTTGCTGCGCAAGGTCAATATCCGCATTCCAGTTCATGAACGCAGAAATCTCGCAAGAGCCGCGGCTTGTCGTGCTGCGCACGGTCTGCAAATCCGGCACTTGCTTGATGGCAATTTCCAGCGGCTTCGTTACCGTCACCATCATCTTGTCCACGGGTTGCAATCCTGCGTCCGCAATGATTTTGATTTTCGGGAAGGTGATTTCGGGAAACAGCGCTGTCTGCAATTTTGTGTACGCGAACACGCCGCCAAGAATGATAATGGCGAGCACCGCAGTCAGCGGGTTACGATGGCTGTGAAAAAACCTCATGGCTGCGCGGGTTTTGCTTCAATGATGACGCCGGCAGTGTCGGGCAGGCCATAGTTTCCGGTCAGTAGAATGCGATCGCCGCTTGAGAATTTCGGCCCGGCAATCTCTACCGCGTCGCCCATCTCAATGCCGCGCTGGACTGGCACCTTCACAGCAGTGCTGTCGTTGATGAGCTTCATCACCCAATAGCTTGTCTGCGCTTCATCACTCAATACCGCCGCTTTCGGCAGCGACTGCGCATTGCTTTTTTGCGTCTTCACCACGCGCACTTTGGCAATTAGATTTTCAGGAATGGCCGCCGCGCCACCGTTCACTTTTATCACCACCTGCTGCGACTGCGAAGCAGGGTCAACAGTTGGAATTACATTGGCGATGGTTCCTGTCAGCTTCGTACTGTCCGGCAGAAAAAGCTCAACCGTTTTTTGTTGAAGCAGGAAAGGCCGAAGCTCATACGGCAGGTTCAGGATAAAGGCGAAGGACTGCGCATCATTAATCACCGCAAGTTGCTCGCCGTCCTGCACATAATCGCCGACCTGGTGGCTTAGCTGCGTGATGTAGCCCGCGCCAGATGCGTTGATGTTGTTGATGCCGGAAAAGCGAAAGGAGGGGTCAAGTTTGTTCACCGCATTGCCGATGCTTTGCGCTTCTTTGGTTTTAAGCGTGAATAGCGTTTGCCCCGCGCTCACATACTTTCCAAGCGAGGCATTCACGCTCTGCACATAGCCGTTCACATTCGCCTTCATGTAGTTCTTCTGCATGAACTGCGAGGTGGCATTCAACTCTACGTATTCGGTGATGGGCGTTTCTGAAATGGTCGTGACAGTAACCGGCGTGCGTGTACGGGTTGTTGTGGTTTCCTCTGTTGTTTCCGTTGTCTTTTTCCCGCCGCACGCGGCTAACGCAAAAGTCAAAATGCAAAATGCAAAACCCTTAGTGCATCTTCCGTGACTAAGAACGATGGCTGAGACTAATGCTTGTATTCTATGTTTTGACTTTTGCATTTTGCATTTTGAATTAATCACCGGTTCCAGTAATTAACCTGATTAATGATTTGCATGCGGCTGATGCGGTTCTGCGTCAGCAGCGTCTTTGCGGTGAGATAGTTGCTGATAGCAATCACGAAATCCGGTATGCGCGCATCGCCGGTTTGCAGCAGCTTTTCATTCACCTCAATCAATCCTTTGGCGTAAGTAATCTGCGCCTCAATGTCGCTCAGCAAAGATTGCGTGGCCGATAGCTGTTGCAGGGCTCCGGAAATCTGCTGATTGTACTGGCGGATGAAAAATTCCTGGTAGCCCTGCCGCGTATCTTCCTGCAAAGCGATTTGCCCCAGCGAGAGCTTGCGCCTGCCGCCATCGTAAATCGGAAGGTTAATAGAAAAGCCGCCGCTCGTACCGAAGTTGTTGTAAAACGTATTGAGCTGCGTCGTGTTGTAGCCCGCATCGGCAAACACGCCGAGCTTCGGGCGATAAGCAAGGTTGATGAGCTTCGCTTCGTTCAGGAGCCGCAGGCTATCCAGCGCATAGCGCCGGAAGAATGCCGAGCTAAGGTTATTGGCAAATAGCTGTACATCCATCTGCGGCAACATGAGCGTCTTCTCAAACGCAGCTGTATCCACAATGCCGCAGAGGTAGTTCAGCGTAGCGAAGTCGGTCTGGTATTGAATACGAAGCTGGCGCAGTTGCAGGTCTTGCTGCTTCTGCGTTACAAGGAAGGTGAGGTAATCCGTTTGGCGGTAGATGTTGTTCTGCGTAAGGCTTTTCAGGATGGTGCCTTCGTTTTGCAAGAGGCGATTGATTTCTTCATTTGCCTGCAATAATTGCTGGTCGCCATAAGCGGTGAGGTATTGCTGTGTGATTGTTCGCGTTAAATCCTGCTCTGCAATAAGCGAGGTATTGCGCACCGAATCGCTTGCCAATCGCACTGCGCGGAACTGCGTATTCAGATTGTCGCGGCCAACAAAAGTCTTATTTGCATTGACGAGTGTACTGTATTGCCCGCCATTTGTGGCTGTGGGGTCGTAGCCGAAATTGGGCAGCGTTGGAGCGTAAGAATTTGTACTTATCAGCGCCACCTGCGGCTTGTAAGATGCCCGGACTTTCTGGCTGTCAATGCTGTTGGATAACACAACATTCCGGTACTCGCGCAGCAGCGGGCTATACTGTTTCACAGTCTGCACATAATCTTCCAGACGCACCGTTTGTGCTGCTACGACATTGTCGCAGGCGAATAATGTGATGAACAGAATGCCCCAGATTTTCCTCATGCGGCTTCCTTATTTGCTCTTCCCTATTACAAGCACCTCAAAAGTTCCGGGAATCATTTTCGGGCGTTCCTTAGAGGCTTCCAGCTGTGGTTCAAAGTCTGCAGTGGGCAGGTAGATAATATGGGTCGCCGGGTCAACAGCAATCGTTCTTGCGCCGCGCTTGGTAGGAATCGTTTCCATTTTGTAGCCGGTCTTTGCCGGATGAATAACGGTGAGTGTCCCGTCTCCATTTGACGCATAAGCCCAACTTCTATCGGCAACCACGCCGTCGCAATGTTCGCCGATTGGCAATGTCCAGCGCTGCTTACCTGTTGCAGTTTCTAAGACAATTAATTTCTTGTTGCCGCAGCCTACAAAAAGAAAATGCCCTTCTCCATCCATCGCCAATCCGGCAGGCTCATCTCCGCCTTGCAGCGAATAGCGGGCTACGATTTTCATCGTAACCGTATTAAGCACCGCTACTTCATTCTTGTCCTCTACATTAATGAACACCTTTCCCTTGCCATCACTCACACTTGCCTCCGGCTTGCCGCCGAGCGGAACCGTAGCAAGCACCTTATTTGTAACCGCATCAATAATCGTAAGGTCGTTGCTGCGGCCATTACCTACGACCAGCTTCTTTGAAAAAGCATCGTAGCACATCGCATCAGGATTCTCACCCGTGCGGATGCTGTCAGTTACGACATTGGTTTTCGCGTCAAAAACAAAAACGTTGTTGAGTCTCCCGTTAGAAATAAATCCTTTGCCCAATTCCGGCGCAAATGCAATCCCATGCACGCCAATTGTACCCTTTATCACGCCGGTTGAATCGCCCGTTGTCTTGTTCAGGATGTTCACCTGTGTGCCGTGCGAGACGTAGATGTTTGGAGAAAGTGGCGAGACAGCGATGTAATCCCAGCCACCGCCGCTTTGGATATGGAAGGTTTTCCGGACTTCATAGCCTGAAGTCTGTGCCTGGATGCTGTCCATAGTCAATAGACAAAGAGCCACGCTGATTATTTGCTTCATTGAATAAAATTTAAAACGCCCTGTAGCATCTACAGGGCGTAAAAGTATCGGGCAATTCTGTTTGAATCCTGAAGCAGATAGGCCTTGCGCCGTATTCTGAGAGCGAAAGACTACTTCTTTGTAAATATCATTTTAGTGATGCTGTCCCCATTTGCCGGTGATATGGTCAGGGTATAGTTTCCTGCCGGCAATGCTTTTACAGCGACGTAGCCCGCACCGGACGCCAGCTTGCCTTCAAGCAATACCTGACCAGTCATGCCTGTAATGAGATACGATGCTTCCGTGACCATCCCATCAATGTGCAGCATATCAGCTACCGGATTCGGATAAGCGGTTATCGCTCCGCTTTTCAAAAGGCCATTTACTGCCGTGCTTGATTGTGTCAGATTCCGGTTGCAGACGTAGAACGACGCAGGAATGGAATTGGTCACCTCGCAAGAGACAAGAAAGCGGTTGCCGGGAAAAAAGGTGATGCCCTCGGTTTGCCATTCCACGCCATTGTTGATTTCCACGCGGCGCTTGTTGCCCGTGAAGAATGAATCTGCTTTATAGTCGTTCAGAAACCAAATAAAGGAATTAAGGTGACCGCTGAGGTAGCCGATGAGGACTACCTCTTTGGTGGCAGGATTGTAGGCAGCATCGGTAATTAGTCCGCCCGCTGCAAAGCTTGTGTACGGACTCACAGCGTACGTCCCCGGCGTCTTCGGCATCTTGTAAACGCGGGTACGACTGTCGCCCCGGTCTTTTGTAAAGAGGTATAGCGAGTCGCGAATGGAAATCATGGCTTCGCAATCAAAGTTGTGCGTGCTGCTGGAAGCAAAGCTCGTCTGGTCGGTATAGGAGAACGAAATGGCCTGAGCATTGACATGCACGACAGCGGCAGTCGTAATATCGGCTTTGGCAACCTTCAGAATTTTCAGGTCGGTGCGTGTGCCGTTATTATTCCCTGTATTGCCGACGTAGATAAAGGCGCTGTCCGCCGTGATATTCTCCCAATCGGTGTTTGGAAAGTTGTCAATGAAAACCGTTTGCAGGATAGCGCCGGTGGCGGTATCTACGCTGAAAAAGCTGGCTGGATTACCGCTGTCATTATGCGTCCAAAGCTTGCCATCGCTCCAGATAAGGCCGGAAGACTCCGGCACGCCCGAGCCAAAGGCCGCTCGCAGGGCCGGATTGTAGTGCGTAGCCGCATAAAGGCACGAGCCGTCATTGCTGGTAGCTGATGGATTGTAGTTGGTTGCCGTTGGGTCGGTGCAGCCGCCTTGCGCATTTGCATTGCCCGGAAGGGCGAATAAGAGAATAGCGAAGAGTGCAATAAATGAACGCATGATTGTCGGTGGCAAAAAGCCTCGTTAGGTTATGAATGAAGTCGGGAAGCCGGGTGCTATGCTATCGGCTATTGACAGGACGTAAAAGTCCCCGAAGCATATGGCCGGAGCGTTAAGATTCAATGATGAATCCATTACCGGCGCTTCACGTTTGCATCATCATTCATGCTGCTAACAGTGCGATGATGTTGGGCAAATAGGTTTGTCAAAACCAAAACCAAACACGATGAAAAAAACATTACTCGCTATCGCGGCGCTGGGCTTTACGGTGCAAGCGGGAGCCGCACCGAAAGTGATTCACTTCTGGCATTTTAATAACCTTACAGGCGCGTACCGCAATCCCGGCATTCCCGACCTCAAGGCATCTTTCTCAGCGATAGATACTAACAAGGCGGTTATCGCTTACAAGCTTGTGACAGGCGCGTCCGCCGCCTACGCGGGCTATATTGACAACGTTGCGGGCACTGACACCAATACGCGTCTTGGCATAACTGCTACCACCAACAATGCGCTTCGTTTCCGCAACCCGAGCGACAGCGCATACATGCAGATTTACATTCCGACTAAGGGCTATCGCAACATTGTGATGAGCTACGTGCTGCAAAGCTCCAGCACTACCTCGGGAATGCTCACTCAGAATTTTGACTACAGCATTGACAGCGGCGCGACATGGAAAACGTCCGGCCTCAACATCAACACGCTGGATGTATCGCAGGCGAAATATCAGGGCAGCAATTGGGGGCTTGTCAGCATCAATTTCAGCGCGGACACTGCAGGCACAAACAATAATAACAGGCTTGTTTTCCGAATCAAATTTGCCGGGAATACTTCCGGCACATCCGGCAACAATCGCTTTGATAATGTTGTCGTAGAAGGCGACAGCATTATCGTAACAAGCGGTGGTGGCGTAGGCGTTAAGCCTTTGACCGGCACATCTGCTGCACAGGCTTATCCCAATCCGGTGCGTGAATCTTTGACGCTGGAATGCGGCGTCGGTAACAAAATGATTCGCATCGCAAACAGCTATGGCCAGGTCGTCCGCGCATTCAGCACGACTGAAGCGAAAGTTTCTTTTGATGTGGTAACGCTGCCTGCAGGCCGTTATTTTATTTCCATCCAGAATGATGGCTCACTACAACAAACGCTGAGCTTTATCAAGGAATAGCCGCAGCAGATATTCTCCGCAGGATGAAAGCCGCATTCAAAAAAGATGCGGCTTTTTTGTGCGGTGGAAGGACTCTTAGCGAAGAATTCATCGCCGTATATTTGGCAGCACTCAAATTCACCACATCTTATGAACGCTTCATCAACTGAACTTCAATGTCCGAAGTGCGGCTCTGCACAGCTCACCACCAATAAAAAAGGGTTTAGTGGGAAAAAGGCTGTAGTGGGTGCAGTACTCACGGGCGGCATTGGGCTTTTAGCCGGAACATTGGGAAGTAATAAAGTGAAGATAACATGCCTTTCATGTGGGAAGGTTTTTGCGCCTGGGCAAGGAAAAACGGTAAGCATAAATACAACTCCTACGGTGGTAGTTGTTCCGACAGTTCAGCAGAAAATTGAAATGGGTAATGACAATATTGACGAGAGAATCATTCAGATTAATCAATCGCGAGGTTTACTGGACGCAGTAAAGTTTTGCCAGGATGCAAAAGGCTTAGGATTGGGTGATGCAGCTGAATATGTTCGTAAACTTATTGGTCAGCATGGTCAAGCATCTATTGCTGAGAATGCAAGTTTTCAACAGCCTGAATCTACCTTTCCAATTACGCGGGCTAATCAAAGTGCTGGTTTTAAAAGTCAAACCCCACTGTCAAAGAAGTCTTCTACAGGTAAAAAGGTTCTTATTGGAATAGGTGCCTTACTCATCATTGGCTTTATTGGCTCTTCAATTGAAAAGAACAAAGACAATTCTGATTCATCAGGTTCGGAATCTTCAACTTCGTCCCATGATGTTCCAACATATCAATCGGCACTGCCAACATCAACATCAACTTCTACTCCGAAAAGTTATCCTTACGAATACATTACTGGTAAAAATGAAGAGCGCAAGCTTGATGGCAAAATGAACACGCTTAAGGTGTACTTCGCTAAGAAACCGGTTGACAGGAATTTGCTGATTGATTTTTGCTTAAATAAAAAAGGTGAATGGGAGAATGGAGTTATAAACACAATCGTATTCTTTGACAATAAAAAGTTTGCGAAGCTTCCTAAGAATCCTGTAAGTGCCGGCTATATTGATGAGAGGCAATTAAGGCATATCGTCGCGCAATATGACAATACCAGCTTTAATGGTTATAGAAAGTTGACTGTTTATGCTGATAATGCTTGGAGCTCATCACCAGAGCAGATTGACCTAAGGGATAGATAGAGCGCATAATTCATTGCGCCGACACGCTGGCGCACAAAAAAGAGGCGGTCTCATTGTTCATGAGACCGCCTCTTCTATTAAAAACTAACGCTTAGTGCTGATTGCCGGAGCCATCCACAGGGAAGGCACCCAAGTCAATGCTCGGTGCAGTAATGGTAGCTTTCAGCGCAGGCGTGGTAAGAGCGCTCGTTGCATTGATGGGCGTAAAGGCTGTGTACCCCTTGCCAATAGCGGGTGAGCCTGTATTCAGATGGAAATTGTAGTTGCCTACAAAGTTGTAAAGCGTCAGAGCACCTACTACAGGCAGCGGAAAGTTTACAAATTGCGGATTGTTTTTACCTACAAGTGCAGGCGCATTGTAAACCTGTCCAAGTGTATAGCTATTCGGGTAGCCGGGATAGAATGAGGCCGGAGCCGGAATATCGCTGTCGATAGGCTTGGTGATGTGCGTAGGCGGGTAGAACATGTTCACAATAGAAAGGCTGTCGCCATAGCTGAGGTTGTTTCCATAATGGCAGTTGGCAGTATCCGCCTTTGGATTTTCCAGGATGCGCAAGCCGGTTCTGCAATTCACGAAGATGTTGTTGTAGGCATTTCCGCGCGCGCCTTCTTCATAATTCACGTTCGCGCCACGGTCGGGGTCAACGCTGCGGAAGCCACCCGTTATGTAGGTGTTGTTGTACATATTCACGTTCGTCTGCGTAGTGCCGTAGGTGCCTTTGTTGGACGCCTTCGTGCCGCCTTTCGCGGTACCTACGATGAGGTTATACGCCATGTCGCCGACGGAAGAGTTCTTCACGTTGAAGCAGTCGCCATCGTTGTAAGCAATCTTCTCAGCCGTGTTGCGCATGATGTGGAATTTGCCGCCGTTCATCCGCACCGCGTCCGTCGTAGAGCCATAAATCCAGGAGTCTTCAAGGATTAAAATGCCGGCTGGATTTTGAAAGAAAATGTTGAAAAGATTAGCGCCGGTTGCATAGCCCACCGGTGGATTGCTCGCGCTTACAGTGCCGCCGGCAAAGTCCATGTGCGTCCATTTGATGTCCAGCAGGTCAGCAGTTTTGTCGCACTGAATGCCGCCCCACAGCTTTCCGGTCGGCTTCAATCCGGGGTCAGTGTTTGGGTCTTGCGGCGTGGTGAGCTTATAGGCAGAAGGATTCTTGTCGGCGTCAATTCCGGTAATCCAATTGGGGTTCGCCTTCGTGCCCAAAGAGATAAAAGAACCTTTCACGTAAAGCTGCGCGGCAGGCGCAAGGGAGAGCAATTTCACACCGCTTTGCATCAGCAGCGTATCGCCGGCATTGACGATTACCTGGTCGTAGAAATAGTACGTCTTGCCGCTTACCATTGTGCCCTTTACAGAACCCTTTAGCGTGTCGCTGGTTAGGGTTTGACCAATCTGGATTTGCGGCTCCGAGATAGTCCCGTTGTCGCTCTTCTTGCACGAAGTGATGGCGAGCGTAGCTAATGCGATGGCTACGATTTGTTTTGTTTGTTTCATGGTTGTTTGTATGTAGTGTTTAGTTTTTGAAATTGTAGCGGATGCCGAAAATGTAGTTCTGACCGTAGTAATCTTTCTGCACCGTTACGCGGTCGTCGCGCGTCTGGATTGGCAGCGCGAACTTTCCGGTCTGGTAGATGTTTGGCTGGAGAATCTCTACAATCACCGGTGTGTTCAGCAGGTTATTAATCTTGCAGTAGAAGGTGAAGCTTTTCAGGAATCGCTTTTCCAGAGAGAAGTCCAATTGCGTGGTGCCGCGCTGCCAGTAATCAAGGTCTTTGTAGGGCGATACGAACGTGATTTTCCTCCCTGTATAGACGCATGCAAGCTGCGCGTCAAGCCCAATCTTTTGATTCTTGTACAGCGCCGATGCATTGGCAATGTGCGGCGACTGGCCTTGCAGCGGCCTGTCCTGCGTAGTGTGAACAGCCACGTATGACGAGTCATAAAACAGCTTGTCGGTAGTGATGCTGGAAGCCGTAAAAGTGTAGTTGCCCGAGAAGCCGATATGCCCCCAATATTTGGTGACGGCAATCTCAAAGCCGTAATTTTTCGCGGTGCCGAAATTGAATGGCTTCAGCGTGGCGCTGGATGTTCCGGTGAACTCAATCCCGGTTTCTATCGGGTCTGTGATATTCTTGTAGAATGCTCCGACAAGCAATTGGTCAAATGCCTTCGGGAAGTATTCATACCGGAAGTCAAAGTTGCTTGAGGTCGTATGCTTCAGCTTTGGGTTACCGCTCAGGCTAAAGTTGTCGTTGTAGATATTGTACGGCACATACTCAAAGAACCCGGGACGATTGATGCCCTGGAAGTAAGACAGCCGGAGGTTTTGCGTGTTGCTAAGGGCATACTTAAAGTGTACGCTTGGCAGCACATCGGTATAGGGAATGTTGCCCCGCGCGCCATACGAAACCTTAGGGTCTTGCGCCGTCTCCCAGCCTTGCTTGGTATCTTCTATTCGTACTCCGGCTAAGACGGATAGCTTTTTGAGCAGTTGAATGTTTGCCTGAATGTAGTATGCGATTATGGTCTCGGTCGCTGTGTATGTCAATGGATTTATTGGATTCCCTTGCGCAGCCGTGGTGCCGTTGAACTGGAATTTATCGGGCGAGAGCGTCCCATCATACGGCACGGCCTGGCCGGTGGTAGATGTTTTTGGGATTAAGTCCCATTCGTTGTAATGATTGTTCCGCAGCTTGTCGCGGTACAGTCCGCCAAGCGAGAAAGTAACGTCGTGGCCGGCGATGCGTTTCTTGTATTCAAGATTGAGATAGCCGGCTAAATCCCGGTCAGAATTATTCGTCCAAATCCTGTAGAAAGGAATGTTCAGCACCGGCGCTGTTGCGGTGTGCTCGCCATTAATGTCGTAGCCCACCACGCGCACGGTCTGATACTCAGACCAGTCCGGCGTCAGACTCTTTGCAAGCGAATACACCGCCGACCAATTAAGGCGCAGCCCATCACTTAAAGCGTGATCCCCTTGCAACGTTGAATTGTAGATGCTCTGGTTTTGCATCCTGGAGCGGAACAGCACGTAAGTATTGCCCGTGCCAACGCCGCTTCGCCCGATGGAGAGGCTCGTATCTATCGTCTCGCGGTTTTGAACTTCGTCTAATTCTATAAACAGGTTGTACAAGCTTATTCTGTTGCGCTCATTAAAGGCGTAATCAATCTTAGCATGCGCTCCGTAACGTGTTTGCTGCGTATTGTACTTCCGAATGTAGATGTCGTCAAACGACGGAATATTGCCCGGCTGCGGCTGATTGTTGGGCTTCAAGAAGGCGGTGTTGGAGCCTCTAAACAGGTTCTGATAACTGCCTGCTACTATAATTCCCAGTCGCTTGTCTTTGAGAAAGCGGTTTCCGATGGATAAACCAAACAGGCTATTGAGCGGCAGACTGCGCTGCTTATAGTCAAAGTTCTTGTAGGTAAAATCTGCCGGAGTTGCGACATAATCCGCGCCATGCAAATCCGCCGGAGACTGCTTGCTGACAACCTTCTTATCAAAATTCTCGTAGCCTCTGTCTGAAAGCAATTGGCTGAAACCCGAGCCTGCGCTTGCATTAATGGTAAGCCGGTCGGGCGCATTCTTCATTACCAGATTCATCGCGCCGCCGATGGCATCGCCTTCCATATTAGGTGTAAGTGCCTTTACCACTTCCAGCCGCTCCAGCAGTTCCGCCGGAAACATATCCATCGGCACGTAGCGGTATTGATTGTCCGGG
Source organism: Chitinophagaceae bacterium (assembly GCA_965246765.1). Classification (GTDB taxonomy): domain Bacteria; phylum Bacteroidota; class Bacteroidia; order Chitinophagales; family Chitinophagaceae; genus UBA1952. Next base: position 221,074 of record CBDFFJ010000005.1, read on the forward strand.
CTCGGAATTTTGATGCCATTTACCAACGTGTAATTGTAGCGTTGCTCCATGCCACGGATAATGGCGTAACGCGCATCGCCTGTACTTGAGCGCTCCAACGAAACGCCGGAAACCCGTTGCAGAATGCTTGCCGTGGTAATGTCGGGTAGCAGCTGAATGGTCTTTGCAGACAAAACGTTTAGTACGTTTTCGGCATTCTTTTCAATGCCTCTTGCTTGTCTGTCGGAACCATTTTCCGCAGCGCCTCTCACTGTTACCTCGTTCAGCGTTTTGCTAACTGAGGCGAGCGCAAAGTCAACAGTCAATGTCTTGCCGGAGTCGCTGACCGTTATTGTTCTTTGCTGCTTCACGTAGCCTAAATATTCGGCGTTCAGCGTGTATGTGCCCGGCGCGATGTGCCTCAGATGATACGTACCATTCAGCCCTGAAAAATCAGCATTTTTGCCATTGGAGAGATAGATAGCAACACCAACCAACTCATCTCCGGTTTTGCTATCTGTAACCTGTCCCTGTACTTGTGCTTTGGCGCTTATTACAAGCAGTGATAGAATAAGCGGAAGAAGCTGCCGCACGCAACGACCGTAAGAACTCCCTCTAAAATGATTCAATCTCCGGCCCATAATACAAGGCGCGAAAGTCCGCCCCTGTTATTATGGCTATGTGAAGAGAAGATTAGCGCTGCATGATTACATTCTGAAGAAATGCTTCAATTTCCCATCTGCCTTCAAGGCCGCATCTTCAGAAATGCTACAGAATGCCACCTGACCTTTGGATTTCTAAAACATCAAACAATGAAAAAGAGGCTCACCGTAATACTCTGCTGCCTGGCATTCGCAGCGAACGCCAAAAAAATCGCTGCTGCTTCCGTACCAGCAGCGGTCAAAGCAACCTTCGCCAAATCATTCTCTACCGCAACCGGCGTTAAGTGGGAACTGGAAAAGGACGGCGGCTACGAAGCCGCTTTTAAGCAAGGTGCCGAAAAGCTGACCGCAACCTTTGACGCCACCGGTGCATGTAAGGAGACAGAGAAGGAAATTCCTGTAGCCAGCCTGCCTGCCAGCGTTACGCAGTACCTGAAAGCGCACAACATGAGCAGTAAGGTAAAAGAAGCCGCCGAGCTAAAGATGGCCGGTGGCAGCACGCACTTTGAAGCCCAGGTGAATGGCAAGGATATGATTTTTGACGGCAATGGGAATCTGCTGAAAACGGTCAAGGATTAATCGTCTAAGCTGTCAACCCGCAACCTGTGAAGCTGCTCATCATTGAAGATGATGCCGACCTGGCCCAGAGCATCTACGCTTTCCTCACTGCGCAGCACTACCTCTGCGAGACCGCCAAGACCTACAAGTCGGCGCAGGCAAAGATTGAAGTCTATGATTACGACTGCATCATTATAGACCTTACGCTGCCCGGCGGCGATGGTCTGAGCCTGCTGCAGCAGCTAAAGGAATGGGCAAGAGCGACGGCGTTATTATCATTTCGGCACGTGCGGAGCTTGAAGACAAACTGCTCGGCATGAACCTCGGCGCGGACGACTATCTCACAAAGCCTTTTCACCTTGCGGAGCTTAGTGTACGCATCGCTGCCATTATCCGCAGAAAGAATCTGCATGGTAGCAACAAGCTGAGCCTTGGCGATTTGGAAATTGACGTGTCCGCGCAATGCGCTTACGTGAACAAGGGATTGTTGCCGCTTACCAGAAAGGAGTATGAGCTGCTGCAATTCTTCGCTATCAATAAGAACCGCGTACTGTCTAAAAACGCGATTGCCGCGCACCTTTGGGGCGATGATATGAATATGGCCGGTAGCTACGACTTCATCTATACACACATCAAGAACCTGCGCAAGAAGCTGGAAGTTGCAGGCGCTCCCGACTTCATACAAAGCGTGTACGGCATGGGCTATAAATTCTCCGTGCGATGAAGCTCTTTACCCGATATGCAAGGCTCAATGTATGGGCAATGGTTGCCGTATTCCTCATCGGGGCAGGCGCGCTGTTCTTCACGTTCCGTTACATCCTGATAAAGCAAATAGACGAGGCGCTGGATACGGAGCGCGACGAAAACTTACAGTACATCCATCAATACGGAAAGCTGCCGACGCCGGTTTCTATTGCCGACCAGCGCATCTCTTATATCGCTGTTTCAAAGCCAGCCGGCACAGCCTACACCACCGTGAAGCTGCCGGATGAGGAGGGCACGGAAGACTTTCGCCAGCTCAGCTTTCCGGTAGCGTTTGAAGGGAGGAACTATCAGTTTTATATCAGCCTTCCGCTGGAGCAAACCGAAGCGTTGCTGAAAATCGTGGCGTTCGTTACCATCATTACGATTGCGCTGATGATGATGCTGGTTTACCTCATTAATCGTTATGTAGTCAGGCATTTGCTCAAGCCTTTTTACAGCACCATTGACACCGCCCGCAGATATTCTTTCACGCAACGCCAACCGCTGCGTTTGCCGCCGACGGCCATTGAAGAATTTACGATGCTCAATGAAACCCTGAATGGCCTTGCCGCGCGTGGCTTGCAGGACTACCAGCTCATGCGTGAATTCACATCCAATGCGGCGCATGAGATGCAGACGCCGCTCGCCGTGATGCGCACGAAGTTGGAAGGCCTGATGCAATCGCCGGACATCAATGAAGCGCAGGCGAAGGAAATAATGGATGTAGATGATTCGGTGGAGCGACTGACACGATTGTTTAAGTCTTTGCTATTGCTGACGAAGATTGAAAACGGGCAATTCCCAATCGGCGAAGAAGTGGCGCTGCACGAGCTTGTGGCGGGGAAGGCGGCGGAGCTAAGCGAAATGATTGAGGGCAGAGGCATCGCTATCTCCTTAGACCGGAAGCCGGCGAGCATTCGCTGCAATCCTTACCTCGCCGACATTCTCGTAGGTAATCTTTTGAACAATGCTATCAGATATAATTACACCGGCGGCGCTATTGATGTATGCCTGCAGCAAGGCGAGTTAAGCGTTAGCAATACTTCCTCGCTTCCGCAATTAGAGGCTGCAAAGCTTTTTCAACCCTTCTACCGGCATACGGATAGCGGGCAGGATGGGAACGGGCTCGGCCTTTCCATAGTAAAGCAGATTTGCGTAGCAAGCGGCATTGACGTGTCCTATACGTTTGAAAATGGAATGCATCACTTCAACGTGCTTTTCTGAAGTAGGATGCTAATGCAAAGCGACGCTACTCCGGCAAATTAGAAGGTAACGTTTGTCAAATGAAAACGCTTTCGGTGCATCAACAGATAAATGGCCCACGGGCACACAATCCCAATCACAATGCCGCCGAGCACATCGCTTGGATAATGCACGCCCAAATCCATGCGTGAATACCCGACTAAGCACGCCCACAGAAAGGCAGGTATAATTACAGTCCGCTTGCGAAATGCGAAGCTCAGCGAGGCTGCGAACGCAAAAGCATCCGTTGTATGTCCGGATGGAAAAGATGCGCTTGCAATAGAGGTCATTTTTTGAAGAAAATGGTAGGTAATAAAAGGCCGCGGACGATGGACAGCATGCTTCAGAATAGTACAGACCGTAACAGCCAATAGCATGGAAACTGTCATAAAGACCGCCTTTCGCCGGAGCAGAAGATTACCCTTATACAAAGCATAAAAGAGTATCAGCGGCGGTAAACTGTAGGCAATCCACATTTCCGAATCAGTGATTGCCTGAAAGAAGAAATCCATTGCCGTATAGCGGTGCAGGTTGATTTCTTTGAGCAAATCAATGTCTGGATTCTGCGCGGCGCAGGAGAACATGATAAACATCAAAGCAAATAGTGAGACAGATTTTCTAATCATCGCGCTGAAGCATAGTACTGAATGGGAGCAGGCTATTCTCCATACCTTGTGATAAATAAACCTGCCATGAAAACTATTACAAAGAATATTGCCGTCGCCGCACTTGTTTGCCTGTCCATGTTCGCGCTGCAGTCCTGCGAGAAGGAAGACGATGAGGCGGTTACTACAAATATCAGCGTGCAGATATCAGTCAACTCAACCTACAGGTATGCGCTGCCTGCCATCAACGGCCAGGAAAAATATACCATTGAAACCGGGGCGGCGCATAGCATTGTCAGCGAGATAGCTAAGGATGCGCAGGGAGCTACAGTGTATCAATACACGCCTACCGCGAATTACAAAGGCACCGACCATATCGTGATTTCTTCAGAAGAGGAGGACGACAACCACGGCAGCGGACGGTGCAGTGGCAATGACGAGCATGAAGAAGGCTTCAGGTTTGACATCCGCATTGAAGTAGTGGATAGCGCCGCGAAGAAGTAAAACGGGCTGCAGCACAAGGGTTCTTTCCATCAGTTGCCGCTGCCCGGCACATCGTTGAGGTAGCTCTTGTCGTCCTCGCGCTCCTTCTTCACTTCCAGCTTGCCAAACTTGCAGCTGAACACAATGCCGAATGAGCGGAAGGGCACCTGCCGCTCTACATACGATTCGTAGCCTGGCGCACTCACCGTAGTCACCTGCTGTACATACCTGTTAAATGGATTGGTGGCCGTAACGCCAACGCTGCCATTCTTGTTCCAGAATAGCTTCCGCACAGCTATTGTGTAGCTCAGGTTCTGCTGCGTGCGGCCCTGAATGTTTTGCGTCGGCGCATTATAATTGCCGAAAGCTTCCGCTGCAAAAGTGCTGCCTGGCAGTTGATAGCCCAGGTTAAGGTTTCCGCGAAAACGGTAGCCGATTGAGCCGCTCCGCAATCCCGGCAGCGAAGGCTCAAAGTATTGGTTCATCAATATTGCATTGCCGCGCAGCGTAAACAGCTCACGTATGCGTAGCGAGCCCGAAACGTTGATGCCTGTATTGTACTCCGTGCCGGCATTCCGAAAATTCTGTACCGAAACATTCTGAAATACGGAATCACCCACACGATAGGCGGGATAAAAGTCTGTTACACGCTTGTGGTCGTCGGTATTTATTCGCTCTATGAGCGAGATATTGAGGTTGCTGCCCTTGCCGAATTGCCTGCTCCAACCCAGCTCCATATTGTTGCCGATTTCCGGCGATAATAGCGGGTTTCCTGTGCTCAGGTTGTAAGGGTCGCCGCGATTAATGAAGGGATTAATCTCATCGTACTCCGCCCGTTCAATGCGGCGTGTGTAGGCGAGCTTCAGAGATGTGCCGCTTTTCCATTTGTGCGAGATAATCGCCGTAGGCGCAAAAATGCCATATGCAGGAATCGTTGTGCCGGGATAGTCAATAGACACGTCGGTGTATTCATAACGAAGTCCTCCCTTCACATCCAGCCAGCCGCCAATCCGGAACGATGCCGAGACATAACCCGCATACACAGCAATAGTGTAGCGCAGCGCGAAGGATTGCGAAGGGTCGGCAACATAATCGGGGCCCGGCGGGGAAATGGTACTGACGTCGGCAGTGCTGTGTATGCTTTGAAAGAGGCTCTTTGCGCCGCATTCCAGCGAAGCATCTTTTCCGATTGGCTGTGCATAATCAGCAGAAATTTCTGTTTCCCCATCCGTACCGGGACTACTGCTCCTGCTGCCCGTTGACGGCAGCGACTGGCCCGTAGCCATCTGCGATTGCGCGTAGGACGCTTCGGGCCGTGCATAGCTTGCGCTATAGAGCACATCCAATGTTTGTTCTTCTTTTGCGAAGCTGTGCCGGTAGCCGAGGTTCCAATCCAGCGATGTTGTATGAAATCGGCTTTCCGGGGTCCGCGTTGCGGAAACGGCTGAAAGCTGCGCGCCGCCAGCACCCAGCGCAATGCTTTGCTGCGCAATCTCCCCGCTGCTGTGGTTGCCGAAGTGCGCCGCGCTGATGCCGCCGCTGAGTGTATTGTGCTTGCTCACTTCCCATTCCGCGCCGAGGCCACCGTTGTATCCTGCCCGATCAAAATCATAATAGCCGTCTTGCAGCAGGTGTGTGCCGGTGCCGGTGCTTGTATCAAGAGATGTCCGGTCTTGCCGTGTGAGCGTATGCGAAGGCAACTGCGCATTGCCGGAGAAAACAACATTGATGCTAAAACTGCCACGCTTCACATTCAGGTTGAGCGCCCCATTCTCTAATCGCGTTCCTGCCGAAAGCGAGACGCTGCCATTATAGCCCTGCACACGGCTTTCCTTTAGAATGATGTTAATGATGCCGCCAGTGCCCTGCGCATCGTATCGCGCGCCCGGCGTAGTGATAGCCTCTATGCGCTGAATCTGGCTGGCGGGAATAGAAGCCAGTGCATCCGCAAGGCTTGCGCCGAAGATGGAAGAAGGCTTGCCGTTAATAAGAAAGCGGATGTTGGGGTTGCCTTGCAGCTCCACGTTGCCGTCAATATCCACTGTTACCTGCGGCACTTTGCGCAGCAGGTCAAGCGTGGTGCTGCCCTGGGAGGTGATGTCTGATGCGGCGTTGAATACAATCCTGTCCACCTTGTTTTCTATCAGAGGCGCGCTTGCGGAAACCGTTACGCCGCTCAGCGTTCGTGCGCTCTGCCGGAGCCGGATGGTATCTGTAGCTCTTGCCGTATTACCGTCAAGCGAGAGCCGCAGCGTATCCCGCCGATATCCGATGAAGTCGGTGATGAGCCGGTAGCTGCCCGCCGCGACGGGACTAATAGAAAATCTCCCTTCCGAATCGGCTATCGTGCCATTCAGGGGCAAAGCGCCGGTGTCGGCCAGAATACTGACCGCTGCATATTCCACCGGCTTGCCGTCTGCGGCATTCCCTACTATGCCCGTTATGCGCTCTTTGCCGGAAGAAGATTGAGCAGACGCTGCGACGCTGCATAGAAGCAGGAGAGAAAAAAGGGAAAATCGCAAAGGAAAGACCTGAGCCGGAAAGGTAAAGAAGTAAGTCGGAGACTGCTCCGGCTGCGGACTATTATCCCTTGCCAGGCTTGAAAAAGGATAAACGATTAGTTTGCCGTATAACGACAAGCGCCTGCCGATACTGGCAGGCGCTTGCAATGGCCGTAAGCCCGGCTGGATTGATTATTTCAGCAGCAGCTTTCCGCTGTAATTAACCGTTTGGGAACGCAGGTGGAGGAAGTATTGTCCCTTCGCCAGATTGCTCAAATCCATGCGCACCTCATTCACGCCGGCGGAAGTCTGCACCGCCTTTTCCGTAAGCAATCTGCCGTTCATATCCGTAACAGAAAGCAGCATCGCCTCGGCTGCATTCGCAGTAAAGCGAACCGTAACAGGCCCGGCAGAAGCGTTTGGATAGATGCTTAGCGCCTGCATTGTACGGTTTGTTACTGCAACACCGGTAGGTAGCGTCAAGTCTGTAACCGTAACAACATCGGAGCGGAACTTGCGCAGTTGCAAGTCGCCAAAGTCTTTTGCTTCTGTTCCGTCGTTGTAGAGCACATCGCCGCCCTTATCTGAAATCACCTGAAGGCCGCTCAGCGTAGTCCCGCCCGCTGCATATACCGGCATCACGCCTTCCATATTCAGCGTATCCACAGACGGCGTAGTCAGGCGGATAGGGGCGTCTGTGCGCTGACCGCTCCACTTATACAGCGCACCCATTTGCGCGCCGCCCGCATCGCCGGCTACGATGATGTAAGTTCCATTGGCAAGACGGGTGAGGTCACGGATAGCACGGCCACCGAGGTTTAATTCAATAGGCGAGCCATAAGTAGGATTGCCAACCGGCGCACCATTATTGAACCATGTTTCAAAGGCCTGAATCGGCGCAATCACCGCGTTTTTGCGTGTGGTCGTTGGTACCAGCGGGGCGCGCAAGCCGAGATAAAGTGTTGTACTGTCAGGGCCGAACACGATGCCTTCAAGCGCGAAGCCATTCGGCGCTTTAGAATCCACGCCCGCCGCTGCGCTTGCCGTAAAGCTGTACCCCGCAGCGTCGCCCCAGGCAAGCAGTGAAGACTTCAGCGCAGCCCAGCCCCCAAACGTGAATGTTGTGGAAGCGCCGGTGCCGGATACCGTCGTCGCAAAAATGCGGTCGCGATTAGGCTTGTTGTCAAAAGGTGCCTTGCCATTGCTCATAGAGCCTGCCCAGTACACGCGGCCTGCATTACGCAGGCTCCGCGTTGCAGCTTCTATGTCTGCCTCCGGCTTCGCCGGGTCTGGCAAAGTGAGGTTAGAGGTGTAGTTATAAGAGACTACAGGCATACCGCTGCGCGTGCGCGAATAGACGTTGAGCACATTCAGCTCGTCGTCGCCGCACACATACCATGCACTGTCCAGCGCTACTGCATCAGAGCCGTCCGACATGCCATTGTGCCAGAATGTATTGGTCGGTGTACCGGAAGCTGCCGAGGCCGCATAGGCAATGATGAACGTGCTGGAATCAAAGCCATCTTTTAGCTTGAACGTAATGTTGGAATAGCCAATGGCAGCCGGAGTAATCTTCACGTTCCGCACGCTGCCTGTGCCACTTATTACAATGTTGGTAAGTGGCACAACAGCCGTATTACTGCTTGTAACAGAAAGCGAAAGCGTTCCCGTAGCCTGTGTGGTAGCAACGTTGAAGTCAATGCCGAGCGTAGCAGCCGGGTCTGTCGGGTCTGCAATTGCGCCACTCACTTTGTAAGGCGAAACAGGTGCTGGAGTCACACCGCCGTCAATGAAATCGGTAGTCGTAGCGGTATTGATGCTGATGGTCGGCGGGCCGGGCGCATCGTTGTCTGCAATCGCAATGTTTTTAGTTGTTGTCGTGCCAAGCACAATGCCTGATGATGGCGAGCTAATGGTAAGTGTCGCTGTCTCCGAGCCTTCCACCAAAACATCATCAACGATTGTGAACGTATCAACGCCATAGGTTGCGCCGCTTGGAATTGTAATCGTCGTGCCGGAAGAAAGGGTGTAGTCGCCGGTTGTAATGCTCGTACCGGTAACAGCCAGCGAAACTGTTTTGCTGCCTGTTACGGCGAAGGACGAATTCGCCTTTACAATCACTTTCGTAACACCGGTTTCGGAGGCGGTGTCTGTGCTGATAGATAGATTCACAACTGGCGTGCCGATTGCCGTTGGCGCAAAGGTGATGCCTTTGTAAAACGCGTTGGAGGTAGCAGCAACCAGGGTTGTAATGCTGGCGGTAGCAAGCGTGCCGCTGTCCGCGATTTTAATGATGCGATTGCCTGCCGTCTCAAACGTGGTTGCATAAATCAGTGGCACCGTGCCTGAATAGTCGGCAACAAGGCCATAAGCGCCAATGTTCGTTGCACCTGTCCCAATTGTATAAGCCAGGCTCCAGGTAGTTCCGCTCTTTGTCCACTTTTGAATGCCTCCCGCTGCCGTGTTCAGGCTTATTGCGATGTAGCAGACATTGCCCGCTGCATTGAACGAAAAATCCTGCGGAACTACCGTACCGGTATTGATGATTTGCGTGGTAGTGACTGTGCCGCTCGTTGGCAAACCGCTGCCCAACTGGAAAATGCCGAGCTGGGACGAGGTGTTGGAAGGCCCGGATTTCTGCGTAGAATAATAAAGATTTCCGTTAAAGATTCGCATCCCGTAAGCCTTTGGCGGCGTTGTGCCGGTAGCCAGCGCTGCTTGCGTGCCTGGCCCAAAGTAGTCAATACCATCCACCGAAGCATTGGAAGCACCCGCTGCCCAGAAGTTTGTGCTATCTGAAACCGCGCTGCGAATATCATTCGCCGAAAAGAATGTAGTGCTGGATGCAACAGGAAGATAAAATCCCGATGGTGCTACCGTGCCCACTACACGCGGCACAGAAGTAGCCGAAGTAGCCGTGATGTCCAGATAGTAAGCAGCGGTGCCATAGCCCGCAAGCACAAGGTATTTGCCGTCGGTAGAAGTAGTCAGAAAACCTTCTGAGCCGCCGAAGACGCCCGCTGTCTGCAAAGCCGAAGGGCCTGTAGCAGGAATGGCTACTGAGATGCCCGCCGTACCTGACGTGGTATACTCTTTCAGCGTGATGGGCGATGCCTCTTTAGAAGCGGTGCCGGAAGTTTGCAGCGCCACAATATTGCCGGAGGTAAAGCTTTGCGCAAATGCTGTGGCGGACGCGAGGAGCGATACAGCAGTGACAAGTATTCTTCTGTTCATTCTTTCAATTTGGTTGTAACGCGCGAAGGTGGCAGCGGGCTATTGCCAAATTGTTACGCGGGGATGATGAAATGATGATGACGAGCAGGGTTGTCAGAATAAAAATTGGATTCGGTGTCCTACTTAGCTGTCAGAATTAAGAAAGCACTTGTACGTCGCAGCTTTTGATTCCGGAAACACTACCGGACAAATTCCCGCTCACTTTCTAAACCATACAGCTTCCCTCCCCGCCAGAGCTTCAGTTCCTTTTTGAACGCTTTTCTATTGTTTGCCGTCACTTCATGCGGGTCAAGGTCACCCAGGTCGGGCTTGCTGGCATTGACCCATGCGGTGTACCAAAAGCTGGCCAGAGAATGTATAGCGCGGCGCATTTGCCGTTCTACCATGCCATGCAGCGCTGCGTGATATTGCGCAGCATAGGCACTGGTATGCACGGCATCGCCGTACTTATTCTTTGTCAGTTTGCCGTCTTTATCTTCCTCAAAAATGCCCTTGCCGCCGGCCTTTACGCTTAGCTCACGCTCTAACCGCAAGAGCCTATCCGCAATGCCATGCGTCTCTTCCATAAGGCGGAATACTTCTGCGGTGACGTCGGGTATATAAGCACCTTCTTCGGTATGATAGTCGTAGATGTCGCCGAACATTTCGGGTAGCTGCGTTTCCCAAAAGGCATGAATGCCGCGCTGATTCGTCAATTGTCCATCGTGATTGTTGGATACGTGCAGCGGCATGTGCGCATCGCCAATGTAATGGCCGAGGTCACCGGCAAGAAAGAGAATTTCAGTCTTCCGCCCATTCTTTAATGCGGCCGTCAGCTTTTCCATCATATCCTGGATATGCCACGGGAGGTATCCGTTCTTCTGCAGGAAACTGTCGGGATAAATCTTGCGCAGCTCATCCATCCTGTGCGGCAGCCCTTTCGTGAAGTTCTCATAGTCTATATAGTGCCGGGGCCGTTCGGCTTTATCATTCATGGTGTATTTGCGCACATCCGGCACCGTTGATTCCTGTGTGATGAAATCAATGTGGTTGTAAAAAAACCGCTTCAATGTTGATTCGGGCAGCGCCAATACCGCCGCATGATTGATATGCTCATGACCGTAAATGCCCCACGAAATCAGCAGTGGGCATACAATAACGGCAGATAATATCAGGAAGGTATTGGTCCATTTCATGAACAGCTTATTAAATGGTCAATTGAAATTTAACCGCGAAAATTATTCGCTGCGTGTTGAGTCAATGTTACCCTTCATCATCAGACATTCTAAGACGCATATCTGCTCGTTTGGCACGGCAAGAATTGGTTACTTAATCTATGAAATCTCAAACAGGAGAAGATGCGCTTTGCATGACCTCCTTACGCAACGGACGCCAGCATAAGCGTTGTATTTGTGTTCTCCGCAATTATGTCTTTAAATGCAAATGCGCCGAGCACAATAAGCAGAAGCATTTCTTTAGTGGGAGCGTCCGTGTTGAGGATGTTCATCACTACCTCAGCTCTCCAGCCTTTAGCCTTTAGGTGGTAGTTCATCAATTCCACACCCTCGGTATTACTGAAAGACATCTTCACCATCACATCATTCCGAATGTCGCACGTGTAAGTATTCCCACTGCTAAAACCACATCAGCGGAAGTACCGAAGAAATGCTTTTTCATATGCAGGACTTCAACTCCGCTTCTGTCGTTTATCACAATGGAAGGCGACCAGAATCCTTTTTTGACAATCTTGTAGTCTTCACTGTCAAAAGAAAAATCCGCCTTCGCACCTGAGTGATGCACCAGCAGGCATAATACCTCTTCGTTGCCGCTTTGCAATGTGTACCCGTTGTTGCCGAAGCTCCATTGCAATGACTCGTTGAATAGTTGTTTGACTGGTTTCATGATTTCAGTTTGTTTGGTCAGCGTTCCTCTAATAAGTCGCCGGAATCACTGAAACATAACAGCTCCGAAAAAAATTTTTTATTCCTGTCCAAAGCTGTCTAAAATTCGCTTTAACCTGCTAAAGTGTTGGCCATACAGCTTGCCGATATACCAGGCCAAGGCCGTATTGCAATGGCCAGGGGCAAGTAAAGCAGTCTGCGTATGTTATCGGCAATAAGCGTTTGCCTTCCCACCACTACTCCAGCCAGGAAAAAGGAATTAATGTAAAAGTTTAGCTGCTATAGGTATTTATACCCATCGTAGAAGGCTACTAATACCTATTGCCATCGCTACGTGGCAACGACATCTTTACAGTGTCCTAAAAACGACGTCTATGAAAAAGTTGTCTACGCTTATCGCATCACTTCTCCTTCTTTTCGGTGCATTCGGCGCAAAGGCGCAGGAAGCCTCGCCTGTTATTAAAGAGCTGCGCGCGCTTGTGGAGAGCGGCAAGACCAATTTTAAGAGTGAAGTAGGCGCCTTTATCAAAACAGATGAAGCTTCCAAAATCTCCCTTTACAAAACAAAGAAGGAGACTACATCCGCTACAACGCTGCTGATGCAATCCACCGACAAACAGCGCGTGTACCTGATAAAATATGACCTGAAGGCGATGAGCCCGGAAATGGTTGGCCTTATGAGTGTAATCGTGGACCAGTACATCAACGAGCTGAACGCTATGGTGAAGACCGGCCTTTACACCGGCAAGGACGGCACCGATTCCGACGGGCTGGATGTGACGCAGATGTACGACCTCGCGGGCAATCATGTGCTGGATTATAAGAGCACCAAAGACATGCAGAGCATCATGCTTTACGGCCTGAATTACGAAGTAAAAAAGTAGGCGGCTACAAGAATCGTTCTTTATGAAAAAGACAACCCTCGCCGTGCTGATAGCCTTGCTGGCAGCGCCTTTAAGCGTAATGGCACAGCAGGTATCGCCGGTGATTCAGGAGCTGCGCGACCTGCTGATGAGTGCCCGGACTAACTTCAAGGCGGACATTGGCGCGAAGGATAACGTGGACTCTGCGGGTAACGTAGCTATATTCAGAACAAGGAAGGAAACCACTTCCGCGGAAACCTTCATCATGCAGCCGCTGAATGCGGAGACGCGCACGTACGTTATCCGGTACAATGTGCAGGAGATGGCGCCGATGATGATTCCGCTGATGACGAACATCGTAAAGCAGTACATTGGCGAAATACGCGGCATGGTGGCGAGCGGCAACTACACCAGCCGCGACTACACAGACGATGCCGGCATGGCGGTAACGGAAGTGAAAAGCAAAGGGGGCAAGCACATTCTTGACTACGCGTCCAATGCCGATACGCAGTCCATTTTTGTTTTCGGCACGGGCCGATAATCTGCTTAAAGATGAAGACAACTTTCCTGCTCGCAACTTTACTCGGCTTTAGTACTGTCGCCTACGCACAATCCGGCGCGGACGATGGCGGCAGGTATCCGAAGGCATATCGCGAGCACCAGGAGGCTGACGCTACAACGCAGGATGTCGGGTACAGTGCGGCCGGCGCATTACTTGCCGTCGCGTCTTACGAAATGGTTGGCGATGAGCGGCACGGCGACATTGTCGTGTATGATGCCGCCACCGAAAAGCCCCGCTTTCGCTTTGATGCAACCGCTGCATTCTGCGCAGCCATATCGCCGGACGGAAGTAAGCTGGCTGCGTGGGTGCTTGGCGAAGGCTTCGTGCTACGCGACCTGCCAGACACTTCTAAGCATAAGGTCGTGCTTGAAGACAAGCAGCAAAACGTCGTCTTCAAATGCGCGTTCTCGCCCGACGGTAAGAGCATTGCGCTTGCAGGCTTTGGCGGAAAGGTGCGCATCATGGATGTGGCTACGGGAAAAATAGTAAAGGAGCTTATCGCCAATGACCATGCGGCTCTTACCATAAAAGTGACCTACACTAAAGACGGTAAGCTGGTGACTGCAGGCGGCGACGATGTAGTGCGTGTGTGGGACGTAAAAACCTGGAAAGCACTGCGCGACATTACGCCGCCGGCCGGCGACAGCCTGCTGGTGAGCGCGGTTTCAGAAGGCACGTCGCGGATTGTGTGCGCCTATCGCTATAATACCTATGTGTATGATTTGAATACCGGTAAGCAACTTTATAAACGCGACGTCGGCAACTTTTACAACGCCGCCTACGCTACGTCCGGCAACCTCATTCTGCTGTCCAGTCGCGAAGGCGTCTTTGCCTTTCACAAAGACCTCAGCTCCGCCGACAAGAGCGGGCAAGGCATGCCCGATATTGCATGGCTTGCGATAGACCCTAAAGAACGCACTGCTGCATTCGCAACCGAGCGGCAGCTTATTACAACCGATTATGGAGCGCTCGTAAAGCTGGCCGGCCCGCTGACCTCTGCGGCGGACGCACTGATGGCAAGCGTTGCGCCAAAGCAAAAAGTGCAGCCAGCGGCGAAAGAAAAAATTGCTGCAAAGCCGGCAGAGAAACCGGTTGGCAAAGCACTTCCAAAGCCTCCGGGAAACAAGTGCATATCCGGCAATTGCAAGAATGGCGTTGGCAAAATGCGGTATGCCGATAGCAGCATTTATGATGGCGCATGGGCAGGCGGAAAACGACAGGGCATGGGCACGCTCACCGAAGCGGAGCGCAGCTTTACCGGCCAATGGAATGCCGACGAGCATGCAGACAGTGGCGTCTATACATTTCTGCACATCCTACATTCTGAGAACCGGGCTTACGCAAAGGATGTACGCATAGGCAGGGTATCAGACGACAAGCTAAATGGCGAAGGCATACTTATCAACTATACAATGAGCATGGGTAAGCTGGATACGCAGATGATGTGGAAAGGGCATTTTGTGAATGACCAGCTCTCCGGCAAAGGGACATGGTATCTGCCGCAGATGGTGACGGCATACAGCGACAGCTGGACGGATAACTACCATTTTAACGATGGTAAAACCATTCAGGTAAAAGGCGGCGAAGTCGCGGAAGGCAGCTATGCGCTGGGCATCATTACGGCGAAAGGAGGCGCGGCGGCATCCGTACAATCGTCGTCATCCACAAGCTCGTCCGCTGCGTCCGGCTCAGGCGGCAGCATGCTTGACTATGGTGTTTTTGCTACCAAGAAGCAATCGCTTAAAATAGGTGATGCAAAGACCTATTGCTTCGTATCCACCTGCTCTGGCGGCGGAAGAACGTTTAAGGTGCTTTCTAAAATAACAGCCGACATAGCGAAGTATCCTTTTGACCAGATTAAAGCAGAGGCCGCACACAGGATTTCTAATAACGGATGGTATGCCCAAAGCTCACTTGATTATGTAGGCACGGCCGATGAGATGCACGTGAGCGGCACGCCCGGACGCGACTATGTGGTCTCGGAGTCCACCCTTTATTACTAACAACTTCATTCTAAATTTTTCAACGCCTCCGCAATTATGAAACGCATCCTTACTACCATTACCGCCTTATGTATTGCCTGCACTGCTTTCGCGGGGAAGGGCTTTCGCACCATTCACTTTACTTCTTACTGGACGGAGACGCAAAAGAGCGGGCTGGACATGCAGTTTGGCTCCTCGCCGGTTTCGGGCCCATCGCAGTACCTGAGAGGCGGCATCGCCATTGATACCGAAGACTCAACCTTTAGCATCACCGCGCCCGGCGCAGCGCCAACCGTGTATAAGCTTACCGAAGTTGGCGAAGTGAATGACGATAAGCAGCGCAGCTATGAAGAGGTTATTCTGCAGATTCAGGATAAAGCCGGCGCAAAGCATCGGGTTGCCGTGCAGCGCCATTACGACCTGCGTTTCGTCAAGGTCTTTATCTTCAACAAGGGCAGCGATAGCTATCTCGTTTATGGCTGCGATTATCTCAAAAAGCTTAAGTAAAATCATGAAGACTTTTCTGCTCGTGCTGCTCTCCGCCTGCGTTTGCGCAACTGCATGGGCTCAGCCTGCGCTTACGCCCACTCAGCAACAGGCCAAAGATTTATTCATCGCCGGCAAGCCCGACGAAGCCATTCCGCTGTTCAAAAAAGCGATTGCGGAAAACGGCAAGGACAAGTTCAGCATGAATGCGCTGGACATTATCTACTTCAATGCAGGCCGTTACGCGGATGTGTATGAAATGGCCGGCAAAGGCATTGCAGCAACAGACGGTGAAATACCGTTCGTTGACATGCGCGCGAAGGCCGCCTTCCAACTTGCGAAGTATGCCGAGGCAATAAAGCTCGCGAACGACTACAACGCAAAGCACACGCCCGACGCCGACCTGCTCTACATCAAAGGGCGTGCATTACAAAACACCGGCGACGCGCAGGGAGCCATAGCAGCGTACAGCCAGAGCATAGGCGCCAACAGCGAATATGCAGACCCTTATCTGGCGCGTGGAAAATATCTGAGCGAGCTGGGCCGCAACGCTCCGGCGCTGAAAGACTATGATAAATACATCGCCCTGCAGCCTGAAGATTATGAAGGTTACTCTGTGCGCGGCGTCGCGTATGACAACAGCGGCAGGGCCGACGAAGCGCTGGCAGACTACAACAAAGCCATTGCGCTGAATGCGAAAGATTACTACGCTTTCTTCCACCGCGGCGAGATCTACGCAGCGCGAAAAGAGAACGACAAAGCGCTCGCAGACTTTAATAAAGCGATTACAATGAAGCCTGATTATCCAGACACTTATTGCCAGCTCGCGCGCCTGTACGTTGATATGAAGCAGGCTGCCAACGCACTCCCTGCCATCAATAAAGCAATTGCCTTAGACCCTAAGCGGGCCGCATTCTACAATGAGCAAAGCCGCGACCTGAATACTGTTGACCGCTATGCAGAAGCGCTGGCTGCGGCGGAGAAAGCTATTGCGCTCGCGCCAAAAGACGGCGAAGGATTTATGTGGAAAGCCCTTTCGCTGGCCAACGCAGATAAGGGAGCAGATGGTATTGCAACCGCCACAACAGGCATCGGCATTGCGCCGGGATATTACCTGCTCTATGCCGTTCGCGCCTCGCTGTACCGGGCACAGGGCAAGGCAGCGCTCGCCGATGCGGATGATGCAAAAGCAAAGGAGCTCGCAGCAAAATAACCGTTTATTATGAAGCATTTTCTCTTCTTTGCAATGACGTTGCTTTCGCTGGAAAGCCGCGCCCAGTGCCGCTCCGGTAATTGCATGAACGGCAAAGGCACCTACGATTTTGGCTGGTGCGTTTATACCGGCGAGTTCAAAGGCGGCAAGCCGGAAGGGCAAGGCACAATGAAGTACGACGACTACACCTACACCGGGCACTTTACTGCCGGGCTTGAAGATGGCGATGGCGTGGAAGCGGGCAAAGACGGTAAGAAGACAACTGTGCATTATTCCGCAGGAAAAAAGGAAACAGTTGCGCTCCAGCATGTGGATACGAAAGACTATAAGCCGCTTGTGGCGCAGGACGCAGGCTGCAAGAGCGGTGATTGCATCAATGGTACTGGCAACTACGAATTCCCTTCGGGCAATAAATATACGGGCGCGTTCAAAGACAGAAAACGGGACGGCCAGGGCAGCTTTCTATTTGCCAACGGCGATAAGTTTGAAGGCGTTTTCATGGACAACTTTCCGTACAACGGCACCTATACCTACAGCAACGGTGCAAAGTATGTAGGCACCTACCGCGCAGGCGGACAGGAGTACAACGGTACCATCTACTCGCCTTCGGGAAGAGCTATTCCTTACGTGAATGGCCTGCCAGTTATTCCGCCGCGGCCCCCTGCTGAGCAGGAGCATTACGGCACATGCTCATGCTGCCGCGGCCGCGGCACTATCGTCAATCAATCTTACGGCAGCTACATCTATTACGGCAACGACCATTACCACCAGGACTTCTACACCAAGTACAAAGACGTCACCTGCAACTGCTGTCACGGCACCGGCGCAGGCTCCGACCAGGATCCTAAAGCAAAGGCCGATAGGTACGACTGGAATTATCATCAGGGGGAGAATCCCTATCGCTAAACCCAACAACAGACTTATGAACAAGCTTTACCTGCTGCCCCTGCTCCTTGCTGCTTCATTTAACGCAGCCGCCGAAGACCTGAAGCTGAAACGCTGCGACTCCGGCGATTGTCAGAATGGCTTTGGCAAGGCTGTCTTCTTTTACCCTTCGTCTCCCAAAGACGGCGACTACTTCTATACCGGCACTTTCAAGAATGGGCAGATGGACGGCGAAGGCATGCTGGCCGCAGCTTCCGGCTACCATGTCGGCTCTTTTGAAAGCGGCAAAAGGTCGGGATACGGCATTGAGTTTACCCCAGGGCTTGTGAATGGCGTTTATGTGCCCGACAGCAGCAAATGGGTAGAAATTGGTCGCTGGGATGATGATGGTACGCACCACGTCGTCCAGGTACATGAGGATGGCGCAACAGGCTATTATCACACGATGGCTTCGGGTGAGAACTACGAGCGCTTTCATCCCTATAAAGAAATAAAGGACAAGTGGACCTTGAAGCATGTAGCCGCCTATCTCGCGGCAGCTGCGCCGCGTTTCAAGGAGTACAATCGGGTGCACGACTCTATGTTTCCACCGCAGGTGATTGTAAACCATCACATGGTCGTACGCGACCATGGCCGCGTCAACACAGCTCGTGGCAGGCTGGAAAATTTATGCTCGTGGGATTGTATTAGCAGCTTTAAATACTACGTTACAGCAAGCAATGTCGTGCGAGGCAAACTCACCATTATGCCCATCGGCGGATTCGTGCGGTACCAGGTGCGCGATGAGAATGACAAGGAGATTTGGGAGGGCGCCGCAGACCAGTATTGGTCCCCGAAGAAGGACGGCAAATACAAGTTCCTTATCATTTTTGACGTGGGTACTGTTTATGGAGCCGAGCCGGCAAGCGGCGCGCAGATAGAGTGGTCGCTACGGTCGGAGACGCTCCCTTAAGAATATCTTTTAGAAATTCTTTGCTAGCATGAAGACTATGAACAGCCGTTTAATCATTACAATTTCTGGGCTACTATTTTTTACCTTTTGTAGCGTAAAAATGTGTGCGCAAGCCGCTCCTGCAGAGACTTCAGTCTTGGACAGTCATACCATCGCTTTGCAGAATTTGATTGCAAAACTTGTGATTGAATCGGGCGAAAACTTCAAAAAAATAAGGGGAAGTGAGCTTTCGCGCAGGCCCGATGGCGGTATTGAATACATGGCATTGATCGCCTACATAGCGCCGGGCGATGACGAGCGCGGTGCCATGCTTACCACCGATGACGCAATCATAGAAATGAACGGCCGGCGCTATTATGCCGCGAACTATTTTGATGATCTTGATGCGCCGTTTTCGTTAAGAGATTTTGCTGAAACAGCCTTTATGAAAATGAATCTCTGGACGGGCGATAACAAGATGGTTTTCTCAACAATGCCTGTCGCTACAAACAACCACACACTAATAAAGTCAACTGCACTGCTGCTGAATGGCAAGCGGGTGGCGGTTTTCATCAAAAATATTAGGGCAGCTACAAGCACGCTTGTTATAGGGTCGGATTGCAATAACGCAATGCCAGAATTTTTATTAAAGCCACATTCTTTCCACAAAATATAGTTCCATGAAAAACCTGATCTTGTTTACCACCTTCTTATTGCTATTTGCATCCTGCAAGAAGAGCGAAGACACTACCAACGGCGGCACCGATAATTACGCTGACCCGCTTGTCCCCGAGAACACAGGCTGGAAGCGGGTGGCGACTATCAACTACAGCGGTAAGTATGTAGATGCCGGCATTGTGCCACACGAGATGACTGCTTACGACATCAGCGAGAACAATGGTGCTTTACAGGTGCTGTATAGTGAGGACAAGTTTGAGAATGGCGACAGATTTGCCTTCTATTTCAAAGCTACTACACCCATCTCCGGCGGGGCCGATGCTGCGGTTACAGAATTGCCTAAGATGCCCAGTGCGGTGCAGTTTAGGCCGGGCACATACAATGCGGAGACCTACGATTTTGTGCCGCAGTCGGGTGCAAATTTCTTCTTCAAATTAATCAATGAAACAGGCCAGGTGCTTACCACGAACAACGTCTTTAACTACCCCTTTTACCACCGATATATGCGGGCCAACGGCGATCTGGTAATGGGCGGCATCTACAGCACGGCAGCCCTCGATATGGACTACTACAACCGGGCTGCTAACACATGGACCCACAATCTGCAAAGCAATGCAGACACGCAATACAACATTGCCTACCGCCCGTTTTTGGTAGTTGGAGATGCGTCGCCGCTGGCTTTCCGGCTTTATAGCAAAGGCACGAAAGCCTACATGTCTGTCGCGCGTTTTGTGCAAAACACCCAATACCCGGCCCCGCCTTACACCACGTTTTTTACGGAAGAACATCCCGAATATGCACCCACATCCATCACGGGTTTCTCTCCTGATTTTCCAGGCGAAACCTCTATAGTAGCATACAATGCGGAAGGCAATGCACTGACTGTTGTGCTGAGCAACAAGAATAAGACTAATGGCGCATACACGCTCAGCGCATACAAATGGATCAACGGAGCGGTCGCACTTATACCACTCTATAGAAACGTTAGCGTCGCGACTGATTTAGGTGATAAGCTTGCGCCGGGCATTTTTGGGAAATGCACTGCCGATGGTACTGTTTACGCGTTGCTCGACGAAAACAGCCCGACAAATAATGGCCGCGCGTATCACCTTTCACTAATCAATGCCAACGGTGAAAAAACTTACGGCAACGCGTATAGCAGCAGCACGCGTTATGTCGCATCAATCAGCACGCTTCGGTACATCAACGGCGCATTCTACGCTTGTGTGGTGCCACAGTTTTCCGGCGTGAATTATGTGGGGCAGCACATGGATATCGTGAAGCTAACTCCATAAAGCTCTGCTGGTGGCACGTCTCCGATCTCTTATTCTTAAACCAAAACATTACTATGCGCCGTAATTTTCTCCTGCTCTGCATCCTTACGCTTGCTACCCCTGCGGCATTTAGCCGTGAGAATGGAAAAGCTACAAGCCGCTTTGCACTGGATACAGCGCCGAAAGGCTTTCGTTTCGGGATTCACGCCTATGGCGGGCGCCAATTCTTTGCTGGCTACAAGCTCGTTTCCTTTGAACGCTTTCAGGAGTCTTACAACCGCTACCATGCCGGCAATCTGACCTCGCCCATGAGCAATCTGCGGCCAACAGGCGGATGGGTTTATGGCGCAGGCATCGGCGGGCTATCGCTCTACTTTATCTCCTTTGACATCAACGTCACGCGTGGGCAACAGGAAGCGGTTGCCTCGGCCACATTCAGCAACGGTGACACCCGCGAGATGCGCATTGTGCAGAAACCCATCTGCACCAATCTTGATTTGCTGATGCACCTAAGCAAGCGCGTGTTCATCGGCGCGGCGCTTGGCGTGGAGCAGATGAACAGCACCCTCTATAGCGGCTACCGCTACAGCAATTCATTCTTAAGCTACAGCGACGACCAGCCGCTTAACGGCGTCTTTCGCTCCAAAGATAATCGCATGAACATGGGCCTGCGACTGGATGTGGCTATAATCCGGCAGCTTCGGTTTTCGCTGCGCGCAGAATACTGCGGTGTCTTCCAGGGTAAGCAGGATAAGGACGAGGCTTACGCCAATACCTGGAAAGACCAGATGTACGCGCAGTCGGCCTCTGCAGGCATTCATAACGACGGCGACAATCATTTTTATCTGCCTGAGGATGTTACGCAGGCAGGCGACGACAACGTTTATTATGTAGGCCTCGGGCGCACGTTTGCAAAGACCTACCGCGGATGGCGGTTTACTACCGGCCTGGTGCTGGACATTTTTACACACCACAACTGATACCTCCGTGAAGCAACTTTCATTCTTTGCACTTGCCATTATCTTCTGCGCCCTATCCTGCAAAAAACAGGAGATGGTGGATATTGAAAAATCCGGCGACCGCCTCATTGGCTCCTGGAATGTGGACGAGATAAGCCTCCACACAACCGATACATTGGGCAATTCCATCGGGCAGGATGTGGTGCTCAATGCGCAAGGCGGACTCACCTTTTCTTACGGCGATAAGGGCGCAATCGGCGCTTCGTATTTTGACAATGCCGACTTCACCGGCCCCTGCGCCAACAGCGAGCTGGTGCAGTATTTCAGCGTGAAGGCGGCGGGCGACAGGCTGCCTGATGCCGGATGGCGCACAACCTGGGATGCAGACCCGGAAGACCTTCGCGTGCAGTTTTGGGCAGAGAGCAGCGGAGGCTCCTATCATCGCATCGTCAATCACAGCTACGATGGCGGAAGGCAGGTACTCTGGTATTTAGTGCAGCCGCAGTATCAGAATCGCCGGCTGTTTTATACATGGAAGCTGCGCAGGCAGTAGGCACGCACCTTGCGGTGACGCGCTCGCTATTAACTCGGGTAGGCACTATCTTTCGCGCTATACCAATAGCACCATGAACAGGAAAACGTGGCTCACCGCACTCCTTGCCCTGCCGCTTTTTATCGTCTTGCCCCGCAATGCATTTGCGCAATCAGACAGCCTGCTTGCTACTTACAGAGCTGCTGCCACACCTGAGGCAAAAGCAATAGCCGCGTATAAAATCACGGTGGAGCTGCCCGATTCTAAGGCGGAGGTATATGTTGTTTATGCGCGGCAAGGCCTTGCGGTCGTCCGCAATTTAGAGGTGCCCGTAAAAGCGAAGCTGGCGAATGTAATCGGCTACTATCATCAACAGATAAAGGGTGCTTACGACTCTGCGATTTTTTATTACAGCCTCGCGCTGGAGACAGCTAAGCGCGTCCGGTCTGCCGACCTGATTAATACAATGACCGGCAATCTTGGGGAGGTTTATACGCTGCAGGGCGACTACCCTAAGGCACTGCAATACGAGCTGGCCGCGCTCAATAATTACGAGGCGGTGAAAGCAACTGCAGATGTGCAGCGCCTGACTATTCAAGTGGGCAACACCTACTATCACAAGTCGGATTTCCGGCGTGCGATGAGCTATTATAGCCGCGTCTATCCTGCGCTAAAAAATGAAAAGACCTATAAGGCCGGGGGCCTTTTCAACTCTATGGCGCTGACCTATAAAGAGCTTGGTGAGATGGATAAAGTTGCGTCGTTACAGCGGCAGGCGCTCGCAATTCACCGCGCGCTTGGCGATTCGCTGTCAATTGCCAACACACTCAATAATCTCGGCTCAACATCCGTTGCTACTCACGATTATGCCGCTGCGGAGCGATACTTCAACGATGCGCTGACCATTGCGCTTGCCCTTGGCAATAAGGCGTTGATTGATGCGGAACGGCAGAACATCGCATTTGTTCAGGCAAGGAACGGCAACACCGGGGCCGCTATTGAGCAATTCAAAAAGTCAGCCGCGCAGGCCAAAGCTTCCGGCGATGCAAGGCTGGAGAAGACAGCCCTTCAAAGTCTTATTGCCATCTACGATTCGCTGCGCGATTACAACAACGCCAACCGCTACATGGCCGAATATCAGCAACTCGCGGACACTACGGGCACTGTTACTTATCAGCATGAGATTGCAGATGCGGAGACGCGCTACGAAACCCAGCGTGCCCTGCGCGAGCGCGACCGCCTCGGCTACGAGAGCCATTTGCAATCCGCCGAAAGGACACGTGCGGTGCGGGAACGTAATATGGCAATCGCCGTCGGTATCGGAAGCGTTGCTGCCCTTGCGCTCATCTTTTTACTTGCTTTGCGCATCCGTGCCATTCGCGCAAAGACGAAAGAAGAGCAGCGTGCTACCCGTTCAATTTTTGAAGGCGAGCAGGCTGAGCGCATCCGCATTGCACGCGACCTGCACGACTCTATCGGCCAGATGCTGGCTGTGGTAAAAATGCGACTTACATCGCAGCCGCAGAACGAGGCAGAAAACAAAACCATCATTTCAGGCCTTGTAGATAAAACGATTGACGAGGTGCGCGCCATCTCGCACAACCTTATTCCGGAAGACCTCACCTTCGGCACGGTGCGCGCGCTGGAAAATCTTTGCAGGAGAATGGCGGAGAACAGCGGCATAGCCGTACAGCTTTCGGTGGATGATGCCGTGCGCGCGCATCGGTTCAATCAGGAGTTCGGGCTATCGCTTTACCGCATTGTGCAGGAGGTGCTGGGCAACATGATGAAGCACTCCGGTGCATCGGCCATCAACCTTGACATGGCGCAGAGTGACGGCTCTATAATTCTACAGATCGCAGATAATGGTAAAGGCTTTGACACCGGCACAATCGGTGCGTCTAAAGGCATTGGCTGGAAGAATATCTATGCCCGCGTGGGGCTGCTCAATGGCGTCGTAGATGTGCGCTCAGAGCGAATCTCCGGTACCCGCATTCAAATATCCATTCCGCAATAATCCTCTAAAATATGGAAGCCATTTCCGCTACACGCGCTATCAACATTCTGCTTGCCGACGACCATCAGATCATCATAGACGGCATTAAGGAAATGCTCGCCGGGGACGCGCATTATCACATAGCCGCAACTGCGCCCGATGGCCAGCACGCAATGGAAATGATTGCCGCCGCGCCCGATAGCTACGACGTACTCCTCACTGACATCTCCATGCCGCTGCTGTCCGGGATTGACCTCTGCCGGATGGTAAAGGCTGCACATCCGCGCATACTGGTCGTTGTACTCTCTATGTATTCATCCATTGCCGCTGTGCAGGATGCGGTAATGGCGGAGGCCGATGGTTACATCCTTAAAAGTTCCGGCAAGCAAGAATTGCTAGAGGCACTGCATAAGGTCACTAACGGCGGCATATACTACACTGAATCGCTGCTTCCCATTATATACGGGCAATTCCAGAAGGAGAAGACTAAAGAAGAAGTGCAGCGGCTGCTGAGCAATAGGGAGCGCGAGATTCTTGCTCTTATTGTAAAGGAAAAAACAAGTGAGGATATCGGCGCCGAACTTTTCATCTCCAAGAAAACTGTAGATAATCACCGTGCACACATTCTGGAAAAAACAGGTTGTAAGACGACTGTAGGGCTAGTAAAGTGGGCGATTAAGAATGATTTAGAGACTACATAAGCTTACTCGTACGCTGATTCCATTGCTGCCTTCCCAGAACTTGCATCAAGGGCAATTGCCAAACACGCTATACTGCTGAAGTATCGCAATCAGTGCCGGCCATAATCCTCATTTGCTGCTATTTCACTCAGCATCCGCCTCCGCATCAATATCATCTGCGGGAATTGCCGGTGCCGGTTCGCTTGAAATTCATAGAAAGCAATACTGCCATCATTCGCCTCTTCTAGACCAGTTATTACCTCATGTGTGGTTACACATCCTCAGCATCCATCCCTGAACGGTATGGTTTAAAGGAGATGCTAGTGCTCCTGCGCGCGCGCGTGGTGGATGATTTACTTATTCCGCCGTTAGGTTATGAGGAATGCGCATTGCTGCTGTCAGTCGCGCAACGTTGGAATGGCAACTCCAACACGCGTTCATCATAGAAAATCAAAGCTGTTATTGATATTGCTTTCTGTTCTGAGCGATAAGATTGGCTTATCACTGTAGAGCCGTTTGTACTCAAGTTCAAAAATCCCCTACTAGTAATTACTTAGCGTAGAATAGGTGCTCATTTGGAAAGCAATACGCTGAATCAGGAAGTCGGTATTGTCAACAAAGCCATCTAAATTAAGGTCGCAGATGTGATAGACATCAAAAGGGCTTTGCTGGAAAGCGAGCCTTGTTAGCAGGAAATCCGCATTGTCAATAAACAAATCCGCCGGGGTATTGACATCACCGGCCCACATACACCATTTGCCCCCCGAAAATACCATTTGCGCCGGATCAGCAAAGGGGTTAGTAGCTTTAGATAAAGACGAGGTGAAATCATAGCTCACCACTGCGCCTGGCGCGAGCGAGAATGCAGAATCGCTCATTACCGGCAGATGGTTGCGGTGAGAGACAGTAAGGCGCGTGGCCGTGCTAAGCCCAGAGAATTTTGGCGCTTGCCCGGCTGTATCCACAATGGCTCCGTTAGTTGCCAGCAGCAGGGCCTTTGTCTGATAAATAATAGAAGGCGTGTTCGCATCGCGCACTTCAACCTTTACCCAATCCACGACCGCGCCCGCAGGGCCGGACGGATCATTTATCTGCGTATAGCTCTCTCCGACTCCATAAGGGTCGGCAGCAGGCAGCACACCGCCCGTTCCGAAATATGTTTGCAGGTCATTTCGCATAGTGCCGCTGGCAGTCATGGCACCTTGGAGCGCGGCCGTTAGCGCCACTGACGGGGCATTCTCGCTAATAGCAAACTGGCCGAATCCACTCAAGCCTGCACGCTGCAGTACCGGGCTTATATTAGTGCCAGTGGTTGCCACATGCAAACCATCTAATATCCAGTTGCCGCCGGTTAAGGGCCGCCGAAGGAGCACGCTTTGGGTATAGTCCGGCACATTCGCGCCGTAGGCGGCAAATGTACCTGTGTAAGTGCCGCCGCTCAGGCCATTGCCCGTATCTATCTGCCAATAGCCGTTGCGGGTGGCATTAATGGTAATGGCGCCCTCGGCAAGCGGGCTTCCATTGGGGAAGCCGGGATTGCTGCTGAAGTATTGGGCCGTAAGCGTGCCACCGGAAACCGGACCAGTAGTGAATGTGAATGTAGGCGGCTTGTTTGTCAGCCCATCGCTGCTGATAGGGAAAGCATAAGAGCCCGTATTACCATTCCTCACCCAGCGCTTCAGCTTGCCCACAATGCTGCCTGCCGCCGCCGAGCTGCCTGCCGTAACCGTTCCCGGAGAAGTAGTACTTACCCCCAGTGTCAGCATTGACGAGGGGCCGTTCAGAAATACGCGGCTGCTGTCTTGCAGGATCAATGAAGAACTGAAGGTGGGGTCAAAGGAAAAGCTAAGTCCGCCATTACTGGTATTATAGTTAGTAAGCGACCAGAAATTACCTGTTGGACTCGTGTTGAAGTCACGATAAGTGCCGGCACCGCCGATTGTTTGGGCAATGGGATTATTAGTGGGGGTAAGATAGCTTGTTAGCGCACAGGCCTGAATACCAGATGGCGTAGTCAGAATTGCGCCTGCCGCTACATTGATATTCCCTGCGGCATACACCGGGTAGTTCACCCCGCCAATAAGGCTTGATGTGCTTCTAAGTTCACCGCTGATGA
This sequence comes from Chitinophagaceae bacterium, assembly GCA_965246765.1. GTDB lineage: Bacteria > Bacteroidota > Bacteroidia > Chitinophagales > Chitinophagaceae > UBA1952. The sequence continues at coordinate 248,119 of CBDFFJ010000005.1, forward strand.
TGTTCAGATTGCCGGTAACGTAATTCGCGTAGGTGCCGCCCGGCGAGCCACTTACAACCTTATCACCGGTCAGGCCTGGCCCTGTGTTTATTTCCAGATTTCCGAATGCAAAGCCGAGGCCCGCACCTTTAAGCGAAAACCCGGTGCTCGTATTGCCTGCTTCCGTCGTTACGCCTGAACCAAGCCTGAATGTATGGCCCGTGCCGCAGCGCACCGGTGTGCCGGCAACGTTAGTATAGAGCGCATCGCTGTTGCTGCTCGTGTGCGGGTCGGTAATGGTGAAGGTGCCGCCGGTAAGGTTAAAGCGGTGGCCTACAGCATTCAGGCTGACAATAGGTGTGTACTGCGCTACGCTATTGGCGGCTACGCCTCCCGCATTACCGTCCACGATGATGTCTCCGCCGGATTGACTGATGTTTGAGAGAGGGTTGGTGCTTAGCCTGCCCGCCACCTTCAGCGTGCCACCGCTCATCTCAAGGTCGCCCTGCTCAAACTTCAGGAAAGCATTATTGTTTACCGTCCCTACAGTCAGGTAGCCGCCGGTTATTAGCTTAAGCTTACCCATGCCATAGACGTATGCACCCGCGCATTGCGCGCCCGTGCTATCCACAGTTACGGTATGGCCGGGCATGATGTAGGCAGTGTCTCCGCCGCCCGGCACAATGCCCGCGCGCCAGGTTGATGCGCTGAACCAGCGGCCACTTTGCACGGAAACATTGTTGACCAGATTAGCCGCGTTCGTACCAATCTGGAATGGCCCTGCCGTAAGACTTATCAGGCTAAGGCCACTCCGTTGCGCGCCAGGCGTCGCTGTGCCCGCCTGATGTGTGCCTGCCACGGCATTACCCTGCACCAGCCTGTTTTCTGAAGGCGTTACCGACACATATGCCGTAGGCGCTACTGCCGCGGCTTCAAAAGATGTGGCGTTAGGCGTGCCGTACAATACGCTTGCTGCCCACGAGTCTTTAATGCGCCTCGTAACCGTATAGCTGCCGTCTGCGATGCTTACGGTATCCACGGCGCTGCCGGCATCCGTGTAAGTAACGCCAATGAGTCCGCCTACGGTTGGGAAGTTTCGTTCTATATGGAAGCTGCGGTCAAGGCCGGTGGGACTGATGAAGGGATACTGTCCGCCGCTTGTGCCTGGGTCTGCCCCGCCGCTGATGCTGCTGCCGGAGCTAGAAGCGGTGTGCCAGATGGCGTATTGCGTGCCTGGCATAATACCGGAGCCTGCTATTTGAGTCATGCTTCCCGGGCCTGCATTCTGGGTGCCTTTGATAAAGGTGCCGCTGCTCATGCTCACCCTGCCCTGCAGGAAGCTGAGCATGGATGTTACAGACGCGCCTGCCACATTGAAGCCCACAGTATTGAGCGGTGCTATCGTAACACCGCCCGCGCTGCTGTTGTTGACGGTAAGGGCATAAAAGTTAGCTGCCGGCGGTGTTGCGTCTATAAAATTGCCGCTGCCGCCTATGCTTTGCGCGACAGTAGCCGGTGATGCTGTGCCGGCTATGTACCGCTGCAATGCGAGCGTACCGGAATTCACTGCATCCAGCGTACCGCCGCCATTTACGATAATGTTCCCGGCTACTGACAGGCCATTGCTGGTCGGGATTTTTAGCCAGCCGCCGCTATTGATGGTCAGGTCGCCAAGAATGCCAGCTGCATTGCTGAACCTTACGCTGCGCTTGCTGGAATTAAGCGGTCCGTTCACTATTATGTTTTGAAAGGCCATTGAAGCAGCGCCGCCCTCTACGTAAAAGCCGCTATTGTTGGCGGAAGTGTCCGCGCTCACGGCATTGCCGAAAATAACGGTATGGCTGCCGCTGGCCGGAAATGCCGCTGTAGCGCAGCTGAGGGAATAGCCGGATAAGGGCACTGGCGGGTCAACGATAGTAATACTGCCCCCAGTAAGTGAATAGGTAGAGCCGCCGGCTGGAAAGGCAATTGCGGAATAGGTTGTGCTGGTACCGGCATTGCCCCGGTCATTGGGGTCAATGATGATACTACCTCCGCTTTGCGTAAAGCTGTTTCCCGTCACATTGATGATAGCGCCATTTACAGCCAGTGTGCCGCCGCTTACGGATAGCGTGCCTGCGTTGTAAAGCTGGTAATTGCGCACAGTATCACAGCCAACGGTTAGTGTACTAGCCTGGACACTAAGACCGCCACCTGGCATCAACGCCAGATTTTTAGCGCTTGCGGCCGTCGCGTTTACCGTAACAGTATGGCCTGCCTTAATCAATACATTCTCGCAGGATGTGCCGGGACTGATGCCGCCCACCCAGGTGCTCCCGGCGCTCCACGGGCCGCTTTGCGTACTCTGGAAGCTTTTGTCAATACCGAAGCGCAGCACTTTAGGCGCGATGGCGCGTTGAATATCCGACCATAGGAGGGCAGTCTTATTTGCCTGCGGCAATATGTCTGTCCCGCTGCCAAAGTCGTTCGGGCCAACGGTGAGTATGGATGCCGTATCGCTAACAATGCGCAGTCCCTGTGTCAGCGGTAGGCTGCTCAGGCCCTGACCGCTGATGCGGATGCTATTGATGCCCAGGTTGCCATTGGAGAATGTTGTTGAGCCCAGAGTATGGCTTAATTGCCAGGAGGCCCTGCTTACCTGCACGATGTTGGAGCCATTGTCCGTAAAAGGTGTCACGGCCGATGTGCCAAGAGAATCGGTGTACGTAACCGTGGCGTAGCCGCCGAAGGTCAGGCCCGGCGTTGCGATGTAGAGATTACGGCTATTATTGGAAGCCCCCGCTGGGTTTATAAAAGGGAATAAGCCCGTATTTGAGCCGATGCTAAAGGACGGTGTAGGTATCCAGCGCCGAAATGTGCCGCCGGTGAAGCCGCCGTTGCCGTTGATAATTTGTCCCGTGCTGCTGCTGCTGCCGAGCACAAAAGTATCCGCGCCAATATTGATGCGGCTCAGTTGTGAGCCGAAGCGCAGGCTTGTAGTTACCGTTACCGGCCATGCATGCCATCCACTGCCGCTGAAGGTAACGCCGCCGGAGCTGCTATTGTTGAAATAAAGGCCGCTGAAAGCTGCGCCCGTACCGCCGGCAGTGGCAAGATAGGCGCCGCTGCCACTGATGGTTTGTGCCTGCGTACCGGTAAGGCCGAGGTAGCCACCGGAGCCGATTACGAGCGTGCCGTTATTGGTAAGATTGCCCTCTGCATTGAAGTAAAGAAGGCTTGCATTGCACCGCAGCTCTCCGCCCGTGAGAATAGATACGTTGCCAGCGACGGTAAAATCCGCAGCAAGCGATGCGTAACGTTTGTTGCTTGCGTTAACGCTGTTATTGACTACCAAGTCGCGGAATTTGTAGGTGCTGTTTGCCAGGTAAAAGCCGTTGGTGCTGCTGCTGGCATCGGTGCTTACGCCATCGCCAAGCTGCAGGGTATGGGTGCCGGTCGCGCTGCCGATTACAGTTATTGCAAGGCTTGCGTCGGAAGTATTAGGTGCGGGCGGGTCAACAATAGTCAGGGTGCCGCCGCTTAAGTTGAGCTGGCCCGCACTGGCATTTAGTATCGGAACGGCGCCTCTGAGGGAGGTCGCCGCTACGCCGCCATTATTGGCGTCAATACGGAAATTGCCGCCGCTCTGGTTTAGTACAGAAGTGCTGCTATGTTGCGTGTAGCCACCGTTGACGGCAAGCGTACCCCCACTTAGCGTAAGCGTGCCGAAGTTAGTAAGCATGGAGCTTTTGGCGCTGCCGCAGCCAACAGTGAATGTGCTGCCTGATTGCACCAGTGCCCCGCCGGCATTGATGAAAAGATATCCTGATGCCGCATTTACGCCGCTCACTGTTACGGTGTGTCCGTCATCAATAATTACCTCGTCGCAGAGGCCGGGCACAACTCCGCCAGTCCACGTGCCGGCGGAATCGTAGGCGCCGCTCTTAAGACTTGTAAATGTCTTTGGCATCCCGAAATAGACGGTAGCCGCTGATGAGAAGCTGCCTGCCGTTGTGCTTGCCTTGACTGCAAGCGGCGAGAGCGGCGTGCCAGAGCCCGTATCGCCGGCGCCAACAGTCAGAAATGAAGAGGTAGCGCCGGTAATGCGGGCCAGATATGGATTAGGCGGCAGGGCGGCGCCCTCAGCATTAATGAGGATGCTCAACGCAGCAGTAGTCGGCAATATTCCGCTCTGCCCAATTGTCCAGTTTGACTTGCTTACCTGAGCGATGCTTGCTCCATTGTCAGTAAACGGTGTTACGGGGGTGGTACCTGCAACAGCGGTATGCTTTACGCTCAAGGTGCCGCCGGTTGTGATGGTACCGGCTGTGATAGCCGTCACGTTGCGGGAAGCATTTCTGGTTGGTGAAGCCGCGTTTACGAATGGAAAGACAATGGAAGTGGTTGATGTAGTGAGCCACTGTCTGAAAGTGCCGCTTGTGAAGCCACCGGAATTAAGCACAAATGTGCCGCGGCTTGCGGCGGATGTGCCCAGTGTGAAAATGCCTGTGCCGATACTGATACGGTTCAGCGTATTGCTAAATAGCAACGTACCGTTCACTGTGCCGGGCAGAGCGTTCCAGGTATTGCCTGAGAATGTGATGCCGGCTGTGCTGCTGTTGTTAAAAGTGAGGTTTGCAAATGAAGCTGTAGGCGAAGTGACAGCATTCCGGAAGATGCCGGCGCCGCTCACATTCTGCGCTATAGGCGTGCCAGAAGTGACATTTCCGAGCGAAATTTTCTGGAATGCTAATGTGCCAATGGTAGTCAGCGTACCATTATTTGTAAGATTGCCTGCCAGGCTAAGCGTCTTGGTAGCAGGTATTGTAGCGATGCCGCCTGGCATAATAGTCAGGTCGCCCGCAATAACCATATCACTGTAGAAGTTGAGCGTCCGGTTGACATTAGAGGATGCATTGTTGTTGACAACTACATTATTAAACCTGAAGCCCGGATTGCCATAGGTCGTAATGACGTTCATCGCGGTGCCGTAGGTGGGAGAATAGGTGCTTACGCCATCGCCAAATTGTACGGTATGGGTGCCGCCGGCCGTGTAATCGGCACTGCAGACAAACACCGCAGCCGTAGAGCCTGAGATGTCCGGTGGATTACGAATCAAAATTGTCCCCCCGGTAAGGTTCAGACTACCGTCCAAAGTGACGGCCTCATTGAGTTTCGGAAACAGCGTAGAACTAGAGCCAAATCCTGTCACGCTTATCAATCCAGCCGTATGTGCAAAAGAACCGGTAGCCTTGAAGCAGCCTTCAATAATCAGCTTGCCGCCGCTCACAGTTAACGCGCCGTAGCTAATGAGATTATTATCCACGGTGCCGCAGCCGATGGAGAGCGAATCCCCGTTTATTGTGAGTCCGCCACCGCTTTGAACGGTGAGCGGAGCGGCGGAAGCGGTGGCATTATTGACCGTCACAGTATCGCCGCTATTGATGACGACGGCATCGCAGCCCGCGCCGGGCGAAAAGCCGCCTTCCCAGATGCTATTGTCTTCCCATGCGCCTGATGCAGTGGTGTTAAAGACGTGCTGGGAACCAAAATGCAGCTCTGTCGGTGTGGCGCTGATATCCGAAGCCGCGATGTTGGATTTGATCGCGCCCGGAACCGCCGCCGTGCCTGAGGTGCTTGTGGTTGCGTAGGGAAATATTGCGCCAGTAGCGCCTGTTATTCGGACGCCCGCCTTTGATGGATAGGTATTCAGGCCAGTGCCGGCGAGTCCTATTGACCATGTGCCGGTGCCAATGTTGACGCTGCTCTGTGAGACAAGCCATTTATCGTTGCTTATCAACGTTACCCTTGTTCCATTGTCATTAAAAGGAGTTGTATAATAATTGCCTGCGGCCGGTACATAAGTAAGGCTCACAAGGCCGCCCGTGCCGTAAGTGAGATTAGGGGCGCTGACGGATGCCCACCTACTCATAAACGCAGGGTTTGACGGCGAGGGAGAGGTGAACGGGAAGTACGCTGTTGAGATCGTGGCATAGGGAGCATATGGTGTTAGCCAGCATCGCACCGTTCCACCGGTAAAGCCACCGTTGCCGGAGTAAAGTGTGCCGGGATTAGCCGGGCTGGTACCCAATGTAAATGTATCGCCCGGTGGCATGCTGACTCTGGCCGCTGTGCCGAATTTGGTACTCACGGTACTTGGCTCAGTGCTCCAGTTATTTGTGGTGATGCTAACCCCGGCGCTGTTGGGGTTGGAAATAATAAGACCGGAAAAGTTTGCGGTTACGGAAGCTGCGACTGTATTATCCCTAAAAATTCCATTGCCGCTAATTGTTTGCAGCGCAGTGCCGTTTAACTCTAATGTTCCGGTTGTGGTCAGGATGCCGTTATTAATCAGATTGCCGCCGACCAAAATGGTATAAGGTGACACGATCCTGAACTCGCCGCCGCTGTTTATCACTAAATCGCCGGTAATGAATTGATTGGCATTAACGCCGTAAGTCGTTACCCATCTGTTCGTTGCGTTGCCTCCGTTAACTACCACCTTTCCCGCCTTCAGGTCGCCGGTAGCCGAAGCACCCAGATACAAGCTGAAGCCATCCGCATTGCCTCCAGGAGTCGTACTGCTCCCGTCTCCCAGCTGTAATACATGTGCGGCGCTCGCGGTTATGCTAGAAGACCCAACGCATTGCAGCGCATATACGCTAGTGCTACTGCCCGCCGGCGGGTCAACGATAGTGAGCGTACCACTGTTTAAAGCGATGTAAGCGCCGGAGCCGCCTAGCTTTACCAGCGATGTGCCCGCTACGGATGTTGCCGCGATGCCGCTGTTGCCGTCCACCACAATGCTGCCTCCGTTCTGTATTAACTGCCCCGCAGTGTCCTTCAGATTTCCATTGATAATCAGCTTTCCTCCGCTCATAGTGAGTGTGCCGGAGCTGCCTATGGCCATCGTGGCTGTGTTGCCAATAGCCTGCGAAACGGTAAGGCTATCGCTTCCCGAAAGAGTAAGGGTACCATTGGCAATGAAAGGAATATAAGTAATGCTACTGCCGATATAAAGCCCGCCGACCACAGCCGGCGCGCTGAGCGTAAGGCTTGCGCCGTTGCCCACCACAAATATGTCGGCGCTGGAAATGCTTGCCGGCGCGGCGCCGGTGCCATTCGTTGCCGTGCCCCAACTGCTAAGGTTATTGAAGTCTGTAGCGGTAGGCTTAGAATAGTATGTTGTCTGAGCTTGGGTGAAGTAAGCAAGCAGCAGCAGGGCAGGGAGGAGAAATTGTCTCAAGATAAGTATGTTAACTGTTTGTAAATGTCTCGTTTTTGTATCATTGATCCTAAGCCTTATTAAGTAAATACAATGCAGTAATAATAAGCGGTGGATTACGCTTCAGGCTCTATCTACGCGAGAATGATTAGCCAAAAATCATCTTAACTTGAACCCTATACAGAGTGGCACCGCGGTTGCGCCACGCGACCTCCTTGAGTAACTGCGTAGTTATGCTAAGGGTGAAACTGAAAATTAGTGTAGACAATCTTTCTCCAGTTAGAGTTTAATTGCCATGTTGCTATATTGCATGTTTAATGCATTTATTGCTTGCAGACCCTCAATAAAGTCGTTCAAACTCTGTAAAGACCTGCCGACACAGTAGCAGAGCGGCTTCCAGCGAGTGGAAGCCGTTTTTGTTTTTGCGGGTGACTTAAAGGATTTTGTGACTAAGTGATGAACCCTTTGCATTATGATAATGTATCTGAGTCTGGTTTATAGACGAGCCTAAGAGTCATCAGATAATTACACTGAGGGTGTGCGTTGCTAAGGGCCCCGGCAATCAATCTTCCCTACTACCATCATCCGCCATACGTACAATCCGCGGGCGGAAACGGGCTATTATGTCAACAAGATCCTGCTGGGCATTCATCACTAAGTTGATGTCCTTATAGGCCATCGGCGCTTCATCAAGTCCGGCACCGATCAGGCTTACGCCGCATTCCTTCAGGATGGCGCGCATCGCATCCTTGGTGATCGTCTTCACTGCTTGCGTGCGGCTCATCTGCCGGCCGGCACCATGCGATGCAGAATTAATGGAAGCTTCCTCACCACGGCCCCGCACTAGAAACCCGGGCGCGGTCATACTGCCGGGAATGATGCCCATCACATCTTTACCGGCTGGTGTAGCACCCTTTCGGTGTACCAGTACTTCTTCACCATGCCATACTTCCTTCCAGGCAAAATTGTGGTGGTTCTCTACGCGCGCCAGCACCTGTCCGCCTATAGCCTTCACGAGCTTATTGTGGATGATCTCATGACAGGCCGATGCGTAATCACCGGCAAGGTTCATGGCCAGCCAGTACTCCTGTCCTGATTCTGAATCCAGGCTCAGGTAGGCCAGGTTAGCCGCTTCCTGCGGCAATTTGCAGAGCTGCTTTGCCAGCTTCGTATAGTGACCGGCTATGGTGGCACCGAAGCCACGAGAGCCGGAGTGCGACAGTAATGCCAGATACTTACCTGCATCTACATTCAGCACTTCGTCACGCTGTGCAAATTCAATAATGCCCCATTCCACGAAGTGGTTGCCGCCACCTGAACTCCCTAATTGCGAATAAGCCTTGTCGTGCAAAGCCCTGATGAAAGGAGCGATATTGAATTCGTTCCGGTCGAGCACCGCATGGTCTGCCTTGTACTGGCCATGGAAGCCTGCGCCGGCACCAAACTTCGTGTGTGCAATCAGCTCGCGCTTGTACTTTGCCTCGTTCTTCAGGAGATGCGTATCGGGAATATCAAACACGGTCAGGGCCATACGGCAGCCAATATCTACGCCTACGCCGTAGGGAATGATCGCATTCCGGGTGGCCAGCACACCGCCGATTGGCAGTCCGTAGCCCTGGTGGGCATCGGGCATTAAGCACCGGCAACCGTCACCGGCAGCTTCATCGCAACATCCATCTGACGACGTGCGCCGTCTTCAATATGCTCTGCGCCATACACAGCATAGGTATGGGGCTGATCGTTGAGCGGAATGGTAGTGTCAACAATCGTAGCTGCTTCTATCATAGAAGCGGCCACTGGCTGTAATACTTCATCGTCGAGAAAGCTCTCCGGATAGTCCTTTAGCCTCTTCATTATTGCCATCACATCCCCTTTGGGTGCATCAGTCATCTTTGCCACAGCTTCCATGGCCATGCCCAGTATCTTATCTTCTTTATAGCCAATAGCCAAGAGGTCACGGGCTTTTACGGATTGGTTCATTGTCTTCTTATTTAGATTGGGTTCTTAAATATCGCCGGGTTTATGTTTCAAGGCCCGGCGATCTAATTATTGCTTCACAAAAATCTGCTTCAGCTGGTCTACGATCTGCCCGCTGCCGGACAGGCTGATATTATTGATCTTTTCCGCGATCTTCTCCACGTACTCCATTTCCTTTAGCTTATAAAGCATCGCGTTGTCTTCCATAAGCTTTGCCGTGTTCAGCAGGCTGCGCGTAGAAGCTGTTTCTTCCCGGCGGGTGATGATATTAGCCTGCGCCCGCTTTTCAGCGATCAGCACCTGGTTCATGATGTCCTTCACATCGCCTGGCAGGATGATATCCTTTACACCGCAGTCTATTAAACTCACACCCATCGCGGCAGCATCTGCTGTACACAAGGCCAGTATCTCATCAGACAAGGCTTCTTTGCGCTCCATCAATTCATCGAAGCTCAGTCGGCCTACAAGGGTACGCAGCGACAGTTGCAGCACTACATAGAGTTGCTTCTCAAAATCCTTATTCTCCATTAAAGCCTTCACCACGTCCTCCACCTTGTAGCGTGCAGTGAAGTTGATCCGCAGCTGTGCCTTGTCCTTTGTTAGAATCTCTTGTCCGGCCATCTCCAGCGCTTGCTGACGCATATCCGTCTTCAATAACTGAATGCTGATGTTGTTCTTCCACCATGCGTAGTTGCCGCCTTCCAGTATGCCACTGAATTTACCATCCACGAACAGGATTGCGCGCTCGCTTGCTTCTACTCTGTAGGTCCGCACGAAAGCTGCCAGCGGTTGTTTGTCCAACAGGTTCCTGTCTATGGCAGGGTCTATGTTATAGTCGTCCAATGACACACGGACAAAGCTGTAGGAGCTCAACCCGTTCCAGAACGCATAACGGCCAGCCGTCAATACCTTTTGCAGGTTCTTGTTGGTGTACTGCAACACGATCTCATTGTCCGATACGTCAACTACAGTGACCAAAGCGGCAAAGTCCGGATGCTGCAACAGCACGTCTAGGGACAAGTTGCTTGGAACAGGCTTCGCCATATCACAGACTATTACCTCGGCTCCAAAGCCAAGCCAATAGCTGCCGGCAGTCAATACCCGCTTTAATTCACCAGACCTGATGATCAGGGCTACCTGATTCGTGTTTACTGTTATCTTCTTCATGATCGTTCGTGTTTTGAACTTTTATCTTTCGGTTATGGAGGGATAGCGCTCGCTTTGGCTATCCCTCCGGGCATCTGTTTCTGTTTCTTAAAGAGCATCGGAAGGATGCATTCATTTGCACCTCACGGACGCAGCTGTTATCTGAATTCTTACGTGTTCAGGCTAAATCCTGGTATTCCGTCGCAATCTCTTGCGGAGATGCTGCTCCGGAAACCTTGATTGCCGTCCTACGCTGAGCTTCCTTCTATAGGCCGCGTTCAAAGTGGGGTTCAAACTGCTCCTGCCTTCTTATCAAAAGCTGGCGCGGAATGCACACTTCCTTTGCCTTGTGGATGAGCGATTTTTAAAAGTTGCTCTTCTTTTTCTGCCAAGAACCACTCTTTGAGAATGGCGCAGGATTCGAACCTGCATTTGGGGTTGTTGCTCTACCAGGTTGAGCTATCGCGTTGTGACGCGAACGGGATTTGAACCCGCAACACACAACTGCTAAAAACAACGCTTCTATCGGAGCACCAGAATATCCGTGCTTAAGCAGCCGGACACTTTAGAGCCATTCAGAAACTCCCAACTGTGGGCGCTCCTTCAGAATTGTTGCCGTCCCCTTTCGGGAACCTCTTTATTGCACAAGTGCAAAGAATATCTTCAAAGAGCTACTGTCGCTTCCTTTTCTGAGTCAAAGATGTTTGTGCACCTATGCAGCCAAACTGCGCAGTGGAAAATTATTTTACGCATTGCCCTGCAAGACATTGAATGCGTGATTGGTAGCTTTCAAAAATTCTTTTTCAGGAGCGAAGCATCGGCCCAAGTGCGCAGATACATTGCGCAGTGAACTCTGCGCACGTTTACTTTGAGGCTTAGAAGCATACACCATGTCTGTAAACAAACTGGCCCTCATCCGGTACAAGACCATTGACGACTGCCTGACCAACCGCCGTCGCAAGTGGACACTAGATGACCTGATTGAGAAAGTATCCGCCGCACTCTACGAGGCCGAAGGCATCGCCAGAGGCGTAAGCCGTCGTACGGTACAGGCAGATATCCAGCTGATGCGTTCCGACAAGCTGGGTTACAATGCACCTATCATCATTAGAGACAAGAAGTACTATTGCTACGAAGACGCCGATTATAGCATTACGAAGGCTCCGATCAATAGTGCCGATGTGGAGAAGATGAAAGATATCGTGGGCCTTCTAAAACAGTTCAATGGCTTCTCCTATTTTGATGAGATGAGCGAGATGATTGCCCGGCTGGAAAACAACCTGTACAAGTCCACCAATCAAAGCCGCAACTGCATCCAGCTGGAAGGCAATCACCTGTTGAAAGGACTGGAGCATATCACACCATTGTACCAAGCCATTCTCCACCAGCGGCCGCTATTGATTGAGTACAAATCATTCAAGGCGCTGAAATCAGCTCAGGGTATCTACTACCCCTATCTTTTGAAGGAGCATCGCAATCGCTGGTTTCTGATAGCAAAGCCTAAAAAAGGCAAGACGCTAATGACGATGGCGCTGGACAGGATGATCGAGTTTCAGGAGCTGACAAAAGAAGCGTTTGTACCGTATGAAGGCGTTGACTTCGACCGCTATTTCAGTGAAACGATTGGCGTAACGAAGAATGAAACAGACAGGGCACACCGGGTGATTCTTCACGTTAGTAAAGACCATGCACCCTATGTACTTACCAAACCACTGCATCACTCACAGACGCTACTGAAGGAAGATGAGCAAGGTGTTATAGTACGGATAGATGTGGTACTCAATTTTGAGTTGGAACGCGAGATACTCGGGTTTGGGGAATGCATCAAGGTACTGGCACCGCGGCTGTTGGCTTCGCGGATCCGTAAGCGATTTGAGAAAAGTGTTGCGCGCTATCAGGAGGCTGGGGTGAAATGATCCGGCGATTGCCTGGCGGAGCCACTAAACCGGATAGTAAATGTGCCGTCCACAGCCGAACGGCATTCAGCACCAGCTACGATTTCGTAAATAAGCGAAACATAAATGAGACATAGCACCGGATTTATTTATGATGAGACACGCCCGTGAAAATCCGTCCAATTCGTTTACTTCATTTTCTATTTCGCGCTCAGGCCGAGGGCCGGCTGACATGCAGCTCATCCCACTCCGCGCGCAGAATACCGGTGACGATAATATCCTCCAGCTTACCAAAACGCAGGTAGCTCTGACGAATGCAGCCCTCCTGTTTTGCACCGAGCCGTTGTGCTAAAGCAAGGCTCCGGCTGTTTTCCGGCAGGCTATGAATCTCAATTTTATTCAGGCCTAATTTCCGGAACAGAAAATCCACAAAACGCTCTGCACTCCGGCTCATCAGTCCTTTTCCGCAGAAATCGTTGGTCATCCAGTAACCGATCTGCGCGCGCTTCTGGTCGCGATTGTACTGGTGCATCCCGATACCGCCTATCAGCCTGCGCTCCTGTTGCAGGTAGATTCCCAACGCCATTCCTTCGCCGGCTGTCTGCTGCGCAATGCTCATCTGGATGAATTGCAGCGAATGCTCTACCCGCGTCGTATGGTCCACCCAATTCAGGAAAGGCCGCAGATGCGCACGGCTTCCATCCACGCAGCGGAATAGCTCCGGAGCGTCCTCCGGCTTGTAGCTCCGCAGCAGCAGGTCGTCGTTGATGAGGATGGAAGTCATGTTGAGCGCGCGTCGGGCAATCGTTCAGGCAGTTTGCTCTACAAATACGTCTTTACGCCACGATTGGTTGCATGAGCAGAATAATTACTAATGTCTGAAGTGCCGGTTTCCGGTCATAACGAGCGCCATGCCATGCTCCTTACAGTAATTAATTGAATCCGCATCGCGCATGGAACCGCCCGGCTGAATAACCGCCGTGATGCCCGCTTCGTTCGCCATCCGCACACAATCGTCAAAGGGGAAAAATGCATCCGATGCCATCACAGCGCCTTCCGTAGAAAAACCGGCTTGCTTGGCTTTCTCAAGGCTTTGGCGCAGCGCATCAATGCGGCTTGTCTGCCCGCAGCCCTTGCCGATAAGCTGGCTGCTCTTCACCAGTGCAATCGCGTTACTCTTCAGATGCTTGCAGACGATGTTCGCAAACTTCAGGTCGGCGGCTTCCTCTTCAGAGCAAGGCCGCGCGCCTTCCTCACGCCACTCAGCGTAATTCGTTTTGTCGGCATCCTGCACGAGGGTTCCGTTCAACACGCGCTTGTATTCGCGGCTTACCTGCAGGGGCGCTTTCTGCTGTAAGAGAATGCGGTTCTTTTTTGTCTTTAGAATGGCGAGCGCATCATCGTCAAAGCCGGGCGCAATCAGGATTTCAAAGAAAATCTCGCCAATCTTTTGCGCTGCCGCGGCAGTAATGATTTGGTTGGTGATGAGCACGCCGCCAAATGCGCTCTCCTTATCGCCGGCAAGGGCAGCATCCCACGCTTCTTCCAGCGTAGCGCGCTGCGCAATCCCGCACACATTCGTATGCTTAATGACGGCAAACACCGGCTGTGCGGCATCCCACTCCGCAATCAACTGACAAGCCGCATCCGCGTCAACAAGGTTGTTGAAAGAAAGCTCCTTCCCGTTCAGTTTCGCAAACAGCGCATCAATATCGCCGTAGAAAGTCGCCGCTTGGTGCGGATTTTCTCCGTAGCGGAGGGGAGTGCCATTGGCGGCGCTTAGCTGAAATGAAGCTCGGTTCTCACTATTGAAATAATCCGCAATTGCCACATCGTAGTGCGCGCATTCTGCGAATGCGGCGGCAGCAAAACACTTTCTGTCGGCCAGGGAAGGATCAGCGCCACCTTCCAGCATGCTTTGCAGTTGCCCGTATTGGTTCCGCGATGCGACAATCACCACATCCTTAAAATTCTTACCCCCCGCGCGGATAAGGCTGACGCCGCCGATGTCTATTTTTTCAATAATGTCCGCTTCGTTGCCGCCTGCCGCAACTGTTTCCTCAAAAGGATATAAATCCACAATCACCAGGTCCAGCAGGGGAATTTCGTACTCTGCAATGTGCGCCGCGTCCTCGCCGTGTTCCCGGCGGGCCAGGATGCCGCCGAATACCTTTGGGTGCAGCGTTTTTACCCGCCCGCCGAGGATGGATGGGTATCCGGTAACGCTTTCAACCGATATGCAGGGCAGGCCTAGGCCTTCAATAAAGCTTTGGGTGCCGCCGGTGGAATAAAGGGACACGCCCAGCGCGTGCAGGCGACGCACAATCGGCTCCAAGCCGTCTTTGTAAAAAACAGAAATCAGAGCAGAGCGGATGCTGCGGGTATCGGACATTACAGGGGGTGAGTTGTTTTGCGCCGCGAAGATAAAGCAATGCCTTAGCCGCTATTCGCGGATGTAGGCGCCGTCGCGGTCCACGCTGTGCAAGCGGATGCCGTGCGCCGCACAGCTATCCGTCCAGCGCTTCAGGTGGTAGGCGGATGGGCGGACAGCCAGCACGATTTCCTTCGGCGAAAAGGTCTGGAGGAAGCTGGCTACGCGGATTTGCCGAAGCGGGCGGGCGAGGATAAGCACATCCACCAGCAACGGATTTTCATAGGATTGAATGGTGGAATCGCTCAGCACCAGCACTGTTTTTCCGCCAAAGGAAAAATAAGGCGTGAGCGTGGTATCGGACTTTTTTCGCCACGCGCCCAAGCCTGTGTGCGCTGCCACAGCATTGTAGCTTACCTGCCCGCCGGCGAGCTGTTCAAAGTATTTGCCGCGAATCAGTTCCACCGCAGGACTGCGGCCATTATTATAAACAATCAGCCGCTTCTGTCTCCTGGTCTGGTAAGAATCCACAGTGAGTATTAGCAGCAGCGCGCAGGCGGCTGGTAAGGCGACAAATAGTCCGCGCCGCGTCTTTTCCAGCCACCAGACGCCGAGCCCTGCTATCAATAGGTAGCAAAGCAGCAGTTCCGGCCCGGTTAGCCGCAAGTGCTGCAGCGCTGTTACATTCCATCCCTGCATGCACACGATTGCGGCGTTAAACCAGGTTACGATGATCGTCACGAGAAAGCCCAGCAGCTTTGCTAAAGGTGGAATCCAGCAAAGCGCAATAATCGCCAGCCCGCCGACCAGCGCGCAGATGCCCGCCATCACCGCCGCAATCAAATTGGCGAAGAGAAAGAGCAGCGGGAAATTGTGGAAGTAATAAATGACCAGCGGCGCAGTCAGTATTTCTGCGGCAAAAGAAGCGGCAACTGCCGCCCAGAGCCAGCGCGTAATCCACGTCTTCTTTGGCCAATACCAGAGCCGGTAAATGGGCGCGTAAAAAAGCAACATGCTCAGCACCGCACCAAACGAAAGCTGAAACCCAACCGAAAACAGCCAGGCCGGTTCTCCAAGCAGCAGCGCGAAGGCTGCGCAGACCAGGGTATTCAGCGAATGTCCTTCCTGGTCGCTGATGCCCGCAAGCGCAATGACCGTAAACATCAGCGCGGAGCGCAATGCAGACGGCGGCGCACCTGCCACCAGTACATAAAGCCATATCAGTGCCAGCCCGACGAAGTATTTCACCCATGCGCCACGCTTTCCTTTCAGCCAAAAGAAAACGCCCGTAACAACAAGGAACAGAACCGCCACATGCGAGCCGGAGATGGAAACGATGTGGATGATGCCGGTCTGCGAATAGGCCAGCCGCAGCTCTCCGTCAAAGCCGCTTTCGTCGCCGAGGAGCATGGCCTGCAGCAGTCCGAGCGTGGCGCTGTCGCGGATGTATGCGCGTAGCTGGCGGTCGGCCCAGCGGTGGATTTGCGTAAGCCGTGTGGTTTCGGTTGGATTCGCCTTTCCGAAAACTGTCAACCCGACCGGCGACAGGAATTGCTGATGCAATACGTTCTTCCTGCGTTGAAACGTGGCGTTGTCAAACTCAAACGGGTTGCCGCTGTTGCGGATAGTCAGCCATCTTGATGGCACAAGCAATGTGTCGCATTCCGACAGAGAAAGCTGCGGGCCGCTGCGGTAAATGTAGAGCAGGGCATAGCCGGTGGCAGGCATTGTCTTTCCATCGCGCACTTCTGCGAGCCAGGCCACGCGCAGCTTTGTGGTTGCAGGCCGGCGCTGCGGCTCGTCCACAATGCGCACAAGGCTGAGGCCGGATGTGTCCGTCATTTTCCCGGCCCAACTTCCGCTGTTCCGTACATCTGAGCTTGCGTAGCTGTACCAGCCGATGGCGCTGAAAAATACGGCGAAGCAGCTGGCATAAAGCGCTTCCATCCAGACGGGACGCTGACGAATGAATGCAAGCGCAATGCTGCACAGGCCGGAAATGAGGAGGATTGCGAAACCGGCATTAGGCGCTATGCCAATCCAGCTCCGGTCGTAGCACACAATGCCCAGCGCTGCAAACAGCAGCGGGCGCAGGAGCGGAGTTTCCTGCCAGAAGTAGGCGTTGTGCAGCGGCCAGCGCGACATGGCTTGGATTTCACGCAGCAATAAAAGACAAAAAAGAGCGCTTTCATAATTGCCGGTCAATTTTGTCTAAACGGAACGGTTTTTTCATCCGCTCTTCTACCGGCCCCGCCGGGCCACCTACATGAAGTCCCTGAACCCTGTGCGTATCGTGCGTGCCCTCTTTTTTGCCGGCGTTTGCTTCCTCACCGCCTGCGACGACGCAGCAACCGGCAGCCGCAAGCCGGCACAGAAAATTATTGAAAGTAAAAGCAGCCTGCTGGACGCGGAAGAAGCACGCGGGATGCTTACGGCAGCCTTCCCGGCGAGCGATACGGGCAAAGCGGCGACAAATCTCAGCACTGCCCTACCCTATGTATATGCGAAGGCTGGCTACACGCCGCTTTGGGTGACCGAAGACGGCATTACCGAAAGCGCGCAGGCGCTGCTTGCGGATTTAGACAGCCTACGCGGCGACGGGATTGACCCGGCACGCTACGGCCTGTCAGAGCTTTCCGCAGCTTTTAAAAAGCTGCAATCGGGCGGGAATACCGCCGGGGCGATTGCTTTTGATACGGCCTGCACACGCGCTTATCTGCGCGCCTCCCGCGAGCTACTGCTTGGGATGCTGCTGCCGCGCAAGGCGGATTCGCTCTGGTTTCACAGCAACGATTCTTCCTGGAACGGGCCGCAGCTTTTGGCGGCAATGGCAGGTGGCGGAAGCTATCCGGCGTTGAGCGGCTTCCGCAGCGCCATTCCTACTTATGCTATGCTGCGCGAAGCATGGGGACGCTTTCATTACCTGGAAAAGGATGCGGCATTGAGCAGCCTGCAATTCGGAGTGGCAGGAAAAGCGACGCCCGACAGCGTTGCGCTCGCCATCATTCAAAAAGAGCTGCCCTGGGTGCAGCCGGAAGCGGGCGATTCGCTTTCAACAACGGGGCAGGCCATTCGGGCTTTGCAGCAGCATTTCGGGCTTCCCGCAAGCGGAAAGCTGGACAGCGCTACCGCCCGGCTGCTGAGCTTACGGCCTGATACGATTGCCCGGCGCATTGCCGCCAACATGGAGCGCCTGCGCTGGCTGCCGCGCACGCTGGAGGCGCAGCATGTGCTGGTGAATATCCCGCTAATGGAGCTTTTTTACAGAAAGGACGGCTCCGATGCCTTTCACATGCGCGTGGTGGTGGGCAAGCCTTCCCGGCAAACGCCGTCGCTGAATGCGGCTATGGCCAATGTCGTTTTCTCGCCGGCCTGGGGCGTGCCGCCGACTATTCTGAAGAACGATGTGATGCCGGGCTTCTAAAAGCGGCGCGGCCTATCTGCAGCGAAAAGGCCTCCACCTGTACGACCGTAAAGGTCGCCCGGTAAACGCTGCTACAGTAACGGCAAAAAACCTTCGGAATTATACGCTAAAGCAACCGCCGGGCGCGCGCAATGCGTTGGGCGAGGTGAAGTTTAACCTGCCGAACCGCTGGGATATTTACCTGCACGACACGCCGCACCGGGAGGATTTTCCAAAGCGTTACCGCGCAAAAAGCTCCGGCGGCGTGCGGGTGGAGCGGCCACGGGAGTTTGCGGAGTTTATCCTGCGGGATATTGAAGGGCGCGAGCGCTTTGACCAACTCACGATTGACTCCATCATCCAGACGCGCAAGACGCGCTATGAGATTCTGAAGACGAAGATTCCGGTGCATATCGTGTATCTCACGGCTCAGGAAGACAGCGCGGGCAGCCACATTCGCATGGTGCCCGATATTTATGGGCGGGATAAGAAACTGATGGCGCTGCTGGCGCAATAAGAAAGCCACCTGAAGGATGGCTTTTTTCTGAAATTCCTGTTGAATCAAAGACGGTTAGCAGTTGCGGTATCGCCCTTGGAAGTGAGTGCGAGCCGCGTGTTCTCAACTACGTTCGCGCCTGGTACGCTTACCTTCTTATTCATCCAATAGGCAGTCTTCAGGTAAGTTGGCTGCGGATAGTAGATGAAGAGGCAGGTGCCGCCCTTGATGGTGTTGATAATCGGCTGAGCCAGTTCCGGCGCTACGGCGGGGCAACCCCATGAGCGGCCCAAGCGGCCCTGACCAGCGATGTTTGACTTGCTCACATAGTCGGCAGCATGAACTACTATACCGCGGTCATAAGCTGCATCATTAAAGCCTTTGTCCTGACCGCGGAGGCGGAGCGAATTGCCGTGCTGACCTACATATGTATCATCCGTAACGTAAAAGCCGAGGGAAGAAGCGTGGGTACCGTCCTGATTGGAGAATGTAGTAGCCATATCCATCCCAGAGCCCTGACCGTGTGCTACGTAAGTGTTGTAAATCACCTTCTTAGCTTTAATGTCAATAACCCAGAGACGGTTTTCCGTGGATGACTTAGTGAAGTCGGCTACGGAGAGAATTTGCTTGTCTTCGTTCAGCCTGCCGGCGACCTGTAGGTTCAGGTAGCCTTTCATTGCCTTTTCAAACACTTCAGCATTCAGCTTTTGGCCCTTACCGAAGTCAAGAGCGGAGTACAGGTCGCTGATGTAAGCATCGGCGTCTGAGGAAGTGGCTTTTGTGCCTGAAGTTGCGGTAGAATTTGAGGCGGGTTTGATAGCAGAGGCGGTAAGGTGAATGAGCGCACAGGAGCTAACTACGGCGAGACATAAAAGGGACTTCTTCAGCATCATTTTCACAGGGTTTTGGTTAGAGAAAAACCGGCATATCATCCCGGCCTTGTTTCACAAAGATACGCCAGCAGAGGGCCAATACAATCAATAAATCCGCATTTAACCCCCGATTAACCGCAGAATGGGGCGGCTGGCGGGGTTGTTTATACGCGTAATTCTTCGCCCAGAATGGGATTTAAAGAGAAGCCAGAGATTAATTCCTGGCTATTATTTTGGGTCGTCCACCTACTTAACCCCCTCCTGCAGAAATAAGGTCATCTCCACACAGCGGTTTTTAGCCTTACCGGCTGCTGTCTTATTGGTAGCCGCTGGTTTCGTATCTCCAAAGCCATCTGTAGTCAGTCGAGCTTCTTTAATGCCTTTGCTTACGAAGTATGCCTTTACAGAAGCTGCGCGGTCGCGGGAAAGGACAAGGTTTTTGTCCGGCTTGCCTACATTATCCGTGTGGCCTTCAATGCGCATGGAATAGTCGGAATATTCATTCAGAATCTTCACGATGTCGTCCAGGAGCCTGAAAGAATTGGCTTTGATAACCGCCTTGCCGGTCTCAAACTGAATAGCCGTAGCTGCAAAGGCCAGCCGCTTCTTCACTTCTTCCCGTATTTCAGGACAGCCACCGTTGGCTACTGTTCCAGGCACTGTGGGGCAGCGGTCTTTATTATCGGCCACGCCATCATTATCCGTATCAGGACAACCATTATTAGCAATCGGGCCAGGCTTGTCGGGGCACTCGTCGCGGTTGTCGGCAATGCCGTCGCCATCGGTGTCGGGACAGCCGTTGAGGCTTGCCGGGCCGGGCGCGTCGGGGCAGGTGTCGTCTTTATCGGCGATGCCGTCCTTGTCGCGGTCGGGGCAGCCGTTGAGCGCTACCGGGCCTGCTTCGGTAGGGCAGGCGTCTGCGGCATCGGCCACGGAGTCAAGATCGGTGTCGGGGCATCCCATTGTGGTGCGGGGGCCGGCTACATCAGGGCATTTATCTGCGCTGTCCAGGATGCCGTCTTTGTCTTTATCCAGAATCGGGCAGCCCATATTCTCCCACGGACCCTTTTCGTACTTGCACTGGTCCTTCTTATCGCTCACCGCGTCGCGGTCCTTGTCGTTCGGGCGGCGCTTGTTGAATGGCACATATCCGCCCATGTAGAAATTCACCCCCTGCTGGTTGGTACTGCCGAAGTAAGCAATCATATCGTCTGAGCCGAGGAAAAATCCGCCCACACGAAGTCCGATCCCCAGCTTCATGGCCTGAGAGAAGAAGTTGTAGGTGACCGGCGCGCCCACTGAGAACACCCTTGTGTCATACCGCGGCGTCAGCGTCAGCTGGCTGTAGTAGGTGTTGCCCGGCATAAACCGGTTCTGGATATTGCCGTTGTAGGCAAGATTGGCATAGAAATTCCGACCGATGTTATAATCCACATTCAGCTGAATGGCCGCTGGCAGCCGCACGCTGGTGCTGTTCGTAAACGTATCCACCTGCAGGCCGCGCCGCTGCATATAGTCCTTGAACTCCCGGAAATTGTCCGCATTAATATCCTGCGTTATCACGCTGCCCGTGCCCCTTAGCGTTGCCTCCTTATTGTCCTTTGTATAGCGTACCGCCCCGATGTCTGTCACAGCCGCCGAGAAGCGCAGCTTGTAGCGGTTCACACTGTTATCGTCAATGCCCTTCACACCGTCCATATCGTACTTAAAAGAGTCATTGCCGGGCCGCCACTCATACACGAGGCCCAGATCCAGCCCAAAGCCATTTCCCCCTTTAGACCCGAAAAAATAGCTCGCTATATCCCCGACGCCAATATTCTGCGACAGCTCATTCTCATTCTTAATCACATTAGAGGAGAAGTATGCATCCGACTGATCAATCCTGAGCGAATCCTTCGCGCTGTAATAATGCCCCTTCAGCACATTGCCCCGAAGATTAGCGTATGAAATGCCCCCCAGGTACCGCGCCGTCACCCCACCCTTCAGCATATGCTGCCCCCTATCCACCAGCACCCGGCCATACGTCGCGCCAATCTCCGTCCAGGCATGCACCGTCCACCCAAACTTATCATCCTGCACATCATACTCCCCCACACTACGCCGGTATGCCTGGTCTATAATCGTGCTGTACAGGTTCCGGTCAAACTCCTGAAATTGATTATACAGCCGCACCCGCGTCGTCAGCGCTACCCCGCTCTTCTTATTAATGCTATACATCGCCCCGGGCCCACGCAGCTCCACATACGGCGCCGTCAGGTTAAAATTCCGCGTCCCCGCATCAAAGCGCAGCAGCCGCCCAATCGTAAACGAATCACTCTTAAACAGCTCCGTTCCCCCCAGCTTGCCCTTATCATTATCCACCCCCACATTCAGGCTAAACAGGTCTATCGTAAACCGGTGCCGGCTATCCGCCACATTCGCCGGGTTCAGGTAAATGGCGCTCGTCCCACTCCAGTCAGACGTCGCCACCCCATACATCCGCTGCGCATCCGCGCAAAAAGACCCCAGCATAGCGACCGCAAGTAGTAGTTTACGCATAATGGTAGAAAGTTGCTCCCGCCGTGAAGTAACATAAACTCCGCGAAGATTTGTTTTGAGCGCCGGCTTCTGTTTTCACACCAAATAACTTGTTTTGCATAATACGAACATCTGTACGACCCTTAGCAAGCTTGTTTTACCGCGTACAGATGTCTGGTACCAATTATGGTAACATCATAGCTCTCATATACGTCAGGCGAAGCGTGCCACGCACTATCCCGCAGCTTCCGGCCACCTCCGTTATAGCCCCGTAAAGCCCCTCTATGCAAGCCTTTAGCCCAAAGGGCGTTTAAGTACCTTTATGCCGTTAACCTCATTTCTCTAAAAAACATTTCCGTTAAGCAACACAAGATGAAAGAAGTAGTCATCGTATCCGCCGTGCGCACCCCCATAGGCAGCTGGGGCGGCACACTCAAAGACATCACCGCCCCCCGCCTCGGGGCCATCGCCATCAAAGCCGCCATAGAGCGCGCCGGCATCAAGGGAGCAGACGTGGACGAGCTGCTCATGGGCTGCGTGCTCCAGGCCAACCTCGGCCAGGCACCCGCCCGCCAGGCAGCCCGCTTCGCCGGCCTGCCCGACGATGTGGTGTGTACCACCGTCAATAAAGTATGCGCCTCAGGCATGAAGGCTGTGAGCCAGGGTGTGCAGGCCATCATGGCCGGTGACGCCGACGTGATCGTAGCCGGCGGCATGGAAAGCATGAGCAACGTGCCTTACTACAACCCGTCGCAACGATGGGGCAACAAATTTGGCGACGTAAGCCTGATAGACGGCCTCGCCCACGACGGCCTCACCGACGTGTATCACAACTACGCCATGGGCAATGCCGCCGAGCTCTGCGCCACCGAGTGCGGCGTGAGCCGCGAAGACCAGGACGCCTTCGCCATCCAGAGCTACCAGCGCAGCCAGGCCGCCTGGAACGAGGGCCGCTTCGCCGGCGAGATTGTACCGGTAGAAGTACCGCAGCGCTCCGGCGAGCCCAAGATTTTTGACAAGGACGAAGAGCCTTGGAACGTGAAGTTTGATAAGATTCCCGGCCTGCGTTCTGCCTTTGTAAAAGGCGGCTCCGTAACGGCGGCCAATTCTTCTACGATGAATGACGGCGCGGCCGCCCTCGTCATCATGAGCGCCGAAAAGGCGCAGGAGCTGGGCGTTAAGCCCATCGCGAAGATTCGCAGCTACGCGGATATTGAGCAGGCGCCAGAGTGGTTTACCACTGCTCCGTCCGTAGCCGTGCCCAAGGCAGTAGCCAAGGCCGGTCTCAAGATGGAGGACGTGGAATATTTTGAGCTGAACGAAGCCTTTAGCGTCGTAGGCATTGAAAACAGCCGCCGCATGAAGCTCCGCCCCGACCAGGTAAATATGAATGGCGGCGCTATCTCTATTGGTCACCCGCTGGGTGCATCCGGTGCACGCATCCTCGTAACGCTGATGAACGTGTTGCAGCAAAAGGGCGCTAAGATCGGCGCGGCAGGCATCTGCAATGGCGGCGGCGGCGGCAGCGCGATGGTGCTGGAACTGGTGTAAGCGACAATCGCATTTTTTAAAACCCTTGCCCCGGCAGGGGTTTTTCTGTCAGGGGAGGAGTCTATTGGCAGAGCTTTAAGACCGGCAAGGGCCTGCTGGCCGGTTATTTATGTAATAAGGCAGGGCGCAACAGCTGAAAGCCCTTTCCACAGAAAACCAGAAGCCACTAACAGAAAAAACCTACGACCATGAAGACGAACGAACTGAATCAACAGGAACAACAACAGACAAACGGCGGCCAGATGATGCCCGCAGGCGATGGCAGCAAAATGCCCTGGATCTGGCCCGAGCAAACACCCGGCTATGTAAGCAATGACGGCCAGGAAAGCGTACAGCAAGACAATGCATCTGTAAGCGGCACGGACGGCGGCGAGCAGCAAGGCCCTCCTTACATCAGGTAATGGCGGCGGCTCCGCAAATGGAAAAGCGCAGGCGATACACTATCGTCTGCGCTTTTTTGTTGGGATAAAGGCTCAGGAAGTAATCAGGCGCTCCAGAGCAGTATCATAAGCCGCCTGCCATTCGGAGAGGTAGCCCCAGCCGGCATCATCAATGCAGATTTCCGCCGTTGGCGATACGCGGCCCAGCAGGCTGTGCGCCATGCCATGCACTTCTGCTTCAAAAAGCGCCTTCAGGTCAGGATTCACGCTTACCACTACGCGGCACTGCGCTTCACCGAAGAGGAATGCATCCTTGCGAATAGCGGCATCAGTGTTGATATTGAAACCATGCTCCGTACCCATCGCGCATTCCAATAAGCAGGCAAAAAGCCCGCCCTCACTCACGTCATGCGCAGAGCGAATGGTACCGCGCTCAATGAGCTTGGCCACTACCTGCTGCATGGCATATTCCTCTTCCAGCTCAAAGTGCGGAGCGGGGCTGTGCGAGACGCCGCAGAGGTGATGCAGGTATTCAGAGCATGCTATGTCTTCGCGACTTTGGCCGACGAGGTAAATGAGGTCGCCGGCATGCTTGAAGCCGAGGGTCATCTTGCAATCCACGCCGTCCAGCACGCCTACCATGCCGATGGTGGGCGTCGGATACACCGCGCCGTCCGGGCCCTGATTGTAGAAGCTGACATTGCCGCCGGTGACGGGGGTGTTGAACTTCCGGCAGGCATCGCCCATGCCGCGGATGGCGTGGACGAACTGGTAATAATTCTCTGGATTGTAAGGATTGCCGAAGTTGAGGCAGTTGGTGATGGCTACGGGCGTGCCGCCGGAACAGACGATGTTCCGCGAAGCCTCTGCCACGGCTATCATTGCGCCCTTATAGGGGTCTGCGAAGACGTAGCGGCTGTTGCAATCCGTGGTTATGGCGAGGGCCTTTTCGGTGCCGTGTACACGTACTACCGCCGCGTCTGACGGGGCATTAGTTTGGGTGTTGCCCGTCATCACCATGCTGTCGTACTGCTCGTATATCCAGCGTTTGGAGGCAATGTTGGGAAGCTGGATGAGGCTAAAAGCAGTGGATTTTAAGTCCGTTGGAGGTTGGATGTTGGAGGGTTGGAAGTTTTGGATTTCCTTGAAGTATTCCGGTTCCTTGTACTCACGCTCATAGACGGGCGCGCCGCCGCCGAGGACTAAGCTTTCGCCGGGCACGTCAGCAATCAGCTCACCGTTCATGTAGTATTTGAGGCGCTGTTCTGTAGTCACCTCGCCTATTTGCACGCAGTGGATGTCCCATTTATCAAAGACTGCCTGTACCGCTGCTTCCTGGCCCTTCTTGATAACAATCAGCATTCGCTCCTGACTTTCTGAGAGCAGCATTTCCCAGGGCTTCATATCGTGCTGGCGTGTAGGCACGCGGTCAAGGTGAATGACCATGCCGTGCTCGCCTTTAGCACTCATCTCGCTCGTGGAGCAGGTGATGCCTGCCGCGCCCATATCCTGCATCCCGATTACCGCGCCGGTCTGGATGACTTCTAAGCAGGCTTCCAGCAATTTCTTTTCCTCAAAAGGGTCGCCGACCTGTACAGACGGCAGGCTCTCGGCGCTGTTCTCATCAATATCCGCAGACGCGAAGGACGCGCCGCCGATGCCGTCCTTTCCGGTAGATGCGCCGACGATGAACACGGGATTGCCCGCGCCGTAAGAAGTTGCGCTCACCGTCTGGCCGGGCTTATCTACGCGCACTACGCCTACGCTCATCGCGTTGACGAGGGGATTGGTCTGGTAGCAATCTTCAAAATAAGCCTCGCCCGCCAGCGTTGGCACGCCGAAGCAGTTGCCGTAATGAGAGATGCCTTTCACCACGCCTTTCACGAGCCACTTGGTCTTCGGGTTATCCGGCAGGCCGAAGCGGAGGGAATTGAGGGCGGCAATCGGCCGCGCGCCCATCGTGAAAATGTCGCGGTGGATGCCGCCTACGCCGGTGGCCGCGCCCTGGAATGGCTCTATGGCGCTCGGGTGGTTGTGACTTTCTATCTTGAACACGCAGCCCCAGCCATCGCCTATGTCCACGAGGCCGGCGTTTTCCTCGCCGGCTTTTACGAGCAACCTTTCGCCGTCGCGCGGCAATGTCTTGAGCCACTTGATGCTGTTTTTATAGCTGCAATGCTCGCTCCACATCACGGAGTACATGGCCGTCTCGTTGAAGTTGGGCGTGCGGCCGAGGATAGACTTGATTTGCTCAAATTCTTCTTCGCGCAGGCCGAGCTTTACGGCTTGTTCCAGCGTGGCTTCCTGCGGCGTGTAGGCTGTGGTGGCGGACATGGCGCGAAGGTAAGGTTGGGATTTGAAGGGTTGGGATGTTGAGGAATTGAGTTAGTGGGCGGTCAAGGTGAGTCGGTGTGTAAGAAGGATATTGACTGCTCGCCCAATCTTTGTCATTCTGAAAGAATCTATTCCCGCGCGCCGAATGCGGCTTTCCCAAGCTTTTGTTCCTGCAAGAGCGAGCCTTGCAGCCACTGCAGGAAATTAAATTCCCTGCGGGAATGACAAAGTCGCTGCAAGGAGCATTTATGCTAAAGCATATTTACTACGCGCAAAAGACGCCCTTAAGAACGAAGAGAAATTGGATCGGCAGTCTGTCCGGATATACGATCCTCCAATTCACGAACCTACTCCCCCGTTTCACTGTCCGGTGCCTCTACGGGCTTGCTCTCGGGAGAGCCTTTTTGTCTTAGAAAAACGGATAGCACTACTATTGTGAGCACGGAGAGAAACTCGCTCTGCCAATTTTGAAAAGACTCAAACCAGAAGCCCGCGCTTTGCAGATGCCCGCTCAGTGTGGCTAAAGGTTTTCCAAGCGCAGCGTCTGCTTCATTATGGGCTTTCCAGGAGCCAAGCAGATGAAGGTAGAAGGAAAGGAAGAACAGGAGCGACAGCGCTATGGTAAGGGAGTTTTTGTAAAGCGTCAGCGCAATACCACCCTTACGCACCGGCCAGGGCGCGCCTGGGTGCGGCTTCGGTTCTCGGTCCACTTCTTCGTCGTCGCTATCCGGGTCTTTGCTTTCGGAGGAGCCTTTCTGGAAAAGCCAAACCGTAAGCAGCACATAAATAGCCATCTGGAGGAACTCGCTTTCCCAATTCTCAAACGTAGCGGATACGAAGTGGCCGGTGGTAAAGTATTGGCCGGCGGTGATGGGCGCCTGGTGGCGATCAGCGCGCTCCTCGTTATAGTCTTTCCAGCCGGTGATGTACTGGCCACTCATAGAGCCGAGCATGAGGAGCGTGACAACGATACTCAGGCCGTTGTTGCGGAAGAAGGAGGCCCTTTTTTGCCTTGCCATGATATAAGTACCGGGTGGTTTAGGGCAGCGTAGAAGAATGGCGCTGTCTTCAAAAAACTTCCGGGTCTTCATGACCCGGAAGGTTACGATTTCAGGGGTGGGTACTGCAGGATTCGAACCAGCGACCCCTACCATGTCAAGGTAGTACTCTAACCAACTGAGCTAAGCACCCGGGGCGCCAAAAGTAAAAAGTAAAAAAGCAAAAGCTGCCTGAAATAATCACCGCTTCATTTTCACACTGCCGTCATAGAACTCGGGCGGCTTCTTACTCACCCATTTAATGAACTTTGCAATTTCTTCCTGTGCCTGTAACTTCTCAATAGTATCGTAGCTGCGCTCCAGCTCCTTTTCAGAAAGCACCGCGTGGATCTTGCTGTGGCAGATTTTATGCATCAGCAGGGTTGGCGAACCCTTACCGCCCCGGCTTACGGGAAGCAGGTGGTGGCGGTTCACAGGCTCTGCAAGTGGGCGGGTGCAGAGCGGGCAAAGGTTGTCGGTTGATGTCTGGTCTTCCATATAAAATCGCTCTTCAAAAATACCTTACCGGCTCAATGTACGTGCGTAGCGGCTTAAATCGGTTTGCGGAATAAGCGCCGTGCCGTTAATAAGATGCTCCGCCAGATTATGCGCCAGAAAAGGCGCCAGTGAGCAGCCTTTGCTGCCCATGCCATTCAGAATGCCTGCCTGCCGGTATTGAGGGTGCATGCCCGCGAAAGCATCGCGCGTAACGGTAGCCGGGCGGACGGCGGCGAAGTGTTCATGCAGCTCATAAGGCAGCCGAAGCCAGTTCCGGAGCGTGCTTTCGGCTTTTTGCCGAAAGGCGGCCGTCGGTAATTCATCCTGGAAATCCCAGTCAAAGGTGGAGCCGATCCAGAAGTGGTCATCCCGCCATGGCACGATGGACAGCCGGTCATATTTATAAATAGCGTTGCGCGGAAGGCCGGGAATGGAGGCAACAATGGCCTCGCCTTTATTCGGCGCAAACGGCAAACGGCTGAACATAGGATTGGCCGCCGACGCAGCGCCGCTGCAATCAATAACCGCTTTCGCGTGAAGATTTTTATACACGACACCGCCGGGCTGCATTGCGCACTGGCCCCAATCAAACCGCTCTTCCAGTAAAGCGCTTTTGGCGCTGAGTATAGCGCGCCAGCCCTGTAAAAGCCGGGGCACGTCCACCAGCAAAGCCGGGTAAATACTGCCTGTGCCGTAGTGATAATTGAAATGCTCCTCCTCCGCCATCCGGGGGTTGTAGCTGAGCAAATCTTCGTGCGCGCCTTCAGCTTTTTGCTCAAAGAATGCCGCCTCTTCGGCAGTGCTGAAAAAAGTATGAATCGGCAATTCTGCAGCTAATGGCATATTCAGCGCGCGGCCCATCTCTCCGTAAGCGCCGGACGCAAAAGGCAGCATCGTATCCGCCATCCATTGCCGCGCCAGGCGTTTACCGGTGATTGGATTCATAATGCCCGAGGCAGCCGCGCTGGCGGAACGCGCAAAGCCGGCATCAATGACGAGCACAGCAGCGCCAGCTTTTTGCAGATAATAGCTCAGCCATGTGCCGCAAAGGCCTTGCCCCACAATCAGATAATCAAGCTGCACGGCGGCAAATCAATGAAAAAACAAATAGCCGAGAGTGATCGCCGCCGCCATGCCGATTGCATCGGCGATAAGACCCAGCACCAGGGCGCTCCGCGTATTCTTCACCCCTACAGAGCCAAAGTAAACGGCAAGGACATAGAAAGTAGTTTCGGTGGTGCCCTGCAGAATGGCGGCGAGCTTTCCGGGAAAAGAAGCGACGCCGTATTGCTTCATCACATCCACCATCAATCCCTGCGCGCCGGATCCGGAAAGCGGCTTCATCAGCATTATGGGCACAACCGGCACAAAGTCGGTATTGAGGCCCAGCATCGCCGCGCCGCAGGCTATTCCCTGCACGATGACATCCATGCAGCCGCTCGTGCGGAATACCGAGATGGCAATCAGCATGCCTACGAGATAAGGAATGATGCGCAGCGCGACGCCGAAGCCTTCTTTAGCGCCTTCAATAAAATGTTCATAGACCTTTTGCTTCTGCACCGCGCCGGCTGTGACAAAGGAGACAATAAGCATCAGTATAAAGCCCGCGCCGATGGCCCCGACAGTATCGCTCACCTGCTGTGTGGTGTGGCCGGTCGCAATCATGTGCTGCACATACCAGTAAATACCGCCGATGATGGCGCCGAAAATGGCAACGAATACCAATACCGGCAGCTTCAGCAGGTTGATGCGCTGATGAATGGCTACAATGCTCATTCCCGCAAGGAAAGCGATGAACGTGGCGATGAGCGTCGGCAGAAAAATATCCGCCGCATTAAAGCCAACCAGCTTTTGCTCAACCGCCATAGCCTGCCGGATGGCAATAACGGATGTAGGCACCAGCGTGATGCCGGCTGTGTTGAGCACGAGGAACATGATCTGCGCATCGGAAGCGCGTTCCTTGTCTTCGTTCAGTTCCTGCAATTCGTTCATCGCTTTGAGGCCAAGCGGCGTGGCGGCATTGCCAAGGCCAAGCATATTCGCGGAAAGATTCATGGTAATGCTGCCGTATGCCGGGTGGCCTGCCGGAACGCCTTTAAACAGCGTGCGGAACAGCGGTGCAACGCCCCTTGCCAGCAAGCCGATTACGCCTGCGCGCTCGCCGATTTTCATGATGCCCAGCCAGAGTGTCATTACGCCCGTGAGGCCGAGAGAAATTTCAAAGCCGGTTTTTGCGGAGCCGAAAATGCCGTTGAGCATATCCGTGAGCAGCCCGGAAGAGCCGGGAATGAAAATGGCTTTTATAAGGCCTACTACAAAACCCACCAGCAGCAGCGCGACCCAGATGTAATTGAGCATCGGCGTGAAAATAGCAGAAAGTCGTTAGCGGAATGCAGAAAGCCGGCGCCAGAACGTCAAATTAAAAATGGCCGCTCTTTAGGGCGGCCATCTATAAAAGTAAAAATGCGGATTAACGCTGAACGGATGTCGTGTCCATCGTGCCGGTGCTGTTCATCGCGCCGTCAGCGGGTGGAGCCATCATGGTGTCAGGCGTAGCATTCATGCCGCCGCCGTTCATATCGCCTGCACCAGCGCCTGTGCCTGCGCCGGAACCGCCGCCCATACCGCCCATATCCATCTTGCTCCACTGGGCCATCCATTTGCCATTCTGCTTCACCATCTTCAGCGTCTTCGGGGAAGGGTCGTTGGAGAGCGTGTACTCAACGGTTGCGTTGTCGCCGGTAACCTTAGGATCTTTTACGTCCACCTTGATTTTCTTGGCTTCGTCCTTTGCATTCTGCTGCATCATGCCCATCATGCTTTCAAAGGATTCCAGCTGCTTCTTGGTTTCTTCGGTAGATACCTCCTTGGCCTGTGCGTAGTCCATGTGGTAGAAGCCGTTCAGCCACTTTTCGGCTGAGGCCTTTGGAGAGCCGCCGCCGCAGCTTACGAGTGTTACGGCCAGCGCCAGCAAGGCAGCCATAGAGAGGATTGCTTTCTTCATAGGGGTTGGGGATTGAGTTTGATTGGGTATTTTGGATTGGCGGCAAAACTAAAGTTTATAGCGTACATCGCAAATGATTTCGGCGTGGCGCGGGTCGTATAAATTATCTACGCCCACGTAGGTTTTCTTCAGCAGATGTGTAATGGGAAAATAGCCGGTATCGGCCGTTGCTTCGCGCACGGCTTTATATACAAATTCGGCGCAGTAGAGCTTGTCGTCGCTTGCGAGGTCAAAATCAAGGTCAAACAGCGTGCCTGCACGCCAGTAGCGACGGGCTATGTTGTGTAAATGCTCAATTTGGCGGGCAGAAATATCCAGGCGGGCAATGCCAAGCCGCTCATTACTGACCGGCGTAAAGAACACACATGCCGAGTCGCGCATCAGCTTCGCAGCCGGGTTGTCTTCGCCGCCAATGCTGTGATACACAAACGGATAACCGTCTTCTATCATCACTATTCCGCAATGGGAATAAGTCTTATTCGTCAGATTCATCTGGCGAAGCATGACGCTTGTGGCATCTGCGCCGGTGCGCAGGGCCAGGTCGCCGTCTTTCAGAAGGCGAACGGCAGAATCAATGGACTTAGAATTTTGAATATTATCTTCCCTGCGGGCAATAGCCTGTCCGGATTTCTGAGTGGCCCCCGCCTCCTCCCTTTTGCAGGCATTTATGCAAAAAAACAAAATTAAGACTGGCGAAGCCAATAGGGCGATACGTGGGAGATGCTTCATATCGCGGCGAAGTTAGCAGGAGTTTTTAGCGCATATCCCAACCATAGCACGGCACTTGCCGTCTTATGAAACTGTTGGCGCGGCAATCCTATCTGCTGCCCGCTAAAAATCCTTACTTTTATAATCTCAAAAACGGATATACCAACCATGAAGCACCTCATCCTTGCCGCAGCCCTTGTTGCTGCTACTTTCAGTGCCGCCTTTGCAGGAGATCAGCCTACAAAGGAGGAGATCCACGCTAAAATGAAGACCGGCCGAAAGGCACTGGTAGCCAAGACCTCTGAGCTGGAAGCCAGCCTTAAGCGCAATGACATGGATGCCGCCGAGGGCGTAACCATGGATATTCTTGCCCTTATGCGCCAGGGCGTAGGCCAGACCCGTACTGATGCCGATCTGATGAAGCGTGACAGCCCGGAGCAACACGCTCAGATGCATCACATGGAGTCTATGGAAGGACTTGTGCATGACTACATGCAGCTCACGAGCGATGTAAAGGCTAACGGCCAGAAGATAGCCGACATTGCCCACGCATTCCAGAAGACTTACTAAGAGATTCTTTTTTTACTCCTAAGCACCGGCCAGCAATGGCCGGTGCTTTTTGTTTGGAGACTATTGTTTTACAAGCACATGGGTAATGATGGAAGAAGCCGTGCCGCCAATGCTTTGAATAAGCGCGGTATTCACTTCCTTATCAACCTGGTTGGCGCCGGCGGCGGCGGTAAGCTGCATGTAAGCCTCCACGGCCTGGTAAACGCCGGAAGCGCCTATCGGGTGGCCGCGGGCTTTGAGTCCGCCGAATGTAGAAACTGGCAGCCTTCCGCCCGCAGTAATCGCTCCTTCCTCGGCCAGCTTCCAGCCTTCGCCCTGGCGGGCAAAGCCCATTGCCTCCAGCGAGAGCACCGCAATTATAGAGTAGGCATCGTGCAGCTCAAAGAGATCAACATCGCTATTGGTGATACCGGCCATCTGAAATGCTCTGGCGCCCGAGCGCCGGATGCCTTCCGCGTCAAGCGGGTGCTGCCGGTTGGCAATACCTACAGATTCTGAAGCAGCAGCCGAAGCAATTATCTTAATATGCGGCCGCGACTTGTCAGCGGGCGGATTTCTGGAGAGAATGACCGCCGCGCTGCCATCGCAGATTGGAGACGCATCATACAGGCGCAGCGGATCAGCAATGACTTTGGCGGACAAATAATCTTCCAGCGTTATCTCCTTATGAAAGAGCGCAGCGGGGTTTTTGGCGGCATTACGGTGGGCGTTGATGCCAAACTGCGCAAAACGGTCTGCAGAAACCTTGTAGGCATCCAGGTATCGCCGCATCAGGCCGGCGTTAAGGGTGACGAACGACTCGCCTTTGCCCCCTTCAATTTCCCAGTCGGAGGCCGTGGCGATAGCTTCTGTGATAAATGCTTTGTCCGGGTGACTCATCTTCTCGGCGCCGCAAACGGCAACCGTATCGCACATGCCGCTCATCACCGCCATAAAGCCGTTGCGCAAGGCAGCGCCGCCGGAGCCGCAGGCAGCCTCAAGCGTTACGGCCTCAATGCCATTCAGGCCGGCCTCACTCGCAATAATCGGCGCGAGCTGCTGTTGGTGACATAATATGCCTGATAGCATATTGCCTACGTAAATAGCCTCTACTTTTTCAATGCCGGCATCGGCCATTGCTGCCCGCACCGCTTTGGCGCCCATTTCACGGAGACTGAGCTCTGAGGATTTCTCTACTTTGATCTGCCCTGCACCGCAGATATAGACGCCCGGCTTGTCAAAATGGCTCATAAAAAATTTGCCTCTTATGGTAAGAGGCAAATTTATATGTCCCCGAAGGGATATATGCTGCTATTTTTTTTATTTTTCAGCTTCCGGAGAAGCCGGCGATTACGCCTGCTTCTTTACCTGCATGGCGCTCAACCCCTTAGGCGTATGCTCAGTCATAAAAACGACTTTATCGCCCTGCTTTACCGGCTCTGCCAGATTGTTGATATGCACAAAAATGCTTTCGCCGCTGCCGCTTTCTTTGATAAATCCAAAGCCCTTTTCTTCAAAGAATGAGCTGATAGTGCCGGTGCGGGTACCGTCGCCACTCTCCTCGCGCACAGGCGCAGCCCCAAGCTGGATGCTTTCGTGATCTATTTCCTTGCGCTTTTTAGTAGGATCCGGGGGCGTAGATGAAAGGTTACCGTTTTCATCAATATAAGCCATCATTTCATCAAGGCTTTTGCCTTTGGAAGGGTTGGCCTTACGCTCCTCCATTTTTTCCTCTTTCTCTTTGCGCTTCCTGATGCGGGCCTTTTCTTTCTCTTTTTTACCGAATGTTTCCTGTGATCGTCCCATTAATATAATTGCCTTTTCTGTTTTAAATGTTTATTGCCTCAAAGATAAGCATCTGCAGGCGGTTTGGGAAACATGCTGCGAAGTGTAACGCTGATGTGCCGATAAAGTATTGAAATGTATCAGCCGACGTGCCGCTACTGCGGTGAAATTAATACTGCTTTCTTCTTCCTCGCCCGCTGCTTCTGCCCGGGGTCAAATACAAATTGCGTTCGCAGCTCATAATCATCCGCATACACGATTTGCGCCAGCGCATTGACCCGCGCTATTCGCGAATGCACGGCGTTGAAGGTGGTAATGCGCGCCGTGGTAAGCGTTAAGCGGCTACTGTGATACTGCTGGTGGGCGCTCGCCGCATCATCCAGCGCCTGTGCCGCCGCCTCTATGCCGGCAATGCGCTCCGGGCCAAAGCCGGCGGCCTCCAGCTCCTCCGCATGATCCAGCGCTGTGCTGTGCAATATGCGGAGAAATTGCAAGGTATTGGCCAGCCCGCGCCTTGCCGTTTTCCACTCGGTAAGGCCGAAGCCGTAGTGCATATCCGTATCATCGCCAAAGGCCTCGAGCACGTGGTAGCGTACCTGCCGCATCAGTTTTGCGACGAGCTTCCTGGCCTTGGTCACCTCGCTGCGCAATGCGGCTGAGGTGGCCTTCACGACTTCGTCGGATGGCGTGGCCTGGGCTGCTTCAATGGCTGCGGCGTATTGAGTCAGGTAATCTTCATCCAGCGTAGCATCTTCTGCGGCGAAGTCGGCCAGATGGTTGGTGAGGAGGTGAAGGTTGAGGTTGGCCTCCTGCAACAGTTTGGCATCGGAGCACAGGTAGCTGCGGGCGGGGGACTTTCTTTTCATGGCGAAAGGGCTTTAGCGGATGCTGAAACAGGATTTGCCAAAGCTAAAGTAGTATTAGTTGATGTTGAAATACTACTTGCTGACGATGATTCCGGCTTTGCTGATATTGAAATAGGATTTGTTGATGTTGAAACACGGTTAGCTAATTTAAACCCAGATTAGTTAATAGCAATCCTGCAATTTCAATATCAACTGAGCGTATTTCAGCATTAACTAATCGGGTATCCGTATTAACTAAGCCTGTTTCAACATCAACTAATCGTCTTTCTCAGCCTGCAGAGTGTCTTTCGGGGATAAAGGAGGGGCGTTTGCGGCCTATGTGGGCTGCATTGCACGCTGGCGGGTGCTTTATGATGTCAGCGAGGGGCCGTTTGAAGGTGCGGGAAACAATTTGCAGGCGGGCAGGAGGAGGTTGCGGGCAGGGCTTATTGGCTTGCTCACGCAATTGGGCCAACACCTCGCAGCGTCACGCTGAGCGAAGTGGAGCGGAATGCAATGAGCGCCAGCGAATGAAATGCAGCGGAGCGCAGCCGAAGGGTCTCACAGCGGCATACGAGATGCTTCGGCTGCGTTCCATTCCGCTCCCGGCATTCGCCGGGGCTGCATTCCACTTCGCTCAGCATGACGGCATCGGGTGTGGGGCGGTTATGGTGTGGTATGGGCGGGGTGGCTATGGTTCTAAAGCATCAAACAAGTCTTTCCACTCAGGATTGATGGCATTGATGAGCGCTTCTTTCTTTGCGCGCGTCCAGCCTTTGAGCTGTTTTTCGCGGGCAATGGCTTCTTCTATACGCTCAAAAGTTTCGTAGTACACCAGGCAATCTGCATTGTATCTGTCTGTGAAGGAGCCGGCATGTGTGTGCTCTTTATGCTGCACCATTCGGGCATACAGGTCGGAGGTAATGCCCGTGTAGAGTACGGTTTTGTACTTGTTGGTAGTAAAGTAGGTGTAGCCGCCGCGGGTGTTTTTCATTAATGAGTTGCTTTAAGATGATAAAGGAACGCCGGCCTACAAAAATCTATAACACGTACTTGACAACACAGCCCCTTTTCAGCCCTATTTGTACACCCCTAATCATTACCTTTGCGCTCCTTTAAGAAAAAGATTTTAATAACCAATACAAATGGCAGACCTCCGCTATCAGCGCAACTTCGGCATCGCGGCCCACATTGACGCTGGCAAGACGACGACAACCGAGCGCATCCTGCGCTACACCGGCATGATTCACCGCATTGGCGAAGTGCATGACGGCGCCGCGACTACCGACTGGATGGAGCAGGAAAAGGAGCGTGGTATCACGATTACTTCCGCTGCCGTTAGCTGTAAGTGGCAGTTCCCGACCATTAAGGGTAAGGCTGATGCTAATACGAAAGAATACTATTTCAATATCATTGATACTCCCGGTCACGTGGACTTTACTGTAGAAGTAGAGCGCTCTATGCGTGTACTGGATGGTCTGATTGCCCTGTTCTCCGCCGTTGACGGCGTTGAGCCGCAGTCTGAGACCGTTTGGCGCCAGGCTAACCGCTACAAGGTTCCGCGTATCGGCTTCGTAAACAAGATGGACCGCATC
Organism: Chitinophagaceae bacterium; assembly: GCA_965246765.1. Lineage (GTDB taxonomy): Bacteria > Bacteroidota > Bacteroidia > Chitinophagales > Chitinophagaceae > UBA1952. The sequence continues at coordinate 284,265 of CBDFFJ010000005.1, forward strand.
GGTGCTGACTTCCTGATGGTGGTTCAGCAGGTGAAGGATATGCTGGGTGCAAAGGCCGTTCCGCTGCAGTTGCCGATTGGCGCTGAAGATGACTTCAAGGGTGTAATTGACCTCATCCGTATGAAGGGCATTATCTGGCACATGGAGACGGAGGGAATGACCTTTGACGAGATTGAAATCCCGGCCGACATGGTGGACGAGGCGAACGAATGGCGCCAAAATCTCATTGAGGCCGTTGCCGACTATGATGAGAAGCTTCTTGAGAAGTTCTTTGACGACCCGACTACGATTTCTGAAGACGAAGTACACGAGGCAATCCGCAAGGCTTGTATTGACCTGAGCATCGTTCCGATGATGTGCGGTTCTTCCTTCAAGAATAAGGGCGTACAGACTGCGCTTGACGCGGTTTGCCGCTACCTGCCTTCACCGGTTGACCTGGAAGACACCGTTGGTACCGACCCGGACAGCGGCGAGGAAATCACGCGTAAGCCAGACCCGAAGGCGCCATTTGCGGCCCTCGCGTTCAAGATTATGACTGACCCATTCGTAGGTCGTCTGGCGTTCTTCCGGGTATATTCCGGCCACCTGGATGCGGGCAGCTACGTGCTGAACGTACGTTCCGGCAAGAACGAGCGTATCTCCCGTATCATGAAGATGTTTGCCAACAAGCAGAATCCGATTGACTTTATTGAAGCAGGTGACATCGGCGCGGCAGTAGGCTTTAAGGACATTAAGACTGGTGACTCTCTTTGCGACGAAAAGCACCCGATAGCACTGGAAAACATGTTCATTCCGGAGCCGGTAATCGCCATTGCGGTAGAGCCTAAGACTCAGGCGGACGTTGAAAAGATGGGCATGGCAATCGCCAAGCTGGTTGAAGAAGACCCTACGCTGCGTGTAAATACAGACGAAGACACCGGCCAGACCATCCTCCGCGGCATGGGCGAGCTTCACCTGGAAATCATCGTTGACCGTATGCGTCGCGAGTTCAAGGTAGAAATCAACCAGGGCGCGCCGCAGGTTGCTTATAAGGAAGCGTTCACAGCGCACGTGGAGCACCGCGAAGTGTTCAAGAAGCAAACAGGTGGTCGCGGTAAGTTCGCCGACATCCAGTTTGAAATCTCTGCTGCTGACGAGGAGTTCCTGAAAGAAGGCAAGGGCCGCTTCCAGTTCGTGAACGACATCTTCGGTGGTTCCATTCCTAAGGAATTCCACGCGTCTATCGCTAAGGGCTTTGAAGTGAGCATGACCACAGGCGTACTCGCCGGCTTCCCGCTGGACAGCCTCAAGGTGCGCATATTTGACGGTTCGTTCCACCAGGTTGACTCCGACGCCATGAGCTTTGAGCTTTGCGCCAAGAGCGGCTACCGCGAGGCAGGCCGTAAGGCGAAGCCAATCATCCTGGAGCCAATCATGAAGGTAGAAGTGGTAACGCCTGACCAGTACATGGGTGACGTAACAGGTGACCTTAACCGTCGTCGCGCAATGCTGGAAGGCATGGACAGCCGTAACAACCTGCAGGTGATTAAGGCCAAGGTGCCACTGTCCGAAATGTTCGGCTACGTAACGCAGCTCCGCTCACTCTCTTCAGGCCGTGCAACTTCTACAATGGAGTTCAGCCACTACGCTCCTGCGCCCCGCAACATTGAGGAAGAAGTTGTAGCCAAGGCTAAGGGCATGAAGGCAAACGCTTAATTCCGGATTTAGATCATAAAAAAACCGCCTCAGCAATGAGGCGGTTTTTATTTGTCGGTAACTGGCTAAAACCAGCCGCCCATCGTAAAATTAAACAGGAATAAAGGCCGTGTGGCAGTATAGCTGTGTACATTATTCACGTAGTGCAGGCTTCCGCTGGCGTCATCAGTGGTGATGTCCAGGCGTTCCGCGCTGATGCTGCGAAAGCCGATGCCAACGTTCCAGCCGAGAGCCAGGTGATTTTTGAGCTGGTAATGCCCGCCGCTGTTAAAAGTCAGGTCCAGGCAGTTCATGTGCTCGGGCATTATGGCAGCGGAATGCGGCACGCTCTCATCGCTGTAATCATAGCTGTACGAGTTGTCTGGCGGCGCCGTCACGTCTGCGAGACGGGCGTCAAATTTGTACTGCTTGATTTCCAGCATGGGCGCCAGGTAAAACCCGTCTAACGGCTCATCGTTGAAGTAAAACTTCGGTGAGATAGACGCATACAGGCCGGGCGTGGCCTTCCGGAATTTATACGCCGCGTAATGATCATGAATGTCCCTCGTAGATGAATATTCACTGTTCTGGCCGTCATCCCAGATGAGCATGCCAAAGTCATTCATATAACTCCTGTAGGTAAAGCCGCCGCCTACCGCCACGCTCATAAAGGGAAACGCCCTGCGTTCGTAGTAAATGGCGGTGTAGCCATTCATAAATGAACCTACGCCGAGCGTGAGTGAGTTAGCGCCTTCACCAAGCTTGTGCGCCCCTTTCTTAATGGGCTTGGATTCAAAGGTGATGACCTTCTGCGCATTGGCGCTTCCGGTTAGTAAAGTGCAGGCAAGGAGCACTGGCAGGAAGTATTTTTTCATCAATAGTCCGGTTAATCGCATTAGTTGAAGGTGATCAGCGCTGCCTTGCTCTCGCGGTGACGGGCTCTGCCACGTACAATCAACTGGTTGTTGCCCACCTCATCAAAGTCGGTAACCGTCAGGTTCACCTTTTCCTCCCGCACGTCAAAAAGCTCTGCTTTGGTCATCTTGCCGGACTCATCAATCTTGGATGCCATCAATATGCCGCCTGCTCCATCCTGATGCGTGGCGGGTGTCTCGTCCGGTGCAATGTCCAGGTTCTTATGATTATCCATGAAGAAGATATAGCTCTCGCCCTTGTAGGTGTGCTGCTTAAATGACATTCCGCCCTCACCCCGCGTGCCTTGCTGCTGCTTTGGAATCTTGGTCATCCATTTCAGATTGCCGTCGGCGGCGATCTTCATGCCGATGATATCCTCATAGTAATAAGTGGTGGTCGTTGTTGTTGTCTTGCCATTGCTATAAGTGCGCACCACGATATAAGACTCTTCGCCATAAAGCTCAATAGAGCCGTCGTTGTTCAGAACCACCTTCCGCAGGTGCAGATTCTCATCTTCAGCGCGATCATCGTCGTCTTTGCGGTCAATGCGGCGGCGGGTGCGGCGCGATTCATATTGCTTCAGCACCTCTGCGGGAAACTCGTACGTGCCCTTCATCACCGAGTTTAGCTCATTGCTTGACTCGTCAAGTCGCAGTACAAAGGCGCCGTCAACGCTGCCGCTGCGCGTGCCGTTGTAGAAGTAAGGCGAGCCGCCGGCAGCGACGATTGCTCCATTGCCGCCCTTATGACCGGAATAATAACCCGCCACCACAATCTTTCCATTCGCATCTTCCGTAATCGTAGCTGCGCTCACAAAGCGATCCGTAAACCGGAATGGAATCTTCGTCACTTCCTGCTTGTCTGCCGACCATTTCAGGATTTCAAAACGATAATTCGGCTTCTTGCGCTCCCGCGCCTTCCGGTCGGCATACACCTTGGCGAGCACATATACATTGCCGCGGGAGTCCACCTGATAATCCTCATTGTCCATCATTTCTTCGGTATAAGGCATCCGGATCTCGCGGCCCCAGAGCTTATTCAGGCTCTGGTCAAATACCTGCAGGCCTATTACGTCATTGCTGCGGCTGTCGTCGCGGCGCTCGGGCTTCTTACGGTACTCCACCAGGATTTTGGAATGGTCAAAGGAGTGATAGAAGTTCCATTTGTCTTTCAGCGCAAAGCGGTAAAAGCCTGTTGCGGTGAGCGTGCCGGTCAGCTTGGAGGTGCTCAGGATTTCCTTTGCTGTGCCGGCCATGCCGCCCTTTTGCAGATCTATCTCCTGCGCAAAGAGGCTTTCCTTGTCCTCGCCTTTGTCATAAGTGGCGATGAACCAGTAATACTTATCGCCGATCTGCGACAGATATTCGCTGGAATAATCCCGCGGCATATCACTCAGGTCGGTCTCCTGCTCGCTTTGGAGCTTGAGGGCCGGCGAGAATTTCTGGAAGGTCAGCGACTCGTGCGAGCGGTGCCCGATCTGCACGTAGCCATCCTTGGCGTTGCCCAGAAAGCCCAGGTCATCATGTTTCTTGGGAAGCTCGTATTCTTCGCCCCAGCTAAATGAAATGGGGCCTGCGGTCTGGGCGGCGGTGCGTTTGGACAGACCCGGCAACAGCAACGCGCAGCCAAGCGCGAAAGCGGATAAAGATTGACGCATGTATGTGTTTTAAGCGATTGCGCGCCAAGATATTGCAGGAAGCATTGCCCGGCAAGCCGACCCGTGCGGATTTTATCTAAAGCCTGATCTCTCCGATGCCCGCTGCATCGCCGAAGGCCGCACGCACCCGCTCCGCATGCGTGTCCGTAAGCAGCACCTGCCCGAAGTCGGGCTGCTGGATAATCGTCAGCAGGGCCTCCATACGCGCCTGGTCCAGCTTCTCAAATACATCGTCCAGCAGCAGCATGGGAGGCCTGCCCAGCTTGCCCGATATGTAGGCGTATTGCGCCAGCTTCAGCGCAAACAGAAAGCTCTTTTTCTGTCCCTGCGAGCCGTATTGCCGCAGCGGCATGCCGCCTATGGAAAACACCAGCTCATCGCGGTGCGTACCCTTAGTTGTCCGCTGAAGGCGCAGGTCCTGCTCAAAGGATTGCAGCAGCAGCGTGGCCAGGGTCGTGCGGTTCAGGTCGCTTTCGTGCGTCACTGTCACCAGCTCGCTTCCCGCCGAAAGGCGGCTGTAAAAATCTACCAGCAGGGGCGCGAATTCTTTGAAAAAACGCAGTCGCTGCTCATGGATATATGCCCCGCAAGCGGCCAGCTGGCCGTCGTAATACTCCAGCTCTACCCGCGTGGGTGAGGGGGCCGTAGCCTGTAGCTTCAGCCAGGCATTCCGCTGCAGCAGTACCCGCTGATAGGTGAGCAGGCGCTCCAGGTATTGCCGGTCGGTCTGGCCCAGGATGCTGTCCAGCCAGCGGCGGCGGCCCTCGCTGCCCTCATTGATCAGCGCCATATCGTCCGGGGCAATCATCACCGCTGTGTAGCGGCCTATGTGATCGCTCGGCCGCTCGTAGGGCGCGCCGTTCGCCGTAACCTCCTTCTTGCCATCGCGCCAGCGGCAGGTAATGATCTCCGCATCGTCGCCCGCGCCGCCCCGGTGAAAAAGGCCTTCTACCCGGAACCCGTCTGTGCCTGTCTGCGCCGTGTGCTGCTGCTGCGCAGAAAAGTAGCTCTTCGTGTAGCACAGGTAATACACGGCATCCAGCAGCGCCGTCTTCCCACTGCCATTAGGCCCGGTGATGCAGATGATGTCTTCCTTAAACCGGAAGCTCCGCTGCGTGTAGTTGCGGAACTGCGTGAGCGTGATTTGCAAAAGGGTATTCAAAGCGCTGCAAAGAACGGCCATTGGGCTGGTGGAATGTCTTGTTGCACACTTGGGCGCAGCTGCCTTCCGGTCGCTGAGCGAAGCCGAAGCGCTGTGTTGTTCCAGGCGCCTGATGGTAACGCTTCGGCTTCGCTCAGCGACCAGTGGAGGAGGGCGCCAAAGCATTTAGCAGTGCCTTCCCACAGCTCGGGGACGCTCCCCCGATGCTCCGGGGTGTCCCGCCGGTGCCCGGGGAGGCTCCCCGGGCCGTGACGGACGTCCCGTCAGTGTCGGGGGAGCGTCCCCGGGGCCAAAAGTGTCAGCCGCCTATGCCGGGGGATGCTCCCCCGAGCCTTCCGGATGACCCGGAAGCGTCGGGGGAGCACATTTTAGCAGCCAGGTGGGAAAAATGGTATGAAAATCACCAAAACTTGATGCATTCTTTAATTAAATCGCCCGAAAAGATTATGATGAGGACAATTTCCCCACTGAGGCCGCTTTTTTAGAGAAATTTCTTTCAAAAAAGCTCATTCCCACTTAAAAATGCGGCTGGCAAAAGCATAAAGCACAATGCCCCATACGCAAAGCCACAAAATATCCCAGCGGATAGCCCCAAATCCCGCTCCTTCAAAAGAGACCTGCCGCATGGCGTGATTGAGAAAGGAAAGCGGCAGGGCACGGGCAATCGGCTGCAGCCACTTCGGGAAAACGTCAATAGAGAAAAAGGTGCCGGCCAGCAGGAACTGCGGCAGGGTAATCATATTGGCAAAGGCCGGAATGACGGATTCATTTTTGGCCAGATTGCTCACCACGAAGCCGAAGCCCATGAACACCATGATGGCGAGCGCCGAAAGCGCCAGCAGCTGCAGGAAGGTGGCAAAGCCGTGTACCAGCGTAAAGCCAAAGGCAAAATGCCCGATCGCAATGATGACAATGGCGGTCATCAGCTGAAAAAACATCCGCGCGATGCCCTCAGAAATGACGATGGTGCCGCGGCGGACGGGCGTGGCGAAGAAGCGCTTCAAGACGAGCGTTTGCCGCAGGCCAAAGAAGACGAAGGCGGTGCCAAACACCGAGCCGGCAAGCAAGGAAAAGCCAAGCTGACCGGGTAGCACGAAGTCTATATTCCGGTATTCACGCACCAAAGTCTGCTGCACCTCCACGGCGGTGAAGGCATTCATGCGGCGCTGTATTTCAGGATCGCTTTTTTCGGCAATGCTGCTGATGATGCCGGAGAGCTGCTGCACATCGGCCATGTCGGTGGAGGCGGCGCGCAGCTTTACGAGGTACATCGGCGCTGCGCCGGGGAGTTGCCGGGTGATGTTCATCACGGCGGCGATGGCGCCTTTGCGCAGATCGGCGCTTTGGGCGGTGGTGTCGGGATAGGTCTTCCATTTAATGCCCGGCATCGCCTTGAGCGAGGCGTAGATCGGGTTGGCGGTATCCGCACCGGGTGCAAGGGAAAGGGAGGTGGAGAATCCGCCGCGCCCTTCGCCAAGCGTGCCGAACACAAGAATGAAGATGAGCGGGAACGCCAGCCCAAACACAACGGCGGAAGGGCTCTTCATGATGGCCTGAAGAGATGCGCGGACGAGTGCGCGCCCTGCGCGGAAGTTGCTGTAGGTAGCCATGGCGTAAAAGTAAGCGGCGGAATCAGTCCCGAAGGGACGGCCGAAACAATAGCCGCGGATTTCAATCCGTGGCAATGAAGCCTGGCTACGAACCATTCACGAACCCTGCAAATCCCGAACGGCGGCTGCAAGACGGTGTTAAACGTCTGCCGGGCGTAAGAAGGGAGCGGTTATTCGCGTTATTTTGATACTGTGAAGCATTACTTATTGCGGCTTTGGCTTGGGCTGGCGGCCGCTGGCATTATTATCCCGGCACAGGCCTCCCGGATTTTCATTCCTATGGATGCGGAGGGACAGGTAGCTCACTTAAAGGCTTATGGCGTGGCCTACGCTGCATTAAAGCTGAATGTAGGCGTGGACTGGCTCCTGAATTACCGGGGCGGTGCCTTCGGTATTGAGAACGTGGACGCGATAGAGCGCCTCTGCAAGCTGCGCGGTGTGAGCTATGAGGTGATGAGCGATGCCCAATACAATGGCGTGCTGCAGGAGATTGCCAACCCCGACTTCAATGGCGACCTGATCAAGCTGGAGAAAGCCCCCCGCATAGGCGTCTATACCCCACCCAACAAGCTGCCCTGGGATGATGCGGTGACCCTTGCCCTGACCTACGCAGAGATTCCCTACGACAAGCTTTATGACGACGAGCTACTGGGCGACAAGCTGCATCAGTACGACTGGCTGCACCTGCACCATGAGGATTTTACGGGACAATACGGCAAATTCTGGGCGGGCCAGCATCAGATGGCCTGGTACCAGGAAGACGTGCGCACCAATGAGGCGATGGCGGCAAAGCACGGATACAAGAAAGTGAGTCAGCTGAAGCTGGCGGTGGCCAAGAAGATCCGGGACTTTGTGGCGGGCGGCGGCTATCTGTTCGCGATGTGCTCAGCAACGGATAGCTACGACATTGCTTTGGCCGCGGATGGCGCAGACATTTGCGATGTGCCCTTTGACGGCGACGCGCCGGCGCCTGATGCGCAGCAGCGCCTGAAGTTTGAGAACTGCTTTGCCTTTAAAAACTTCACACTCGTTCCATCTCCGTACGTCTATGAATATTCCAACATAGATATGAGTCCGGAAAATGGCCGGCAGGTGCCTATGAGTCTTGACTATTTCTCGCTATTCACTTTTTCCGCCAAGTTTGATCCGGTGCCGAGCATGCTCTGCCAGAACCATACGACGACGATCAAAGGCTTCATGGGCCAGACGACCGCTTTCCGTAAGGATGTCTTGAAGACAAGCGTTCTTGTCATGGGCGAGTACAAGCCTACAAACGAAGCCCGCTACATCCATGGGGAGTACGGTAAAGGCACATGGACATTTTACGGCGGCCACGACCCGGAAGATTATCAGCACGCCATCGGCGATCCGGTGACGGATCTGGCGCTGCATCCAAGCTCTCCCGGCTACCGGCTTATCCTGAATAATGTACTGTTTCCCGCGGCTAAGAAGAAACCGCGGAAGACGTAGGTCAAAGCGTAGCCTGGACTTTCTTTGGAAGCTTTGCTCTGATGATTTGATAAGCGCGGGCTATGTGCGCTTTCCAGTCGGCGAGCTTTAAGGCCTGTGGCTGTGTCACCTTCACCCACTTCGCCCGTTGAAGATGCGGTGCAGGCATGAACATATCACTTGCGGATAGCTCCTCAAAATCTTCATCTGATACTTTGAAAGAGGTATCATTTGCATCATCCAGATTGGTGATGCAGAACATCTTGCCGCCTACTTTGAATAGCAGATGATTTTCCCACTGCACTTCTTCGGTAGCGCCGGGATGAGCAAGGCAAATGGCGCGGAGCGTATCTAAATCCATGATGCCGTAAAGTTGTCAACTTTGGCGCGATGAAAAATCCCTTTGCTCCCGGAGACAGGAAAACCTATGCTCATACCGTCACAGATGCCGATGTAGCCCGCCTGCCGGGAGGATTGGTTCATGCCGTCTATAGCACGTTTGCGCTTGCGCGCGATGCCGAATGGGCCAGCCGGCAGTTTGTATTGGAGATGCGGGAAACCGATGAGGAGGGAATCGGGACGCTGGTGCATGTTGCCCATCAATCTCCTGCGTTGGTTGGCGAAACGGTAGAAATAGTTTCCACCCTGGCGGCAGTTGAGCGCAATGAAATTATTACACCCTTTGAAGCGAAAGTCGGCAGCCGTATTATCGCAACCGGCGAAACGCGGCAGAAGATTTTGAAGAAAGAAAAGCTGGAGCGGCTGTTTGCAAGCCTGAAATCTTAGCTACGCCTTTAGCGCCTTTTCCAAAAGCGGAGCGAGCCTTGCCGCCCAAACTGCATATTCTTTTCCGGAAGGATGCAGGCCGTCAGCAGCCAGATATTCCGCCTTTTGGCCATTGGCACGGGTGCTGTCAGTAATGTCTAACCAGCCGCATTTGTGCGCCAGCGCAATCTCTTTTGCGGCGGCGTTGTAGGCGTCAATTTCCTGCGCAATTTTATGCCGGTCACGGCCTTCAGCAAAAGGCGTAACGCCCCAGTCGGGAATGGAAACAACCATTACATGCCGCGGATGGCCGTTGGAGAAAACGATGGCTTGGTTCAGCAGGCCGGTAAATTCTTTTTTGTAGTTATCTAATGCTCGTCCGCGGTACTGATTGTTCACGCCAATGAGCAGCGTAACGATGGAGAATGTTTCATGCAGCTTATGTTCGTGAATGGCGGCAGCCAGCTCATCTGTCGTCCAGCCGGTGATGGCAATGATGAGCGGCTCGGAAATTTTAATACCCGCTTTGCGCAGCAGCCCGGCCGTCTGGTGCGGAAAATTTTCGGCGGAGGGAACACTTTCGCCGATGGTGTAGGAGTCGCCGAGGGCGAGGTAGGTATGAGACATGATTACAGTCGCATTAAGCGTGCATGATGGCTGACGCGCAAGATATATACCGCCATGTCGTCAAACTCATAGACAATCCGGTAAGCGCCTTCAAAAACTTCCCGCAGCGATTCCTCGCCGAATTCCGGAACCACTCTTCCAAGCTGCGGCTGCACGACAAGAATCTGCGGCCGCTCAAAAATCCGGGCAATCATTCTATTGGCAGCCGGCGCCGAATCCCGGCTGATAAAGCAATGGATATCGTGCAAATCCTGACGGGCTGAAATTGTCCAGATAATCTCACGCGGCGTGGGCGTCATGGCGCTGATTGTTATTACCCGCCGTCCAGCTTTGGATTTCCGCCTTCATCTCCTCATTGGAAAGGGTTCGTCCGGCTTGCACATCCGCTCTGCCCGCCACAATCTGTTCAATAAACAGTAAACGCTCAAGCAGGGCGTCCAAATTAAATTCATCGCCCAGTCCGTCAACAGCGGTTATTACATGTTCCTTGGTCATAGTACCTCAAATCTACTGAATAAACACCGTCTTGATATTCGTGAATTCGCGGATACCGAACACGCCGAGCTCGCGCCCATAGCCGCTTTGCTTGGTGCCACCAAACGGCAGATGCGGGTCGGAATGCACCTGTGCGTTTACGAAGCAGTTGCCCGCCTGCAGCTCTTTAGCCGCCAACTGCTCCGCCCGCTTCCGGTCTTTGGAGAAGATGGCACCGCCGAGGCCGTAGATGCTGTCGTTTGCTTTACGCATAGCGTCTGCCTCATCCTTTGCTTCAATGATGGCCGCTACCGGGCCGAATAGTTCCTCATCATACGCAGGCATGCCCTTCTTGACGTTCGTAAGGATAGTTGGCGGATAGAACGCGCCTTCGCCGTCTGGCAGCTTGCCGCCGCAGAGAATTTTTGCGCCATTTGCTTTGCTGTCCATCACTTGCTCATGCAGCGCATCGCGTAAATCTATCCGCGCCATGGGGCCGATGCGCATGGATTTGTCCATCGGGTCGCCGCCCCAGTTTGCCGCGTCAAAGGCTTCCGTCAGGCGCTGCTCAAATTCTTTCCGAAGACTTTTTGCTACGATGAAGCGTTTTGCCGCTACGCAGCTTTGGCCGCTGTTTACAAGTCGTGCTTCTGTGCAGACTTTTATCGCCAAATCCATGTCGGCATCTTCCAGAATAACGTAAGCATCCGAGCCTCCAAGCTCTAATACCTGCTTCTTAATGGCGCGGCCTGCGGCTTCAGCTACCTTACTTCCTGCGGCTGTGCTGCCTGTGAATGTCACTGCATTGATGCGCGGGTCAGCAATGAGGTCAGCTACTTCGCCGGATGGGATCAGCAGGGTTTGAAATAGTCCTTTGGGCGCGCCGGCTTTCTTAAAAATCTTCTCAATCTCCAGCGCGCAGCCGCTTACGTTGCTGGCGTGTTTCAACACCATCGTGTTGCCCGCCATTAAGATGGGCGCGGCGCAACGATAGACTTGCCAAAAGGGAAAATTCCACGGCATTACAGCCAGCACGGTGCCGAGTGGCTGATAAGAAATGAATGATTTACGCGCTTCTGTCTGGACGATTTCATCCGCCAGCATTTTTCCGCCTTCTTTGGCGTAGAAGTCAAAGGTCTTTGCACACTTGGCTACCTCGTCCATGCTTTGCTGGATGGGCTTTCCCATCTCGCGGGTTGCCAGTTCCGCCAGCAGCTTTTGGTCTTTGCGGAGCTGGGCGGCAATTGCTTTCAGCACTTGCGCGCGCTCTTTAAACGAGGTTTGCCGCCAGGCTTCAAAGGCTTTGCGGGAAGCGTTCAGGGCGCGCTCAATCGCTTCCGGCGTGGTGGCTTCGTAGGTGGCGATGGTTTCGCCGGTGGCGGGATTGATGGATTGGAACATGGCTTAAGCAGGACTTGCCAAGTCTTTCCTTCGGGACTTGGCAAGTCGCAGGAGGCGAAGGTGGCTTATCCTACTTTTGCGCACGTTATAACGCTATAAATCTTCACAGCATTTTAATCCCAAAGCATGGCTCCTGATAAAATTAAATTCGGCACAGATGGCTGGCGCGCTATTATCGCACAGGACTTTACTGTTTACAATGTGGCTCGCGTGACGCAGGCGCTGGCAAAGTGGCTGCTAGCTCGCGGAGAAAAACCGGCTGTTGTCGTAGGCCATGACTGCCGCTTCGGAGGCCGGCTTTTTACAGAAATGGTGGCCAGTGTTCTTTGCGCTAACGGCATTCAGGTGCTTATCGCGGATGGCTTTGTGAGCACGCCGATGATTTCGCTGGGCGTGTTGCAGCATGGGGCGCAGCAAGGCGTCGTGATTACGGCATCGCACAATCCGCCTTCTTACAATGGCTATAAACTGAAAGGCGCGCACGGCGGGCCTTCTAATCCTGAAGACATTGCGGCTGTGGAAGCCCTGATTGAAGATGAGGTAAGCATTCCATCTAAAACATTGACCGAATGGGAAGCTGAAGGCTTGCTGAGCTGGGGTGGATTTAGAGCGCGAATACTTAGATTATCTCCAGACAAAGTTTGACTTCGTAAAGCTGAATGCATCGCCCTTCAAGATGGCGTATGATGCGATGTACGGCGCGGGGATGAACGTTATCCGTCAACTACTGCCGGGCGCGGTGGGTATTCATTGCGAGTACAATCCGGGCTTCAACGGACAAGCGCCGGAGCCGTTGGATAAGAATCTTCAGGAGCTTGCCAACACGCTGAAACACACACCGGAGCTGAAAGTTGGCCTCGCGACAGACGGCGATGCCGACCGCATTGGCCTTTATGATGAGGACGGGAATTTTGTGGACGCGCACCACATCATCCTGCTGCTCATCCACTACCTGCACAAGTACAAGGGCATGAGCGGCAAGGTGGCAATCGCCTTCTCCGTCACCGACCGTGTGAAGCGCATGTGCGAGGTCTATGGCTTGCCCATTGAGGTGACGCCGATTGGCTTTAAGTACATCTCCACCATCATGGTGCATGAGGATGTGCTGGTGGGCGGCGAGGAGAGCGGCGGCATCGCGGTAAAGGGCCACATCCCGGAGCGCGACGGCATCTACGACGGCATCCTGCTCTATGAATTTATGACGGAGACAGGCAAGACACTGAAGGAGCTGATTGCGGAAGTGTATGAGGTGGTAGGCCCCTTCGTCTATGAGCGCGCCGACCTGCACGTTGAAAATTCAAAGAAGGAAAGCATCATCAATACCGCGCGGGCGAATGGCTACAGCGCCTTTGGCAAGTATGAATTCAAAGGCACAGAAAGCATTGATGGGATGAAGTATTACCTGAACAATGGCGGCTGGATGATGCTTCGGGGCTTCTGGGACGGAGCCGTTGTTGCGGATTTATGCGGAGGGGAATAGTAAAGAAGAGACCTTGGATATTTTGGAGGAGGTCAAGAAGAGCTTAGGGGTGTGAGTTGGGTACAAATCCATAACTAGTTTTTGTTGACCGATTGCTCCGACCTGTACCCACACGGCTTGTATTGCTGTGCAAGAGCACCAGCCACAGTAGCTAATTCCTATGCGAGTCTAAAGCCAATTGGCAAAGTAAAATAGCAATTGATAGGAATGCCGTTATTGCGCCCAGGCTTCCAGCGGGGCATCGCTTTTACAACGCGCAGCGCTTCTGCATCCAAGGTGGCTGAGCCAGACGAATGGATAATTTCCGGATTCAGTAAATCGCCTTTAGCTGAAATAATGAATTTCAACATGACTTTGCCTTCTGTTCCATGCTCTCTGTCCGTGCCCGGATAGCGAAGGTGTTTTGCAAGCCACTTTGGTAGGTTCCCGTTAAACGTAGGCATTTCTTCAGCGGTTGCAAAACACTTTTGTTGAAGTATCTGTATCGTGCTCCGCAAAAGTCTGCTGAGCATATACGGGGATATTGGTAATAGACGCCAAGAATACAGCGAGCAAGATGTTTTTCATTTTGATTGTCTTCCTATCCTGCGAAAATAGTATTTCCTTACCTCGTTAGTATTTCCTAATAGCAACTATAGTGTGAGGTTCCTCCACTGGTTTCAGTCTTGCGAAGCAGACTGAAATCCACAATAAAGGCAAGTCTTCAGCCCCGGTTCGTGTCCCCACGAATCGGCCAGCTAACTTCTTCTCCTATACTTCCTGTGCGGATGCCGGCTTGTGTGAAAGATTGCAGAAACGAAGAGCACATCTTCTTCTGGATAATGACGGAAGACAATCATAAAAGGGAAGACGTTGCCAACACGCACCTCGCGATAGCCACGCCATTGCTCCTTTCCCTGAGCCGGATTAGATATAAGCTTCGCCAAACGGTTTTTGACCGCCGCCTCAAAACGCGCGCCTTGTCCAACCGTTCGCGTCTCATACCAATCCGAGGATTCTTCAAATTCCGCTTGCGCCGCTGTATGAATGACAATATGTTGTACGGGCATGTTTACACCTTCTTTCTGCCGGATAGATATTCCATTGCTTCCTCAACCGTGCTGCAAGAGATGGTATTTCTGCCCGCCTTATAATCCTCGTCGCGCCGCTCCATCTCCGCCACAAACTCGGGGTCATCCCAATGGTCGGCATCAGGCACTTGCGAGAACGCCTCAATCATGTTAAGCACAGCCGCCTTCTGTTCTTTTCCCAAAGAAAGCAGGCGACTAATAATAGCGGCATCTAAGTCAGCGGATGAAAGCGTTATTCCCATGTAATCAAAACTACTTCATCCGGCTGCGAAATCCGCCTTGGCAAAATCCAAATTCCGCCCCTATTTTTGTGCTCCGGCGAGTCTTATACGACCAGCTCCTACTAATCCCCCAGGGCAGGAATGCAGCAAGGGCGTGTGGTTGTAGCGGTGCGATGTGAGTAACTCGCCGGGTTTTTTATTTATATCCTCACATGAAGTTTTTCATAGACACCGCCAATCTTGACCAAATCCGCGAAGCCCACGAAATGGGCATCCTGGACGGCGTAACTACCAACCCTTCCCTGATGGCCAAAGAAGGCATTAAGGGCACAGACGCCATTGCGCAGCACTACAAAACTATCTGCGAAATCGTGGACGGCCCGGTGAGCGCTGAGGTGCTGGGAACTTCCTTTGAAGGCATCGTGGAAGAAGGCAAGAAGCTAGCGCAAATCCATGAAAACATCATCGTGAAGGTGCCGATGATTCAGGACGGCATTAAGGCCATCAAGTGGTTTACGGATAACGACATCAAGACCAACTGTACACTCGTATTCTCCGCCGGCCAAGCCATTCTTGCGGCTAAAGCAGGCGCTACCTACGTCTCTCCATTCATCGGCCGCATTGACGATAGCAACTGGGACGGCGTTGACCTTATCAAGCAAATCGTAAGCATTTACAACGCCCAAGGCTATATGACGGAAGTACTGGCTGCATCCATCCGCTCGCCTTTGCACATCGTGAAGTGCGCGGAAGCCGGTGCCGATGTCTGCACCTGCCCGCTGTCATCCATCACCGGCCTGCTGAAGCATCCGCTGACGGATTTGGGCCTTGCGCAATTCCTGAAGGATGCGCAGGCGATGGCTTAAGCTGAGCTTGTTGCCCCAGCCCAATCAAACCTGTCATTGCGGGCTTGACCCGCAATCCGCTGGTATCGTAATACGAGCGCACGATTGGCCAGATTGCGGCTCGGGGCTGCAATGACAGGAACGATTAGCGTAAGACAGTCTATTTGGCTTCTAAAAAGACGCAGTCGGAACACCTTCCAGAATTAGCTCTATTCGCGCGGTAAACTCCTTTAGCCATTCCGCATCGCCGATATTGGCCTTGATGCCTACGAATTTCCCGCTCCATTCGGCAAGGGTTTGCAGGCAGGCTTCTACCTGAGCTTTGGAGAACTGCGGGCGGCCCATGTAGGCTTTCGCCCCCCAATCATTTTTCAGGCCCATCTCCTTTGCAATCTGTGCCTGGCTCATACCCGCCGTGAAATGCTGCACATACATCTTCTCAAAATGATTGTACAGTACGCCAATCAGCAGCGGCGGCGGGGCGCTCTTCGGGCTTGAAATGAAGTAGCCAAGCATCTTATATAGCGCATCCTTATTCCCGCCCGTCAGCGCATCCGGGAAGGCGTAGACGTTGTACTCTTTGGAAATGCCGATGTACTTCTGGATGAGCGGCGGCGTCAGCACCGTCTCGCCCTCTTTTAGATTGAGGCGCACCTTTTCAATCTCGTTGGCAATCTTCTGCAGGTCATTGCCCAGGTAGCCGGCCAGCATCTGGGCCTCGTTGAAGTGCACTTTCAGGCCGTGGCCTGCGCAGTAGTCAGCAATCCAGTCCGGCAAGGCTTCGTCCTTCAGCTTATTACTCGTGAAGGTGACGCCCAGCTTCTCCACAACCTTAGGCAGCTTGCTGCGGCCATCCACTTTTTTGAAGCGGTGCTCTATGAGGAAAATCGTTGTTGGCGAAGGAATCTCTACATAGCTCACCAGCTCGCCGAGGTCTTTCATCTGCGCTGCGTCTTTGAGAATGACCACCTGCTGCTCTGAAAACATCGGAAAGCGGCGGCAGGCATTGACAACATCCACCCAATTCGCGTCTTTTCCATAAAAGACGGTCAGGTTGAAATCCCGCTCATGGGCTTGCAGGATTTTCTCCTCAAAATAATCGGTAATGATATCTAAGTAGTACGGCTCCTCACCGTCTATGAGATAGACGGGCGCATACTGCTTTGCTTGCAGGCTTTGCTGGAGCTTTTTGAAGTCTATGGGCATGGATTAAACCGCGGAGTCGCTAAGGCGCAAAGTTCCGGTACTTGACAAGTCCGCAGAGGACTTGTCAAGTACTAAAATGTTAGTTGCCTGACACCGACAAAGCAGCAGGCTCTAAAATTTCGGTTGTAAACGCTACCTCATTGTAGCACATCAAGCGCATATAAACCTTCGCCGTAGTGTCTACATCTTTTTGGCAATAGGTGACGATGCGGGGCAGGTCTTTTTCCTGCCAGAATACACGGGTCACGTCTGAACCATTGATATCATCCTTAGAAGATGGTATACCAAGCGCCTCAGCAAGAAGCGATAAGCCAACGTAATCTTTCTTGTCGCCGAAAGTCCAAAGTAGCATAGTATCACACACCATCTCCTTTAAGTCCCACGGCTTTTTACCCTGAAAGTTCATGCACTTTGGAAGGCACATACTATGAATAAGCATTCGTCGGGAAATGTATGGAAGGTCAAATTCTTGGACATTATGGCCTACGAAAGTGACTTTGCTGTGCTTCTCGTGAAACTTGCCAAGTGCAGAGCAGAATCCTTCAAGCAGTTTCTTTTCGTCATCACCGGAGAAGGAACGAACGCGCAATTTCCATTCATCGCCACGGCTGTAAAGAAAGCCCATAGAAATACATACAATTCGCCCAAACTCTGCTAACAAGCCAGCTTTATCAAAGTAAGATTCTGCTGCATCCTCCTTTGGCTGTCTCCATTTTTTCTCAAATTTAATTGCCCACTCCCGCTGCATGCCTTCGCTTAGCTGCGCATGGTCTGCCTCACCGCAGGCGGTTTCAATATCTATGAACAAAAGATGTTTTAACGGTTCCATCCTGCACGTGGTTTTATATTTGCCCGCTACGAAAATAACCTAAAACACTTTTCGCATGAGCCAGGAATTCAATAATCCATCCGGAACCAACCCCGGTCAGCAGCCACAACAGCCTGCAACCACATACCGCCCGCAGTCGTCCTCAACCACGCCTTCCGGTACGCCGCAGCGCAATAATACCTGGATTTATCTCGGTGTAATTGCTGTGCTTCTTGGCGCTTGCATCTACCTATTCACAACGCGCAACACCGCCATGAATCAGGTTAAAACTCTGACCGACACCGTGCGCGTAACGAGCGCGGCTAAGGAAAGCCTGAACACGGAATACGAAGCCGCCATAGCCCGCCTTGACCAGCTCAACACGACCAACTCGCAGCTTAGCAATGAAATCAAGGATAAGGATGGCGAGCTCCAAAAAATGCGCTCCGAGCTGCAAGGCATTATGAGCAAAGAAAAGCGCAGCGAGGGCGACAATGCAAAGGCGAAAGCGCTTATCGCGAAGCTTAACAGCAAGGTGGCTGGCTATGAGACGCGCATTTCGGAACTGGAAGGCGAGAATCGTAACCTGACCGCCGCCAATACTTCGCTCACAGAAGAAAAAGACAAGGTAACCCAGGAGAATAGCGGCCTGCAGCAGAAAGTAAAGCTTGGCGCTGTACTGCACGCCTCCAACATCACGCTGGAAGCCATCAACCTGAAGCGCGGCGGACGCAAAGAAGTGGAGACGAGCAAAGCCAGCCGCGCCGATATGCTGCGCATCCGCTTTGACATTGACGAAAACCGCCTTGTTGATAATGGCAGCAAAGACATTTTTGTACGCGTCACTTCTCCTGATGGCCGCCTGCTGAGCAATGCCGCTTATGGCTCCGGCGTCACCACTACCGATGATGGCCAGCAGCTTTCATATACCGCTTCTAAAAGCGTCAGCCTGTCGGCAAATACGCCGGTGAAGGGCGTACAGATTGACTGGAAGCAGGAGAGTGATTATCAAAAGGGCACTTATGCCATTGATCTGTATAACGCAGGCTTCCGCATCGGCGGCGGCAGCGTAACCTTGCGGTAATCCCTTTTTAATGCCGGAATTTTGGAAGGATGAGCTGCGGCTCATCCTTTTTCATTTAAAGTCTGCAAGCGCCAGGCCTACCGGTTGCAGCGTAAGCGGTGACACACAATGGGCAGCGTAAGCTGCACAAGACCGCGTAACAAAAAGATAATCCGCAGCGCGCGACCCAAACGGCAACCCTGACCTAACATTGCGCCGTGATGGATACCATGGACATGCTTCCCGGCAAGATTCTCATCGTGGACGACGAGCCGGATATTGTGCAGTTCCTGCAATATAATCTCCGCGGCAAGGGCTACCTGACGGCCACCGCATCTGACGGCGTAGAAGCTATTCGCAAAGCCAAAGAATTCAAGCCCGACCTCATTCTAATGGACGTGATGATGCCCAACAAGGACGGCATCACCACCATCCGCGAGCTGCGGCAGATGCCTGATTTTGAAAGCACTGCTATCATCCTGCTTACCGCCCTTTCCGACGAGAAGTATGAAATAGAAGGCCTGAAGACCGGCGCTGACGATTATATCGCCAAGCCCATCAAGCCGGAGCTTTTGGCTACCAGAATTTCCACAGCACTACGCCGCACGCGGAAAGACGGCGATGAAGAGCAGAAACAGGTATTCGGGGATTTGGAAATCAATAAAACGAAGTTTTCCGTCTCTTACAAGGGCGAAGAAATAACGCTGGCCAAAAAGGAGTTTGAGCTGCTTTCACTGCTCGCATCCAAGCCGGGCCGCGTCTTCCTGCGCAATGAAATTCTGCAGCGTGTCTGGGGCACAGAAGTCATTGTGGGCGACCGCACCATTGACGTGCACATCCGCAAAATCCGCCAGAAGACCGGCGTTGATTTAATCACGACTGTGAAAGGCGTGGGCTATAAGTTTGAGCTGAATTAACTTGGGGTGTAGGAACTTTGTAGGAACGCGCCGCAGCGCGTTCCTACGTTATTTATGGCCGTTTTAGACACCAAAAACCTCTCGCCCCGCTTCCTTTCGCTGCTCACGGCCAGCATCGTGGCTGCGGCTAATACCGCGCTGAGCCTCTTGCTGAAGCCAATCTGGTGGGAAGTTCTGCTCGTC
Organism: Chitinophagaceae bacterium; assembly: GCA_965246765.1. Classification (GTDB taxonomy): domain Bacteria; phylum Bacteroidota; class Bacteroidia; order Chitinophagales; family Chitinophagaceae; genus UBA1952. The sequence continues at coordinate 303,792 of CBDFFJ010000005.1, forward strand.
GCCGGCGTTACTTTTCTCATTACTTACTCGCTCTACTACTACACCCTCCAGCGCTTCATCTACCGCAAGATTAAGCTCATCTACAAATTCATCTACAGCACCAAAGCCACCCCACGCGAAGAGTTTTTCTACAAGAATATTCTCCCGCAAAAATCTATTGAAGAAGTAGGCAAAGACGTAGAGCAATGGGCTATCCGCCGCAGTGATGAGATTGAAGGCTTACTCGCCAATGAGCAGTTCCGTAAGGAATTTCTGATGAACCTCGCCCACGAGCTTCGCACACCCATCTTCACCATACAGGGCTACGTGGAAACCTTGCTCGGCGGCGCAGTAGAAGACCCGGCGGTCAATAAGAAATTTCTTGGGAGTGCTTCTAAAAGCATTGATCGCTTGGTTGAACTGGTCAATGATCTGGATCAGATCTCTAAGCTGGAAAGTGGCCGTATTCCCCTCGTACAGGAAGTTTTCCGCATCCAGGACCTTATCATGGATGTGTACGAAGAATTTTCGCTGCAAGCTACTGATCAGGAAATGAAGCTCGTGTTTAAACGCGGCACAGAGCGGGGGCTGTCGGTTCAGGCCGATCGCGGCAAAATCCGGCAGGTACTGGCCAATCTTATAGAAAACGCACTGAAGTATGGGCATCAGGGCGGCACTATTACCGCCGGCTGCTACGCTATGGACGACAAGCGCATCTACATAGAAATTTCTGATGACGGCCCCGGCATCGCGGAAGAACATCTGCCCCGGATATTTGAGCGCTTCTATCGTGCCGACCGCAGCCGCAGCCGCAACATCGGCGGTACCGGACTGGGCCTGGCGATCGTGAAGCACATTGTTGAGGCGCATGGACAAACTGTTACCGTGCGCAGCAAGCCAGGCGTAGGCTCATCCTTTGGTTTTACGCTGCAACGCAGCAGCGGGTAAAGCTTAAATACGATTTCATGCTCCTCCAATCAGCCGGCATTCTGCTTTATCGCCGCAGGGCAAATGATTGCGAAGTATTGCTTGTGCATCCCGGGGGGCCATATTTCGCACACAAGGACGCGGGCGCATGGTCTATTCCAAAAGGATTGATTGAGGATGGCGAAGACGGACTTGTCGCCGCAAGGCGTGAATTTGCCGAGGAACTGGGCAGCGAGTTGACAGCTTCCACATTTATTCGTTTACAGCCTGTCCGGCAGAAGGGCGGGAAAATCGTTCACGCCTGGGCGGCAGAAGGGAATCTTGATGTCCGGAACATTAAGAGCAATACATTTCGCTTGGAATATCCTTACAAGAGCGGTCGTTGGATTGACGTGCCTGAGGTGGACCGCGCGGAATGGTTTGATTTGGAACAGGCCGCAGTCAGGATATTGCCGGCCCAACTGCCCTTCCTGACGGCGTTAGCCGGGCTTCTGGGAATTCAACAATAACCCAACTTTCACCATTAGCGGCGTGCCCACTCTGTAGCTTTGGAAACAGGTAAAGATAAAGCAGCATGAAACGCATTTTCCTTTTAATCTCTATTTTATCGTTTGGCCTGAGCGCCGGAGCGCAAGACGTGCCCGTAATCAATCGCATAAAGGTGAATGGGGGACCTAAGCTCGGGATCAACCTCAGCAAGCTGGACGGCCAGAGTTGGGACGGTGGTTATAAAACCAATCTGCTCGGCGGGGCTTTTCTGAGTGTGCATGGCAATCGTTTCGGCGCACAGATAGAAGGGCTTTTCAGTCAGACAACCTATGTTACCGGATCGGGCTTTGACACCATTTACAATCAATATATCAATGCAGGGAAGGATTCGCTGACAAATGCTACTTTCCGGATCTCCTATTTCAATATTCCCGTCATGGCGCAGGTACGCATCCTCAGTCGGGTGTGGCTTCAGGTGGGCGCCCAATACAGCGGTGTAGTCTCAGTTAAAGACAAGGACGAATTTCTGAAAGACGCGGAAAGCCTTTTTAACAAAGGCAGCATTGCGGCCGTCGGCGGCCTTTGGATAGACGTTACGAAGCGGATCAATGTCGGGGCGCGCTACGTGATGGGGTTAAGCAATCTGAATGAAGATTATGACAAGGTTGCGGAGACCTGGAAGCAGCGGGACGTCCAGATACATCTGGGACTCACGTTCTAAGCTAAGGCTACTTCAGCCACAAAGCCTTCGTCTTAGTCGTCTGCTTGGTAAAGCGGAAATTCTTCCCGCCAAACGCCTGCACCACCATTTTGTAGCCTACCACCTCCAGGGTGGCTGCTCCGCTGCTTAAGCCAGCCATCTGCGCCACCGTAAGGGTACCGGTACTATCCTTAAATCCGATTTTCAGCAACTGATTGGCACTAACCGCGATGGTAGCGGAATCGCTTCCCGCCGGCAGCGGAATCCGGAAATCCGCGCTGCGATCTATGGTATCGGGAAGGCGGTAGGTATATTCAGGATAAGGCGCGGAAACGTTGTACGCAAAAGTGGCAATGTTGTTTCCGCTCCACACCTGCCAGTAGCAGGAATTATTTGCCTTAAGCGCACCGGCTATCCGGTACACTTTGGCTGTATTATCAAAAGTCGTGTTTACACCGTTAAACCGGACGCTATCTACTGTCACATGAATCGTATCGCTGGCCTGCTGATACGGATGCTGAAAAAACACTGCGTATGCCGCCTCCGTGTATTTGGTAGCCGGGCTATCCGGATCCAGCTGGCGCGAAACGGTCAGATATCCGCTCAGCAGATTAGTGGGCGTAGGGTTCGGATTATCGTCCGACTTGCAGGACGCGTAGGCCAGGACAAAAGGCAGAAGCAGGAGCAATGTGTGTTTCATAAAACTTCAGAGCGACGCGAAAGATACAACAGCCCCACGCCATCACTTGCGCCGCGGGAAGAGGCCTTTAAAAAATTTTCTTTTCGGCCTACCGCGAGCCGCCTTCCTGCGCTGCGCGATATCATAGGCCCCTTCTTCCCGGATAGCCGTCTCAATACCGGCCTGAAAGATCCCCTTCCATACCATCTGAAAAAACGACCGCGTCGTGCCCCGCGCCAGGGCAATGCTGCCACTGCGAAGGCTTTGTCCGGGCATCGGGTTGGCCTCGTACAGCAGAATTTTATTGGCCAGGAATGAAAGCAGAACACGGCTGTGCACATCGCTGTCCACGTCGTCAAACTTTTTGAGTTTCACCTTCAGGCGGTTGTACATAATAGTAGCCTTGCCCCAGATGCTGTCTTCATTACCCGCCATATTCACCGCGGCGCGCGGCACCTGCAGCGACTTCACATCCGCAATAGCCATTGCCTGCACCGCCTCCCGGATGCCGCCCGCGTCCAGACCGCGCAGCCGCCCTGCCAGCGCAAACGCCCCTTTATGGCTGCCCAGCGGGAAACGTGCCACAGCTGAAATATCCGCCCGATGCGCCAGCTTACCACTCATATACACGTCACAGTTGGCGTGGTCGGCCACGGCAGCCGGCATGTTGGTCACATTTACGGCGCTCCCGCGCATGTAGTTGAATAGCAGGCTGCCCGTTGCAGCGGTTTTCGCATTCGTTTCACTGTATTGCACGCTGCCATCCCAGATGCTTACCAGCCCAATACGGAGCGGCAGGCTCAGCCGGTGCAGCCATTGCGAAGGATAAAGCGACGGATGCGGCGCAGGATTCGGCGGGGGCCGCTTGGAGAAATAAATGGATAGCTGGGGCGTGTCCAGAACGAGGCGCTCGGCGATCAGCGCATGCTCCGCCGCAATAAGCCGCTTCCAGGCAAAGCCCTGCAGCTGCACGACCGGCAGATTGCACTCATAGAGATTTTGACGGTGGCCGATCTTCTGATACGTTTCCGCATAGGAATAGGCCGGCTTGACCCGCAGTCCGTCCAGGCGCAGGAGCGGCTCATCCGTCCTGAAATGAATGCTTCCAAGCGAGAACTGGTATAGCGCGCCGGGGTAGGCATACGAGATATTATCCAGACGCGCATCTGCCGAACGGGCGGCGAAAAAACGTGTAGTGTCAAAGGGCTTATGCGGATGATAATCCCAGTCTGAGGCAGTAATAAGGCCGCCGGTGCTTTGAACGGTAAACCCTTCATCGCCATAGGCATAGCGAAAGTCAAAGGAAGGGTCTTCTATCGTGATGCGGCCTGCATGTACGCGGCTAACCGTTGGCGAAGCGTCGGGGACACGTTTGGGTTTGTCGCGCCAGCCGGGCAGGATCTGCACCCTTATCTGCGGCTTATGGAACACAACCCGGCGGCAGGTCAGCTCCCGTTCCTGCTTCAGCTCGCGCCATTTCACGCCGGCTATCTCCGCCTCCGGCACTGTAACATCCAGCACCACATGTGGCGGCCGCCCCTCTGCCCGTCGTCGCTGCAGTACATCCAGGTTTGCGCTCATACGGAGCCCCGTCACGCGCACCTCTCCCGTAAAAATATTGACGCGGATATCCTGCACCGTGATGTCGTACAGCGAATCCGTAGCCTTGGCAGCAAGGGCCGGCAGCTTAGCCAGCACCAGGCCTTTGTAATAGTGCGAGAAGGCGGAGCCTACCGCTGCGTAGCCCGCCATCAGCACCAGAATGGTGACGCTCGCAATGCGCAGGCGCTTATCTGTTCGGGCGGAAAGTGGCATCGTGATTGCGGAACGGCGCGCCAAGGTAATACGACGCAGCATTCCATAACGAACGCAGATGCCGCCCGTATCTTGCAGCCCTTTCCAGAATAATTGAAGATTTTATGTATCGTACCCACACCTGCGGCGAATTGCGCAGCAATCATATTAGTCAGCAAGTCACCCTCGCCGGCTGGGTGCAGTATGTGCGCCAGAAGGGCGCTGTGAGCTGGATTGTCCTGCGCGACCGCTATGGAATTACACAGGCTGTTTTTGAAGAAGGCCGCAGTACGCCTGAAGTGCTGGAAAGCATCAGGGGCATTGGCCGCGAGGCGGTGATTCAGATTTCCGGCGAGGTGATTGAGCGCTATTCAAAGAACGCAGAAATGCCCACCGGCGAGATTGAGATTCTTGCGGAGAAAGTCACCATCCTCAACAACTCTGCAACGCCACCATTCACCATTGAAGAAGACACCGACGGCGGCGAAGACATCCGCATGAAGTACCGCTATCTTGACCTGCGCCGGCCACCGCTGCGCCGGGCGCTGGAGCTGCGCTACAAGGTGAACCGCTCTGTGCGGAATTATTTAGACACGCAAGGCTTCTGGGATATTGAGACGCCTTTCCTCATTAAGTCAACGCCGGAAGGCGCGCGCGATTTTGTAGTGCCTTCGCGGATGAATGAGGGACAGTTTTATGCCCTGCCGCAAAGCCCGCAGACTTTTAAGCAACTGCTGATGGTGAGTGGCTACGACCGCTACTACCAGATTGTAAAATGCTTCCGCGATGAAGACCTGCGTGCCGACCGCCAGCCGGAGTTTACGCAGATTGACTGCGAAATGTGCTTTGTGGAGCAGGAGGATATCCTGCAAACTTTTGAAGGCCTCTTCAAGCATGTCTTCAAAGATGTAAAGGGCATTGAGCTGACCGAAGCCTTCCCACGTATGACCTGGGATGATGCGATGCGCGACTATGGCAACGACAAGCCGGATATCCGCTTCGGGATGAAACTGGCGAATATGAAAGTGTGGGGCGAGCATGAGGCGATTGTTTTAGCAGAAGTGCCTTTCAAGATTTTTGAGGAGGCCGAGACCATCATCGGCATCACAGTAAAAGGTGCTTCTGAATGGACGCGCAAGCAGATTGATGCGCTGACCGATTGGGTGAAGCGCCCACAGATTGGCATGAGCGGCTTGGTGTGGGTGAAGTACAATAGTCCTGACCGCACGGGGCATACGGAGATGGGCCGGGAAGCGCCTTACAAGAGCAGCGCCGATAAGTTTTTTACGCAGCATCAGCTTTCTGAGGTCTGCGCCTTCTGCGATGCGCAGGAGGGCGATATGGTGCTGATGCTGGCCGGCGCCGAAGACCGCACGCGCAAGGCGGCTTCTGAGCTGCGCCTGCACCTCGGCAATGGGCTGGGCCTGCGCAATCCGGAGGTGTATGCGCCGCTGTGGGTGATGGACTTCCCGCTGCTGGAGGAGACGGATACGCCGGGGCATTGGGCTGCGCGCCACCACCCTTTTACCTCGCCCAAGCCGGAGCATATACCACTGCTGGCCGACCGCGCGCGCTATAGCGAGATTAAGGCGAATGCCTACGACATTGTGCTGAACGGCACGGAGATCGGCGGCGGCTCTATCCGCATACACCAGCGCGAATTGCAGGAGCAGATGTTTGCTGCGCTGGGCATGGATAAGGCGGAGGCGCAGGAAAAGTTCGGCTTTCTGCTGGGGGCTTTTGAGTATGGCGCGCCGCCGCACGGGGGCATTGCCTTTGGCTTTGACCGCTTCGTGGCGCTATTGGGCGGGCAGGAGACGATCCGGGATTTTATTGCCTTCCCGAAGAATAACAGCGGCAGGGATGTGATGCTGGATGCGCCGAGTGGGATTGATGCGGTGCAGCGGAAGGAGTTAGGCTTGTAGAATAATAGGTCTTATAGCATGGCAAATGATAGAAACCTTAGTAAGTCAGGCGTAATAATAACATACGCCTTATCCCTTGTTGCAGCCTTTTTAGTCTATGGAGAATTTGCATTATTGATAGCTGGTCCGGATTTGCTACCAGTCGTAAGCATTTGTGCAAGCATCGTGCATTTTGGAGTAAGCAGTTGGTTGTTTCTATTTCTTCCCAAAGTCGGAAGAGTATTTTCTATTCTTACGTCTTTACTCTTATGCGCTTGGCCAATTTGTGCTGTTGGATATTCTATCCCGACCGGCGATTTCGTTTTCTTCTTCTTTTCTATCCTTCCGGTTTTATTTGTGGCTGTCGTTGGATATTATCACATCAAAACGTTTAATGGAAAATCTGCTTTAGGAATAGCTCATAAAATTGGGTTAGCTCTTTTGCCATTCAGTCTTTCCGTTTATGTGCTTTTCCAATTATTGTCATCTATTCAGTTCTTCTTAGACAAATAAAAAAGGCAGAATTGCGCTTCGCTTACCTGTTCTCCTAAGTCTGCCTATGATAGCTCTGCGAAGTCCCCCCACTCGCGCGAGCATGCAGCAATGCCTTGAGCCCCCACTGGTTTAAGTCTCCCACTGGTTTAAGTCTTGCGAAGCAGACTTAAATCCACAATAATGGCAAGTCTCTGACTTGCACCCCCTTCGGCATAGCCCGGGGCGATAGCCGTCTTCGGCGCACTATCCTGTAGCCTTTGGCTACGTGGTATTTCTTATTTTCATACTCCCTTATGGAAGCAGAAAACACCTTTCTCAAAGAAGAAATTCGCCGCCTGCAATACCTGAACCGGCTGTTGACAGACCGCGTTCTGGCGCTGGAAGGCGATTTACCCCTTTCCAAAAATCAGCAAGGGGGTATTGAAGTATCTTTACCCCATTCGCAAAATACACAAGGGAGTAAGGAAGGTTATTTACCCCATTCCCAAAATATGGAAGCAGGTAATTATAATTCTATACCCCATTCTGAAAACGCGAACTGGGGTATTGAATCTTCCTTACTCCATTCCAGAAATACACAAGGGGGTATTGATGGCTCTTTGCCCCATTCTGAAAACGCCAAGTCCAGCCAATAGGTCTTGCCTTCCAGCTTAAACTCCTGCAGCGGCTTGACTTCGCCCACTTTCGCGATGGACGTTACGTTAAATACAAGGTCGGATGATTTTTTTGCCATTACAATTACCACCATCAGTACTTTACCCGGATAGCATTGGCCCAGGTAAGTATGGTTTGGCGCTTCCGGCCGGCTGAAGTCGGGTGGTATAAGAAGCTCCAGCTTCATACCCTGGCGTGTCTCGTGACTGATGATTGTGTCAAGCACCCGTTGAGGCACTTCCTGTGCAAGTGTATGCAGGGCGCAGCTGAGAAAGGCGCATATCAATAGTATAAGTAGTCGCATCAGGAGAAGTATGCTTACAAGGTAGTATTATTGATGAGGCGCGGCGGAAGGCGGCGGGTTTCTGCGTTTACCGGAATTTTGCTGCTGTTTCCGGTATAAATAACGTGCACGCATCTTTTATGCAAAACCCCAGGCTTATGAAACGCTTTATGCTCCCTCTGCTGCTGCCGCTTCTGGCGGTATATGCAAATGCGCAGACTTCAGGGAGTGCTCCCGGCACAGACCGCCCGTCCATCGCGTCATTATTGGAGAAAAGGGCGCGTCTGCACGAGGGTATGCCTATTGGCGAGTTCATTGCGTACACCCCGGATGGTGAGGTGCTGACGGAAAAATCACTCAGTGGGAAGGTCACGCTCCTGCTTTTCTGGTATCCGACCACCAGCTCATCGCGAGATACGCTAAAGGCCGACTATCTGCAGTTTAGTCAGCTTCCCGCGTTGCGCAAGCAGTACCGGGACTTCAGGATAATTTCCCTGCTTGCCGATACTTCGCTCCTTGCCGTGTATCGCGTCCAGAATCCGGTTGCCAATGAATATCCTGTGGCTACGCTGCAATCGCACAGCAAGGCTTCTGCGCTCAATACAGGCATGGGTATGCCCTCGTGCATGTTGGTGGACCGGTATGGCGTGGTTGTAAAGAAGGCTATGCTGAACTTGTCTTTGTTCAACGAGCAAGCTATGGTGGATAAGGTGAAAGAGACGGAGCTGCGGTAAGCAGCAGTCAGCTCAGCATAAGCTGAAGGGCAGCTTACTTATACAGGTTTCTCAAACAGGCCGTACACCGCCGACCCGCTCCCGCTCAGGCTTGCATAAACCGCCCCATCTGCATACAGCCGCTCCTTAACCGCCGCAATCTCCGGAAACTGCACAAACACTGATTCCTCAAAATCGTTGCGCAGCACATCCCGCCATTCCGCCACCGGCACCTGCGGCAAAGTGCGTAAATCAAAAAGGGCCTCTTTCGGCAGCACCCGGCTGAATGCCGCCCGCGTGCTCACATGCACATCCGGGCACACCAGCTCAATCCGGTAGCCGGAGAGGTCAATCGCAACAGGCTCCATCAGCTCGCCGCGTCCGGTAGCATACTGCGGCGTGTTGCGGATGAAGAAGGGACAATCCGAGCCAAGCTCAAGCGCCAGCCGCTCCAATTCGTCGCCCGCCAGGCCCAGGCCGCATAGCTCATTCAGCATCTGCAACGCAAAGGCAGCATCGGCGCTGCCGCCGCCAAGTCCGGCGCCCATGGGAATAGCTTTGTGCAGGTGAATATCAAATTCCGGCACCGCCGGAAAACGCGCCTCTATCATCCTGTAAGCCCGCCAAACCAGATTTGTTTCGCTATCCCCGCCCACCGGCAGCCCGCTGGGCAGGAATGCGCCGCGTCGTGTTCCTGCGTGAGCAGCCGGGACAATCTCCAGCGCATCCCTCAGACTCTTTACAGGGTAGAAAATCGTCTCCAGCTCATGGAATCCATCCGCCCGCTTCCGCGTGATGTGCAGGCCCAGATTAATCTTTGCATTCGGAAAGCGCAGCATGGGGCGAAGATAACCCGCGCATAAAAGCATATGGCCCGTGCAGCTCCTATTCCCCTTGCGCGCAGCCTTGTGCGTGCGTGAAGGGGACGTGCGGCGGCCTTTGCGCGGTGGCAGCGGGATGTTCGCCGCGCCGCCGACTTTATAACAAATCGTACACCTGAGCGCCGCCACCTTTGCACGGCCTTCGCTCCCTAATTGCCTGCTAATGCACCGTTTTTACGCCGCCCTCATCGCCCTGTTAATCATTACTATTCCTGCCCATGCCCAGATGGGCTTTCCCAGCGCGGGAGGCGGCGGCCGCCAGATGCCAAAACTTGGCAAGATGTATGGCAAAGTAGTGGACACCAAAACCGGCAAGGCCATTGACGTAGCATCAGTGAGCCTGTTACAAGCCGGCAAGCTCGTGCAGGGCGGCCTTACTGAGGCAAACGGCGAGTTCAGCTTAGAAAGCCTGCCCATGATGGGCCAGTTTGAACTCGTCATCACCGCGCTCGGCTACAAAGATTACCGGCAGACTGTAGCTTTTGATATGGCGGCGCTCATGAAGGCGGGCGCATCTATGAAGGGCATGTCCGGCGAGACCGGCTCCATCCCGGAAGGCGCGGGCGCGGCGCTGGATGCTATTAATAAAGACCTCGGTAATATCCGCTTAGAGCAAACGGCTAAATCGCTGGAAGGCGTAACCGTCACAGCTAAGGTGCCCACCTTCTCGCTGCAAGGCGAGAAAAAGGTCTTCAATGTGGACCAGAACCTTACCTCACAGGGCCAGACGGCTGCCGAGGTAATGAAGAACGTTCCCGGCGTGCTGGTGGATGCCGATAATAAAGTCACCATCCGCAACAGCGCCCCGCAGCTCCTCATTGACGGCCGCCAAAGCCCGCTGACCCTTGACCAGATTCCTGCCGATGCGATAGAAAGCGTGGAAGTCATTACTAATCCTTCCGCGAAGTTTGATGCGGAAGGCGGCGTGGGCGGGGTGCTCAATATCGTCCTGAAAAAGAACCGTAAGCGCGGGTACAATGGTTCTGTTCGCGCGGGCGTGGATAGCCGTGGCGGCGGGAATCTCGGTGGTGATTTCAATGCGCGCTCCGGCAAGTTCAATGTCTCACTCAATGCAAATGCCAACCTGAACCGCAGCTATACGACCGCTACTACCGAACGTATTGACCTCTATTCAAATCCGGACGTCCGCAGCTATCAGGACGACGTCAATAAGCAGCATGGCGCATTTGCTTTTGGCCGTTTAGGGTTGGATTACTTCATCTCCAACCGCACCACGCTCTCTATTGCGGGCATAAAGGTTCATGGCGAGTTTCGTCCCGACGATTTTATTCACCTGACCACCGACAGTCTTTTCCCGGCTGGCATGCGCAGCGTCTGGGGTACGCGCGCTACCGAGGGCAAGAACACCTTTGACATGAACGGCGCGCAGTTCGGCATTAAGCACATTTTTCCGCGCGCAGGTGAGGAGTGGACGCTGGATGCGAGCGTGAACGCGGGCAAGAATTCCAACTTCAATCAATTCACGACCAGCAGCTTTAAGGACATCACCGAAACGACTCTGAACGGCGAGCGGCAGCTGCAGAGCACCGAGGGCAGCGGCAAGAATAATTTCTATACCCTCCAAAGTGATTACTCCCGCCCCTTTGCCAACAAAAGCAAGCTGGACGTAGGCGTGAAGGCCACCATCCGGCAGGTAGAAAGCAACATCAGCAACTTCTACTACAACGCTGCTGCCGCGGAATGGACGGAGATTCCAAATCCGAACAGCAACTACAAAAACACGGACGGCGTCTATGCGGCTTACGGCTCTTACAGCGGAAATTTCAACGCCAACAATTTCTTCCAGATTGGCCTGCGCGCGGAAAGCTCTTCTTACACCGGTGAGCTGACGAAGCGTGATACTTCCTTCACTATTCAATATCCTATTTCGCTCTTCCCAAGCATCTTTTACAGCCGCAAGATGACGCACGACCAGCAAGTGCAATTCTCCTATCGCCGCGGCATCAACCGTCCCAACTTCTTCCAGCTTCTTCCTTACACCGACTACACAGACCCGCTCAATATCCGCCAGGGCAACCCCGCCTTGCAGCCAGAATTCACGAATAGCGTTGAAGTCTCTTACATGAAAAACTTCACGAAGACCAATTACGTCCTCATCTCCCTTTACGAGCGCCACTCCGATAATCTCATCACCTCCTATCAAAGCCTCGGCACCAACCCATTCACCGGCGAGAGCGCCATCATCACCTCCTACATCAACGCGGCTACCAGCGATAAGTACGGCGTAGAGCTCACCTCCGGCTGGGATCTGAAGAAGTGGTGGAATGTAGTAGCCAACCTCAACCTCTACAACGGCCAGCTCGTATCCGGCGATGGCACCAGCTCTTCCTACTTCTCCGGCTTCGGCAAGCTCAACAACCAGTTCCGCATCGCGAAGGGCTGGAGCGCACAGCTTTCCGGGGTGTATCAGAGCCGCACCAATCTCCTGCCCGATACCAAGAACGAAGGCTTCGGCGGAGGCCGCGGCGGCATGGGCGGCGGTGGCGGGCGCGGCGGCTTCGGCCCGCAGACTTCCTCCAACGCCCAAGGCTATCTGGATGCGCAGTGGTATGTGGATGCCTCCCTCCGCAAGTCTTTCCTTAAGAACGACGCCGCCTCCGTCTCCCTTTCCGTAAACGACATCTTCGGCTCCCGCAAGACCATCCAGCACTCCGAGAGCGAGCTCTTTGTGCAGGACTACAGCCGCCTTGTGAACCCAACTATGTTCCGCCTGAATTTCAACTGGCGCTTCGGTAAGCTGGACACCGACCTCTTCCGCCGCAAAAACGTCAAAGGCCAGATGGAAGGGATGCAGGACGCAGCGCAGGGTGTGGGTATGTAGCCGCGTCGTAATGTTCGCATGGTTCGGCGGGTTCGCATGGTTCGGCGGGTTCGCATGGTTCGGCGGGTTCGCATGGTTCGGCGGGTTCGCATGGTTCGGCGGGTTCGCATGGTTCGGCGGGTTCGCATGGTTCGGCGGGTTCGCATGGTTCGGCGGGTTCGCATGGTTCGGCGGGTTCGCATGGTTCGGCGGGTTCGCATGGTTCGGCGGGTTAAAACCCGCCGCTATTATTTCGGTCGTCCCTTCGGGACTAATAATTTCACGAGTCCTGAAAGGACGACCGAAATAATAGCCGGGGATTTCAATCCCTGGAAAAACCAATACAATTGACGACGATTTCAATCCCCCGAATGATGAAAACGACACCGCCGACAAAACTGCCCCCTACCTTCACACCGTCATGCCCGACATCATCTCCCTCCAGCAAATCCGCAAATCCTACTACCTCGGCAAGCAAGAATTGCCGGTATTAAAAGGCATTGATCTGACGATTGCGAAGAACGAATATGTCGCCCTCATGGGCCCCTCAGGCTCCGGCAAAAGCACCATGATGAACATCATCGGCTGCCTCGACACCGCCACCGGCGGCCGCTACGTCCTCAACAGCAAAGACGTCTCCCAGATGGCCGGCGACGAGCTCGCCGACGTCCGCAACGCCGAAATCGGCTTCGTCTTCCAGCAATTCAACCTCCTCCCACGCCAAAACGCCTGGGAAAACGTCGCCGTACCCCTCATCTACGCCGGCATCGGCCGCAAAGAGCGCGAAGAACGCGCCCGCGCCATGCTCGCCAAAGTAGGCCTCGCCGACCGCGCCCACCACAAGCCCAACGAGCTCTCCGGCGGCCAGAGCCAGCGCGTAGCCATCGCCCGCGCCCTCGTCAACAACCCCGCCCTCATCCTCGCCGACGAGCCCACCGGCAATCTGGACACCAAGACCTCCATAGAAATCATGGACCTCTTCTCCGCCATTCACGCCGGCGGCAACACCGTCGTCCTCGTCACCCACGAAGAAGACATCGCCGCCCACACCCGCCGTATCGTCCGCATGCGCGACGGCGTCATAGAAAGCGACCGGGCCAACGCCGCCGCCCTCGCCATATAAAGTAAAGTGAGCCATTATTATGTCGTGCCGCCTTGCTGCTATTAAGCCGCAGTGGCGTTGGCACCGTGCAGCAGGAGTGCATCCATTGAGCCTCCACGTTATATAAAAGGCATTGTACGGTAGTCTAAAGCCATACAAAACCCTATATACCAGCATTGTCATTTCTGACAATGCCATTCTGAAGACCAAAACCGCCATTGTCATTTCCGACAATGCCATTCCAAAGGGCCAAAACCATCATTGTCACTTTTGACAATGCCATTCCCGAAGCCCCGGTATGGCATTGTCATTTCCGACAATGCCATACCGAACGCCGCATATACCCATTGTCATTTCCGACAATGCTGCTCCAGACACCCGGATATGCCATTGTCGGAAACGACAATAACTGCTCATTCGCCGCGGCGCATGCCCGCCATTGCCGGTGTTGTCACCGGCAACCTATGGGCATGGCAATGCGGATTCGTGGTTGGTCATAAGACCAACCACGGCGTAAATACTATAGAAGATTTGATTCCCAATCTTTTGGCATCCCGGAACGGGAGCTTATCAATATCCCTGCGCTGATACCCGTTGCAAGTTCCCGTTCCGGGATGGCAAAAGTCCCTGTGGGCTGTTTTCCGGATAGGTTCTTCGTGAAAAGCTTGACAGACTGACGAACGATGAAACGTGCGACGCAACCGTTGCTCAATAGCGCGCTGCCGCCGGCAACAAAAAAGTTTCCCTTGAGCGCTTCCCGCCTTCGAGCCTTTAGCCCTTCAACTCCCCAACTTACCTTCGCCCTATGCCGGCCATATCTACCCGCGGCGCGCAGATGCCGCCCTCGCCTATCCGCAAGCTTGTGCCCTTTGCCGAGGGCGCCAAAAGCCGCGGCACCCGCGTCTATCACCTCAATATTGGCCAGCCCGATATTGAGACGCCGCCCGCCATCCTGGATGCGGTGCGGAACACGAAGATGAAGGTGCTTGAGTATAGCCACAGCGCGGGTTTTGAGAGCTACCGCCGTAAGCTGGTGGAGTATTACAGGCGGAATGGGATAACCGTGAATCAGGCCCAGATTATCGTTACCACGGGCGGCTCTGAGGCCATTGCCTTTGCCATACAGTCGTGCATGGACCCGGGCGATGAGATTATTATTCCGGAGCCGTTTTATGCGAATTACAACGGCTTCAGCACGGCTGCGGGGATTAAGGTGGTGCCCATTCCGTCGTCTATTGAGGATGGATTTTCGCTGCCGCCGATTGAAGCATTTGAAAGCGCCGTGACGCCGCGTACGAAGGCCATCATGATCTGCAATCCCAATAATCCAACGGGCTATCTCTACAGCCGGGAGGAGCTGGAGACGCTGCGCACTATTTGTTTGAAGCACGACTTGTTTCTGTTTTCAGACGAAGCGTACCGCGAGTTTTGCTACGATGGCCGGGCGCATATCTCTGCACTGTCGCTGGAAGGCTTAGACAATCACGCCATCCTGATGGACACTATCTCCAAGCGCTACAGCGCCTGCGGGGGCCGCATTGGTGCCTTCGTGACGCGCAACCAGCAGGTGCTGGATGCGGCAATGAAGTTTGCGCAGGCGCGGCTGTCTCCGCCCTCCTTTGCCCAGATACTCGGCGAGGCCGCGGTGGACCTGCCGGCGGATTATTTTGATGCGGTGCATGCGGAGTATAACGCGCGCCGCGACTTATTGGTGAAGCGCCTGAACGCGATGCCGGGTGTTTTCTGTCCGAATCCGGGCGGCGCATTCTACGCAATGGCGAAGCTGCCGGTGGATGACAGTGAGCGTTTCTGTCAATGGCTGCTGGAGGAATTTTCGCATAATGGCGCGACGGTGATGATGGCGCCTGCTGCGGGCTTCTACGCAACGCCGGGCAAGGGCCATAATGAGGTGCGCCTGGCGTATGTGCTGAATACGGACGCGATAAACGCCGCAATGGATTGCCTGGAGGCCGCATTGAAGGCTTATAAGTAGATGGCTTTGCTTAATTTAGTGAAGCACGCATAAGCACAACGGACTGTGGCGGATTTTCAACATAATACATCTGGATTCTCATTCACCGCCCTGCTTGGCGCGCTGAATCTTTCCTCAGAAGCCATTATTGTGTACGAGCCGGTGGCAGACGCGGATGCGACTGTGTATGACATGCGCATTGCGATGCTCAATGATGCGGCGGTGCGCATGTTTGGCGTGCCGCGCGAGACGGCGGTGGGCGCATTGCTCAGCGCGCTCTGGCCGATTGATAAGGAGGAGGAAAGCTGGCAGAAAGGGATAGAGGTGCTGTACACCGGCAAGCCGCAGAAGTATGAATGGCTGACGATGGGTTTTGGGGAGCCGCGCTGGTTTGAGGTGCAGCTTCAGGAGTATAACGGCCACCTTGCAGCAGCTTATCACGACATTACGGACCGCAAGCGGAGCTTTATGTCGTCGCAGGCGCAGCGGAGTTTTTTTGAGGAGCTGATGAGTGAGGGTATCAGCCGCAAGGCGGTGCTGAGCCCCGTCCGTGACGCGACAGGCAGAATTGAGAACTTTCACTACGACTTCGCGAACTACGGCCGGGGCATTGAAGACGGTTACCGTGGCCTGCCGCTGATGCCCATCCAGGTAGAGGGTCGTCTGCTGACGGAGGTGGTGCCTTCGGTGCGTCAAAGCCCGGTATGGCCTTTTCTGTGCGGGATGGCGGAGACGGGCGAGGCAGGCCACCTTACCCTTGATTATCAGAATGACGGCTACGATACGCAGATGGAGGTAAGCGGCAAGCGCCTTGAAGACGGACGGCTGCTGCTTGACCTGATGGAGACCGGCGCGGCTACGCGGCTGGCTACGGAGCTGCGTGCGGAGCAGGCGAAGCTTAATGCAGTGCTCCAGGCGGTGCCGGTTGGCATAACTGTTTTTGAGGCTGTGCGCGCTGCAGACGGCAGCCTGACGGATCTGCGGCTTGCACAGCGCAATGATCTTGCGCTTGAGCTTTCCAGAATACCGCCGGAGCTGTATCAGGTAGGCGGACTGCTGAGCAGGCTGATGCCGAAGGAGCTGTCTGAAAACTTTGAGCGTATGCTGGATGTGGTGCGCACAGGCAGACCGCTGATGCATGAGCTTTATCAGCCGCATCTGGATAAGTGGATTTTAAGCCGCATCAATCCTCATGGCGACGGGCTGCTTAGCACGATTCAGGACATTACCGATATAAAGCGCTATGGCCAGGAAAAGAACCGGCAGGCGAAGATGCTGGGCGGTGTTCTGGAAGCTTCGCCAAACGGCATAACTGTATTTGAGGCCATCCGCGATGAGGCGGGCGAGGTTGTTGACTTCCGCATTGCGCATGCCAATGAGCTGGTGATACGCATTTCCGGTTATAGCCGGGAAGACTACATGCGACTCAGCTTCTTTGAGCGCCTGCCTGCCCAGAGAGCTGAGCTGCCCCGGCTGAAGAAACTGATTGCGGAAGGCAAAAGCGACCAGACCGAACAATATATTACCGCCACCGGAAAGTGGATCTTAGTCACTGTCACGCCTTTGGGAGATGGCTTTGTTACCACGGTACAGGACATTACGGCCCGGCGGCAACAGCAGGAAGAAGTGCAGCTCAGCGCCCGCACGCTTGAAGGGGTTCTTCAGGCCTCGCCGCATGCCATCCTCGTATTTGAAGCAATGCGGAATGCGGGTGGCAGCGTGGAAGACTTCCGAATTATCCGCTTTAACCAGCGGGCTACGGCAGCCACAGGCCTGGACACCGGGTCTTTGATCAATGCAACACTGTTCGGGTGTATGCCATCGCTGCGCGAACGGTTGCCGCATTATGTGGCCGTAATAGAAAGCGGGAGGCAGGAAAGCTATGAGTTTTTCAATGAGCAGCTTGCCATGTGGCGCCGCATAACCAATACGCCGCTCGGCGACGGATTCGTGATGACGATGGAAGACATCACGGAGCAGAAAAATATTTCGGGCCAGATTGAGGAAAGCGCGAAGCTGCTGAATGCAGTGCTTGACAACACGCCGGTCGCGGTTGTTGTGTATGAATCCATTCGCGACAATGATGGCGACATCGTGGACTTCAGACCCATCATTGCAAATCAGCTGGCGCTTAGCACTTCTGGCTACACGCTGGAGTCATTCATGGCGCAGACCATCTTGGAGCGAAGTCAGGAAGCGCGTAATGAGGTCGCATCCCTGATTGCAGTTGTGCGGGACCGCGTGCATAAGACGCATGAGCATCAGGTCGCTTCTTCGGGACGATGGGTAAGAGCCATTACCACGGCCTTCGGCGACGGCTTCATAGCAACAGCGCAAGACATTACTGAGCAGCGGGCGCAGTCAAAGCTCATTGAGGAACAGGCCACGCTCTTCAACGGCGTGCTCAGCTCCCTGCAAAACGGACTTGCCATTTACCGCATTATCAGGGACGACGCCGGCAAGCTGGAAGATCTTGAATACATACAGGTGGCCGATTCGGTGCTGCGCGACACCGGCAGAACCAGGGAGGCAATGCTTGGCACCCGAATCCGCTCGGCTTACCCCGGAATAGAAGGTACTGATTACTGGACTGCGTACAGACGCGTGGCGGAGCATGGCGAGCCGGCTTCTTTTGAGACGCACTTTACCCTGCCCGGATATGACAACTATCTGCTTAACTGGGTAACGCCAATCGGAGATGACAAGCTGGTAAATGTTTACTACATCGTCAACGACCTGAAGCGTGCACAACAGGAGTTGGAGCACACGGTTCATGAGCTACGGCGTTCCAATGAAGACCTGGAGCAGTTCGCATCTATCGCATCGCACGACCTACAAGAACCCCTGCGAAAGGTTCAGAGCTTTGGCGCTATGCTGGAAAGCCGCTATGCGGATGCCCTGGGAGAAGGAGGGCGGGACCTTGTGCAGCGTATGCAGAGCGCAGCAGGCAGAATGCGCAATCTGGTAACCGGCCTGCTTTCTTTCGCAAGGCTATCCGGCGACGAGAATCTTCCGTTGTCCGCTGTTGACCTTCATACGCTGCTTGCGGAAATCGCAGCCGATCTGGACCAGACAGCGGAGGCTACCGGTGGCGCTATCATCATTCCGGCGCGCCTCCCGTTTGTACATGGTATTGAAAGCCAGCTGCGGCACCTGTTTCATAATCTACTCACGAACGCATTCAAATTCCGCAAAGCAGGGGTAGCGCCTCTGGTTACGGTTACTGTAGCGGCATTAAAGCCCGGGGATGCAGAACGACTATCGCCGCTCGCACTGGCAGATAACTATTTGCGGTTTGAAATAAGAGACAACGGCATAGGCTTTGAGCCGGAATTTGCCGAAAAAATCTTTGGATTATTTGAGCGCTTACACGGCATGAGCGAGTATCAAGGGACCGGCCTTGGTCTCTCAATCTGCCGCCGGGTAGCAGAGCGCCATGGCGGCACTATCCGGGCAGAAAGCCGCCTTGGCGAAGGGGCGACTTTTATTGTACTGCTGCAGAAAGCCTGACGACTGAGCCTATTCCGACGCAGGCACGAATTGAAACCTGATGCCGTCAAACAGGCCCATATCGCTTAGCTTCAGCGCGGGTATCACCAGCAATGCCATAAATGAAAGTGTCATGAATGGCGCGGTCAGCGTGCTGCCTAATGCTTTTGCCCGCTCCGACAATCGCGCGTAGGCTGCGCCCGCTTTCAGGCCGTCTTCGTCGCTCATCAGGCCTGCAACAGGTAGCGCCATTCGATGTACTTCACCCGCGGAAGCGCATACGGCAATGCCGCCCTTTGTTGCGATGACTGCGTTTATCGCGGCGCAAATGCTTTCATCGTCCACACCAACGGCGATGATGTTGTGGCAGTCATGCGTTACGGTCGAGGCAATAGCGCCGCGCCGGAATCCGAAACCTTTGATAAACGTGATGGCAGGTGTTGCCCGTTCTTCGTACCGGTTCAGGACCACAAGCTTCAACACGTCTTTTTCCATGAGACTACTTGACAAGTCCTCTGCAGACTTATCAAGTGTCAGCTTCTCCTCAGAAGTCACCAACTGTCCGTCATGCGCTACAATCACCCGCAGCTTTGTAGCTCTTTCGGGAAAGGCGCCGCCAAAATCTGCCGCTTGCCTGCGATGCGCTTTGAAATTGTTGATTGGCTTCGCAGACATTGTTTCAAACAAGCATTGGCCCTTTTCGGCCACAAGCCTTCCGCCTATGTATGTCTGTGCAGGCTGCCAGGTCTCCAGGTCGGGCAGCACAATAAAATCCGCAGCGTCACCAACCTGTAACAAGCCAACCGGAATGCGGTAATGCTTCACAGGATTCACACAGGCGGCAATCAGTACGTCAAATAAATCGTGTCCCTTAGCAAGCGCCCGCTTTACCAGAGCATTGATATGGCCTGCGGCTAAATCATCCGGATGCTTGTCATCGCTGCAGAACATCACGCGCTCCGGATGCGTGGACAGCAGCGGATGCAGCGCTTTAAAATTCTTCGCGGCGCTTCCTTCGCGGATAAGTATGTGCATGCCGGCGTCTGTTTTATTCAGCGCTTCTTCCAGCGTTGTGCATTCGTGGTCGGTCGTGATGCCGGCCGCAGCGTAGTCTTTTGCGGCTTTGCCGCGAAGGCCCGGCGCGTGCCCGTCAATCGGCTTGCCGTGCTTTTTGGCGGAGGCAATCTTCGCCAGCACTTCCGCGTCACCATTCAGCACACCAGGGTAATTCATCATCTCAGCGAGATACCAGATGTCGGGAGAAGACAGCAGCCGATCAACATCATCGGCATTAAGCACAGCGCCCGCAGTTTCAAAAGCCGTTGCCGGCACGCAAGAGGGCGCACCGAAGAAGCATTTGAAAGGAACTGTTTTCGCATTGTCTATCATCCATTCCACGCCGGCAATGCCGCAGACGTTTGCAATCTCGTGCGGGTCGGAGACCGTTGCTACAGTGCCATGCACCACCGCCATGCGGGCAAAGTGCGCCGGCGTGAGCATGGAGCTTTCAATATGCACGTGCGCGTCTGTAAAGCCGGGCAGGATATATTGCAGGGGCGCTTCGGCTATCTCTTTTACAGCAGCAATGGCGCCGTCAAGGACCCGAATCTCCGCAGGATAGATTCGCCGCTGATGCAGGTCAACCAGCTGGCCGGAGATAGTGAAATCTGGCATTACTCAAATGTAATCCGGCGTTTTACAGCAGCGATTTTCCGTTACGCGCAGCATCTACCTTAAACTGGATAAGCTGGAGCATCATCAGCGCTTTCTGTTTGATGCGCTCCGCGTTTGGACCGCCAAACAGGGCATCAACCGTATCGCGCCAATAGCTTATCCAGCGCTCAAAATCCTGCGGCTCCAGGGCAATCTTCCGGTCTATCTCCACATGCTTACCCACTGCCTGGCCTTTATAGCCTTCTGCGCCGAAGAGCACCGTGTTCCAGAAGGCGTACATGACTGGCAGATGCGCGCTCCAATCGTCGCCGATGATGGTGTTGAAAATGGGGCCGATTAGCTCGTCGCGACGCACGCGGTCATAAAAAGTGTTGACCAGGATTATGAGGTCTTCTTTAGACTCAATGTCTTCCATCACTTATTCACGTAAAAGCAGTAAACCTCTTTTGGCCCATGCACGCCTACCACAAGCGTCTTCTCAATATCCGCCGTGCGCGAAGGGCCTGTGTTCAGGTTTATCATAGACGGCAAATCGTTCCCGTAGCGCGTCTCCATCAGCGCCAGCGCGTCGGAAATATCCGGCACCACCTGCCGCGCAAAGGCTACAACAATGTGTACCGGATAAAAGACCGGCGCGATGCGGCCCATCGGCTGTCTGCTGGTAAGCAGGATAGAACCGGTGCGCGCCACAAGGGCCTCACATCCCGTAATGCAGGCGTCAGCGCTTTCCAGCGCGGCGTCCGCCGGCTCTATAAAGTCAAGGCGGCCTTTATAGAATAGGCTCAGCAAAAACGGCTCGGAGCAAAGCATCTGCTTCCAGCCAGTGCTGTCGTGCAGGGAGGCGATGTTTTGAATAAGGTCCATCTCATTTTCGCAGAATACAAACTTGCCGCCGAGCTTGATAAATTCTTCGGCAAAGGTCTCTTCCGGCGAAAGGCCGTTTTCCGCAAATGCGCCTGCTACGTCCGCATGTTCCACTTCCGGGAAGGGCATTGGCACCGGCGCGCGTTCCAGGCCGGCGCGCAGCTTACTCAGGATTTTTTCACGGGATTTGGAGGTAGTCAGGGACGCCATGGGGCGAAGGTAGTTGAGTACGTTGAGACGTTGAATCGTTCAGATGCCGGGGCGTCAGGCAGGCACCGGATTAGAATAGACCTGGCGCTGCTTCAATTTTGCTCGCCCAAACTATGTCATTCCCGCAGGAAATCTTACAGAAGCTGCGAGCGGAGATTCCCTGCGGGAAACTTGTCCTGAACTCGTTTCAGGATGACAAAAGTCGCTGTGAACGTTTCAACGATTCAACGTCTCAACTCATCTGCATTACTCCGCCAGCCGCGCCTCAATTTCCAGCACCCGCGTCTCCGCAACCTTCGCGTTATACCGCGCGGCAAAGTAGCGCGCCAGCGAAGCCACATAGCTGTTTTCGGCCTCGCGCAGCTCCAGCGTGTTTGCTACGCCTACGCGGAACCGGGCCTGCTGAATGTCTAAGTTTTCCTTTGCGTAGCCGCGATTCTCGTCTTCAAGGTTCACGGTTGCGACGGCAGTCTGGTAAGTGGCCCAGGCGCTGCGGTATTGGCGGGAAAGGGCGCGCTCCTGACGGTCATACTGCAGCGAGGCGCTCAGCTCATTCAGCGAGGCTACGCGCACGGCGCGCCGCACATTGCCGGCCTGAAAAATGGGTATGTTGAGGCCAAGTCCTGCATTCGGCCCCACATTCCTGCTGGAGGATACCACACTCACGTCGCTTTGCGTGCGCGAATAGCCGTAGCCCGCCGAAACCGATACGTTAGGATAATAGTAGGTGCGCGCAATACGCTTGTCAAAACGGGCAATCTCCTGATTGATGCGCTGCGCATCCAGCACAGGGCTGCGGCTTTCCAGCAGGGCGCTGTCGGCGGATGTGAGCTGCAGGTTGATTTCTAAACTATCCTGAACCGTATAGTCGTGGTCGGAATCCTGCCCCATCAGCTCATTGAGCGAGGCAAGAGAAGATGCGTGGCTGGCATCCTGAGCAAGCCTCTGAGAGCGCGCCGCATTATAATCCACGCGCGCCTGCAGGTAGTCTGTCTTGGCCGATGTGCCGATGTCATACTTCACTTTGGAAAGGTCCATGCGCGTCTTCGCCAGGGCAATGGCCGTGTCAATCGCTACCGTCTGCCGCTGGTCGTTTACCACCGATGCGTATGCCTGAATGACGCCGGAAATGGTTGCCTGAATCTGCACACGCAGCTGCGCGCCTGCCAGCGCCTCACGCCGGCCAAGCTGATGGTAAATAAGAAAAGCGCGGCCGGCGGCAAAGACCGTGTAGGTGGCATTCAGGCCCGCCGAGTACGAAAAGGTATTTGCCGCCGATGATTCGTTCACAGTGCCTTCACTCCGCACCTGGCGGGTATTGGCGACGCCTTCGTTGATGCTTCCGGTAGCGCCTATCACAGGCAGCAGGCCGGCATTGCCAATCGCATTGTTGGTGACGGCTACCTGCCGGGTCACATCTGCGATGCGCACATCGTAATTGTAGGCAAGCGCACGCGCAATGGCACTATCCAGCGGAAGAAAGTCCTGCGCTTTTGCGAGACCGAAGCCTAAAGTCAAAAGACAAGAGAGAAGAAGAAAGCGCATCGTTATAAAAAAAATCAGTCGGCTAGTTTGTCAAAAGCGGAGGGCTTGGCTGGCTTCCGGCGGGAAATGGCGGTGTACAGCACCGGAAGAATGGCCAGCGAAAGCAGCAGCGAAAAGGTAACGCCGCCCACAATCACTACGCCCAGCGGAATTCGGCTCGTGCCTGCCGCGCCCAGCGAAAGCGCAAGCGGCAAAGCGCCAAACACCATAGCCAGAGAGGTCATAAGGATAGGACGTAAGCGTGCGGTAGAAGCCTGCACGGCAGCAGCGGCTTTGGGCAGGCCGCGGTCGCGGTAGTGATTGGCGAACTCTACGATGAGGATGCCGTTTTTCGTTACAAGGCCTATGAGCATAATCATCCCGATTTCAGAAAAGATATTCAGCGTATGGCCGCCCAGCCAGAGCGAGATGAGCGCGCCGGCCAGGGCCAGCGGCACCGTAAACATGATGATGAGCGGGTCAACAAAGCTTTCAAACTGGGCTGCCAGAATAAGGTATATAAGCCCCAGCGCCAGGATAAAGGCGAAGATTACATTGGAGCCGCTTTCGGCATAGTCGGCAGAGGAGCCGGACAGCGATGAGGTAAAGCTTTCGTCAATAGCGCCGGCCTTCTGCATGTTGGCATAGATGCCCTGCATCTCCTTGATGCCATCGCCAATCGTGTATCCGGGCTTCGGCGTAGCCGTGATGGTGGCGCTCTTGTAGCGGTTGTAGTGATAAATCTGCGAAGGGCTGGTCTGCTCTTCAGAAGTCACCAGATTATCCAGGGAAATCATCTGGCCTGTGCCGGTTTTTACATAAAACGATTCCAGCGCCGCCGGCCGGTCGCGGTTTTCCCGGTTCACCTGGCCTATCACCTGATACTGCTTTCCGCTGCGCGTAAAATAGCCAAGCCGCCCTGCGGAAAGCGCGAGCTGCAGCGTTTGTGAAATATCGTTGATGGAGACGCCAAGCTGCGCCGCCTTCATGCGGTCAATGTTGACCACCAGCTCCGGCTTATTGAATTTCAAATCCACGTCCACGCTCTGCAGGGATTTAGAAGAATCGGCGGCCGCCTGGAATCTCGGGAGGACGGCGGCCAGCTTGTTGAAATCAATATTCTGCAGCACGAAAGCTACCGGCTGCCCGCCGCCACCGCCGCCGCGCTGCACAGCTATCGTTTGCTCCTGCGTAGCAAAAGCACGACCGAATGAGTACTTCTGCAGGTTGCGATTGATAGCCTGCACAATCTGGTCCTGACTGCGCTTACGGTCTTCCGGCTCGCTCAGTCGGGTATTCACAAAACCTGAATTGACCGCCCCGGAGCCGGAAAAGCTTGGGGCCGTAACCGACAGAACCACTCTGCGCTCTTTCTCGCCGACTGAGTCCATCACAAGTGCCACCACGGCGTCCACATAGTGGTCCATGGCGTCGTATGAAGTGCCCTCAGGTGCAGTCAGCTGCAGGCGGAAGCGGCTTCGGTCTTCCAGCGGGGCCAGCTCGCTTTTCAGGCCGCTGAAGATGAGCAGTATGAGCGCCACAGATACGCCTATCCCGGTATAAGCTGCCCATTGGTGCCGCATCATCCAGATGGCAATGCGCTTGTAGCCGCGCTCCATTCCGGTAAAAAACGGCTCCGTCTTTACATAAAAACGAGACGGCTTATGCACCTTGCGCGTGAGGTAAACGTTCAGTACCGGCGTAAGCGTGAGCGACACGAATGCGGAGATAAGCACTGCGCCCGCTACCACAATGCCGAACTCCCGGAAAAGCCTGCCGGTGAATCCTTGAAGGAATACTATAGGCAGGAACACGACCGCGAGGGTGATAGACGTAGAAATGACTGCGAAATAGATTTCCTCGGAGCCTTCGCGTGCGGCGCGGTGCTTCTCCATACCGGCTTCTATCTTTTTGAAAATGGCTTCTGTAACTACGATGCCGTCATCCACCACGAGGCCGGTTGCCAGCACGATGGCGAGCAGCGTCAGGATATTGATGGTGAAGCCCATGATGTACATGATGAAGAAGGCGCCAATCAGCGATACCGGAATATCTATGAGTGGCCGCAGGGCAATCAGCCAATCGCGGAAGAACAAGTAAATGATGATGATCACCAGCCCGAAAGAGATGAACAGGGTCTCCTCTACTTCTGAAATGGACTTCTTAATAAAGGCAGTATTATCCAGCGCGATGTCCACCTTGAAATCAGGCGGAATGTCTTTTTTAATCGCGTTGTAGCGCTTATAGAATTCGTTGGCAATGGCTACGTAGTTGGAGCCTGGCTGCGGCGTTACCGCGAGGGCTATCATCGGGATGCCGCTTTCTTTCAATACCGTTTCTTCTGTCTCCGGCC
Source organism: Chitinophagaceae bacterium (assembly GCA_965246765.1). Lineage (GTDB taxonomy): Bacteria > Bacteroidota > Bacteroidia > Chitinophagales > Chitinophagaceae > UBA1952. The sequence goes on from CBDFFJ010000005.1 coordinate 329,299, forward strand.
CGAGCACCGCCTCGCCAACGTCGCGCAGCAGTACATCGGTGCCGGCATAGCCCTCACTGGCGGGGGCAGCATGGCGGATAATCAGGTTGTTGAAATCCTGCTCGGTAAACAGCCGCCCGAAGGTGCGTACCGACAATTCCGTGTTATTCCCGCTCACCTTGCCCGCCGGCAGCTCCACATTTTGCGCGGCCAGCGCCGTTTGAACATCCGGAAAGGTGACGCCGAGGCCGGCCATCTTTACCGGGTCCAGCCAAAGGCGCATCGCATAGCGCTTCTGGCCCCAGATGCCAATGCTGCTCACACCGGGAATGGTCTGCAGACGTTCCACAAGCACGTTTTCGGCATAGTCGGTCAGTTCCAGCTGGTTTTTGGTATCGCTCTGCACCGTCATGGAAAGGATGGGCTGCGCGCTGGCGTCAGCCTTGCTCACTACAGGGGGCGCGTCCAGGTCTTGAGGCAACTGGCGTGTAGTCTGGCTCACCTTGTCGCGCACGTCATTGGCGGCGGCTTCCAGATTTTCGCCCAGCTCAAACTCTACAGTGATGTTGCTGCTGCCCTGTGAGGACGAGGAGGAGATATTTTTAATGCCTGCGATGCCGTTAATGGCCTTCTCCAGCGGCTCGGTAATCTGGTTTTCAATAATGTCCGGGTTCGCGCCGGTATAAGCCGTGCGGACATTGATAATGGGCGGGTCAATAGAAGGATAATCGCGGATGCCAAGAAAGGAAAAACCGATGCCGCCGAAGATGATGATAATGATATTCAGCACAATGGCCAGCACCGGGCGGCGCAGGGACAACGAAGGAAGAGACATGGATAGTCGGGCAGGCTCAAAGATAATGCCGTGAAAGAGCGCTCTTAATTATAGGCCAATTAGCCGCCCTTCGGGCAAGACAGCAGCCGGGGATGCCCCATCTTGCTTAGCTTTATCTAAACACAAATCGTTATCATGGAAGCAACTGCAATTGCTCATGCCACCATTCCCGGCGGCGCATTTCTCATACAGCCCTCCACGCCGGAAAGCACCTTCACGCCTGAGGAATTTACCGAAGAGCAACGCGCAATCGCGCAGATGTGCCAGGAGTTTTTGGATAAGGAAGTCTTCCCGAAACTGGTGCAGATAGACGCCCAAGAGCCGGGCCTGATGGAAGAGCTGCTGAACAAAGCCGGCGAGCTTGGATTGCTCGGCGCGGCATTCCCGGAAGCGCTCGGCGGGCTGGGCGAGGATTTCGTGACGTCTTGTATCATCACAGAAGGTCTTGGCGCAGGTCACTCCTTTCCGGTAGCTGTTACGGCGCACAACGGTATTGGCTCGCTGCCTATTCTGTATTTCGGCACGGAAGCGCAGAAGCAGAAATACATTCCCAAATTGGCGACCGGCGAGATGAAGGGTGCTTACGCGCTTACAGAACCCGGTTCCGGCTCTGATGCGCTCGGCGCGCGTACAACTGCAACATTGAGTGCAGATGGCAAGCAGTACATCCTGAACGGCCAAAAAATCTGGATTACCAATGCCGGCTTCGCCGATGTCTTCACCGTTTTTGCTAAGATTGACGGGAAAGAATTTACGGCGTTCATCGTTGATAAAGGCACGCCCGGTTTAAGCCTCGGCGCAGAAGAGCATAAGCTTGGCATTAAAGGCTCGTCCACGCGGCAGGTGTTTTTTGAGAACTGCGCCATTCCGGTGGAAAACGTGCTGGGCGAAATTGGAAAGGGCCATGTCATTGCTTTCAACATTCTGAACATCGGGCGCATGAAGCTGGCGGCGGCTACGCAGGGCGGCGCTAAAGGCGCTTTGAAAGTCACGATTAATTACGCCAAGACACGCGAGCAGTTCAGGACGCCCATAGCCACATTCGGGGCTATCCAACACAAGCTGGCGGAGATGACGATCCGCATCATGGCCACAGAAAGCGCGCTGTACCGCTCCGCCCGCTGGATTGTGAAGAAGGAAGAAGAGCTGCGTAGCGAAGGCAAAGACGAAGCTGCGGCCCTGCTTGGCGCTGCGGAAGAATACGCCATTGAATGCGCTATGCTGAAGGTCATCGGCTCCGAAGCGCTGGATTATGTGGTGGACGAAGGCGTCCAGATTCACGGCGGTAACGGCTTCTCCGATGAGTACGACATCAGCCGCGCTTACCGCGACTCCCGCATCAACCGGATTTTTGAAGGCACCAACGAAATTAACCGCCTTCTGACGCTGGATATGTACCTGAAGCGCGCCATGAAAGGCCGCATCAACCTGATGGGACCGGCTATGGCCGTGAGCAAGGAACTGATGAGCATTCCGGATTTCGGCTCCGGCGATGAAGGCACATTCAGCGCGGAGACAAAGGCAATTGAATCATTCAAGAAAGCCATCCTCATGTGCGCCGGCGCGGCAGTACAAAAGCTGATGATGAAGATTGAAGGCGAGCAGGAAATCCTCATGAACCTCGCCGACATGGCGAACGATACTTTTCAGGCCGAAAGCCTTTTGCTGCGTGCGCAGAAAATGGCGGAGGCTGGTCACGCCCAATCAGCACTGTTAGCCGATGCAACACGCACCTTTATTGCCGACGCGGCGGACCGTATCTCCCATTCCGGCAAAAATGCCATTAATGCCTTCGCCGAAGGTGACGAGCAGCGCATGATGCTGATGGGCCTGAAACGCTTTACGAAGGTGGCGTCTTTCAACACGAAGGACGCGCGGCGCAGGATTGCTGCGGCGGCATTAGAGGCCGGCCAGTATCCTTTGCAGACGAGCTTTGGAGCGTAACCCAGAGACAGGGGATTTCTATGGAGCTGTTTACGTCAGCTCTTTGAGCTATACCTTATTTCCCAACCTTTTGACATCGCGGAACGGCGGGCATCCGGCAACATGTGTCAAACTAATTAGCGCAAGGTCCCGTTCCGGGATGACAAAAGTCGCTGCGGACTCTATCCGTTTAGTCTTCCGATGAGTTCAACACCAACTTAGCGCACGGTGCGCCGCTTGTTGCGCTCATAATCTTCAAATACAAAGCTACCAAGGCCATCCAGCGAAGAATAAAATGCTTTACCGCCGTTTACCTCTGTGAACTGGCGCACAAACGCTTGCAGATACGGGTCGCGGGCTATCATGAAAGTGATAACCGGTGTCTTCAGGCGACGCAACTGACCGGCAAGATTTAATGTACGGTTCAGAATCTTACTGTCTATTCCGAATGAATTCTTATAGTACTTCTTGCCAATCTTCAGGCAGGTGGGCTTGCCGTCCGTAATCATGAATATCTGCTTGTTCGGATTCTTGCGGCGGCGCAGCAGATCCATAGCCAGCTCCAGGCCGGCTACGGTATTGGTATGATATGGCCCGACTTCCAGGTACGGCAGGTCTTTCATCTCAATCTGCCAGGCATCGTTGCCGAATACGACAATGTCCAGTGTATCCTTCGGATAGCGCGTGGTAATCAATTCCGAAAGCGCCATCGCTACCTTCTTCGCCGGCGTGATCCGGTCTTCACCGTAGAGAATCATGGAGTGTGAGATGTCAATCATCAGCACCGTGGAAGTCTGCGTCTTAAAATCCATTTCATGGATAGAAAGGTCATCCTCGCGCATGGAGAATTCGCCGATGCCGTGGTTGATGTAGGCATTGCGGATAGAATCAGCAAAGTCAATGCTTTCCAGTGAATCGCCGAATTCAAAGGGCCGGAGCTCGGGATTAATCTCATCGCCTTGTCCGGTCTTGAAGGTCTGGTGATTGCCGGACTTCGTCTTTTTCAGCTTTCCGAAAATTTCGTCCAGTGAGCGCTTACGAATGGTCTGCTCGCTTTTGGGCGTGATTTTAAAGCCTCCGGCTTCGCCGTCTCCCTGCAGATAGCCGTTCTTTTTCAGGTCTTCTATAAAATCGCCGATGCCATATTCATCGTCCGTGAGCTTGTGCTCGCGGTCTAATTGCGTCAGCCAGTTGAGTGCCTCGCCGGCGTCTCCCGAAGTATATTGAAGCAGCTGCATGAAGAGATCAAGAAGCCGCTCAAAAGGCGATTTATCTGAATCTTCGGGACGGAACTGAGAGAAGTGAAAGCCTTTCATAGAATGGAATTGAACGAAGCAGAGCGGGTCATGCGGTCAGCTGCGGATGTTCAGATTTAAAGTTACAGCCGCCGCTTCCGGCATTTCATAGAATTCCGTTACACCCGCTTTGCCAAAGCCCGTTACTTTTATCGCGCTGACTTTATGATCCATTCGCCTGTCCGGTTTAATGTACCCGCCCCGCTCTGGTGCGCCGGCGTGCCCTTGCTTCAGCTGCTCATTATTCTGACGCTCGCCCGGCCTGAAGGGCTGGAATGGTGGGTGCTTGGCTCATTTCTATCCATTACAACACTGGCAACCTGGAGATTGTTTTCCGATGGCCGGCCGTATTCGCTCAACAAGGTCTGGTGGCTGTTTGCGATTGTGTTCCTCGGCATCGTGCCGTCTGCGCAGATCGCAGTGCGAACAACGCCCTGGCATACGGGCGACATTCTGCTGCCCACGATGCTGAAGGCGAATTTTCTGATACTGCTGTGCTTTGGCATCTATGAGGGAGTTCGCGTCTGGGCTTCGGGAAACTTCATTCCCCATGCGGAGGAGGCGCCGCCGCCGGTTGCGCCGGTGCTTATCAGGCAGTTTAGCCACTTAGGGCCCGCTGTCATGCTCTTCTGCGGCGCCGCGCTTGCCGTCGTATTTGGCTACAAGGGATTGTTTCTTCGCGGGCACATGGAGACGCAGCTTTGGCAGTATGGCACTACTTTCCAGCTTCTATTTGACAAAGGGCTGCGCGGCACAATGCTCTGGTGTTGCATGGCCGCTATCATACTGCACCGGCAGCACAGGCTGGAACGCAGCACCCTGGCGCTTATACTTATACCGGGAATCATTTTCAACTTTCCGCTGGCGCTGCCCCGGTACCTTACGCTCACCATTTACCTTGGCTGGGCGCTGGCCGCCGGACTATCTGTGTTCAAACGCCGCCATGCTTTTTCGGTTTTGCTGTTGGCGCTTTTCATGCTCATCGCGCCGCTGTTCAGCGTTACGCGCTATGCGGGCATTGATATGAAGGAACGGCTGGAGCATCCCGCGCGGATTTTCCAGAAAGCGGTGATCGTGAGCGACTACGACGCCTGGTCGTCACTGTGCAGGGTAATCCAGTTTACGGATATGCACGGCGCTACTAACGGGCGTCAGTTGACGGGGGTCGCACTGTTCTTTGTGCCGCGCGGTGTATGGCCTACCAAGCCAATCGGCTCCGGCGCTTTTCTGTTTAATGAGCTGAATCTCGGCTTTAATAATGTAGCCTGCACCTTTCTGGCGGAGGGATATATCAATTTCGGGATTATCGGCAGCATCGTTTTTACGGCCTTGCTGGCTTTGCTGGTAGCGCGCTACGATGGCTGGTACTGGCGGCGTGGGGGCCGGCTCAGGTTCACCCTGCCGAGGCTGTTTTACTTCGTGGCAATCGGCATGTTCTTCTTTATTCTGCGGGGCGATCTGATGTCTTCATTTGCCTATACGGCCGGCTTTGCGGTGATATTCACGTTCTGGCAGGCGCTGTTTTTCTGGCGCTTGTCACGTCCGAAGTCTTTACGGGCTCCTGAACAATGAGGCGCTTCCCGCGTTACATGCCGCGCCCTGCGCGTGAACATCTATGGCTATTTACAGAATAATTGAGGAACAGTACTTAAACGCTTCGTTGGCGGAGGTATGGGGATTTTTCTCGCACGCCGATAATCTGCAGCGGATTACGCCGGGGCACATGCGTTTCCGGGTCACCTCAGGCGAGCTTCCGGACGAGATTTATCCGGGTCAGATCATCACATACAAGGTGTCTCCGCTACTGAGCATTCCGCTTTTCTGGATGACCGAGATCACCCATGTTGTGCCAGGGAAGCTGTTTGTAGATGAGCAGCGACGGGGGCCATACCGGATGTGGCATCATCAGCACCACTTTGCGGCCGTGGATGGCGGGGTGATGATGAAAGACATTGTGCACTATGAACTGCCACTTGGCTTTCTGGGAGCCATTGCCAATGCGCTCTTCGTAAAAAAGCAGCTCGCTGGTATATTTGAGTTCAGGCGGCGAAAGGTGGCAGAAATGTTTCCTTAGAAGGATGCGCTGAACCTTTTGCAACCCGGCGGCGTTTAGGCTTCAGCAAAGACAAAAAATGCCACGCCGCCATGGAGACCCGCACGCAGACAGACATGAACAGGTTCAGCATAAAGGATATTGAGAACCTTACCGGCATTAAGGCCCACACAATCCGCATATGGGAGCAGCGTTATGGCATTCTGCAGCCTAAACGGACAACTACCAACATCCGTTATTATGACGCCTCCGACCTGAAATCGGCGCTGCGCATCTCCATGCTCAACAATTTCGGCTACAAAATTTCGCGCATCCATCAGATGACGGACAGCGACATGGATGGCCTGATTCAGAAGATATCGGACGCCGATTTTAAACTCCAGGTACTGACAAATGATTTGCTGGAAGCGGCGCTGGCTATGGATATGCCCCGTTTTGAGACGCTGATCAACAACCATGTCCGCAGGTTTGGCATTGAGGCTGCGGTGGAGGGGCTCATCTTTCATTTTCTGGAGAAAATCGGCATTATGTGGGTGGCAAACCACCTTGCACCCGCGCAGGAGCACCTTGCCAGCAATGTACTGTACCGCAAGCTTGCCGTGGCTATAGATGCCCTGCCGCAACCCGCTGAGGGCGCGAAAGTGCTGCTGTTTCTTCCGGAGGGCGAGGTGCATGAGATGGCGCTGATGTATGTGCACTACCTGCTGCGCAAAAGCGGCAAAATTGCCATATACCTCGGCCCTGATACCCCTTTGAAGGAGGTGGCAGCCGTGTGTGAAATAATGAAGCCGGACTACGTCTATACCCACCTGACCGCCATAGCAAAAGACTGGGATCCTGCGCGGTACCTGAAGAAGTTCACGGAAACTCTGCAAGGCGTGAACCTTCTGGTTTCGGGCGGCATGGCGCACAAAAAAGCCGCACCCGCCGCAAAGAATGTGCGGTTTCTCTTGTCGCTCACTGAAGTCAAAGACGCCATTACAAACTTGTAGCGCAGCGCATTTCTCTTCATGCAAGACGGCGCTCATCAGCCGGGCTCGTTATGACACAGATGTAAACCGACGCACATTGGCGGCATAGTCAAAACCAATGCGCAAATCTGTTCACGGCATTGTTTTTCTGTTTAATCTTGTGATATCAAAAGTTAAACAGAATGCCCGTTTCCGGATTTGAAGGCCTGCTTATAAGTCACCGCGATTATCTTCAGCCGTTTGCGGTTTCCCTGACACGGGATGCGGACGATGCCGCGGATTTGTGCCAGGAAACAATGCTACGCGCGTTGCTCTACCGCGACAAGTACACCACCGGCACCAATCTGAAAGCCTGGCTGTACACAATCATGCGGAATACGTTCATCAACGGGTATCGCCGCGGTAAGCGCATGGTCAAGATTGCGCATCCCGATGGCGTTGAAGTAGCATTTGAGGCGGCAGGCATGGCGGCAAGAAATGAGGGCTATGGCAGGCTGCAGGCAAGAGAGATCGGGAAGGCGCTTGAAGAAATTCCGCACGTTTTCCGCATCTCATTTGAGCTCTACTATATCGGATACAAGTATGCGGAAATAGCGGAGCTGCTCGGCGAGCCTCTGGGCACAATAAAAAGCCGCATTCACTTTGCCCGCAAGGCGCTTGCGTCCAGGCTTGAGCGCTGATGGCGCAGTATCTTCCATTCAAGCTATATTCTGATTTGCGCCCGTATTTTTAAGCAATGACATCCGGAAAGAAGAAGGCCATAGTGCTTGGCGCCGGATTCGCAGGTATGTCGGCAGCCTGCTTCCTTGCGAAGGCAGGACTGGATGTGCGCGTACTGGAAAAGAACGATGGCCCCGGCGGACGGGCGCGCAGCTTCTCAGCGCAGGGATTTACGTGGGACATGGGTCCCTCCTGGTATTGGATGCCGGACGTCTTTGAAAAGTTCTTTGCAAAGTTCCAAAAGACGCCTGCCGACTATTACGAGCTTAAAAGGCTGGATCCCTCTTACAACGTAGTGTGGAAAGACGAGTCGGTGGCGATACCTGCCGGGCAGGCTGAGCTGGAAGCGCTCTTTGAGCGTTATGAGCCGGGCTGCGGGCTGCGGCTAAGGCGCTTTCTGCAGCAAAGCGGCCGTAAATACAACGCCGCGATGGAGCAGCTTGTGTATCAGCCAGGACTCTCGCTGACAGAATTTATGACGACAGACGTATTGCGCGCGCTGTTCAGCATGGACCTGCTGCAATCGGTCAGGAAGCATGTCCGCCGCTACTTCACGCATCCAAAGCTGCTGCAGCTTGTTGAATTTCCCATTTTGTTTCTGGGTGCGCTCCCCGAAAACACGCCGGCGCTTTACACCCTGATGAACTATGCCGACATGGCGCTCGGCACCTGGTATCCGATGGGCGGCATGGGAAAAATTGCTGAAGCAATGCACCGGCTGGCCACTTCGCTGGGGGTGAAATTCTCCTTCGGCGAGCCTGCGCAATCGTTTGCATTTTCCGGGCCGGCCCTGACGGGTGTAGAAACGGCGCACGGCAGTTATGAAGCCGACATAGTGGTCGCTGCCTGCGATTATCACCATGCGGAAAGTCTGTTACCGGGTTCATTACGTAATTATTCCAGCAAGTACTGGGCATCGCGCAGCATGGCGCCCTCTTCCCTGCTCTACTATATCGGCGTGAACAAGAAATTGCCCGGCCTCCGGCACCACAACCTGTTTTTTGATGCGCCCTTTGAGGCGCACGCGGCGGCCCTCTACGAGCACCCGGAGTGGCCTTCCGATCCGCTCATGTATGTATGCGCTCCTTCAAAAACGGACCCGGACGTGGCGCCGGCAGGCAGCGAAAACCTCTTTATCCTGATACCGGTTGCACCCGGGCTTCAAGAGCAGGAGCACATCCGGGCTGCTTATCTGGACATTGCTTTAGGACGCATAGAAAAGCAAACCGGAGTGCCTTTCCGGCAAGACATTGTTTATCAGAAAAGCTATGCCGGCTCCGATTTCATAAACGATTACAACGCATTCAGGGGCAATGCCTATGGCCTTGCAAATACCTTGCGGCAGACAGCGCTTCTGAAACCTTCCATACGCAACAAAAAGCTGGACAACCTGTTTTATGCCGGACAGCTCACAGTGCCCGGACCCGGGGTGCCGCCAGCAATCATCTCGGGAGAAATTGTTGCGACCTGCGCGCTGAAACAACTGAACCTCCACACAAAAAACAGTAGCTGCTGAATGATGCACCTATTTCACAAAGTAGCCTCGGGCTGCAGCGAGCTTGTGACACGCGCTTACAGTACTTCGTTCTCGTCGGCTATCCGCCTGCTGCATGCGGATCTGCGGCAGCCTATCTATGGCATTTACGGCTTTGTGCGCTTCGCGGATGAGATTGTAGATACGTTTCACGATCATGACAAGGCATCCCTGCTGGAGCGCTTTTCCGTCGAGACCTGGCGCGCGCTGGATGAAGGCATCTCGCTGAACCCGATTCTGCATTCCTTTCAGCACATAGCTCGGAAGTATAATGTCCCGGCAGAGCTGATCCGGGCGTTCCTGCACAGCATGGAGCTGGACCTGCACAAGACCGATTATGCGACTGTGCGCGAGATGGATGAATACATCTACGGCTCGGCAGAAGTGGTAGGACTGATGTGCCTTTGCGTCTTTTGCGAGGGCGATACAGAACAGTATAGCCAGCTGAAAGATTCCGCGCGTAGCCTTGGGGCAGCTTTTCAGAAAATCAATTTTCTCCGCGACATTCAGAGCGATTTTAAGAGCCTGAACAGAACTTACTTCCCCGGGCTAGACTACTACCGGTTTAATGAGGAAGTGAAGCGCGGGATAGAAGCCGGAATCGCGGCAGACTTTGAGGCCGCTCTTCCCGGCATCCGGCAGCTTCCGTGGAAGGCACGCTTTGGCGTCTATACAGCCTACCGCTATTATCATAAGCTATTCGCGAAAATCAGGCGGATGCCGCCGCAGCGCGTACTGGAATCCCGCATACGCGTCTCCAACCATCAAAAACTGCTCATCGTGATGGGCGCGCAGATGCGGCACAGGCTTAACATGATCTGATTATAAAACGGCGGTTTCTTTGCCGCCACTATTGATGCATCCCGCCCCAATGATAATTCAACGAGAGACCGTCATATTGGTTGATGAGCAGGACAAGTGCATCGGGACCGCGGGCAAAATAGCCGTACATCGCACCGGGGCGCTGCACCGCGCGCTGAGCATTTTTATCACCAATAGCCGCGGCGAGATGCTGCTGCAGCAACGGGCGGAAGATAAATACCACAGCGGCGGACTCTGGACAAATGCCTGCTGCTCGCACCCCACGCCGGACGAGCCTACTGAAATGGCCGCATCCAGAAGGCTGCGCGAGGAGCTGGGTATTGATACGGCCCTGATGCCCGTTACCAAGCTTCGGTACTACGCGGCTGTCTCCGGCGATTTGGTGGAGCATGAGTATGATCATATCTACACCGGCCAATGGGATGGCGATGTCCTGCCTGCGCCGGAAGAGGTGAAAGCGCATCGCTGGGTTTCGCTTGCCAGGTTAAATGACTGGATGTCTTCTGAACCCCATTCCTTTACCGCATGGTTTCCCATCCTGCTCAAGGCATGGCAGAATGCAATGAACGCCCAGGCTCTGCCTGTATGATTTAAGTTATTAGCCACAGGTATGCTGAATGTCTGAACATGCCTAAGAAAAACGTAGCCGTCGTCGGATCCGGAGTCGCGGGGCTTGCATGTGCGGCCCGGCTGGCGGCAAGCGGGTTTTCTGTAACCATCTTTGAGCAGAATAATGCTGTGGGCGGTAAGCTGGGACTATTGCAGGACAGTGGCTATTCATGGGACACAGGCCCGTCGCTTTTTACGCAGCCACACCTTATGAGGGCACTCTTCACAGACTGTGGCCGGAAGCTGGAAGACTTCTTTTCCTATCGTGCGCTGAAGGAAGGAACTCAATATTTCTGGGAAGACGGCACAAGACTACATGCAGCTCCTGCACGGAATACATTACTTGCAAATGTTGGCAAGGCCTTTAATATTCCCACGGATGCCCTGCGGCAATACTTGGATGATGCCGGGGAGTCATATCACAAGATCGCCGGCCTCTTTTTGGACAGGCCGATCCACCGCCTGTCCGCCTGGGACCTTTCCGGCCTGCTGCCGGCCCTGGAGGCATTGAAGCCCGCTTACCTTACCCGGTCCTTGCACAGCTACAACCTGTCGCGCCTGGCGCATCCCGCGCTTGTGCAGATGATGGACCGCATGGCTACCTACAACGGCTCTGATCCATATCAATGCCCGGCGATGCTGAGCACCATTGCGCATCTGGAGTTTAATGAAGGCGTATGGTATGCCGAAGGGGGAATGATTTCTATTCCTGCGGCGCTACGCAGGCTTTGCGAGTCGCTTGGCGTCACTTTTCAGACCGGCGCTAGCGTTACGCGCATACTTTTAAAAGATAAGCAGGTGATTGGCGCAGTTGCCGGCGGAGCGGAAGCGCCCACGGATGCGGTAATAAGCAACAGCGATGTATTCTTCACCTACCGCGACCTGCTGGGAGACGCGGAGGCGGCAAAACGCATAGCCCGCCAGGAGCGGAGCAGCAGCGGGGTTATCTTCTATTGGGGCATTGGTAAAACATTCCCGGAGCTTAGATTGCATAACGTCTTTTTCAGCGCAGACTACGAGGGCGAGTTCCGGGCTATTTTCAGAGACGGCACGGTCTCCGCAGATCCGACGGTATATGTAAACATCACGTCCCGGCAGGAGGCTTCCCACGCTCCGCCGGGCTGCGAAAACTGGTTTGTGTTGGTCAATGCGCCGGCGCAATTGCTGTCAGAAGCTGCGGTTGCCGGCTTGCGCACGAGCGTGCTTGATAAGCTGTCCCGCCTGCTTGGCACAGACATCTCAGCGCTGATCCGGTGTGAACATGTGATTGATCCCGCCGGCATCCAGGCGGGCAGCGGCTCCTTTATGGGAGCCCTTTACGGCACGGCATCCAACTCCCTTATGGCTGCCTTTAACCGGCATCCGAACTATTCAAAAAAATACCGCGGATTGTTTTTTGCCGGCGGCACGGTGCATCCAGGCGGCGGCATTCCGCTTTGCCTGCGTTCGGGGAAGCTTGCGGCAGATGCTGCTGCGGCCTATCTCGCCTCGTAGCATCCTACATCCGGAGGCACGCCCCGGTTGTTTTCTTCCAGATCTCTGTCCAGGCCGGGCAGGGCCATCGCCATATCTATCAGCACGGAGGCTGAAGAAGGGTGATAATCGTTTCTTGCAGCATTTCGGAACAGGGAATCATAAGCAGCGCCTGTTGTCAGATACCGTACCGTCTGGTCCTGCTGTACCCAGGGCCGTGTCTTAGCCGCGTCTGCTTTCAGGAAGCAGTTTGAAAGCTTCAGGGATGCTTTTGTGCCGTCTTCGTCTGTGCTGTCGGCTACAAATTCGTTTTCCAGCGATCCGGATATTACGCAATTGCGCACCGTCACGTTCAGGTTGCCAAGCAGTGGCTTCTGGCCTTGTCTCGGGTAGTAGTTCAGGAAAATAGCCACCGGGTTGTCGTTGTGCGCAACCTTGTTGTTTCCGTAGGTTGTAATGGTGCAATAGTCCAGGTTGTAGGTGCCTCCCTGTACAAGCGCCAGCGCACTTGCGCCGCAGGAGTGGATAAGGCAGTTGCGCATGTTGATGCTACCCGCGAATGCCAGAAGGCCGTATCCGATTGAGTTTTCAAGAATGACCTTGTCCAGCGTCAATTGTGCAATGCCGGGCCGGGAAGATGAATCGGGCTCTACCTGAATTAAGGCTGGCGGCGTGCCTTGCGCAGCATTGCCGCCGTTGCGCAGTATGACGTGGGTCAGCTCACTGCCGGTGCTATGACGAGTAAAGTAAATGCCGCCCCACTCGCCAGGATATCCTTCGTAGCCGAAATAAGCCCGGTCCAGGCGATCTCCCTGAAAGATGATGCTGTCCTGCTTTGTACCTGTCGCCTTAAGCGTGCCGTCTATAAAAAGGCGCGCATTGGCGTGCATATATATGCGGCAGCCCGCCGGGATGGTCAGTGTTCGGCCGCTGTCAACTACCGCCGCGCCGAAAATGACATAAGGCTTGTCGGTGAGCCAGGGCAAGGAAGTATCCAGCAGGCTGTCGGTGATATAATGCGCATTTTGACCGAATGCAATCATGGGAACGGAGAAGTCGCTCCCGTTGAGCGTTGCTATAAGCCTGTCCTCTATTATAAAAGGCGTGTTAGCGTTTGTAGGATCTACTTTTACGGTAGCAAATACATAGATGCTGTCGTTGGCCGCTATCTCAATATTGCTGGCTGCACTTCCCTCGCGCCCGTCCACATTAAGGTGAAAAAACGAGGCGCTTCCATTGCCCAGCCTTACAGACGACAGCACGACGCGCTGATCCTGCGGATTAAAAATCTTAACGCCCACCGTTGCGGAGCCTAATGCGGTAAAAACGGTATCAAAAGCAACTGTGTCTGTAGAGAACCTGAGCTCGCCGCCATTGGAAAGAAGCTTGTCTTTTTTACACGATGCGCTGCTAAGCCATATTGCGCCGAAGAAGGCTGCAACAAGGGCGTATAATAGAAATCCGTGAGAGAGAAACCGCATCAGGCGACTAAGTTATGTTACGTAGTGCCCTTAACGGGCGGCACGTGCGCTTATTGTGAAAAGAAGGTGCCGGGTACGACACATTGACATCCTTTCGCCATCACTGCACGGAGGCCCCGGCTTACATTTGCGCGCCGCTATGCCACCCATTACATTGCTCTCCGATTTTGGCCCGCAGGATGCTTCCGTGGCCATAGCCAAGGGCATACTGATGCAGCATGTGCCGGGAGTGCCGATAGTGGATATTTCCCATCTTGTAGAGACCTTTAATATCCAGCAGGCCGCTTATTTATTACTTTCTGCGTACCATAATTTCCCGAAGGGTACCTGCCATGTCCTGCTTTTTGACGTCTTCAGCGAATCGCGGCCGCGCCTGCTGCTGTGTGAGCACGAGGGTCATTACCTGCTTGCGCCCGACAATGGCGTGCTCTCACTTGCCTTTGGCGATAAGCTCAGTAATGTGTGGCATTGCTACGAGCTTGGCTTAAACGGCACATTTGAGGATTGGCTGCAGAGCATCGGGCGGGTTGCGGCTCAGCTTCAAACCTATGCGCCGGGCGACTTGCAGTTCCGGGGCTGTGAGTTGAAGGTGGCGCTGCAGCACTGGCAGCCGATCGTGATTGGCGACACCGCCGAGTGTCACGTCATACATATTGACCGCTACGAAAACGTTGTGATTAATATGACGCGCCAGCAGTTCGATGAAATTGGCCAGGGAAGGCCTTTCCGTATCCGTTTTATGCGGGATGAGGAGCTTACGCAGCTCAGTACCCACTTCTACAATGTAAATGAGGGCCAAAAGCTCTGCCGCTTTAACGCGACCGGCTTTCTGGAAATCTGCATTAACCGTGGTAAGGCAGCGTCTCTGTTTGGCTTCAAGCTGCACCGCGAAAAGCATTTTATCTACAATACCATCAAGGTCTATTTCGGATGATCATTCGCGTCGTTCAGATGACCTTCCGGGAGGCGGAGGTTGCTTCCTTTCTTGCTTTGTTTGAAGCGCGCAAAAGGGATATCCGCCATTTTAAAGGCTGCCTGCATCTGGAGCTCTGGCGGGATGCGCACAACCCGGCGGTCTTTTTCACCTACAGCCATTGGGAAAACGAGCCTGCTCTTGATCATTATCGCTTCTCCCTGTTCTTCAGAGAAACCTGGTCGCTTACCAAGGCACTGTTTGCGCTGCCGCCGCAGGCCTGGAGCATAGGTCAATCATCTCTTGTAGCGTAGTGCTCCTGAAAGTGCGCTACTCCGTAAGCGCAGCAATGAGCTTCGCCTGGGCCGATTTGAGATCGTCGGCACTCACATTCATTTTCCGCCGGGTAAAATTCAGATCGTCTGCGCTATTGATCGGTACCAGGTGCATATGCGCATGCGGCACTTCAAGGCCTATTATGCTTAAGCCGCAGCGGTTGCATGGGAATGCGCGCTCAATAGCTTTGGCGACCGGCTGTGCAAAAACCATCCACTGCCCGATCAGCGCCGCCGGAAGGTCAAAAGCGCAGTCCGTCTCCAGCTTAGGCACTACCAGTGTGTGTCCTGCCGTCAATGGCGCAATATCAAGGAATGCGTAGAAGTGCTCATCTTCTCTAATCCTGTAAGATGGGATCTCGCCCCGTATGATGCGCGTAAAAATGCTGGCCATTGAATCAGGCGGATATTTTATCAATCTTGAATTGCAGCATTCCTCCGGGAGTTTGTATCTCTACTTTCTCGCCCTTGGTCTTGCCAAGAACGCCCTTGCCGATCGGCGAGGTAACGGAAATCTTGCCTGCTTTCAGATCTGCTTCCGTTTCCGAAACAAGCTGGTATTCTACCGTTTTCTTGGTTTTAAGATTGGTCAGCTTCACTTTTGTGAGTATGGATGCCTTGCTCGTATCCACGTCCTTTGAGTCCATCACCCGCGCGTTTACCAGGGCTGTTTCCAGGTAAGCAATGCGTGATTCGTGGTGGCCTTGCGCCTCTTTGGCGGCGTCGTATTCAGCATTCTCCTTAAGATCGCCTTTTTCTCGTGCATCTGCTATCTGACGGGCTATCTCTGCCCGGCCGGTTGTCTTTAGCTGAGACAGCTCTTCTTTCAGCTGATCCAGGGTTTCCTGGCTAACATAATTTATTGAAGACATATATCCTGGACTTTCAGTCAGTTTGGTATTGGACGAAAAAAACACAACGCTTCTGCCGGGTGCAGAAGCGTTGTGTGCAAATGTAATGAAAAGAGTTACTGGGCCTCTGTAGCAGCCTCCGCCTTACCTTTTTTGCTAAGCATAAAGCGCAGCGATACCGTATGAACGCCATTATCAGGGCGGCGCGTGGGACGGAACGAATAATCAATGCCAACCTTTGGGCCATTGCTGCCGAGGCGGGTCATGACTGTAGCTCCGGCGCTGACGCCTGTATAAAACGTGGTAGCAAGGGCGTCATTTGAAATGTCCTTCTCGTAGCGGTAACCACCGCGGATCATGACCATATCGCGGAAGCTGTACTCTAAGCCGCCGTGGATATAGTCGTTGTTGAATGAGTTGGAAGTAAATGCCAGCATTACAGAAAGGCGGTGCTTTGGAAGATCGTCTTCCTTAGCAAGGTGCTTGCCGTCAAGATAAAAATCGTAGGCGGCTCCGATGTTGAGGTAAGTTGGCATCTCAAAGCGCTCAGAGGGCGTCTGACGGCTCAGGTCGTAGCCGAGCTCCGGCGTTTCGCTGTCAAAGGAAAAGCCCGGACCAGTGAACTTCATATTTGTGCCCACATTGCGCAGGGTTACGCCAAAGTGGAAATTATCCTGCAGGCCGGTAACATACTGCACACCCGCCTCAAATGCTGCGCCCATAGCGCTCGCGTTCGTGATCTTCTCGCTTACTATGGTAGCGCCTACGCCCGCGTGAATGCTGTGCGAGAATTCTTTCGCGAAGCCTACCTGAATGTTATAGAACGATGGCTTATACGAACCGATTCCGCCACTAGGGTGATTGAAGTCGGTGATCTGGATTTCGCCGTAGTCCATTGACATGATGTTTACGCCGACCACGCCGGCATTCCCTGCGCGGATAGCTACGCCACCATTAAAAATGTTGACATTGGAGCCGCGCAGATAGGCAGTATATGAAACGCCCACATCAAACTTTTCCGTGAACGCAAGGCCGGCGATATTCGTCTTCATGGCCTCCAGGCCGGCGACGTTGGACGTATTAGCGCCGAAGACGCCCGTGCTCATGCCCCAGGGATTTATCAGCAGTTCCGATGCGCCTGCCTGGCCTGTACGGTCTTTATTGCCGGCAAAGGCGGAAGTGCTCAGCGCCAGGGCGGCGAGTGCCAGGCTTGTTTTTGCTATTGCTTTTGTCATTGCTTCTTGCGATGTACTATGATACGTTTTAGCCTATCCGAACCGCCACAGGGGCGGCCCGGATGAGCATTTAAATATTAATAAGTAGTCAGATCCACCGGACGCATGGCACCAAACCAGCGAATAACTTTCTCTCCGATCCCCTCGGCCTGTACATGTACGAGGTACATACCGCTGGAGATAGCAAGGCCCTTCGCGTTACGCGTGTCCCAGTCAACATACGGCAGGTCGTTGTCCTTTGTAAGGGTGCGGATGAGCGAGCCGTCCGTAGAGTAGATGCTGATGGTTGCTTTCTTCGGAAGGTTGATAATGCGCACGCGTGTATCCAGACGGCTGGCTTCGTAGCCTACATAACCGTAGTACGGATTGGGTGACATCAGGATTTTATCCAGAAGCTCCTGTTTCGCATCGCTGTAATTGCCCGCATCGGTAAGCGGCTTTTGCGCGAGGCCCTTGGTACTGAATGTGTACAGCGGGAAACCGTTGTTGCGACGCGGCTCATACTTAGACAGTTCAGGAATGTAACGGGTATATGGAACATTCACACGGATGCGCACGCGGGTATCAGTAGGAATCAAGCCGTCCGCCAAGCTCTTGAAATGATAACCGGGCGCGAGGATCGGCAGGCCTATCCAACGGATTTGATTGTAAAGTGGACCGCCAGGTGAGTTTATCTGTAATCCACTCCAGAAAGCCGAGTCTTGATCGTACTTAGTACCCATAATGTACACGTAGTGCTTTCCGCCGAAGAGGACAGCGCCCTGGCTGGAAAGTACATTGCCGCTTGGATTCCAGATAAGATCGGAACCATTGTCAGACTTCAGATAGGAGTCTTCGCCTAAAACAATGTTTAAGCGCTCACCCGTTTCCGGATTAATCGCATAGCCCGGGAAGTAAGAGTAGCCGATGTCACCTTCCACCTTACTATAGACCGGCGCTCCGGTCGCATCAAGCTGGCCATTCCATGACTGGTGGGCACGGAGAAGGAACTTTTTAGCCTGTCCGTCCGCCAAGTTTACGTCATCCTGAAGCTCCATAACGACGCAGCGTGTCCACTTTGTTTTGTCGCTCGTGAATACTACATCCACGCCTTTCAATACTTTAAGTGAGGATGATAGCATACGCTGCTCGGCTACTCCGAAGCCGCAATCAGACTTGCCTTCAACCGCTGCAAGCACTGCAGGCGCCCATGAGCCCTTGTTGAGTGTGCTACCCGGAAGGAGACTTTCAAAATATTGATATGGATCCTGGTTGAAACGACCTGTGGAAGAGACGTTGTTATCGGCATAATTACAAGGTGGGTTTCCCTTAGGCGCCTCTAAGGTGCCCGCTCGGATCCAGTTACGCGGATCAGTCTGAACATCTACATCCTGCACACCGGCCATCCAGAGATTGTTCGGATCATTGAAAGTAATGTCGGAAGTGATCAGGCCATTCTTTGCAGACAGCGTATCGCCGGCAGTGCCTACCTGGTGAATGTCAACAGACAAGCCGTATTTTTCAATAATCTGCTCATTTGGCGTAGAGATACCTGTGTTTCCGCGCTCATTGTAAATAACGATCTTGTTTCCGGCTGCATCAGTGCTTTGCAGCTTCCATCCAACACTTGGGCTTGCGCCGGTAATGAAACGGTTAGCCGCGGTGTCTGAAGCAAGCGTGTCAGTGATATAAAGCTCCCAATCCAGTGGCTGAACCTTGGCAGGGTCTATTACCTTAACTCTCACCGGGCCGGCGCCTGGCTGATACACTGGCTGCAGCGCCTGATAATTTGGTCCCTTAATCGCTTCGTCTTCGGTAGCTGCATCAAAGGCCGTTGCATTACCGCCGTTACCGGCGCCTTCCAGTCGCTTGATGATAACGCCATCGCCATAATCAGAGGTAAGTAGTGAGCCTGTGAAGCCGGATGCCGGATTTGGCATTGCCGCAACGATTGGAATATTCCGGCCATTTGCCGTGTGCGCGCTTTCCAGGTAAGGCGTATTCTGAGTAGAATCGGGCAATGAGAAGCTAAACGGACGGAAATTATTCACGGCAAATGCAACCGCTACGAAGTAATAGTTCCGATAGTTCACAAAGCGCTTATCGGCGCCCTTTGCAAAGGCATCATTGCTTAGCTGGAAGGAGTGGACGATACCGCTGTCCTTCAGCTTCACTTTTTGTTGTGTATTGATTACGCCTGCACCCAATTCCGGAGCGCTCACATAGTTATTGACCAGACCGCTGATTCCATTCTGTATATCAGATTCAAACACCTCAGCAGCAACGGTATTGTCAACCTCGCCGCGCTCATTGAAGATATTGTTTACAGATACGCTGGCATTCTTCAGCTGGAATACGCGGTAACCCTCAAACTTGTAAAGTGAGTCGCCGTTCTTAGCCAGGCGGCGCGTACGCGGCGTAGAAATTCTGCTGAAGCTCTCATTGAAATTGCTATACGGTGTAGTGGATTGGTCATTTACGAGGTAGAATACCAGTTTACGATCCATTTCGCGAACGACCATGCGGGGGGCCTCCGGGCCTTCAATCGTCTTGAAGTGGTTGTCAAAAAGATCCTGAATCAGGTCATCCGCCGCACGGATGCGGGTAAAGCTTCCATTCGGGCAGCCGCCGACATTCGGAACCCAGCAGGCACCGATGATTATATCGTTAGTAACACCACCGGCTTCCAAGCGGAACGGGCCTGAGGAGTGTACAAAGCGGCGGTCGCCGGTTGTCGTGCCGCATTGGCACTCAGACCAGTCGCCTGCGCGATCGGGATTACCAGGCCATACGTAGTTGATATCCGGGCCAGGGCCATAAGCTGTTGATGAGGGACATGAAGCCTGATCGTTGTGCAAATGCCCGCCCTGACGATTAAAACCAGTCATAACACGGTACATCTCAAGAGCATTACCCGGATCACCGATAGAGCCGCCGCCATTATTAAAGTAATTGAAGACCGTCATACCGAGCGTATCTTCCACCGCATCCTGACCATTTCCCTTACGGAGAATTTGCTTCAGGCCGTTTCTGCGGAAGGAGTCAACTACCAGTTTATCGTAGATTACACGCTTAGGGCCGATGAAGAAGTCAACGCCCACCATCGGTACAGCAGAGCCGTAGTCCGTTGGCTTACCTGTGCCATCCACGCTCTTACCATTGTACATGATGCCCAGCGAGCGCGCAGTATCGCAGCCGATATAGTCATCCGTACCATCGCCAAGATCGGCGTCCGTCCATGTCGCCATGTAAGTCTGGTTCAGATTAAGCGTCCCACGGTTGATCAGCTTATACTGAATAAAAGTCGCGTCGTTCAAGAAGTCTTTAGAAGAATAGGCAAACGCGCTGGCTTGCACTTCCATGCCAATGGCAACTGACTGCGACTGGAGCTTTACATTGCCCTGGTCATTGAACACCCACCAGATGAACTGGTCGCCGGCAATATCCGGGTAGTCACCACCTTTAGCATTGTAGCCGGGAGTACCATCCACTTCAATATATGGCGCATAGTTGCGGCCAAATTTGCTATAGTTTGGATTGGTAAGGATATTTAGTGGCAAACCGCTTGCGCCCCGAGCTTCGTCATTGCCCGTAGCAGGCCATTGCCTGATTGTTTCAAATACTGGATCGTCCACGCTCTCATTGCGCTTAAGCTTCTCCTGAAAATCAATCAGCGTAGTACGATCAATTTTCCAGAACTTATCCCAGTCGGAGCATATAGTCTTGTCAGGCGCCGAGTTTACGTTAGAGCCATCTACCTGCGTAGGGCCAGGCCAGTAATCATTACCAGTCTGGCGGTAAGTCTGTCCTGCTACTTTCAAGGTGTTCTGGTCATCATAACCACCTACCCACACAGAGCCTGCGAACAGCGAGTTTTTACCGCTGCCCTTCGGCACTTCATATTTTGCCGTTCCGGTGCCGCGGTCCCACCACATGTCGCCGCCGGTCATCATTCTGGCGCGCACGTTATTGATGTCCAGATCAATAGTGGCTGTAGCCGGGTTACATGCCGCGGCTGTTGTTTTAAGCCCGAGCCGCGGACCATTTACCGGCATGCCAATCGTGGGAAGCGCAAAGCTCTGCAAGGCCATGCCCGTAAGACATGTTGCAGCTGCCGCGCCAACCAGCATTCTTGAGATAATATTCATATTAGCGTTATTACGGAGTTGATACGGACGTTTAGAAATTCAGGCGGAGACCCAGGAATATTGTGCGTGGTGCACCGATAAAGCTTGGATCCGTCTGGCGGACGTTATAGAGTGTCTGGAACGATTGCTGGTCAACCTGGTTGCCGATAACCTG
This sequence comes from Chitinophagaceae bacterium, assembly GCA_965246765.1. GTDB lineage: Bacteria > Bacteroidota > Bacteroidia > Chitinophagales > Chitinophagaceae > UBA1952. The sequence continues at coordinate 350,609 of CBDFFJ010000005.1, forward strand.
CTGGCCGATAGCGGAAGTAAGGAATCCGTCGTCGTCTGCGCGGCCTGTATAGCCATATACGCGGCGCACATCCTGAATGTTGAGCACATTGCGGGCATACATATAGATGTTGATGCCGAGACGGCTCTGGCGCGGCGCCTCGCCTTCCTTATCCTTATGGAACTTCAACGGGATCGTCTTGTCAAGGTTTACATCCAGATTGAAGTGCCCGGAAATACGTGAGCCATTTACAGTGCCTTCAATTACAGGAGAGTTGGACGCGCCGGCCTGAAGATTTTGCGCAGATGCATATTTGGTGTACGGCTCACCGCTACGGGCAGTCAGCAGGAACTGAATACCTGAGTTTTCAAACGGATGGCTGCTGCCGAGGCTCGGGCCACGGCGATCGCCTGCAAAGCGGTAGTCAATCTGCGCGTTGATATTGTGACGTGAGTCAAAGGTGACCGGGAACTGTGTACGTAGGTTTGGCAGGCCGGCTGCAACCAGTTGGTTCAGCACGCCGCTACCGTTAACCCGGTTTGCATCGCCGCCGTTAGCCGACTGCGCGCTTGAGCCGGTGCCTTCGGTAAAGGACAACGTATAGTTGATGTTCAGGCTCAGATTACCAAGGCGGCGAAGCTCGTAAGCGAGGGAAAGACCCTTGTACGTAGAGAAGTCACGATTACCGTATGTGTAGTACGTAATAGGATAAGCATACAGGTACGGCCTGATCTGAATCTGATCCTTACGTTCTTTGTAAAAGCCGGAGAACGTGATACCGGAGCGGTCGCTCAGGCGCTGCTGGAAGCCGACTTCGTAATCAACCATACGCTCAGGCTTCAGATTGGAGTTTTCGTAAATATTGCTTGGATTCTGGTCAATGAACAGATAATCATACTGTTGGGCGTAGGCGCCGGTGTTGGGCCGCTGATAAAGCACATCGTAGTGCGCGTAGAAGAGCGCGTTTTCATTAAGCGGGAAGGAGAAGTTGACACGTGGCATCACATTCACCTGCGGCTTGTAGTCAGTAAAGCTTTGATCCACCAGGCTGCCAAATGCAGAGTCTTTAATGTCTGGCAGGGTGTTGGTGCGATCATCTACTTGTAAAAACGGTTGCAAGGCAGCAGCGCCTGTGCGCGTCTTCAATACCTGCGGATCTTCCACTTCGCGCCCCTGAGCATCATACCAGGTGTCGCCATTGCGGTAGCCGATGATTGTCGGATCTTTTACGCTTGGAGAGTTGTTGCCCACATAAACCACGTAATCTGAGCCGATGTTTGCGGGGTGGTTAACTGCGGCGCCGCCGGTACCTGACTTCGTCATGTAGCTGCCCACGGTGCGTACAGCGTAAAGTGAGTAAGGGTCTCTCAGCACCTTCGTATTGTTGTCAAAGCGCTCAACCCGGACGCCGAGCGTGATACGGAAGTCCTTATATTGTATATAGTCGGACAGGTAACCGGCGATGTAATTGGGACGATAAGCCCCTACAGGGCGGGTAAAGTATCCGTCTTTATCCTTAGCCGTCCAGAAGTCGTTGAAGTTAACGTTGCCGGTGAGGAGCTTGCCGGTATAGTCATAGCCATAATAGCCTACCTGAGACACGCCGCCGTTCAAAAGGTCGTCGGCAGAGAACATATCCAGTGAATAGGTGGACGGATCATAGAAATCTGTGTTTATATAATCCTTACGGCTTGTAATCTGCCCGCTTGCCAGCAGCTTGTCGCGCAGGTGCTTGTCAAATGCGCTTTCGGCGGCATTGTCAAACTTACGCTCATAAAGAATCGTATCGCTCGGTGTAGGATTGATCACACCGGCCTGCACCTGGGCAAGGGTATAGCGTACACCATTCTTGATAAATACCGGAGATGCATCCACTTCGGTAAACACTACGCGCTGGCTAAGCTGGCGCATGAGGCTCCAGAGACCGGCGCCGCTTACGCTGTAGAAGCGCTGGTTCCGCTGCTGATAGTAGAGACCAAACTCAACGGAATGCGTCGTTTTTTTATGCTTCAGGTCAAAAGAGGCATCGATGCCTACGGCCACCTGGTCGTCATTAGTCTGACGCCAGCCGCTACGGCCATTCGCATAACCGCCCAGGTTTTTAAAGAGACTGTACACTTCCTGCGGGGCGTCGCCGTTGCGGAGACCGCGGCCCGCCTGAATGTTTGTCTGCGAAAGCGGTGAAGGATTCAGCGCGTAGAAGTCCTTGGTATAGTTCGCAAGTATCGGATTCTTGTCGCTCGGAGTAAATATTACGCCGGACGGTATGTAACCGCGAAGGCGGACACCAAAAACCTGAGAAGAGTCGTCCAGGCTACCAGCGGAATAGGCAGGAATAAAGCGCTCATCAAACTTGCCTACGTAGCCGTAGTCAAATGTGCTGTGCTTCAGATTCTTGTCCTGCGTGGTTGAGTAATCCTTCTGGTAATCGGCCTGTACCGTATAGTAGGCATTGGTGATCGCGTTATCCTTCAGCTGGTCCGTACTTACCTTATTACCGAACTTCTGCGTGAAGCGGATATAGCCACGGCCTGTCTGCGAGGAAGTGCGGGCTGTGTTTTCCAGCGAAAGGAGGGACAGTTGCCGGTCATACTCCGGATTGTCAAGCGCAAAATAGCTGGCGCCGACGCGCACGCTCAGGTTATCGCTCAGATTAAAGTCCAGCTTGCCGCCGAGCTGACCGCGGTAGTATTCCGCGTTCATACGCTTCTTGCTGGTGTAGAGGTCGCTTTCCTGAATAAAGTTGGTAGAGAAGTCGCTGCGGGTCTGGCCGTTCTGCTGGATCAGGCGAAGCGGATGCGCCTGGAGCTCGGCGAGCTTGGCCTCATTCACATAATAGTTGGGCGAATAGTTCGGGCTGTAATCATCCGCGTAAATACCATCCGCCGTAATGCTGTAGCCAATAATAGGGCGGCGGTTGCCGAAGGAATCCTTCTTGCGCAGGAGCGGACCGGACAGGTTGATTGTCAGTTGATTCTGATTGAAGCCTTCCAGCGAATGCTCGTACTGGATATTGCCCTGCGTGCGGGAAGTAGCGCCCTTGGTGGTAATGCTTACTAGGCCTCCGGAGGCGTCTCCGTAACGGGCAGGAATGCCAGAGGAGAAGGTAGTGATCGTTTCTACAGAGCCGGGAGCCTGGTTGGTAAAGTTGGTAGCGCCCGGAGGAAGCTGCACGCCATCCACCACGAATTTGGTGCCTGTGGTACGGCCACCACCGATGCTTAGGCCTGCGCCTGAACCGCCCTGATACACCTGCGTGCTGAGGGCTGCGATATCGGAAGTGTTACGCGTAGGCGCCTTTTCAATCTGCTCTGCAGTCTTTACCTGGCGGCCACCGGGATTTTCCGGGTCAATGATCGGGGCCTGATAACCGCGAACCGCATGCACTTCGGCCTGAATCTTCTTACCGCCCTGAGTTACTTCATTAGTGGTGATCAACTTGCCGTTAACAGTAACAAGCTGGTCAGCAGCTACTACAACGCCGGTGATAGTGAGGTCCTTACCGAGGTAAGAGAACTTTACGTCATAGCGACCGCCATTGAGCGGCTTAATGGTATAATTACCGTCAAAGTCCGTAAGGTCACGGCCTTTCTGGATACCGCCTTCTGACACCAACACGTTGGCATTCACAATCGGGTTGCCCTTTTCATCCTTCAGATTTCCCTTGATGCCGGAGCCTTGCGCAAACGCAAATCCTGGCAAACAAAGCAATATCACCACAAACGCTGAACGTATTATACGATTCATATGCTATGTTATGTAATTTTTAGCTTTTAGCGGGTAAAGGTAAAAAAGTCTGTTAAAGGCTGCGCTAAGCTTTCAAATTATTTAGTCGCACCAATGTCGTCATTTACCTATAATAGTGTTAAAGCTAAAAGTTTGATTCTCAATGCTTCACTCATCTTGTACACCGCTTCCACCGAATATCCCGCAATGTGAGGAGTCACAATCACTCCGGGGTGCCGTTGCGCCTTTTCCAATAATTCACGCATTCCGGCACTCATTTTAGTCAGCGGCTCCTCTTCCCATACATCAATCCCCGCTCCTACAATCTTTCCGCTTTCCAGCCCCTCAACCAATACCCTGGAGTCCACAATGCTTCCGCGGGAGGTATTCAGGATGATGAATGGCCATTTCATACGCTCCAGAAAGTCCGTGTTCAGATAATGATGCGTGTCGGGGGCAATTTGCACATGAAAGCTTAAAACTTTTGCTCCGGCGAAAATTGGTTCTAAGCTATCGCAGGCTATAACTCCTTCCGGAACATCGGTAAAAGGCGCTTTATCATAGGCTAAAATGCGCATGTCCATCCCGCGCAGCTTTCGCGCAAAGGCGCGCCCGGTATGCCCGAAGCCGATGATGCCGATCGTCTGGCCTTCCAGCTCCGTGCCCCGGTTTTCATCGCGCAGCCAGCTTCCGGCTTTTACCTCCGCCGCGCTGCGCGCAATGCGTTTGGTAATGCCCAGCAGCAGCCCGAGTGCATGCTCCGCTACCGCATTACAGTTGCCCTCAGGCGAGGAAATACAGGCAATGCCTTTCGCAATGGCATAATTAACGTCCATCACCTCCATGCCGGAACCCATACGGCCAATCCAGCGCAGATCCCGCGCGGTGTCAATCAGGCTTCTATCCAGCTGCAGGCGGGTAGAAGTAATAATTCCGCTGCAGCCGGCAAGCAGTGCCGGGGCGGTTTCCTGGCTGATGTTCAGCGCATGAACTACCTCATAGCCAGCCGCCTCAAGCGCATCTGTAAGCACGCTATGCACCGGCGCAGCAATCAATACACGTCCCTTTCCCCTCATGCTTTCAGATATTGGCGATAAAGGCGGGCGAATGCTCCTACCGGGAGCTGCTCGGCCCGTTGGCTCATTACGGCGTCGCCGCTCAGGGCGTCTTCCGGTAGCGTTCCCCTCAATGCGTTTCGCAAGGTCTTCCTCCGCTGGTTAAACGCCGCCTTTACGAGCCGTATAAACGCCTTTTTATCACCTATGTTGTGCGGGTTTTGAATGTTTGTGAAACGCAGCACGCCGCTCATCACCTTAGGCGGTGGCGTGAAGCAGCCCGGCGGCACGTCAAACAGGTATTTCACGTCAAAAAAGGCCTGCATCAGCACGGAAAGAATGCCGTAAGTCTTTGACCCTGGCCCGGCGGCAATGCGCTGTGCCACTTCCTTCTGAAACATCCCGACCACCTCCTCCACCTCCGGTTCCCATTCCAGGATGCGGAACATGATGGGCGATGAAATATTGTAAGGAAAGTTGCCAACCACGCTGAAAGGGCTTTCAAAGGGTTTTTCTACGCGAAGAATATCGGCCTCAATGAGCTTGCCCTTTATGGAAGGATGCTCAGCCAGTAGATAGCCCACCTTTTCAGGGTCAATCTCTACAGCTTTGTACTGCACATCGCCCCACTCCAGCAGGTATTTGGTGATGGCGCCGCCGCCGGGGCCTACTTCCAGCAGCTGCATCCCCGCCTTGCGGGAAACGGCGTCCACAACGCCCTGACACATGGCTTCGTCATGGAGAAAATGCTGGCCGAGGCTCTTTTTGAAGGTGTACATGGATGGATAAAATTACGGCGCCCGGGATAGGCAGTTGCGGTGGCGGAACCTGTCAGACCTTCCTGTGGTCGGTCAGACCGGTTCCTATGAGCCGCGCCTATCTTTGCCGCCCCTAAATAATCCCATGATACAGTTCAGCATAAGCCCCGCCGAGCCGCTCCGGCCCATCCTCCACATTACCGACAACGTAGAAAGCCTCGGCGCGCTTCAGCTGAGTCCCGAAGAGGCTGCTTTTGTGCAGGAATCCGCAAGCCATGAGCAGGGCATCATCACCATTAACCGCTACACTGAGCTACACTACATTTTCCCCTTAAAGAAGAAGGGCGAAGAAGCCGCCACCCGCGACGCTATCCGCAAAAGCGGTGCGGTGGCAAGCAGTACGCTAAAAGGTATTAAAGCAGCCGGTGCACATGTCATAAACCATAGCGCGGACGGCGAGGCGGGTCTGCTGTTTGCCCAAGGCCTTGCGCTGGCGGCCTATCAGTTTCTGAAATACCGCCAGGAGCGCGAGAAGCTCCGGCACCCGCTCCGGACCCTGTCATTTGCAGAAGGCAGCATTAGCCGGGATCAATTGCGCGAGCTGGAGGTAATAACGGAAGCCGCATACCATGCCCGCGATCTGGTGAATGAGCCGCTGAATGCGCTGAGCGCCGTCCAGCTTGCCGAAGCCATTCGGGCATTAGGACAGGAAGCCGGATTTTCCGTTAAAGTGATGGATATGGAAGCAATTACCCGGGAGGGCATGGGCGGACTCCTGGCTGTAAACCGCGGATCGCAGGACCCGCCTACCTTCTCCATCATGGAATACAAGCCGGCAGAGGCACGCAATGCCAGGCCGGTTGTGCTGGTAGGCAAGGGCATCGTCTATGATACCGGCGGCCTCAGCCTGAAGCCAACGCCCAATTCTATGGACCGCATGAAGAGCGACATGAGCGGCGCCGCCCTCGTGAGCGCGGCCATATATGCGGTTGCAAAGCTGGGCCTGCCCCTGCACGTCATCGCCCTTGTGCCTTCTACCGATAACCGTCCCGGCGAGAATGCCTACGTGCCCGGCGACATAATTACCATGTACAGCGGCACGACCGTAGAGGTGCTCAATACCGACGCTGAAGGCCGGCTGGTGCTGGGCGATGCCCTGCACTGGGCTAAACGCTATCAGCCGGAGCTGGTAATGGATTTTGCCACCCTTACCGGCGCGGCTTCAGTGGCTGTGGGCGAGCACGGCATTGTGTGCATGGGCACCGCTCCCGATGAAACGAAGGCGGCGTTGCGCGCCGCTGGCGAGCGGCAGTACGAGCGCCTGGTGGAATACCCGCTTTGGGACGAGTACGGAGAGCAGATAAAAAGCGAGGTAGCCGACCTGAAAAATGTGGGCGGCCCCAGCGGCGGCGCCATTACTGCCGGGAAGTTCCTGCAGCACTTCACCGACTATCCCTGGATGCACTTTGACATTGCAGGTGTGTCCTTCGCGACAGCAAAAAAGCCTTATCTGCCGCTGGGCGGAACAGCGTATGGCCTGCGGATGGTGGTGGACTTCCTGAGACAATATGGCGTTGAATAGCCTTGCGCCTGATGTTCCTGCGCTCCCGATGAGCATCCTCCAAAGTCTGCCTTCAGCGAAGCAGCGAGGGCGCAGGTTGGTTCAGGGTGTTATGCACCCACCTCCGCCCCGCTCACTTCGTTCACGGGGCACCTCCGCCAGCGGAGGATAGCCCTCCCGATGTGCCCGCGGCTGAGCAATTTCCCACATGTGCCTTATAGCAATAGCGCTACCTTCCCCAACGTTCAATCAGCACAATGAGCCGCCTGCGAGACACACAATGGTGGAAGCGAACCTGCTGGCACACCCTGCGCGCAATGGCAGCTGCAGTTATCCTTTTCATCCTGCTGGACATTCTCTTTCCGCTCAAGGCAGACGTTGCCTACGCGCCCCTTGTAAAAGCCCGCGACGGCCAGGTGCTGCACACCTTCCTGACGAAAGATCAGCAATGGCGCTTCCGGGCAGAGCTGTCTGAGCTGACTCCGGAACTGAAGCAGGCGATCATCTTCAAGGAAGACCGGCATTTTTATCGTCACTTCGGCATTAATCCCCTGGCTGTATGTCGCGCAGCGTTTAATAACCTCTTTCTGCGGCGGCGCACTTCCGGCGCTTCTACCATCACGATGCAGGTGGCCCGGATGCTGGAGCCTAAGCGGCGCAGCTATCTGAATAAAGGCATAGAAATGTTTCGCGCGCTGCAGTTAGAGACGCATTGCAGCAAAGCCGGGATTCTTCAGCTTTATCTTAACCTCGTGCCATACGGATCCAATATTCAGGGCGTGAAGGCGGCATCACTTCTTTATTTTCAAAAGTCGCCCGACCAGCTATCGCTTGGCGAGCTGACGGCGCTCAGCATCATTCCCAACAGGCCTAATTCACTGGTAATGGGCAGGGACAATGCCCGGATTGTAGCTGAAAGGGCTAAATGGCTGAAACGGTTTGATGAAGCGCGGCTTTTTCCTAAAACGACCATTGCCGATGCGCTTAGCGAGCCGCTTACTGCAAGCCGCCATGCCGCGCCTGACGCTGCACAACAGTTAAGCTGGCGCCTGCGGTTTGCCCGCCCCGGTGAGCTGCTGCTGCAAAGCAGCATAGACGCAAAAAGGCAGCTGTCGGCAGAGCAGATCGTGCGCAATTATGTGCGGACGCTGAAGCTTCAAAATGTCTATAATGCTTCTGCCATAGTGCTGGATAACCGCAGCAGCGAGGTACTGGCATACATCGGATCGCCCGACTTTTCGGATCGTGCTCATCAAGGGCAGGTGGACGGCGTAAAAGCGTTGCGCTCGCCGGGCTCCACGCTTAAGCCTTTCCTCTACGGCCTGGCCATTGATGCCGGCCTGCTTACCCCGCAGACGGTGCTCAATGACGTGCCAATCAATCTGGCGGGGTACAGGCCCGAGAACTATGACCTGCAGTTTCGCGGACCGGTAACAGTGGAGGAAGCCCTGAGACAATCGCTGAATATTCCGGCGGTAAAAACCCTGCAGGCGCTGGGCACCGGCCGCTTTACGCAAAACCTGAGCGCCGCAGGTTTTCTCTCTGTCTGGCAGCAGCGCAAAAAGGTAGGCCTGTCCATGATTCTTGGCGGCTGCACCGTAAGGCTGGAAGAGCTGGCTACGCTGTTTTCCGGCTTTGCGAATGGCGGCGTGGTGAAGCCATTAAAATGGCAGCCCGCAAACGCAAAAATGCCTGACAGCGGATACCGCATCCTTTCGCCGGAGGCAAACTATATGATTTGCCGCACGCTTTGCGAACTGGCACGGCCCGATATGCCAAACCTTTCCGACGCTGCGCGGGGCGTCCCTAAAATTGCCTGGAAGACGGGCACCTCCTATGGCCGCAAGGATGCCTGGAGCATCGGCTTTAATGCGCATTACACGATTGGCGTATGGCTGGGCAATTTCGATGGCAAAGGCGTCACATCTTTAAGTGGCGCGGCTACCGCTACACCTCTGCTGTTCCAGCTCTTCAATGCCATAGATGCCCATGCCGGCGATGAATGGCTGACCGCGCCGCAGTCGCTTGCCTCGCGCTTTGTGTGCAGGACGAGCGGCCTGCCGCCATCAGACTTTTGCGGAGAACAGGTGTTGGACTATTACATCCCGGGCGTATCAACCACCAGGCACTGCGAGCACCTGCGCGAGGTATGGACGAGCGCCGACGGCACATTCAGCTATTGCACAAGCTGCCTGCCATCCGCGGGCTACGCAACGCATGTATATCCCAATGTCTCGCCGGAGTTGGCCTCTTTCTACGATGCCCGGAATGTCAGTTACGAACGCATTCCGCCGCACAATCCCTCCTGCAGCCGGCTATTTGACGGGCAGGCACCGGTCATCAACACTTTACAGCCGGGAATGACTTACATCATCATTGACAAAGGGAAGCAAGGCCTGCAGCTGGGCTGCCAGGCTGCGAGCGATGTCCGCAGGGTTTACTGGTATATAAATGACAGATTTCTTGTTGCGGCAGGCACTAAAGAGAAGGTCTTTTTCACTCCCGCGGGAAGCATGGTAAAAATCTCCTGCACGGATGACAAAGGGCGGGTAAGTGATATAGAGGTGAAGCTGAAATATCTATAGACCTGGGCCGTATCAGCATACACCAGCGCAGTAGCGGTAAAAAGGACGTGCAGCCGCCGGGATAAGACTTTTGAAGCTCTTTCCTGTATCTGTTTTGGCTGAAGAGCATGCCCGGACGAGCAGCCGAACCACGCCAGGTTGCCATAGCCAATAGCACATGGCTCCGGTAGGTAGTAGCGGATCATTTACTGCAATGAAAAAGCCGCAGGAAAATCCTGCGGCTTTCAGTATAGCAATGACGGACTACTCGCCCACCACTTCAAATTCCATTTCCACGACGTTCTCCTTGCCGAAATCAATAGAGGCTTTGTGGGTGCCCAGCTCGCTCACGTCACCAAGGATGGTGATGCGGCGGCGGTCAATTTCGTAGCCTTTCTGCTCGCGGATGGCGCGTGCCAGCTGAATGCTGGTCACGGAACCGAAAATTTTGCCGGAAGTGCCGGTCTTGGCGCCGAGCTTCACCGGGCTCTCGGTGAGCACCGCTGTAACCTTGGCAATTTCCGCTACCAGCTTTGCTTCGCGCTTCTGAGCCACCTTCTGGCGCTCATTCAGCATTTTTTTAGCGCCTTCGCTGGCTTCCACAGCAAACTTTTGCGGCAGGAGGTAGTTGCGGGCATACCCGGGGCGCACGTTGACGAGCTCATTTACGCCGCCGAGGTTATCTACGTCTTTTATTAGAATGACTTCCATGTCAATTGAGAATTGAGGATTGAGAATTGAGGATTACCTGCGAATTACTTCATCAGATCGGTTACGTAAGGCAGCAGGGCCATCTGGCGGGCCTTCTTGATAGCCTGGGCCACCTTGCGCTGATACTTCAGGCTGTTGCCGGAAAGGCGGCGCGGAAGCATCTTGCCCTGATCGTTCAGGAATTTCTTGAGGAACTCAGCGTCCTTATAATCAATGTACTTGATGCCGAGCTTCTTGAAGCGGCAATATTTTTTCTGACGGCGATCTACGCGAGCGGAGCTCAGGTATTTTATATCGTTTTGCTTAGCCATTGTTTTGTGAGTTGTGAGTTGTGAGTGGTCAGTATGGAAAGTCGCGAATGTTGTTTTACTCAGCAATCACCACCTGGCACTCACCAAAAATTGTTTAACCTTCTTCCTCCACTTCCTCGGCAGCGCGCTTGGGCGTATGCTCCAGTTTGATGCCCTTGCGGCGACGGTCGTTGTACTCAACGGCGTACTTGTCAAGGCGCGTAATCATCTGGCGCATAATGCTTTCATCGCGACCCATCTGGATCTCCAGCTGCTGGTTGACGTTGGTCGGCGCCATATATTCCGTAAGCCAGTAAAGACCGGTAGTCTTCTTGGCAATCGGATAAGCAAGGTTTTTCAGGCCGATCGGCTCTGAAGAGGTGATGCTGCCGCCGCCGGCTGTGATAATGTCGCTGAACTTCTGTTGAGCGGCTTTGTACTCATCCTCCGCCAGCACAGGCGTGAAGATGATCATGAGCTCGTAGCTCTGGAGTTTTTGCTCCGTCGTTGTTTCTGTTGCCATAAATGTTTTTAGGCGTTAATAATTAGCCCCATCACGCCGGCAGCAACGCTGGACGAACTGAATGCGGATTTCGGAGGGCGGATTTCAGATTGACTGAAACCTGTCCGCTCTCAATCGGCCTGCAGTAAATCCGCAGTCCGAATTCCGAATTCCGCCTTTCAAATCGGCCGGTCGGTTTTTGGGACGGCGAAGGTAAGAGAAAAATGTAGATTTTTAGGCTTTAAAAAGCTGAATGGCCTGCCTCAGCGGATCAGCTCATGCATGGCCCGCAAAAATGTGTCGCGCGGCACAGACTCGGCCCCGAGGCTCTCCAGATGTGCGGTCGGCATCTGGCAGTCAATTAGCTTTACCCCATCTGCCTGCAGCTCGCTTACCAGCATGATGAACGCGGCTTTGCTTGCGTTGCTGACTTCCGAAAACATGCTCTCTCCGAAAAACACCTTGCGGATACGAATGCCGTATAGCCCGCCCACCAGCCGCCCGTCTTGCCAGGCTTCTGCTGAAAATGCATGCCCCAGCTGGTGAAGCGCGGTATAGGCCGCCATCATTTCGTCGCTGATCCAGGTGCCGGCTGCGTAGGCGCGATGCACGGACGCACAGGCTTTTATCACCTCCGGGAATGCGGTATTGAACCGGTATTCAAACACATCTTTCCGTATAATCGCCTGCATGCTCCGGCTTACTTTCAGCTTTTCGGGGTACAATACAAAGCGCGGGTCAGGACTCCACCACAGGGGCGGGTCGCCATCATTGTACCAAGGGAAGATACCGCTGCGGTATGCCAGCATCAGGCGCTCGGGCCGGAGGTCGCCCCCGATGGCGAGCAGGCCATCGGGCAGGGCGTCTTCCGGTCTGGGAAACCATATATCCTTATCCAGCTTCCAGAGCGGCACGAGATGTAAACGCTTAATCTTTTGAGCTTAGTGTACGATGGCGCGGCCAGTTGAAGAGCAGCGACGTGAGCACCGGCACGAGAAAGACGCCCAGTGAAAATACGGAGGTGAGAATATCGCCCCAAACGCGCGGATGCTCCCCCTCCGGAATAGGCTGCCCATTATGCAGGAAGCATTCATTGGGGCCTTCCATAAATTGCGCAAAGGCGGTGCAGGGCCCGAAATGATTTACGCCGGAAAGCAGCAGCTTTAGCCCAAGCAGCGCTATTACGCAATAAGCGCAGGTCTCCAGGAAAGGATAGCGCTCCATGAGCTGCACAAAGCCCTGCGTCACAAAGCGCATGGCCAGTATGCCGATGAAGACGCCCACCCAGATAAGGATAATATTCCGGCTGTAAGCATTTGCAGCGATCACATTGTCTATTGAAAACGCCGCATCCATCACTTCCACCATTACCACTGTAGCCCAGAACGGGCCGATCATGCCCAGCGTTTTCCGGTAAAGCCAGCTGCGCTTCTGCTCCCTGGCTTCCTCCAACGGAGAATCATGGGCTACATGCTTTTGGCTTTTAAGAAAATAGCGCAGTGCCAGCCAAAGCAGATAGACCCCGCCAAGCGGCTTTATCCACCATATTGCAATAAGCAGCGCGGCAAAAAGCAGCGAAACGCCGCGAAACAAATAAGCGCCCAGAATGCCATATCGGAGCGCCTTCGGCCTTTGGTCTTTGGGCAAATCCAGCACCATGGTGGCCAGCACGGCGGCATTATCCACGGAAAGGAGGCTCTCTATGAGAATCAGATTAAGCACGACGCCGAGCGCCGACAGCGGACTGTGCGCTATCTGCTCTAAAAGCTCATGAAAAGATTCCAGAACCATCTATTGTCGGGAAAAGCACGATGCGATACAAAATCTATCCACTTAGCGGTGTTCCAGCTTATAGCTTGCAATAGTCTTGCCAGCGCCCCTCACCTGTAGGGTATAAATACCGGCTGGCAGGTGCCGGCTGCTGACGCTAAGCGTTGTGGCGGCGGCTCGCTCTTCCCACAAGAGCCGCCCGGCCGCATCCGTAAGCCGAACACGGCATCCTGATTCCAGACCCGAGACCTGCCAGCTGTCTGCCGCGGGATTCGGGGAAATGCTTAATGGCGTAAGACCGACAGGCCCGCTGACCGCAAGCGTCGGATCATTTGTGATAAGGCTGGTCTTATTCACTATGTCATTCTGCGGATCAACCGAAAAACCGGTCATGGCATTTGCCCAAGTGAAGTGATAAGTCTGCTGCGCGCTGTTGAGGTAAACTTTTACAAGCGTATCGCCGGCCGGTGACTTCAGCTGCAGGACTACCGGCAGCGCAAACGCCGCAACGGACGACGGCACGGATGTGCTCTGCGTCAGCTGGACAAACACGTCGTTGCCACGCTGGTTCCAGGAGCCGCCATACGTCGGATAGCCTTCGCCCATGATCCATTGATTAAAGAAGGTATCCAGCGGACGCGCGTAGGCCGTTTCCATCACTTTCCGGAACGAGTCTGTTGTGGCTGTGCTATACGCGTAGCGCTGCTGATATGCCCGCAGGCCTGAAAAGAATACGCTGTCGGATGGCGCCAGGTACCGCAGCATGTGCGCCACTGCAGCGCCTTTATCGTAGGTGAGGCGCGAGTCAAATATCCGGTAGGCGTCTGTGGTATCATCGACATATACGGTGCCGCCCGGCCTGGTCATTACGCGATTAAAAACCCCCGTCCTATAGCTCTGCGCCGCCGCAGCGCTGTGGAAGTGCTCCACATAAAGCTGCTCGGTGTAAGAGGCCCATCCCTCGCTCATCCAGATATCCAGCCACGATGAATAGGTCACACAGTCGCCCCACCACTGGTGGCCCAGCTCATGCGCGATGAGCGGCGTAGTAAAGGCGCCCAGCGTCGTCATTGTCTGATGCTCCATGCCGCCGCCCAAGGGCGCGGTGCAATGACCGTATTTCTCTTTCCAGAACGGATAGCGGCCGTAGAGCGTGGAGAGATAATCCACCATGTAGGGCGTGCTGTCCATAGCCGCTATATTCTGAGCCGGGAAAGCAGGAGTGTTGTAGATATAGTGCTGCACAGGCATAGAATCTGTGCTGCCGCTGAAGTGCAGCATCTGGCTGCGGTCAACATAGTTGGCCACTGAAGCGGAGATGAGGTAGTATTCTATCGGGTAGCGCGTCTTCCACTCGTAGCGGCTGGCTGCGCCCACCGGAGTTACAACCATCAGCCTGCCATTGCTGCCGGCCTTTGTGCCCGCCGGTACGGTAAGCCAAAGGTCTGCCGAGTCTATTTTATCTGTCAGGCTTTGCTTGCAGGGCCACCATTCTTTGGCGAGATAAGGATCACTCACCGTAAACATTACATCCCCGTAGCCACCACCCACGTAGAGGTTTAGCGCATGGGTAAAAAATCCGGTGCCGGCCGCGGCATTGCCGTGATAAAAAACCTGCGCAGTAAATGTAGCACCTACGCCAAGCGTAGCCGGCAGCGTTGCCACCTTCACGTCGGGGGAGATGGTGGACACGCTTAGCAGCGCGCCGTTGAGCTTGAAAGAATCTATCGTCAGCTTATCGCTCAGCTCAAATGCATAGCGGCCCATGCCCGCCGTAGCCACAACGGTTGCCCGGGTCGTCGCATTCCCGCTTACACTGGTAGCCACGTTACTCAGGGCAAGGTCCAGCTTTACATACCGGATATCGTACTGTTCCAGGAAGGGCGATGCAATAGCTGTTTTGGCAACGCCGGCAATGACCTTCCGCTGACGATGCGCATCGGCGCAGGCGTTGCGCGCGGCCGCCGGCGTCCGGCTGCCTACGCAGAGGCCGGCAATCAATAGATAAATAAGGTGTTTCATAAAGTAACTGCCCGCTAAAATTAGGCATTAGCAGCCTCCCTACCTTTAACCCATGGCGCAGAACTTCACCGCACCTGTCCCTTTTGAAGGCCGCAGCCTGCTGGCTGTCATTGTGCCCACAATGCGCGGCAACGGGATGCACTACGAGGTAAACATACCCGGCTATCAGCGCTTTTGGGTGCGCTGGGGCGCTTTGGGCCGCTACGAGCTGGTGCGGCCGGCAAATGCCGGGATTCCGGAAGCGTTGGTGCTGGCTGTCAGCGATACGATTGAGGCGCGGAGCTGACATTGGGTAAGCCCGTTCAGGTTCATGAATTGCCTTTAGCAACATTGTTTAACCGGTATCACGTTCATGAATTGCCTTCAGCAAGGATGCTCATTCGGCTTCATAAACGTGTGAGGCTTCCACGTTCTGTCAGCAAGCGACTAATTAAGCGGAACGCCAAACCAGGTCACTTTATAAAACATCGTCTTCCGCGCCGCCTTTCCTTTGCTGAAGTATTTAGACAGCCATTCCTGCATCTCGGCAAGGTGCGTATCGGCCTCATCCATAGCCTTTGTAAGCTGGAGGATAAGCGTTGCATTGGCTGGCTCCGGATTTTCAACAGCCTCCATCTTAGCGCGCGCATCCGCGAAGCGGCTGGCGGCTCCGTCAAGCATGGCCTGAATGTCCGCATCTGCCTTTGCGGGCTTAAACTGGCTGTTGCGGTAGTTGATGAAGTCATTGTAGTACTGCAGGCCCTCATTATAGTCTGCAACGGCGCCATTATACAGGTTAACGCTTTTGTTCTGACGGTCATATTCCAGCTCCTGCTTTATGTGGTGAAGGCGGTCAAAAACCATTGCGTTCTTCAGCCCCGCGGCTTCAATGCGGCGGGCGGCGGCATCCAGCTGCGCGGTATGCGATAGCTTTTCATAGACCTGAATTGAGTCTGCATAGGAGAAGGCAGGCCTTGCCTTGTTGCCAGCCGTTTTGCCTTCATAAAATTCCTGATTGGTCACCGGGTAGCTGAGCATTTGCCACAGATAGTCAAAGGGCATTTGCGACCTGATAAGCGTCTGGCCTTTCGCCGCGAAATAAGCATTGTTCACACGCCGCACAAACTTGCCGTTGCTGACATAGCCCGAGCCCCACGTAGGATCATACAGCAGCCACTATCCGCCCACCAGCGCGGCGCACCATGCGTGCGGGATGTAGTCGGCAAAGCCGGCCTGCTTGGTGTACCCTTCCACAACAAAGCTTTTAATGCCCAGCTTGTTCAGGATCTCAGCGAACGTGGCTGCGTAAGCGTCACAGATTCCGCGGCGTGTGCTGAGCACTTTTGCAATTTTCTCTTCGCTTTTTTCGTAGAAGTTGATGGCGTACATATTGGCCAGATCATACTCAATATGATTGGCCATCCATGCAAACACCGCGCGCGTCTGCTCCGAATCGCTTTTAAAATTGGCGGCCACGTAGCGCGCAATGGCGATGGTGGTTTTAGTGAGGGAATCCGGTATTTGCAGGGCCCGCTTGTCAAGCGCCGCATAGGGATTGGAAACAGAAGGCTTCTGGGCAAAAGCAGGAGTAAAACCGGCGAGCAGCAGCAAGGCAGACAGCACGTATTTCATGAGGCACGCGAAGTTAAAACCATCACTATTCACTTTACTCACGCAATAGTGCTGCTTCTGTTCCGGAACGGGCTGGCATGGCAGAAACGGGGCTGGCGCAGATTTTACACGGGCAGCGGCATGGGAAAGCAAGACGCCTCGCTCCGGGGAAAGACAGTTGTTATAACAGGCGCCTCCAGCGGCGTAGGCCGGGCGGCGGCGCTTTGCTTTGCCCGGGAGGGCGCACGGGTGGTGGTTGCCGCGCGGCGGGAGGCTGCATTGCAGGAGCTGGTTGCCGAAATAGAAGGCCTGGGCGGCCATGCGCTTGCCGTGCCAACGGATGTGACCATCGCTATTGCGCATGAGGAGCTTGCCATGAAGGCCGCTGCATTTGGCGACGGAAGAATTGACGTATGGGTCAATAATGCCGGCGTGCTGGCCGTAGGAGCCCTTGAAAACACGCCCGCCGAAGTCAGCACGCGCGTAATACAGGTAAACCTGCTTGGCTACCTGTATGGCGCTACTGCGGTGCTGCCTTACTTTAAGCAGCAGCGCGATGGCGTGCTGATCAACAATATTTCTGTAGGCGGCTGGCTGCCCGTGCCATATGGCGCCGCCTACTCTGCCAGCAAGACGGGACTCCGGGGCCTCACCGGCGCATTGCAGGCTGAGCTGAGCCGCTTTCCCCACATTCACGTCTGCGGACTGTACCCGGCTATGCTGGATACGCCCGGCGTGCAGCACGCGGCCAATTTCAGCGGCTCTGTGCTCAAGGCTGCCCCACCGGTTTTTGACCCGGTGCGCGTTGCAGAAACGATGGTGAGCGTTGCTAAACGGCCGCGCCGCAGTGCTTCACCCGACGTAGCAGCACCGCTTATGCGCCTGGGCTATGCCCTGATGCCACGCCTTACGGGGCGCATTGCTGAGGCTATCTTCTGCGGCTATTTTAAGCGGGCCGCGCATGAGGCGGCTGATACAGGCAATCTTTTTGACGAAAACTCTCCGCTTACGGGCATTCAGGGCGGATGGCGCACCCGCCAGATCTCGCACAGGAAGCTGAATGTTCAGATCGGACTCGCAGCTGCCGGCATTCTTGGCGCTGTGCTGTTGCTCCGGCAAAGAGGCGGCAAGGCGTAACGCATAATTGCTTCATTTAATCTCCGCGATCACCGTAGCAGATGGCTTTGCAGCACCTCCTGTCTGAAAAATCCGGGCATTGCCGCAGGCTTTTCTACCAGCCAAGGAAAGCTGATGAAAAATGGGAGGCCGGCTTGCATAGAAGCCCTGAAGCCGGTCAAGATGCTGAAATATCAAGCCGAGAACCGGAGATTCAGTAACGTAAATCGGCGATTTAGTTTAATAAAACTCTGATTTGTGCTAAGAAAATTGGGATTTAGTGAAGTAAATCGGCGATTTAGTTCCCTAAATCCAGCATTTATTGATGTAAATCTTTGATTCAGTGAACTAAATCGGCGATTTTATGAAGTGAATCGGAAACTTTTGAGAGCACGCTGGGAACAATTACTATACAAGTCGCTGCTGAAAACTGCTAATCGTGGCCTTCCCGGCAGGGCAATGCGGCGCAGCGCGCCTACCTTTGTCTCACTCCGATCTCTGTGGCGAATGGCACTTCAAATAGCTTCTCTTAATTCAGGCTCCAACGGCAACTGCTACTATGTGGGCAACGATGCGGAGGCCGTATTTATAGACGCCGGCCTCTCCTGCCGGGAAACCGAGCGCCGGATGAAGTGCCTCGGCCTGGACATGCGCCGGGTGAAGGCCATTTTCATCTCCCACGAGCACGCCGATCATATCTCAGGGCTTCCTTCGCTCTCGCGGAAGTGGGAACTGCCCGTTTTCATCACACCGGCTACTCATTCGCGCAGCCGGCTACCGCTGGTGCCCCATCTGGTGGCGTCTTTCACGCCCGGAGTTCCGGTTTCCGTAGGCCGCCTGACGGTGATGCCGTTTACCAAGCACCACGACGGCTGCGATCCGCATTCCTTCACCATCTCCGGCGGCGGCGCGTGCGTAGGTGTGCTGACGGACATTGGCCGGGTGTGCCGGGAGGTTGCCCGGCATTTCAGCCAATGCGACGCAGCGTTTCTGGAAGCCAATTATGATGAGGTGATGCTGGAGCAGGGCCGCTACCCGCAGCATCTGAAGGCCCGCATCCGCGGCGGGAAGGGGCATCTTTCTAACCGCGAAGCGCTGGAATTATTTAAGGCGCACCGGCCGGCCGGCATGAGCTATCTGCTGCTCGCGCACCTCTCCAAAGAGAACAATCACCCGCAGCTGGCGCTGGACTACTTCCGGCCGCATGCAGGCACTACTGAAGTGGTTGTGGCTTCGCGTTATAAAGAATCTGCTGTTTACACCGTTTATCCGGGCACGGTACTTAAGCCGCTTATTCCTGAGCGACCGGCTTCGCCGAACCGGACGCCTCAGCTGGCATTATTCTGAGGCTGTGGCGGCGGCTGATTGCTGAGGCCGGGCTTCTGTTCCGGCGGATGATTCATGTTGCGCATGAGGTTCATGCCGTAGGTATAATTTGTGGAGATAATCACGTCATTGCAGTCAAAATGCTTGATGACGCCGTTCTTATTGAGCGCTACCACCCAGCAGGTATTCTGATGCATGCCGTAATCTATAATGAAGATGGCGTTTCCCTGCCCGAGGGGGGTCTCAACCAGTATCGTAGGGTTCAGCTGGAGTATCATAACGGTCTGTATCGGGTCACTGCCCGGACTACTTAAGGTCAAGATCATGCCACCTGCTGCGGACTGTTGACGCTTTGGCTGCCAGAAGCCAGGCCTGCGTCCACAAAGCCTGCGCTCTCGGGTTTAAGTCGGATATTGAGCCACATGGCACGAATGTTTGAAAGTTTATGCCTCTGAGCCACCGGGACTCAAATCCTCCCTTTCTGTAAAATGAGCTATCCCGCTATTCATAGCATTGGCACCGCCATACCTCCGCACAAGATTGCGCAGGCCGACCATTACGACATTCTAAGCTCCGCAAACGGCCTGAACCGCGCCGAGAAGCTGATGCTGCGCACCATCTATACGAAGAGCGGCATTGAGTACCGGCACAGCGTGCTGGCGGAGTTTGGGGAAGCAGACCAGCCGGGCCACCTTATCTGGCACCCCGCCGGAGAGCAGCCTTCCACGCCTGTGGCCAAACGGATGGCGGTGTATGAGGAATATGCCGCCGGCCTGTGCGCGGAGGCGGTGCAGCGCTGCCTGAGCCGCATCCCTTCAGTCCCGCCGCAGGATATTTCGCACGTCATTACCTTTAGCTGCACCGGCATGTACGCGCCGGGCCTGGATATAGCGCTGGTAGAAAAGTTTGGTCTGAAGCGGAACGCGGAGCGCACCTGCATCAACTTTATGGGATGCTATGCGGCGCTCAATGCGCTGAAAAGCGCCTATCACATAGCCCGCTCCGAGCCGGACGCGGTGGTGCTGATTGCCGGCGTTGAGCTCTGCTCCCTGCACTACCAAAAAAGCAATGAGCCGAATCAGATGGTGGCCAATGCGCTGTTCTCGGACGGCGCCGCGGCGGCTATCATCTCTTCAAAAGATCTGGCGCCCGAGCGCGAACATCCTGCGTTTTGCCTGAAAAGCTTTTATGCAGAGTTTGAGCCTTCCGCGGCTTCTGACATGGTGTGGCGCATCGGCAATGCCGGCTTTGACCTGCGCCTGACGCCTGAGGTGCCGGCGGTGGTAAGCGGCAACATCCGCGGGCTTGTGGACCGCGCATTGCAGCGTGCCGGAATGAAGCAGGAAGATCTGGATCATTATGCCATTCATCCCGGTGGCGTCAAGATTCTGGAAGCCTGCGAAGGAGCGTTAAACGTTACCAAAGACGACAACGCCAACTCTTACGCCGTGCTGCGCAATTACGGAAACATGAGCTCCGTGACTGTACTGTTTGTGCTGCAGTCTTACATGGATACCCTGCCTGTGGAGGCGAAGGGGCAAAATATCCTCGCCTGCGCATTCGGGCCCGGCATCACCATGGAAAGCGCCATCCTTACTACCTGCTAAGATTCTCAATGGCCAACCTGAAGCAGCGCAGCACCCTCCCTGAGAAGATGGATGATCCATCGGTGCCCGACGGCGAGGTGCGCAAGGCGCTTGCGGAAATTGAAACCATCAACCGCTGGCTGGGCGGCTACAAAGTGGTTCTTCACGCCCTCGGGAGCATCAGCTGGCCGCGGGATATAGTCAAGGTGATGGATGTAGGCTCCGGCGGCGGCGACATGCTCCGGGCCATTGCAGGCTGGGCAAAGAAGCGGCAGCGGCGCGTAAAGCTGATCGGCGTGGACATCAACCCGGCCATGACGCGATATGCCAGCAACAAGTCAAGCCATTTTGAGCATATCCTGTTTCGCACAGCATCCGTGTTTGACGATGCGCTACTGCTGGAAGAGCCACACATCGTTACCTGCAGCCTCTTTGCCCACCATTTTGACGGCGCCGATCTGGTGAAGCTTGTATCACGGATGACTGCGCTGGCTACCCATGCGGTTATTATCAACGACCTCCACCGCCATCCGGTAGCTTATCATTCCATTAAGATGCTGACGCGGGCTTTCTCCCGTACCTACCTCGTGAGAACCGATGCGCCACTATCTGTTGCCCGTTCGCTTAATCGGCGGGAATGGATGTCTGTAATGCAGCAGGCGGGCATCAGCCATTACAGCATTATCTGGCGCTGGGCCTGGCGCTGGGAGATCATTATTCAGAAATAAACCCTGAGCCTTACCTATGTCAACAGTCAGCTCTGCCCGAACGGCTGCACTTCGATACGATGCCATCATTATCGGCGGCGGTCTTGCCGGCCTCATAGCCGCCATAGAGCTGTCGCGGGCCGGGCAAAGGGTACTTGTGCTTGAAAAAAAGCAGTATCCCTTTCACAAGGTCTGCGGCGAGTATATCAGCAATGAGGTGCTCGGCTACCTGCAGTCCCTGGGTTTCGATCCTTTTGACTATGGGGCGGCCAGGATCAGCAGGCTGCGTGTATCCACACCATCCGGCAGGAATATTCATGCGCCGCTGCAGACCGGCGGATTTGGCCTGAGCCGCTATGTAATGGACGATGCGCTGCAGCAGCTTGCAGTAAAGCATGGCGCAAAGGTGCTCACCGGCACGCGCGTAACAGATGCGGGCTGCGCAGACGGGCTGTGCTTTGCAGAAACGGCCTCCGGTCTGCGCTATACAGGGCTCATCTGCATCGGCAGCTGGGGCAAGCGAGACGTGCTGGATAAAAAGCTGGGGCGGGATTTCCTTCACAAGCATACCGGCTATATGGCGGTGAAGTATCACCTGCGCACAGATTATCCCGTGGATGAGATCGGGCTTGACAATTTTCCGGGCGGCTATTGCGGCATCTCCGGAATTGAGGGCGACATGTATAATCTCTGCTATCTCTATCAGCGCGGATCGGGCGGAACTTTTAAGACGATTCCGGAGCTGGAGGAAGCCGTGCTCTACCGGAATCCAGTGCTGAAGAGTATTTTCAGGAACAGTGATTTTGTGTTTGCGCAGCCTGAGGTAATCAATGAGATTTCTTTTGCGCCAAAGCAGCAGGTAGAAAACCACGTCCTGTTTTGCGGGGATACCGCGGGGCTCATTACCCCGCTGTGCGGCAACGGCATGAGCATGGCCATAGCGGCGGGGCGCATGCTGTGCGAGATCATCAACGCATCAAAATTGCTGCGCGCCACCCATCTTTCCCTCAGCGACCGGAGGCTTCTGGAGGCGCAGTACGGCGATGCCTGGCAGCGGCGGTTTGGCCGGCGGCTATATTGGGGGCGGGCCATTCAGCGATGCTTTGGCGCGCCACAGCTTTCAGAGCTGGCGCTGCGCGGCATTCATGCAGTGCCCTTTCTGGAGCGCTGGCTGATCCGGCAGACGCACGGGCAAGCGCTGGAAACTGCCATGCCTAAAGGCGGGCATACGCCGGCTGGCGCCGGAAGGATCAGCCGGCCTTGAGCCGCATGGCGCTGGCCACTACATCGTCTATAGATAATGTGACGCGGCAGCCACCGCCCTTTGTAGCCTGAACGAACAATGCGCCTGCCAGTAGCTCCGCGCGCTGTCGCATGCTGCGGAACCCGCTGCGGTTCATCATGCTTTCCAGAGAGCTGTCAAAACCGCAGCCGTCGTCGGAGATGATCATCATAAAGCGGAAGCCTTCGTAGCGCAGCTCTACAGTCAGCTCCTTGCACCTGGCATGCTTTGCGGCGTTTTGAAGCACGTCCTGCGCAATCCGGTAGATGATGAGCTCCAGCGTGGGGTCAAGTGTCTGATAGCCGGTAGTGATGCTCAGACTTGTATGGAGGGCTCCGCCGGAGGTCTTAATGTAGTCAAGGTCGCGCGTGAGCACATCGCCCAGGCCACGCGAGCGGATATAGTCGCTGCTGAGTGAGTAGCCGATCGTCTGCATGGCCGTGCTTATCTCTTCAAGCTGCTCCAGGCCGCTTGTCAGCGTCTTTTTCCGGTCTATCTGCGGAAATTCCTGAAGCACTGCTTTCAGGTTCATCCGCGTCAGGTCTATCTTCTGGCCTATGTAGCTGTGTATCTCTTTGGAGAGGCGGTTCATGAAGCGCTCCTCCTCTTCCAGGCGGGCATTGAGGATGCTTTTCTGATGGTCTGCGGCCAGCTGCGCCTTCTCCTGCTCATGGATACGCTGCCGGCGGGCATAGATAACCATGTAGCTGAAGATAAAGAAGACGAAGATCACAAACAGGATAGTGCCTGCCAGGAAAAGCGGGATATAGTATTTGTCCATCAGGCCGTTTGAGGCTGCATTTTAGGGTATTGATAGAGTACGGCAAGAATACTGCCGTAAGCGATAATATTGGCAAGCAGCACCCAGGCGCCCACCACGCTGCCGAAGTCGGGATCTGCCACCATCAGATAATCGTGCAGGCCCCAGTTACAGAAGGTGGCAGCCCAGAAAAAAATCAGGCTTACAGATATCCAGAAATGGGGATTGCGGTGCATAGAGTCGCCCGGGCGGTGTGCCAGCATCAGCTGCATCAGGAAGAACAATGCCATGCAGATGGTTACAAGGCCGTCCAGCAGTAAAAAATTGCTGTTCATCACATTCGGCGGCTGCAGCCACACGGCATTGGCCAGTCCGCAAAGAATGCTGCCCGCAAATACCGCAGGTCCTACATAATACCGCCGCATCGTCTCTGATATCCGGCTGAAATAGAGCGCCACAAGGCCAAGCTCCAGCGGATTGAAGAACATGTACACGACCATATTATTATGGTAGCGCAGCGAATAGAAGTAGGCGAAGGTCTCCGTGATATCGGTAAGCCAGAGCAGCCAGCACATGATCTGCATG
This sequence comes from Chitinophagaceae bacterium, assembly GCA_965246765.1. GTDB lineage: Bacteria > Bacteroidota > Bacteroidia > Chitinophagales > Chitinophagaceae > UBA1952. The sequence goes on from CBDFFJ010000005.1 coordinate 374,499, forward strand.
GCCTTGTCAAGACGCCGGTACCGGCATATGGCGCATATAGCCGCCCCATGCAGCACTACCATATAGACATTGAGAAGAGACATCGGCGCGTTTTATTGGGCTGTGGGAGAAGGCAGGAAGTCGCCGGCGGCCTGACCACTGGTCGGGCAGTTTTGCGGACAGCCTATTCCATTATCCATCACTTCATTACCGTTGTGGTAAATATAGTTACCCGCTTCATTATAACCCGCAAGCACTACGGTGAGAGCGCCGCTTCTATAACCGCATAGCATATTGCCTCCGCCACTGTTAACGTAATTTAACGTGTGGGCAAACATGACCTTCATCTGCGTTACCTGTTGCCCCTCGGCACTGGTTAGGTATTCTCGCAGGGCATTGGCATCAATAATAATGGACCGTAGGTCCGAGTCATTTTTACTGTACTGGATACTGTTTAGATATGACCCCAACATCTTGTTGGCAGAGTCAACGGGAATAAAAGTTTCAGTGGTGGATACCGGCGGTGTCCCTTTTGAAGTGCAGGCAGAAATAGCCAGGCAGCCCGCAAGCGCTGCCGTCATTGTGATTCGCATGTTGATGTGTGAAGAATTATTGTGAGGGCGAAAAATAGTCTGCGCCGCCCGGGCATTTCAATAATCGCGGCCCGCTAACGGGCCGTTCACAAATCAAACCTGCAAGACATATGTATCAGCCGGGCACTACAAAGTACATGTCTATCATGCCTTTATTTTTAGCCGCCACCTTTCCGCGATAGCTGCAGTGGTAATGATGCTTCACCAGCTCATAGGTGCTTTGAGAGATATTAATGCTGCCGGGCGCGCCATGCTGCTCCATCCGCGCCGCCGTGTTGACCGTATCGCCCCAGATGTCGTAGGCGAATTTTCTGGCGCCGACGATTCCGGCTACCACGGGGCCCGTGTTGATGCCCGCCCGGATTTCAAAGACCCGCTCGTGCCGCCTTCGGTCTTCAATAAAATCCATAATCTCAATAGCAGCCTGCACGGCTTTTCGCGCGTGAAGGGGGTCGGCCATCGGCAGGCCGCAAACAGCCATGTAGGCGTCGCCGATGGTCTTGATCTTTTCCAGTCCGTTGCGCTCAATAATCTCGTCAAAAGCGGTAAAGCATTCGTGCAGCTCCGTCACCAGCTGTTGCGGCGACAGGCTCTCGCCCATGGCGGTAAAGTTGACGAAATCCGTGAAGAGCACGCTTACCTCCTCATATTGCCGCGCTGCGGATTTGCCGTGGTCTTTAAGCTCCTCGGCCACCTCATCGGGCAGGATGTTGCGCAGCAGATCGTCGGAGCGTTTCTTTTCTCTGGAAAGAAGATGGTTGGACAGCCGCTGGCGAAGAAAGCTGCGGTAGAGGATGCCCATAACCGCGAGCAGAAGCACAATGCCGCCTACAAAGAACCAGCGCTCACTGCGTTTTTTTGATACGGCAAGCTGCGCAATTTTTATATCGCGATCCTTCAGCTCCAGTTCCCGCGCAATCTCGAGGGCCGCTATCTTTTCATTGTTCTCCAGGTTAAACGTAGAGTCTTTCACCGCGGTGTATTGCTGATAGGCTGCCAGCGCCGCCTCGTAATTTCCCTGCAGCCGGTAAGCTTCAGAAAGCGTAAGCGTAAATTCAATAACGGCCTGATTAAATGCCACCTCGCGCGCCGCCGCTGTGCCTTTTACAAGATACGCGACCGCGTTAGAAAGGTTTGCCGCTTTGCCGCCGGCCTTTGCGCTGTCTTTGGCTATGTCCAGGTAAGTCTCTCCAATGTTTCCCTCGTTAGCGGCAATAATCTGCCGGTCTCCTTCCTGCTCGGCAATGCGGAGGGCTTTTACGTACCACTCTATCGCCTGCTCATTGTTGCCGAGCGAGCCGTATATATTCCCGATGTTCCCGAGCTGGTTAATAATGCCGCGCCGGTCATTTACTGATTCGGCGATGGCAAGCGCTTTCTGCATGTAGGTCAGGGCATCGGGATACTTTTCCTGCTTATAATAGACGATTCCGATGTTTCCGGTAGCGAGCAGCTCGCCACGCCTGTCGCCTCCCGACTTTGCCTTATCCAGGCTTATAAGCATGTATTCTAAAGCCTTTGGATAATTTCTCTGGTCCAGGTAAACCGTGCCGATATTTCCCGACACCATGCCGTAAGCCTGCTGGTCGCCGGATTCTTCGTTTATCCGCAGTGCTTTCAGGAAGCAGTCCAATGCCTCGGGATATGCGCCTTTCTGACGGTAACAGTTGCCTATATCGTTGTACAGGAGCGCCTCGCCCCTGCGCCACCCGGCTTTTTGGGCTATTGCGAGGCCCTTGCCACCATAGGCCAAGCCTTTGTCAGGGTTGGAAGAGGAGTAGGCAAAGACGATATTATCCAGCAGCCGGACGCAGGATGTGTCATTTTGCGCGCCCTGCAACACCACCAGCATGGAGTCAAGACGGGCTTTGCCCTGCTTCACCTGCGCGGCTGTGGCGAGTGAAAAAAGTACAAGTAGCAGGGCCGCAAGCTGTTTCATGCTGAAAATACTTCGGGAAGCGATTGCCCGAAGGCCGTGCGCCGCTTAGCCGCTTACAATTCTGACGGCCTGTCTATTCTATTTGTTTTGCCGCATTTATCACTTGGCCATCTTTTCGTCGTCTGGCGTAGCAAGCCTGTACACGATCTGGTACTTATCCGAATGGCCGCTGTAAGCACGGATGAAGCGATCACTTCCCAATGAAAATTTCTTGTTCATATATTCCACCACTGCATCTATCCGCTCGGTTGAATATTTATTCCCGCCCCCGCTTCCCACCACTACCACCCTGCAGGCATTTCCCTTCATCTCGCCGCCGAGCAGGTCAAGCGATGCCTGGATAGCCTCGGTAAACTCTGAAGAATTGTGGTCAAAAACCAGGCTTCCGCTCATGATGCGGCAGCCGCTTTCGTCGCCATCGTTGGGCAGCGCCACTACATCGGTAGCCTCACTGGCCGCTGTACTGTATGCCGCCGGCGACACGCTATACGCCGATGCGCCGGTAGCCGCAAAGCCGAGAAAGGCTGCAAAAACAATGGGCTTAAGCAGTGACATCATTACGTTCATAATCAATTTTATTAAAAAAATTTTTGTTTGATGCCCTTTTTGATGAAGGATGCCGACAATAATAGCTATAAAAATTCACAAGAAGCAAGGCGGGCCGGCATCTTCATTTTTAAACAATGCGGCAGACGTTCCGCCGGCGCAGGTACGGCATGTCCGCAAAATGACTTTCTTTATGGGCCGACCCGACACAACTTATATATGAAGCATGCAATCCTCTATAAATATCTCCCGGGCATACTGCTTGCCCTGAGTGTCACCGTCCTTCAGGCCTGCTCCGTGATCAGAACGGTGCAGGTGGACTCGCCTACCTGGGATTGCGTAGGCTCCGGCCAGCATTTCTGCCACGACACCCTCATCCGCACCAGCATCTGGAAAGGCAAGAATGCGGAAAAGCTGAGCAGCGGCTGCGCCACTGGCATCAGCCGGATGAAGGTGACCACAAAGCCCGGCGACATCTTCCTTGGGGTTTTTACCGCAGGCTTCATCATCCGCCAGCGTATAGAATGGGACTGCGCGCAGCGAAGCGGCGCTTCCGATATGTAGCGCCTTCATCACCCGCAATAAACCACAACACCATGCCGCCGTTACCCGCCGGAGTCAAAGCTTTCCAGCCTGCCAATCCCTGGATCAACTGCCATGAAAATTTCAGGCACGTCTTCGCAGACGGCGCCTCCTATTCCTTAGATCATTCGGGCAACGGCCTGAGCGACAAGGACGCCTATCGCCGCGCTACGCAAAACCTGCAATGGGTCATTAAGCAGGCCGTGGACAAGCGCGGCACGCTTCGCGCAATGGGCGCCAACTGGTCGTTCTCCAAAGTAGCCATGTGCCGGGGCGGCACCGTGCAGACCAAAGCCCTGGACCTGATCTTTAATCCGCGGGCAAGCTTTATTGCGCCCGCCTACGCCGCTACCGGCAAGACGGCGGCCGATCTGAAATTTGTAGAATGCGGCACCCAGATAGCACGGATGAATAAGCTGCTGGAGATTGAGAGCGATCCCCGCCGCTGCATCCGCGCATCGGGCGGCAGCAATGGGCAGACCATCGCCGGCGCTACGGCTACCGGTACGCACGGGGCTGCCTTATTCACCGGCGCGGTGCACGATGCCGTCGTGGGCATTCACCTCGTTACCGGGCCTGATAGCCATGTGTGGCTGGAGCGGGCCTCCTACCCTGTGGCCTCACAAGAGCTCCTGGACTGGCTCGGCGCTACTGTCATCCGAAACGATGAGGTATTTAACTCCGCGCTCGTCAGCTTTGGCTCCTTCGGCATTATCCACGGGATGATGATTGAAACCGAGCCGCTTTTTCTGCTTAAAGAGTACCGGATAAGCGGCATGACCTACAGTGATGCGCTGATGGCGGCCCTTGCAGCACTTGACATGGCCGCTCTTAGAAAGCTGTTGCCCGGAATGCCGGAAAGCAAGCCTGGCCACGAGCTGTACCATATGGAGATGAACCTCAATCCCTATTCCGTCAAAAAAGGCGGTACGGAAGGCATGTACATCTTCCTTTTTTATAAAGTGCCCGTACCGCCGGGCTATGTTGTAAGCCACGGAGGCACGCAGGTGCCCGGCCCGAGCCCGGAGTTCGTCTGGATGATGAAGGACCTGCTGGCGGCCCTGGGCTCCGGCGCCTTAGGCTATAGCCAGGTAAAAAAGGCGACGACGCGGGAATTTGAAAAGAACATCCGCCCGGCCACGCCCGAGCCGCGCTCCATCGGCGCTATATTCCGCGACACCCGCTTTGTCGGAAACATTGCCTCCTTTGCTCTGGCCATCGCCGGCGGCAGCCTGCCCGCGGCTATTGAGCAGATACTGGCCGAGATTGCGGTCAATGCTTTTGCGGGCGCCGTGGCTGTGCGCTTCGTGAAGGGCACGCCTGCAACGCTGGGCTTCACCCGGTTTCCGCATACCTGCGTTATAGAAATGGACGGGCTGGACAGCGAGGCGAATCACACTGTATTTGCCGCCGTCATTGCGCGGCTGGAGGCTGCCGGCATCCCTAATACCATCCATTGGGGCAAGCTGAACGAGCCGCTGAACGCAGAGCGCATCCGAAAGATGTACGGCCCGGAAAAGCTAAGCGCCTGGAAACGCAGCCGCGAAATCCTGTTGAAGCCCGAGATCCGCGCTGTCTTCACCAATGATTTCATGATAAAGTGCGGGCTGGATACTCTGGCCTCTGCAGCGCTAAATGCATAGACACGGCGTGTCATGCCATCGTCGCCTTTGCCGGTATTAACGGCTTGCTTACCGGGGTTTCAGTGGCCCGGCGGGACGCATGCCTTAAATTTGTGACTCGCCCGGAGGCGCATCTATAAGCTTAAGCATTTATGAGGAACATGAAATTGGTGATGGCAGGCATTCTGGCTTTTACGCTGGCCGGCGGCTACCGTGCAACGGCTACGCAGCAGGCGGAAAACAAGGATGAGGCGGCCGCGGCGCAAGGCAGGAAGCTGTCTGAATCAGACGCTTATCTGGACCTGAATACCGGCAAGACTTTCCATTTTATATACGACGGCCTCAACGACATCTTCAACCGTGATGATCTCTTTGCCGCCGAGCTGTATGTAAATACGCGCACCGCCGACACGCTCTGGCTGGATGATGCGATTAATGTGAACAATGCCCTGCTCCGTGATGCAGAGGGCAAGTACCGCATTAACCCGATGAAGGTGAAGCGCTCCGGAAATACCTACCGTACCGTAAACGGCAAGTAGGCTCCTGCGACTGCCTGGCTATTTCCGCAGGTACATCGTCCGCACGCTGTCGCGCGCGCCGTTTACCGATACCCATTCCATGTAGTCGGTCAGATCTTTGGAGATATACCATTCTTCCACGGGCCGGCCCTGCGCGTCAGATATGGATACAAGGCTGTCCTTTAGCTGCCAGCTATATGCGGCGTATTGCGTCAGCGCGCCGTGCGGGTGATTTGTCTTGAGCCTCCTGCCCGCGCGTCCGCTTTTGGAAAACGACATGTAGCCCGCACCGTCCAGATCGTGACCTGTGCTCTGGTCTGCCGCAAGCGCATACTCATCGTAATGGTCTATGTACCAGGTGCCGGGCAGGCGCTGCGCCAGCTTTTTGGTATGGCAGGCGGCGAGGAGTGATATGATTGGAAGGAGGAGAAGCAGCAGGTGGCGCATATCTATAGGCAAAAAAAACAGGGCCAGGCGGGCAAAGTGTGTCTCTGCCGACCGCCTATCGCATTATATCCGGAACTGGCGTCTGAATACCAACTATAGCCGGGCCGATCAGAGAACGGCTTTATTCGCCTTCGCGATGCGCTATCGCTAATATCGCGAAGAACTCTTTCGTGCGGAACATCTGGAGGAACTGAAACGGAGCCTGTCTGTAGAACATCTCCCGGCAGGCGTGTATCAGTACCCTTTTTCTGCACGGAGTGGCGGGCGGGTAATCAGTAAGCTGATAGTGGCGCATTGAGGCTTCCGGCTGTATCCCAATCTGGTCACTGAAACACTTGCATGTCAGGAATGCCTGCCGGTGTCTGTATTTGCAGGTACTTTGTAGGAGGAAAACTGAAGGAAGTAAGAAAAGTAACCGTGCTGCATGAATAGAATAATTCTGATCCCATGTGTGATTGCCTTGCTGCTTTTTAGCCGCGAGGCTTTTGCGCAGCCGGGTAACCAGAATTTCAGCAAAGTCTGGGTGCAAGGGGAAGGGCTCACATTCACAACTACGTTTGAAACGGGCAAATCGCCGGACAATAAAATTATTGGCCCAGCTAATTTTTTGTATTTCGTAGGTGGTAATTCAAATATTTGCGATTCTTTGGGCAACCCGCTTCTTATAAGCGACGGATATAATCTCTATGATAAGAATCTGAACATCATTGACGGTGGTTCGCACCTGGCGCCGAACCGAATATTTCGGTTCAATGATGGCTGGAGCATATATTCACAGTCTTCAATCATTTTGCCCTTTTCCAACGGTAAGTACCGATTGATAACGCCTACTGCGTCAGATGACAGTTGCATCTACAACTGGGAAAAAATACACAACGGCGCATTTTTTGACCTGCTGCTCTACGATGAGGTAGATATGAATGCCAACGGCGGAGCGGGCAAGGTGACCAAGCAGATGGTGCCGATGCTGCAAAACACACGCCTTACAAAAACGCAGATGATGGCCTGCCGTCACGGCGACGGCAAAAGCTGGTGGTTGTTTAAGCATGCGGCTGATACCAATCTTATCTATAAATTCCTGCTTACCGACGATAAGATATATGGCCCTTACCTGCAGGGATTTACCGGCAACCCCTTTCATGGGGGCAGTTGGGACTATGCCGCTCAGTCAGCATTCTCAAAAGACGGAACTAAGTATGCAACGCCATTGCAGGGGCATGGCAAGGTGTTCGTAGCCGACTTTGACCGATGCAGCGGCAATCTTGCCAATCCTAAGGTCTATAAAGTGCCTGTGCGGCCTTTCGGCAACCTGGCTTTCCCGGCGGAACTGGATAGCTCTACCTGCGGCTTGTGTTTCTCTCCCAACGGCAAGTATTTGTACGTTGCCGGATATAACAATGTGCAGCAGCTTGACCTGCAGAACGCATCTTCACCCAGCGGCTGGACCTGGTTGTCCAATGCGGATACAACCTGGGATCAGTTTCAGGAATATAATAATATCTATCCGGGCCCGGATGGAAAGCTGTACATCGGCAACTGGAATGGCTTAGGCGGCCAAATGAGTGTGATTAATAATCCGGACAAAGGCGGTACTGCGGCGGAGTTCTGTCCTAAATGCCTGAGATTTCCCAATTTTTTGTTGGATACTGTTTATCGGTTTATAGGGGTTGTGAGCCCCCCGTGTATGCCCAACTATTCGCTCGGCCCTACCAGCCCCATCTGCTATCCCTTAGGCGTTGATGCTCCTCAAGTGTATGAAGTAAGCTTTTCGCTCTATCCTAATCCTGCAAAAGATATTATCACCGTTGAGCACAGTGAGGCGGGCGAGCTGAGCCTGTATGATATGACCGGAAGGTTGGTACTTTCCTATCACCTTCAGACACAAGGTGGTAAACGAAGCTTGTCCGTGGAGCAGCTACCCGCGGGTGTATATCAGTACCTGTTTACTGCACGGAGTGGCGGGCGGGTAATTGGCAAGCTGGTGGTGGCGCATTAAAGAACTTCCCGGGCGGGCAATCCGACACAAAGCCCCGCTCCGGCCTCTGATCCCGAAGAAGTTTTCCTCAATTTCCCTCCCCTGAGAGCCGGCATGCGGTATTGGCCTCAATCACGCGCCGGGAGCGGCTGTAGGATAGTCAAGGGTCATTGGCCATTAACCGGACGTCATTCTTCCGGCCCGGTTATCCACATTCCATGCACATACCATGGCATATTTTTCCCTCCCGTAGGCGCAACCAAAAGCGACACACAATGAGGTCTATATGGACGGGCGCCATCGGATTCGGACTGGTAAACATACCGGTAAAGCTCTACAGCGCCGTAGAGGCGGAAAATCGCATTAGCCTGGACATGCTGGACAAGCACGACCTCGGCAAAATCCGCTTTAAGCGCGTCAACGAATCAACGGGCGAGGAGGTGGCCTTCGGCGACATCGTGAAAGGCTTTAAAGTAGAAGACGAGTATGTGGTGGTGACCGACGAAGACTTTGAGGCGGCCTCGCCGAAGAAGAGCAAGGTGATTGAGATCCAGGAGTTTGTGGAAGAGTGCAGCGTGGATCCGTCTCTGTTTGAGACGCCCTACTACTTAGAGCCGGCCAAAGGCGGCGAGAAGGCCTATGCCCTGCTCCTGCAGGCTATGCGCGAAACGGGAAAGGCGGCGGTCGGGCTGTTTGTATTTCACAAGCGCGAAAATCTCTGCCTCGTGCGCCCCGGCGATGAGGGCATCCTGATCCTGGAGCGCCTGCGCTTTGCCGATGAGATCCGTTCCGCGTCTAAGCTGGATGCGCCGGAGGAAGTGACGGTGAAGCCTGCGGAGGTGAAAATGGCCAAATCCCTCATTGCGCAGCTCACGCCCAAAACCTTTGACCCCGCCCGCTACAAAGACAACTACCGCGAAGAGCTTATGCGCCTCATAGAGGCCAAAGCAAAGGGCAAGGCGCCCCGTGCGAAGGCCAGCATTAAGATCGCACGCAAGAATACCGACCTTATCTCCCAGCTTAAGGCCAGTCTGGAGGCGGCGCCCAGGCCTGTGCGTAAGGCTTCCTGACCGGCGCTTTTGCGGGTATTGCAGGCTCAATGCTTCCCTCAGACCGCCCTTTATACCGCCGGTCCGCACGCTGGAAACGGCCAGGCTTTCTATCCGCATTGATACCGAAGCGGATTATGCGCGCATGATGCGCAACGGCACCGATGCGGACATCAGGCGACGCTACGGCATAACGACTGAGGAAGAGCTGGCCCTGCAGAAAGGAAAAGTGGCCGGCGGCCTGAGCACGTACCGGACATCGGTGCTGTTCTTTCACCTGGTAGAAAAGCAGCTGGATAGCGTGATCGGCAGCTTTTCCTTTCACAACTGGTACCCGGCGCACCGCCGCTCGGAGATCGGTTATGCGGTGACGGAGCGGGCGCTCATGAGTAAGGGATACATGCGCGAGGCCATCGGCCCCATTATAGCATTCGGCTTTGAAGCGATGGGATTAAACAGGATAGAAGCCTTCATACATCCGGACAATGAGCCGTCCAGAAAGCTGGTGATGCGCGCCGGCTTTCAGCAGGAAGGCTGGCTGCATGAGCATTACTGCAAAGACGGCATCACGGGCGATTCACTTGTGTACGGATTGCTGGCCAGGGATTACCGCGGGCGGGCGCAGGCGGCAAATGGTTGAATGTCTCAGCGACTTGTCATCCCGAAGGGATCCGCGCCGTCACTTTATTGTTGTTTCGTGCGTAGATCCCTTCAGGATGACAAGATCGGGCGGCAGGCTTCAGCGCGCGGCCGTTTTCACGCCGGTATTAAAATTGACCGGCGCCGGATAGCCCTTGCCGTTAAGCGCCGCAATCGGAACCGCGACTTCCTTTCGCCCTACAATGATGCGCGTTTCTTTTCCTTTTTTAGACCGCTCCACTTTTGAGGCCGGCACGCCGTCCACGCTTCCGGAATCGGGCGCCTTGGTTGAAGAGGTCGTGTCCATCGGGTTGGCGGCATCTGCTATGATGGCGGCGCCTTTGGGGTCGCGGTTCATCTCTGTGAGCGCTGCCAGCAGGGCCTGCTTTTCGGGTGCGGGCAGACTTTCGTAGGACACGCCATACAGCTCCAGCACACGCTTGGCGGCCTCTACCGTGTTTGTTCCGCGCTCATAAACATCGCGATATACGCGAAGGCCGCCATTCTCTCCTACGATTGTTTCATAGCGGAGCTCTACGGGCACGGGCTTGGGCAACCGGTAATTTTTGGTGCTGCCTTTCTCCCTGCCAATGTCGTTGATGGAATCCGCGGTAAGGCCGGAGCCCGCAAGATGGGCCACAATGAGGGCAAACTCCTTTATGCCATCGTTGGTAAGCCCCACGCATCCGTGCGAGGCAAAGCCGCCCAGCTTAGCTACCGCCTTGCCTCCGTGTATGAGCGAGGGCGCGCCGATCGGAATTTTAAGCGGCCCGAGCGGATTGTCCTTGCTGCCGGCGTCCACCTTCTGGCCGGGCTTGAACTTTCCCTTTACCCAGGGCTCATCGGGCGGCGTCCAGGTGGGGTTGAAGATGATGGTCTCCGCGCGGCGCATGCCCGTGGGCAGGGGAAATTCCGGATAGCCGATGCCTACGCGGTAGCTGTTGGTAAGCTTGCCATCCTGAAATACGTCCATGCGGTAAGCAGGAGCGTTGATTACTATGCGGGTGTCCGTTGGCACGGCATTGGGCTTTGTCGGCATCAGCCCGGCAATATCGCCGCCAGCGTAGCGCTTGCCTACAAGCTCATACAATTGGGCGGCTTTATCATCTCCGATAACGCCCCGCATCTGCGCATCAGCCTGCGTAACAGCGGCACGCCCGGAGCCGGAGTAATCGCCCACGCCATCTTCGGCCAGCTCCGCCACCGACTCGCGGGAAACTGTTTTGAGCTTTTCTACCTGCGCATCCTTCAGCCCCAGCTTTGATTTGATCTCGGCCTCAAAGCCTTCTTCATAAAACAGTGCATCCAGCACCGGCAGGGTGATGGCCATGTTATTGCCTGTAGCTTTCTTGCCGGCTGCGGAATCCGCCGGGGCCACTGCTTTACGGTTGCTGGTGTCGTTTTGAGGGGGCTGGTTATCGCAGCTGCTGAGGCCGGCTATTAATAAGGTGGCCGAAAGAATGGCGGGCATAACCGGCGTCAAGGCGCGGCGTGTCATCTGTATCATGTATAAATAATTTCGCCTTCATTATAGAAGAAGGCGCAACGGCGACGGATATTCAAGAATCATTCCCGCCCCGGCGTCACCGCCTCCAGCCCGGCCACCAGAATGGGGTACGGGTTAATATCAGTGCCGCCCCAATACTTACCCGGACTGGCGGGAATGCTGATGGAAAAGTGCAGGTGATAGTTGCCGGGGCCTGCATCGCCGGTATCGCCTACATATCCGATGATCGTTCCCCGCGTCACCGCCATGCCCTCGGAGATGCCTGCTGCGCGCCGCTGAAGATGTGCATAATAATAGATGCGGCCGGAATCGGGGCTCCACTGGTAAATGGTGACGCCGCCCAGCTTTGAGTCAAAGAATTTGGCAATGACGCCGTCGGAAGCCGCAAGCACCGGTGTGCCGCCCGCCGCCATGATGTCAATGGCATTGTGCACCCGGCCTCCGGAGCGGGATTGCGTGTACGTATCCTGAAGGCTGTTCTTTTTAATACCCACAACCGGGATCATCAGCAAGCGGGGGTCGGCTGATGCGCTCGCGTACGCAACAGACTGTGAATCTCTTTTTGAAAATAAGGCGGTAGCGGAATCAACCGCCGCGGCCGTAGCCCCTATGGAATCAGCACCAGCCACATCATGCGCCTGCCCGCCGCACCGGTCCATGATGAACAGTAATGCGAGCAGATGTACGATGAGCAGGTAAAGTATAACCGTATATCTGCCCCAGCGCGATGTAACAGATGCCATAGCTGCCGCTTTAGATTGAACCGGATTAAAATCCGGGCCAGCTGCGGCAGCGCATAGGCGCGGGTTAACATGATCCGCGTTAAGCGGCCACCGCGCAGCGCTATCTGCCGGGCGGCTTTACAATACATAAACATTTGACGCTATTAGTTGCGCGGCCTTTATCAGAGATTTGCTGCCACAGCTATTGTATGGCGCTATGCGGCGGATTTCTTCAGTTCTAATCATCATTCTGTCTGTTGCCAACGCCGGCGCGCGGAGCCTGAGCATTGCGCTGAGGCAGTCTGATTTTCATGTGGCAGCTATTACAAACACTAACACGGCGCAGCGCAGCGGGCTTAAGCGCGGATTTTATGCAGGTGCGCAACCGGGAGCCCGGACAAAGGAGGCGCTCAGGCCATCCCGCATCTTCACCGCTGCAAGAAAGCGGCCGGAGCACTATGATGTGACGCGTGAGGCGGGCTCTTTCTTCTTTGATACGGTTTTTAAGTTTCGGGTTCCGGCCGGTAAGCGTCTGCATGTTGGTTTTAACGGGGGCTACACGTATTACGACCGGTATATCCACGGCTTTGGCAAAGCGGGCAGCCTCGGAATGATAGGCGGCATTTCCATTGCAATCATGCGGCCGCCTAAGCCATTAGCGGCCGGAGGGTCACTGAAAAAGGCCTTCTTCCGGCTAAATGCAGACCTGATAAGCTACCCGTATCGCAAGTACCTGACCAGCGACGGTCGCAGGCCTTCTATGATGGACCGCTATACCAATGAGCTTTCCACGCGCGTGTACTTAGATGCGCGGATGAGCTGGCGGGCGGGCGCCGGATCAATCACAGCCCGCTACCTCATAGGAATCGGGGCGGGCATGGAGCCGCTTAGCGGCATGCCGGTATTTGCGGGCGCGGGGATCAGCTACCGGTTTCGCTGATGCAATGTCGGCGAAAGGGCCGTTGTGCTGCGGGACTATGCTTAATTAAGCTTCCGGAAATCTGCCGTAAGCTTAAACACATATCTTCACGCCCTAAAATCACATACAATGAAAAAAATACTATTGGTGAGCTGTCTTTCCATCTTTGCCGCTCCGCTTTTTGCCCAGGAGGCTGAGGAAGAATATGAGCTGAGGGGGAATGAGAAGTATGGCTACGTCATTAAGTCGGACGACCAGAAGATTGAGGGCATCGTAAAGCTCGTGGGCGGCGAGTCAAATCCCTGGGTGAACCAGAAGAAGGTGAAGTTTATAGCGAAGGCGGATATGGACGCATCCAAGAAGCGCCAGCGCTTCACCAAGATGGATGCAGACGACATCAAGGAATACGTGGCCATTGACGATGCCGGCAATGAGCGTCATTTCCGCCGCATCAAGTTTGTGAACAAGCGTGAAGGCCTGATGAACCAAAGCGGCAATGGCCTCGGCGGCAAGATCAAGACAATGAAGAACCTGACTTCCACTACACATTTGGCAGAAGCACTTGTATATGGCAAGATCACGATGTACAAGCTTTACGGCTACCCGACTATGGTATCTGCCGGCGAAGGCGACATTCAGCGCGCCAAGCAGGACGAAGAGCACATCCTTTCCAGCCCGGACATTCTGGTGCAGAAAGGTGACGGCAAAGTGCAGGAGCTTGAAGTATCAGACATTAAAGATCTGACCGAAGACTGCAAGGCGGTTCAGGACAAGATGGCGTCCGGCGGCTACAAAACCTACGACCCTGCCGTGCAGGAGAAAAAGAAAAGCGGCTTTGGCAAGATGCTGAAGACGGAAGTTGACCGCTCCGGCAGCAAGCTGCCCGATATGGGCAAGGAGATTTTCAGCGATTATAACGTAGTCTGCAAGGATTAATAACAGGAGGCCCGGAACGATTACAAAAAAAGCATCCGCCTCTCCGGCGGATGCTTTTTTTGTAGCTATAGTTAGCAGCGTGAAGGATGCGGCAAAGCAATCCTTTACAGGATGCTGGCTCCTCTGATATGCATCATTGAATCCAAGCATGATACGGCTCAAAACGTCTTTGAGCCATGCAGGTCATGCTTCACGCGGAAGCGGCCGTTTGTGATCTGGTAGTCCTTATTGTCCGGGGCGGCGCCGTTGCTTTCGGTCTTAAGCACCTTTGCCTGAAACGTGCCGCTGATATAACGGTAGCCGTCTTTTGGCGTGCCGGCGTCCGTGATCCTGATGGCATCGCCCGGAGGCGCCTCGTGCATGGATAGGTACCAGCTATTGAATGCGTAAGGTTTTTGCGGATAGTTCTGCAAAGACACGGAGCCTTGCGCCAACAGGTCGGACGCTACCGCTGAGCCTGCCGGTACCGTACATGGGCACTTCTGTATATGCGGAATGGTGAGATTTATGCTCAGTCCGCCATCCGGCCCGGCAAGTATTTTTAAGGACGAGTCAACATCATGGTAAGACGTGCTGACATCGGCGGCGGGAATCTTCATCTCCTTGCCGTCAATGGAAAAGCTGAAATATTCGCCATCGCTGCCACTCCCGCCAGCATCCGTTGCGGACGGAGCGGCAGTGCCGGAACCGGGGTTTGCATTGCTGCCGCAGCTGCTAAGGCTTAATGCAAGCAGCGTGGTGAGAATGACGTGTTTCATATAGTCGCTTGTGTTTTTACGCGGAAACCGAAGGTATCGGTATTGAAGAAAGAAAGCAGCGCCATTTGAGGCAGTCCGGGCAGGTCATTTACATTGGCTTTGTAAGCCGCAGTGTATAAACCGGCATTTATGCTGTCGCTGATCCATCACAAGCACAAACAGCCAATCCGAGCCGTGGTCTGAAAAATCCGGCGGGAACGCTGTGGCCCGGTTGTCAAACCAATAAGTCTTCCCCGCCAATACGATTGATTCCGGCTGATGAACGACAGCAGCCGTATTGCCGCCATGCGTCACCTTGAACATATATTGTTGCGGTTTCCGGGGCATCAGTACCGGCGCCAGCAGGCGCTTCCCGGCATATATGGCATGTATCGCTGCCCGGTATATTGAATGCCGCTCCGCCACAGTCTCCAACTACTGTATCGGTCGGCCCACATCATCATTTGCGCCCTCGCCGTAGGGGTGTATTTTATTATAGTAATCCACCGATTCCTGGTGCAGCTTGTCCTGCTGCGCACGCTCGGCATTGCGCTCTTTGGAGCGCTTGTCCCAGTCAACGTTATAGTTCTTCTTCGGGTGGGCGCGGTTGTAGGCATCACGCTCATCCTGCCACCTTTTGCTTTGCTCGGCATAGTAGGCTTGTCTGGCGGCTTCTGCAGCGGCTGCGGCACGGCGCTCCTTCAGGCCAAACGATTGTGTAAACACGACGGTCAGGACTTTGTAGGGCGCATCGGCGCTGAGGTCGTAACGGTAAAGAATGTTGGAGGCATTATTCCGCCTGAAGTACACAAACGGATGCGGGCCGGGGCTGGCTTCCACGCCCAGCGTACTATAAGAAAACAGGTGCCGCAGCGTAGCTACCATATCTTCTGTGCCCGGCTTTCCGGCGGCGAAAAAAAGATACAGCATGGTGCCCCAGCCACTGGTGTCTTTGCGGGAATAAGCGTCATCGGCGCCAAACCATAGCGGCGCGCGGTACAGCTTTCGTCCGTCTGAAGTAGTAAATGGTTCGCCTACGGTATTATTATAATCATCGTCCACCGTGCCCATGAAAAAGTCGCGGATTTTAAGGCTGGTCGAATAATCGCCGCGCAGGTTGGTGCCGTGCTGATACATATTGATAGAATCCAGTTCTGTGCTGCCCGTGGATTTATACTCCGTGCGGAATTTATTGTCGCGCGCTGCCGTCTGGCGGTCCTGTTCCCGATAATGCAGCTCTTCCATATCCACCACCGGGCCGATGGACATTTCTATCTTCTTGTGATTGGGCGAATAGCAGTAAGCGGCAATTGCGGGACTGCGTGAGGAAGCGCGCATCACGAAATAAGACCAGCCATCCTTTGGAGATACATAGTCAATGTTGCTCCACTTTATCCGCCCATGCTGATAACGGTCGGTGATGCGTTTTATACAGGCATCCAAAACCTCAAACGCTTTACTGCCGCTCAGGGTAATTGTGTAGATGGCTTTACCATCTTTCACGCTGATGTATTGCTCATCGGCATTCAGGCAATCCATCGCGGGTGTGGCGTAGCGCTGCTCACCCGCTTCACCGCCGGCGATCCTCGCGCCCATTTCCGCTTTAAATCCTGTTCTGCTATCTTCAATCAGCTTCATGATACACTCGCCCATCGCGGCGGCCTGCGCCTCTGTCTTATCTTCCTTATTGCCTGCACGGGCGGGCAAAATGATAGCCGCAATCAGCAGCAGTCACCTAAGAAGGTGATTTAGCCTGCAATGTAATACCTGCATTAGCCTGACACACCCTGAAACAGGTATTTATGCTGCCGCACAAAGCGCTTTAGCAAAGTTTCAAACGATAGGAAGCGTGTGGATGGTGAAAATGTCCAATCGCCTGCATGCGCTATTGCGCCAGCCTGAAGGCCAATGGACCCTTTCAGATGGTCTAAGCGATTTTAAGAAGATGACGGTGAAGCAGATTATTAAACGCGTGAAGAGTCTGCCGGAGCGCCACCGCGAATAGATTACGCATCGCTTTGAATGGAACGTGCAGCAACGTTATAGTAGAAAATAAGTGTCTAAGCAGAACTGGATATAGGCAGCATCATTAATAAGCCTACGTTTGATGTGCCATCATACACATCCTCATGAATATACGAATCACTTTACTGCTGCCCGTCTTGATCTTTGCCACACTTCACAGCAGCGCACAGAGCCGGCAGAACCGAAATATCGTATCGGACACTTCCGTTGAAGCCATGGCAAAGCGGATGCACGCCCTGATAGATTCCGCCCACGAAACCTTTGATTATTTTGGGAAAACCGGCACGCCGCCCACTTCCGCCACGCAAAAGGATGCACCCGCCACAGCGGCGCAGGCTGCCCCTGCCCTAGACGGGCATGCCATAGTAACCGGAATGTTTAAGAACGATGAGTTTTTGAGCTGCCGAACGGAATGGTAGAAATATACAGCCCGGCATTGCCAGGTACGGAGGGCGTGTGGACTCACCATGGAAAATATCGTTGGGAAGGGTACTACACCCCTTACGGCCTGACGGAAAAAATGGGCGCGAGCCTGACGCCGATGACTTACGACATTTCGCCCTATGTGAATGAAGAGGCAACACGCTCTGATGCGGCCAAGGTCTGGGTAGCTCATTATAATGCCCTGAAGACCGGGCAGTATAACGCTGTGGAAGAGGCGAAGCGCAAGGCATTTGAAGCCGACATGCAGCTGCTGAAGACTAACCCGCAAGCCTATTACCTGAAGCACCCTACCGAGCAGCCCGGCTACTACGGAAACTCCTACCAGCAACTGGCCCCGGCGACCAATAGCAACAATAGTAAGCCCCAGCCTTACAAATCCCTGTGCCCCAACTGCAACGGCTCAGGATATTACGGCCAGGGATATTATACCACAAAAAACGGCAGCCGCGTATTTGAGCGCCCCCGGTGTATTACCTGTAGCGGCTCGGGGTATATCCTGAAATATTAATCTTGTTCACAGTTCTGCCAAGTCTCCGGACTTGGCAGCAGCGGCAGGCAATCTTCAGATTGCCACACAAACACTTATTTTTCGCCGCAAATAATCCGCGCTATGGATGACGGCTATAAAATCCGCGATGAATCAGCAGTCCACTACCTCACATTTTCAGTCGTGGACTGGGTGGACATCTTCAGCCGCAAGAATCATCGCGACACACTGATTGACAGCTTAAACTATTGCGTGGAGAAAAAGGGCGCGCTGGTCTATGGCTTTGTAATCATGACCAATCACATGCACATCATCCTGCAAAGCGCGACCGGCAATCTGAGCGGACTGATTCGCGACTTTAAGAAGTGGACTTCGGTAAAGCTTCTGGAAGCCGTACAGCATGAGCCCGAAAGCCGCCGCGAATGGCTACTACATCGTTTTGCGTGGAATGCGAGCCAGCGCAGCACCAACACGCATTATCAGGTCTGGACGCATGATAACCACCCGATTGAGCTGATTAGCGACAAGTTCTTCCTGCAAAAGCTGCGCTACATACACCTGAACCCCGTGCGGGCTGGTTGGGTGGAGTCGCCGGAAGCGTATCTGTACAGCAGCGCCGGCTATTTTGCCGGGCGGCCTTGCACGGTGCCCATTACGGCATGGAAAGATGGTTTAGGCATAGACGTAGCGCGATGGACACTGCGGTAAATGCCTTGGTTTACGTCGTTGCCTCGTACTGTAGTTCGTAGTTCGTAGTTCTGCCAGGTCTTCGGACTTGGCAGCATCGGTTCTCAGTCTTCAGACTGCTGTATGATATAGCTACCCGGCAATCTGAAGATTGCCTGCCGCACCTGCCAAGTCCGAAGACTTGGCAGAACTGTTTCGTGGCAGACTTAGCAGAACTGGAGTATAGCGTTAGCCTTTGTGGGTTGAGTACTCGTGCCAATGCTTACTCATGAGCACACTATGCTTCAGAAGCCTGACTACGTGCATGCGCGAGTCAGGCCTGAGCGTAACCGGATAAAGCTTTATGATGTTCTGCCGTCGCTTAATCCCCGTAAATATTGTCAATCGCCGCCGCGAGAAAGTGGTCTTTATCCGTTACCTCTCCGGCCTCGTGCGTGCTCAGGCGAATGGTAACATCGCCATAGGTGTTGATGAAAGTCGGGTGATGCGCGAGCTTTTCAGCCGTCAGCGCTACCTTGGTCATAAAGGCAAAAGCCTCAATGAAGGAGTCAAACTTAAAGGTGCGTTCCAGCTGGTCTTCTTCTACTGCCCACATAATGTATTGGTTGGTTTTAGGATTAAAGATGCGTGGATTTATGATGAGCGCGGTAAAGAAGAAAAGGGCAGCGCCTTTAGCCTATGTTCAATGCCCTCCGAAACTTCTCCCGAAACACCGTCTGTTGCCCGCTGCCCGGAAAGGGAATGCGCTCGGCACTCACTTTGTAACCCGCCTCTTTTAAAGGCCCGTAGCAGCAGTCGTAAACATTCGCTTTCAGCAGGATGATGCGCGTCTTTCGGTTGACCAATTTCTTCAAACGCTCCAACAGCGATGGCAGGGATGCCTCATGTGCGACGCCGCTCACTTCATACGGCAACTCCGAAAGGTCCATCAGCCAGTAGCCGTCAGACTGGAAGGCCTCCAGCAATTCCGCTTTCAGCGCCGGGTCTCTTTTAGAGGCGAGGTATTGCGCCTTCAGCTCCGGGTAGAGCACGCCCGTTATTTCTAAGAAAAGGGAATCTTGGCTGCGTACTTCTTCAAAGAAAAAGTAGCGGTCAAGGTTGCAGGGCGGCGCTTCTGCGATGATGAGCACCTTTAGCGGCGCTGGTTTATACTTATTGCGCGCGGCGGCATAGCGGGCGCTGAGAAAGTCAATATCGGATTGGCCTTGATTCATCGCGTCCCAGAGTTCTGATAGTTCTGTCCGGTCTTTAGACTGTTGAAGTCGAAGCTGTCCGGCAATCTGAAGTTTGCCGATGCGCCTGCCAGCTGCAAAGACCTGGCAAAATTGTACGTCTGACAGGTTTATTAGCGATTAAGCGCAAATGGCACTTCGGCGGGCGAAGCTGATCAGCCAACTACAAGATTGTCGCCCATCCGGTTAAACGTCCTGCCGACATGCATCATGTATGGAAGTGAGGCTGCGCTAACGCTGCCCATTTCGTGCCCGGTGGCAAAATCGTGGGTGCCTTGCATGGTAAGGCTTTCGACCCCGCCAGCCGCATTTTTTTGCAGAAAGAGTGTGAGTGTAAGCATGGCTGTATTCTGCGCGTCCGTAACGCCTTTAATTGTGCGGTTAGCACCTGCATAATGCCCTACAGCCTGATGATTGAGAAATACGTCGCCGCCTTCATACAGGCAGGAGCCTGCAGCGTCGTCAACAGCGACGAGCGATTTTCTTTGCAGTTGATAGGTAACGAGCATAATTGAATATTCTGAGTTAAAGATAATAGCTGGTGCGAATTTTTCTGAACGCTGCGGATAGTGTGCCGCGAACAGTGATTGTTTGTTTCGTCGCGTGGGGACTGGCTCCGGGGCGGGAGGGCGTACCTTTTATTGTGGGCATCTAAGCACAGGTGCTACAATTCAAGTATTTGAAGACCTGGCATAATAGAGTGTCCGCCGGGGTAGGCAACGGCCGAACTATATATCCAATGCTGCGGCTCTTCCACAAAGCCTGCCCTCACTGGATTGTAATGCGTGTAATGCAAACGCTGCAAAACCAGCTCGCGGCTGCTGAGCAGGATGGGATGATAATCCTGCTGCCAGAGCTGGAAGCCGCGGTTGTGCGACAGGGCGCTGCCGGCAGCGGTGAAGATGGGCAGCATCCATTCCCGCCGGCTCTCGGCTTCATACTTCAAAGCTTTATGGATTTCATCTGAAGTATGCCGCTTATGGTCGCGCATGGTGGATTCTATAGGCTTGTCGCGCGTGCCGACACTTCGGCTACGCTCAGTACAGGTGATGGCGTGAATGTGATTGGGCATCAGTACCCATGCGTAGACGTTCAAGCCTTTATGCTCGCTGCAATGATTCAGGCTCTGGATAAAGATATCGCGGTAGACAGCTCTGGCAAAGACATCTACCCAGCCTACGGTTGCATAGGTGACGAAGTAGAGCTCCGTCTGGTCGCCAATTTTGTACTTGCTGCTCATGGAAGCAAGATATGTCCCGCCCCATTCAATTTTGCAAAACCACCGTAACGATACTGGCGCGAGCATGCCGCCGGGCCTTTGTGCGGAAGGGTGCTCGTGCCCATGCGCTTAGGCACGAGCACCCTTCCGCAGGGCTTAGCTGCATGCTCGCGCCAGAAACTTAATGATGGTGGGATATGCTCGCGCGAGTGGGGTCTAGGCAGAACTGGGGGAAATTGCAAAGTTATTTTCTTCCGTCACAAATTTTACACAGACAGTTTGTGTTAGTAAAGTGCCTAACTCCCACTATTCTATTGTCCTTTCTATCTGCTATTTTAATTATTTCATCAAATAAAACAGTCTCACCCTTCTCCACATAGCGTCTCAAACTATAACTACACACATCGGCAATCTGAACCATGCTTGTGAGTTGAGAATCAACAAACATTGGAGTCTCAATAATGTTTGTAATGCTAGTCCATAAAGTCCCACCTCTGTGGAAACCCTTCATCATTTCGGTATGACGTTTCTTGACTGTATCATTATTATCATGAATCAACAAGCCGAACATTGTTGTATCACGAGTTTTGGAATAAATCTGTAGATACTGTTCAAACCGTGATACAACTTGGTCAAAAGTTTGTTCATCTACCGAATATCGTGTCGCCGCCGGATTGAAATGTATCTTATCAAGACATTCAGCGAAGAGTCTGGCAAAGTGCCAAGAACTTATCACGCGAGTCACCTCCTGAATAAAACTTTGCCTTTCTGTAAAGGTTAGATGTACATAGTCTTGTGTTGCTCGGTAATTTTTCTTCGTACGACGATACTGCTTTGGATTTGTTTTTTGGAGTCGGAGTAGTTCTGTGTTCCTATACTTAGAAACCTCGTACCTACGTGCATGGTAATCCAATTGTTCAAAGCCAGCAATTTTAGATTGCTCCAAGTATGGCCACAGAATCCAACCAGTATGGATTTCTGCATCAGAAAGGTTGTATTTCTGCTTGACTTTTGAAATGTCTCTTTCACAAGATTTCCACCTATCTACTGGTATGCAAAGCCCAGCAAGTACGTAGTGGCTGGTATTGCCGGGTATATCTGGTACTCCAGATTCATCAATGTAACAGAAGTGCATTTACTTCAGGTATGGGCATAAAAAAGCGACTGGTTTTAGAGACATTATCTCTGTTTGAGACGCTTAGCGACTCTTACCAGACGCAATACAAAGATAAGTGAGTATTCGGATTGAACAAGGTTGTCAAGATTTTTTAAGAGCTTGGAGAAGGCATCCGAGATACTTCTTAACTCTAAAACAATATTGTCTCCTCAGGGTTTTTAATAGCAGATAAAATATTTTCTGCGACTTTGTCAATCAATTTCTGTCCCCAAAATGGGTCAAAAACATCATAGTATATCACCCTGATATGCTGTAAATCAAAAGGGACATCATTCTCGTTAGACGAAATTAGAACAACAGGCTTCTTTAATGCATGCGCTATTCCCAATTCATAGAAAACATTGGCATTACGACCAGTAAGCTCTCCAATCAATACTTTGGCAGAGTTGATTCCGTTCCATATTTGGTCTATAATTTTCCCCACTCCAAAAATTTCATTGTCAGCCCTTATTGGAATCAAACCAGCTTTTTCAATGGCTGGCTCGTAAATTTTCTTATAATAGTCGCCAATTGGTGTTGCAAAGGGCATCATTACAAAACAAGTATCTCCCGCTGACACAGTGGCACTTTTACTAAGTTTCTTGATTTCTGAATCTGTATCAACGAAGGTCTTTCCTCCTTCACTTGAGACATCTATAAGGCGGTACTTATCGCCAATTTTTTCAACTAGCCTTGCAGTAGTAAGAGATGATAAGAAGATATCAATGAATTCAGAAAGCTTCTCTGCGGGTAACTTGAACGTGTCTGTCAGCGCATTTTCAAAAAACTTTCTATCTGGTAAGTTTTCACCTCTGTAATGTTTATAGACTTCACTAATTACTGGCGCATTAAGGATTGCTTGACGGTAGCCTTTAAGTTCATCATCTGGAGCTTGGGGACGCAAAATCTTCTTTGCCAAATCTGTCAGCCTAAGCTGCTTTGATTCTGGCCGTTCAAGGAATCCATACTTTAACGACGAACTAATTTCTACTGCAAATGGGCCTGACACATTATTAATGCCTACAAACTTGGCAGCTTCTAATTCTGAACTATCTCTACCAGCATTTTGGTCTAATATAGCTTTAGGAATTCTTAATGCTTTTTCAACATCGTGACGTGGATAATTTGGTGTTGGTGAGGCAGCCTTCGTTGGAACCGTTGCTTTGGATGCTACATTCTTTTTTGCAGCCACTTTCTTCGCAGTAGCATTCTTCTTTCCAACAGTTGTCTTCTTTGAAGCAGATTTAGCTGTACTCTTATTAGGAGAGTCCTTTTTTGCAGTCTTCTTATCGCTACTTTTCGCATTTGGTTCTTCTCGTTGAGTTTCATGCGATGTGGAATCGCTAATGGCAGGCTCTTGTGAATTGGCTTCTTGTTCCATGACGTTAAGTTTAAAAAGATTTTCCTCTATTTGAAGTTATTAAGCGGCTACGCATTTCTGCGCAGCCGCTCTCATTATTCATCACTCATTCCCATCCCTTAGCTACACCCCGTAGTAGTCCCGCAATTCGGGCACATATAGCAGGTGCCGTTCCGCAGGGTAATATTCCCGCAGTTGCTGCACGCAGGCGCATCAGCAGAGGTGCCCATCATCTTCTTCACATCCGCCTTCGCCTCGGCAATGCTGCCGTGAGCGTGGTGTTGGCCGTTGCCATTCGCAGAGGCCGTCACAACTGGCTTTCCATTGCTAATCGCATTGTGCGCCGTCCCATTAATCTTCACCGCCTGCAGAGCCTGCATCGCCGCCGCATTGGGCGCAGGCGTCGTGGCTTCGGCGCTTCGGCTCCGCTCAGCGACCGGGGGAGCCGTCACCCGCACCGCGCTCAATTCCCTTTCCGCAGAAGTCGTATCCGCAGCCACATGCTCTATGTCCTTTACATGCACCAGGTCGTCCCGGTCAAGGTATTCATACGCCAGCACGCGGAAGATATAGTCCAGTACCGAGGTCGCCGTCTTGATGTTCGGGTGGTCAACGATGCCGCTCGGCTCAAAGCGCGTGAAAATGAATTTTTCCACGTACTCCTCCAGCGGCACGCCGTACTGCAGGCCCACGCTCACGGCTATGGCAAAGGAGTTGAGCAGCGAGCGCATCGTAGCGCCTTCCTTGCTCATGTCCACAAAGATTTCGCCCAGGGTGCCGTCGCCATACTCGCCCGTGCGCAGGAAGAGCGCCTGTCCGCCCACCTTCGCCTTGATGGTGTAGCCGCGGCGCTTAGCCGGCAGGCTCTTGCGCTCCACAATAGAGGCGAGCTTGCTCTTCAACTTCGTATCGGATGAGGCCTGTACGCGCTTGCTTACTTCTTCCAGAAGCTCGTCAACGGTGAGGGCGCCGAGGTCTACGATGTTGGAGTGTTGGAGTGTTGGAGTGTTGGAGTGTTGCTCGGTTGATGCCGCTTCTGCTGTTTCTTCTTTCTTCTTGTTCTTCTTGTCACTCTTGTTGGAAAGCGGCTGGCTGAGCTTGCTGCCATCCCGATAAAGCGCGCAGGCTTTGATACCGAGCTTGTGGCTCATCTGGTAGCAGTCGCGGATTTCATCAATGGTCGCCTCGTTGGGGAGATTGATGGTCTTGGAAATAGCGCCGGAGATAAACGGCTGCACCGCCGCCATCATACGAATGTGGCCATGCGCGTGGATGTAGCGCTCGCCTTTCTTGCCGCACTTGTTGGCCGTGTCAAACACCGCAAAGTGCTCTGCCTTCAGGTGAGGCGCACCTTCCATCATCATCGTACCGCACACATAATCGTTGCAGGCATCAATCTCCTCGTCGGTAAAGCCCAGCTCATGCAGCAGGCTGAATTCCGGGTCGGTGTACTGCTCTTCGGAGAAGCCGAGGCGCTCCATGCATTCAGCGCCGAGGTTGTAATGGTTGAACACAAAGCCAATCTCAAAAGCGCTCTCCACGCTCTTATCCAGCTTGGCTACTTCTTCGGCTATAAAGCCTTTCGCAGAAAGCGTCTGATGGTTGATGCCCGGTGCGCCCGCAAATGTTGCGTGACCTACCGCATACTTCACCATCGCATCCATCTGGGCCTCGGTATAGCCGAGCTTTCGCAGCGCGGCAGGCACACTCTGGTTGACAATTTTCATGTAGCCGCCGCCGCTCAGCTTCTTAAATTTTACTAACGCAAAGTCTGGTTCAACGCCTGTTGTATCACAGTCCATAACCAAACCAATCGTACCAGTCGGAGCGATTACGGTAGCCTGCGCATTGCGGTAGCCGTATTGCTCGCCCATCTGCACGCACTCATCCCATGCCTTGGTGGCGGCGGTGAGCAGGTAGTCGGGGCAATATTTGGAGTTGATGCCCTGCGGAATCGTCTCCAGATTATCATACGCATCCGCGCTGGCATCATAAGCTGCAAGGCGGTGATTGCGCATCACGCGCAGCATATGTTCCTTGTTCTTTTCATACTCAGGGAAGGCGCCCAGCGCAGCCGCCATTTCCGCGGAAGTCTTGTAAGAAACACCATTCATGATGGCCGTAATCGCACCTGCAATCGCGCGGCCTTCTTCGGAATCATAAGGAATGCCCGACACCATCAGCATAGAGCCGAGGTTGGCAAAGCCAAGACCGAGTGTGCGGTAATCGTAGGAAAGCTGCGCTACCTCAGGGCTTGGGAACTGCGCCATGAGCACAGAAATTTCCAACACCACAGTCCAGAGGCGAACGCCATATTCAAAGCCGGCTACGTCAAAGGTTGAAGTCTCTTCATTGAAGAAGCGGCGCAGGTTGAGGGAGGCAAGATTGCAGGCAGTATTGTCCAGGAACATATACTCGCTGCAAGGATTGCTCGCATTGATGCGGCCGCCTTCCGGGCAGGTGTGCCACTCATTGATGGTCGTGTCGTACTGCGTGCCGGGGTCGGCGCAGCGCCATGCGGCGTAGCAGATTTTATTCCACAGCTCGGTAGAAGAAAATTTGCGCATCACCTTGCCGGTAGAGC
The DNA here is from genome assembly GCA_965246765.1 of Chitinophagaceae bacterium. Lineage (GTDB taxonomy): Bacteria > Bacteroidota > Bacteroidia > Chitinophagales > Chitinophagaceae > UBA1952. The sequence continues at coordinate 400,403 of CBDFFJ010000005.1, forward strand.
GGGCGGTCATTTCCCAATCCTCGCCGGTAGCCAGCTTGCGGAAAAAGCTATTCGGAATACGAACAGAGTTGTTGGAGTTCTGACCGGAAACGGTGCGGTAAGCCTCGCCTTCATAATCGGAAGAATAGCCTGCGGCAATCAGCGCAGCCACTTTTTTCTCCTCCTCTACTTTCCAGTCAATAAACTCAGGCGCTTCCGGGTGTGTCAGGTCTAAGCAAACCATCTTGGCCGCCCGACGTGTAGTGCCACCGCTCTTAATCGCACCCGCAGCGCGGTCGCCAATCTTCAGGAAAGACATGAGGCCGCTTGAAGTGCCGCCGCCAGAGAGCTTTTCGCCTTCGGCGCGAATGCCGGAGTAGTTCGTACCCACACCCGAGCCGTACTTAAAGATGCGCGCCTCACGTACCCAGAGGTCCATAATGCCGCCCTCATTCACCAGGTCGTCAGATACAGAAAGGATAAAGCAGGCATGCGGCTGAGGGCGCTCGTAGGCGTTCTTGCTCTTCTCCAGCTTGCCGGTGGTTGGCTCTACATAATAGTGGCCCTGCGGCTCGCCGGTGATGCCGTAAGAATTGTGCAGTCCGGTGTTGAACCACTGCGGCGAGTTAGGCGCGCAGCTTTGTGCGAGGATAGAGTAGGCGATTTCATCGTAGAAAACCTGCGCATCCTGCTCAGAAGCAAAGTAGCCGTACTTGTAGCCCCAGCTCTTCCAGCACTCCGCCAGGCGGTGCGCCACTTGCTTAATAGAAGTCTCCCGGCCCATGCTGCCATCCGCCTGTGGCACACCCGCGCGGCGGAAGTACTTCTGCGCAAGAATGTCGGTAGCAATCTGGCTCCAGTGGGCAGGCACTTCTACGTCTTTCATCTCCTGCTTTACCTCGCCATTAGGGTTGCGGATGACGGAGGTACGAAGCTCATACGGGAACATCTCGTACGGAGAAATGCCGTCTTTGGTGAAGTGGCGGTTGAAGGCTAAGCCTTTGCCTGTGGCGGTTTTGGTAGTCTCGTTGGGCATTGGATAATATCGTTTTGGGATAAGGTGGAAGTATGATTATGGAATGTCCTTGCAGACGCTTTTCTGCTTTTTTTTTCAGGAAAGGGTACCGAAAATAATAAAACGGCAAGCTGGAACAGGCGAAAGAAATCCACCACCGGTGCATAACTAAACGCCGCTGGACGGAAGGTTTGGCCTTACAGATTTTGATATGCGAAATACGCGCGGGAGCCGACCGCCTGACCGTGACGTGCGGGGCATCAAAGCAAAAAATCCACAGCTATTAAAACTGTGGATTAATTACTCCGGCGTAGCTAATCGGGCTACAGCTTGATTAAATCGTCCGTTACCCGGTCAAAAAACTGGTATTCTGTCAGTGGCGCTCCGGGGTCTTCTGTGATTTTTATTTTCGCTTTGTATTGCGCGTTCCACTTCTGCAGAGGCGATTTGCCGAGGATGCCGGGAGCTTTCTTGGTGAGATAAGCCGCCAGAATCGGGTGCATGTGAATCGTCAGCTCGCGGTGGCCCTGATTAATCAGGTAGGCCACATCCTTCTCAATATCATCGCCCAGCATGATGGACGGGCCGATTTTGCCGGTGCCTTTGCAGGTCGGGCAGACTTCCGCCGTTGTGATGTTGATTTCCGGGCGCAGGCGCTGGCGGGTAATCTGCATCAGGCCAAACTTGCTCATCGGTAACACGGTATGCTTCGCCCGGTCTTGCGACATCGCTGCTTCCATCGCGTCTATTGCCTGCTTGCGATGGTCGGGATTTTTCATGTCAATGAGGTCAATGACGATGATGCCGCCCAAGTCGCGTAGCCGCAACTGGCGGGCTATTTCGCTAATGGCTTCCAGGTTCGTGGCAAGGGCGTTCAGCTCCTGGTCCTTTTCGCCGCTGCGTGTGCCGGAGTTTACGTCAATAACGTGCAGGGCTTCGGTGTGCTCAATAATGAGGTAAGCGCCGGATGGCATATTTACCGTCTTGCCAAAGGCCGCCTTTACCTGTTTGGTAATGCCATAAGTATCAAAAACCGGCTGCTGTGCGCTGTGCAGGCTCACAATCTCCAACTGCTCCGGCATGATGCGGCCGATGTATTCCTTTGCTTCGGCCATAATGCGCTTGTCGTCAACGACGATTTTCTGAAAGGAATCATTCAGCAGGTCGCGCAGAATGGAGGTGGTTTTGTCCTGCTCGCCGAGGATTTTTTGCGGGGCTTTTGCACTTTTCAGGTTCTCTTGCACCTTCTTCCAGCTTGCCGCGAGGTCAAGGATGTCGGCATGAAGCTCGGCGGTATTCTTGCCTTCCGCAGCCGTGCGCACGATGATGCCTACGTTCTTAGGCTTAATGCTTTCTACAATGCGTTGCAGGCGCTTCCGCTCTTCGGCAGAGTGAATCTTGCGGCTCACAGCCACCACATCGTTGAATGGCGTCAGCACCATAAAGCGCCCCGGCAGTGATATTTCGCAGCTCAGGCGCGGGCCTTTAGAGGAAATGGGCTCCTTTAGGATTTGCACCATCACCTCAGGCTTTCCCTGAACGATTTCGGTGATTTTCCCGCCCTTCGGGATGTCGGGTTCGGTCTGGAATTTCCCAAAGTCTTCGCCCCAACTGGGCGTGCCTTTAGCGCTCTCCGCCGTGAATTTCAGCAGAGAACGGAAGTAAGGGCTCAGGTCGGTATAGTGGAGAAAGGCGTCTTTTTCAAAGCCTACATCCACAAACACGGCATTAAGGCCGGGCATCGTCTTGCGGACTTTGCCGAGGTAGAGGTCGCCGACCGAAAACTGGTCGGTGCCGCGCTCATAATGCAGTTCTACTAATTTCTTGTCTTCAAGGAGCGCTATTTCTACACCATCCCCGCTGGCGGAGTTGATGATAAGTTCTTTATTCATGGCTACCGTCTGTATTTAGCGCCACCCGGTGCGTTGCAACTCATTGAGCAGCAGGCTTTGGGCGCGGGGTAGCGGATGAAGAAGTCAGAACCGGGATTTGACGTATTAACCAGATTCCCCGGATTGTTTATCCGTGAAAATCCATCTAGTCCGTTCAATCCGTGTTCTATTGTGTATGCTAAAGCATATAATACAAAGCATTCATCCCGCACGCTCAAGAGTCGTTGCGGGATGAAAGGCTTCAGCAGTATAGGGCAGAGGCCCTACGCGACCTTACTTCTTCTTATGACGGTTGCGGCGCAGGCGCTTTTTGCGCTTGTGCGTGGCTATCTTATGGCGTTTACGTTTCTTACCGCAAGGCATACTTCGTTCGTTTTAATGAGGTTACTTAAATGAGGTGATGTACTTTTCTATATCGTTCGTAAAGTCCGGGCTTTTTACAATCCCTTCCAGCTTCCGGAAGGTTTCTATAGCCTTTTCTTTGTTCCCTTTCCCTTTGTAAGCCTCCGCCAGAAAGTACAGTCCTTCCCGGTTAGTCGGCTCTAAATCAATCACATGTTCCAGCCGCGTCACTGCCTTATCCCACTGACCGCTCTGGATGGAGAGGCGGCCAAGCAACAGATTCGCCGGAACATGGTCAGGGTTCTTGGCTACCATTTCGCGGAGAATTGAAACTCCGCTCATTGGCGCGCCGGTGCCTTCTATATAGGCCGTTGCCAGCGCCATCCTTGTGGTATCGTTGGCCGGGTTCAACGCAAGCGCCTCACTCATACAATCCACCGCCCCGCCAGCCGCCCAGGCTCCCACAGCAGGCGTTCCCGCCTCGTGCATAAGCTCCAGGTAAAACTGGCCGGCGAAATTGAGCTTTTTTTCCGAGTGCGCCAAATGCGCAGCTTTGCCTGTAGCCCAGGCGTAAGGCGCTACCTGCTTGTGCTCCCGCCAGATAGCTGCCGTTTGCTCCAAGAGCGGAGCCATTGCTACAGAATCTTTCAGCGAAGCAATCTTTTCTTCTAAAGCGGTCAACTCCTCCTTTGCGTGAACGGGAAGCGCTGCTTTGGAAGCCGTAAGAATAGAATCCAGGGATGCCGGAACCACCTGAGGAGCAGCGGCTTGTTCACTACCATCCCTATGCGCACCGCCGCCCGTAGCCTTGACAGCTCCGGGCGGCGGCGTGGTAGGTACTGTCCAATACAGAATGCCGGTCAGCGCGAGGGCTGAGGCTATGGCAATGTAGTGGGCGGTACGCAATTAGACGGGATTTTCAGGCCCGCGAAGGTAAGACTAAGGAATCCAATATCACCGGACATCAAAGTCCCGTAGGGACGGCCGATATAATAGCCAGGGATTTCAATCCCTGGAAAATCAGTTCAGCGCAGCGGCTTCCAGCTCATTGGCAGGAGTTTCCTGAAGGTCATGCTCAGAGGCTTTTACAGCGTGCATGAACTCCTTGGCGGGCTTGAAAGCAGGGATGAAGTGCTCCGGAATCTGTACAGAAACGCCTTTCTTGATGTTACGGCCCACTTTGGCGGCGCGCTTCTTCAGGATGAAAGAACCGAAGCCGCGAACGTAAATCGGCTCGCCCTCAATGAGGCTGGTTTTTACTTCCTTGAAAAAGGTTTCAAGGGTTACGAGGATGTCCACTTTAGGAATCCCGGTCTTCTCTGCGATGGAGGAGACGACGTCTGCTTTTCTCATGGTGATAGGTGTGATTGGTTGGTGAAAGATATGAAGAGATTACAAAGAAAGCCTTTGAACGTTACGCCTGTATCTGCCTCAACAATTCCCCACGCCAGACGTGCCTCGCAAACTTAGTGTAAAATAAATACGGATTATACTATTTGGTAGAAAAATAAATTTCTGCAAGCGTATTGGCGCATCAATATTCTTCCGCCCCCCACGGCCTGCGCCCGCTTAATTTCGCGTCCCGGAATGCTAACTCCTTCAACTTCCGACCTCGCCCGTAAGAACCGCGCGGTTGCCCGATGGCTCCTCCTTGGCGTGGCCATGCTCATTATACAGATCGGGCTTGGCGGCATTACCCGCCTTACCGGCGCCGGCCTTTCTATAACGGAGTGGAAACCAATCCTCGGCGCCATTCCCCCGCTTAACGAAGCCGCCTGGAATGCCGCATTTCAAAAATACCAGCAGATAGCCCAGTACCGCTACCTCAACGCTCACTTCACGCTTTCAGACTTCAAGTCCATCTACTTCTGGGAGTGGGCGCACAGGGAATGGGCGCGGCTCGTAGGCCTTGTGTTCATAATCGGGTTCGTGTACTTTCTCGTCCGCAGGTATTTTAATAAGGCGATGATTGCCCCCTTCGTCATCCTATTTATCCTCGGCGCCCTGCAGGGGGCCATCGGCTGGATTATGGTGCAAAGCGGGCTGAATGACACCGATCTGTACGTCAGTCACATCCGCCTGGCGGTGCATTTTATGGCGGCGCTTGTGCTCCTTTGCTATACGCAGTGGTTTGCACTAAAGCTGCTGGTCAATGAGCGCGACCGCATTGCCGACGGGCGCGTGCGCAAGCTCACCCTCGGCGTTATTGCCCTGCTGTGCATCCAGCTTATTTACGGCGCATTTATGGCCGGTCTCAAGGCCGCTTCCGTGGCGCCTACCTGGCCTACTATCAATGGCGTCTGGATTCCTGAAAATGTGCACCAATATGGCGGGCGGGTTTATGATGGCTTCAGCGCCTGGGTCTCGCAGCCTGTCGCCGTTCATTTTATGCACCGCACCCTCGCTTACCTGCTGTGCATCGCCGTCGTTTATTGGTACAAGGCGGCGGGAAAGCCGATGAGCGCCCGCCTCCGCCGCTGGCGGCAATGGCCGGTGCTGATTGTGGTTACCCAGGTGCTGCTGGGCATCGCCACGGTGCTGCATGGCGACCGCGTAGCTACCGCGGGGCGCTTTGGCGCCTTTGAGGCCCTGGCGGAATGCCATCAGCTGGTGGCTATGTGCCTGCTGGTGGCTATGGTGGCTAATCTTTATCTGCTGCGCGGGCGGAAAAGCGGGGTCATCGCTTCTTAACCTGCCGGAATACGCTCTGGCGTTTATACGAAAAATCCATTTGAAGCTTTTCTTCTAGTCTTTTGTCATCCCGGCACGGGAACTTTTGCCATTTCACGCATCAGATTGATAGGTTCCGTACCGGAAGACAAAAACTGCCGGCAACATTTCACTGAAAATATCTGTGAATCTGCGGGATTTATGCGTTGCACCCTCACATTTATGTGCATTAGTTAAACAAAAACGCACAAAACCGCCACGTTCATGCGTAAATACGTCGGATTTACAGCTAAAGCAGGGGATGCGATGCGTAGAGTTGCCAACTTCATGCGTTTTTGTTTAAGGTTGATGCATAAATGTGGAGATGTAGCGCCCTGCAACGGCATTGTAAGCCGTAACGGAGGCCATGTAACGCATTACAATGGTCATGCAACGCATTACAACGGCATTGTAAGCCGTAACGGAGGCTATGTAACGCATTACAATGGCATTGTAGGCCATAACGGAGGCTATGTAACGCATTACACAGGCATTCTGACAAGCATTCTTTTATAATAACAGCACCGACAGTCCGTAGTCGGCGAAAAGTATCACCACACAACTCACCACAACGGCGGTGGTGGAGGCCCGCCCTATCTCCAGCGCGCCGCCTTCTACATAATAGCCGTAATAGGAGGGGATGGTAGAAATAATGAAGGCGAAGGTGAAGGCTTTGCTCATGGCAAAGAAGACGTTGTAGGGCAGGAAGCCGTTGATAAGGCCTTGATGAAACTGCTCTTTGCTGAGGATGGAGGAGAACATGCCGGCCAGGTAGCCGCCCCAGATGCCGATGGCGATGGAGAGGCAGATGAGGCAGGGCACCATGATGAGCGCGGCGAGGATTTTGGGCAGGATGAGGTATGCTTTGGTGTTGATGCCCATAATTTCCAGGGCGTCAATCTGCTCGCTCACGCGCATATTGCCCAGCTCTGAGGCAATCTTGGAGCCCACCACGCCGGCCAGGATAATGCAGATGACGGTAGGCGAAAGCTCCAGGATCATGGAGTCGCGGATGATGCCGGCGATGACGGGGCGGGGAATGATGGGGGAAATAAGCTGGTAGGCCGTCTGCACGGTGAGCACCATGCCGAGAAAGAGGGAAACGATGCAGACGATGGGCAGGGAACGGATGCCGATGTCGTTGCACTGGGCCATAAACTCGTCCCAGTAAACGCGGAAATTTTCCGGCTTGCCGATGCTGTCCTTCAGCATGAGCGAATACTTGCCGAGATGTTCCAGAAAACGTTTGACCATTGTAGTGCTTGAGCATTCAAAAGTAATGCCTTCGCCTCCGCCCAGATAGGCCTGCAGTGGGCGCTCACCGCTACATTTGCGTCAGCTAAAAAAACTATGTCAGATAAAATAGCCTTACTACAGGAGAAGACAGCGGCGGCGCAGCTTGGCGGCGGCAAAGCGCGTATAGACGCACAGCACAAGAAAGGAAAGCTCAGTGCCCGCGAGCGCCTTACGCTGCTGCTGGACGAAGGCTCTTTTCAGGAGATAGGCGCCTTCGTTACGCACCGCAGCACTGACTTCGGGATGGAAAAGGAAGTGTATCCCGGCGACGGCGTAGTGACGGGTTACGGGAATATCGCGGGCCGCCTTGTCTATGTGTATTCGCAGGACTTCACCGTATTCGGCGGCTCCCTGAGCGAGACGCACGCAGAAAAAATCTGCCGCATTATGGACCTCGCCATGCAGAACGGCGCGCCCATCATAGGCCTCAACGACTCCGGCGGCGCGCGCATCCAGGAAGGCGTGGTGAGCCTGGGCGGCTATGCCGATATTTTTCATAGAAATGTGCAGGCCTCCGGCGTAGTGCCGCAGCTATCCGCCATCATGGGGCCCTGCGCGGGCGGCGCGGTGTACAGCCCGGCCATCACAGACTTTATCCTGATGGTAGAAGGCACGAGCTACATGTTTGTGACCGGCCCCAACGTGGTAAAGACGGTAACGCATGAGCAGGTGACCAGCGAGGAGCTGGGCGGCGCGCATACCCATGCGTCGCGCAGCGGCGTCACGCACTTTGCCTGCGCCAATGAGGTGGAATGCATCCAATACCTCAAAGACCTGCTGAGCTACATGCCGCAGAACTGCGAGGAGGAAGCGCCCGCCCTACCCTACGAAAGCGGCGTAGAAACCCGTGAAGTTCTCGCTAACATCATTCCCGACGGGGCCAATCAGCCATACGACATGAAGGAGGTGATAGCTGAGCTGGCCGACGGCGGCGACTTCCTGGAGGTGCATAAGGAATACGCGGAGAATATCGTGGTGGGCTTTTGCCGCATTGCCGGGCGGTCCATCGGCATTGTGGCCAATCAGCCGGCGCAGCTTGCGGGCGTTTTAGACATTAATTCTTCCAAGAAAGGCGCGCGCTTTGTCCGCTTCTGCGACGCCTTCAACATACCTCTGCTCGTACTCGTGGATGTGCCCGGCTTCCTGCCCGGCACCGACCAGGAGTGGGGCGGCATCATCACCAATGGCGCGAAGCTGCTCTATGCGCTGAGCGAAGCCACTGTGCCCAAGATCACCGTCATCACCCGCAAGGCTTACGGCGGCGCGTATGATGTAATGAACTCCAAGCACATTGGGGCCGATATGAACTACGCCTGGCCAACGGCGGAGATCGCGGTGATGGGCGCGAAGGGCGCGGCGGAGATTATTTTCAAAAAAGAAATCGCCGAAGCCCCCGACAAGGAAGCAAAGGGAAAAGAAAAGGAAGCAGAGTATGCGGAGAAATTCGCAAACCCGTATGGCGCGGCGGCCCGGGGCTTTATTGATGAGGTGATCTTACCGGAACAAACCCGCGAGCGCCTGATCCGTGCTTATGCCATGCTGCGCAATAAAGTAGTAAATGGTCCGAAGCGGAAGCATGGGAATATTCCCCTGTAGGCGTGCTAAGCTCACCCACACACCGCCACCATCAAACTCTTTATCCACACCAGCATCTACACCGCGCTATGCGCCCTGGCGCTGTGCCTCGGCGCGGAGCGGATCATGCTGGGCCGGCTGCCGCCATTCTTATCGCCGCTTCATGCGCTGATTGCGGGGAGCACGCTGCTGGAGTATAATGTGCATCACCTCTTCAACCGTAATGCCGGCGCGGAAGACTGGTCTGCCAGGGCAGGGCTCTGGCACCGGCTGGCAGGCGGCACGGGTATTGCGCTTTGCGTTCTGGCGCTGCCGCATCTTTCCCTTAAAGTAATAGCCGGCTGCGCCGCGATGGGTCTGCTGGCATTTGCCTATTCTACCCCGCTGCTGCCTTTCCGCTACAAAACCCGCCTGAAGGACTATGGCCTGCTGAAGATTCATGTGCTCACCGGGGTGTGGGTGCTCATCGGTACGGTGCTGCCCGCGCTGTACTGGGGCATACCGCTGTCCGCCTACTGGATAGAGCTGGTGATCCGCTTCCTGCTCATCTTCCCGCTCTGCATTGCCTTTGACATCCGCGACGCTTCCGCGGATAAGGCGCGCGGTATTCACACACTGCCCAATACCCTGGGCGTTCCCGCGGCATACCTGTCCGTTAACCTGACGCTGATTGCCTACGAAGGCTGGGCGGTGGGGCGCTGCATATACCGGAGCAATTATGATATGCTGCCTGCTTACCTCGTGAGCGGCGCGGCAGCCTGGGGGGCTATCGCCTTATCGCGGCGCCGGCCGCACCCTTATGTATATCTCCTGCTGATAGACGGAGTGATGCTGCTGTATGGCGGCATGCAGGCTGCACTATAAAAAAAAAGCCTGCTCCGGTAGCGAAGCAGGCTTTCCGGAAGATCGGATTCAGGTCTAAGCAAACTTTCCCTGCTCCAGGTCAAAAGTGCCGCGCTGCTGATGCGCGCGGAATGCTTCCTGATCGCCGTAGGGGCCTAAGTATTGGGCATCGCCGAAGGCGAGAATGGGAAAGAACACAATGCCGAGCAGCACAAGCCCTACAGTAAAGCCTTCTTCCTTGCCGAAGCTTTTGGAAAGCATGTTGTACGTCCAGATAATGAAGACGTAGTTTACGATGGGGATGATGAACAGCACGAGCCACCAGCCCGGCTTGCCTACAATCTTGAGCAGCATGTAGAGGTTGTAGAAGGGTACTATTCCTTCCCAGCCGGGACGGCCGGCCTTCTCAAATATTTTCCAGAAGCTGGCGAAGATGAGGACGATGAATCCGAGAACAAACAGAAGTGCGAATGCGGACATAGTGGTTGTGGGTGTTTAAAGTTTGAATGTATTGATGATTGCGGGTTGCGGGTTGCGCGGATTATTCTTTAATAGCGAAGGTGTTGGCCATCTTGTCGTGGAGCGCCTGCTTGCGGGAATCCCAGCCGGCCATTATAAAGCCGATAAGCAGAATAAGCCCCGATATTATCTTACCGAAATAACGCCCGGTAGCATTGGCAAAGGAAATGCGTTGCCCCTCGGGCCCGATAATCCTGACGCCCATGGCGCGCTTGCCAAGTGTGGCCTGTGCCGGTCCTGATTCCTGCAGCGCATAGTAAAGCCAGTTCAGCACAAGTGTAAATAATACAGTGGCGAAGTATCCCGCCGTAAAAATCTCAACTATAGATCGCCTTGGCTGCAAAAGGCCGCTTAACATGTTATACCCTACCATCATCCCAAAGAGGTATCCCGGTACGGAAAGTACAATATAGTCAATCAGGTAAGCCACGAAGCGCCTCCAGAATCCGGCATACGTTGGTGGTAATGCCTCAGTAAAAATCTGCGACTGCGTGTTTTGATAAGTTTCCATCGGAATGATGTGCGGTAAGATCACTGTTTTACAAACATGGCACCGTAGCGCTGATCGCCCTGCTGCGCGAGGATGTAATAGTTGCCCGCGTTCAGGTTCGTCGTAGGTATGATAAGCTCGCCGTGAACCACGCCGGCTTCCCTGGCAATCACCGTTCTGCCGGCCGCGTCATATACACAGACAAGCGTGTGTGCATCAGGCCGGGCCAGGCCCAGATGCAGCACATCCGTGGCAGGATTGGGGTAAATATTTAGCTGCCTTGATATAGCAGAACCTACACCGGATGCCGGGGCTTCAGTTATAAGTAACGGTGTAGCCGTGTTGGGCTGGTCCCCTGCGGATGTGGTGTTGCCATTCACTGCGTTTAGGGTAAGGTAAAATTGTACGCTGCCGGTACCCTGAACAGGGGCGATCCAGTCGAATGAAGCAAGATAGGCCGTACCCGGGCCCGCCGACGTGCCGGCAATGGGAGCCGTGGCCTGCTCCACAAGCTTCAGCGTTGTGCCGCGAACCGCGACATTTCCCGTAGCGCTGAATGTACCCGCCTGAACGCTTGTCGAAGCTGCCTTTACGCACGAGGCCTGAAATCCGAACTTCGGAAATGCCGTTCCAGTGGTAAAGCCGACAACCTGCACCTTATAGCTGCCGCCCGGCACATAGCTGGTTATCTGCGCACCGCCCACGGCTGGCGTCACCGTGAGAGAGCAGATTGTAGCCACATTATTTGTAGCGTGGCAACCGCTGCCCGTGCTGCAATTCGCCGGAGATCCCGCGCTGCCGGTGTGATTGCCCGCGCCGCCCGCAAACGGGCCATTGGTGTAGGAGGAAAAAGTCAGCGCAATCATGCCCGCGCACAGGCTAAAGAGTAAGGCTTTCTTCATGTGGTGTTGTATGGTGTGTTTGGAATAAGACAGTTGTTGTGATACAGGCCTGGCTACCTTTGCCCGACAGCTATGGGTCAGAAAAAATTGGTGCGCTTCGCGGCCATAAAAACGTTTGCCAATGTACTGCAATATCCGGAAGGAATGAAAGGCAGATGGTCGGCGCATTTCGGAAATAATCATCCGGTTACCTTGGAGCTTGCCTGCGGCAAAGGTGAATACAGCATCGGCCTGGGCCGGGAACACCCCGAGCGCAACTTTATCGGCGTGGACATAAAAGGCAACCGTATATACATCGGCGCCAAAAAGGCGTTGGCGGAAGGCCTGGAGAATGTCGCCTTCCTCCGCGCCCAGATTCAGCAGCTCCCAGACTACTTTGCACCGGGCGAGGTGGAGGAGCTATGGATTGTATTTCCAGACCCTTTTCTGCGGGAAGGCAAGGCCAAGAACCGCCTCACGCATCCGCGCTTTTTAGCGCAGTACCAAAAAGTACTGACGCCAGGCGCCCGCATTCATCTTAAAACGGACTCCGAAGCGCTTTATACGTTTACGCAGGAAGTAATCAAATCTCTTAGCTGCCCCGTCCATGCCGACATTGCAGACATTTACGGCAAGGGCTTTGCCAACGGCCCGCTGGCCATACAGACCTTTTACGAGGGCATGCACCGTGCGGAAGGCCGCACCATCTATTATCTTTCCTTTTCCCTGCCGGAAGCGCAGATAATTGCGCCGGAAAAAAAGAAGGCTAAGGCCGGAACGGATGCGACTACGTGAAGGCGAGGACTATTACCTCCTGCCCGATGGCCGGCTGGTAATGACCCGGGAATACCACCTGCACCGGGGCTGGTGCTGCGGTGGCGGATGCCTGCATTGCCCTTACGACTACGCAGCCGTCCGGGAGCCAAAGCGCAGCGCACTGCTTGCCGCAAGAAAAAACGAAGAACCGAATAATGGCCAATCCTCATAGCGACATCTACGAAGCCATCTACGAGATTGTGCGCCAAGTGCCGCCGGGCCGCGTGACCACTTACGGGCACGTAGCGGCCGCTATTGGACTCAGGAGTGGTGCAAGAATGGTGGGCTATGCTATGAACGGCTGCCATCATGTGATGCCTCCGGTACCTGCCCAGCGGGTCGTAAACAGGAATGGCATGCTGAGCGGCAAGGCGCACTTTGGCCCCGGCGATGAGATGGCCGGACTGCTGCGCAGCGAAGGCGTTGAGGTAAAAGACGATGCGGTGGCCGACTTTCAGAAAGTACTCTGGGACCCGTCTGTTGAACTGGCTTTATGAGCGCGCTGCCGCACCGGTAGCGAGCGCCGCCAGCCGATTGCGTGCAATCTGCACATAAGTGCTGCCGGGATAATCCAGAATAAGCTGCTCGTAATATTCCTTTGCTTTAAGCGGGTCTTTCAGCGCGCGCTCATAAATCTCAGCGGTTTTAAAGATGGCATCATCGCCAAGCACATCCTTGCCATGATCCTTTACGATGGCCGCGAGGTAGCCGAGCGCCTTGTCATATGCCCTTTGCTTTAGTGCCAGCGATGCGCGTAGCATCAGCACATCGTCCTGCAGCGGATGCTTCGGGTAAATGGTGGTGATGCTGTCCAGCTCTTTGAGCGCTTCGGCGTCTTTATTCTGAAAAAGCAGCAGGTCTGCGCGGGAAAAGAGCAAGAGTGCGGCGGTATTACTGTCCGGACTGTTCTCTGTAATAATCACAGAAAGATTGAGCGCGTCATTGGCAATGAGCTCCGAGGTGGATGCTTTGAGCGCGGAAAGTTGTGTCTGCGCCCAGCCGAAATCGCCCCGGTAATAAGCCAGCTTCCCATTTCGGAAGCGGGCATCCTCGCCCAGGAAATCTTCGCGAAAGGCTTTATCTACCTGGCTATATGTGAGGGAGGCGTCCCAAACCTTTCCGTCCAGGATCAGGTAATCCCCCATTTGAAGCTTCGCCCGCCCGACAAACTCTTTGGAGGCTGTTGGCGCCGCGATGGCGCGCTCCAGCAAGGCTATCCCCGCTTTTGGATTGCCGCCAAACTGCGCCTCCAGCTCGGCAAAGTCACGCGCCACATCCGATGCCTCATACTGCGGAAATTCTTTGAGGAAGGTCTGATAGTTCAGGCGGAGCGCCGCCACTTCTTCCTTTGAGAAAGAGGGATTTCCCCGAAGGGCCTGCATGCCGAGGTTTAAGCGTTGCGCGCGCGCAAGGGAGTAGTAGGGTTTCGCCGTTCCGGCTTCTATAACCGCGTCCAGGCTTTTGCGGGCTATGTCAGACTGACCTTCCTTTTGCGCCAGCTGGGCAAATTGGATAAGGCCCTGGCCGCCTGCATTTGCCCGCTCATCTATAGCCTCTATTTGCAGCAGCGCGCCATCCCAATCACCTTTCTGGGTGTAAAGCCATGTAAGCAGATCGGCGTAGTAAGTATTATCGGGCTGGAGGTTGATGCGCCGGATAATTGCCTTTTGAGCAATGCTCAGCTTCCCGGCATCCTCGCCGAGCAGCTCCAGCAGTTGCGCCTTTGTATCGTCTTGGCCGCCAAAGGGCGTAGGGCCGCCGTTAAGCAGCGCATCAATGGCTTTGGGTACATCGCCTGCCTTTGCATACAGGCGGGAGAGCGGGCCGGAATACAGATAAGGGTTCTGCATGATGGCGCGCATCCGCTCATAGACAAGAATGGCGTAGTCGGTCCGGCCGGCGGCGGCAAATGCAGCCGCAAGCTGCTGGGTGAGCATCTCATCGCCGTTCACGGCTTTAAGCGCTACATCAAACTGGTCTTTTGCTTTAGACTCTTTTCCCGCAGCCGCATACACCCGGCCCAAGTCTATAAGCAGGTGCGGAATAGTGGTGCCATTCAGGCGATCGCTCACCAGCTTCTCTGCTCCTTTATAATCCTTCGCACCGATCAGGGCGGTCAGGTATTCGTGATATACATCGGCGTCGCCGGAGGAGGCTTGGTAAGACTCGCGCAACAACCCGGCGGCTTTGTCCCACTCTTTTGCTTCCATCATAGCACGCGCTGCCGCCAGGGTGCTGTCAGACGCCTGGGCATGCAGACCGGCAACGATAAAGCAGAAAGACAGCGTCAGCAGGCAGCGGCGCAGGGCAGATATGGACACAGCTTAAAATTAGGCAATGGCCCGCACTACCCTTCTGACAAAGCTGTTAAATGAGCGTCGGCAACAGCTACTGATGCAGCAGCTTAAAGGCATGCGTCCATTCATTCTTAGCGAAGCCGGGAATGCACCAAAGCATAGAAAGGGGCTCAATAGCCCTCGCGGCAGCCGCCTTGCCCATGTCTGCCACGTCCCAATCCAGGCTTTCCAGCATGCCGGTTACTTCAGCCTTTGCCGCATCATCGTTGCCGCAGATAAACATGGTTGGCTTGCCCTCCGCATACTTCGGATGGATCATCTGTGTATTGCCCACGCTGTTGAACGCCTTTACAAAGCGTGCGCTCACAAATGCGTCCTGAAGCTGCTCCATAAGTGATTCGTTAGGACCGGTAAAGAATTGAAGCACGCCATCTACCGGCGGCTTTTCGGCTATCGGGTTGGTGGCATCTATCACCGTCTTGCTGCCGATTGTTTCCGTGCCCGCAGCATGCAGCGCATCCAGCGCCGCCGTTCCTTTCACCGCAAGGATGAGGACATCGCCGAAGGCGGCAGCCTCGCGAAATGACCCGGCTTCGGCGCCTTCCCCGCCGTCTGCCCAGTCTGCCAGCTTTGCCGCATCGCGGCTGCCGAGCATCACGGAATAGCCAAGTGACAGAAGACCTTTTCCCAAAGCCTTGGCCACGGGACCGGAGCCGATAATACCTGCTTTTTTCATAGTGATGGTGGTTTAGGGCGGCAAGCTATGCGGCCTGGCAGGATTCGCCTATTGAAAGAAGAGAAGCGGGTATTCATTTATCCTTTGAAGCCAATCCTGGTGTGCGTACCGTCGCAGTAAGGCTTATTGCCGGACGCGCCGCAGCGACAGAAGGCTGTGACTTTGCTCTTGCGCGTCTCCACGCCTTCGCCGTCCCGCACGGTGATGTTTCCGTACACAAGTAGTGGTCCGTCTTTCATTACCTCGGCTATTGTCTCGCTTGTCGCGGCTGCCTCCGCAGGTTGTTCCTGGTCATTCAGGTAAAAGCTCAGGGCGCCGGAAGGACAAAGCTTCACCTGTTCTATAATGCGCGTTGTATCGGACGCTTCGGGCGTAATCCAGGGCCTTGTCGCGGGATGAAATACTTCGGGCAGGCCGGCGGATTGCTGCCAGCAGATTTTGGAGTGAATGCACATGGCCGGCTTCCAGACAATGGTGACTTCGCCATTGGTGTAATGCTTGGTAATGTCTTTCATAGCGTTGCATTGATGCCTGCGGCCTCTTCGGGGAAAGCAGTATGAATATGTATCGGGTTGCTTAGCGTCCTGTGAATGTAGCAGGCATTGGCAATCTGCATCAGGCGGGTGCGTTGCACGGCGCTTAAGTCGCCCACGAGCACGACGTCGCGCTGAATAGTGGATATGTTCAGCGCTGCATCACGTTTAAAATCAACGTTCACTTTCACGTCTGCCAGCGGCCAGCCTTTCCGGTCGGCATACATGCGGAGTGTGACGCAGGTGCAGGTAGCAAGCGCAGCAGCCAACAGCTCGGAAGGCGAAAAGCCTTTATCAGCGCCGCCCTCACTCAACGGCTCATCGGCTACATAGGTGTTGGTAGCAGAGGCGAGCGCAGTCTGGTAATGCTGCGTGCCTATAGAGGCCTGAATATTTGCCATGATTCCGGCAAAGCTATCCGCAGCCGGAGCATGGGGCCATTGTTTTAGATTAACAACGCATAGCGCTCCGCGGAATTATCCTTCCGCGCGGCGATCCGGGCGCTTCATCATAATCGCATAGGCCTCGATGCCGAAGCCGATCAGGATCACAATAGGCGCCAGCGTGATGCGACGAAACGAATATACCTCCGCATAGTTGAACTGGTGCGGGTCGGGGCTCTTGCCGCCGGAAAGCAGGGCAAAACCAATCAGAATGCACAGCAGGCCAATGCCCATCCACATATAGTTGCCTTTATCAAACAGGAAGGTCTGATTACCGCGGGGAACGCCTGCCTTGACGACCGTCTTGCCGCTCAGGGGGCTTTTGTAAGACGGACCGGCAGCAGATTTTGTGGGTTGGGATTGCGGAGTCGTAGCCATAAGAGAGGAGCAATATTACTTAAAAAGGGGGCGGAATCACTTAATACAGATCGTCAACGTGCATCTTCAGGTATTTTACCACAGAGCGGTGCGTGCTGAGCAGAGAGATAAGGACGCCCATAACGAGCAGCCCCGTCATCAGCAATAAAATGAGCGTGTTATCATGCAAGGTCTTCAGCTCCGGCAGCTGGCTTTCGGCAAATTGCATCACCAGCCATAGTCCGGCCACCGCTATTACTCCGCTGATCAGGCCATTGATGATAGCCCGCATATCAAAAGGCTTGGAGATGAAGAAGCGGTTGGCGCCCACCATCTGCATTGTCTTAATAAGGAAGCGATTGGAAAACATGGCCAGGCGCACTGTGTTGTCAATCAGAATAACCACGGCAATCACCAGCACCAGCGCAATGGCGCCGAGTATCAGGTTGATGCGGCGAAAATTGGCGTTCATCTGCTCCACGTTGCGCTTGGGATAGGTCACCTCCCGCACAATATTGCTTTGAAGCACGAAGCGGCGAATCTTTTCCAGACTGTCCCTGTTCGCATACTCTGCATAGACGTTCATTTCCAGCGATGCAAAGAGCGGATTGTAACCCAGAAACTGGCCAACGTTCTCCCCTTCCACCTCGCTTTGCAGCTTCAGCGCTTCTTCCTTTGAAATGACGCGACTGCGCTTGATAAACGGCTGCTTTGCTATAATTGCCTGCAGCCGGGCAATCTTGTCCGGCGCAACATTGTCATGGAAATCAGTCGTTACAGTAATGTTCTCTTTGAATTCGCGCGTCAGCGAACGCCCGTTAATTACCAGCCAGCCAAGCGTACCCAGCAGGAACAGCACCAGGCTCACGCCGATAATGGCATATACATATGAGGGTTTGGATTTCTTGCCAGTGGCCATAAGCCCAAAAGTACCGTTGATTTCGGAATGCAGATTTCGGATTTCGGACTGAGGGAAGAGCGCTTTGACGGAATATTGCAATCCGGCGGCGACCTGAAACCCGCCGTCCGCCTTCCGAAATCTGAAACCCGATATGCAGGACCTACATTCTTTCTTCGCTTCGCGCCATTTTATAGAGACGCACAGCCATATTCAGTACGACCCCTTGCAATGGGGCGCGCAGCTTCAGTTTGCCACGCAAAGCAACATGGATGTGGACGATGCAGACGTAGTGATCATAGGCTGCGGCGAGCAGCGCGGCCATTCCGATGACGCCGCATTCAGCCTTTCGCCCGATGCGATCCGTAAGGAGCTCTATCAGCTTTACAACTGGCATCCGACCATCCGGATCGCCGATGCAGGCAACATCCTGCAGGGCGCAAGCGTAGCCGATACCCGCGCCGCGCTGCGCATTGTGCTCCAGGAGCTGCACGATGCAGGAAAGATCGTCATTGTGCTTGGCGGCTCGCACGACCTGACCATGCAGCAGTATGAGGCCTTTAAAAAGCAGAATCAGGTAATCAATGCCGTAGTAGCAGATGCCTTTATTGATCTGGATGAGACAGAGGCTGTTACAGACCGGTCCTTTCTGCTGGAAATGCTGACAGGCCAGCCGAATTTTGTGAAGCACTACACGCACCTGGCCTTTCAGAGCTATTATGTACATCCGCACATGCTGGAGACGCTGGATAAGCTGCGGTTTGACTTTTTGCGCGTCGGCAGGCTGAGCGAAATCATAGATGAAGCTGAACCGGCTCTACGCAGCGCCGACCTTTTTTCCTTTGATCTCAATGCCGTCCGTTTCTCCGACTCGCCGGCCAATGCGGGCGGCTCGCCGAACGGACTTTCCGGCGATGAAGCCTGCGCGCTGACGCGTTTTGCCGGCGCGGCAACCAATCTTACCTCGTTCGGTATTTACGGCTACAATCAAAAGGCCGACGTGCATGGCATGAGCGCGAAACTGATTGCGCAGATGATCTGGTATTTTACGGAAGGCCTGACCTTGCGGCGCGTGGAAGCGTCGCTTACCGACCGTGAACAGTTTGCCGAGTTTCATGTCCGCTTCACCGCCAATGACACTACATTCCTGAAAAGCCGCCGCAGCGGCCGCTGGTGGATGGAGCTGCCCGACGCGCGTTTCGTGCCCTGCGCGCACAGCGATTACCTCACCGCCTGCAATGATGAGATTCCCGAGCGCTGGCTCCGCGAACAGGAACGCCTGAGCTAAGCATTTGCCTTGAAACAGAAGCGCCCGCTGCATCTGGCAGCGGGCGCTTCTGTTTTCAGCTTCAGTTATTTATTGGCTACAAGGTGCAGCACAATGTTTACTGTAGGGCGGATAAACTTGTCGCCGAGGCTGTTATCATTGCCATACACGAGGCCCCACTGTGTGCGGTCAATATTGAAGTTGGCGTCCGCCGTCACTACCTTGTCGTTTACAGAAACCTTTGCAGGGAATGTGATGCCTTTGGTCTGGCCTTTCAGGGTAAGGTTGCCCATCACGGTGTGCGTAGCATCCTTCATTACCAGATCTTTGGACACAGCGCTGTCCACGCCGGCCTTTACCCCGGTGATTTCAAACATAGCGCTTGGATACTTACCCGTCTCAAAGAAGTCCGGACTCATCAGATGCCCGGCCAGTTTATAAGAGCCTTGGGTATCCTTATCCGTGATCTTCATGGAGTTCATGTCAATCTCAAACTTGCCGCCGGTAATGTTGCCGGCGTCCACCATCACGTCGCCCCCTTTAAGCATCATAGTGCCATGGTGCTCGCCTACCGGCTTGGTGCCAGTCCATTCTACGTGGCTTTGCGCCAGGTCGGCTTTATAAGTTGCGCCGGTGGCAGCGCCGGCCTGCATGGCTTCGCCGGTTTTAGCCTCGTCCGCTTTCGGATCGCTTTGGCAAGATGCAGTAAGGAGTAGGGCGCTGGCAGCGACAAAGAGAAGAGCTTGCTTCATTTTTCTGGGGTGTGTTTAAGTTTGCGGCAAAAATAGGTCGTGCGTCTTCACTACTGTATCAACAACATTTTATACCCTTATTGATTCTTCATGCAGCAGATCAGTCGTGCGGAGCTGGAGCAATGGCAGCGCAGCGGTAAGCATTTCGTACTCATAGACGTGCGCGAGCCGTGGGAGCATGAGGCATTCAGCATCGGCGGCCGCCTGATTCCGCTGGGGGCGCTGATGGCGGCTATACCGGAATTGCCGAAAGATGTGCCGGCTGTTCTTTATTGTGAGAAAGGCATTCGCAGCGTCCTCGCCATTCAGCGCCTGGAAGCTTCGGGGTTTGAAAATCTGTATAACCTCAGCGGAGGCATGAAGGCATGGCGTGCATCAGAGCATGCTTAAGCGGGATGCGCCTGTTTCTACCTGCAGGCGGTGACGGCGGCCTAGGCAAAGCGTGATATTCTCTTTATCGTGCCCGCACGGAGCATTGAACGCCACCGGGTAGCCATATCCGGCAACTTTATCCAGTATTATCTGCTCCAGCATCTGCCCGAAGGGGCGGTCTGTATCTTCCATATCGGTGAATTGCCCCAGCAGCAGCGCCTTTAAGCCGCTCAGTTGTCCGCTGCGTTTCAGGCTGAGCAGCATCCGGTCAATATGATAGAGGTGCTCGCCAATGTCTTCCAGAAACAGGATTTTACCTTCTGTATCTAACTGAGATACCGAGCCGGTAAGATGCGCCAGCAGCGCAAGATTGCCTCCTACAACCGGGCCTTCAGCCAAACCGGGGATATTGTACGGCGATCCGGGAATGTCGTAGCGCAGTCCCCTTCCGGTCAGGGCGCGCCGCAGGCTTTCTATATAAAAGCTCCCCTCGCTCTCCGGCGTAAAAGCGCCGCACATGGGGCTATGCAGCGTGGCGATGCCCAGCGTCTGATGAATGTGACTGTGCAGCACCGTAATGTCGGAGAACCCGCAAATCCATTTTGGATTTTCCGCAAAGACGGTCCAGTCAATCGCGTCTATAATCCGGGAAACGCCATAGCCGCCCCGGCCCATGAGGATGGCTTTAATCTCTCGGTCGTCCAGCATGGCCTGCAGGTCTGCAAGCCGCTCCGCATCATGGCCGGCAAAGTAGTGCGCCCCCGCGCCAACAGTAGCGCCCACACGCACCCGAAAGCCCCAGCGCTGCAGCACCACCTGTGAATACGCTATGCGCTCATGAGAGACATATCCCGCAGGACAGGTGATGCCGATAGCATCGCCGGGCTTCAGAAAAGGCGGAAGCAGAATCTCTTTCATAATCCGTCAGAATTGCACAAAGATGCGGCCTTCTTCCTCCTTTACGGGATAGGTTTTGAGCTTGTACCCCTCGCCGCTGGCGTTGTAGCCATTCGCAGGATTAAAACGATAGCTGTGCAGCGGACAAACGATCCTGCCCTGCGGATCAACCCGGCCCTCGCAGAGGCGCGCGCCGGCATGAGGGCACGTGGCCGCAAACGCGAACAGCGTGCCTTTTCGGCGAAGAAGACAGATGCGCTTCTCCCCCACCACCAGCTCAGTCATGCGCTGCTCTTCCAGCTCATTGGCGAGCGCACATTCATGCCAGAGCATCAGATTATTCATTGGTCACAAATTGCCTGATAGCCTGCATGTACTCACCGTCTGCCTCGCTTTCCATCGTTGCGCTGAAGCCGCCGCCATGGCCGCCGCTGAAGGTCTTGATGACCATTTTGGGATGCTGCGCGGCAAGCGCGATGTAGTCTTCCGGCTTACAGACGGGGTCATTAGTGCCGGAAAAAACCAGGAGGCGTTCCGGGAGCGTACGAAGCTTGTCACGATGGAAAGGAGCATCAGCCGGCAGGCCAAAAAGCTTGCCCTTTAGTGCCATGAGGCGTTGCTGCACAGCAGCAGGGCTCACAACCAGACCTTCGGCGATAAAATAGTCGGCGGGCATCTCAGCCCAGACGTTGGCAGCTATTACCGAGCCCATAGAGAAGGCATACAGGGCCAGCCTGTCGCCGGTATGCTGCGAGCGCGACCACCGGATGACTGCCTTAAGGTCCTCGCCAAACTCATTGTAATACAGCATAGCCGTATCAACAGGAAAAGCGTCGCTGCCGCCGAAGCTGCGATAGTCAAATGTAAGAACGCCGAAACCCTGCGAGGTAAGAGCAAAGGCCAGGGGAAGCCAGTTGCTCATATTGCCCGCGTCTCCGCCAGCGATAATAATATTCACATGCCGGTCAATGCCCTTTGGCGGCAGTTGCCAGGCGGCGAGTTTGTAGTGATCCGCAGTCTCCAGGCTGATTGCCTTCCAGCCCGGAAACGAGGCATTATCGGGAAGGGCGGGATAATCTTTCCGGGGCTTTAAGGCGCGCGCCTCTATGCAGCACAAAAGCGCCGGGAGTATCAGGCAGAAAAGGGTTTTCATCATGGCAGTCAGCGTTTTGCCGCAAAAAAAAGCTTCATCAGCTCCGCGCATTCGGCGCTCAGTATGCCGCCGGTGAGCGCTGCTTTAGGATGAAACGGGAAGGCCGCCCCGGTGAATTTCCGGTAGCCGTTCTTTACGTCTTCCGCGCC
Organism: Chitinophagaceae bacterium; assembly: GCA_965246765.1. GTDB lineage: Bacteria > Bacteroidota > Bacteroidia > Chitinophagales > Chitinophagaceae > UBA1952. The sequence continues at coordinate 422,614 of CBDFFJ010000005.1, forward strand.
ATACACCACCCGGCCCAGCTTGCTCCAGTACATGGCGCCGCTACACATCAGGCAGGGTTCTACCGTCACGTAGAGCGTCGCATCTGTCAGGTATTTCGCGCCCAGCCAGTTGAAGGCGGCAGTCAGCGCAATCATCTCAGCGTGGGCCGTACTGTCGGTCAACTGCTCTACCTGATTGCAGCCCCTGCCAATGATTTTACCGTCCCAGACTACCACCGCGCCTACGGGAACCTCGTCCGCATCATAGGCCCGCTGCGCTTCCTGCAATGCAAGGCGCATGTAACGCTCATCGTCCGGATTATGCATAGCTGCAAGCTAAGCAGGAACAGAAACACAATGCGGCGCCGGCTCGGCTATGTCCGGGTTTTGCTGTCCATCACTATGGTGACCGGGCCGTCATTTACCAGCTCCACGCTCATGTCGGCGCCAAACGTGCCCGCTTGCGGCGATTGCCCGCTGAGCGCAGCTATCCGGGTCAGGAAATATTCATAAAGGGGAATTGCAGCATTGGGTCGCGCCGCACGGACGTAGGATGGCCGGGCGCCTTTGGCGTAATCAGCCAGAAGCGTAAACTGAGATACGACCAGCAGCCTGCCTCCCACTGCCGCGAGGTCCAGATTCATCAGGCCGGCCTCATCTGAAAAAATGCGGAGGGAAACGATTTTCCCGGCCAGCCAGTCGGCATCGGAGTGGTCGTCATCTGTAGCGACGCCAAGTAATACAAGCAACCCGTGCGCTATCTGAGCTGTGACCATTCCCTCAATAGCGACGGAAGCAGACTTTACACGCTGAACGACGGCACGCATATGGCTAAACGGAAGAAGCGTTAAAGATAGGAGCGCTGACGAGGCCTCAAAAAAACCAGGCGCTACCTTAGCCTATGGCTTCGCGGATGATCACGCTGTTTGGCGAGGAACTTGTTCCCGAAGAGCTGGCTGCTGCGCCAAAAGTTGTGCTGTCCACAGAGCAACCCGAAGCCGTTGCTAACCTTGACAACTGGAGCCCTGACAAGCAATATTATACTATCGGGGAAGTGGCGCGGCTGTTTGGCGTGCGCACCTCGCATATCCGCTATTGGACTACCGAATTCGGTCTGAAGGTCCGCACCACCCGTAAAGGCGACCGGCTTTATACGCCGGCAATCATTCAGGAGCTGCGCGGCATTTACCATCTGGTCAAAGAGCGGGGCTTTACAATAGCCGGCGCTAAGGCGCAGATGCAGCATGCAGCCGCATTGCCCGAAACTTTAGACCTTCACACCGCGCTGCTGCGCCTGCGCAATCAACTCCTGACCATCCGAAACGAGCTGCTATGAAATCCCTCCTTATCCTGTTTACAATGTCTGTTATAAGTCTCGCCGCTTCTGCCCAAAAAGCATACAGCATCTCCAAAGACGAGCAGGATGGCGGTCTGATCTTCAAGGGGCCAATCACGATGGCTGACCTGAACGGCGAGCCGTCTTTCAGGTGGATGAAGAGCGGAATGGACGCCTACAAGCCCGAAGCTAACGCAATTGCCTACCTGAGCAAAGCATTGCAGCCATACACCATTGTAGCCGTCATGGGCACCTGGTGCGACGACTCGCATGACCTTATTCCGAAGCTTGCGAAGGTGCTGCAGGCTACCAAATTCCCGATGAGCCAGTTTGCCATGTGGGGTGTGGACCGCGCCAAGGAAACGGGCGGCATAGAAAGCCGGCTATATGACGTGAAGCGGGTGCCAACCATTATCGTTTACAAAGGCAATCAGGAGGCGGGGCGGATCGTAGAATCAGTGAGCCGGAGCATAGAAGTTGACATTGCTCAGATTCTTCAGAAAGGAGCGCAATAGTTTTAAAAAGCTCCCGCTACACCAACCACTACCCGACAAAAGGAAAGACGCCGATAAATGATTTTACCTGAGCATCTGCGCATTGAAGACCTGATTCCTGCGCTCCCGGACTCTATTACCATTACCGACGACGCGCGCGGGCGCATAAGCGCCAACCGTGCTTACTTAGACAGGAAGCTGCAGGATGGCCGCACTTATTACGGCATCAATACAGGCTTTGGCTCGCTGTGCAATGTGCGCATTGCCGTGGACGAGCTTTCGCAGCTGCAGGAGAACCTTGTTTGCTCCCACGCCTGCGGCATGGGCGACGAGGTGCCGGAAGCGATCGTGCGACTGATGCTGTTGCTGAAGGTTCATGGGCTGAGCCATGGCTACAGCGGCGTGCGGGTGGAGCTTGTGGAGCGTCTTGTAGCCATGTACAATCTTGGCATCACGCCGGTGGTTTATGAGCTGGGCTCCCTGGGCGCTTCCGGCGATCTGGCCCCGCTGGCGCACCTGAGCCTGCCCATTCTCGGCAAAGGTGAGGTTTACTATAAAGGCGCGCGCCGGCAGGCAGCCGCGGCATTGCAGGAAGCGGGCTTGGCGCCCATGCAGCTGGCAGCCAAGGAAGGCCTGGCCTTGCTGAACGGCACACAGTTCATGAGCGCTTACGCCGTGTGGAGCCTGCGTGCATCAGCAAGGCTCATGGACTGGGCAGCCGCAATCAGCGCACTTTCAGCAGACGCTTTTGACGTGAAAGGCGAGCCTTTTAGTCACCCGATCCACCGGGTGAGGCCTCATGCCGGGCAGATAGCCGCCGCACAGCTCATGCAGGCGTGGCTTGAGGGCAGTGAAATTCAGCAGGGCCCGAAGCAGCAGGTACAAGACCCTTATTCGTTCCGCTGCATCCCGCAGGTGCATGGCGCTACAGCCGACGTATTGCGTAATGCCCGCGATATAGTAGAAACGGAGCTCGCATCCGTCACCGACAACCCGATTGTTTTTGCCGAGGAAGATGCAATCATGAGCGGCGGCAATTTCCACGGGCAGCCCCTTGCCATGCAGCTTGACTTTATGGCCATAGCGCTCTCCGAAATGGCGAATATCTCGGAACGCCGCACATACCTTCTGGTATCAGGCCAGCGCGGACTGCCGCCCTTTCTGGCACCTGAGGCGGGACTGAACAGCGGCTTTATGATTGCTCAATACACGGCGGCCGCCATCGTAAGCCAGAACAAAGGCCTGTGCATGCCGGCGTCCGTTGACAGCATCGTGAGCAGCAACGGACAGGAAGATCATGTGAGCATGGGCGCCAATGCCGCAACGAAGCTGCGCCGGATTGTGCTGAATGTGCAGCGTGTGCTTGCCATAGAATTGCTGACCGCGGCGCAGGCGCTGGAATTCCGCCGTCCCCTGAAATCTTCAGCGCAGGTTGAAAAGGTATTCAGGATCGTCCGGCAGACTGTGCCGTTTATGGGCAAAGACCGCTTGCTGCACGATGATCTGGTGGCAGCTGAACGGATGCTGGACACTGTAGCGCCGGCCATCGTTTAAAAAGGCTCAGCGTATGCACCGCAGCAGGGTGTCCAGCTGTGCCCGGTTACGCGCGCCGTCCATAGCGGCATAGAGATCGTCCTTTTCCTGCTGCGTCAGGTGAAAGTTAAGCTTCGCCGTCTTCTCAATCTTGCGGGGTATATACTGAAGCGTCACAAAGCGCATTTTGCCGCTAAAGAACTCCGGCGTGTAATCTTTCACGTAGCTCTGAAAGTGGCTCTGAAAAGGCTCCCACTTATTCTGAATAACGAACAGCGGGTCACCCAGCATAGCGCCGAACTTATCCTGAGTAGTTGACGGCAGCACGTCGTATTCACGCGTGTCCCTGATCTGCAGCCAGATGATCTCGCGGGTATTGGCATTGAGCCAGTCGCGGAACACATACAGCCAGCGGCTGGCTACTTCCGCGCCGAAATTGTCGCGCAGGCCGGCATCCATCACATTCATCTGCGGCACGCTCGGCATCTTGACCACCGGCAGAACGTACGGAAAGGTTGCGTTTATGCGCAAGGCTGTGGCAAGGCGGAGGTTGTAAGGGTTTTGCCTGGCGAAGAATGTGGCAAAGTCAACGGCGTCAATCGGCGGGGTGGCGGTATCTGCCAGCGCGTAGGCCGGCTGCGTGAGGTAGCCTACGGGCTGCGCCGACATCAACAGCTTTCTGCCGTCATTTACGATTGTGCCGTTTACGATCATTTGCGGAATGATGCCCGCCCGCTCATCGGCTGCATAGTCTGCCAGCCGCCCGTCCAGCGCACCGCCGGTATTCCGGATCAGCTCCTGCTCCATGGCATAGCCGCGGTCTTTAGTATAAGAGTAGGGCCCGAGCGTAACCTTGTTGAATGGCGAGATAAGATCAACGGATACGAACGAGAAGATAATGGCATTGAACAGGTCTTTCCCGATAGCTGTCTGGTAGGCTGAAGCATACGGACTCATGCTGCTGCCCTTCGCGATTTGCTGGTGGATGCTACGCCAGTATGCCGCGCCCAGCATGCCCCCCGAGGCGCCCGTAAGCAGGGCCGTCCGGCGAAAGAGCGTACCTCCGCTGGCGCTGTCGGCATATTGCAGCGCGCGGAAAGTCCAATAGGAAGAACGGGAGCCGCCGCCGCTCACAGTGACGATTACCAAAGGCGGGAGAGAATCTGCCTGACGGCCTTTCCACGCGGCCAGATGCGCAATACCGGAGGCCTTGTCTGCCATGTATCGCTTCGGTGTGAAGGTTGCCTTCAGGGACTCATAGTTATATGCAGGCACCTGCGCGTCTGCAGTATGGTAGTCAAGACCGTAGGCGATAGACCGCAGGTCAAAGATGTGATGCTCTACCAGCCAGCCCAACGCGGAGAAGAGAATAACCCAGCCGAAAATCTCCCAGCTTTTCAGGAAATACTTCACAGCGCCTACCACGCCCATAAGCACGGCGAACAGAATCAGGAAGCCTGCGCCGGCAGGTATCCGCAGGGCAGGCTCTTCCATAAAAATGCCAAGCAGCACAAGCAGCACAAAAGCGAAAATGGTGGCCGACACCGCATTCCTGTGATGACGGCGAAGAATGCTGTTGAGCAGGCGGGGATGATACTTGTCCAGTTGGTCAATATGCTCTACGGCAAGCGTTTCCGTGAGAAACGTGTCTGCCTGTATCATGTCAAACTCAAAGTCCAGGCCATCGTAGGGGATGATTTCGCGCAGATGTGAAGGATTGGTAATGGTGGCGAGCACCGTCTTCAGCAGATCGCGGCCAACCCGGAAGAAATAGGCGAAGGAGAGCACGATCATCAGCAAAAAGCCCAGATAGAAGCCCAGCTGCATCAGCGCTATTGCCGACCAGGACGCGCCTTCATCCAGGCGTTGAAACCCGACGCTTACGACCGAATAGTAGATAAAGAAGCCCAGCGGCAGCAGGGAGTTGTTGATGCAATATTTAAGGAAAGCCTGGCGAGTAGCCCCGATGAATGGCATTCGCTTGCTGTGAATAATGAATGTGGTTATATGCCAGCTCATGATGAACATGCCCATGGCCGCACCAAGCAGCAGCATGCTGGTGAAGCCGATATGGTCCAGATATTCGGGCGCTAGGAAGAGTGTGTTGGCGCCGAAGTGCGTGGCGAAGGAGCCGTGAATGGTCAGGATGAGAATAATCCAGAACAACAGCAGGAGCTGATACTTTCTGCCATGCAAAAGCAGGAGCTGCACCGGCAGAAAGCGATAGACGCTGCGGATGGCCTTATGAATGCGGGCGCGGTTCAAGGTGGGGTTCAAGCTACGAAGAATAGGCCTACAACGCCGGAACAGGCAAGCATTACATTTGCCGCCCAAACCGCAGCGTCAATTTTGCGTAAAGTCCGTAAATACTTTTACAACACCGCTACTCATCGGTACGAAAAATTCGTGGTGCCTCTGCGCACGCGGCTACTCCGCGCTCTGGGCTTTATCTCTGCATCAACTGTTACGGCGCTCATTATGGTTGCAGTCGCTTACCGTTATCTGCCATCGCCGGGCGAGAAGCGCTCGCTTCAGGATATAAGCCGCCTCCGCGAACAATACGCCACGCTGCAACGCAGCCTCACTGCTATAGACGATGATCTCGCTGCTTTGGAGCAGCGGGATAATAAGGTGTATCGCGCCATTTTTGAAGCTGCGCCCTTGCCCGATAGCATCCGGCGCGGAAAGACCCATGCAGTGCGCAAGAGCAGCTATGCTTACGCGAGCAATGAAACTTTAGTGGCAGCGCTGGAAACAAAAGTGGAAAGTCTTAGCGCCCGTATAGCGATTCAAAAGCGCAGCTACGATACCCTGCAGCACCTGATAGAGACAAAGGAGCAGATGCTCGCGGCGATCCCGGCTATACAACCGGTTTCAGATAAAGACCTTTCGCAGATCGCGTCCGGCTTCGGCTTCCGCATTGACCCTATCTACAAAACGCCCAAGATGCATACCGGCCTTGACTTTGCTGCATCTATCGGCACGCCGATCTATGCCACTGCCAACGGACGCATTGCCCTTACGGCGTTTGAAGAAAAAGGATACGGCAATCATGTGGTTATAGATCACGGCTACGGCTATCAGACGCTTTACGGGCATATGGTGCGTATAAAGGCAAAAGCAGGCGAAACGGTGAAGCGCGGCGAGGTAATTGGCTGGGTTGGCAGCACCGGCAAGAGCACAGGGCCGCATTGCCATTATGAGGTGATCCGTAACGGAGAAAAGATTGATCCGGTGCACTATTTCTTTAATGATCTATCAGCTACCGATTACGAGCGGATGGTGAAAATCGCCGCGGCCAGTAATCAGTCGTTTGATTAGTGAGTGGCGGGTACGCCGCAGACACATTGCCTGGCGACAGATGGCAGCCATTCCGAGGCAGGAAGGAACCTGCATCTTTGCAGCACCGATTCATCATGCAACGCATCCTTACCGCTTTCTGCTTCGCCCTTTTCCTCCTTTCCTGCAAAAATGCCCGTGTAAAGGAGCATCCGGATTGGGCCGCGCACTTCAAAGCCTATGGCATAGACAGCGGCTGCTTTATCCTGCGCGACCATGCGCATGAGACCATTCAGCTTTACAACCGCACCCGCTGCCTGGAACGCTTTACGCCGGCTTCTACGTTCAAGATTTTTAATTCGCTGGTTGCTTTGGAAACGTCCGTTGCGCCTGATGAGCGCCTGGTGATTCCCTGGGACGGCGTAGAGCGCTGGAGCCATGAATGGAGCCGCGATATGGATATGCGCGAGGCCTTTAAAGTGAGCAATGTGCCTTACTACCAGGAAATAGCCCGGCGCGTGGGCCGCGTGCGCATGCAGCATTATCTGGACACCGTTCGCTATGGAAATATGAAGATTGGCGGCGGCATAGATACCTTCTGGCTGGACAATTCGCTGCAGATATCCGCTGATGAGCAGATCGGATTTATCCGCAAGCTTTACTTCAATGAGCTTCCTTTTCTGGAACGCACTCAGGGGATTGTCAAGAATATGATGCTCCGTGAAGATCCGGCATCAAACAGATATTATTACAAGACCGGCTCCGGCTTCACCGCAAAGGGCGATAAGCTCTTCTGGATCGTGGGATTTATGGAGCATGCTACGCGGGTAAAGGAACCGGACAACAGCATGAACAAAAGCGGCGTGCGCAACTATCCGTATTTCTTCGCGCTCAATTTTCAGGTGCCCCGCAGCGATAGCAGCAAGAACTGGTATGACCTGCGCGGCAAGCTGCTGCACGAATTTCTGGACGACTATGGCGCTACCCGGGATGAATAGGTGCGCGAGGGGCTCCGGGCGCTAAAACAACTCCTTCAGCGCATTGAGCACCACCTGTGGCTTGCCGAGAGTGTAGAAGTGCAGCACGGGCACGCCTTTGGCCAGCAGGTCCCGGCATTGCGCCAGCAGCCATTCGGTACCGATCTGCTCGCAGGCTGCTTCGCTTTTAGCGGCAGTCAGCGCGCGGCTTAATTCTACAGGAATTTCAACATTGAAAATGCTTGGAACTACTGTAAGCTGGCGCTTGCCCGTGATTGGCTTGAGGCCGGGAATGATCGGCACCTCTATTCCGTAATCCCGGCAGGCTTTCTCATAAGCATAGAAATGCTTGTTGTCAAAGAACATCTGCGTGGTGATGTAGGAGCCGCCGCGCGCTATCTTTTGCTTTGTATAGTAGAGATCCGTTTCCAGGTTCGGACTTTCAAAATGCTTTTCAGGATAGCCAGCCACGCCAACGCAGAAGTCGGTTTTGACCCCGTCCATAATGTCCTCTTCTATGTAATGGCCGCCGTTCAGCCCTATAATCTGCTCTACCAATTCATGCGCGTAATGGTGGCCCTTCGGGTCCGGAACGAAAAACTTCTCGTTGCCGGCAGCGTCGCCACGCAGCGCCAGTACATTATCCACCCCCAGGTAATGCAGGTCAATGAGCGCATTCTCCGTTTCCTCTTTGGAAAAGCCGCCGCAGATGAGGTGTGGCACGGCATCAATACCGTAACGGTGCATGATGGCCGCGCAGATGCCAACAGTACCGGGCCGCTTGCGGATCTCCACACGCTCAAAGGATCCGTCGGGCCGGCGTTTGAATACCTGCTCGGCGCGGTGGTAAGTGACATTCACAAATGCCGGCGAGAATTCCTTAAACGGATCTAAAAGGCTGAAGATGCTATCAATGCTCTTGCCCTTGGCCGGCGGCAGTATCTCCAGCGATATAATCGGCTTGTTCGCCTGCCGGAGATGTTCGGTTACTTTCATAAGACAAGGGCAAAAGTATAGCAGCCTTGCCAGCGCAATGTTATAATCCCGCATAGCGGTATGGGCAGCGGTTTCTCCTGCTTAACTTTAAGGCATATGATGCGCCTGCGCCATAGCCTGTCCGGCATTTTCTCCTTCTTTGCCCTGCTTTTCTTTTTTATCTGTGTTGGCTGCAAACATCTGCCCAATACGCAGGAAATTATACTGGATGATGGCGGCTACCCGGATGATGTGAACCGGATTATGATGCTTCATTGTACCACCGGCCCCACCGGTGGCGGGTGCCATAATGCTGCCGGCGCCGACAACTCCGCAGGCCTGCGCCTTGATACCTGGGATCGCCTGTTTGACGGAACGAGACATGGCGCTGCCGTCATACCGTACGATACCGCAAACAGTTCGCTGCTGCATTATATCAATATTGATTCTACACTTGGGTCCATTGCCTTGCCTACGATGCCCCTGAGCAGCGCCCCCTTATCGCGGACCGATTTCCTGACTATTAAAGCCTGGATAGCACGCGGCGCGCCCGATAAAGCAGGGAATATTGCCTTTAGCGACAACCCTGCCGGCCGCCAGAAAATCTACCTGACCAATCAGGCCTCTGATGTGCTGAGCGTCATAGATGCAGGCCGCCATGTGGTAATGCGAAATATACCAATCGGCATGACCAATGCCATTGAGGCGCCGCATTGTGTGCGTGTATCTAAAGACGGACAGTACGCTTATGTATCATTCCTGGCAGGCGACTACATACAGAAGATTGACACGCGTATGGATAAGGTAATTGCACAGGCGAAGATCAGCGATGGCAATGCGCAATGGAATGTGCTGCACCTGTCTGACGACGGCGCAAATCTGATTACGTCTGATCTGTCGCGCGGATGGATGCGCATTATCAACACCGCTACAATGCAGGTGACGCAGTCTATCGGCGATGAGCAAAGCGCCAATTCTTCGCCCTTTGCGCACCCGCACGGCATAGCCTCCACGCCGAAGTTTGATACCATCTACATGACCGGGCAGAACGGGAACACGGTTTTTAAATTCACGCCTGATTTCTCTTTCATAAAGCTGGTAACAGTAGATACAGTTCAGGGAAATCCCGCTCCCAGCCAATACAGCTCCGGGACTTACGACCTGCATGAGATTATGCTGACGCCCGACGGCAGTAAATATTTCGTGACCTGCGAGGCGAATGCAAATCCCGGCGTGCGTGTGATGGACGCCCATACGGACAAGCTTCTTGCCGTTATCCCGATGCCGGTAAATTCAAAGCCTCAGGAAATCGCGATTTCACGCGCCCGGCCCTACATGTTTGTGACTTGCATGGAAGCCAGCTCTACAGTTCCGGGCACTACGGGCGTGGTAGCAGTCATCAATTATCAGACGATGCAGCTGGTAAAAATTATTTACGGCCCGTTCTGGCAGCCGCACGGGGTTACGGTGGACGATCAGGCCGGCACTTTCTACGTGGCTTCTACCAATATAGGCGGTCCTTTTAGCGGCCACAATCATACCGGCGCTGCCAGATCAAGTGGCTGGTATAACGTTTACGACCTGAATACCCTGGAGCTTATCAGCAGCAGCAATTATGAGGTCTTGTCCCAGCCTTATTCAGCAGATACCCGAATTAAGTAAGGCGCGTTGCGGCTAGAACTTCACTACACGTCAGCTTCTCATTCCACTAATTTTTCGTTATGCTCAGCATCTCCCTTCACAGCATCAGCCTGCACGGACCTCATGGTATGTATGCCGAGGAGGCCGACAATGGAAATGATTTTGAGGTGGATGTCACCGTCCGCCTGCCTGCTCAGATTACCGACGAATGGCCGCTGATTGACTATGCGCGAATCAATGAGCTGGTGCGTCAGGTTGTGAAGGGAGCGCGTGTGCCGCTTCTGGAGATGCTTGTCCGCGACGTCTGGACGCGCATCCGCTCGGAATGGCCACAATTGACACATATTAAAGTCAGCATCCGCAAGCTCCGGCCTGCTATAAAAGGAAACATCAAATCGGCAGAAGTATGCTTTGAAGGAAGCTGAGCCATTAAAAAAGCCCGCTTATCGGCGGGCTGAGAATTCTGGAAAGAGAAGACTACATCTTCCACTCATCCACAACAATATTGCTGTGGTCTTCCACTACAACCGGCTCAGGAAGAATGGCTACCGGCGCTTCTGTAAGCAGAGATGCTGTTGAAGGCTCATTAGAAACGGAGTCCGTTTGCGCATGGTAATTCGGGTTATACTCCTCATCGTTCTCATGGCTGAATGCGTCAAAGTCAAAATTTGGCATCAGGTCCGTCTTCACGTAGTTGATGGTATCTGTGAGGCCCGCGAGAAACTTGTTGAAATCTTCCTTGTACAGAAACATCTTATGGCGGTCATAGCCACCGTCTTCAAAGCGCTTCTTACTCTCCGTGATGGTGATGAAGTAATCCTTGCCGCGCGTCTCGCGCACATCAAAGAAGTAGGTGCGGCGCTTGCCGGCCTTGATGCGCTTGGAATAGATGCTGTCGTTGTTGCGGGGCTCAGCAGTATTGCCGTAGCCGGTGTTGTTTGGGTTGTCGTACGCCACAGATGTCGTGTTTTTGGTGAAAGATGTATTTGTGCGGATGCGGCGCTAAATTAGAGAAGAAACGGAAGTATCCAAATTATGTGTGTGTATAATTGAAGGCGTTACGCCCTTTTGCTGCGTATATTCATCAGCGGGGCATAATTTTTCAGCCTTGCAGCAAAAAAGCTTTCTTCAATTATGGCTTACAATTCCCTCAATTCAGACGAAGAGCGCGTCATTCTTCGTAAAGGCACCGAAATGCCCTTTACCGGCGAGTACGACAACAACAAAGCAGCCGGCACCTACATCTGCCGCCGCTGCAATGCACCGCTGTATCATTCCGCCAGCAAGTTCAGCTCGGGCTGCGGATGGCCTTCGTTTGACGATGAGCTTCCCGGCGCGGTAAAACGCGAAACGGATATGGACGGGCGGCGTGTGGAAATCCTATGCAACAACTGCGACGCCCACCTCGGCCATGTGTTTACGGGTGAGCGTTTTACGGCGAAGAATACGCGCCACTGCGTCAATTCGGTTTCCATGAAATTCATTCCCGACGGGCAGGAGCTGCCAGAGGTGTTAAGCGCATAACACGAGCACATCGGGCGGGATATCCTCCGCCGGCGGAGGTGCCCCCGAACGACGTGAGCGGGGCGGAGGTGGGTGCATCTGATGGTTACAAGAGCCCACCTCCGGCATCGTCGCTTCGCTCCTTAGCCACCTCCGCCGGCGGAGGATACCCATCGGGAACGGGAACCGTCCTTTTACAAGTCAGGCCGGAGGATATCCCACCGCACCGCCCCTTTCCTTTACTTTTGCGCATCTCTTCCAGAGCACATTAGTAATGAACATATTCTCCAGCCAAAGCCGGGAATTTATAGCCCGTCACATAGGCCCCGACAAGGCAGAAACGAAAGAAATGCTTGCCGCCATAGGCATTGCCAGCATAGACGAGCTGATTAGCCGCACTGTGCCCGACGCTATCCGGATGGAGGGCTCCCTGAAGGTGCCGCCGCCGCAAAGCGAGGCCGAATACCTGCGCGAGCTGAAAGAGGTTTCTCTGAAGAATAAAACCTTCCGCAACTGCATTGGCCAAGGCTATTATGACACGCACACGCCGAGCGTCATCCTCCGCAATGTTTTTGAAAACCCGGGATGGTACACGCAGTACACGCCTTACCAGGCGGAGATTGCGCAGGGCCGCTTAGAAAGCCTGCTCAACTTCCAGACGATGGTGTGCGACCTGACCGGCCTGCCGATTGCCAACGCAAGCCTGCTGGATGAAGCGACTGCCGGCGCGGAGGCAATGAGCATGTTCTTTCATGCCTTGAATAAAAATACAGATGCGCCGGAGCGTCCTAAATTCTTTGTAGATGCGGATGTGTTTCCACAGACACTTGCTGTGCTCCACACGCGCGCCAATCCGCTCGGCATTCACATAGAAGTCGGCGATTATCGGGCCGCGCAATTAGACAACACCTACTTCGGCGCGCTCGTTCAATATCCCAACGACAAGGGCAGCGTAGAAGATTACCGCGCCTTCATCCATGCCGCGCACGGCGCGGGCGCTTTGGTGGCTATGGGCACCGACCTGCTGGCGCTGACGCTCCTGACGCCTCCCGGCGAGCTGGGGGCGGATGTCGCCTTTGGCAATTCGCAGCGCTTCGGTGTGCCTCTGGGCTTCGGCGGACCGCACGCAGCTTTCTTTGCTACAAAGGATGATTTCAAGCGCGCCATTCCGGGCCGCATCATCGGCATTTCGGTAGATGCTGCCGGCAACCGTGCCCTGCGCATGGCGCTGCAAACGCGCGAGCAGCATATCAAGCGTGAAAAGGCAACAAGTAACATTTGCACGGCGCAGGCCTTGCTGGCGAATATGGCGGCGATGTACGCCGTATTCCATGGCCCTGAAGGCTTGAAAACAATTGCACGCCGCGTCGCGCTCTTGGCGCATACGCTCGGACGCGCTATTCAGGAAGCCGGAATTGAGCTTGTATCAGAATCTTATTTTGATACACTGACCGTTCGCGTAAAAGACGTGGTGGCCCTGCGCAAGCGCGCCGAAAGCTGGAACATCAATCTGCGCTATTTCAATTCCACTTCCAACCTCCAACCTCCCACCTCTAACCTCGTAGGTATTTCCATTGATGAAACAACTACGCAGCGCGACCTCGCCGATATTCTAAACTTGTTCGGTTCAGAAGAAGCGGCCGTTTCCTTTGATTCGCCGGAAGAAGATTCGCTGAGCAATATTACTGCCGACCTGCGCCGCACCTCTGCCTTCCTAACGCAGGACGTCTTCAATCGCCACCACAGCGAGACGCAGATGATGCGATACATCAAGATGCTGGAAAACCGCGACCTCTCGCTCAACACGAGCATGATTTCCCTCGGCTCCTGCACGATGAAGCTGAATGCGGCTTCGGAAATGATTCCGCTTTCCTGGAGCCATTGGAGCAAGATGCACCCATTCGCGCCGCTTGACCAATCGGGCGGCTACCTGCAGATCGCGAAAGACCTTGAAAAGTATCTTTCCGAAATCACCGGCTTTGACGCCTGCTCGCTGCAGCCGAATTCCGGCGCGCAAGGCGAATACGCCGGTCTCCTCACCATCCGTGCTTACCACGAAAGCCGCGGTGACGGCAGCCGCGATGTGATTATCATTCCAATCTCTGCACACGGCACCAACCCGGCTTCTGCGGTGATGGCGGGCTACAAGGTCGTCGTTGTAAAGGCATTGGAGAACGGCTACATTGATGTGGCTGACTTGAAGGCGAAGGCGGAGCAATACAGTACTCGCCTCGCCGGCATTATGATCACGTATCCGTCAACCTATGGAGTGTATGAAGAGACAGTGACGGAGATCACCGGCATCATCCACAGCCACGGCGGGCAGGTGTATATGGACGGCGCGAACATGAATGCGCAAGTGGGCCTAACGGCGCCCGGCCTCATCGGCGCAGACGTCTGCCACCTGAACCTGCACAAGACCTTTGCCATTCCGCACGGCGGCGGCGGGCCGGGCATGGGGCCGATTTGCGTAAAGAAGCACCTGCAGCCTTTCCTGCCTGCTACGAGCCTCCCCCCGGCCCCCTCCGATGGAGGGGGAGGCATGGTGAGCGCTGCGCCTTATGGCTCGGCATCCATCCTGCTGATTTCCTACGGCTACATCCGCATGCTGGGCGCGGAAGGCATGCGTAAATCAACCGAGTTCGCCATCCTGAATGCGAACTACATGCGCGCGCGCCTGCAGAATGATTATCCGATTCTTTATACCGGCAGCGGCGGCACCTGCGCGCACGAGTTCATCGTTGACCTCCGGCCCTTCAAGAAAAGTGCAGAGGTGGAAGCGGAAGACGTGGCGAAGCGCCTCATTGATTACGGCTTCCACGCGCCCACGATGTCCTTCCCGGTACCCGGCACCATCATGATTGAGCCTACAGAAAGCGAAGACAAAGCGGAGCTGGACCGTTTCTGCGAAGCAATGCTTTCTATTCGCGAAGAAATCCGCGCGATTGAGGAAGGCCGTACAGAGCGTAGCGACAATGCGCTGAAGAACGCGCCGCACACGCAGTTTGAAGTGATGGCGGATGAGTGGAAGCATCCTTACAGCCGCCAGCAGGCTGCTTATCCTTTAGCCTATGTAATGCACAATAAATTCTGGCCTTCGGTAAAGCGTGTGAACAATACTGTCGGCGACCGGAACCTGATTTGCACCTGCGAGCCTACGGAGGCTTATGCGGATGTAGAGGTTTAATGCAAAATTGAAAATGCAAAATGCAAAAGCGGCGCCCTGTTGGAGCGCCGCTTTTGTTTTTAAGGTTTAAGGGGCTATTCAAAGGCTTTCGTCTTTACAGGCCTTGAGATTTTTGGCCCCAATGGCAGCTCTATGCCGCAGGCCGGCGCAACGCGGGTATATGGATTAGGATTGGGAGCGTGAGTACCCACGCCCATTACATTTCCGGAACCGTCCAGAAATGTAATGGTATAGCTCGCACCGGCCGTCAGGGCCAGCGGCGGCGTGTAGAAATCGCCGGGGATGGTGTTGTATGAGGCGACCGTCGTGTTGTTGGCGTCACTGATACGAAGGCCGATATTCTGAAACACCGACCACATGGCTAAGGATACCACATGGATTTTCTTGCGCGTTTCCTTAAAGTTGCCCTTGTTGCAAACTATTTCTACCGTGCTGACATAGAATACTGGAGAGGCGGCCTTTTGCGCCGTCTGCCCTAAGGCCATCTGCAGGCTGAGGAACAGGACGAGCGTGCCGAGGAAGAGTTGCTTTTTCATGATGGTTGTTTTTTGACCGCCGACAGTCTGTGCCCGCCCGCAGCCGGATGATTGTTTTGTGTTGATGGTGCTTGCACTTTGCTTATCGCTCCCTTTCATACATGTCCTTTACCGCCTTTGGCAAATCCTTGTACTCTACCGTACCGCTCTGCTCGTCGGAAACAGGTTGTGTCATCTTCGCCTGATTGTTCATGCAAAGGCACTTGCGCACATATTTCCACTCGCCGCAGCACAGTATGTAATGCGTGAGCGTGTAGCACTGGCCTTTGCCGAGGCCGGGATAGGTATAGCCGTTGTTGTTCGGGCCGGCGGTGGTAATGTTCGGATTGGGTTGCGGCTGCGCGTAGCCCCAGGTATTGTAGGCAAGCCCCCAGCCGCTCACGCCCGGCGTTCCTGAGCCGCCGCAGTTGGAGATTTGACTCAGCAGCCAGTAATGGCGGCAGCCCAGCGTAGGCACGGACAGAATACCCGTTACGCGATAGCCCGTTGCGCTCACCTCCTCCGTACTGACTTTGAAGGCGGGGTCGCAGCAGTCCTTCTTTTCCACTTTCACCACATAACCTGCCGTAGTCTGCTTGTCGCCGCACCTGATGACGACTGATATCTTGTACTCGCCGGCGTTGAAAGGCGGCGTGAGCGTAATGGCCGATGTGCCCTGACCCGTGAATGGTACCGATGGCGTCACCGTCCAGGTATAGCTCACGTCGGGACAGTTAGTGAGGTAGAAACGGGTGACACTGTCGCACTTGACCGTTGCAGGGCCGTGAATTTCCGGGCGGGAGTCAAAGAGGTCGCAATAGGAGCAGGGCGAGGGGCAGCAGTTCTTGAAATTGGCGAGTACGGCAGCAGTAGCGGTCATAGCGCCTGACAAGGCAAAGCCGCCCCACATGTTCGTGTTGTTATAGACAAACTCAAGGTAATAGTCGCCAGCGGGCAATGTCAATGCACCGGAGAATGCATTGTCTTTATAGCATTGCGGATTGTTTGCCGGCAAGCCGGTTTGATTCCATTTCGCTGCATTTGCCGCATTCTTAATGGTTAGAGAGCTAATCATATTGTCACAACGGTAAACGCCGCTGAAGTTGATGGTAGCCTCCCGGCAGAGGTAAAAATTCCGCTTAAAGGTTTGCAGGCCTGCCACGCTGTTTGAAGCGGAGGGCGAAAGGATGCCCGTCCCGGCAATGACGTTCCAGGGCGCGTAAGGGCCGGTAAGGTTGGCAATGGCATATCCGCCCCAGAGCGGGTCGGGGGCGCCGGCGCTGATCAGGGTTCCTCCAGCGTTCAGGCCTGTGTTGAGCGAGAGTTTATTCAAAGGCGTACAGGGCTGGCTTTGCGCCCTGGACTGAGCGCACGCAATGATGATAAAGAGGAGAACGGCGGCGACGAGGATGGGGAGCTTTTTCATTTCAGAATGTTTTTTACAGAAAAGAAGAATTGCCTACTCTGGATGCAGTTTTCGGCTTGGCTGCGTTTGATGATTGTTTGCGTCGCATTTTTTCCGGAAAAGTGACAGGGCAAAGGAACTCCGGCGCGCAGGCCCGCAAAAGCGCTGATCGGCCCTTTATGGCCGCGCGAACAGCGGTTTTCGGGCTACCGTCGTTTAACGGTGTCACTTGCGCTTAAAGACGGGATTATTGAGAAGCCGAAAGTTTTAAAAGCTTCTGCTTAAAGGTTTTAGCGTGTCGTGCAGCTTTTATGTGAATAGCGGGGCTATCTGCGGGCGGTTTGGGCAGCTACTTTTAGGCCGTCAATAAGACCTCGTCCGAAAAAAAATATCTCACAATGGCAAATCGCAACGCCGCGCTTATCGTCCTGGCTGCAGCAATTGTAATCTCTGTCGGCGCCAACATCTATCAGGCGCTCAACCCAAAAGCCGCGCGCACAATACGGACGACGACGCCGCCGCCTGACGCAGAAGCAGGCTGTTCCAATACATGCTACCCGTTTTTGAAGTACAGCTTCACCGGGATGAAGGGAACGCTGGCGAAAGAACTCGTTGAAAATTACAGGCGGCAACAATGGCTCATATACCGGGCGAATACGCATACCAGTAATACACCGACGGGCATAGCAGACACGCGGGCGGTTTGGTTCAGTGTTGAACGGCTCAAAAACTTTCTGTATGAGGTGGAACAAAGCGCCTGCAATCCTGCTTGTAGAAAGGAACGTTTAGAACTCGGCGTTCGCTTCTACCTCGGCACTTATCCCATGGGTGATGAAAAGACTATAGCCGGGAAGTGGCAGTCAGCCGACCTGGATTTAGAGAAAGACGGCGTGCCATATGACTATGCCGGCCATACAACACTGGTGTTGGTGCCTACTTATTATGATGGTACGCATGATGTGGACTTTGACCCGCTGCACTGGAAGAAGGGCAATTGTCTTCCTGATCCGATAGACAGCGCATTCAAGCTGAGTACGACGACTGCATTTCTCGTACCGACAAAGCTGGCAAATCATGGCGGAGCCAATCCACCTCCCGATGATCTCCGTGTATTACAAAATGGCGATATAGACTATAACATCACTCCTTTTTGTAACGGCGCCTCATTCATGAACGCTGTTGACGGGCTTCCCTGTCATTGATTATGGACGCGCATTTAATCCTTCTTTATCTGCTTAATACTGCCGAAGTACTGGCTTGCATATGCGCGCTTCTTACCCGGCGCAAATGGGCTGGCACGCATTGGCGCTGGTTCGCCTGGTACCTGCTGTTCGTAGTATTTGCGGAGATGATCGGCAATTATGCCAACTATCATAAAATCCGTTGGCTGAATCACCTGCTTTATCAGGAAATAGTTATCCCGGTAGAGTTCGGAATCATCTTCTACCTGTACTATGCTATAGCGCGCGGCAAGACTAAACGCTTGCTGCCAATACTGTGCGCCGTCCTTTATGCGACAGCTTTCGTTGCTGACGCCGGCGTCATTCACCTGCACGACAGGCGGTGGTTTTCTATGAGCTATATGACTGGCACCGTACTCGTGCTGATCCTCGCTATGCGCTACTTCATCACGTTGGCCGGCAGCGTAGAGATTCTGCACTTTCGGGCAAACATGCTCTTCTGGGTAAGCACGGGATGGATTATTTATTACGTAGGTACCGCGTGCATTTACGGCGCTCAAAGCTTTGTCTCGCTCCGGTACGCACGTACCCCGCTTTACTTCCGCTACATAACAGATGCGCTCAACATCGTCATGTATCTATTGTTCGCAATTGGATTTCTATGGAACAAGCCGAGATCTCAATATTCATAGCACTTTCCGCAGCGATTCTACTGATTTTCATCGGCGGCATCCTCATGTTCATCATCCAGTACCGTCACCGCCGCATCCTTCACGATAAAGAAACTGCCATGCTTACCGAAACCCACCACCGCGAGCTGCTCCAGGCCCAGCTCCAGATTCAGACGCAGACCATGCAGGACATAGGCCGCGAAATCCACGACAACGTCGGGCAGCGCCTCACCCTCGCCTCTATCTACGCCAACCAAATGCTCGCAAGCAATCCTGAAAATGATGAGCGCCTCAAGTCTATTGGCAGCATCATCAATGATTCGCTGGCCGAGCTGCGGGCATTGTCTAAAAGCCTCGTGAGTGAGGAAGCAGACTCGGCGGAGCTGGCCGCAATTCTTGGCCGGGAATGCGAGCGTGTAAAAGCGCTGAACATCTGTGGACTGGAATGCCACATGACCGACGAGCACTTCGCCATCTCAGCAACGGTCAAGAATTTTATCGTGCGCATCGCGCAGGAGGCCTTACAAAACAGCCTGAAGCATGCCGCCTGTAAGCACATTGACCTGCGACTGGAGTATGACGAGGCGGCGGGCGTCACCCTCAGCATTTCCGACGACGGCAAGGGCTTTGACCCAACCCTGCCAGCCACCGGTATCGGTTTGCAGAACATGCGACAGCGTGCAGCGCTCGTGGGTGGGAACCTCGCTATAGAAAGCAAGCCCGGGCTCGGCACCTCGCTATTACTCACCATTCCGCCTCAAAAGATGCAAACCGCCTGAGCCATGCAACATTCCCTCGCCATCGTTGACGACCATATCCTGATTGCCAAGGCTATTGCCGGTATTATTGATTCCTTCCCGAACTATACTGTGCTTTACGAGGCAGAGCACGGAAAGGCTCTTCAGGAACGATTCAGATCGCCAAAGGCCATTCCCGATATTGTACTCTTAGACATCTCCATGCCCGTCATGGACGGTTTTGAGACGGCGGCCTGGCTAAAGGCGGAACATCCGGGCGTGCTCATTCTCACGCTTTCCATGCAGGACGACGACCGCTCGCTGATCCGCATGATAAAGGCTGGCTCCAAGGGCTATCTCCTGAAAAACGTGACGCCGGACGAGCTGAAGCTGGCGCTGGACAATCTGATTAGCAAAGGCTTCTACTTCCCCGACTGGGCCGCCGGAAAAGTCTTTCTCAATCTGGCAGACGACACGATTGGCAAAGCCGCCGCGCATGCCTTTACAGAAAAAGAAGAGGAATTTCTGCAGTATTGCTGCTCCGAGATGAGCTACCGGGAAATTGCCGGGAAGATGTTCGTCTCTCCGCGCACGGTGGAGGGCTACCGTGACGCCTGCTTCGGCAAGCTGGGCCTGAAAAGCCGCGTTGGGCTGGCGATGTACGCGATTAAGAGCGGGAGATATATTCTTTGATGAAGTAAATATTTCCTTTGTAATAAGGCTTCGCCTCCTTGCTTTGAGATCCAGCCGCTTGCACGGATTACTCACTTTTGGATTGTGTGATCAGGCAACGACTTTCATTTGAATGTCAGGTTCGTAGTCAACGTTCAGCAGAAAGACAACATTTAGAAGCTTTATTCTACTTTGGCGCCCTCACCTGAAACTGATCAGGCAGCCACCGTTTTAAAATAATAGCCATGAAAAACCTTTCATTGCTATTTGTGTTCATGCAGCTTTTTACCTTGGGCTGTACAAAGAGTGATGATGCGCAGCTGGGCACTCCTCCATATCATCAGTTCGCCTATTATGGATCTGCATCGGCCCTTAGGAACGACAAGCCATGGAACGTCCTTGTCTATTCTAACTACGATACATCGTCAAGCCCTGGCTTGAAAGACCGCTTCAACGTTCAATGTGAGCGCTGGGAACCTTATGGCGGAACTGATAGTGTGCTCAGAGAAGCACTAGTACTTACTAATTTACGCTACACAACTTATACCGCTAAATTAGAGAATCCAATTTTTGGGGACAACAGACCTTACAATTGGCTCAATGTCAATGAATGGGCAGTTTATGACCAGTTTTTTGAAGATGGCGATGTAGCTGCCCTTCCCACCACCCTTGACACCACCAAGAACAACTTCATAGAAATCACCTCCTACAATGCTGGCACAAGAGAAGTAAGCGGCCGCTTTTCGGCTACCTTCCTGTCCTACAGCCGGAAGGATACGATACGCTTTACAGATGGCACTTTCTACACCAAAATATACTGATGGAGAAAGACATATCGTTTTGCTTCTAAGAGTTCTAAAAAAAAGAGCGGCAGACCTTAAGGTCTGCCGCTCTTTTTTTACCTACTACCAGTTCTTAATAAGGTTTAGCCTCCTTACTCTGAGATTCAGCCTGTTGCACGGCCTCGGCTGTATGAGCCGCGCCAAGTGGAGCGCCTACACTTCCATTCTGCGATGCGTGCGCTTTAAGGCCTTCGGCTACGCGGCGGCCATAGTCGGCATCACACTGGGTAAAAAGCTCTATCATTTTATCCTTCACCACCTGCTCCGCGCCGGAAAGGTTGGCTACGATGTTTTTAATCAGGTCTTCGCGCTCCCAGTCTTCATGGGTGCGATAACGCTCGCCAGCCTGCTGGAAATTGTTTTGCCGGTCAATCTTTTCCCGCGTCAGCCGGCCAGTGTATTGAGGCATATGCGGCATCCCGGCAGGCTTCGCTTCTTTCAGGCCGTTCATGTTAGAAGGCTCGTAGTTCACGTGCGGGTTCTGGCCGCCGTCCATCTGCGTGTAAGCCATCTGGCCGTCGCGCTGATTAGCGCCTACAGGGCATCGGGCCGCGTTGATGGGCAATTGCAGGTAATTGGTGCCCACGCGGTAGCGCTGGGTATCGGAGTAAGAAAAGGTGCGGCCCTGCAGCATCTTGTCGTCGGAGAAGTCCAGTCCATCTACCAGCACGCCGGTGCCGAAAGCGGCCTGCTCTACTTCCAGAAAGTAGTTCTGCGGATTCCGGTTCAGCGTCATTTTGCCCACGGGCAGGAATGGGAACTGGTCAGTCGGCCAGATCTTGGTGTCGTCCAGCGGGTCAAAGTCCAGCTCAGGATGCTCGTCGTCGCTCATGATCTGCACGCAGAGCTCCCATTGCGGGAATTCGCCGCGCTCAATGGCTTCATACAGATCCTGGGTGGCGTGGTTGAAATTCTTGCCCTGAATCTTTTCAGCCTCATCCTGCGTCAGGTTTTTAATGCCTTGCATCGGCTCCCAATGGTATTTTACCAGCACCGCAGCCCCCTCCTTGTTCACCCATTTGTAGGTGTTCACGCCCGAGCCCTGCATCTGCCGGTAGTTGGCCGGGATGCCCCAGGGGGAAAACAGAAAGGTGATCATGTGCATCGCTTCGGGCGTGCCGCTTACAAAGTCAAAAATGCGGCGGCCGTCCTGGATGTTGGTTACAGGATCGGGCTTAAAAGCGTGTACGAGGTCCGGGAACTTCATGGCGTCGCGGATGAAGAACACTTTGAGGTTGTTGCCCACAAGATCCCAGTTGCCGTCTTCGGTATAAAATTTTACGGCAAAGCCGCGCGGGTCGCGCAATGTTTCAGGAGAATGACCGCCGTGAATCACGGACGAGAAACGCACGAATACCGGCGTCTGCTTTCCTTTTTCCTGGAAGAGTTTAGCGCGCGTGTATTTGCTCACCGGCTCGGTTCCTGCGGTGCCATAGGCCTCAAACACGCCATGCGCGCCTGCACCGCGGGCATGCACCACGCGCTCCGGAATGCGCTCGCGGTCAAAGTGAGAGATCTTCTCCAGAAACTGGTAGTTCTCCAGCGTAGCCGGGCCGCGGGCCCCGACCGTGCGCAGATTCTGATTGTCGTAAATGGGGTGGCCCTGCCGGGTGGTGAGTGTGCCGTTTGAGGGTTGCTCAGCGCTCGTCGGATTATTGCCGGACTGCTGCGCCTGCCCATTGCCGTTCTGGCTATTGCTGTTTTCTTGTGCCATGCTCTTTGTTTTAGACAGTGAGTGGAAAGGGATACTTTATACCGTAAATCTACGCAGCCAGGTCACTGACATGCCTATAGAATTTGGCATTGAAGCCGGTAAAAATCTTATAGGCGCAAAAAAGCAGCCGCTACATGCCGGCTGCTTGCATCTGGTCTTATTTGATCTGTTACTTTTCGCCGGCTTCGCGGTCGCCCTCGCCGTTGCCTACATTGAGCTTGCCAAGACGGGCGGTGATTTCTGAGGTGGTACGCGAATAAATGCCAAGCACGTTCAGCCGCTTACGCTTGAACTGTGGATAGAACATCGCGTCGTAGCCTGCATGGCGCTCCAGCAAGTCAAACATGGCATAGCGGTCGGCCTCCTGCGTAGGCGCCAGCCAGCCGATAACCGGGAAAGAGATGCTGTTGCTGCTGCCTGTATGGCCGCCGGCACGCTGCATAAAGAGGCGGGCCCAGTCTATGCCAAGCACCCGCGTAACGCGGGCCTGGCCGCCATATGCGCCGGTGATGGTCCAGTCTTTTGCCTCAAAATTGACGCGGCTGTTGCTGTCGGCAATAGTGCGCTGATGCATGGTGCAGGATGCAAGCAGGATTGTGACTGCGGAGGTAGCGAGCAGAACGCGGGTAATGTGATTCATGGCTGCTTGTTCGTGGATTTTTTTGATGCGGCGAATATAGGACGCCGGAATTTCCTTCCCAACCCGGTCCCTACATGTAATTTCCAAAGCATTGTCTTTATCTTTCGCCCAAACCCAGGCAGCTATGCCCACTCCCAGTAAAGGCACCGTATTCATCAATTATCGCCGGGCGGACAGCAAGCTTGTCGCACAGCTCATCTTTAACCAGCTGCTGCAGCGATTCTCGCGCGACCAGATCTTTAAGGATTTCAACACCATAAGCCCGGGCGACGATTATACCGTCAGCATCGACAAGGCGCTGCATGGCTGCGATGTGCTGCTGGTGCTTATCGGCCAGCAGTGGCTGGACATCAGGGATGAAGCCGGCAGGCGCAGGCTGGATGATCCGGCAGATTACGTACGCGTAGAAATTGCCAAAGCCCTCGCCCGCGACATCAAGGTGATTCCCGTCATGCTGGACGGCGTGCAGATGCCACTGCCGGAGCTGCTGCCGGAAGACATCCGCAGCCTCACACGCCGCCAACTGGTGGAGATAGATACCAACAGCCGCTTAGAGCAGGATGTGGACCGGCTGGCAAATCTGATCAGAGATATACTTGATCGGCTATACCCCGGCCCCCAGCCAGGGCCGGTGCCGCCACAGCCTACGCCACAGCCAGTATTTCCTGCCGGCCAAAAGCCGGATAACAACATGGTGTGGGGCATCCTTGTGACGCTGCTTTGCTGTTTGCCATTAGGCATTGTGTCCATTATCAGCGCCAGCAAGGTGGATGCGCTTTACAAGAGTGGGAAGTATGACGAGGCCCAGGCCGCCGCCGCCCAGGCAAAGAAATGGGCGATCTGGGGCGCCGGCATCAGTGCGGCATTCTGGGTGCTCTATTTGTTGCTGAAGTCAATGGGGGCTATCCAGGACCCGTCAGGCTATTAAGCATGGATGCCCCCGCAAGACGCCAGTATTCCGTAGCTGTCCTGCTGATGGCGGCCATCAGCGCTACATTATTGCATTATCTTGTTGATCCGGTACGCGCGGCCTGGTTTCCACCCTGCCCGCTGCACAGGCTTACCGGACTGGACTGCCCCGGCTGCGGAAGCGCCCGCGGACTGCATGCCCTACTGCACGGCCATGTGGCTGCAGCGCTGGACTATAACCTGCTGCTGATACCGGGAATGCTTTTTACCAGTCTCGGGATATATAGCAGGTTTAGCGGCAGCGGCGCAGGTCTCTGGTCGCGGCTTGACAAGCCTTCGGTTGTGCTTTGGGTCGTTGTGGCATTCTGGGTGCTGCGCAATATCCCCATATGGCCGCTGACGTGGCTTAACTCAGGGCGTTGAGGGCTTATCTTCCGACGGCTCATCGCCTTCTTGACCTTCCGAAGCCTCCGGCGCGCCGGTCTCTGCACTTTCTTCACCGGGTGCAGGTGCTGCAGAGGCGGATTCTTCAGGCGCTTTGCTTTCTGCGGCGGATTTTTCCTGTGCTTCGCCGGCGTCTGCATCCTGAACGTCTTTCTGCATGCTGGCAGGCATCAGCTTGTCTTCCGGCATAGTATTCAGCTTTACCCAGCTTATGCGTTCGCCCGACATGACAGCTTCCGCATTCTGCACCAACAGGATGAATGCGTCAGGTCCGTTATATGGCGCGGCGCCGGTGCTAAAAAGATATTTATGCTGTGTCAGCATCTCGCCCGCATTGCGATAATTGGTCCAGTTGTCGCGAAACTTGTAAAGCGTGAGCAGCGCCTCGCAAAGCGCCACAAAAGCGCCGGCAAGGCTGATAGCAAACTTTAACCAGGACGCATTCGTCCCGTCCAGGAAGCCGGACATTATAGGAACGGACAGGGCAAATGCCACGCCAAGCACCCGGAGCGTCCGGTATGCCTTCTTATTCTTCTGGCTTTTCCGGCCATACCAGTATATCTGATCCTGAACGCGTTCCCGGATGTATTGCGCATCATTCATAAATTCCGAATGCTTTTCTCAAAAAGGAAAATCCTTTGCGGCTGCTTCTTGCCGCAGCAGCCGCAAAGGAAATGCAGGAAAATGCTAATTGCAAGTCTCAGCCTTCTGAATTCGCGCTTTCCAGCACCGCGATATCCAGCTTCTTCATGCCCATCAGCGCATGCATTACTTTAGGATTGCCCGTTGACAGCAGCCTGGATAAAGCTTCCGGCACTACCTGCCAGGAGAGGCCGAATTTGTCCTTCAGCCAGCCGCACTGGCTTTCTACGCCGCCATCGGCCGTGAGGGTGTTCCAGTAATAGTCCACCTCGTCCTGGTCTTTGCAGTTGATGACGAAGGAAACGGCTTCCGTGAATTTAAAGTGCGGCCCACCATTAAGCAATGTGAACTTCTGACCGTCCAGATTGATGGAAGCGACCATGACGGAACCTTCCGGGCCGGGCATGTTTTTTCCATAACGGGAAACCTGGCCGATGGAGGAGTTTTTGAAAACCGAGGTGTAGAAGGTGGCGGCTTCTTCGGCGTTATCGTTGAACCAGAGGAATGGGCTGATGCGTTGCATGGCGTTGAATGTTTTTTTGGTTGGCACAAACGTACAGCGGCAATGCGCGCCTGATAGTACGCGGGCGCGACAATTGTCGGGTGCTAACGGGCCAATTGGCGTAGGCGTGATTATTTCCAGATCAGAACCAGGGTACCGCCGATGATGAGTCCCGCGCCGACTAAAGTTTTTGCCGTCATCGGCTCTTTCAGAAAGACAAAAGCAAGAATCAGTGTCAGGGCAATGCTGAGCTTATCAATCGGTGCCACCTGCGAGACGTTGCCAAGCTGCAAAGCTTTATAGTAGAATATCCACGAAAGACCGGTGGCAAGCCCGGACAGGATAAGGAACAGCCAGTTGAATCTGGAAAGCCCGCCCATCCCTGAGACACCACCCCTGAAAAACACGATGCCCCATGCAAGAATCAGAATAACAACTGTACGGATTGCCGTGGCCAGGTCAGAGTCCACACCCTTGATGCCAATTTTGGCGAAGATGGCCGTCAGCGAAGCGAAGAAGGCAGACAGCAGCGCATAGAAAACCCACATGACAATTCGGCTTTAATTCCGCAATGGCTTCCCGGTTGTCAAAATGCTTTGCAGCCTTTCAAGCGTCTTGCGCTGCCCGGCGAGGCTTAAAAACGCTTCCCGCTCCAAATCCAGCAGGTATTGCTCGCTTACCATCGTTGGTTGCGAAAGGTCGCCGCCGCACATCACATAAGCCAGCTTCTCTGCAATGAACTTATCGTAATCGGAGATGTAGCCGCCGCGCCACATGGCGTGGGTGCCGGTAAGGATGGGCCCGAGGCCGGTCTTCCCCTGCACCTTGACGTCGGTACGCTGAATGGGTTTGGTGTAGCCCGCATCGTAAAGCCCCAGCACCTTGCGCTTCGCGTCGCTTACACGACGGTCGGGGTTCATGGAAATGCTGTCAATGCCCTTGCGGAAGATGCCGAGGTCGTAGGCTTCGTGCGCGGACGTAGCCACCTTCGCCGTGCCGATGTCGATGAAAAGCTGCTGGAGATAGTTGAGCTCAATGTCTTCCTTGATATTCCGGTCTGAGGCGCGAAGGGTCAGCTCCTTTGTGCCGCCGCCGCCGGGAATGAGGCCAACGCCCAGCTCCACCAGTCCGATATAAGTTTCGGCGGAAGCCTGAACTGCATCAGCATGAAGACACATTTCGCAGCCGCCGCCGAGCGTCATGCCATGTGGCGCTACGACCACCGGCACGCTGCTGTAGCGCAGGCGCATCGTTGTTTGCTGGAATTGGCGAACAGCAAAATCCAGCTCATCATATTCCTGCTCGGCGGCAAACATGAAGATGAGGCCCACGTTCGCGCCTGCCGAAAATTTATCGCTGCCGTTGGCAATGACCAAGCCTTTATACTTTTCTTCAGCAATGGCGATGCTTTTCATCACGCCTTCCAGCACTTCGCCACCGATGCTGTTCATCTTCGTATTCCAGCTCAGCGCCACTACGTCGTCGCCGATGTCCACCAGCTTGCAGGCGCTGTTTTTCCAAATGACTTTCTCGCCATAATTCTCCAGCAATATGAACTTCTGCGCGGAAGGAATCGGGCGATAATCCTTTGCAGGAATGTCGTAGTAGTAACGCTGGCCGTTTTCGGTTTTGTAGAAGGTAGAATGGCCCTCCGCAATCATCTCATCCACCCATGGCGCAACTGCAAGTCCTTCCGCCTTCATACTCGCGAGCACCTTTGTGATGCCAAGCGAATCCCAGGTTTCAAAAGCGCCGATTTCCCAGCCGAAGCCTGCCTTTAGCGCTTCGTCAATCCGGTAAAGCTCATTGGAGATTTCCGGGATGCGGTGCGAGACATAAGCGAAGAGCAGGTGATGAAAGCGGCGGTAGAAATCCCCGGCTTTGTCTTTGCCCGCATAAAGCGCGCGAATGCGTTGCGGCAAATCCTCAATCGGCTTTGCCGTTTCCAGCGTGGCGAACTTTGATTTTTGCTTCGGGCCGTATTCCAGCGTCTCAAGATTCAGCGTTAGGATGTCGCCTTTTTTAGGTGCAGAAGTGGCCTCACCTTTTTTACCGCCAATCGGGTCCACCTTCGTTTCATCGCCATGCTCTTCCGGCGATTTAGTGAATGTGGCCTTGCCGTCATTCACAGCAGCTGCGGTGTCTTTGCCCATTGTCGGAGTGTCCGCTTTCTGCGGCCCACCTTTAGGCTGCTCGTCCCGCACTTTCCGGTAAAAACCGCCGCCGGTTTTATCACCCAGCATCTTGGCCTCCACCATTTTTTCCAGGAAAGGCGGCAGCTTGAAAATTTCGCGCGCCTCATCATTCGGAATGGCTTCGTAAAGGTTGCGGGCTACATTCACTAAGGTGTCCAGGCCCACCACATCGCCCGTGCGGAAGGTGGCGCTCTTCGGGCGGCCCATTACGGTGCCGGTGAGCGTGTCCACCTCGTCCACATTCAGGCCCAATTCCTGCATGGCTTTGAAGACCGCCATGAAGCCAAACACGCCGACGCGGTTGGCGATGAAAGCCGGCGTGTCCTTTGCAAGCACGGTTGTCTTTCCCAAAAAACGGTCGCCGTAATCCATCAGAAAATCCACGACCTCAGGCTTGGTCTCAGGCGCAGGGATTATTTCCAAAAGACGCAGGTAACGCGGCGGATTGAAAAAGTGTGTGCCGCAGAAGTGCGCCCGAAAATCATCGCTGCGCCCTTCGGCCATAAAGTGAATGGGAATGCCGGAAGTATTGGAGGTAACAAGCGTTCCGGGCTTGCGGTATTGCTCCACACGGTCGTAGATGCTTTGCTTGATTTTGAGGTTTTCAATTACCACCTCAATAATCCAGTCCACCTCGGCGATGCGCGGCATATCGTCGTCAAAGTTTCCCGCGCTGATGCGCGTGGCTACATCGGGCGTAAAGACGGCGCTCGGTTTGCTTTTGAGCGTCGCGGCGAGCGCATCATTCACGATGTGGTTACGCACGGCCTTGCTTTCAATGGTCAGGCCTTTTGCTTTTTCCGCATCGTTCGGCTCTTTGGGCACAATATCCAGCAGCAGGACTTTCACGCCGATGCCGGCGAAATGCGCGGCGATGCGCGAGCCCATAACACCAGAGCCAAGAACAGCTACGGAACGGATATGACGATTCATAGAAAGAGGCGGTTTTTATACCAACACAATTTAGGCGGAATGTGGCGAATGAAATATCCGACGGAGATGCACAGCGTGTTTGCCGGAACCAAAAGGATATTACCGATTCACGGAACCCATCATTGCCTTCGGATAACGCAGCCCGGCAGCCGCGCCATGCGGCGCGATTAACTCCAATTCTATCAGCTCGCCTTCCGTCAACTCCACACTTAGCGCGCCTACATTTTCTTCCAGATATTTAATGCGCTTGGTGCCCGGAATCGGGAAGATGAATTCTTCCTGCGCCATCACCCATGCCAGCGCAAGCTGTGAGGCCGTGCAGCCTTTAGCTTTCGCCATGTTTTCAATCTTCTTTACAAGCTGCATGTTTTTCTCAAAATTCTCACCCTGAAAGCGTGGAGAAATGCGGCGGTAATCGTCTTCTGCAAGGTCTTCAAACTTCTTGATTTGCCCGGTAAGAAATCCGCGCCCCAGCGGGCTATACGCCACGAATGCAATGCCCAATTCGGCGCATGTGTCCAATACTTCATCTTCCGGGTCGCGCGTCCAGAGTGAGTATTCGCTTTGCACTGCCGTGATTGGATGAACCGCATGCGCTTTGCGCAATGTAGCCGCAGAAACTTCGGACAAGCCGATGCCGCGCACTTTGCCTGCCTTCACTAGCTCGCCCATCGCGCTAACCGTTTCTTCAATCGGCGTGTCAGGGTCAACGCGGTGGAGGTAGTAGAGGTCTATGTATTCGGTCTCAAGGCGCCTGAGACTGGCTTCGCTGGCGCTTTTCACATATTCCAACTTTCCATTGATGCCGCGCACTTGTGAATTTGCCGGGTCGCGCACGATGCCGAACTTGGTGGCGAGCGTGATGCGGTCGCGCATGCCTTTCAGGGCTTTTCCTACAAGCTCTTCATTGTGAAAGGGACCGTACATATCCGCCGTATCCCAGAAGGTCACACCAAGCTCCGCGGCGCGTGCCAGCGTCTTCAGCGATTCCGCATCATTGCGCTCGCCATAAAAATCGGACATGCCCATGCAGCCGAGACCGAGCGCGGAGGCTTTTAGCCCTTGGCTGCCTAATTGTTTTGTTTCCATTATGGGTGGTTTAATATTCCGAAGTACGGGTGATTTTAGCTTTCCAGGGATTGAAATCCCTGGCTATTACATCGGGCCGTCCCTACGGGACTCAGCCGGATGCCGCTACGAAGAGCGGATGCTAAAAAAGCATCACTGCTTTTGAGGCAATGATGCTTTTCGGGAAATGTAGTTGAGCCGCTTAGCCCTGTATGAGCTTCATCAGCTCGTCCAGCTTTGGCGCGAGGATGATTTCGGTGCGGCGGTTGCGGGCGCGACCTTCGGGTGTAGCGTTGTCGGCAATCGGCTCAAACTGGCTGCGGCCCGTGGCGGTAATGCGCGTGGGAGCGACGCCGTAATCTGTAGTAAGTATGCGTGTAATAGCGGTGCTGCGGCCTACGGAAAGCGCCCAGTTGTCTTCATATTTTGCGGTCTTGATGGCTACGCTGTCTGTATGGCCTTCTACCATGACGTTGATGTCGGTATTCTGATTAAGCGCGGCGGCAAGGGTGCCCAATGCTTCCTTTCCTTTAGGATTTACGACCGCGGAGCCGGATGGGAAAAGCAGGCTTTCCTGCATAGAGACATAGACGCGGCCATTCTTTGTAAAGACGGAAAGCTGGTCGGAAGTGAAGCCTTTCATCGCATCTGCAATTTTAGCGCGAAGGGCTTCCGTAGCCAGCTTTTGCTGTTCTATGAGCGCCTGCAGCTGCTGCATTCTGGCCTGTTGTTCCTGGAGGCGCTGCTGTTGCTTTGCAATTTCTTCCTGGCTTTGATTCAGTTGATTAGAGGTGAAGTCGCCGGAAGCTTTGAGCTGTCCAACCTTCCCTTCCAGCTGTCCGATTCTGGCCTGTTGGTCTGCAAGGCGAGAAGCCAGCATTACGGAATCGCGGTGCGCCTGGTCTTTGGCGGAGAGATATTTCTTGTTAGAGACGCAGGAGGCCGCGCTCAGGCAAAGCACAACCGCAAGTATGGCAGGAAGCGATTTATTCATAGTATGTACGTTTAATGTTGTAAACGTGGGGAACGCCTAAAAAGTGGTGCCATGTGCGTTAAGCGGCAGAACCTGTCAGACTTAATTTAGCTGGTCGGGCCGGTGCTAAGAGCTGTGGTCTTCCACAATCACCCACTCGCCGCCCACTTTGCGGAGCAATAAGGTGTAGTAGCCGCTCAGGTCGCCTGCTACGCGCTTCAAGGCCCAGCGCCCGGTCACATGCGCCCATTCCGGAGAAAGCGAGCGTACACTTAGAATGGTAGAAGTAAGTTGCCCCATCCGGGCTGCATCCGGATAAGCTTTTTTGTAGCGTTCCAGCGTGGCAGCATAGCCGTAAGTCGGGCCGCTCTTGCCTATGAACACGAGGCTGTCGCTCTGCCAGTAGCCGACCATGTAGCCGTCAATATTGCCGCGGTTCCACTGCGCCGTTTGGTTGGCGAGGATGGCGCGGATGATGCCTTCGTCGGTGGTTGGGGTTTGGGCGGAGGTAAATTTGTCACTTACTAGAAGAAGTAGGAAGAGGATATATTTCATGGCTTACTCATTAAAATTTGCTTTCTAATAAGCATCATTAGAAATTGTCTGTGGGGTAATTCAGGTGCCTTATCACGAATTCTTTGCAACTCATCTTGCCAATATTGTTTCCGCCTGCCTTCTATTGCTGGTTGACTGGCAAATAATGCAGTAAAAAGCCGCGCACGCGCTTTCACCAAGTCATTATGATTAATGTTGACCTTTTCACAGAATTGTTCGGCGGCAAGTCTAACATCAGTAGGCGCACTTGTATTAATAAGAATTTTTCCAGTCACTACGGCATCAAAAAAAGGATGTATTCCTGTCATGTCACAAGCAAAATGCTTATGAAAAATAAGTGGGAGCATTAATTGGCTACCTCGTTCTTTGTCACAACGCAACTTACCGGTTTCCGGGTCACGCGGCGGAGATTTACAAACTGCTACCAAGTTGTAGTAATTAGTGGATAGTTCGTTATTGAAAGACTGGGGAATCACATGCTCTATTGACGCGGTTTTGGCTGAAAGCTTGCTTTGGCAATAAGCACACAATCCGCTTTGCTCCCTAAGCAATTGTTCCTTTACGTCCGATGCTACGCGACAATTGTCATATACATAGCAAGGCCCTGCACCGCCAGTGAACCAAGTTCGCCACACTAAAGGCGGCTCAACGCTCTTCTTCAGGTACTGCATCGGCTTGCTCTGCTTCGTAAGTATTCCAGCTTATCATGCTTTCAGCTCGCTGCACATCTTCATCGCCAGGCCCTATTTGCTTCTTAAGTTCATCTAACAGCGGCTCGTATTCATCCTTGGATTTATCCTGCTCAATGAGTTTGAATAGCTTCTCAATTTTATCTTGGACACTTGGCTGGCGGATTGGAGCTTGCAATATTTGTTCCTGCACTTCATCTATCAATTTGCCATACTGAAGTTCCCGAACTATGACTTCATCATCGTTACCCTCCAGAGTATATAACTGCCCTTCACTGAAGCTAGCAATCACCATGGGACTGTGGGTAGTAATAAAGAATTGCACGTTCGGAAAAAGCTTTTGCAGTATCGGAATTGCTTCCGCCTGCCATTTTGGATGCAGATGTAAGTCTATTTCATCAATCATCACTACGCCATTCACTCCACTACTTATCTCTTCCAACGTCAATGTCGGATTCAGCTGCGAAGCTCTCCATACAAGGTCAACAATTAGAAAGAGCAAGTTTCTGAATCCATCTGAATAGTAAGCAAGTGGCAGCGGATTATTTTGTTCTAATTGAATGAACAACTCGTTTTCCCAATCAGGCTCTTGGTAAACTATGAAATCCAACTCAGCAAATCCCAATTGCTTAAGAGCGATTTGAATAGCAGCCTCTACATTTTCCAGAACCTGGTCAGTACTTTCAATTTCCTTTATTTGAAAAGTGGCTCGTCTCGTGGCAGCATTCCCCCACCATTGAGTAATCTCCTGCTTTATTGATTTTCCGGACAAAGCTTCCAGATAACCATTCGCTCTGCCCATTTTTGAATCATATCGCTGCTTGGGCGATTTACTGGCATCCTTAAATAATCTTTGTGTAGGATAGTAAGCAATGAGAGGAGCAATAATAGGCTCAACCAAGTTTGCCTCAGAAAACTCAAAAGACGTGTAGACGGCCTCACCGAGCAACGCAAAATTGTCTGTGTTTTCTGTGCGGTTTGAACGGGTTTTCAGAACATACATTCTCTTCCAAGCACCTCCTTCTATTTGTGGAGAAGAAGCTATTACCTCTGCCGTCCCGACTCTTGCGCCAGCCTCTAGTCTTATTTCTGATATATCAATATAGCGCTGAACTTTCTGCGATTCGCGCGACTTAAAGAAAACACCAACTGCAACGCAGAGCCCTTCCAGCACACTTGTCTTACCAGCTCCATTAACGCCAACCAACAGATTTACTCCTGGCCCGAAATCAGCCTTAAGATGCTTATATTTTTTAAAGTTGATAAGCTCTAAGTGGTCTATTCTCATAGTGCTGCCGAAGGTAGTACCCTTTTTTAATCGTAGAAATTGTTGGCATTTAATGTTACGCGCAACTTAGATAAGTGCCATTGATTAATGAACACTAAAATTAACCGCTCCCGTACTGCAAAGCGTAAAGCTCAGCAGCAACAGCACCGCGCTTGAGAGCAGCATAGCCTGCCCCACCTTACGCGTACCTTGGGGAATACTTATAGCAATTGCCGGCAGCAGGAGCAGCAGCGAGATGGCGAAGGTTGACACGGAGAATGCTTCCAGATAGTTTTTGAAAGAGTCAAATGCGCCGAACGGTACCGGCGTCAGCAGCGTGATGACGGCAATGATGATAAGGGTGTTTGTGAATGGCGTCCGTTTCATAGCACAGGCGTGTATTTTTCCTGAAGCTCTTTCAGCCGCCCCTGTTTCTCGTCGCGGTAAAAGAGATTCATCGTTTCAAAAGGAATGATGCGCCCGTCCTTGCTCACAATATGGACGCAGGATTTTTTAATGGCCCGCACGTCAAAATCGTAGGCGTCTATGAAGCGCATAATGATGATGCGGAACAGGTTTTCGTAGCTCAGGCCGGGCGCGTAAATCTGCGGCAGGCAGCACAGGAGCTGATTCATGTTCTCCGTCACGCGGTCAACGGAGATGCCGGTGGAGAAGATGTTGATGAGTTGCTCATGCAGGCCTTTGTCCTGCTCATAGACAATCGTATTGCGTGTGTCGGAGTTGAGCAGCACCGCCGGGTCAAGGTAGCGTGTAAGCGGAAAAACCTGCCCGTTCAGCTTCAGCGCATATCCCATCGCCAGCGCATCGGGGTTACAGGGCACGGGAATGATGTCGTGCGCATTGAAAATGTCCGTTTGCTCCAGAATGCCTTGCCGCACTTCCGTGAGCGTGAGGCGGCTCTTATCCACGTCGTGCTCAAAGCGCCCGGCAATCTGTACCGGCTGAAAAGTGACGCCGCGCACGCAACGCTGCTGCAAGGCCCAGTTTATGATGTCGCCCATTTCATCGTCGTTCATGCCCTTCTGCACCGTTATCACCAGCGTCGTAGAAAGGTTCAGTGCGTTCAGCTTCTCAATGGCCTTCATCCGCACATCGCGCAGGTCTTTTCCGCGCAACGCCATCAGCACCTCGGGCCGGAAAGAATCCCATTGCAGGTACAGCTCAAAGTCGGGCATGTAAGTCGCCAGCCGTTCGGCAAAGCCGGGGTCATTCGCAATGCGGACGCCATTCGTATTCACCATCAGGTGCTTAATCGGCTTCCGCTTCGCAATGTCCAGAATCTCAAAAAACTGTGGGTGAATGGTCGGCTCACCGCCGGATAATTGCACCACGTCCGGCTCGCCTTCATTGGCTACGATGATGTCCAGCATCCGCTCCACTTCTTCCACCGTGCGGTGGCGGCCATAATGCGGCGAGCTCATGGCGTAGCAGGTCGGGCAGGCCAGGTTGCAGCGGTCAGTTATCTCCACCAGCGTCAGGCAGGAGTGCTGCTCGTGGTCGCTGCAAAGGCCGCAGTCGTATGGGCAGCCGTAATGCACATCGGTGTTGAAGCGCAGGGGCGTTTCGCTGGGCTTGTTATAATTGCGGATGTTCTTGTAATAATCAATGTCCGTAGCGATGCAGACTTTCTGGAAGCCGTGCTCGGGACAGGTTTTGAGCATATAGACCTTCTCGTTCTCAAACACAATCTTCGCCTCAATGCGCCGCAGGCAGTGCGGGCAAAGGGAGATGGTGAAGTCGTAGTAGGTGTATTTGCGGACGGGCATGGAGAGGGTTGGATGGCTTCGCCGTTGGAATTGCCTGCGGCGTTGGATGCTTCGCGTTGGAGTGTTGTTGGAGAATCGTAGCAAATTTCGGCAACGCCTAACCCCTAACGGCCAACCGCTTCGGCTTTATCAAATATCGGCTGTAATAGAGTAAGCCGGCCAGGCAGGTGAGCTGAATCGTTCCTAGTCCAAAGGCGTATCGCCAACCGGGCTTGATGAAATCCAGCAGGAAGCGAAAGATTAGGTAGCTCATCATGAAAATCTTGAACAGCGCACCGCTATCTAGAACCACCTTTCTACGCAGCCTGGCCAGCGCTATCCATAGAATCACTAAGAAGAGGATTTCATAAAGAACAGCCGGATGTCGTGGAATGCCGTCACCTAAATCCATTGCCCATGGCAGGCGGGATGGCAGGCCATACGTCTCTTCATAAATGCCGGCAGAGAAGCAACCGATGCGACCAATTATCATTCCCAGCAACAGCGGGAATACGAATAGGTCGCCGCTTTTTTGCCGCTCACCGATCATCGCCTTAATGCTTTCTACGCCCGCCAGGCCGCCCAGCAATCCGCCCACCAGCGTCTTATTCCCCCAGAAGTAAGACAGCCGGTTTGGCGCGGCCATCCATTGCGGCACATTTTCTACTGCGCCAATGATACGCGCGCCCAGCACGGCACCCAATGCCGCACCGATTACTATCCAGACGCGGTGCTCGGAAGAGATGGCATCGTCTGAGTGCCTGCGCATTCGCAGGTAGTAACGAAAGGCGACGAAGATGCCCAGCGCTTCGCAAAGCCCATGTAAGCCAAGGGCTGCACCACCGACATGCATCGTGATTGGAAAGTGAAGCACGCTGCAGCCAAATTAAGCAAGTAACCGCTTCTCGCCCGTCCTTTGCACCCATCATGGCCGCCGAACCACATAAGCTTTCCCGCTCCCTCTCCCTCACCCAGGCCACAGCTATCAACATGATAGACATGGTAGGCATCGGGCCATTCGTGGTGCTCTCCACAATAGTCGGGCTTATGGGCGGGCAGTGGAGCATTGCCGCATGGCTGGTGGGCGCGGGGCTGGCATTCGCGGATGGCTGCGTGTGGGCAGAGCTGGGCGCAAGGTGGCCGGAGGCAGGTGGCTCATACGTCTTCCTTCAAAAGATTTTTCCGGGGAAAGGTGGGCGGATGATGTCATTCCTCTTTGTGTGGCAGACGGTGATACAAGCACCACTGGTGGTAGCTTCGGCGGCCATCGGCTTCTCGCAATACTTCACCTACCTCGTGCCGCTGGGCGTGTATGAAAAGAAGGCGCTGAGCGGCACGCTGGTGCTGCTGATGGTGTGGCTGCTGTACCGGAATATTCAGAGCATCGGAAAGCTGTCGGTAGTGTTGTGGGCCATCACCGGTGGCACGCTGATTTGGCTTATTCTTTCCGGCATTCCGCATTTTAATGCTGCGCAGGCACTGCCGCAAAGCCTGCCGTCCGGCAGCTGGTCTTTTCTGCTTTCCGCAGCGCTGGGGCAGGCTTCTATGAAGGCCGTTTACTCTTACCTCGGCTATTATAATGTCTGCCACTTAGGTGCGGAAATCAAGAACCCGCAGCGGAGTATCCCGCGCGCCATTTTCATTTCCATCGGCGGCATCGCCGTATTGTACCTCCTGATGCAGACGATGGTGTTGGGCAACCTTCCCTGGCAGACGGTAGCGAAGTCGGAATTTGTGGTGAGCCTATACTTCCAGCAGATTTATAATCATACGGTAGCGCAAATTGCTACTGGGCTTATTCTTTGCATCGCACTTGCTTCGCTGTTCTCCGTGCTGCTCGGCTACTCGCGCGTGCCGTACGCGGCGGCGGCGGATGGCTTGTTCTTCGCGCCATTTGCGCGGATTCATGAGCGGCATCGCATTCCGCATGTGTCGCTGCTGGTGCTCGGTGGATTGGGCTTTGTATTCTCGCTTCTGTTTAAGATGAAAGAAGTGATTACCGCTATTATCACCATGCGCATTGTTGTTCAGTTTCTGGCGCAGGCGGTTGGCGTCATTGCGTGGCACCGGCGAGAGCTAAATCCTGATGCGCGGCGCTGGAAAATGCCATTATTTCCACTTCCTGCTATTGTGAGCATACTTATCTGGCTGATGATTTTCTTTAGTGCAGAGTGGTGGTATATCGCGGGTGCAGGCGGCGTCATCAGTATAGGTGTCGCGTTATACTTCCTATTCCTCAATCCCCGCGACGCGAATTCCGCCCCATAAGGACATGCGCTTATTTATCGCGCCGCACTATCAGCCGCTTCAGGCTTAGCTCCATAATGTCTGCTGTGGATTCACAGGCCTCAAAGCGCGTATCCTCATAATATGCCGCCAGCGCTGTTTTCAATTCATCCACTTTTTCCTGCGGTGCCACCTCATCCTGCCGCAGCGCATCCCGTAGTCCCGCCAGCCGCATGCGTTCCGCACGCATCCGCTGCACAATCAGCGCGCGCTCTTCCTGCTGATACTGCTCCATCACCTGCGCATTGAAATGCTTCAGCGCAAGCTGCACAAATGGATTGTTTTCCTTGAAAAATTGCGGCTGATAGACGCGCATGTTGCCTTCATAAAACTGCTGGTCAAAGTCAATAGGCCGGATGCGGAACTGGTAGTCGTCAAAGTCCGGCGTGATGACGAACACGAAGTTGTAGGCCCGCATATCCCCGAGCAGGCGCACGAGACAGCGCTCATTGAACTTCACGAAGTCTTTGGCAATGCGCTTGGGATTGTACTCCGGCTTTTCTAAGTAAGAAGCCGAAAAAACATCGCCCGGAATGCCGGCAATATGCTCTTCCACGAGCGTATCGCCATGCGTGAGAAAGTTGAGCGGATTGGGCGAGAGCATGTGCTCCAGCTCCAGTCCATAGATACGAGAAGCGTCTGCAACCTTCACGTAGAAGTAGTCATACACATCGTTGTAGCGATTAACGATGCGGATGCGGAAAGGATGCGTATTACCAAAGGTGCAGTAATCAATCCGGTGAATGAAGAGGTGCTCCTGCACTTTCAGATTGCCGCCCGCCTTGAGCATCGCGTAAATCTTCTTTAGTCCAAGATGGATTCCGTCTATCGCGTAGGATGGATAAACAGCCGTCTCCCAAAGCGTGTCTTTGCCGGTCTTGTCAATCAGCGCAACGCTTTCCTGATAGCCCATCAGATCGGCGTATGATGTGGGCAGATTCGTCTCGCGGCCGTACTGGCGCAGGTATTTGCGCAGCGGCTCCCTGATGGGATAAACGAGCTTCTTTCGGGAAATCTTGAGAAAGTCTTCTGACATGGCTGCGGTTCAAAGTAGCTGAAAAATCTGTTGCCCGCTCACTGGCACTACTTTATTGCCCTTTCCCTCCGAACCCAAAACACTATTCCTATGAAAGGCTCCGCAAACCAGAACAACCAGCAAAGCAAAGCTCCGGCCATCAACAACAATAAGCCGCGCCCTGAAAACAAGGACAACTTAGACTCCCGCGAAAACCTGGAGCTCAATGATGCAAATGAAGGCGGCGGCCACAACAAGAAAGCCACGCACGAGGGCGACGAAGCCAAGAACGAGCAGAATGATAAGCGCGGCACCCGCCAGTCAAAATAAACTGCGCCAGATTTTTTCGCGAAGCAGGGCAAATTGGGCATCTTGCGCTCATGAGCCCTGCTTCTTTTATTGACCATACGCTGCTGCGCCAAGACGCTGCAAGTGCAGACATTCAGAAGCTTTGCGAAGAGGCGAAGTCGTGGCAGTTTGCCACCGTGTGCGTGCCGCCTACCTATGTGCGCGAAGCCGCCGGGCTGCTTGCGGAAAGCGGCGTCAGCATAGCCACGGTTATAGGCTTCCCTTTTGGCTATCACCTGCCCATGGTGAAAGCTACTGAGGCTGAGTTTGCCATAATGAGCGGTGCCAGCGAACTGGATATGGTTGCCAATATCGGTGCGATAAAAAACGGCGAATGGCTGCTTCTTGAAACGGAAGTGCGTGAAGTGCTGGAGGTGGCAAAGCTGCGCGGCGCAAAGCTGAAGGTGATTGTAGAAAGCGGCATCCTGACGCCGGATGAACTGGCGCGCTGCTGCGAATTGTATGGCCGCTTTAACATAGATTTTCTCAAAACCGCTACCGGCTTTGCCGCCACCGGCGCAACGGTAGCAGCTGTGCGGACAATGCGCAAATTACTACCCGCGCACATTGCCATCAAAGCATCCGGCGGCATCCGCAGCTGGGCATTCGCTAAAGAATTGATAGATGCAGGCGCTACGCGGCTTGGCTGCTCGGCAAGCGTGCAGATTATGAAAGAAGCCCGCTCGGCAGACGAAGCCTAAATTTGCGCCCATGCGTTACTGCTACTTATTGCTGTTACTAATGCTTCCGGCCCTGCTTCATGCTCAGGCGCCGGACACACTTGGCGTAGTCGTCCATGCCGACCCGCGCCTGGCGCTGCTCTTTGTCAAGAAGCAGGAGACGGGCTATCACGGCATTAAAGGCTCTATCCATTCGCAGAAAGGCTTCCGCGTGCAGATTTATAACGGCAGCAATCGCGGCGAAGCGCAGCAGCGCAAAGTGGATTTCATACGCCGCTATCCGAATGTGCGGTCTTACCTGAGCTATATAGCGCCCACCTTCCGCCTCAAGGTCGGCGACTTTAAGACGCGCGCGGCAGCCTACGAGCTTTACAACCAGATCAACAATATCTACACGCCCTGCATGGTGGTGCCCGACATTGTAGAAATCAACACCCTCCGCGATGGCGATAATTGACGCCATTCGCCGTGAGGCGGCAGAAGGCATGCAGGAGTGGCAGCGCATCCGCCGCTACATCCATCAGCATCCGGAGCTTTCTTTTGAAGAGCACAAGACGGCAGCCTTCATCTCCGATCAGCTCACCTCCTGGGGCATCGCCCACAAGACCGGCATCGCCGGCACCGGCATTACGGGGGTGCTGGAAGGCAGAACGGCCGGCAGCCGCTGCATCGCCATCCGCGCGGAACTGGATGCATTGCCGATTGCAGAGGCGAATGATGTACCCTACAAAAGCGACACGGAAGGCATCATGCATGCCTGCGGCCATGATGTGCATGCTACCTGCCTGCTTGGCGTGCTTCACATTCTTTCGCGGCATAAGAATGAGTGGGAAGGCCGGGTAAAATTTATCTTCCAGCCCGGCGAGGAAAAGCATCCCGGCGGCGGCAGCCTGATGATTGCTGCAGGCGTACTGCATAATCCTGAGGTGGATGCCATTTTCGGCCTGCATGTCTATCCTACTCTGCCCGCAGGCATGGTAGGTTTCCGCGGCGGACAGTATATGGCAAGCACGGATGAAATCCATATCACCATTCACGGTAAGGGCGGCCATGCGGCGCTCCCGCATCAGACAGTTGACCCGATTGCGATTGCCGCGCAGGTGATAACGGCATTGCAGCAGGTGGTGAGCCGGAAGAGCAATCCGGTTTCGCCAAGCGTGCTTTCTTTTGGAAAAATAAGCGGCGGCACGGTGAATAATGTGATTCCTGATACGGTTGAATTAAGCGGCACGCTGCGCACGATGGATGAAGGCTGGCGCGCCAAAGCGCACGAGCTTATCCGTGCTATTGTAACTAATATCTGCGAAGCATTGGGCGCTACTGCCGACATTGAAATACCTCAGGGCTACCCTTCGCTTTACAACAATCCGGAGCTGACATCGGCGGCGGAAGCCTGGGCGAAGGAATACCTCGGCGAAGGTCAGGTGAAGACCTTAGACCTGCGGATGACAGCGGATGATTTTGCTTTTTACAGCCATAAAGTGCCGGGCTGCTACTTCCGTATCGGCACCAGTAAGGGCGACCAGGAATACACTGCGTCCGTCCACAATCCGCATTTTGACATTGACGAGTCGTCTATGGTGACGGCTATCGGAACAATGGGGTGGATCGTGGTGAATGCCTTATCGTATTCCTGATCCCCGGCGTTGCAACGCGGGATCACTAAATCTTGCTCCAGACAACCGCAGCATTACATCCCCCAAAACCGGAAGCCGTCTTCAGTGCGTGGCGGATATTCAACCGCTCGGATTCCCTACTCACATTCACCTCATGCGGCACGCCGAGCGTCTCAAAACCCAGCGATGCGATTGTCTGCCCGCGCCGGATGCTCTCCACCAACATAGCGCTTTCCACTACTCCCGCCGCGCCAAGCGTATGGCCCAGGTATCCCTTTAGGCTATGCAGCGGCGCGTGCAGCAGGCCCGTGTGCGCAAAAGCCTTGCTTTCCATTTCGTCATTGTAAACGGTGGCAGTGCCGTGGGCAGAGATAGCGTCAATATCTGCGCCTTTCAGGCGGGATTCTGTCAAGGCTTTGGAAATAGCCAGCGCCAGCTCTTCGCCCGTGCGTGATGGCCCGGAGATGTGGTTGGCGTCATTAGACGTTGCGCCGCCGCAGAGCAGCGCCAATGGTTCGCCAACACTTTTTCTTGAAAGAATAATTGTGGCCGATGCCTCGCCGAGGTTAATACCTTTTCGCGCCGCGTCAAATGGCTTGCAACGCTCACCGGCTAAAGCCTGAAAAGATTGAAAGCCCGACGTCACAAAAGCGCTTAGCCGGTCTGCGCCTGTGACAATGGCGGTTTCATAGCGTCCGCTTTGCAGGCTGCGCAAGGCATAAATCAATCCTGTGACGCCCGACACGCAGGCGTGGGAAATGACAGCCGGCCTGGTGGGGATGCCGCAGGCGAGGGCTATCAGCGAGGCGGTAGTCGTCAGGCGGTTGCGCTCATCCGGCAGGCTGCCCAGGCTTTCAATATTTCCCTTTGTGGTGGCGAATACAAAAAGCGTCTTACTTAAGTCCGGCATTAACGCGCAGCGCGCCAGGGCATCTGTCACGGAATGCACGCACATGCGCTCCAGGGAAGACAGCGTTCCATCGGCGGCTTTGTCAATGCGCGCCCACTGAGCCCCGGTAAATGCGGACGCCCAAACGCCCTGCGCAGCCAGCGCGCTGTCTTCAATAAGCCGGACGCCGGATGCGCCTGCCTGCACGGCCTGCCAGACTTCATCCGTTGTAAGGCCAAGCGGTGTAGTAACGTTCGTAGCAATGCAAAAGGCAGGATTCATGAGCCGATACAGATGACGGTTTTACTTCTCCAGCCACCGCTTTTTCCATTCAGCCATAAACGGCGGCACCGTGAGCATCAACTCCAGCGACTCCCGCTCCATGAATACCTGAACCGAGTTGCCTGTCGCCACCCGTTCGCCCGTCGCAACGTCAGTGATCGTATAGTCAAACAGCAGCTTGGCGGCGGGCGTATCTACGTAAGTGGTTTGCAGGCGAATGGTGTGGCCGTAGCGAAGAATACGGCGGTAGTCGCAGTCTATATGGATGATGGGAACCACGATGTTCTTCCGGTAAAGATCCAGGTAACGCAGTCCGTACGCAGCCCCGAACGCTTCGCGCCCATCTTCAAAATAGCGGATAAAGTGCCCGTGCCAGACGATGCCGAGCGGGTCGGCTTCGCTGAACTTGACCTCTATCTCTGTATTATGAACCAGGGTTTGCTTCATGGCCGCGCTCAGTGGTCGTCGGTTTTTTTGAGCATCTCCAGAAAAGCCTTTGCCCAATAGTTGCGGAAGCCGAAACCGCCGGGGCTCGTTACGACACGGCGGGTTTGCAGGAGCTTTTTCGTTGTCATATCCACGAAGGTGATCCAGCCGCTGGCTGCTTCCTTGCCTTTGTTCATTCCCTCAATAATGATGAGAAAGCCGATGCCTTTTTTACCCTGAAAATCATAGCGGCTGAGTATCGCCGTAATGTCGCTTTCGGCCAGCCGCTCCAGGTCGCCCGGATTGCTGGAGAAAACGGCGTCGTCTATCTTTTTGTTCGGTGCCGCCGTCACTTCCAGCGCACAGTTTACCGACTCGCGATGCACATACTTAGCCACATCATACTTTTTCTGCTCATTGACGAAGAGGAAGTTCCACGCCGGAACATATTTGTCGCGGAACGATGCCGTATTAATCTCGCCCATTTCACGGTATTGCGCAGCCGGGCCTATAAATCTGGTTCTCGTAAAGTCAAGGCCCAGCCAGGTGACCGGATCGGCAGAATGCAGCAGGTCGTTCTTTTCCTTTGCGGACATTGTGCCAACGCTAAGTATGCAGACGACGGCTATTAGCAGAACATTCTTCATAAGTCGTTTCAGGATTGCTGCAAAAATATCTTCAGCTCGCAGGATGCCAAGATACTGCCTGCCTTATTTTTTGTTGTCGCCTTCACGACGTGTGCCTGCATTACCTGATGCAGGTAATCTACCTCGGTGGTTATCGTCTCGCCAACTGCCGGAAGATTCTCAATCCGCAGGTCTTTGAGCGCGCCGATGTAGCCTACAGCGGGCGTAGCGCCATCCTC
Organism: Chitinophagaceae bacterium; assembly: GCA_965246765.1. GTDB lineage: Bacteria > Bacteroidota > Bacteroidia > Chitinophagales > Chitinophagaceae > UBA1952. The sequence goes on from CBDFFJ010000005.1 coordinate 466,245, forward strand.
ATGGCGCAATCCCGCGCCGGCAGCCTGAGCCATATGCTCCACGAGCCCGGATTCTGAGAAGAACCCGTCTTCTACAAGCACGTTTTCCGCTTTTACCTCAAATGTTGCTATTGCCCGTCCATCCTCCGTGCGGATGCGGTCTATCATCACAAACGGGGGTCTGTGCGGGAGTCGCTGTAGAACGTCATCCATAATTAGGGTCGGGCTTGCCAGAAGTCGTAGTAGTTAAACCATTGGTCGGGGTAAAGCCGGAGCTGTTCTTCCAGCAAAGCCGTGAAATCGTCAAGCATGCGCTCCGCGCCGCTCGTTCCACGCCCTTCGTAAGTCTTCGCCGCCCAGCCTTTAAAATGGTAATGAAAGGTAGTTTCTTTAAAGGCAAAGACAAAGCAGACAGGCGCGCGCAGCTTGGACGCAAGCATGAACGGCCCTGCCGGAAAATGAGCGTCCTCCCCCAGAAAGCGGCGCGTCATGGTACGATTGCCGGGCCGGAAGCGATCGGCGTGCAGGCATACCAGTTCGCCGCGCCGCAGGGCTGCTGATACCTCGTAAACATGGCTCAGGTTTTCCCGCACATAAATGATGTTGAAGGATCGCTTCTGCTCATACTGCGCCATCAAAGCCTTCAGTTGCTCCGCTTCGCCGTCATACATCAGCACATTTATAGTTACCCCGACCCGCCGCAGCATGTGCCCGGCCACTTCCCAGTTGCCCAGATGAGCCGAGACGATCAGCCCGCCTGATCCGGCGGCGGCCAGCGCCTCCAGATTTTCAACGCCCTCTTCTTCAAAGCTTAACCTGCTGCCCGCGCCGGTGAGCACGGCCACCTTATCTATCAGCGTCTGACCGAAGAAGTAAATGTTGCGTCTGATCAGCGCGCTTGCCATTGCTCTTGGAAAGCCCATTCGCTGCTCGTACAGATAGCGCAATGGCCTCGTGGCTGCCGGCACAAGAAAACGGTAGTACAGTCCTACGACGTGCAGCAGGCTGTACGCCGTCTTTAGTCCGCCTTTACGCAGCAATCCGATAAAAATGCGGTAACCCAAGCTGGTGCCACGGGACTTGCCTTGCCAACCTGCGCCGTGCCCGGAATCCTGAGCCATAGAATTGGCCATAAGCAGGTATTAAGCCGCGGCCATACGGCCCTCTACATAGGCATAAAAGTCGCCTAAGGTGCGCATCGTCTGAAAGTCTTCCGGCCTCACCTTAAAGCCAAAGTGCTGCTCTATGGCCACTACGAGATCTATGTAATCCAGGGAATCCAGATCAAGAGCGTCTTTCAGAGAGGCTTCAGGTGTAAGGCCGGACGGATCCGCTTCAAAATCCTCTTCCAGGAAAGCGTTGATACGGTCAATAATTTCTTGTCGGTTCATGGTGCACGGTTTCTTTGCTGTAGGCGCTGTGTGGGTTACCTGCTCAATATCCAACAAATGAAATTGTTGGTGACGCGCAAAAATACGTTCTTGCCACACAGCATCATAATGCTACGCAGCAGCTGCGCCTGCATATACCGGCCATTAACCAGCCCCTCAGCAATAAAGGTCTATCACGCTGCTAAGCGGTATGGCCAGCCCGCCCTTGAGGGTTACGTGGTTATCGGTCACTGACCAGACGGTTGTTTCCACGGCCTTCGGACCATTTGTGGTTTCAAAGGTGATGACGGTTTTACCCTTAAACTCGTTGCCGAGCCGGCAGGAGTATTGAAGCTGGTTGAGCCAAAGGGAAGAGCGGTCTACAAATGCCGGCACGATTCGGTACTCCGGTATTTGCTCTTTTGCGATGATTGAAGCCATAGCGCAAGGCAAAAATTTGGTGATTGCAATAGCTAATATACGCCATGCAAGGCCTGTCGCGTGTGCCATATGACTGTTCTTTACACAGTGATGGCGGTCAAAGGGCGCAGGTTTGCGGTAAAGCGGCCCTGCGCCCTTTGACCGCCATCACTTAAGAGAAAGCGGCACAGTCAGCGTCAGGCTCAGGTTTCGTCCTATTCCATAAATGCCTGTGCGGCCTGTCAGGTTGTTTACATCTGCATAGCGCAGCCGGCTCAGGTGATTCTGATAGCCAATGTCGCCAAGGTTTTGCGTGGCAATTGTGAGGGTAGCGAGGGTTCTGCGGCCCTGCAGCAGATCAAAGCCCAGACTTGCGTTCAGCAGAGAATATCCGGGAGATGCTGTTTCTGTCCCGTAAGCGCTGAAGATATTATCCTGCTTAAAATAATTGTCCAGCTCCAGCTTCATGTAAGCGCTGCCTATGTGCCTGCCTACCGCTTTGGTCTGCGCGCGCAGCGCTACCAGCCACCTTGGCGCGGGCATATTGGGCAGATACCGCGTGCTATCGCCGCCGCCGGTATTGCGCCCCTGAACGTAGGATATCGTGTTTTCCAAGTGCAGCCAGTCAAGCGGGTGCGGGTGGTAGTCCACATACAGCTCTCCGCCGGCCAGGAAGGCATTTGTCTGCCCATAGACGAAAGCAGGAAAGCCTTCGGCATTGTTGGTAAGCGGAATGGAATCGGCTCCGTCAATAGCGGCCAGCCTGCGGATGTAGATATAATTGCGGATGTAGTTATAGAAAACGGCGGCATTTACAGACAGGTGCTCTAAATTGAAGTCTATACCTGCATCGCCCTGAAAGCTGTGCTCTGATTTCAGGTATGTGCTGCCATATTCATAGCGGATCGCCCCTTCGTGAACGCCGTTGGCAGAAAGCTCAGCTATGTTTGGCGCGCGGTAGCCCGAGGCAAAATTGACTTTGAGCACCGTGCGGCTGTTGAGGGTATAAGCCAGCCCCACGCTGCCTGAAGGGCTTGCGAAGTCTGTGCTGAAACTTCCAAACCGCAGCAGTCCGCCCGGCGTCAGCTCTTCTTCCGGAATGCGCGCCCCGGCGGAATCCACGGCCAGGCTATTCGCATTCAGCTTGCGGTAGTCGCTGCGCAGGCCGCCCGAAAACGTAAGCCGGCTCCATTCCTTGCGGATAAGCACATAGCCGCCGATGTCAAAGAGCCGGTAGTCAGGCACCAGAAATTCTGAACCCTTGTTCCCATTAGTCTGGTACATGCCGTTGGCGCCCGCGGTCACCTGCCAGCCCTTGCCGCGTTGCGGGAAAAGATATTGTGCGCCGTAGTTGACCGTCTGCAGCACGAGGTTTAGTCCCGGCGTCTCCGGCTGAAGCACATCGCCAAACTCGCGGCGCTCATTCTGCTGAAAGCCGGCTGTAATGGCCGTGCGGCCTCCATTGGCGCTATAGATTGTATTTACCCAGGCCAGCTTGTTGTGGTTGATCTGCTGGCGGGGCAGCTCGCGGGAGTAGCTATCGCCATCGGCGGCCGTTACAGGCACCGATTCCGGAATGCCGATGCGGTCAATATCCTTTACGAATGCGCCTGTTGCGCTGTCACGCGCGCCCTCAGCTATGCCCAGATACTGATTGAAAGACGTAAACGAAAGCCGGCTTGATCCCCAATGCCGCGAGATGCCCACCGTAGCTCCGTAATTTGAATTTGCGAAGCGCGTATTGAACACGGGGCCGTCGTAAACATTCCTGTAATCATGTGCCCGCTTGCCCGTGTAGTAAGCGCTCCAATAGATGCCGCTTTGATTGCCGGCGATGCGCGCATGAAGTGCCTGCTGGCCATTGTTGGTCTGATAATTCGCAGCCAGGCTGGCCCTTATATGCCCGATTGGCGCAGGCTCCTCGCTGAGAATATTAATGACACCGGCAAGGGCATCAGACCCATACGAAAGCGAGGCGGGGCCTTTGAGCACTTCCACTCTGCTCACGTTGTAGTCGTCTATCTCAATGCCGTGCTCATCGCCCCATTGCTGTCCTTCCTGGCGGATGCCGTCGTTCAGCGTCACAATGCGGTTGTAGCCCAGTCCCCTGATTACCGGCTTTGAAATGGCCGGGCCGGTGGACAGCTGCTGAACACCCGGCATACGGGTAATGGCGTCAATAATATTGGTGCTGGCATTTTCACGCATCTGCCTGGCAGAAATACTCTGAATAGGCATTGTGCTCCGGCGCTGCTCGGTGGCTGCAGAAGTGCCGGTTACAATGACCTCATGTTGTTCCAGCACGGCGGCGGAAAGGCGTAAGTCCTGAACGGTTTCTCCCGATACGACAATGGATGTTGTCTGTGAGGCAAAGCCCAGCAGCTTCACAGAGAGGAGGAAGCGGCCGGATGGAAGGTTGGCGATGGCGTAGCGCCCATCGGCGTCTGCCACCGCGCCCGTATGAAGGTCCGGAAGCTCTACAATAGCGCCGGGTAAGGGGGCACCAGCCGTATCAGTAACGCGGCCAGACAAGGCGGAACGGGTGGCTGCATGACTGTGCAGCGAACAAAAAAGAAGTATGAATAGCGTCAGGAAACGCATAATTTATAGTTTGAATGAGTTTAGGATAATCGCTACGGCGTAGCCAAGTCTCCGATCCCCCTCCGCTGCCAGGCAACTGACAGGAAGAAGGGAATGGCAGCACACGGACCATGCAAGCCCTTAAACAAGGCAGCATACAGGCAGCAGCGGATGGATTTAGGAACCGGGGAACCGGAACGTCCGGCTTAAGAGGCTGTGGGTGGCCCGCGGCCGTCCCGGAGTGCTACCGCCTGCTGAGAGGCGCGCTCATCCTGCACGTGCAGGAAGGTGAGGTACGCAGGCAGGGGCGCAGGGCGCAGCAGCGGCAGCGTGTAAGGCGCAGCGAAGGGCATAAGCTGAAAGCCCAGAAACTGACAGTGGTGGTGCTGCGCATCTACTACCGCACCCCGGGTATCGTGCCGGTGAACTGTGTCGCGGTGATGTGCGAAAGCATGCACGGCTTCGGCAGGCGTATTGCCAAAAAGCAGCAGCGTGGCAAGCCACAGCGAGCAGACGATATGAAGTATCCGGCGAAGCACTTATTACAAAAGTACGCGGTCGGCAGCAGGCATGCGAATGATAATCCGCCTGCAGGAAAACTTGTACCGGGGTAAGGTTACATCGGCGATGCCGGAACCTTGTTTTCAGGACGCAGCCTGTGATGGCCCAGGTTAAGGTCATAGCCGGCAAGTGCAATCACTTCGCCATACCAGAAATGGTGATAGGCTTTGCCACCTTCAACGGTGAGCACGTTCAGATAATTGGCGAAGCCGGCCTTGCCATTCAGCTCCAGGAAGAAATTGCGAAGCGGATAATAGCGCATTCCGGCTTCGGCAGATATAATATAGCCGGCTACATGAAATTCATTATCAAGGCGCTTGCCCATGATCGTTACATCGCTGCGCGGAACCACGATGCCCGCTCCGCCCTTCAGCAGGTAGGAAAGCCGGCCAAACTTCTTTCCTTCTATCAGGTACTTCTGGTGTACATAATTGACGTGATAAAAGTTAGCGCCGTTGGTATGCTCAAAATGCACAAACTGACGCTGGATGACCGTGTCCTCATCTATCGGCTCCCCGTGTATCTGCCCGCTCACCCGCAGGGTCTGGCCATCATTGACAACGTATTTGGCATGGTCAAAATTCACTTCAACAGCCCAGGTATTGGTGCGGTTCAGGTAGAAGCCGATTCGGTAAGAGTTCTGCGGGATAGTAATGTCAAGCGGCGCATCGCGAAACCCGCTGAAATCCGGCCCATCCACCGCATGCGCCTGGTGAACGGTAAAGTCGTATTGGCTTCCGTTGCGGAAATGAAGGTCGCTGTTGGAGAAAATGTCGCGGTTGTAGCCCCACTGCAGGTACATGCCGGAGAAGTGAGCCTTCGGAAAAAGCTGTGCAACAGCAGATGTACGCGGCGCTATGAATAGCACTATGACGAGCCAATATGTACGCATGATAGGGGCGAAATTAATCCACTGGCCGGGAAATGCCGGCGCGGACTTTCTATCAGCGCATCAGCTCTATTACTCCGGCTATGCCCTGCCCGCCGCCCACGCAAGCAGTCACCATGCCGCGCTTTTTGCCAAGACGCTCCAGATCGTGCAGGAGCTGAATGCTGAGCTTAGCGCCGGAGCAGCCAAGGGGATGCCCGAGCGCGATGGCGCCACCATTGATATTTACGGTGTCGGGATTCAGGCCCAGCTCGCGGATTACCGCCAATGATTGAGAGGCGAAAGCTTCATTCAATTCTACCAGGTCAATATCCTGCTGAGCTAATCCTGCTTGCTTCAACGCCTTTGGCACAGCCGCTATGGGGCCGATACCCATGATGCGCGGGTCAACGCCTGCGTTGGCATAATTTACCAGGCGGCCCCAGGGCTTCAGGCCGAGCGAATTCATCAGGCGCTCGCTCATTACAATCACAAAGGCCGCTCCATCGGAGGTCTGGGAGGAGTTGCCGGCGGTTACGCTGCCGGTTTGGGCGAATACGGGCTTGAGCTTCGCCAGTGCGGCCATGTTGGTATCGGCGCGCGGGCCTTCGTCAGTATCTACAATTGACTCGCGGGTTGCCTTCTTGCCCTTTTCGTTCAGGAATGTTTCCGTGACGGTGATGGGCAGTATTCCCTTCCTGAAATGGCCTTCGCTGATTGCCCTGATGGCTTTTTGGTGGGAGTTGAAAGCGAATTCATCCTGGTCTTCGCGACTGACCTTATAATCGGCGGCCACCTGCTCGGCGGTGAGGCCCATGCTAAGGTAATAGTCGCCATTTTCTTTCACGATGTCGTAATTGGGAACTGTGCGCCAGCCGGCGGTCGGTACCAGACTCATGCTCTCCGTGCCTCCCGCAATGATGCATTCCGCCATGCCGCACTGAATCCTGGCCGTGGCAATGCCAATAGTTTCCAGTCCGGACGCGCAGTAGCGATTTACTGTGACGCCGGCGGCCCACTCGCCCACGGCACGGTTGGCAATGATGCGCCCCACCTGCAGGCCCTGCTCGGCTTCGGGCACCGCATTGCCTACTATCACGTCGTCCACCAGCTTTGCATCCAGTTCAGGCACCGATGCAAGCAGGCCTTTGATGACGTCAACCGCAAGGTCGTCGGGGCGGTAAAAGCGGAAACCGCCGCGCTTGGCTTTGGCAACGGCTGAACGGTATCCGGCAATGATATAGGCAGCTTGCATGGCTTTGGATGTTTTATTGGTCAGATAAATTTAGGCCGGCGTGCCCTAATGAGGCTATAACATTTCGCTTCGGCTTCGATAGCTAAATTTGTTGCCGCATGAAGCGCTTCCTCGTTTCTATTCTTGCCCTTCTGTACCTCGCAGCTAGCGCCGGCTTTACCCTGCGCGCGCATTACTGCATGGGTCAGATGACTGGCGCGAGCATTGAGCACGCGGGCCAGGCCAATGTCCTCCACCGCTGCGAACGCTGCGGCATGGAAAAGAAAAACAGTGGCAACGGATGCTGTAAGGATAAGGTAAAGACATTCAGATCTTCACCGGAACAGACGGTTGTGAAGGCGCTCAGCTTTGGCGCTCCTCCGCTCCTTATAGCAGTGCTTCCGCCTGCATACCCTTCTTGCCCGCTTGCGGCTGTTCCACTCATTTTGGTAATCCCTACGGCGCCGGTTCATGGGCCGCCTTTGCAGACAGCCCTGCCGCGCTATCTGCGGATGCGTAATATCCGGATTTGATTTTTTGTTGCCGGGCGCTTATATGTGCCCGTTCCGGGTGATGCTTAGCCACTTCCGGTTGCGCGGCATACCGCGTATTTCTCATCAACAACAAAAATATCCAATCATGAAAAAGATCATCCTGATCGTTTTTAGCCTGCTGATCGCGGCTTCCTCTTTCGCGCAGATAAAAAGCGCAACCCTTTCCGCCTCCGGCCTTACCTGCAGTATGTGCAGCAAGGCGATTTTCAAAGCCCTCGGCAAAGTGCCTTCTGTGAAGACCGTGGACGCCGACATAGAGGGCTCTAAATACAAAATCACCTTTAAGGACGGCGCGCCCGTGGTATTGGACGACCTTAAAAAAGCCGTGGAGGGCGCTGGCTTTTCTGTGGCGTCTCTTCAGGTGACCGCCAACTTCCCGCCTACCGCCATTGCCAATGACACGCACATTGAATACGGGGGCGCTACTTACCATTTCCTGAGGGTGCCTGCTGCAACCATCTCCGGCGAGCAAACATTCACCGTAGTGGACAAGAAGTTTCTTCCGGATGCGGAATACCGCCGCTACGCGAAATTCACCACTATGAAGTGCGTGGAAACCGGCCGCATGGCGGCCTGCTGCGCCGGCGGTGGCGCTGCCGGCACACGGGTCTATCACATTACGCTCTAAAAATCCTGCGCTTATGAACAGGATATACCGGCGCATTGCGCTCGTGCTTTGCATAGCGCAGATCAGTTGCGTTGCCGGCAAAGCCCAGGAGCTGTTTGTCTATACCGAGCCGGCAAGTAATATGCCAGCTCATACCCTCGGCCTGCGCGCCAGCAACTGGCTGATGGGAGAACGCGAAACGGGCCGCACGAACTATCACCTTATTCCCGAAGCGATGTGGGGGGTGAACAAGCACCTTATGATGCACATTGAGGGCTTTTTTTCTAACAGGAATACCCGGCTGAGCGCGGAAGGCGCCGGCATTTATGCGAAGTACCGCTTCTACAGCCATGACACGCTCTACCGTCATTTCCGTGCTGCGGCTTTTGGCCGGATCACTACCAACAATGCTCCGGTGCATCAGGAAGAGATCGTAACGAACGGGCACAATTCAGGGTTTCAGCTTGGGCTCATTGGCACACAGCTGCTGCATCGCCAGGCGGTGGCTGTAAGCCTCTGGTATGAGCGGGCACTGGATAATTTCGGTAGAAACGAGTTTCCCTCCGCGCAATCAAGAGATGCCGTGAATGTGGCGCTTTCCACGGGCCGGCTTTTCTATCCGAAGCATTACACGGGGTATGGCAACGTGAATTTCAATGGCATGCTGGAAGTATTATCCCAGCAGTCTTTGGGCAGCAATAAGCGTTACATAGACCTCGCGCCTTCCGTTCAATTCATTTTCAACAGCCAGACGCGGCTGGACATCGGCTACCGGTTTGAAGCGTTTGGCAATATGGAGCGCACGGCCCCATCCGGCGTCCTGCTGCGCTTAGAACATGTGTTTTTCAATGCCTTACGTTAAGCGCCCGGCTTCGGCTGCCTGCAGGTTGCGCCCTCCCGCGGATTAAATATTCAGGAAGCCTTGCAATGTTCAAAAACAGCATATAGATTTACGCTCATCCTTTCACCGTAAAAACCTTTCCTATGCTCAGTTTAGACCAGGTGCTCAAAGCCACCGTTTGCTCCAAGAGCAATGCCGAAAAATTTCTCCAGGCTATCAATGATACCTGTGTAAAGTTCAGTATTGACACGCCGGCACGACTACTGTGCTTTCTGGCTCAGGTGGGCCATGAGAGCGGCGGCCTGTACTATACTGAAGAGCTGGCGTCCGGCAAAGCCTATGAGGGCCGTAAAGACTTGGGCAATACACAGGTGGGAGATGGTCCTAAGTACAAAGGCCGCGGGCTGATTCAGATAACAGGCCGGGCAAATTATGCGGCACTCAGTAAAGATCTGGGTTCCGACTTCGTTGCCGACCCGGGCCTCCTTGGCGGAAAGAACGTAACTGCATGCACGCCGGAGCAGCTTAAAAACGCCGCGCTGAGCGCGGGTTGGTACTGGAATAAGACGAAGCTGAATGCTTACGCGGATAAAATTGATGTGTCTAAAACCATTGAGGCTGATCCGAATCTTCAGGCTTTCAAAGACCTGACCAAGCGCATTAATGGTGGCTACAACGGCTTGCAGGATCGTGTTGCCCGCTTTAAGGCCGGTCAGAAAAGCTTCCGGATGCAACTTGCATAAAGACTGCCTGATTTGAGGCGTGATTATATAAAGCGGGCCTGCATTGTCTGCAGGCCCGCTTCGTTTACCAGCCTTGCCGGAGCTACTTCTTTTTCATCGCGGCTTCAATGTCGGCAACGGTTATCGGGATGTTCTTCATCAGGTCAACATGGCCGCTTTTGGTGATCCAGATATTGTTTTCAATACGGATGCCCATGCCCTCTTCCTCAATATAGAGGCCCGGCTCTACGGTGAACAGCATACCGGCCTTGACAGGCAGCACGCGGGTACCAAGGTCATGAACGTCCAATCCGAGGTGATGGCTTACACCGTGATAAAAGTATTTTTTATAAGCAGGATTCTCAGGATCGCCGTTTTTTATGTCCGCTTTGCTTATCAGGCCCAGCTTCAGGCATTGCTTCTCCGTTTCTTCATTTACCTTTTTGGTGTAGTCAACGATGGAGATGCCCGGCTTGAGTATGCTCTTCGCGTAATTATGCACGTCCAGCACGGCATTGTAAACCTGCGCCTGCCGCTTTGAGAATTTCCCGCTTACCGGGATGGTGCGGGTGAGGTCGGCGGCGTAGTTGCCGTATTCCGCACCGAAATCCATCAGCACCAGCTCGCCGTCGCGGCATTCGTGATTATTTTCCACATAGTGCAGCGTGCGTGCGCGGTCGCCTGAGGCGATGATGCAGCCGTAGGCATGGCGTGTAGCCCGCTTGCTCAGAAACTCGTGCGTAATCTCCGCTTCAAGCTCGTATTCCATCACGCCAGGCCGCAATACCCGCATTACCCGGCGAAACGCGCCTTCCGTTATATCTATGGCCTGCTGTGTAACGGCGATCTCTTCCCTGGTTTTTATAGCCCGCAGCTCTTTCATGATGCGCGCCGCCCGCTCGTAGCGGTGCAGCGGAAAACGCGCTTTCCAGGCGTTGACGAAGTCCAGCTCCGGGCGGCCGAGGCTGCCATCCATGCGGTCATTCTCATTGGTGTTGAGATATACGGTGTCGGCATGGTGCATCATAACCTGCAGCACGGCGTCAATGCTGTCGGCATATTGCACGTTTTCTATCCCGGAAATAGCCGTTGCCTCGGCTTTGGTGAGCTTGTGCCCCTCCCATTTTTCCAGATGCTCATTGGGCCGGAGCACTACCAGCACCTCCCGCGCAGTATGATCGGCATTGTCGGGGTAAAGCAGCACCATAGTCTTTTCCTGCCGGATGCCGGACAGCCATAGCACATCGCTGTTCGGGACATACACATAGGTCTGATCGCCGTTAGCTGTCAGCGCGGGGTTACCGGGAAAGATGGCGACACTGGCCGGCTGCATCGCTTTTGCAAAGCGCTGCCGGTTTTGGATGTATAGCTTAGGGTCAATGGGTGTGTACTTCATAGCCGGTTTAGATAGGGTATTGAAGGTAAGCAGATCGCAATATCGGCCCTTTGGCAGTGTATGAAATCCCGCTAAACGCGGGAGCCTATACGTTGAAGCGGAAGTGCATCACATCACCGTCCTGAACGACATACTCCTTGCCTTCTATGCGCAAACGGCCTTTGTCGCGCGCGCCACTTTCTCCGCCCAGGGCGATGTAGTCGTCGTAGCCAATCACTTCTGCCTTGATAAATCCTTTCTCAAAATCGGTATGGATAACGCCTGCTGCCTGCGGGGCTTTCCAGCCGTGACCGATGGTCCAGGCACGCACTTCCTGAACGCCTGCGGTGAAATAGGTGATCAGATTCAGAAGGCTGTAAGCAGAACGTATGAGGCGGTTCAGGCCCGGCTCTTCCAGGCCATATTCCTGCAGGAAGACCGCTTTGTCGTCTTCCGCCTCCATCTCCGTGATCTGGGCTTCAATGGAGTTGTTCATGACGATTATGCCGGCGCCTTCCGCCTTTGCGGCCTCTTCCAGCTGGCGTGAATAGGCGTTGCCGGTCAGGATGCCGCCTTCGTCCACATTAGCCACATATAACACCGGCTTTGCCGTGAGCAGGTGAATGTCGTAGATCGCTTCAAGGTCTTCGCCCTCCAGGCCCAGGCCGCGCACATTCTTGCCCTGCTCAAGGTGTGCCTTCACCCGGACGAGCGTGTCATAAATCCTCTTGAACTTAGGATCCATCCGCGCCTGCTTTTCTACCCGCGCTATCTTCTTTTCAACGCTGGAGAGGTCTGCGAGCTGGAGCTCGGTGTCAATGATCTCCTTGTCGGACACCGGATTGATGTTGCCTTCCTCCCGCAGCACGTTATCATCCTCAAAGCAGCGCACCACATGCACTATAGCGTCCACCTCGCGGATGTTTCCGAGAAACTTATTGCCCAGGCCTTCGCCCTTGCTCGCGCCTTTCACCAGGCCGGCTATATCTACAAACTCAATCGTTGTAGGCAGGATGCGCGCAGGATTTACGATGGCCGCAAGGGCGTTCAGACGGTGGTCAGGTACGTCAACCAGCCCGATGTTCGGCTCTATGGTGCAGAAGCGGTAATTGGCCGCCTGCGCCTTTGCACTATTGCTGACTGCGTTGAAAAGAGTGGATTTGCCCACGTTGGGCAGGCCTACGATGCCGGCTTGCAAAGCCATATGTGTTGAGTGTTAGGGGTTGGTCGTTAGGAGTTGTCAGAGTTGATTTGGGTGCAATGCACACGAATCGGCGCTATCGGCAACGGCTGCAAAATTAAAGTGCCGCGCCGGTTGCGCGTGCCTTTTGTGCGGCGATAAAAAAAGAGCAGGCATTGCGCCTGCTCTTTTGCTTAGTCCACTTGTATTATTAATTGGTCGTCTTCGTCACCTTATCCGCGCGGAGCAGCTTGCCGCTCATGTCAGAGATGTAAAGAAGATACATGCCGCTGGCTACATTGGTCAGGTCCATTTCCTTAACAGCGCTGCTTTCCAGCACCACCTTACCTGTTACATCGCGCAGGGTCAGCTTCACCTTAACCGGCGCATCTACGTGCAGGATGTTGGCAGTCGGGTTTGGATAAACCTTGATTGCTGCGCTGATCGCTGTTGGCGTAACACCCACATTCTGAACGAATATGAGTTCAGAGAAGCCTTCACAGCCGTTCGCATCTATAACGCGCACCTTGTAAGCGCCATTCTGCGTAAAGTTGAGCGATTGATTGGTCTCGCCACCCATTGCCACGTTGTTGAAGAACCACTGGTAGTTGGCATAAGTCTGAACAGTGCTCAGCGTGCTGCCGTTGCGTGAGATCACCGGAGCAGGCTTCGGATTAGCAGTTACGCGGAGCGTATCTGAGATCGTAGAGCAACCGAAGCTGTTGGTGGTCTTCACGCTGTAAATGCCGGTCGTGTTGGCGATATAGCTGGTAGAGACATTTGTAGATGGCGTGCCGTTCACAAGCCATATGTAGCTGAGGCTGATGCCTGTGTTGGCATTCAGTACAACTGCGCTGCCTTCGCAGAAATTGAGCGGCGTATTGTAGGTGATGAAGGCTGCCGGCGTCGGATTAACGGTTACAGTCACATTAGCGGAAGTGGTAGAGCATCCGCCGATGTTCGTAATTGTAACGCTGTAATTGCCCTGTTGCTTCGCATAGAAAGAGCTAAAGGTATCCTGTGGAGATACTGGGACACCATTATAGTTCCACTGATATTTCAGCGCAGAACCTGTATTAGCAGTGAGCAGCGTGCTGTCGCCTGCGCAGATTGTTGGCGGGCCAACACGGGTTGCGGTAGCGGTAGGCGGAGCATTTACGATAACCACGATTGCCTGAGAAGTAGAAGTACAGCCGGTAACGGTGTTCGTCAGCTTCACAGTATAGCTGCCTGCGGTAGTAGCCGTAAAGCTATTGCCGGTGCCCACGTTCGTGCCATTACGCTGCCACTGATATGAGTAGTTCGGATTCACAGCTGCCTTCAGCGTGATCGTACCACCCTGGCAGATATTGGCATTACCCGCAGTAGGAGTCGTAGTGCTGTCCGGAGCAGGATTTGCCTGAACCGACACAGGGATTGAAGTATTTGAACAGCTGTTGCCATTTGTAGCAGTCAGTGTGTAGAGGCCGGTAGCGGTTGCCGTGTAGCTCGCGCTGGTACCGCCCGTTGGCACATTAACGCCATTGTTCTTCCATTGATACGTACTCAGACCTGCCGGACCGTTGATGGTAACGGAGCCGCCCGCGCAGAATGTGCTGGAGCTTGCGGGAGTCGCCGTAACAACAGGCAGCGGGTTGACCGTTACGCTGATAGCATTGGATGCGCCTCTGCAGCCGAGGCTGGTAGTTCCAACCGCTACGTAGCTGCCGGTCGTCGTCGCTGAATATGGATTTACGATTGCGCCAGGTATTGCCACGCTATTGTTGTACCACTGATAGCTTGTAGCCGATGAACTGCTTGCCGTCAGGTTCACATTGCCGCCTGCGCAGAACGTAGTCGGCGCGGTACCATTGCTGATAGTTACGGTTGGCAGTGGGTTGATAGTCACAACTGTTGCGCCGGACGTGCTTGTAGTTGAGCTACAGGTCGGCTGCGAAGCGATAGTCACCTTGACCGTGTAAGTACCCGCACCTGTAGGCGCGCTGTTCTTCACTGTAAGCGTAGGCGTAGTCACGCCGATGGAAGTGCCGTTCTTGAGCCAGTCGTAAGTGAGGCCAGGAGCCGTGTTAGACGTCAGCACCAGCGAATCGCCTGCGCAGAGGCCTTGCGGTCCGGAAGGCGTGATGGATGCGGACGGGCCGGCGCCTACTGTTACCGTAGTAGTGGCAGACTGAGACGTACAGCCGGTTGATGCGCTTGAGACAACTACATAATAGCTGCCCGCGGCGGTCGCAGTGTAAGTGCTGTTCGTGTTCGGCGTGCCGGCTGGCAGACCGTTATAGTACCACAGGTAAGTATAAGGCGTTCCGGTGCCCGTTGTCGGTGCGGAAAGCGTCACGCTGCCTCCCGTACAGAATGCAGTAGAGCCAAGCGGAGTAACCGTATTCGGGATGGTGTTTACCGTCACGGCAACCGTATTAGACTGCTTCGTACACTGGTTGATGTTGGTAGCTATGGAATAGTAGTTTCCGGAAGTAGTAGCCGTATAGGTTGCGCTCGTTGCGCCCGTGATTGGACCGGAAGCATTGTACCACTGATACGTAACCGGCGTTGAAGTGCTCGCGGATGTAAGCACTACGCTTCCGCCGTTACAGAAAGTAGTCGGGCCGCTTGCCGTGATCGTATCGCTTGGGAGCGCGTTCACAATAACCGTCTTCGCGATTGATGTATCGGCGCAGCCGGTAGCCAGGTTGGTTACCGCTACGCGATAGCTGCCCGGAGTAGTCACCAGAAGCGTGTTGCCGGTGCCGTTTGGCGTTACAGGCGAACCATTCACATACCACTGATAGATGTAAGTACCACCGGTAGGAACAGACAGCGTTACAGTCTGGCCGGAGCAGATAGCCTGATTGCCCGCAGGCGTTACCACTACGTTAGGCGCAGGATTCACAAACAGCGTATCCGGAGCGGAAAGCGCGGAGATACAGCCTTGCGCATTGGTTACAACGCGATAGATCTGCGTGGTAACAGGTGAAGCAAACGCTATGCGGTTTGTATCAGCCGTAGTCATAGGGCCGGCAAGCGGCGGATATGATTTGTATAGGCCGTTTACGTTGGTCCAGTTGATCACGTAAGGCTTAGCCCAGTTAAAACGCATATTCGGACGGTACGTGGCGTAAGAGCCATAGAGATAAGTGCTGCTGCCGAAGCCGCTGTAGTTACCAATATTACAATCCGAAGAGCCGTAGTAAGAAATGCTTGATACGAAGCTCGTAACCGTCATATTCACACTCTGACCTGGCAGATATGGATTGTTACAACCTGAGGTGGAAGGACATGCCGTACAGTTATTTTCTGAGATGTCAACAATCAGATTATCTGTTCCGTTCCAGTTATAAGAACTCGTATTAAATGGCACCGTAACCCATCCTGAAGCAGTAGGTACTGTAAAGATGGTATAAGTTGCTACCTGTACCATACCTGTGCTGACTAGCGCAGAAGAAGGAAGGTTGTTCAGCGTTGTCGGTGCAATGCGGATATTCAGATTGCGGGTAGGTGATTGCGAAGCCGCCACCTGGTCAAATGCAATGCTGCTGATAGCGCCAGCCTGCATGCCTGAAGCAATCAGCTCGGATGCCTTGATCAGATACTGGTCGTGGTGACCGGTGTAATAGTTACCAAGCGGCATCGGATAAGCATACTGGCCAATCGTGGTCGTGCCGGTACCAACAGTAGCTACGCCGCCAAATGAAGTAGCAGGCGTTGCAGTCAGCTGAATCACAGACTTCTCGCAGATTGTCTGGCTTTGCGGAGCGAGTGTTGGGGCACCTTGCTGTGGATTCACGTTCAGGAGCACGGAGTCAACAGCGGTACAGCCAGTCAGTACGTCTGTAGCATATACATAGTACTTCGTCTTGACAACTGGCGATACGCTTTGTGTAGCGCCGAGCAGGGTGCCCGGAGCAGCGCCGGTGCCGGTAGCAACGTAAGGAATTACGTTAGGGGCCCATGCGTAGGTGTAAGTACCGTTAGAAGATGTCGCAGTAATCGTAGCCGATCCGCCCGCGCAGATGCCGGGAAGATTTGGCGAGGAAGCCGTGATAGAAGGCGCTGTATTTACGCTGGCCACAACCGGATACCGGGTTGGGTTTTCGCAAGGGCCGGATACGATGTTGTTGTAGAAGAAGAAGTAGTAATAATTATACGTTCCGATGCCCGGGTAGTAGTTGGAGATGATTCTTGACCTGCCCGTAATGTTGGAGAGGTAAGGGAAAGGATACTGAGGGCTGTAGTATTCATAAGCGCTCAGGGCAGTTGTACCTGAAGACTGGGCGATACGGTACGTACCAGCCGGGATATTCAGCCAGTTCAGATTGAGTACGGTTGGCGTGGACTTACCAGGGCCAAAGTTCGTGATAGTGAATGTGCTGGAATAACCGCTGACAGGATTACCAGTTGCATCTTGCAGCTCTACACCATACGTACCTGCGCTGTTAGGATAGATAGTTGTAGAATAGAAGTCAGTAACATCATCAAAGACAATATCCAAACCTGCGTTTGCATATGAAGTGCTATAAATAGTTGTTGTCTGATTGCCGGGATAACCTACCAGTTCCGTCGTACCCTTTGGTACAACAGCAGCAGCATAATACGTTGTTGTGCTGCCGATCGTATCCTTGAACGTAGTGCCGGTGCCCTTAGGATTTGTTCCGGTGGCAGTTGTGTACCAGTTAACTGTAGTTCCCACGTTGGCGGAGGCAGTCAGCGTAATAGGACCATAGCCGCAGCGTGATGCGCCAGTCGTGCTGGATATGGCAGGATTGGAAACGGTAATAACTGCGGGACTTGTAGTAGCAAGCACTGAAGTGCCGCTGCAATAGATCACCGCGCGGTAACGCATAGACGAAGTAAGTGTGCCTGTATTAATAGTCTGGCCAGTGGCGCCAGTGATAGGGCTGAATGTGCCTGCAAGTGTTGCAGATTCCCATTGAATTGTCGCGCCTACAGGGAAAGGATTTAGGGTAATTGGTGTGGAGCCACTTACGCAGATGTTAGCAAGCAGCGCATTAGCTGTGAATGTCGGCGTAGTCAGGATGGTGAAGGCGTTTACAGCCGGCGTGGTAGCAACTGGCGCATTAGCGGCGGTTAGCTGAACGGTAGTTGGACAAGATGCCAGGAGCGCGATATTAGTACCGGCATTTGGCGTTGACTTAGTATCCTGAGCGATAATGAAGTACTGAATAGAATTTCCCGCAACTACAGTGCTCGTGAGCAAGCTGTAATCCATAGAAAATGTATATTGATTGCCTGATATGCTCGGCTCAACATACTTCCAGCCGCTAACGGTATTGTTATTAGCGCCAAATGTATTTGCATCCGTTGTCTTCTTGTAGTAAAGACGCGGAGCTGTGCCTTGTACCGCAGGTGAGGTTGTGGTAAGAACGTTATTCACACCTGTCTGGTCAGTAATCGTGGCTGTGATAATCGGAGCGCTGGTGCAATAGCTTGTAGTCGGAACCGGCGTATAGCCGATTTGCGGAGGAGCATTATCAGTAGCTGTGCCGCTGAATTCCAGAGCACCGATGTCCGTTGGCGTAGAGCGTGTGTTGCCGGCAATGTCAGTTGTTACAGCAGGGATCAGCGTCGGCGCACCGCCGCCTTCCGCATAGCTGATGCCGCTTGGCACAGGCACACCCGGAATGGCGGATGCCGTCAGATTGTTTTCCGTAAAGGAAGCCTGCTCGTGACCTATGAAATTCTTAAAGAGACTACCGCATGATGTATTAAAGCTCGGGTCGTTGTTGAGGTTGTAGCCGTTAACACTCGTGCCCTCTACATACAGGAAGCTGTTGGTCACATTCGGTGCATAGTAGATGTTGCTGTTGCTCGTGCCCAGGAAATTACTTGGCGAAACGCCGGTCGTGCCGGTAGAACGACGCAATGCAGCAACAACCCCGGAACCGGTCGGAGTCACATTTACATTGATGATGTTGTTGCGCAGATCCAGTGTACCGGTATTGGTATAATAGATACCAGTCGCACCAAAGTTTCCTGCTGAGGTGTTGGGAATGCTCGGATTAATACGAACGGTATTATTATACAGTTTGTAGATGCCCGTACCCGCCGTATAAATGCCATACAGGGCGCTGCCGGTAAAGGTGGCCGGCACTTCAATGCCCGACATGGCATTATTGTAGAAGTGGAACTGATCTGTCGCCGAGCTGCATCCGAGGTAGTATGGATAGATAGAGGCGCTGTTCGCGTTTGTCTTCAGATTTGATACGCGGTTGTTGTAGATCGTATCATTTCCTCCGTATGCATAGCTGTACATCCCATACAGGGTGGTACCCGTATTCAGTGTAAGGGTATCAAACACGTTATTAAACACCTTAGCACCTTGCATGTAATATGCAAAGTAGTTATACATAGAACCTGAAGAAGTCAGGTTAAGATTCTGCAGGCGGTTGTTGGAAATGACGGCCGGGCCGGTACCATAATAACCGATGTAGTTATAGAAGCCAGTGAAGCCTGCATTGAAATTGCGCAGTGAGTTGCCGCGGATAAAACCATTGGTCGGATAGTAACCCATGTACAGATACCAACTGCCCGAGGTACCTGTCATGTTGAAATTATTGAACGCGTTGCTATCTGTGTACTTCGCGTAGTAGCCCATATATGTGGAAACATAGGGGCTTACGCCAGTCACATTGTTCATGTAGTTACCCTTGCAGGTACCTAAGGGCGCGTAGTAGAAATAACCAAAATAGTTGTACATGCCACCCGTCGAGGTAGTAGTTAGAGCAGGCAAAAAGAGGTTAGTAAGCGTATCATAAGTACACTTGGAGCTATCCTTGCCGTAGAAGGCGAGGTAGTTATAGAGGTATGCGCTGGACGATCCGCTGATGTCAATGCTGTCGATGCGGTTGTAGCTTACATCCTGCAGGTGGCCGGCAGCGCCGGTCTGGTAAGTAGCGTAGTTGTAAAATGTATAGATGTAGTAATTGTTCTTCCAGTTGCGGAACTTATTGTTCCGGACAGTGAAGAGGCCATTACCGGTGGTATTATACTGATAGTTATAAGGGCCGTAGATATATCCTGATGTGCCGGTTTTAACCAGGTTGTTCATCACATTACCATTGCAGGTCAGGTTGTTTGCGCCGTTGTAATAGTTATACAGTGTGTAGATGGATCCTGTGGAAGCGCCCCAGCTGATGTTGGAGATATTATTGTTATTATTTATGATGTCGCCGCAATAGCCGTAGTAATCGTACCATACATATATGGAGCTGCTGGTGGCAGCCGGGTTATTGCCATATACGGTGTTTCCACTAAAGCTGTGCTTGGCAACATTTGTACCGCTCACGCTTGCTTCGCCATGTTGGCTGAGTCCGCTATTGGAGTTGTACATCCCGTAAACCGTGGCAGAGGCCATCGAGCAATTAAAGTTCAGCGTATTGTTATCCATTATCAGGTCGCCCACACCCTTTGAAGGATAAAACATGTAAACGGTAGCATTCTGACCGGTTGCGATGCTGAAGTTGTTATTCCGCACATACACTGTGCTGTCATACTGCGTGTACACACCATATACCGTATTGGTAGTGCCACCCAGTACAAACGTGTTACCGCTGGTAGCGCTTGCGCCACCATACTGGTTGTTCATGTCATACGTAGGAACTGCGCCGCTGTTATTAATACCAACCGCATAAATACCGCGCGACAAGCTCGTGAAGGTGTTCCCGGTAAACTGGTTGTTGCTATTGGCATCCGACTGTGTTGCCCCGGTTGCAGAAAGAACAGAGCTTGATGTGGACACAATATGCGCCAGATTAATGCCCGTTGCCGAAGCATAAGCATTATTCATGGTAATGGTGCAACCATTGATCTTATCAAACTGGCAGCCGTCGTATGGTGCCGTGCTGTTTAGCTTACACAGCACAAAACCCCACTCCATACGCGTTGCTGACGTCGTATTGGTCGCAGGGTCAGTCAGGTTCAGGCCGTTGATGGTAACATAGTCTGTACCCTGAAGAAAGAAAATACCGTCGGCGGTGGTGCTCGTACCGGTGTAAGCCGTTACCGTGTTACCATTACCGTTGATCGTAATTGTCTTGGTAGCAGAAACCGACGCATTCAGCGTAGCGCTACCCAGCTTATAGCCGCCTGTAGGCGCTGTCTGCGGGTTGCCAGTTGTCAGGTTCACGGTCACGCCACCGGTGCCAACACCCGAGGTGTTCAGCGCGGTGATGGCCGAGGCAAGGTCCGGGTAAGTGGTGCTGGGCACCGTGATGGTACCGGTGAGCTGTGCCCTGGAGACCGCGCCGATACAGAGCATGGCGAGGCTGAGGCATAGAAGGCGGAGATGTGACTTCATAGATTTCAGTACAATAGTGAACGGTTGAATTTTGGATGATAGAGCCCGGGCAGGGCCGTTTTCAATTTCAGAGAGGCAATTTAGAACCGCATTAAACCTAAAACAAGTTTGTCATGCTTTTTTTTACCTAAAGATTGACTTTCTCTTAATTCTGGAATTAGAATGACAGAAAAAGACGGATTGTGGTGAATGGTGAGTTGTGAACGGTGAGTTGTGAGTGGGCGGTGGTTGAAGCGTAGTGATCGTTGTCCGCACAGGGTTGAGCCTGAAAAGGGTTCGCTCAGGCTTTTCTTTCCCAATCTTTTGTCATTCCTCAGGAATCTAATCTCTCGCAGTTGTCGTGTTTCCCCATTCCTATTCGCTGCGAGAAAAATGGATTCCTGAGGAATGACAAAGTCGCTGAATAGCGAATGGTGAACATTAAATAACAAATACTAAATGATGAATGATAGCTCACAGTAATGGCCTACAGGCCACAGGGCCGCTCCGGGCCCCGCCTCAGGCTCTTTCCGCCGCCGCTGCCGTACCTTTCCGCCCCCAACAGCTTTTCAGCCCATGCTTCCTGAATGGCAGACAGGCATCGTCGTCCGCATTGAGTCCGTCAATGCCGCTACACGCCGCTTTTTCATAGAGCTGCCGGCGGTCGCGCACTTCCACTTTCGTCCCGGTCAGTTCGTCACTCTTGACCTGCCCATCCATGAGCAGCGAAACCGCCGCTGGCGCTCCTATAGCATCGCCTCCGCGCCCGGTGGCGGCAACCTCATAGAGCTCCTGATTGTGCATGTGGAAGGCGGCGCCGGCACTACCTATCTGTTCAAGGACATAATTGTAGGCTCCGCCATTACGCTGCGCGGCCCGCACGGCATATTCGTGCTGCCGCAGGATCTGAGCGAGCCCCTGTATCTGATCTGCACCGGAACCGGCGTGGCGCCTTTCCGCAGCATGGCTTCCTGGCTGGCCGCAAGCGGGCAGCCGCACGGGCCGGTACATCTTATTTACGGCTGCCGCAACCAGTCTGAGCTTTTCTATCGCGAAGAGCTGGAAGGCCTTGCCGCTACCCTGCCCGGCTTTCATTACCACCCCACCCTCAGCCGGGAATCCTGGGCAGGCCGCAGCGGCTACGTGCATCCAATCTATGAGGCGCTTTGCGCAGACCGGCAGCCGGCGCAGTTTATGCTTTGCGGCTGGAAAGCCATGCTGGACGAGGCAAAGACGCGCATCCTGGCGATGGGCTACGAGAAAAAGCGCATCCATATAGAGCTTTACGGCTGATGCCCCCTTTGACCGAAGCTTTCCCCGACATAACCGCATTTCTTACACTATTGTAGCAGCAAGGGTGATGATTGGGGTTACCTTTATAACCCTATGATGAATATCACGTTGAAAAAGGCGGCAATGGGCTTGCTGGCGCTGGGCGCGTACATAGCTCCTGCTCTGGCGCAGGATGTAAACGGCCTGTGGCATACTGCTCCTGCCTCCTATGCGGCGGCACATGGCCTGCCGGCTTTGCAGCCCGAACGCTTTGCCGCTTTTACTGCCGGCGAGGCGGACATAAAAACTTTCCTGGAAAGCAGCGCGAAGGACTACGCGGGCGCCCGCACCATTGCCCTGCCGCGCCCGGAAGGCGGCTACCGCACCTTCCGCATCTGGGCTACGCCTGTGATGGAGGATGCGCTCGCTTTTAAGTACCCGGACATCACCACTTATACCGCTGAGGCCGTAGAAAATCACAACATCACGGCCAAGATTGATTACAGCCCGCTTTTTGGCCTCCATGCCATGGTGTATGACGGCGGCAAGAGCTATCTCATTTATCCGTATAGCGGCAAGGCCGACGGCGCGTATATTTCTTATTACAAGAATGACTACACCCGTCCGCTGGCACAGCGCATGGCCTGCGACAATGGTGAGCCTGAGGCGATGAAAGAGAAGCTGGTTCCCGTTACGCACGGAGGCGAGGCGCTCAACGGCGCGGTGCGCAAAAAGTACCGCCTGGCCCTGGCTGCCGACAGCGAGTACTGCATCGCGGTAGCCGGCGCAAACCCTACCAAGGGCGCCGTGCTGGCCAAGATGGTGACCTCCATCAACCGCGTGAACGGCATCTACGAGCGCGAGCTTTCGGTGACGCTGCAGCTCATTGCCAATGAGGACACGCTCATTTTCAACACGACCGCTCCTGATCCCTATACCAATGGTAATAGCATCGTTCTGCTGGGAGAGAATCAGGCAACAGTCAATGCACGTATCGGAGCAGCTAATTATGACATCGGACATGTGTTCACAACGGGCGGCGGAGGCCGGGCCAGTTTAGGATGTGTCTGCCAAAATGGGTCTAAAGCCAGCGCTGAGACGGGCCTCGCAAACCCTGTAGGAGATCCTTTTGACGTGGACTATGTGGCACATGAAATGGGCCATCAATTTGCCGGAAACCACACCTTTAACGCGAACACGGGTTCCTGCAACGGCAATGGCGTACTTTCTACTTCCTTTGAGCCTGGCAGCGGCTCCACCATTATGGCTTATGCCGGCATCTGCGGTAGCGGCAACGACTTCCAGACGCATAGCGATCCATATTTCCATTCTAAATCTCTTGAGGAGATAGTGACCTACATCACTGCGCCAAATGCGGGTGCTACTTGCCCGGTAATCACCGTTTCCACCAATACCAATGCCGTTGTAGGCGCCTATTCCGCCACCTACGAGATTCCGGCCAGAACGCCTTTTGAGCTTACCGCGCCAACTGCGGTAGATGCCAATGCCGATACGCTCACCTATTGCTGGGAGCAGCACAATAATGGCGGCGCGGATTTTACCAAGAGCCTGGCGCTTACACGCGTGGCCGGTCCGCTTTTCCGGTCTTTCCTGCCTTCCACCTCGCCTACCCGCGTTTTTCCTACGCTGCCGCGCCTGCTGTCGGCTTTCAGCACGCCGGGTGAAAAGCTGCCCGATACCGGCCGCAGCATGACCTTCCGCGTTACAGAGCGCGACATTTACCAGGGCTGGGGGGCCTTCAACTTCCCTACCGACGCCATTACCCTGAATGTGACCCAGACTGGCGCGCCGTTCACCGTTATTGCGCCGAGCGGCGGCGAAAGCTGGACCGGCGGCAGCACGCAGACCATTACCTGGGATGTGGCCGGCACTTCGGCTGCCCCTATCTCCTGCTCTAAAGTAGATATCCTGCTTTCTATTGACGGCGGCTACACATACCCTTATGTAGTGAAGGCCGGCACCTCCAACGACGGTACCGAAACCGTAGTGCTGCCCAATCCGCCTACCACCAGCACGGCGCGCATCAAGGTAAAAGGCTCCGGCAACGTCTTCTTCAACATTGACGCCGGCGATTTCAGCATTGAGCACGGCACAGTGGGCTTAGCGGGCGTAGCGCTTGCCGATGCCATCCGCCTGTCGCCGGTGCCTGCGGGCGCGGAGCTGCATGTATCCATCCCGGCGCTGGCGGGCAGCCTTGCGGCGAAGCTCCTGAATACGCTGGGACAGCCTGTGTGGAGCGGCGCCCTTCAGGGCGAAAGCGCGGTAAACGTAGGGGGATTGCCACGGGGCGTTTATTACCTCCAGCTCTCCGGCAGCAATCTGCAGGCTACAAGGACGGCGGTGCTGCGATAAGCCTACCATTTCATTTAGAAAAAAGGGAAGAAGCGCGTGCTTCTTCCCTTTTTGTTTGTCCCGGCTGGCGCCCATGGGACGAATAATCGCGCTCAAGTTGCGAAACGACGGGCTGAATACGTTATGAACGTATGGTGATACGTTATGGACGCCTATTGATACGTTATGAACGTATGCCGATGCGTTATGGACGTATTAAGATGCGTCAGTAACATATCATGATACGTCCATAACGCATCGGCATACGTGCTGAACGTATCCATATACGTCATGAACGTATGTGGATACGTTCATGACTCAGATGGCGGCTCCTACCGGACTTTAATGCAGAAAAAAGCCCGCGGCACAGGGCTGCGGGCGGGCATCAGGATATTTGAAATATTGTTTTTGCCCTACGGGCAAAGCGCGGAAAAAGGGGATGCAGGCAGCTTTTTAGCGAAGCTCCACCTCCGTCACGGCATTGCTCTGCACATTGAATTTCTCAATGGTCTCGCTGGCGTAAGGCATGTTCGGCGTCTTTACCCAATGGGCTTCGTAAGCGCCGGGCTTCAGCTGCAGCTTCTGCGAGCCGGGATTGCCGGTGACGTTAAGATTCACGAAGCGCACAAACTTATTGCCCAGCGGGGCGAACAACGCCACCTGGCCCTTCGGCGAAGTATTGGTAAACTGCACATAGCCGGGCTGCGGGAGGTCTATCTCGGTGATGGCCCCAAAGTCTATATCCACGTTGTAGCGCGTGATAGGCATGGTGTTCACTTCTATGTAATAATTGCCCGGCACATATTCCAGCTCCGAGGTGCAGCGCTGCCGGATGGTTGGCCCCGGCTCAAAACGGATATTGACGATGGCTTCAAACTCCGTGACCGCGCGGTCGTTGGTCGGCAGATCATTATCGCCAAGATAGCGGAAGCGGAGGGAGCCATTATTTACCCGCACAATCACTTTATTCTTTTTGTTGGCCTCTACCGTTACCCGGCGCATCAGCATATTGGCCCGGCCTGCCACGAGGAGGTTGTAGGTACCCGGCGGCACCACCTGCGGATCCGGATTGCCTGCCGCGTCCACGGTGCGGTAAAACTGCTTTACCTGCTTGCCGGTAGTGGCGTCCAGTAATTGAAGCTGGGGGGTGGAAGCGTAAAACTTGCCGCGGCCGTCTGTAAAAAGGATGGAAAGGGAGGTCTCCTTCGCATCTTCTACCTCTTTGGTGAAGGTGGTTTCCTTCGGCTTATCTGCGGATACGGGCACCCGGGGCCTGGCAGGCTGCGTGCTCGCAGGCGGCGGAGCAAGCTTTTTGATGGTAACGCTTGTACGTGTTGCGGTATCCGGCTTTGAAACGGCCAGCGGCGGCGTGACCACCGGCGGCCGGACGGCGATAACCGTGTCGCGCTTAGGCTCTGGCGGACTTGGCTTCACCGCGGCAAGCACAACGGCGCGGGCGGCGGGAGCCAGTTCCTTCATGCCCCGGGTAGCCAGGGGGCGCTTTACGGGTGAAGGGCTGAGCGTAGCGAGATCTTCCTGAGCAGGCTTTTCCCAGTCCGGCTTCGTCACGCGGACAGTCAGCGCATCGCGGCGCGGCTTTACCACATAGCGCCTGTCGTTGCGCTCCAGCAGGTAGTGGGAGGCATTGGCCACCATAGCGCCGATGCTTTCCTGCTTTAGCGGTACCGGATCGGGCTTCGTAACCGGCGCGCTGCGCGGTAGGGCCATCGTGTAGAGCAGCGGACGATACCTGCCAATCTCAAAAGGGCGGCGCGGGCGGCTTATGCTCAGCGCATCTATGCGCACGTTTGTGCGCGCCTGCACGGGTACAGGCACCGGGAGCGGCTCAGGCTTGCTCACAGGCTGGAGGCCGGGAACACGCACGGGCAGCACCCGCGGTCTGCTCACAGCCGTGCTCATGGTAGTGCGCGGCACCGCAATGCGCAGGTCGGGCAGGCTGGTATGCTCCGGAATCCAGGCAGGAATGGTGATAACAGCCGGCGTATCGCGTTTTGGCTGAACGACTACCGGCGGCTCCGTCTTCAGTACCGGAATAGGCGCCGACAGCTGCGGGCGGTAAGCATCTACAATGGTGCGGATGGCAACCGGTATATCGCCCGGCTTGGCAGCCTGCAGAAAAGCGCCGAGGCAGGAATACTGGTCGCGCAGGGGCGCATAGTCCACCAGCGAAATGATGTAGGGCTTGAAATAGATCTTACGTTCCAGCAGCATTTTCGCGACATCACAGATATTGCCGCCGCAGCTTTCGCCGCCATCTGTGATCAGGATAATGCTGTATGCGTTACGCGCTTCATCTACCAAGTCATTCGCGGCAGCCTCGCGCAGGGAATAAGCAATCGGCGATACGCCAAAGGGCTTGAGAGAGGCCAGGCGCAGCCCCATCTGGGTGTAGTTATTCTTAGAAAACATCACCTCCTGCCGCGAATCAAAGCAATCATTGTTTTGCGCCGGGCTTTGATGTCCATACACGCGAAGGCCAAACTCTACGTCGGGGTTCACCGCATAAATGCTGTCCATCAGTGAGCCGATGATGCCGGCGGCAGTCTGGAAGCGCGTAGCATTGCTACCCCAGGGCTGCAGCATAGAGGATGATGCGTCAACCAGCAAAAGGATGCGCGGCTGGCGGCCGTTGTTATTGGCAGCAGGCTGAGCCATTGCCGGCAATGCAGCAATCAGGAGCGTCAGGAGGCAGGCAGCACGGCGCAGCATGGGAAGGGGGGAGTCGTTGTGGTCGGCAGTCGGGAAGCTCAGCAGTCGTAGTGCCCGATTGTATAAACGCAGCTGCAAGATGCAGTATTACATTAAAAGGCGGGTCAGTATTGACTAATGGCTAACGACCGGCTTCAGGCAACCGGCAGGAGATGCTTATCAATCTGGCGGCTCAGCATCCGGAAAGTCTCCTCAATGCCATGGTCGCCTTTAATGGTTTCCAGCTTACCCTGGAGGTCGTAATAATGCGCTACCGGCGTGGTCTTGTCGTGATATTCCTCAATGCGGCGTACAATAACAGCTGCATTGTCGTCGCTACGGCCCGAGGTAGCGCCACGCCCGATCATCCGGCGCTTAAGCTCCTCGGCAGGCACCTCCAGGGAGAGCACGAGGTGGATACCGGTATTCTTAAACTGAAGCAGCGCATCCAGGGCCTCGGCCTGCGCCTTGGTGCGCGGGAAGCCGTCAAAAATGAATCCCCTTGCGTCCGGAAACTCGTCAATCAGCGAGGAAATCATCCCAATCACCACCTCATCAGGCACCAGCAGGCCCTGATCCATATACTTCATGGCTTCCACGCCAAGGGGCGTCTGGGCAGCTACCTCTGTGCGCAGCAGATCGCCGGTAGAGATGTGGCGCAGGCCATACGTGTGCACGATATTAGCCGACTGCGTACCCTTGCCACTACCCGGAGGCCCAAACAAAACGAGATTAAACATAAAAGCGAAAAACGGTAAAAACGAGCAAAAATAAGCGATGAGAGACGGTCGGTTATTAATTCTTTCTGTGTGTTGATGGCTACATGAGGTGCGCGATGCACTTTCGCCGTTGCCGATGTTATGGCTGGCAAGGGAATAAGCGGCTCCTTAGCGGGAGCAAGACTAACCCTGCGGGGAATAATCCGATCCTTGCAGGGAATGCGTTTCTCCTTATAGGGAATTGACTTCTCCCTGCAGGGAATTGGGCGAAGGATAGAGAGAAAAGGTTTGATCTTCAAAGCATTATGCTTTTATCGGTGTTACTACAGTCTATCACGGGCAGTTTTATTAGGGTTCATTTCGCCGGTGTTATCACAGGCAGCTTATGGGCACTTTGGGGTTCATTGTTGGTTATAAGACCAACAATGGCGGAAAATGGCACATTCACCGCCGCCGTTGTTGGTCTTATGACCAACAACCTATGGGCATATGTATCGGGGTTCGCTCTTTGTGATAACACCAACGGCGGCGGGAACGTTAGGGTTCTTCGCGATGGTAGCGATAGCGCAAGGTGCAGGACATCTTTGCTTAGTCTAGAACATCCGGAGGAACGGCACCTCAATCTTGAACGATAGAAATGACGTACGTCTTATTGCGAATGGAAACCGGAGTTCTAACTACGGCAGAAGATGAAGGATTCTCCGTAATAAATCGGAGTTCATAAAACGTCCTACTGCTAGGCTGTCTAAGCCGCACTTTAAAGTTGCCTGAGGCGTCAGTAACTATTTTTTGAGGCTCCACTATAACTCCATTTGCATCAAAGTTCATCAATTTCAGTCGCGGCGCTACCTCAACTCCTTGGATTGGTCTGTTGTTTTTATCTACCAGCGTCCCGAAAACGTCAAATGTGTCAATCACCAGTTTTTTGGGAATGTGTAACTGAACCTCACTAGGCGAAGCATTTGTAAACGCGTCGACTGGTAGAGCGGTTGGCGCATTTATTGGTGCTGGCGTCACATTTATTTGTATCGGGGATAAGGGCTCATTAATTTTTTGGATGATGCCCTTTCGCTTAGCCTCTGTAAGCGTCTGGTTTCTGGTCTGCACTATGAGTTTTTGAAGCATAGTATACCGAGCGATAATACTATCACTAATCTCTCGTTGCAATGTGGCGTCTGCAATCGCCTTGTTAGCAATAGTCGTCTGGCGTTTTGCGTTTGCCTCAGCAATCAGAGCAACTTTTAAGGCGCTATCTTTTTTGCGAACTTCCACATCTGCTCGCTCTTTAGCAATCTTTGGAAGTTCATGATAGTAGGCGGCACCAATACCGAAAACAGCAACTAAAATTGTAGCAAGCGGGCCATAGTTGGAAATATATAAGAGTTGCCTGAGAGGCTTTCTCATGCCTAACACTTCCCTTTCCAACTTATCATTTTCCAGCGTAAGTTTCCGCAGTTCTTCCCGCGCCCGTTGAAAATTGGATTGGCGTTGAATGGACATGAGGTTGAAAATACTAAATCGCTCCAGCTTTCAAAAATGCTTATCCATGAGCGTGTCCTGACGCGTGCGGTAGAAGCCACGAAAATATTTTCCCACCATCCCACAATAATCAAAAACCCCCGCGTTAGATTTACGGAGTACATACCAAGCTCCCGTCTTATGAGACATTCTTTTAGGCTCGCCGTCATCACGACAGTGAGCCTGTTTTTTGCCCTGACCTCCTGTAAGAACAAGGGCGGCGTGGAAGTCACCTCCACCAACTTTGAGGGCGAGGTGGACCAGCAGCAAAACCTCGTCTTCGCCTTCAACAAAGACCTCCATCCCGACTCGCTGCTGCAGCGCTGGGACAGCACGCACTACATAGAATTTTCGCCGGCGGTGAAGGGCGCTTTTAAGTGGAGCTCTTCATCAGAATTGCAGTTCTCCCCCGCCGAAGGCTTCCAGCCTGGCACCGACTATACCGCTACGGTTACGAGGCAGGTGCTGTCGCAATTAGCGAAGCCCGCCAGGCTCGGCGAAAAGACCAGATTCTCTTTCCGCACCGCGCCGCTGCATGTGGCGGATGCGCATCTTTCCTACGCACGCGGCGCAGGCGGCGCAGTGGTGAGCCGGCTTGATTTGGACTTCAATTATCCCGTGAAGGTGACGGAAGCGGCGGCGCGCATCAAGGCGTCATCCAATGGCAATCCGGTTTCGCTGACTGCCGTGAACGGCGGCACCGGGAAGACCGTTTCGCTCCAATTCACGCCGCTTTCGGCGGAAGACAAGCCGACGCCCGTGAAGCTGGAAATTGCCAAAGGCATTCCGCTGGCAAGTGGCGGACATGCGAGCGATAAGGACACGACGATTTCGGAAGAGCTGCCCTCGCGCTTCACGCTGGAAGTAACCGGCATCTCCTCCCAGCACGACGGCACGCAGGCCACGGTAACGCTCAACACCTCGCAACCGATTCATGAAGACGGCCTCAAGAATTTCATTACGATAGAGCCTGCGGTGCAATTCACGGCGGAGGCGAATGGCGGCGGCATCACCATCACCTCCGACTCCATGCGCGCGGAGCAGACGTACCAGATTACGGTGAACAAAGGCCTGGAAGGCGAGCTGGGCGGCAAGCTGAAGGACGATTACAGCGAGCAGGTGGGCTTCGGGAAGCTGGAGCCGGCGGTGAAGTTTGTGAATCAAAAGGGCATGTACATGTCCACGCGCGGCTACAAAAATCTGGCGCTGAATCTGGTTTCCATAAATGCGCTTCAGGTGACGGTGGTGAAGGTGTATGAGAACAACTTGGAGTTTCTGCTGCGCAAAGGCAACAGCTATGGCTACGACTACAGCGATGAAGGCGACGGCGGCTCTTTTGACTATTACAACACCGAGCATCTCGGCGATACCATTTTTACGCAGGCGTATCAGACCAGCAAGCTGCCCGGCCAGAATTCTTCGCGCGTACTGCATCTTGATTTCTCGGATAAAATTCGCGACCGCAACGGCGTATATGTGATTTCCATTGCCGACAAAGACCACTATTGGGTGCAAAGCAGCAAGATTCTTTCGCTCTCCGACATCGCGATGATTGTAAAGCAAGAGCGCGACAACATCTACGTCTTCGCCAACTCTATTCGCGACGCGAGGGCGATGAGCGGCATTGACGTATCCTTCATCTCCACCAACAACCAGAAGATGTGGAGCGGTAAAACCGACGGCGATGGCATGGTGAAGTTTGAGGGCATAGCGAAGAATGCACCCGGCTTCCATACCGGTTTAATCACCGCGCGCAAGGACGATGAATACTCCTTTATCTGGCTAGAAGGCAGTCGCACCGAAACCTCGCGCTACGACGTAGGCGGCCGCGAGCCGAATGCCACCGGACTGAACGCGATGATTTATGCGGAGCGCAATCTTTATCGTCCCGGTGAGGTGGCGCACGTAAGTACGATTGTGCGCACGGAAGGCTGGGAGACGCCCGGCGAGATTCCGGTGAAGTTGCGGCTGATGATGCCCAACGGCAAGGAGTTCGGCACGATGCGCAAGATTCTGAATGAGGAAGGCAGCACCGAGACGGCTTTCCCGATTCCGCTTTCGGCGATGACCGGCACATACACGCTGGAGGTCTGTTCCGGCAACGACATCCTGCTTAATTCCTACGCCGTCAGCATTGAAGATTTTGTGCCCGACCGCCTGAAGGCAGACGTGAAGATTGACCGCACCGAATACAGCATCGGCGACTCTGTACAAGTCACGATGCAGGCAGATAACCTCTTCGGCACGCCTGCGATGGGCCGGAACTGGGAAGCGGAACTGAATCTGGACAAGGCCGCTTTTGAAGCGAAAGATTTTAGCGATTATGACTTCTCTATCGTCAAAGAACTGTCGCTCTCACCGCAGCTTTCCACCGGACAAACAGACGAGAAAGGCGGCGCACACGCCACCTTTGGCATTCCGCAGGAAGCAGTGGATGCAGGGATGCTGAAAGGCACGATTGCCGCGACTGTTTTTGATGAAACCGGCAGGCCAGTGCATCGCTACGAGCATCTGAAGGTTTATACGCAGCCGTACTTCATTGGCATCAAGAACGCCTACGATTATGTGGGCACGCGCAGCATTGTAAAAACGCCGCTGCTGGCTGTGAGCAAAGAGGGCAAGCCGGTGAGCGGCGCGAAGGCGCACGTAATGGTCATCAAGCACGAGTGGCATACCGTGATTGAGCAGAGCGGCGACCATTACCGCTACGTGAGCCAGCAGCAGGATAAGACGATGGAAGAGCGCGACATTCTGGTGAACGGTGCGGGGGCTTCATTCAACTACTCGCCGCAACTCAGCGGTGATTACGAAATCCGTTTTTCGCTGCCTAAAGCTACCGGCTATGTGTCCAAAACCTTTTACGCCTGGGGCTATGGAACCACCGAGTATTCTTCGTTTGAAGTGAACAACGAAGGCAATGTGGACATCAAGCCGGACAAGGACAAATACAATCGCGGCGAGGACGTAAAGCTGCTCTTCACCACGCCCTTTGAAGGCCGGATGCTGGTAACGGTGGAGCGCGACAAGGTGCTGAAGCATTACTTCGTAAACACCGACAATAAGAGCGCCTCGCTAACGCTGAAAGGCGATGATGAGCTTATCCCGAATGCATACGTGAGCGCCACGCTCTTCCGCCCGATGGATGGCGCCGCGATGCCGCTGACGGTGGCGCACGGCTTCCGGAATATCTCTGTGGAAAGCACGCGGGATAAGCTGCCGGTAAATATTACTGTCGCTGAGAAATCGCGCAGCAAAAAGAAGCAGGACATTCTAATCAAAACGGCGCCGCACGCCTTCGTGACTATTGCCGCCGTGGATGAGGGCATCCTGCAGGTGAAGAATTACACGACGCCCGACCCTTTCCAATACTTCTATCAGAAGGTCGCATTGAGCGTGGCGAGCTACGACATCTATCCGCTGCTGCTTCCTGAAATAAAAACGACGCGCTCCTCCACCGGCGGCGACGGCGCAGGCGCAGGCAGCGAGCTGCGTGTGAATCCGCTCTTTGTAAACCGCATCAAAAACGTCTCTTTCTGGAGCGGCATCCTGCAGGCTGACGGCTCGGGGAATGTGCGCTACACGATAGACGTGCCGCAATTCTCCGGCGACATCCGCGTGATGGCGTTGGCCTACAAAGACCGCGGCTTCGGCGGCGCCGACAAGCACATGAAAGTGGCCGACCCGGTGGTGATTTCCGCCGCCCTGCCGCGCGTGCTTTCGCCAAAAGACCATGTGGTGATGCCGGTAACGCTGAGCAACACAACTGCGAAAGATGCTGCCGCGACTGTGACCGTGGTCGTCAGCGGGCCGCTCAGTATCATTGGCATGTACCGCCAGTGGTTGAACATTCCTGCAAATCGCGAAGGCCGTGCGGTATTCAACATCGCGGCGGCGCAATCCATCGGCGCGGCTAAGATTCTCGTCAGTGTGCAGGCGATGGGCGAGACGTTTACCAATGAAACAGAGATTGCGGTGCGTCCGCCGGCCTCCTTGCAGAAGCTGAGCGGCAGCGGAAGTGTTGCGGCGGGACAAAGCGCCAACCTCCAACTTCCAACCTCCAACTTCCTCCCTTCTTCCGCAAGCGGAAAGCTGATTGTCGGCAAAAGCCCGCTGGTGCCTTTCTCCAAAAATCTCCAATACCTCGTGCAGTATCCGTATGGCTGTGTAGAACAGACAACTTCTGCCGCCTTCCCGCAGCTTTATTACGCCGACTTGGTGAAGAGCGTCACCAGCACGAACAACACGGACATCAATCCTGCCTACAACGTGCAGCAGGCCATCGCAAAATTGCAATCCATGCAGATGAGCAATGGCGCGCTGATGTACTGGCCGGGCAGCGGCGAAAGCTGGTGGGGCTCTATCTATGCCGCACACTTCCTGCTGGAAGCGAAGAAGGCCGGCTACGAGGTGAACGCGACGACGCTGAGCCACCTGCTGCAATACCTGAAGGCGCGGCTGCAAAAGCGCGAGACGGAAGTGCTGTATTACAACCGCAACCTGAGCCGCGAGATTGCCGCAAAAGGCACGGCTTACTCGCTCTACGTCCTCGCCCTTGCCGGCGAGCCGCAGGTGGCGACGATGAATTATTACAAGGGCAATCCGAAGCATCTGGCCATTGATTCGCGCTACCTGCTGGCGGCGGCGTACAGCATTTCCGGTCAGCCGGGCGCGGCGAGGCAGGTCTTGCCGCCCGCCTTCGCTGGTGAAGAAAGCAACACCGCTTTTGGCGGCTCTTTCTACTCTTATGTGCGCGACCTCGGAATCTCGCTCAATGCACTGATTGACATGAATCCGCAAGACCCGCAGGTGGGCATTCTGGCGCGCACGCTGTCGCAATACATGAAAGCGCAACCTTACCTCAACACGCAGGAGAATGTGTGGGGCATCCTTGCGCTGGGCAA
This sequence comes from Chitinophagaceae bacterium, assembly GCA_965246765.1. GTDB lineage: Bacteria > Bacteroidota > Bacteroidia > Chitinophagales > Chitinophagaceae > UBA1952. The sequence goes on from CBDFFJ010000005.1 coordinate 500,300, forward strand.
GCTGTCGCGCATCAACAATCGCACGAGCGGCACGGCGGGTGTGTTTGCGGGTGGGAAGAGTCTGCTCACGACTTCTGATAACGGCACTTTGAACCTGAAGCCTTATCTGAATACGCCGCTGCAAATGCAGGCGAAGGGCGCGGGGCAGTTCTATTATTTCTGGGAAGTGCAGGGAATCTCCGCCGATGGTGTTGTGAAGGAAGAGGACGCATTCCTGAAAGTGCGCCGTGCGTACTACACGCGCACAGGTCAGCCGATTGCCGGGAATACCTTCCACCAGAATGACCTCATCGTAGTGCGCCTCACGCTACAGGCCCAGTGGAGCGGCACGGTGGACAATGTGGTGCTGACGGACATGCTGCCCGCGGGCTTTGAGATTGAAAACACCCGCCTCACCGACATGCCGGAGATGAAGTGGATAAAGAGCGAAGCCACACCCGACTACATAGACTTCCGCGACGACCGGGTGAACCTGTTCACGTCCGCCGAAGGCACAGCGAAGGATTTTTACTACATGGTGCGGGCGGTGTCGCCGGGAACGTATCAGTTAGGGCCGGTGAGCGCGGATGCAATGTATAACGGGGCGTTTCATTCTTATTGGGGAGCTGGGGTGGTGCGGGTGGAGTGACTTGGCAAGTCCCGAAGGGGAGACTTGCCAAGTCAAGCTTTGTCTTTGAGACTGTTGCTTGCTCTATCAGAGTTGCCAAGTCCCAAAGGGAAGACTTGCCAACTCTGATACTATATTCGTAACAAAGACTAATCATGATACCTGCACACAAACTTGACGAGTTGGTAATTGAGGCATTAAAATCAAAGAATGGTTCAGCGCCCCACGTTTTGGTAGAGAAGTATATCTGGGACAACTATCAATCATTAATTTCCAAATCAGGTGACAGCTTATATACTTGGCAATACGACATTCGTTGGGCGGCTCAACGGCTTCGTGATGATGGTACCTTAAAGCCTGACAAGGCAACACCACGTGGAATATGGGCGTTAGCTGATGCTGCATAATGACTTTGACTTGCCAAGTCTCCCTTCGGGACTTGGCAAGTCATTCCAAGTCATCGCGCAGCATGAAGCTATCTGCCATGCCTTCGTGAAAGGCGATGAACTTTTCCCTGCCGCCGAAATATTCCAGCACGTAATCCCGTTCCAGAAGCGTCGGCGCTGCGCTTATCAATGCCCGGTAGCTTGAGTGCCGGTACTCGTGCAATGCACCGGAGAACAGACCGTGCTTGGCAGCATTATAATGGATATAGGCTGTCAGATAATCAAAGTAGAGGTCAGTCCCGATAAGCTTCCGCTTGAACGGCGAATGAAAGACAGCGCCGTGAAAGCCATGGCGATTCTGCGCCGTCCTTGCGTAGGAGATAAAGAAGTTTGTAAAGGCGCGCGACACCCACACAGGCGTTCCTGAATTGCGGAATTCTTCCGACTTGGCAAGTCCCGAAGGAAGACTTGCCAAGTCAAGAGGGCTAGCTTTGACAAGTGCCGCATCACGTATCTGCACCAGGGCATGAAAGTGATTCGGAAGCAGATTGTAGGCGAAGGTCTTTGCAACCGGATGAATGAATTCGCGCCATTTATACAGGAATGAGGTGTAGTCTTCCGTGGCTTTGAAGACGTCCTGAAAATTATTGCCGCGATTGTAGATGTGGAAGAAGCTGCCCGGCTCTAATGGCGTGGTATAGTGGATGGGCTGCGGCATATTTGTTGGACAAAATACTGCTCTGGTTTGACTTGCTAAGTCTTCCCTTTGGGGCTTGGCAAGTCACTCCATAAACTGCAGCATCTCCCCATACCACCCATTCCGCGAATTAAGAAACTGCGTAATCATCGGTATATGCTTCTTCCCCGGCACCACCTTATAGACAGGCGAATACCCAGAATGCTCCAGCGCAGCGACAAATTTTTCGCAGCCTGCCGCAATAGAGGGATAGGTGCGCCCGCCCCGGAAGAGCAGCATAGGCGGAATACCCGCATGAAGATGGTATAGCGGACTGGCATCCTTCCAGCCCTCCGGTTTTGTGCCAAATGTCGCAGCGTAAGACGGCTCGCCATTCATACCGCCGGCCAGCAGGTAGCCATACATGTCCAGCCCGGCGCCGTCTATCAGGATGACACCTTTCAACGGATTGGCGATGCCTGCTTTTTTGAAATAGTCCTCGTCCGTAGCAATCAGCGCAGCCAGGTGCCCGCCGGCAGAATGGCCGGACATAAACATGCTATCGGGATTGCCGCCGTAGCGGGCAATGTTCTGTGATACCCACTTCACAGCCTGCGCGGCATCAGTAGCCATCACGTGGTAGTTCGCTGCCGGGCTTTTCGGATAATCTATCACCACCGCCACCACGCCCTTCCGCGCCAGGCGGCTGCCGAACCAGTTGTACAGCGAGCGGTGCCCGGAAGTCCAGTTGCCGCCGTAGATGAAGATGAGCACCTTCTTATCTGGCAGATGCCTGTGGCGGCGCGGCGCGAAAACGCTCAGGCCCTGCGCGGTCAGATAGCGCGCGGTATCCGCAGGCAGGTAAGTGATGTCCTTCGTGCGGACGATGCGGCGGAAGGCGCAGCCGGGAAACAATTGTATAACGACAATCAAAAGGGCAAGGATAGCTAACCGCTTTGCGAAAAGGTGCATACTTCAGCGCTTACCATTACTGCGCCAATGATTGCCCTCCTACTCTTTCCCTTTCACTGCTGTGAGGTAATGCACAATTTGCGCGGCCTCCGCAGAATCACGCACTGGTGCCCCGTACATCTTAATCATTTTCGTCACCGTCTTCTCCCAAGCCTTATGCGGCATGTCGGGCTGCATCTCAATATAGCGCAGCGAATGGCAGGGGACGCAAGCGCGCTCCACGAGTTCCTTGCCATCGCCTTCCGGCAGCGCAACAGCTATTTCAGAGATGTCCATTGAATCGTTCTTTGGCGCTGATATAGATTGCGCGTATTCATCGCCTGTGCAGGAAGCAATGAGCAACAGGCAAAAGCCGGCGAGAAAGGAAAGCTTAGTTCGCACGCTTTACGATTAAGGGCAGTGATTCTATCTCGTTGCGCATATATCCGCTGCGGTTCCATTGGTGCGGTGGCTGCGTTTGTCCGGCGGCATTAGTTGCTTTCACAAGCAATGTATCCGCACCTTCCGCAGCAGGCATATAATTGAATTTCCAGCGCCGCCACGAATATTTCCCTAACGAAGCATAGAGCGATGCGGAGTGCCAGGTTTTGCCCTTATCGTTGCTCAGTTCCACTTTCACGATGCCCGTGCCGTCGTCAAAGGCGAGGCCTTCTATTTCCTGCTTCTGGCCTTTCATCAAAACAGCTCCCGGCTCCGGCGTCACGAAAATGGAACGAACATCCATGCGATTTATCGGCACTAAATCTTTGGCGAGCGCATCCGGTTTTTCATTGCCGTTCACAATGCCTTTCGGGACGAGGTAGGCCTTATCCATCCAGAAGCCTTTGAAGGTATCGGCATATACCTTTATCTCCTCCAGCATCCCGACCCAATAGGTCGCGTACCAGCCCGGCACCACCAGCTTCAGCGGATAGCCATTGAGCAGCGGCAGGTCTTTGCCATTCATCGCGTAGGCAATCATTACCTCGCCATCCGCCGCGTGCGGATAGGTTAGTGACTTCACAAAGTCGGGCGTGGTGGAAAGCGGCGGCGCATCCAGACCATTAAAGGAAACGGTTTTTGAGCCGCTCTTCGCGCCAGCCATTTTCAAGACATCAGAGAGTCGAACGCCCGTCCATTCTGCATTGCCCATTCCGCCGTTCACCCATTGCGCACCGGGCACACGCGGGTTGAAGACGCTGCGCGCATTGCCCGCGCATTCGCAAAGCGCGACCATTCTTATTGGCTGAAACTTCGTTTTTAATTCGCGCAGCGAAAGTGAAAGCGGATGGCCCACATTGCCGTTAATCTTTAGGCGGAAAGTAGCCGAATCAACTGCCGTTGGAAGGCCGGCGAGATGCCAGCGGATGAAGAAGGCTTCATTCGGCGTAAGGTCGTAGCGGAAGTACTTGAGCGGCGTCTCCAGATTCGGCGGTCGGTCAGTGAGCAGACGTAGTGGGTCTTTGCCGGGGACGCGGACGTACTGGTTTTCGGTGGAGTCGGCTAAAGGCCTATTGCCGCCTTCCGGCCGGGATGAATTGCAGGCGCCTGCGCATATCAGGATGACGGCGGCAAACAGGAAACGACGACACTGGTGAATCATTGAAAGTGGCGAACGCAAAGTAGCAAAAAGGATGTACGTAGCTGGAGAACTTAATAAAACCCGGAAATGTATCAGTTGGAAAACTTCACAGCGACTTTGCCATCCTGAATCAAGTCCAGAATAAGTTTTCCGGGGAAATCTATAAGTATGCTGCGAGCAAAGATTCCCTGCGGGAATGACAAAAGATTGGGCGGGCATCTTCAAAATGCGGCATCGCCTAAAGCCGCGCCGATAAATCGGAATGCGGAATTTTGTGATGCTCAAACATGGAAATCTATCAAGACCTCAATGGCAATTCCGGCGTATCGGCCTTTGAGCTTGGCCCTGGATATATCCGCGTCCGGTTTTCTCAGGGTACTGAATATCTCTACACTGCGGAAAGCGCCGGTGCGCAGCATATCGCCGCGATGCAGCAGCTCGCCGTTGACGGCCGTGGGCTGAGCACCTACATCAGCAAATGCGTGAAGAACAATTACGAAGCGAAGAGCAGTTACTAACGGTTCACGCGGCTTGGCTAACTTGCTTTCCATGGAATTCGGAAAGCTGGAACTGCAGGAACTAGAAACGGCTGACCTCAGCCTGCCGCCCGACCCGCCGCATACAGCGAAGGTGCTGAGCAAAGGGAAAGGCAAGACGAAATTTTACATCGGCTGCGCCAAATGGGGCCGCAAGGATTGGATTGGCAAGCTGTATCCACCAGGCACGAAGGAGAAGGATTTTTTGAAGGAATACGCGAAGCATTTCAACGCTATTGAGTTCAATGGGTTTTTCTACAATCTGCAGTCGGTGGAGACGATACACAAGTGGAAGGCTGCGGTGCCGGACGGGTTTAAGTTTTGCCCTAAGTTCACGCAAAGCATTACGCACTACAAGCGCCTGAAGGATGCGGAGGCGGATGTGGATGCTTACCTCGCCGTAGTGCATGAGTTCGGTGAGCATCTCGGCCCCATTTTCCTGATGCCGAACCCGCAGATGAATACGGCGCAGCTGGGCGTTATTGAAAAATTCATTGATGACATTCCGAAGGACATTGACCTCTTTCTGGAGCTGCGGCATCCTTCGTGGTATGCGGGCGGCTACAACCCTGATTTGCTGAAATACCTGACGAAGGCGAAGCGCGGGACCGTCATCACAGACGCCGCCGGGCGCCGGGATTGCGCGCACATGGAGCAAACCACGCCGGAATGCTTTATCCGTTTCGTGGGGAACTCGCTGCATAAGTCGGACTATACGCGCATTGATGATTGGGTGACGCGCATCGGCGAATGGATGAAGGAAGGTCTGGAGAGCTGCTACTTCTTTATGCATCAGCACGAGGAGCTGCATTCGCCGGAGCTTATCAAGTATTTCATTGAGCAAATGAACGGGCGCAACGGGACGGATATTCCGCCTGTGAAAATGCAGAACGATGGCGGGCTTTTTTAAGAAATGGAACAGGAAGTGCTCTGGCTGATTGCCCTTGTTCCGCCGCTGGATGTTGCGAAGCGGATAGATGATATCCGGCAGGAATTTGCCGCGAATTTTAATTGCGTCAAAGCTCTGAAGCCGCCGGTTCATCTGACGCTCTACACCTTGCTGAAGCTTCACGATGCGGATATGGATGCGCAGATTGGGAAGCTGCGAAACTGGGTGTCTGTACAACCGCGGTTCCGGCTGGAGCTGAAGAATTTCAATTTCTTTGAGAACGCGAAAAGCCCCGTGGTGTACATAGATGTTGTCGCGAACGCAGACCTGAAGGCGTTCAACACCGGCATCACGCGCGAGCTGAAAAAGCTGTTCGGCTTGGAAGATTTAAGCAAGCAAACCTTTCGTCCGCACTTCACCATCGGCTATCGCGATATATCACCGGAGATTTTCCCGCAGGTGAAGCAGGCCTACAATAGGCGGACATTCGGCGCAGTGTTCAAAGTGGAGCATGTCGTTGTGTTCCGGCACAATCGCCGGCAATGGGTGGAGCTGCATAGCCTGCCTTTAGCCGACGATCGGATTGAGCAGGGGACTCTGTGGTAGCCGTTTTTTCGGATAGGCGCTTTATCTTGTCGCCGTACTAAACTGACGTCTATGCGATACCTGTGCTCACTCTTATTTGCGCTGTGCATTACCGCCTCAAGTGGTGCGCAGGAAATAGACCCTTCAGCGCCGGTGACAACAGATACAGCAGTCATTCTGCGCACTTATGTCGCGGGTCTAAAGCACCATGTTTCGCGAAAGGAGTATGACGCTTTGCAGATTGGTGAGATGCTTATTCTAAAAGCCGAACCGGAGAATAAGTATGACCCGCATGCGATTGCTGTTTACAAAGGCAGCGATAAGCTTGGCTTCATTCCCGCGCAGGAAGCGGAAGCTTTAAGCGAGGTGATTTCGGCTGCGGCGCTGATTGGAATCGTGACGAAAAAGGGAAGTGAGGAAAGTCAGGCAGCGATGTCCGTTTCTATAGCTGTGCGGCGGGAATAGACTACTTCAAGTAATCGCGCACCGCTTTAGCAATTGTCTTCTTCACCTTCGCCCATGTCAGCTTCTGCAAAGAGACCGGCGTTTCACTTTCTTCCGCGTCGGCGAAATAGCTCAAGGCATCCGGTATGGAAATAAGCAGCATATGCGAAGGGAATTTCCGGCTGTGCCACTCTATAATCTGCTCCAATGAGTACTTGTTGAGCAGCAGCGCCATGTCCCAAAAATCCTTCTTTCGGCCGCGGCCTAAAATGGCGTTCACCTTCATCGCGGCAATGTCCGCATCGCTGTAAAGCGAAATCCCGTCTCCGATTTCCAACTGTTCAATGATGGGATGTGGAAAGTAAACGATGTCCGCCTTTACGTTGCGGATGTAAGCAAAGATGCCCACACGTGTCAGCGCGTTCTCAAAAACAAAATCTGCTCCGAAATACGCCTTAAGCGCGTCCCTGATTAAGCTGAAATCCGGCTGCTCATTGCAGAATAAATCCAAATCAACAGATGTCCGGTGCTCATACCGGATTGCCAAGGCTGTGCCACCTACAAGATGGAAACCGGCAAGCTCCGGCATAGCCTGTAGCTCCCTTAATAGGGATAAAGTCCCGGGTTCAACTGCCTGAGCTGGTAGCATCGGAATTCGCTGAGCGGCGCGTCAATCACCGCGCTGGCAAGATATATCTTTTCTATCGGCAGGTACTTTGCGTTGAGCAGCGCCTTGCGGACGAGCGCGTCTCCATAATACCGCCTGCAAGCCCGCACATCTTCCACATCGCCGCGCTCAAATACGCGCTCAATTACGAAGGACGCCTTGGCATCCCAGTCTATCTTATCAAAGTCCACATCCCAGAAGATGCGGCGGGCGAATTGGGGATTGGATTTCATGGTTTCAAAAAAAGAAGTGGTTGGTGAGAATACCGGCAGGCAGCAAGACTAGTTATCAGCATTCTACTTTTTAGGAGTTCCTAGCAGAGGACTTTTAAGTGAATCGGCTTCTTTTTTATGATTGTCCTTTGGTGATGTTATCTCTCTGCAACCATTAATACTCGTAATCGTTGTCGCAGTTGAACCAACGACTAGGACAATGATTATAATGGCTGCGACAATTGGGTTGTCTTTAATCTTGTTAAGCCACCTATCTGTTCTGTTTTCTGCTTTTGCTTGATTTACAAGTTTCCCGTCTTCATATAGGCGTATTTCTTTCTCAAACGCTTTTTTGAAATGGTATGTGAGGTCCTCTAAAATTCTTAGGTACGTTGTTAAGTCCTCTTCTTCAATAATCTCAAGCTTTTCGTCAACGCAACAGAAATTGTGGTTTGTAAAAGTCGTGAGCACGGAACTGTGAGTAAAAATATTGAAGACATATTGTTGATAGACCTCGTTGTGCGCATATTTAGTTCGTGCTTCGCTTGCCATGTACGCAGCAGTATCAACATTTACTTTATTGTCGTAGGCGTCAAGTTTGTCTTTATTCCATCTTTCTACAATTGCAACGAAGTATTCAAAATCTGTGTTCATTAATTCAAAGTCGTTGATGTTCTCTTTAAGTTCTTCAAAAAATGAAATTTTGGTTTGGTCGTTTGTGGTGTGTATTACTTGTGATACCTCTTCATTGAAATAAGCAAACTGCTTCTTGAGGTGACTTATTTTCCAACCCAATCCATGCTGATGATAATAATAGTCCGGCTCTTTAAAATGCTTTGCAAACTCAGCAATCATTTTTACGCTTCTTAATTCAATCAGACCATTTACTGACGAATTTTTCTCTGGAAAACTTGGTTTCATGCTATAGGTCGGAAATAAGTAGAGAGTAATAATTTTCTATCCAACGCCGAATATACATCCCACGCGAAAAGCCAAACAGACTGAAAAACCCCAAAACGTGCGACGCAAGGGACGATTGGCAACGAACAGAACCCCGACTAAATAATCGCCCCATCCTTTGAGCTAATAATTTTCCCTACATTTCACAGGCCGTAAAACCAGCATGTCCATGCAGCCTACCAACATCAAAGACCCCGAGTATTTTCATAAGGTCGTGGATTGCCAGTATGCCTGTCCGGCGCATACGCCCGTGCCCGAGTACATCCGCCTGATTGCGCAAGGGAAGTACAGCGAGGCCTATATGATTAACTGGGACAGCAACGTCTTCCCCGGCATTCTCGGCCGCACCTGCGACCGCCCCTGCGAGCCAGCTTGCCGGCGCGGACGTGTGGAAGAAGAGCCGGTTGCGATATGCAGATTGAAGCGTGTGGCTGCAGATTTCAAGGATGATGTGGTTGGCTACATGCCGCAAGGCCCTTTCCCTTCTAACGGAAAGAAGATTGCGCTTATTGGCGCTGGCCCGGCTTCGCTCACGGTCGCGCGCGACTTAGCGCCGCTTGGCTACGAGATTCATCTTTACGACGAGCAGAAAGCTGGCGGCGGATTTATGCGCTCGCAGATTCCGTCGTTCCGCCTTCCGGCAGAAGTGCTGGATGAGGAAGTTGGTTACATCCTGCGCCTCGGCATTCACACGCAATTCAATAACTACGTCTCTTCCCTCAAAGAGCTTTTACAAAAAGACTACGACGCCGTCTTCGTAGGCAGCGGCGCACCTAAAGGCCGCGACTTACCGCTTCCGGGACGCGAAGAAGGTGCAGCCAACATCCACATCGGTATCAACTGGCTGGCCAATGTTGCCTTTGAGCATACAGCACAAATTGGCAGGCGCGTGATTGTTCTTGGTGGTGGCAATACCGCTATGGATTGCTGCCGCACTGCACGCCGCGTGGGTGGTGAAGAGGTGAAGGTGATTGTCCGCTCGCCCTTTGCAGAGATGAAAGCTTCTCCCTGGGAAAAGGAAGATGCGATGCACGAAGACATTCCCATCATAGACAATCACGTCCCCGTTTCTTTCGTCATTGAGAATGGCAAGCTCACGGGAATGATGTTTCAGAAAGTATCCGCCGTTTATGATGAGAAGGGCAAGCGCACATTACAACCCACGGGCGAGCCGGACGCCTTCTATCCCGCCGACGATGTGCTCGTAGCCGTTGGTCAGGAAAACGCCTTTCCATGGATAGAGCGCAACCTCGGTATTGACTTTGACAAATGGGGCATGCCGGTGGTGGATGAAACAACCTTCGCCTCCTCGCATCCCAAAGTATTCTTCGGCGGCGACGCCGCTTTTGGCCCCAAGAATGTAATCACTGCTGTGGCGCACGGGCATCAGGCGGCCATCTCCATGCACCTCGCCTGCGAAGGCCAGAACCTCGTCGCCGACCGCCCGCATCCGCATACCAATCTGCACGCGCAGAAGATGGGCATCCACGAATGGAGCTACGACAGCTATGTGGTGGAAGACGAGCGCTACCTCGTGCCGCAGGCCGGCAAGGAAGCTACCCTGCGCGACCGCAAGAAGGAAGTAGAGCTTGGCTTTGACCTGCCCACCGCCTTCCGCGAAGCGCAACGCTGCCTCAACTGCGATGTGCAGACCGTCTTCGCCGAAGACAAGTGCATAGAGTGCGACGCCTGCATGGACATCTGCCCCACCTCCTGCATCTCCTTTATCGCCGACGGGCCCGAGGAGGACATCCGCACGCGCACCAAAGTGCCCGCCCTCAACCTCACACAGGACCTCTACGTAAGCGGCGAGCTAAAGACCCACCGCATCATGGTGAAGGACGAGGACGTATGCCTCCACTGCGGCCTCTGCGCGGAACGCTGCCCCACAGCAGCCTGGGATATGCAGCAGTATTGGTATAATGTGGTGAAGGCGCCGGGGTGTGGAGTTTTGGAGGCGGTGTAGGAGGTCTTGTTTGTCAGCTTTTGGAATGCTATTGAGCGTTCGTTGCGACGCTCCGTTCATCGTTCGTCAGTCTGTTGGGCTTTTCTCATTAGCTATGCATTTCAACCTTCACAACCTTAAATATGGAAAAGCCGCCCATTGAAATTTGGCCAAACAAAAAGTATTTGATTGCGTTTGCAATCATTCTAGTACTTGCGACGGCTGCCAGTACTTGGTACATTTTCACCGCCGCTAAATATGCAGGCTTCCATTTCCTTAAAATTGTTCAGCCGCTATTAGCTTTATACGCTCTATACACGGCATATAAAATCCGAAAACGAATTCAGAACAATCAGCCTTTCCTTACAATTGCGTCAGACTCACTAACAATTAATTCCAGCGATTCTCCCGAAACTTTTTATTGGTCGGAAATTTCCGGCGTTTCTACTTCTGAAGAAGACAATAATTATTACCTCATTTTGTTTCTGTCAACCGGTGAGAAGAAGGTGAGCGTATCATGGTTAGACCATAGTTCGTCACAAATTCTAAGTTTGGTTGAAGAATATCGGGAACAAGCCCGTTCAGTTTAGTCCCAACACATACCAGATAACAGTTGGGCTTAGACTCCTGTCTAAGCCCGTCCGGCAGGCAATCTCCTGATTGGCCAGATTGCGGGTCAGGCCCGCAATGACAGGAACCATTAAGCTGCTGTTCGTTGATTAAGCTTTGCTTGTCTGCTGATGATGTATTTATTCCTCAGCCCAATCAAACCTGTCATTGCGGCCCCGAGCCGCAATCTGCCGGTGTCACGCCACGGGAAACCAAACGAGCGAAGAACAAGCATTGAGCAGATTGCGGGTCTGCTGCCCGCAATGACAGCTATTCATTAAGCTTTGTACCTTGATTGAGCTTTCCTCAAATAACCATAATCATGGACAAGCTGCATCGTTACTATGTCTATTTCGTCTCCAACAAGAACCGGACGACATTCTACGTCGGCGTAACGAACAGCATTGCGCGCCGCGCTACTGAACATGCAGAAGGGCGGGACAGCGGCTTCACCGCAAAGTATAACTGCCACGCCCGGTTCTGCTAAGTCTTTGATAGTTCTGCCAAGTCTTCGGACTTGGCAGGCGCGGGAGGCAATCTTCAGATTGCCGTAGCAACGAGCGTAAGAACATTGATTAATCAGATTGCGGGTCAGGCCCGCAATGACAGGAACCATTGAGCGATTGTTCCTTGATGGAACAGCAGGAAACAAGGCATTTCCTTTCCATCCCAACATCGCTTACCTTGTCCGTCTATAAAAAAGACCGACCCGCATGGCCGATTCGCTCACCAACAACTTCGTCGTCCGCTTTGCCAATGTGAACGGCACCGGCTCCGCTTCCGCGAATGCGTTGTTCACCAAAGCCATCTTCCGCATGGGCGTGCCGGTGACGCCTAAGAACATCTTTCCGTCCAACATTCAGGGCTTGCCTACCTGGTATGAGGTGCGCGTGAGCGAGAAGGGTTACCTCGGCCGCCGCGAGGGCATAGACCTCATGGTGAGCGTGAACCCGCAAAGCATGCACGCGGATGTGGCGAACGTGAAAGAAGGCGGATACTTTTTGTATGACAGCACAAAGCCGCTGGCAGAAGAGCTGCACCGCGAAGACATTCATTACCTCGGCGTCCCGCTGATGGAATTGTGCAACCAGAATTACACAGACGCGCGGCAGCGACAGCTTTTCAAGAACATCATTTACGTCGGCGCATTGAGCGAGCTGCTCAAGATTGAATTCAGCGAGTTGGAAGGGTTGCTCGCTGAGCAATTTGAAGGCAAGGAGAAGCTCATCCCGATGAACATCAAAGCGCTGATGCTGGGCGTGGATTATGTGAAAGCGCACTTCCCTGAACCGCTACCGATGCGTGTAGAACGCCGAAACCTTGTCGGCGACCGCATTATGATAGACGGCAATTCTGCCTGCGGCCTCGGCGCGGTTTATGGCGGCGCTACGGTGGTTGCGTGGTATCCCATTACGCCATCCACGTCTGTCGTGGAGGCTTATGCTGATTACGCGAAAGAATTCCGCATTGATAAGGAAAGCGGCAAGCGCAATTACGCCATCGTGCAGGCGGAAGATGAGCTGGCGGCAATAGGCATGGTGATTGGCGCTAACTGGAATGGCGCAAGGTCTTTCACCGCAACGTCTGGCCCCGGCCTGAGCCTGATGAATGAGTTCCTCGGCCTCGCCTACTTCGCCGAAGTGCCGGCCGTGCTGATAGATGTGCAGCGCACCGGCCCGTCCACTGGAATGCCCACGCGCACGCAGCAGAGCGATGTAATGGAGGCGGCCTATGCCAGTCACGGCGATACAAAGCAGGTGCTGCTGTTTCCCGCTACGCCGAATGAATGCTTCTCTATGACCGCCGATGCATTTGACCTCGCGGAGCAGTTGCAGACGCCGGTGATTGTGCTGACGGATTTAGACCTCGGCATGAACGACCACGTCTCGCAGCCCTTCGTGTGGGACGATAGCCGCAGGTATAAGCGCGGCAAGGTGCTCAATGCAGAAATGTTGGATAAGATGGAACGCTTTGGCCGCTACTTAGACACGGAGAACGACGGCATCCCATACCGGACTTACCCGGCCACGCACCCAACGAAAGGCTCCTTCTTCACCCGCGGCACCTCGCGTGATGAGTATGCGGCCTATACCGAAGACGGCGCCGCCTACAAGCGCAACGTTGACCGCCTGCTGCGCAAATGGAACACGGCTAAGACCCTTGTGCCTGCTCCGCATATCTACGACCGTGGTAAGCCTGCGGATGAAGGCATTCTGTTCATTGGCACTTCTATTTATGCGGTGGAAGAAGCCTTAGATATCCTCGCCGGCAATGGTAAGTGGATGGATGCGATGCGTGTAAAAGCCTTTCCGTTCGGGAAGGAGGTGGAGGAATTTATCGCTGCGCACAAACGTGTGTATGTGGTTGACCAGAATCGGGACGCGCAATTGCGCAGCCTGCTGATGATTGAGCTGGGCGTGAGTGCGGAGAAGCTGGTAGCGATTCTGAATTACGACGGAATGCCGATTACGGCGGATGCGATTGTGGGTGGGATTGCGGCGGCAGGCGAGTAGAAAAGCAAGGGCTGAACAACCTATCTTTAAAAGATGAAAGACTGGCAATCTTATATCACTATCAATCCTGAAATCAGATTTGGTAAGCCCACTATCATCGGCACGCGGATTACCGTTGGCGATATTCTGGGATGGTATGCGGCCGGGATGAGTGAGACGGAAATTCTGGAAGATTTTCCGCACCTGAAGACGGAGCATCTGCGTGCCGCGCTTGACTTCGCTGCGCACCGCGAGCAGTATGTGATGATACTCGCTTCCAATAGATGAAACTGCTGCTGGACGAAAACATTTCCTGGCGACTCGCGAAGTATCTCGCGGATGTTTTTCCGCATAGCATTCATGTAACAGGTACCAATCTGCCGCCGCCTGCTAAAGATTGGGACATCTGGAATTACGCGCAGCAGAAGGAATACATTATTCTGACGCAGGACGAGGATTATGAAACGATTGCCTTGCTTCGCGGCCAACCTCCAAAAGTGATTTTATTACGTACCGGCAATTTGACGACACGGACTATAGAACAGCTTATTCGTTCAAGACTTGAGACTATCGTACATTTCATTGAAGACCACGAGAAAGTGTTGCTGGAGCTTTACTAATTCCATTTTTTATTCACGCCTATGACCTTCATCCGCCCAAAATTCCGCCACCCCGACCTCAAGAAGAATGCCCTCGGCTACACCATCGCCTATTACGAAGGTGCGCTCTCCACGCTCTGCGCCGGCTGTGGGCATGACAGCATATCGGCCGCTATCATTCAGTCCTGCTACGACCTGAGCATTGAGCCGCACAAGGTGGCGAAGCTCTCCGGCATCGGCTGCTCTTCCAAGACACCGGCTTACTTCCTCGCCAATTCCCACGGCTTCAACTCCGTACATGGCCGGATGCCGAGCATCGCCACCGGCGCTAATCTGGCAAACAAAGACCTGCTTTACCTCGGCGTATCCGGCGACGGCGACACGGCCTCCATCGGCATGGGCCAGTTCGTACACGTCATCCGGCGGAACCTGAACATGGTCTATATCGTGATGAACAATGGCTGCTATGGCTTGACGAAAGGCCAGGACAGCGCCACGGCGGATGTAGGCTCTAAAAGCAAGGCGGGCTCGGTGAATCCTTTTGACAGCATAGACCTTGCGAGTCTTGCCATTGAGCTGGGCGCATCCTTCGTTGCGCAGTCTTTTTCGGGGGATAAGTCGCAGCTGGTGCCGCTCATCAAAGCCGCGATTGAGCATCCCGGCTTTGCTTTTATCAATGTCGTCTCGCCCTGCGTGACCTTCAATAATAATCCTGGCTCTACGAAGAGCTACGATTACGTGCGTGAGCACATCGCCGCAACCGGAACGGTGGATTTTGTGCCGGAGATGACGACGATTAACGCTTCTTATCCTGAAGGCAGTACCGAAAACGTTGCCATGCACGATGGCTCCGGCCTCCTCCTCCACAAGCTCGCCGCAGATTGGAATCCGAAAGACCGTCTTTCGGCAATTAACGCAGTAAAGCATGCCCAAAAGCGCGGGGAGTTTCTAACCGGTCTTCTTTACATAGAAGACGACACAAGCGACCTGCACGAAATCCTCGGCACGGTAGATGCGCCGCTGAATACGTTGCGCGAGGACAAGCTGTGTCCCGGCAATGACGCCTTGCAGGCGTTGAACAAGAGCCTGCGCTAAGCCGCCGGAGCTTTCCAGATAAAGCCGTGCATGTAAAAGTGCATCACCGTCCACCATCCGTTCACGCATTCCATATAGAGCTTAAACGGCCCGACGATCTCCTGCGTATGCCCGTCATGGCTCGCGGCGGTGTATTTAATCATGCCTTCGGTAAAGCCCATGCGCGGCATGCCTTCGCCAATTTCCTCGTCCGGCTGCGCGCTCGTCTCCTTTATCTGAAAATCCCAGTCACGGACGGATTCAAACATGCCGTGGAAGCGGTCAAGCAGCGGCTGCATATCCGCCGGGCTGAAGGTCTGGCCTTCCTGCGAGAATAGCTGCGGCGAAAGATATTCATCATCAAACGTTCCGCCGAAGAAGCCTTCCATAAACTCCTGCGTACGGCGGCGCTGGTCAAAATCGTGGTTGGGATGCAGGTCTTCATAGAGAAAGCAGAGGGCCTGGCCGTCCGACATCGGCGGGTCTATCAGCTCAATCATCAGCTCATCCGCCATGAAGTCATACTTCTGCGCCAGCGGATACTCCGCCTGAAACTCTACGCGAAGCTGCTTTTCCTCAAAAAGCGCGTTGATGCGTTCCCATTCCGCTTCTAACTCCTGTTCCGATAACGCCAAAGAAGGCCTGAAGTCCGGATTGCTCAGATATTCCCGCAGCACAACGGGTGGGTTCTCATCCCGGTGCTTATGAAATGCCATGATTTGCTCCAGAAACTGCTTCTCAATATCGGGCGGCAAGTCAGGACTGCCGGGCATCGCGCCGAAGTGCGCGCCTAATTCTGCCTGAAGCTTGATCTTACGCAGGTCATTTTCTAAGCGCAGCTTTTCCTCTTTGCTGCCGCTAAAATCGTCCGATAGCATATCCGCATTGTCTTCATGCATGGGATAAAGTTTTTGGTGTCGTAAGATAATATTTGATGCTTTAAGACGCCCCCGGCGAACGAAAAATCTTCTCCGCCGCCCGTCGTACCTTCACCGCTACACCGATGCCGACGACGATAGCTACAGCCAAGCGCTGGAACATGAAGGAGATAGACAGGGAGGCCGAGGCGCTGTTGCAGGCGGAGCTTCCGACGATTAACCCTGCCCTCTGCACCTTGCTAGCGGCGCGCGGCATTAAGAATTTTGAGGCGGCGAAGAAGTTTTTCCGGCCAAGTCTGGCGGATTTGCACGACCCCTTCCTGATGCGCGGCATGAAGGAAGCCGTAACACGAATTACGGAGGCGATTGAGTGGCACGAGCGCATCATGGTCTATGGCGATTATGACGTGGACGGGACAACGGCGGTGAGTGTGGTGTATTCCTTCCTGCGCGACGCGTACCCGAACGGCGATATCTCTTTTTACATTCCGCACCGCTACCGCGAGGGTTATGGCGTGAGTAAGGCGGGTATTGACTTTGCGAAGGAGAATGCTTACACGCTGCTGATAACGCTGGATTGCGGCATTAAGAGCACGCCGCTGATTGAGTATGCGAAGAAGCTGGGCATAGACGTGATCGTCTGCGACCACCACCTGCCCGACCCGGTGCTGCCGCCTGCGCTGGCGATTTTGAATCCGAAGCAGCCGCTGTGCAAGTATCCATATAAAGAGTTGAGCGGGTGCGGCATCGGCTTTAAGCTGGTGCAGGCGCTGGCGATAAAGCTAAAGTTGCCGGGCGAGAGCTACGAGAAGTACCTGGACCTGGTGGCAACGTCCATCGCGGCGGATATAGTGCCGATTGACGGAGAGAACCGAACGCTGGCTTTTTACGGGATTAAAAAAGTGAATGAAGCACCGAGCCTTTCTATAAAAACGCTCATCGGAGCGGCAGGCATCAAGAAGAGCCTTTGCGTAAGCGACCTGGTATTTGTAATTGGCCCGCGCGTAAATGCTGCGGGCAGAATGGACGACGCAAGGAAGGCGGTTGACCTTTTTATAGAAACGGACGAGGAAAAAAGCGCCGTGCTGGCGGAGGCACTGCAAGTGGACAACTTTGACAGGAAGGAAGTGGACCGGACGATTACCGAAGAGGCGATTGCACTGCTGCAAAAGCAGGAGCTGCTCGGCTCGCGCAAGAGCACGGTGCTTTATCAGCCGCACTGGCACAAAGGCGTGGTAGGCATTGTGGCGTCCCGGCTGATAGACCATTATTACCGCCCCACGATTGTTCTGACACAGAGTAATGGCAAGGTGACCGGCTCGGCACGCAGTGTAAGCGGCTTCAACATCTACGAGGCCATCCATGAATGCCGCGACCTGCTGGAGAATTACGGCGGTCACTTCTTTGCCGCCGGCATGACGATGCTTCCGGAGCGGGTAGAGACGTTTAAGACGCGCTTTGAAGAGGTGGTGGCGTCGCGTATCACGCCGGAACTGTGCATTCCTGAGATACTGATTGATGCAGAGCTGAACTTCTCGGACATCAAGCCGTCGTTCTACAATATCCTGAAGCAGTTCGAGCCATTCGGGCCGGCCAATATGCGGCCTGTCTTTCTTACGCGAAGGGTGAATGATTACCGCGGCTGGTCAAAGGTTGTGAAGGAAACACATCTGCGTTTTGTCGTGCAGCAGCCGCACCGCGAAGTAGTGGAAGGCATCGGCTTTGGTCTCGCCCACTTCTATCCTTTGCTGGAAAAGGGGCCAGTGGATTTGGTTTATACCATTGACGAAAATGAGTTTAACGGGCAGACCAAGCTGCAGCTGAAAGTTCTGGATGTCCGTGAGAGCAAGTAGGCCTTACTTTCCTCCGAAGTCCAGTGCCTGCACTTCCTGATGGTATTCATCCATCCAGCTATTTAGTTGTTGCAGGAAGGTTTCCTGCTTGCAGCTTTCTTCAAAATCTCCATAACTCATGATGCGCTCTAACAGGCGATCTTGCGCAGCGATGCATTGAAGGGCGGTTGCGTACGGCGTATGCGAGAAGGAGACTAACTCATACACAGAAGTGAATTGCTCCGGATAACGGATGCCTATTTCTTTCTCAATCTTTTTGCGTTGCAGAAAGCGCGGGTCAGCGACTTTGTCGCGCATTTCTGTGAAGTTAAGCAGGGCCAACTCTGCTACAGAATCGCCCGCAGGCTTGCGCTTGCGCTGATATTCGTTTAGAATGGTGCTCCAGTCTTCGCCATGCGCATCCATGAGGCTGCTAAGCACGGAGCAGTCTTCAAAGCCGGCATTCATGCCCTGGCCGTAGAATGGAACGATGGCATGTGCGGCGTCTCCGATAAGGGCGCTCTTGTCGCCGAAATGCCATTGGGAGATGTGCGTGGTGATGAGCGACGCAACGGGGTTAGCGCGGAACTGCTGCGCATAATCCGGTATCAGCGGGATAGCGTCTGCGAAATGTTTTTGGAAGAATGGTTCCAATGCTGCATCATCTTTCAGCGCATCAAAACTATCCTCGCCTTCAAAGGGCATAAAGAGCGTGCAGGTAAAGGAGCCGTCGGTATTGGGCAACGCGATGAGCATGAACCTGCCGCGCGGCCAGATGTGGAGGGCATGCTTTTCCATGCGGAATGAGCCGCCTTCACCGGGAGCGATGTTTAGTTCTTTGTACCCATACTCAATGTAATCCTGGCGGGCGTTAACTCTGTCTAAGTAAGAATAAGAGGTACGCAGGGCAGAAAATGCGCCGTCCGCGCCGAAGAGTAAGTCTGCGTTAGATTGTTGGAGCGTTGGATTGTTGGAATGTTCTCTTGAAGAAGTATTTCCAGTCTCGCTTGTTTCTTCTAAATAAAGAGTGTTGTTTGGTACATCTATACGTGCGCAGCGTTGATTGAAATGAATCTCTGCGCCAGCCTCCTCCGCAAGACTCATGAGGCGCTTGTTCAATTCACCGCGCGATACGCTGTAAATAGCTTCGCCATTTCGTCCATAGGGCTGGAATGCGGTGCTGCCATCCGGCAGATGCAGGAAGCGGCCATTCATGGGAATGGCGATTTGCTCCATGTCTTCCTTCAGGCCTGCAAGCTCCAGCGCGTGCCAGCCGCGGGTGCTCATGGCGAGGTTGATGGAGCGGCCTGCGCCGATGGCAGCCTTCCGCATATCCGGGCGGCGCTCGTAGATGGTGACAGGATAGCCGCGGCGGCGGAGCAATATGGCGAGCAGCGAGCCTACGAGGCCTGCGCCGAGGACGGTGACGTTTCTGTTCAAAGTGGAAAGTTGAAAGTCAAAAGTAGAAAGCCGGTGTGTGCTTTCCGCTTCTTAATCGTACACATCCTTTCTGTCGCCGATTGCTACGACTTCTATTTGCAGTACGGCATCCCGGATTTCGTAGATGATGCGGTAATTACCCTTCCGGACGCGATAGGCATCTGCGCCTTTCAGCTTTTTGCAGCCAACGGGCCGCGGATTTTGAGCGAGTGATTGAATAACGGTGAGCAATAGAATCGCAACATCATCCGGCAGCTTATCCAACTGCTTTTGTGCAGCTTTGCTGATGGATATGCTGTAAGTCGCAGGTTCCATCAAAGCTTCAGGTTGCGCTGGGCGACATATTCCGACAGCGGCATTGATTCTCCCCCTTCCGCCTTCGCGGTTTGATAGAGCTTTAGGTCTTGGGTGTCCTCAGCCTGCTCCAGGAGGCGCTCATAGTCCTGAATGGAGAGAATAACGCCAGTGCGGTTGCCGGTTGTGTCGGTGATGAATTGGGTGTTCATGGTCTTTAGCCTGTCTTCCAAATTTACGAAAAGGCTGCCTTGAAACGAAGCTTATGGCTGCGGTAAGTGCGGTGTGGATAGCTCTCAAAAATCTGCCTGTGCGTCCAGCCGCTTTCTAAAAGCTCTAAGAGTAATTCCACGGAGATGCGCGTGCCGGTAATTACTGGCTTGCCGAGAGGATGGACGGTCTTGGGTGATGTGGTCTTGCGAGTGCAGTGAGAAACGGTATTTGTTGGGCTGGTACTTTTACAAAGCAAGTGCAGACGTATCATTTATTGCCAAGAAACTTAAACCCCTTCATGACGACAACTAATAAAAAGGTTGGAAAAATTATTACTCATCCCGAATAAGTATATGCTAACGCTAAATGGCGAATAGTAACGGGAGAAATAAAACGGCTGGCGGGTAGGCCAGGGAGAATTCAAAGTCTGTTCAAAATTATTGCAGAGAAGATTCCTATAGAAGCTTTTGCAAGTGTCAAAAAGCAAATACGCAGCGACTTCGGTAAGGTAAATGGAGTTTATGTAGCTCATGATTCAATGTCGTACCCGCGATACATAGGTCGGGGTGACATTTTTGCTCGTTTAGCTACGAGGTTCAAAACACACCCTAACGAGTTGCACTATTTTTCGTTTTACGTTGTAGAAGAGAAAATGCATGAACGGGAAATTGAAACATTGCTTATCCACGTTTGCGGTTCTCTTCTCCAGTTCAATCAAAAGAAGAAAAGGGTGACACTTGACCCAGGAAAAATTTCCGATTACGAGGTTGGCTTAACCTATGTTGTTCGTCAGAAAAAAAGAGGCCGTACCGTGAAAGCCAAAACGCCTTCATAATAATTAAATATTTTGCTTAGTCTTATTACTAACATCACATCATCTTTAGCTAACCACTTAAACAGCGACCTATATTTCTCCGTTATCTCGCTCCAGATTTCTTCTACCGGAATGCGGCGATGGTTTTTATAAGCTTTCAATTCACCGATGAATTGATAGACAGCGCGTAATTCTGCCGTCCAATTCTTCTATGCGGTCGTGCAATGAAAGTTTTAGTGCGGCTACGTTTGGCATAATCGGAATATCCTTTAAGCCTAAAATTACAAAAACTATCCCGCGTCAGGATTCCTCATCAAACAGCTCCCGCTCCAGAATCTCCATAGAAATAATATCTATTCCCTCCACCTCCGTAGGCGAAATATTGATAGCGCTTTCCATCTGCGACTCTTTCGCCACATCCATTATAGAAGAAGATAAGCCAGTAAACACCAGCGACCGCCCTTCCGAATAAGCCGTCTCATGCCAGGTGGCAAGCGCTTCAAAAGCCGCCTCATCCGCAGACTGGCAGGCCGACAGGTCAATAAGGACGTTTACCGGGCCGCCGTCCGCCAGGCTCGCCGCTTTCTCCTCCAGCTTGGCTGCCATATTTACATTTAAGTGCTCGCCTATAGGCGCTATACGCACATAGGTATCTCTGGTATCAATTTTGAACTCCATAGCGAATCGTTTGTTGTGATGATGTGATTGGGATTGGGGCACAAATTACTTCATCCCTTCATCGCCGCTCTTTCGTAAATTTATTCCTGACCAAAAGACAGTTTCACGCAAAGTGCGCAACGGCGCCGCTAACAACGCAAAGGCTTTAATCTGATGCCGATGCGTGAACAGCTTTCTACTTTCTACTAAAAACTTTCTACTAAAAGAATGGATTCTAATTTCTCACCAAAAGTCAAGGAAATCATCTCCTACAGCCGCGAGGAAGCCCTCCGGCTCGGCAATGATTTCATTGGCACCGAGCACCTGCTGCTGGGCCTCATCCGCGAGGGCGAGGGGATGGCGGTACAGGTTTTGAATGCGATGCAGATTGACCTCTTTGACCTGCGCAAGGAGCTGGAGATTGCGATTAAGGATAAGAACAACCGCCCGGTTGCCAACATCAATTCCCTCCCGCTCACCAAGCAGGCTGAAAAAGTAATACGCATCACTGTGCTGGAGGCGAAGGCCCTGAAAAGCCCGACCGTGGAGACCGAACATCTGATGCTTTCTATTCTGAAGAGTAAAGAAGCAGTCGCAACCCAAATCCTCCATCAATACGAAGTGGACTACGAACGTTTTAAAAATGAACTGGCCATCCTGCAGGGACATGGCCCCTCCGCCGCTTACGGCGACGACCCCGGCTCCGAAGAGTTTGACGACGACGACGAGCGCAAGCAATACCAGCAGCAGCGCCGTCAGGGTGCCGCGGGTAATGCGAAGAGCAAGACGCCTGTCTTAGACAACTTCGGCCGCGACATCACGAAGCTGGCCGAGCTGGGAACGCTTGACCCGATTGTGGGCCGAGAGGAAGAAATTGAGCGCGTTAGCCAGATTCTTTCCCGCAGAAAAAAGAACAACCCAATCCTCATTGGTGAGCCTGGCGTTGGTAAAACCGCCATCGTGGAAGGCTTGGCCCTCCGCATCGTGCAGCGCAAAGTGAGCCGCGTGCTTTTTGATAAGCGCGTTGTTTCCCTTGACCTCGCAGCGCTGGTGGCCGGTACCAAATACCGCGGCCAGTTTGAGGAGCGCATGAAGGCCATCATGAATGAGCTGGAGAAGAACCGCGACGTGATTCTCTTTATTGATGAGATTCACACTATCGTGGGTGCGGGCGGCGCCAGCGGCTCGCTGGATGCTTCCAATATCTTCAAGCCGGCTCTTGCCCGCGGTGACCTGCAATGCATCGGCGCATCCACGTTGGATGAGTACCGCATGTACATTGAGAAGGACGGCGCGCTTGACCGCCGCTTCCAGAAGGTGCTCATTGAGCCGCCTTCCGTGGAGGAGACGATTATTATCCTCACCAACATCCAGAACAAGTACGAGGACTTCCACAATGTGACTTACGACAAGGCGTCCATTGAAAGCGCCGTGAAGCTTTCCGACCGCTACATGACCGACCGTCTGCTGCCCGACAAGGCGATTGACGTGATGGACGAAGTTGGCGCGCGTGTGCACCTGAAAAACATCAACGTGCCGCCGGCCATCGTGGAGTTGGAAAAGAAGATTGAAGACATCAAGTCGGAGAAAAATAAAGTCGTGAAGAGCCAGCG
This sequence comes from Chitinophagaceae bacterium, assembly GCA_965246765.1. GTDB lineage: Bacteria > Bacteroidota > Bacteroidia > Chitinophagales > Chitinophagaceae > UBA1952. The sequence continues at coordinate 523,255 of CBDFFJ010000005.1, forward strand.
CTTTGAAGAAGCAGCCTCTTTGCGCGATAAGGAAAAGCGCCTTGGCGAAGAGCTGGAAAAGGCGAAGCGCGATTGGGAAGAAGATGCGAAAAGTAAGCGCTACCCAATCACGGAAGACGACATCGCGGAAGTGATTTCCATGATGACCGGCATTCCCGTGAAGCGCATGGTGACTGCCGAGACGGATAAGCTCCGCGCGATGGACGAAGACCTGAAGGCCGTCGTGGTAGGGCAGGAAGAGGCCATCATGAAAGTGGTGCGCTCCATCCAGCGGAACCGAGTTGGTCTTAAGGACCCACGGAAGCCGATTGGCTCCTTCATCTTCCTCGGGCCTACGGGTGTGGGTAAGACGGAGCTGGCGCGCAGCCTCGCCCGCCACATGTTTGACTCTGATGCAGCGCTTATTCGCATTGATATGTCGGAGTACATGGAGAAGTTCTCCGTGAGCCGCCTGATTGGCGCGCCTCCGGGATATGTTGGGTACGAAGAAGGTGGTCAGCTTACCGAAAAGGTGCGCCGCAAGCCGTACTCTGTGGTGCTGCTTGATGAAATTGAAAAGGCCCACCCGGACATTTTCAACATCCTGCTGCAAGTGCTGGATGATGGTCAGCTTACCGACGGTCTTGGCCGCAAGATTGACTTTAAGAATTGCCTTATCATCATGACTTCCAACATCGGCGTACGACAGTTGAAGGACTTTGGTGAAGGTGTCGGCTTCTCTACCGGCGCGCGCATTGCCGCATCAAGCGATAATAGCCGTGGCGTGATTGAGAAGGCGCTAAAGCGCACCTTCTCGCCTGAATTCCTCAACCGGATTGACGATGTAATCATCTTCAACTCGCTGGAGCAGGAGCACATCAATAAGATTATTGACCTCATCATGAAGGATGTGCTGAAGCGCCTCAACACGCTTGGCTTTGACCTCGTATTGAGCGACAGTGCTAAGAAATTCATCGCCGAAAAGGGCTACGACCAGGAGTTTGGCGCCCGCCCGCTGCACCGCGCCATCCAGAAGTATCTGGAAGACCCACTGGCAGAGGAAATCCTGAACCACCGTGTGAAGGAAGGCGATGTGGTGACGGCCAACTTTGCCGAAGGTGAGGAGAAGGTTTCCTTCATCATTGAGCACAAGCCGGCGGAGATTAATACGGCGAAGGAGTAAATAGAATTTTGGAGATAATGGAAACGCCCGGTTTGTGCCGGGCGTTTTTATTTGGCCGCGTAAATTCGTTTCTCAATAGATTCAAATGGCAAAAAAAGCAAAGGAAGCAGATGGGGAGTTATATAGGTATTTGGAGATGCCAACTACTGAACTGCTTGAAGCTTTTGGCAAGGGACATCATATTCCTGGTTCTGGCAGTGCAGCTGCTTTGTCTGGATTAATTGCCATTGAATTAATAAAGACCGTCTGCATCCTTACAAAAACAAAGGAGACATATTCCAATGTTCATCCGCAGATGGAGTACATCCACGACTTACTTATTAATGAGTATAAGCCAAAACTCATCCAATTGTTTTACAACGATTCAGTTGAATTTGGCAAAGTTTCACAGAAGAGATTATTAAGGGATGCTGAACAAGACACAAAATTGAGAGATAAATATGGGCGTGAAGCAGCAGAACAACTGAGGATTGCCACTGAAATACCAATTGAAACTTGCAAGACTTGCATCGCATTAATAGAACATGCATTTGCAATTTTTGACAACGGTTATAAGGCAACGAGAGGGGATGCTGGCGTGGCAATAAGCAATTAGCTTGCAGGAATATCCGGCTCTCTCTTTATCATTCTATTGAATATAAAGGTGGCAAGGAAAAGTAGTTGGACAACTGAAAAGCGCGTTGAAACTGAAGACTTAGCGCGTCAATTTGGAACAATACAACGCAACGCTTTTTCCCGGGTAGTTAGCTTGTATTCAGAGGGTATGCCAGATGGACAAACTAAGATACCTTTTATTGATGCCTAGCCCCCTACTGCACGCGCGCCGCCCGTTTTCTTCGCCACTGGTTTAAGTCTTGCGAAGCAGACTTAAATCCACTATATCAGCAAATCTCTGACTTGCATAGCCATCTCTTTTACCCGCAATAATGAGCCATAGCCTCAGGCGAACTGTTAGCCCTTCAGCTCAACTGTAATAGGGACATTCAAGTTATAATTTCACACATCCAAAGTCCCGGACATCTCTGTAATTGTCGTGCGCAAGCCTGTAAATGTGCTACGCAAAGCGGTATATAAGGTTTACAAACAATGCAAGGCCTGCCGTGAGCCTGCAAGAGTCGTTCGTAAGGCTGCAAGGCTCATAAACATGGCTGTAAAAGGCTTTAGCAGGCCTGTAATTGTCGTCCGTAAGGCTGTAAAGGCGCCCCGCAAGGCAATAAATAGTGTTTACAAATAATACAAAGCGCCGGGTAAGGCTGTAAAAGCCGCTTACAAGGCTGTAAGTGTCGTAAACAAGCCTGTAAAAAGCTTAGCTATGGCCGCAAATACCTTCCGCAAGGCTGTATGAGCTTTTCGCAAGGTCGCTTATGTAATTCCGCTCCTATGCAGCGTCTGCCAGAATGTGGTGAATGGTACAGTCTTATCAGAAGGAACAAAAAACACATGCTTCTGATGCAAGGCTCTTTATTCTTATCCGTGCTATTTCTGTTTGCAGGTCTTGGCAGTGCGGGAGCGCAAACCCGGAGTACAAAGCCCGCCCGCGACACCATCAACAGCGACCGCCCCGACCAGACCGAGTCGCCGCACATTGTGGCGCGCGGCAAGCTTCAGGTGGAGGCAGGCATTACGGTCAATCCCTTTGACTCGTCCGGCGACGAGACGCCGGTGATCGGGATGCTCGTGCTGCGTTACGGCCTTTCCAGGAAGACCGAGCTGCGGCTGATGGCCGAAGAGGGCCGGGCCCGCGACCGGTATATTGAGGAGACAACGCAAGGGCTGTATCCGTTGGCCATAGGCGGTAAGTGGCTGCTGCTGGAGCGGGAGCGCGGCATTGTGCCGCAAATGGCGCTGATGGGCTGGCTGAAGCTGCCCTTCACCTCGCGCTCGTCGGAGCAAACAATTTATTGGAGCCCGCAGATACTGATGGCCTTTGAGAATAAGATCGGCGAGAAGATAGAGCTGGAGTATAACGCCGGCGGCAAGCAGGATGCCTTTGATAAGGAATGGCAGGGCATGGCCTCCGCGTCGCTGCATTATGAGCTCACAGAGCGGCTGAAGGCCTTCATAGAATACTTCGGGCATTACCAGCCGGAGGAAGACCCGGTACATAACGCGGATGCCGGCCTGATGTACTTACTCAATCCATCAATGCAGTTGGATCTTGCTTTTGGCCGAAGCCTGTATGCGGTGCCGGATAAGAGGAGCTCTTTTATAAATGCGGGCTTCTCGGTACGGTTGCCGAAGTAGCTACGCTGTTACAAATGGCAGGTAATTTTTCAGATTGCCTCAATATCTGCCGCATGGTTGAGATTGTATTTCTAAGAAAGAAAGCCGCCGCATCTTATCAGGATGCGGCGGCTTCGTTCAATCCGGGGGGCCTTAGTGGCCGCCGTTGTTCATAGTACCGCTGCCGCCATTGTTCATAGAGCCGCTGCCGTTGCCGCTACTTCCGTTGCTGCCGCTGTTCATAGAGCCGTTGTCCATGTTGCCGCCGCTTTTGCTGCTCTTGTGCGTTTTATGGCTGCCGGAAGACTTGTGCTTGCTCATCTTCTTTCCTTTGCCTGCATCGCCGGTGCTGGTTGAGCTACTGGTGCCGGTCTGAGTCTGAGTCTGGGTCTGTGCCATTACGGGCATTGCGAAGAGTGCGCAAAGGCTCAGTGCGAGGAGTGCTTTTTTCATTTGGTTCTGGTTTGATTTTGGTTTGCCCTCGGTGCAAAAAATTCAGGCCAACATGGTAATATCATGCCCTGTAAAGCATTTGAAATCAGCAACTGCGGCATGTAGCCTTCAGACTGCGGGTAAAAAGACGGTTTAAGTACCACTCCTTTTCACGCCGGCAATCATTGCCGCAAGAACAAGCCCAAAGCTTAGCACCGCCGCCCAGGTGCGCACAGCATGCCACCGGTTCCAAGGGCCTTCAAAAGCTTCCCGCGCCCGCCGCAATGCCCCGGCGTCTGCTCCTTCGCGCCGGAACGCCTCCAGTGCATTGTTTAGCGGCACATTTCCGCTAATCGTTACGCCCACAACGACGATAATGTATAGCGAGGTAGCGGCCGTTAGCAGCCAGAATGCGGATGATGCGCCGCCGCTTTTATAAGCCGCTCTGCAACACAGCGGCAGGAGCAACACCGGCAGGAAATACACAGCGAAGAAGAGGCCGTTCTGTATCGCCCGGTTAATACCCTGCATGGCAGCGATGTAGGCATCATCGCCAAGCTGCCGCAGGCCGGGATTTACCGATACGGAATACGCAAACAGCAATCCGGCGGACAAGCCCACGGTCAGTGCGGCGGCGATTAATAAAACATTGGGAGTGGTCATAGCCGGCGGCAAATTACGTAGCGATTTATCTGCGAAAAATGCCCGGCTGGTAGGCGGGCATTTTTCTTAAGACAATAAATCAGGCTGCCTTATCGCCTGATGGATACTTGCCGGACTTCATAAGCGCCCTGTACGTCCTTTAAGACGAGGGAATAGATGCCCGTGGCAAGTGCCGCTGTCTGAATATCAAGCAAAGCACTTTTCACAAGGCGTTCGTTGTACACGGCCTCACCAAACGCATTAAACAGGCTTACAGTGCCATCAAATGGCGCCGCAAAGGACAGATGCAGGCTGCTGCTAACGGGATTAGGATACACACGCGCGGCTGCCAGAAGCGGTGAAGAAACTCTGAGCTTGCGCTGCAGCAGCGGGGAGCGAATAGTATCCGGAACGCCAATAGAAGCATAGGGCGTAATGACAAGATTATAGTATTGAGCCGTGGCCGGAGCTACTAATTTCTTGGTGCTTGCAGCATCGTTTGCGCCATTCAGGGCCACCGAGAAATTCTGGTTATACCAACGGTAGCTCTTGTAGCCCGGAGGGCCTTTCAGCACAACAGAGTCACCTCCGGCATTGTAGCTCAGCAGCGAGGCTACAAGTGAATCGGCTGCGGCTGTGACGTCAAAGTATCCATAGCCCCAATGCCCGCCGTGCATGCAGGCAAGCGCAGTGACTTCAATGATAACGGTCTTGCCACCCATGCCAGATAGGTTAATAGTGGTCGGCGTCCAGGGAAGCCATGCGATTAAACTATCTACCTGTGAGGTAACCGGATCTACGAATGGGGAAAATCCCGGAATTGCCCACTTTGCGACATAGAGATTATTAGCTGCAGGCACTACGGCTCCTGTAGCAGAGTCATAGGCAATTACCTGGAAAGTTGATTGATCAGAAGCTGCATGCATTCCATCCTGCAAGACTGCCGCGATCTGGCCCTGGATATTGTATGATGTACTGGCAGCCGGCACATGGACAAAGTACTGAACACGTTCTGCGCGCGTCATGATGCTGTCGGTACCTAAGCGGAGCGAGTTGGCCCCACCGGCGGGGCATACGATCGGAAAGCCGCCGTAGTAATCTGTCCCGGTGCCGGAGGTTATGGCATGACGCGATTTATTAGTTGTAGAGGGCCCGGGCGCATTACCACCAATGGGCGGAGATACGCTTGGCGTTGTAAAAGCTGTTCCGGTAGCTGTAGTGCCCATAGTCGCATACCCGACCCAGCATTTCCAGTTCGTAAAGTTGCCGGAGCTGAAATCAAGATTTAACGGGATCTGGGCCTGCAGACTTCCCGCGGAAAGGGAGAGCGCAGCAAGTCCGCCGGCAAACAGGCGGGCAAAAAGGCGCGAATTTCTAAAGCAAGGGTAGCGTAGCTTCATTCGGTGTTGTTTTAATAGGTTAGCATATGTGTGCAGCCGACTGATGTCGCCGCGCGTTCACATCTTAGACGCAACAGTAGTGAAAAGTGTTGGTGCATCAGGACAATTTCTCCATTACCGGTAGCTTATAATCCATATATGTTTCTGAGGCAACTACTGCATGGCTTGAAATTGTATGCGCCCCCGGAATGCGTCCTTTAGCCCGCCACCTGTTAGCAAGCCTGGTATGTCTGACCGTAGCCGCAGGTTGCGCAGGATCAAAGTCTGCATCTTTCAAAGCTGGTGCGCCCCTGCTTGACCCGATAGCGTTTTTCACCGGCCATGTTCGTTCTACAGGCTTCTTTGAGGGCCGCGGAGGTATGCCCGCCAGGCGCATCACTACAGAAACAACGGGCATCCTTAAAGATGGCGTTCTTTATGTGGAGCAAGACCTTGCTCCGGAAGGCGGCAAACGCTGGCACCGCTCCTGGCAACTGCGCAGAACAGATGAGCATCGCGTGGATGCCACAGCTAATGACATGCTCGGCACCGCACACGGCCTTTCAACCGGCGATGTATTCAGCTGGAGCTTCCGCCTGGCGCTTTCGCCGGGCAACCCGCTGAAAAACGTGCGCATGACCCAAGCCATGTATCTGCAACCGGATGGTCGTTCGCTGATCATCCGCAGCATTATCCGCAAGGCAGGCATTGTGGTGGCGCAGGTTACAGAGCAGTTCCGGAAGAGTTAGGTCCGCAATATTAATTCCGGCAGATTCCGGCACAGATCCGCATAAACCGGGATAAGCTTTATTTGCCAGTGGCCGCAGCATATTGCCTGCTGCCGTTTAAAAGATGTCACTTAAAAAAACGCTTAGAGTATCCGTTTTCACGCTGCTCGGTCTTGTCGCGCTACTCGCCGTATGCTTTTTCACCATCCTGAAGATGGACAACGCCCTGGCAGGCCAACCCATACAATTTCCGAAAGCTACATACACACAGCCCATACTTCTGTCTTCGCTGTTTCTGAATGGCGAGCGCTTTTATTTCAGGCTTCGCACGGCTCAGGGCGATACTATTCTTGCCTACGGCGACTCTGGCGGAGGCACGTGCATGGTGGCACCCGCAGCCATAAGCAAGTTGAAGCTTTCGGCAGTTACCCGCACGGCAATGATAAAAGGGATAATGCCCATATCTTATATCCCTTTCCGGCAGCTGATACCGGACGAGCGGGTGCCACTTCCGGTGGTGCTGAATACTCCAGCGTTGCGCCGGCCGTTCGCAAGGGTTACCGAGCCGTTTCTACTTGTGCCGCCTGAAGATGGAGAGTTGAAGATGATTACAGCGGTCATGCCTTTTGATCTGTTTCTGGGGCAAAACTTCTTTATGGGCAAAGCATGGACTATAGACTATCCGCGCCGGCAGATATGGGTAAATACCCCTGTTAGCCCGAAGGACAGTGCTGCTAAGGGTGTCCTGAAGCTTGAATTTCGGAGAAACGATATGGAGCAGGTGCTCTACGGTCATCCGCGTATGCAAATAGTTGTAGATGGCGTTGCCATAGACGTTTTGTTTGACACGGGCGCGAGTATTATTCTTTCCGATGACGGAAAGCGCCTGCTTGGCACTTCCGACAAAACCATAGCCGCCTCCTTCATTGCCAAATCAGTATTTGACCAATGGCGGGACCGCCACCCGGCCTGGAAGCTATACCCCAAGGCCGACAACGGGCGTGATGTGATAGAAGTACCGCAGGTCAGAATTGGCGGATACGAGGTGGGGCCGGTACTGTTTGCCGTGCGCAACGATGCGGCCTGGAGCGAGGGCATGGCGGGCACTATGGACCAAGTAGTGAAAGGCGCCATCGGTGGGTCCGCATTGAAATATTTTAAGGTGACTATAGATTATAATTCTGCGCTCATCAGGTTTGAGCGGTGAAGGCCCGGGCATTAAATTAAAACGACAATAGTCCTGCTCATTCCCGGTCAGCTATGCATTCCTGGCTGCAAACGCATCTCCTGATGGTATCGTTGTTAAAATGGTGACTTATGAAATATTTGTTCTTAATCCTTTTAGCCTTTCAGGCATTGGAAGGCCGGTGCGGCAATGTTTTTTTTGAGAAGCTCTGTGAGGTCAACAAATGCTGGCGAAACCAGAAAGATGCAGCCCTGAACGCTTTACAGCCCGATAGTCCGGCCAATGAAACAAAGTGGATCGCACTTCATCTCCGGCTTGTAGAGCAAACCTTGCGGCAACGATCCACACAGCGACTAAGCGCACGTCAGGCAGCCAACAGGCTGGATTGCCTGAGTTATCTGAACCAGTATTGGCACAAGGAACGCTTCCCGGGCAATACGCGCTACACCCGCCGCACGCCCATATTTATAGACGATCAGAATAATTTTTGCGCGGTTGGCTATCTGCTGAAAACAAGCGGATATGAAGCGCTGGCGCGAAAAATTTCTGCCTGCGGCAATCTGGCCTATGTCGGGGAAATGAACTATCCGGAATTGAATAGATGGGCACGGGATCATGGCTTTACCCTTAATGAGCTGGCCTGGATACAACCCGGCTATCCGCCCAAGCTTAAAGCTTCACCCGTAGGCGCGGGCGTCAATGGCGAAGTGATGGAGCTATTCCCGGACGATGCCAGCAGCAGGCTGTATGTGGGCGGAAACTTTACCCGTGCGGACGATTCTATCCCGGCAAACAACATCGCATCGCTTTCGGAAGCAGGGGGTGTATATACCTGGCGCCGGATGGACAGCGGCCTCAAAGGAACTGTTTATGCCATCACCAAGTACAAGGGCAGAATATTCGCCGCCGGGAGCTTCACCATTCCGGGAAGTGGCCAGCCGGGGAATGTCGCTTATTGGAATGACACATTTTGGACCGCAGCAGGCTGCCTGACAGGTACGGTTTACGATCTGGCGGTTATGAACGGCGAACTTTATGCCGCAGGCAGCCTTGAGGTATGTACCAGGAATAGCGCCACCGCTACCCTCGCGCGCTGGAATGACACCGTCTGGCGGATGCTGCCCGGACCGAAAGGTTCTGCAAACACGATGTTTGTCTCCGACTCAACGCTGGTACTCGGCGGGGCGCTGCTTTATAATGGTGCGCAGTTGAACGTCGTCAAGTGGAGTGAGAAATCAGGCTACCAAACCTTCACCGGCGGCATTGCCAATGAAGTAAAGTCGTTTGAAATGTTCAGCAATACGCTTTATGCGGGCTGTAAGCGAACGAGTACTTCTGAACCAACAAACATAGTCGTGCAAAAGAATGGAAATCAGTGGCAGGCAATCGCCGATAGCCAGCTTCTGGAAGATTTCCGTGCATATGAAGGGCCCATTAGTGTTAATGCGCTTTGCACCAATGGAAGTCTGTTGATGCTTGGAGGTAGTTTCAAATATAGCCCTCCCGGCATTGGCACTTACGGAACAAATTGTTTTAGTATGCCCATACTTTCGGATCCGGATGAGCAATGGTTTATAGTGGACAGCGCCATCAATAAGATGGTCATTTTCAAGAATACGCTGATTGCCGGCGGGCGTTTCAGGATTGGTAGCAGAATACCTCCTCCTGCTGTTATCCTGAACGGCATGGCAAGAGTACCGATCAGCCCGCCGCTGTCAGTACCAAAATTCCAGACAGGCTGCACGTTTGAGCTTTCCCCTAATCCAGTTGCGGAAGGCGGTAGCATCAGCGTCTGGAACAATTTCTCGGCTACCCGCTACACCATGGCAGATATAACAGGAAGAACGATTGGCTCAGGAAATCTCCGGAAGGCAATGCAAGCGATTGATATCCCGCACATCGCACCCGGAACCTATTTCATAACAATCTGGAATGAACAAGGGACGCGGGCCGTCCGGCCTGTACAGGTGAAATAGCTGACCGGGGCTGTAAAAAGCATGAATTTTACCGGAATGAAAATACTCCTGCTCGGCTCGGGCGAATTAGGAAAAGAATTTGCCATTGCTGCTCAGCGCATTGGCCAAATCATCATAGCCGTGGATAGCTACGCCGGCGCACCGGCCATGCAGGTCGCGCACGCCGCTGAAGTTATCAATATGCTGGACGGCGAGGCGTTGGATGCTATCGTTGCGAAGCACTGCCCTGACATTATTGTGCCGGAAATTGAAGCCATCCGCACAGAGCGTTTCTACGACTATGAGGCCCAGGGTATTCATGTAGTGCCTTCGGCAAAGGCCGCCAACTACACCATGAATCGCAAGGCCATCCGCGATCTGGCGGCAAAAGAGCTGGGACTGAAAACCGCGGCCTATCAATATGCGACTTCCGCCGCTGAACTACATCATGCAGTTGGCGCAATAGGCATGCCCTGCGTGGTGAAGCCCCTGATGTCCTCGTCCGGTAAAGGCCAGTCAACTATCAAGGATGCATCTGACATTGACAAGGCCTGGCTATACGCCGTGGAAGGCACCCGCGGTGACATTATTGAGGTTATAGTAGAAGCCTTTGTGCAATTCAACAGCGAGATCACCCTGCTAACCGTTGCCCAGAAAGACGGTCTGCCCACCCTGTTTTGCGCGCCCATCGGTCACCGCCAGGAGCGCGGCGACTATATGGAGAGCTGGCAGCCGGCGGTAGTAGCTCCCGCACATCTGGTAGAGGCGAAGCGCATGGCCGGCGCAGTTACAGAAGCGCTGGGCGGCGCCGGCCTGTTCGGCGTGGAGTTTTTCCTGGCCGATGATGGAGTTTACTTTTCTGAGCTGTCGCCGCGCCCGCACGATACCGGCATGGTAACCCTGGCGGGCACGCAGAATTTCAATGAGTTTGAGTTGCACCTCCGGGCAATATTGGGCTTGCCAATCGCGGAAATAATGCTGGAAAAAACAGGAGCCAGCGCGGTAATCCTCGCCTCAGAACACTCAGACAAGCCTGCATATGAAGGAATAGCCCAAATAGCGGCCCTTTCCCGGACAGACTTCCGGATTTTCGGCAAGCCATCATCGCGGCCTTATCGCCGGATGGGCGTGGCGCTGGTCAATGCTGAAGCGGGCACTCCGATTGAGAAGGTGGTGGATGCGGCAAAGCAGGCTGCTGCGCTGGTCAGGGTGACGGGCTGAACGAGGCCGCGCCTTTGAATCAGGCAAGCTCTGAACCGTAAATTGCAATGCCAATGTCCCCGCTTCCGCCCGAAATCAGATCCGTCCAGGTCACCCGATACATTACGCCGCTGCGCGAAGGCGGCTCCCTGCCGGCCATAGCCGAAGCAGACGATGGCTTTATGTACGTCCTGAAGTTTCGCGGCGCCGGGCAGGGCACAAAGGCGCTTATCGCCGATCTCATTGGCGCCGAGATAGCCCGTGTGCTTGGCTTGCGTGTACCGGAACTGGTTTTTGCCACCCTGGATGAAGCCCTCGGCAGAACGGAGCCTGACGAAGAGATTCAAGACCTGCTGAAGGCGTCCACCGGGCTTAATCTCGGCCTTCATTATCTCTCCGGCGCCATTACTTACGACCCGAACGTTACAAAGCTGGACAGCGACACCGCGTCCCGCATCGTCTGGCTGGACTGTCTCATTATGAATGTGGACCGCACCTTTCGCAACACCAATATGCTGATGTGGAAGGGAGAGCTCTGGCTGATAGACCATGGCGCGTCATTCTATTTTCACAACGACTGGACCGGCTGGGAGGCGCGTGCCGCTAAGCCGTTTCCACTGATAAAAGATCATGTGCTTCTCCCGCAGGCTGGCGATCTGGATGCCGCGGATGCTGAATGTCGCCAACTGCTGACTGATGAGCGCATTGGCGCTATCGTGGCCCTGATTCCTGATGAGTGGCTGGTCTCCGACCCGCTTTTTGCCGACGCTGAAGCACAGCGGCAGGCCTACAGACAGTTTCTGACCGGGCGCATCGCACATTCTCAAATCTTCTTAAACGCCGCCAGGGATGCACGCCAGGGACTTATTTGAATACGCCGTGATCCGTGTTGTGCCGCGTGTAGAGCGGGAGGAATTTGTGAATGCAGGCATTATACTTTACTGCGCGAAGCAACGCTTTCTTGGTGTGCGCTATGCACTGGACGAAGGGCGCATCTGCGCTTTATCTCCCGAAGCAGACACCTCCGCAATAGGCGCTAATCTCCATTCATTGCAGCAGATCAGCGTGGGCGAGAAAAGCTGCGGACCGATTGCGCTGATGGATACAGCATCACGTTTTCGCTGGATTACGGCTGTGCGCAGCACCATTGTGCAGACCTCGCGCCCCCACCCTGGCTTGTGTATCAATGCCGGGGAAATGCTGCAACAGCTGTTTGGCCAATTAGTAGGCTAAGCTTCTACGAAGACGGGCTCAATTTCAGGAATCTGTATAGCCTCGAAGTAACGATCCAGCGCATGGTACAATGAGGGCAGCTGCAGGCCTTTTTCGGTGTGCAGCGCACTGTTCGCCGGCTGCAGGGCTTTCCAGCCAATGGCCGCCTGCGGCACCGCTTCAACAAGCGCACCGTTCAGGCCGGCATGTTCTGCAACCATTTGTGCCAGGGTGGCCCAGCTTACCGCCGTACCGTTGCTGATATGCCAGATACCCCGCGCCTCATCCTGCACAAGATCAAGGCATTCATTCACAAGGTCCGGCACATAGGTAGGGGTCACTACTACATCAGCCGCTGCATGGAATGGCCTGCCGCCGCTTAGCTCCCGCAACACTGCATGAACAAAATTGTGTGAATCCCATGGGCTGAAAAAGGCGCTCGTGCGGACGATCAGCGCTTTCGGATGATGATGCCTGATGCCGTCTTCTGCCGCAGCCTTACTCCGGCCATACATATTCAGCGGCCTCACCGGGTCTGATTCGGTGTAAGGGCCGCCCTTTTCACCGTCAAATACCAGATCTGAGGAAAAGCTGAGCAAAGGAAGGTCAAGCGTTGCGCAGGCATTGGCTACCATCACCGCACCGGCGCAATTCACGTCAAAGCAGCGATCGCTTTCAAGCTCGGCATCTTCTACGCGCACGTATCCCGTTGCGTTGATCACCGCCCAGGGATCCAGCGCCGCAATTTTCTCCAGCACGCTTGCGCCGTCTGTAATGTCTAAATCCTGCCGGCTCCATAGCACATGCGCAATACCGCGCTGCCGGCAAACCCTGCTGAAAGCCCTGCCCAGCGTGCCTGTTTTGCCAAGTATAAGTAATGGCTGCGCTGGCTGTGAGGCGGCACTGTACACGCTTGTTTCAGGAATCCTGTAAAGGAAACGGCTGTCCTCTTCCCACCAGCCTGGCCCGCTCAATGTCGGTTGGGTGCCTGTTCCGTCTTTAGCCAGTTCCTGCACAAGCATGGCCAAAGCAGTCGGCCTTGGTTTACCGCTGCGCACATCAAAAAGTCCGGGCTCATAGTCGCCATGCGGCTTGAGCAGCAGCTTGTTCCAGCCAAATGAGCCGAGCGCGGCCCAGGCTGTTACGGCTATTATGTTTATGCGCTCGTCACGGCGCAGACTGTTGGCGGTGGTCCAGATGCGGTGCAGCCAGCGTGTCTGATGCTCCCGGCTGCAATGCAGGTGCGCTTCCGTGATGGCCATGGGCAATCCATAGCGCTTCCAGGCATCCCGAAGGAGCGTGGCCAGGCCCGTTTGGTCCTGTACCGGTACGCGCACTGCCTCTATGTCTGCATATTCGTGGATACCGTTGCCGCCATGCGTACCGGACGGATAATGCGCCAAAGCCTCATCAATATATCGCTCAGAAGTCGCGTAATAATTGAAACCCATGATATCCGGCGGGGTGGGATTAGCTTCAAAAAAACGAAGCGCTTCCGCACCAATGCCGGCGCCCGTCAGGAAATTCCAGGCTTCATGCAAAGGCGTGACACGACCGCAGAGCAACTCAAAGCCCAGCCAGCGGCGGCGGTTTTCGTAATCGGCCTGATATTGAAGCAGGGGCGTACTGTATGTCTTCCCGAGATCTTCAGTCTGTACCAGCTTTGCAGCTGGGTTGACGGCCCGGATTTCCTGCATCGCCAGGACGGTCGCTTTACATTCTGATACGAGGATGCGGCAAAAGTCTTCCGTGGCGCTTTTATGCGGATACCAAAGCCCATATAATCCGCAGAAGCGGGCCGTAGTTACCGGCTCATTGACTGGCGTATAATATTCTATCCAGGGAAAGCGGCTGGCCACCGCTGCGGCATATTCTTGCAGCCCCTCTTCAAAGCTGCCGTCGTAAAAAGATGCCCATTCAGGGCCACTGCCATGATGCACCAATCCTGCTATGGGATTAATTCCCGCCTCGCGGAGCGCTTGGAGCGCCTGTGTAGCGATCGTCCAGTCTATCTCCCCACTATTGCCGGGCTGGTGACGCTCCCACAATACCGGATAGCGCAGGGTTTTTATACTAAGGCCGGCGAGTGCAGCAATGTCTTCTACGCATCGCCCATAGTGGCCGCTGTAGCGAAGCTGGTCGTGGTAGGCATTTTCTACCCGGTTGATGGTACACTCAATGCCTGCCCAGACTTGCAGGGGGATTTGAAAATTTTCTGCCATAAGGCCGGCATAGCCGCGCTTGGTAATGCCTTTAGGAGGAAAAATTCATACCAGCTAAAACAACTGTCATGCTTAAGCTGCTGGCTGTTCCATCAATATTAGCGGAGCCGGTCCAGACTCTTAATCAACTTGTCGTCTTTCCTGATGCCGCGGAGGGCCAGCACTTCAAACACGAGCCCGCCAATAGTTACCAGAAAGCCGGGGAGCATATACTCAAAGTTCCCGACCGGAACGGCTCCGTTCTTCAGGTTGCTCACATGCATGAGCATTACTGATATAAACGCAAAAATGGAAACCATGCTCAGGATCACCAATCCGCGCTGCCGCTTACGATCGCCGTAAAAGAAAATGGCAACGAGCGGCAGGATGGTAATGACCGCGGCGATGAGCAGGAGCGGCATAAAGTTCAGAACGCCTTCATATTGCCAGGGCGAATAAAGCAGGCCTGTCTGATTGTAGCGGTAAAGCTTAAAGATGAACAGCAGGCCATTGAGCATGGCAGCCAGAAACAGCCAGAGGGATTGTATGCGTTGAATCATTTTGCAGTGAATGGTAAATAATGAGTCGTGAGTGAAGTCTTACGCAATAACACCTTTCCCGAAGTAGGAATGCAGGAAGACGGGCAATTTTATGCCATCAGGCGTCTGGTTGTTCTCCAGCAGGCAGGCCACGATGCGGGGCAGCGCCAGCGAGGATCCGTTCAGCGAATGCAGAAGCGTTGTCTTCCCGTCTGTACCGCGGTAGCGGGCCTTGAGGCGGTTGGTCTGGAAGGTTTCAAAGTTGGAAACAGAGCTTACTTCAAGCCAGCGTTCCTGGGCCGCGCTCCACACTTCAAAGTCATAAGTAAGCGCGGAGGAGAAGGACATATCGCCGCCGCAAAGCCGCAATATGCGGTAAGGCAGCTCCAATTTCTGCAGCAGGGATTCTACATGGCGCACCATCTCCTCCAGGGTATCGTAGCTGCGCTCCGGCTGCACCAGCTGCACCAGCTCTACCTTATCAAACTGATGTACCCTGTTAAGGCCGCGCACGTCCTTGCCATAAGATCCCGCCTCACGGCGGAAGCATGGGGTATATGCTGTCATTTTTACCGGAAGGCTCCCTTCCGGCGTGATTGTATCGCGGTAAATATTAGTGACGGGAACTTCTGCCGTCGGGATCAGGTAGAAGTCATCTGCCGTAGCATGATACATCTGGCCTTCCTTGTCCGGCAGCTGGGTAGTGCCATAGGCGGAGGCTTCATTGACCATGTAAGGCGGATAGTATTCCTTGTAGCCGCCCTCAATATTGAAATCCAGGAACGCCGTGATGAGCGCCCTTTGAAGCTTCGCGCCCTGACCCATATAAACCGGAAAACCTGAGCCGGTGATTTTAGTGCCCAGCTCAAAGTCTATCAGGCCGTATTTCGCAGTCAGCTCCCAGTGAGGCAGCTTTTGGGCAGACAGATCAGGTTTGCTGCCCCATTCACGTACAACAACATTTTCCTCCGGCGTTTTGCCGTCGGGAACAGATTCATGCGGCAGGTTGGGCAAGCGAAGGAGGAGCTCGTTAAGTTCTGCGTCAGCAGCGGCCAGCTTTTGCAGCAGATCACGCTCTTCGCCTTTGCGCTGCGCCACCTGAGTTTTTGCCGCCTCTGCTTCATCGCGCTTACCGCCTGCCATAAGGGCGCCAATCTGCTTGCTGCTGCTGTTGATAAACGCAGATGCCGCTTCCGCCTCACCCTGAATCTGGCGCCGCGAAGCATCCAGCTCGGTTATGCGTTGCACGAGTTCAGGCTCGGGAAAATGTTTTTTGCGCAAGCCGGCAAGGATCCGATCCGGCGACTGACGAAAGAGCGATATAGGCAGCATGAATGTGACTTTGCAGGAAAGCCGCAAAGATAGCGGGCCGCTACTATGGCACTTCTACCGCATTCAGAATCTGCTTCAGAATATCCTCAGACGTGATATTCTCTGCTTCGGCCTCGTAGGTGATCCCGATGCGGTGACGCATTACGTCCGGGCATATGGCGCGCACATCTTCCGGTATTACATAGCCGCGGCGCTTGATGAACGCATAGGCCTTGGCTGCCAGGGCCAGCGAAATGCTGGCGCGGGGCGAGCCGCCATAAGAGATGAGCGCTTTGAGCTTCGGCAGCTTGGCCGCTTCGGGAAAACGCGTAGCAAATACAATATCCAGGATATACTGCTCAATCTTCTCATCCATATACACCTCACGCACCAGTTTGCGCGCCGCAACGATTTCCTGAGGATCCACCACGGGATTTATTTGCAATGCGCCGCCCGGATTCAGGTTTTGCCGGATAATCAGGCGCTCTTCTTCCTTTTCGGGATAAGTGATAACGACTTTAAGCATGAAGCGATCCACCTGCGCCTCGGGCAGCTCATAGGTTCCCTCCTGCTCAATCGGGTTTTGGGTGGCCAGCACAAGGAATGGCTCTTCCAGCTTGTGGGTAGTGTCACCAATGGTAACCTGGCGCTCCTGCATGGCCTCAAGCAGGGCGCTCTGCACTTTAGCCGGGGCACGGTTGATTTCATCTGCGAGTACAAAGTTGGCGAAGATGGGCCCCTTCCGCACCGTGAATTCGTGCGCCTGCGGGTTGTAGATCATCGTGCCCAGCACGTCGGCAGGAAGCAGATCCGGCGTGAACTGGATGCGGCTGAATTTTGCATTAATCGCGGACGCGAGTGACTTGATTGCAAGCGTTTTAGCCAGCCCGGGTACGCCTTCCAGCAGCACATGGCCGCCGGCCAGAAGCCCGATCAGCAGGCGCTCCGTCATGAGGCGCTGACCTACAACCGTCTTGCCCAGCTCCATCATGAGCAATTCTATAAATGCGCTTTGCGCGTGGATACGCTCATTGAGCGCCCGGATGTCAGGTGCGGTAGCGGTAGTAGCGGCAGACATTTCCATAGTGGGCCAAAAGTAACGGGTGTGCCGGATGCGAGGGTAAGAGACTTGGCTTTTAAGGAAATTTTTATCGGGCGAAATTCTTCAGGCCGCCGCTCGCAGGCGGGTTACTTTTGAACCTGGAATGAGCAATAGCATGAGTACAACGGGCATGGATCAGAAAGGATGGCAGGGTGTTCAGAATCTGCTGCTGGAGCGCTTTGGGAAAATACCGGATATGGAAGGCACCCTCTTCCTTATCGGAATTAATGAATTTGGCGCAGAGCCTCCGCGCGGTAAGTTCACGAAGGAGCAAAAGCAGGACCTGATGCATATAGCCGTCTGCACCCTGCTATCCCAACTGGACTATTACAAATTCATAGGCCGGGACGAAGAAGGCTGGCCTCACTTTGAGATGGTATCACCTGTGCCAACTATGACTATGATGGAGCAGGAGAGCATTCTGAAAGCCTGCATCGTCCATTATTTTGGAATGGATGAATAACTGAATAAGCAAAGCCCGGTTTCCCGGGCTTTGCTT
Organism: Chitinophagaceae bacterium; assembly: GCA_965246765.1. Taxonomy (GTDB): domain Bacteria; phylum Bacteroidota; class Bacteroidia; order Chitinophagales; family Chitinophagaceae; genus UBA1952. The sequence goes on from CBDFFJ010000005.1 coordinate 541,026, forward strand.
TTGTTTATTTCAGTACGTTGAGTGGCTTCGTAACGTTTATGCCGCTACCGTTTATGCTCAGATAATAGAGTCCGGCGGCCAGTCCGGCTGTTTCAATCTGAAGTTGCTGCGTACCGGCTTCAAAATCCCGCATCGCCACATCTGTTACCATTCTGCCCGTGGCATCTGTGAGGCGGATGTTTAATTCTGCCGTCTTGCTCAGCCTGAACCGCAGTTGCGCGCTCGTGCGGGCTGGACTGGGGAATACGCTTACCGCGCTCACATTTTCAACTTCAGAGACAGACGCCGGCACTTCCAGCCGCACATTGTCTATATAAAGCGTATTGCCATAGTCGCTGGTGGCTTTCAGGGCAAGCATAGCGGTTGGCGGTATGCCGCCCACATCTACCGACTGCGAAGACCACTGCGTAGCGGTAGGGATGAAATAATCTGTTGTAGGCGGAGCTGTTGAGAGTGTAGCCCCAGCCGCGCTCCATACAGACGTCCAGCTGGCGCCGCAGTCGGTGCTGTAGGCCACTTCCAGCTTATCATTCTCGGCGGCGTATTGTGCATGCGCATAAGCGAAGCTTAACATGGTACCGCCCACCAGCTTTGCCGCCGGAAGGATAGCATAATTCACTTCGCCGGAGGGAACGTAGAAGTTGTTGTGCTGCAGAAACCAGGTACTGCCTCCGTAGCCCGCGGCCCCGCCAAAGAGATTTTTGGAGACTGTGAAATTTCGCCCGTTGGAATCGGCGTCATATAGTATCCATCCTGCCGGGATGGTTCCGGTAGCCGTCTCAAAGCCGGTAACGATGGGCAGATTTACAGGTGTTGTGTTGTAGATGCTGACGTTGCCTTTGCCGGTATTGTTGCCGCCATTGATGTCTGCAGACCCGTTCGGCAGTGCTACCGAGTCACTGATGAAGTGGTTGCCGCCGGGAATCGTCATTGCGCCCAATGATACCAGGGTTACGCCATTTGGAGCCAGGCTGCCTGTCCAGTTTACAAAGGTCATCGCAGTGCTTACATCGGTGCGGTAATATACGCGGGCGCTGGTGAGCGTGCTGGTGCCACCGTTGCGCAGCAGTGCATACGCAGTCGCGCTGGCATTGCCGGGCACGCATTGAAGGCGCGAAGCCGGCTGCACACCCAGTGTTGCCACATCAAGAGAGATAGGAACAGGGGTGGAGATAGCGGCCTGGGAGATATTCTTGTCCGCATCATTCTGAATCCACGCGATCATGTTTGCGTTGTTCTTGTCTATGTATCTTCCCATGGCATTGGTCACATATAGCGTCACCGTTTCGCCGGTGGCCCATGCAGATTGCAATGAAATACCAGCAGGAGAAGGGAACATATCACGTACCACATTCGGGAAGTCCTGCTCGCCGTTAATACCCGGAGGCGCGCCATAGTGCAGGTGCTCCACCAGAGCGAGCCGGAGCTTCAGGTTAGCGCCGACAGGGGCTGTGTAAGCATTAGGTGTTTTTATAGTAATGACCGCAGTCACGGAATCGCCGGTTGCGCTCCAGGAGTGCGCGACGTTTAGCGTGTAAGGCGCGGCGGCAGCACCGGCAGCATTCAGATCGGCCTGCGTGAAGTTATTTACATGGCCAGTCGTAGGCGAGGATGTGCCGGAGCCCATCATAATGCCATTCAGGCGGCCCTGAGGCGCCGCTGCAATGCCGTAATAGGCAATCCGCGAATTGACGATGGCCTTGTAAGTATTGTAAATCGGCCCGCCGGCAGGAAAAGGGCTGGAGTAAGTGATATGGAGCACCTTGGAGTTCAGCCCCAGCAGATTTTGAAGTCCGGGATTGGCAACGGCGCAGGGCACGCAATGCTCGCCTGTGAATTCTTCAAAAAGCGCGAGACGGTTTTGCGCATCCGCTGAAAGTGCGCCGCACAGCGCCAGACAAAAGAGTAGCTCTTTCTTCATAGGTTAAAAATAAAGGGGCAGCTTCGGAAAGCTGCCCCTTTGCGGTAAAAAAAGAATACACAATGATTACTTCACCACGGAAAGGCGCTGCGTGATGGTCCCTTCTTCCGTTTGGATGGCAATGTTGTAAACGCCGGCAGCAAGGTTGGCGGTAGCAACTTTGATGTGCTGCGCGCCCAGCTGCATGGTAGCGTCAGCAGCTACAGCTACTGTGCGGCCTACAGCGTCCAGAACATTTACTACAACCTTACCGCCCTTGCTCAGGTTAAAGTCAAGCGAAGCAGACTCCTTTGCAGGGTTTGGATAAAGCGTAACCTGGCTGTTGGTGATTACATTGCCAACTGCCAGCGGCCCGGTGCGGAAGGTTACATCATCAATATACAGGTTATTACCATACTGGCTGGTAGCGCGGAAGGCAACCATAGCACCGGCAGGCACAGAAGTAGCGTCAATGCTCTTGCCTGCCCACTCCAGATCGCTCTTAGGCAGGAAGTTGCTGTCTGTGGCAAGGCGGCTGGCCAACGCAGCACCGGCAGCGCTCCAGATAGAAGTCCAGGATGTGCCGCAGTTTGTAGAATAAACCACTTCCAGCTTATCATCAGTCAGTGCAGACTTGTACTGGCAATAAGCCACGTAGAAGTTGAGGGCCTTAGCGCCGGCAGGAATGGTGGCGGCAGGAATGATGGCATAGTTAGCCTCATTCGCAGGGTAGTTATAATTGTTGTGATAGATAGCGTAATTGCTGCCCTTATGACCCAGGGTACCAGTATTTGCTTTTACAACGTAGAAATTCGCGCCGTTACCGTTCGCGTCATAAGTCACCCAGTTTGCAGGCACTGCGCCGGCAGTCTCAAAGTCTGCTGAGATTGGCAGGGCAGTTCCTGTAGAATTATACACGTGGGAATAAGCGCCGCTCTTGTTGTTGCCAACGTTGATATCAGCGCCGCCATTTGGAGAAGCTACAGAATCATATATAACGTGGCCGCCGGTTGTGATGGCAATCGCAGGCAGGGTTACAGGCGTAGTTGCGCCCGCGGCCAAAGACCCGGTCCAGCTATACACCGCATTAGTGCCGTTATCTACACGATAATATATTTTGGCAGATGTAAGAGTAGTAGTACCACCGTTCTTCAGCGTCACGGTACTGGCTGCAGTAGCATTGCCACCTGCAGCACACTGAAGGCCCGGAGCTGTGATGCCCGTAGAAGCGCCATCTACGGTAAGCGGTACATAAGTGGACTGAGCGGCTTGTGGAATGCTCTTGTCACCGTCGTTCTGAATCCAGGCTACGAGACGCACTTCATTATTGCTCTTATCTACGAAAGCAGGCAGCTTGCCCTTGATCGTGTAAGACTGAGTCTGGCTGGCTGTCCATGAATTCGGCAACTGTGTGCCATTCGCATCCGGCACCATTTCGCGAACTACGTTGTGGAAGTCCTTCTCGCCGTTCGTACCCGGTGCATTAGTATAGGTAAGATGCTCAATAACAGCGATACGAAGCTTCAGGTTAGCGCCGGCCGGAGCAAAAGCAGATACTGCTGTGATGTTCACAGTAGCCGTAACGGAATCACCAACACTGCCGCTCCATGCGTGCGTAACGGTAATGTTGAAAGGCGAAGTCATCGCCGCATCGTTATTAATATCCGTCTGTGTAAGATTAGCTACGTGGCCCGGGCTTGACGGAGCCGCAGTGCCAGTGCCAAGACCAGTGCCATCCAGACGGCCATACGGTGCGAAAGGCACCGAGTAGTAGGTCAGGCGTGCATCTGTAACAGTCTTATATGCGTTATAGATAGGACCCGCAGAAGGGATAGGGCTCTGATACTTAATCAGGATCACCTTGCTTGTGTTTGCGTTGAGCAGGGTGTTCAGGCCAGGATTAGCTGACGCGCATGGCGCACAGTTTTCGCCGGAAAACTCTTCATAAAGCGCAAGGCGGGTTTGCGCGTTTACGGCTGCGGCACTAAGCGTGCCGGCGGCGAGCAGAAGTAATAGTTTCTTCATGGCTTTTGGTAAAGGAATTTTTTATGTTGCCGAAATTAGGCTGAATAATTCAACGACCGGCCTGATTGTAAGCCAGATTTGAGGTATTTATATAAAGCTTGCGGTGAAATACTTGATTCCCGCAGTGTATTTTGAGGAAAGTCATAAAAAGAAAGGGGCAGCTACATTAGCTGCCCCTTTCTTACTAAAGCTTAGATGGAGATTACTTAACTACAGACAGGCGTTGTGTAACAGTGCCTTCTTCCGTCTGAATAGCGATGTTGTAAGCACCCGCTGCAAGTGTTGCGGTAGGAATGCTGATATGCTGTATGCCTTGCTGCATAGTGCCGTTAGCAAGCACAACAACTGTACGGCCAACCGCATCTACAACGTTTATAGCTACTACGCTGCTCTTGTTCAGCAGGAACTCAAGGGTGGCGCCATCCTTAGCAGGGTTCGGATATACCGATACCTGGCCGTTTGCAATCACGTTCTCTACACCGGCTGGGGTGCCTTTAATGTTTACATCATCAATGAACAGGTTGTTACCACCATCAGCTGTTGCGCGGAATGCAAGCAATGCATTAGCAGGGAGCGTGTTGAGGCTTACGGTGCGGAGCTTCCAGTCGGTAGAACCCGTAGCAGGGCTTGGCAACCAGTAAGTAGTGGTGGCCGCAGTAGTTGCTAAGCCGGAGCCGGACTGGCTCCAGAGTGATGTCCAGCTTGTGCCGCAATTTGTAGAATAAACGACTTCCAGCTTATCATTATTGGAGGTCGTCTTTTGGGCATAAGCCTGGTAAAACTCCAGACTGCGGTTTGTGCCCGCTACCGGCGCCGGCATAATCAGATAGCCAACGCTGCCTGCCGCATATGTTCCTATTTTGTACCAGGGCATATAGTTGCTCGCATTGTGAGCAAGTCCGGTACCATTACCGTTCACCCATACATTACCGGCGCTGGTCGGATCAAGAGCGAGCCATCCTGCCGGAAGACCGGCAATTTCAAAGTTCTGCGTAATCGGCATTGCTACGCCGGCAGGGTTTACAACATTCACCAAGGCGGCCTGAAGGTTGTTGCCCTGGTTGATGTCGGCGCTGCCGTTTGGCAGAGAAACAGAATCAACAATGTAACGCGTGCCCACGCTGAGGCTTACCGCAGGTACAGAAACGGTTGCGGTAGCACCGGGAGCCAGAGAGCCGCTCCAGTTAGCGGTAGCATAGGTAGAAAGATTGTCCGCACGGCAATAAACCTTCGCGGACGTTAGGTTTGAGGTGCCGGTGCTCTTAATGGTAACTGTTGATGTTACGCTGGCGTTTGTAGAAGTGCATGCAATGCTGGAAGCCGGCGTTACACCTGTAGTGCCTACATCAGCACCAATAGCTACATAAGAAGACTTAGCCGCCTGCGGAATGCTCTTGTCGGCATCATTCTGAATCCAGGCTACCAGTACGACCTCCGGATTGCTCTTATCTACGATAGAGGCTACTTTACCCTTGATGGTGTAAGACTGCGTCTGGCTGGCAGTCCATGAGTTTGGCAGTTGTGTGCCGGTTGCATTAGGCACCATTTCACGCACTACGTTGTGAAAGTCCTTTTCGCCGTTAGTGCCAGGAGCCTTGGTATATACCAGGTGCTCAATGATGGCGATCCGGAGTTTCAGATTGGCGCCGCTTGGAGCAAAAGCTGATACGGCAGTGATATTTACGTTGGCCGTTACAGAATCACCGGTAGCATTCCATGCATGGGTAATTGTAATATTGAAAGGCGAAGCAATTGCCGCATCCGTGTTGATATCAGCCTGCGTAAGGTTGGCGACGTGCCCCGGGCTTGTCGGCGCCGCAGTGCCGGTACCAAGGCCAGTGCCGTCAAGGCGGCCATATGGCGCAAACGGCACGGCATAGTAAGACAGGCGCGCATCAGTAATCGTTTTGTAGGCATTGTAAATCGGCCCTGCGGAAGGAATCGGGCTCTGATACTTAATCAGAAGCACCTTGCTGGTGTTTGCACCAAGCAGGGTATTCAGGCCCGGATTAGCCGACGCACATGGCGCGCAGTTTTCGCCGGAGAATTCTTCATAAAGCGCAAGGCGGGTTTGCGCATTTACGGCAGCCGTGCTGAATGCAGCGGCCGACAGCATGAGTAGCAGTTTTTTCATGGCTTTTGTTTAGAGTGGGATTTTATGGAGCCGAAATTAAGGATTTGATAACTAAAAAAACCTTTTTCAATCAGTTTATTTTTCGGTTTTGTCATCATTGCCATTGAAAAGAAGGATCAAATATTGGATAATCAGCACTATGCTACGCATAGCAAGGTATTATCCGCGTCAACCCGATAAGGATATTAGATTTGCCGGCAAGGGTATCCGGCCTTTCCAAGGACATTAAATACTAACAATAAATATGAATAAAGTTGTCTCCAACGCCGATGAAGCGATACAGGATATTCAAAGCGGCGCTACGATTATGCTCGGCGGCTTCGGCCTTTGCGGCATTCCTGAGAATTGCATTGCTGCGCTTGTAAAGAAAAATATCAACGGCCTTACCTGCATCTCCAACAATGCCGGCGTGGATGACTTCGGCCTCGGCCTTCTGCTGAAGCAGCATCAGATTAAAAAGATGATTGCCTCTTACGTGGGCGAGAATGCGGAGTTTGAGCGGCAGTTGCTTTCGGGAGAATTGGAAGTTGACCTTATTCCGCAAGGCACGCTGGCTACACGCTGTATGATTTCCGGGTACGCGATTCCCTTTGTGCCGGTGCTTGCCGGTGTGGGCACAGAAGTGGCGCAGGGAAAACAGACTTATTCAAAAGATGGCAAAGAATATCTTCTGGAAGAAGCATTCGACGCCGACTTCGCCATCGTAAAAGCCTGGAAGGGCGACCGCCTCGGGAACCTGATTTACAAAGACACTGCCCGCAACTTCAACCCGCTGATGGCAATGGCCGGGAAGATTACGATTGCGGAAGTGGAAGAACTGGTTGAGCCCGGCGAGTTGGATGCAAACTTCATACACACGCCGGGCATTTATGTGAACCGGATTTTTCAGGGAACAGATTATGAGAAGCGCATTGAACAAAGGACTGTTCGCAAGAGAAGCATCTAAGATTCCAACGCGAAGCATCCAACATTCCAACATTCCAACAAACAATGCAATGCCTTTAGATAAAACCCAAATCGCCCGCCGCATCGCCCGTGAACTGCAGGACGGCTACTACGTCAACCTCGGGATTGGCATCCCCACGCTCGTCGCCAATTATATTCCGGAGGGCGTTGATGTCATCCTCCAGTCCGAAAACGGCCTGCTCGGCATGGGCCCCTTTCCCTTTGAAGGCGAGGAGGATGCCGACATGATAAATGCTGGCAAGCAGACCATTACCAAACTGCCCGGCTCCGCCATTTTTGACTCCGCCATGTCCTTCGGCATGATACGCGCCGGCAAGGTTGACCTCACCGTCCTCGGCGCAATGGAAGTGGCCGATAACGGCGACATTGCCAACTGGAAAATCCCCGGCAAAATGGTCAAAGGCATGGGCGGCGCCATGGACTTGGTAGCCGCCGCGAAAAACATCATCGTAGCTATGCAGCATACCAATCCAAAGGGCGAAAGCAAACTGCTGCCTAAGTGTACGCTGCCGCTGACAGGCGTAAGGTGCGTGAAAAAAATCGTCACCGATCTCGGCGTGTTTTCAATCACAGAAGAAGGCTTCCGTTGTGATGAGCGTGCGCCGGGGGTGAGCGTGGAAGAGATTAAGGCTAAGACAGCGGGGCGGCTGGTGATTGATGAAGATGTGGCGGAGATCTTGCTTGATTCTTGATGTCGCAAATTGCGATACCAAATTTTTTTGCTATGCAGTTAGAGGTTATTCAAAGCAAAATCTACGAAGTCCGCAACCAGAAAGTAATGCTGGACTTTGACTTGTCCGAAATGTTTGAGATTGAAACCAAAGCCCTCAATCAAGCAGTAAAACGCAATTCGGATAGATTTCCCAAAGACTTTATGTTTAGGCTTAGCCCGGACGAATGGCAAATGATGCGGTCACAGATTGTGACCGCATCGCCCGATAGGCGAAATACAAAGGCAACGCCGTTTGCCTTTTCCGAGCACGGTGTCACCATGCTCGCATCCGTCCTCCGTTCTGAGCGAGCTGTACAAATGAACATCGCCATTGTCCGTGCATTTGTAGCTATGCGGCAGATAGCAGGGCACTACGATGAAATGATAACCATCATTGCGGAATTGGAACAGAAAATGAATCACAAGTTCAAAGACGTCTGGCAGGCGCTGAACTTTCTCTTAGACCGCCGCGAAGAACAAGGCGAGTGGGAAGACCGCACACTCATTGGCTTCAAGCGCAAAGAATAATGCTTACCATCTACCACAACGGCCGCTGCACCAAAAGCCGCGGCGCTCTGAAAATCCTGCAAGAACAAGGCATCCCGCACGATGTCCGCTGGTACCTCGCCGAACCGCTGACCGCCAAAGAACTTCGCGCCCTACTTAAAAAGCTTGGCATGAAAGCAAGCGAGCTTGTCCGCAAGAGCGAGCCTCACTACAAGGAGCAGCTTAAAGAAAAGACCCTCACGGAAGCCGGGTGGCTGAAAGAAATCGTTGCTCATCCCGAATTGATGGAGCGCCCTATCGTTGAGACGGATAACAAAGCAATAGTCGCCCGTCCGCCGGAGCGCGTACTTGAGCTATTGTAATTTTATCCAATGATGCCGCTCAGGAAAAGCCTGCTTTTACTTACACTACTGCTTTTAGCAGCCGTACCGTCTTTCGCAAGAAAAGACAGAAAGCCCATCACCGAGCAAACCCTCATCAATCGCCTGGAAGGTTGCCTCGCCGCCAAGGATGCCTACTGCTATATAGACCTCTGGCCCGACTTAGATACCCTCACCAAGCTCGCTATGCAGTTCAGCGATAGCTCCTCTGCTGACTTCCGCGATGCCTATTACCTCAATCAGGACGGTGTAAAAATGATGCATGCGGACTCCGTTTTTAAAGCCGCGCTCAAGGCTTCTTTTGACACCGTTATCGCGCAGGGCGAAGAGTTGGGCGTGCATTGGGAGAGCATCATTCCTGTCCGATACGAGCTGGTGAAACAGCGTGAAACGCGCAATAAGCTCTACGAAAAGCTCGCGCCCACGCGCTTCGTCGGCTACATTTTTTTCGTGGACGCCAGCACACGCCGCACCTTCGGATTCATGGCCGGTGACATCCTCAACATGAACGGCGGCTGGTGGGGCGGCCGCATCGGCGAGCTTCACGAAGCCAGCACACGCGATGAGTGGGAAGATTCGCGCTACTACGCGCGCAAGCACAAAAAAGAAATAGACAGTGTCCGGAAAACGACCAAAGAAACCGTCACCGAAGAGCAGCAGGAAATCAATAAGAGCGACCCCGAAATCATTGCCGACCGCAAGTTTTACAGCGGCATGTTTGACAAGGAAATCCCCGTCCAGCTCTACATCCATGCGCTTAAAGGCGGCTGCCCTGCCAGCATCTGCTCATGGGAGGCCATCTACAAATTCGGCGACCAGGACGACTACATCCGCCTGGAAGTGACCAAGACCGAAGACGGCAAGTGGCAGATGGTGGAAATGCCGCCTTCCGGCAGCATGGATTTAGAACTGAAAGGCAAAACCTTCACCGGCACATGGAGTTCCAACGACGGTCAGACGGGGTATGACGTGAAGCTCAGCGAGCTGCAACCGTCTGAGAAAAAGCTCAAGCGCTTGGACGAAGCGTTCGCGGATTTGAAAGCGCCGAAGAAATAACACGTTCGGCGCAATCACAAAACTTTATCCACGCATCACAACCAAAGCCCCGCCCCGGCTGTTAGCATGGCGTACTTTTATTGAAGAAGATTTTGGGGTTAAGCTTCTGTGCTACTATGTAGCGACAGTGGCGATGGCACCGTTCATCTGACTGCATCTATTGAGCTTTTCACTTAGCACCTATTTCACGCAACGGCGCTACGAACAGACGCGGCGACCGCAACGCATATCTGCCGTGGTGTCGTTGCGCATCCGTTGCGCCGTTGCGTGAAACCGAAATATCAAAATGTCCCAGCAACCAACTATAAAAACCCTCGGCGAACTACGCGCATCTGGCTACAAGCCTAAGAGCGTGAAAGAAGAAGTCCGCCAGAACCTCATCGCGTCCATCCGCGAAAAGAAGCAGCCTTTCAATGGCATCATTGGCTACGAAGACACTGTTATTCCCGATGTAGAGCGCGCCCTTCTTTCCCGCCACAACATCCTCTTCCTCGGCCTGCGCGGACAAGCCAAGACCCGCATGGCCCGCGAGATGATTGCGCTCTTAGATGAATGGATTCCCACAGTAGCCGGCTCCGATATCAACGACGACCCCTTCCGTCCCATCTCCCACCACGCCCGCGTCACCATTGCTGAGCAGGGCGATGAGACGCCAATTGAATGGCTGCATCGCAGCGCCCGCTACGGTGAAAAGCTTGCTACGCCTGACGTAAGCGTAGCAGATTTGATTGGCGATGTTGATCCCATCAAGGCCGCTAATATGCGCCTCTCCTTTGCCGACGAGCGCGTGCTGCACTACGGCATCATCCCGCGCAGCCACCGCGGCATTTTCGTGATTAATGAATTGCCCGATTTGCAGGCGCGCATCCAGGTATCACTCTTCAACATCCTGCAGGAAGGCGATATTCAGATTCGCGGTTTTAAGCTGCGCTTACCGCTGGATATTCTGTTTGTATTCACAGCAAATCCTGAGGACTATACCAACCGTGGCTCCATTGTAACGCCGTTGAAAGACCGGATAGAAAGCCAAATCATCACGCACTATCCTAAAACGGTGGAAGCATCCCAAGCCATCACCGCGCAGGAAGCCGATGTGCTGCCAGAGCAACTGGCACGTGTAGAAATGCCAGACCTCTGCAAGCTTCTAGTAGAGCAGATTGCTATGGAGGCGCGCAAAAGCGAATACGTTGACCAGAAGAGCGGCGTCTCCGCCCGCCTTACAATAGCTGCATACGAAAATCTTGTGAGCACTGCCGAGCGTCGTGCCCTGCGTGAAGGCATAAAGCAAACGATGGCGCGTATCGCCGATTTTGCGGGCGTTATTCCCGGCATCACCGGCAAGATTGAGCTGGTCTATGAAGGCGAGATGGAAGGCCCGGCAAACGTGGCGTGGCGCCTCATGGGGCAGGCCATTCGCACTGTCTTCCTGCAGTATTTCCCCGACCCGGCCTCCTTCAAAAAGCCCACCGGCAAAGCCGTCGCGGCAGGCGCGAAAGCGAAGTCAAATCCCTACCAGCCCGTAATAGACTGGTTTGGCCGTGGGCATGAGCTGACAATGCTGCAAGATGCCGGAGATGCTGCCTACCGCGAGCACCTCTACAGCGTGGACGGTCTGCACGCCGCCGTAAAATCATTCTATCCCAAAGCAGATGAGGCACAGGCTGCGCTACTGATGGAGTTCGTGCTGCACGGGCTGTCTGAGTTTTCGCTGATTAGCAAGAAAGGCGTGGAAGCCGGGGGATATGCTTTTGGGGATATTCTGGGCTCTATGTTGAATATGGATTTTGGTGGGGAGGAGGATGAAGACGAGGATGTGTAGCAACTATGACAAGGCAGCTTCTGCTGTCTGACGTTCCATCTTGTTCTCACTCTTAATCTGCTTTCCCGTTTCCTGCAGCGTGCCGCACCACCTATCCCACCACAAAAAGTACAGCCCGTAGTTCCCGCGGAAGTACTGGTGATGCGCATTGTGCGCCGAAGAAGTATTTACCCAGCGCCCAACCCGGCTGTTCCGGAACCATGCCGGATACAATTCCCAGCCCAGATGCCCATAAACATTGTACAGCATCTGCAAGCCAAAGAACACTGCGATGTGAATTGCGTGCAGCGACATGGCGAGCACCAGCACCGCCATAATTCCCGCTTCCACAACCGCCTCCGTCGGGTGAAATGAAAAGGCGGCCCAGGGCGAAGGATTGGTGCTCTTGTGATGCACCAAGTGTGCCCACTTAAAAATACGCGGATGGTGCATCAGCCGGTGCGTCCAATAGAAATAGGCATCGTGTACCAGAAAAGTAAGCGGAAAGGCTGTCCAGAACCACCACATCGCGTAATCGCGGATGTGGGCGTAGTAGAACCTGTATTGGCGGAAAGGCGTGAGCGGCAGCGCAGCGGTAACAGTTGCAAAAATGAGAATGGAAGAAGCGGAAAAAAGGATTTCACGCCGGTAATCCTGTCGTTTTGGAAAGCGTGGCTGTAGCTTTTTATGCGCCACCTTTTGGCGGATAAGGACATACCACACAAGCCAGAAAATTGCCGCCAACATGAAGTAGCGGCTGGCAATCACCATCACGAGCTTCGGCCAGGTGTCAGGCTTCAGAAAGTCCATATCCTAAAGGTATGCCGGCGCCTAATTTTGAGCAATGCTAGTCCCTGACCTTTCCTCTGAGCTGACCTTCCGCACAGCCCGCAGCGGCGGTAAGGGCGGCCAAAACGAGAACAAGGTGGAGACGATGGTAGAAGCCCTATGGCTCGTGCATGAAAGCAAGCTCTTTTCCGAAGAGGACAAAGCTCTTATTGCCGATAAGCTCTTCAACAGACTTAATAAAGAAGGCTGGTTACAGGTACGCAGTTCCGAAAGCCGCAGCCAGTTAGAAAACAAAAGCATTGCACAGCAAAAGCTACAGGAGCTGGTGGCCAAAGCGCTCATCCGTCCGAAGCCGCGCAAGAAGGTCAGGCCATCTAAAGCCGCCATTGAGCGACGGCTGGAAAGCAAGAAACATTCAGCGTTTAAGAAGCAGATGCGGAAGAAGGATTGGTGAGGCTTTTTTCATCGTCTATTAAATTGCCGAGTCCCGAAGGGACGACGGAAATAATAGCCGCGGGTTTCTAACCCGTGGGAAATAAAACAACAAAATTATTTATGCCCGGCACATTTTCTCAGATGTACGTTCAAACCGTGTTCGCAGTAAAATATCGCAATGCCTTAATTGCTCCTGAATGGGAAGCCAGGCTCCACGCAATCATCGCTACCTTGATTACAGAGGCGGGCGGAAAACCCTATATCGTAAATGGCATTTCCGACCATATCCATTGCTTCTTCGGCATCCGCCCATCGCTCAATGTGTCAGACATCATGCAAGTGGCAAAGGCCAAATCGTCCAAGTGGCTGAACGAGGAGGTATTTATTGAGGGCCAGAAATTTGCGTGGCAGGAAGGATTCGGCTGCTTTACCTATAGCCACTCGCAGAAACAACAGGTTTACAGCTACGTCGCGAATCAGCAAAAGCACCACGAAGGGCAAAAGTTTCTGGAAGAGTATGTGCAGATGCTGGATGCTTTTGGCGTTGAGTACGACCCCCGGTTTATATTTCATGAGCCGATGTAGCAGGTTTCCATTTGCCACGGGTTGGAAACCCGCGGCTATTATTTCGGCCGTCCCTTCGGGACTCAACCACCACTACCACTTACCGCGCATCAAAATCCACCACCACCCGCTCCGTCTTCGGATGGCTCTGGCAGGTAAGCACATAGCCCTTCGCAACCTCATCCGGCTCCAGCGCATAGTTCACCTCCATTTCCACTGCGCCCTCTGTAATCTTTGCGCGGCAGGTGCTGCATACGCCGCCCTTGCAGGCATAAGGCAAGTCTGCGCCATGTGCCAAAGCGGCATCCAGAATGTTATCGCCGTTGTAGGCAAGCTCCAGGTCAAAAGTGACGCCGTCTAAGCGGATACTAACCTTACTCGTCGGGCCAGTGGCTTCGGCATGCTCTTCTTTCCACTTCTGATGCTGCGCCTTCGGTTGGTCGGGCGAGGAGAATAGCTCCAGATGCACACTGCCTTGCGGCATCCCGAGAGAAAACAGCTTATCGCGCACGGAAAGAATCATCTCTTCCGGCCCGCATAGAAACGCCTCATCCACCTTCTTCAAATCAATCAGCCGCTCACAAAACTGTCTGCACTTCTCCGCATCAATGCGGCCGTTAAACAGCGCCACGTCCATCAGCTCGCGACTCAGCACATGATACACACGCAGGCGCTGCATGTAGCGATTCTTTAGTCCTTCAATCTCTTCGCGGAAGATGATGGTGTTGCGGTTCCGGTTTCCATAGACAAGCGTAAACTGGCTGTCCGGCTCGCGCTGCAAGACGTCTTTGATAATGCTCATCATCGGCGTGATGCCGGAGCCTGCGGCAAAAGCAAGATATTGTTTTCCAAGATGCTTCGGCGTGAACTTACCCATCGGCGGCATCGCTTCCAGCACATCGCCTTTCTTCAGCATCGTGTTGGCGACTGTAGAAAACTTACCGCCTTTCACCGCCTTTATCGCAACGCGCAATTCGCCGTCCGCCGGAGCGGTGCAGATGGAGTAGGAACGACGGATTTCCTGACCGGCAATGCCGACTTTAAACGTAAGATACTGGCCGGGCGTGAAGGCAAACGTTTCTTTCAGGTCTTCCGGCACAGCCAAAGCCACAGAAACGCAATCCGGCGTCTCCTGCCGCACATCCGAAACCGTTAGCTCATAAAACCGTAGGGCTGACATGGCGCGAAGGTAGCAGCGACTTGGCAAGTCCCGAAGGAAGACTTGCCAAGTCTAAGAGTAGCATTTGCCCAGAAGCGACTTGCCAAGTCTAAGAGTAGCATTTGCCCAGAAGCGACTTGCCAAGTCTTCCCTGTCGGGACTTGGCAAGTCTATACTTTTACGCCACTATGAAACTGGTCAACTACGCCAAAGAAGGCCGCGAGCAGCTCGCCTTCTGCGTCAATGATAATCTCTACGATACCGACATGGCCGACACTCGCTTGCCGCGCACTATGATGGAACTATTGCAAGGGTGGGAAGAGCTGTCACCGATTGCGAAGGAAGTTGCCGCCGACATTGCCTTCGGCAAAAACCCGGTGATGACCTACGCCTCGCTGATGAGCGCGCCGGTTATGGCGCCGCTGCCGCGCCCCACATCCTGCCGCGATGGCTACGCCTTCCGCCAGCACGTAGCTGCTGCGCGCCGTAATCGCAAGGTGGATATGATTGCCGAGTTTGACCAGTATCCCATCTTCTACTTCACCAATCACAACGCCATTCAAGGCCCCGGCCCTATCCCCGTGATGCCCGACCACTTGCAAAAGCTGGACTTTGAGTTGGAGGCGGCTATTATCACCTGCAAGGGCGGCCGCAATATCAAAGCTGAGGAAGCAGACGACTACATCGCCGGCTACATGATTATGAACGACATGAGCGCCCGGACTTTACAGATGGAGGAAATGCTCCTGAACCTCGGCCCTGCGAAAGGCAAGGATTTCTCTACGGTCATCGGCCCGATGCTGGTGACTGCCGATGAGCTGGAGCCATTCAGAAAAGAACCACATCCAGACCACATTGGTGCGAGCTATGACCTTAAAATGCGCTGCTGGGTTAATGACAAGCTCGTCTCCGAAGGCAGCATGGGCGATATGGACTGGACGTTCGCCGAAATAATTGAACGCTGCGCGTATGGTGTAGATATTCTGCCAGGCGAAGTGATTGGCAGCGGCACAGTAGGCACCGGCTGCTTTCTGGAATTGAACGGTACGGGCCTGCTCAATGACCCTTCCTTTAAGCCGCAATGGCTACAGCCCGGCGATGTGGTGAAGATGGAAATTGACGGTCTCGGTACGCTGCTGAATACGATTGTGGCGGAGGAGACGGATTGGAGCATTTTGAAATTGAAGAAACAGCAAGCCTCATAACCAGTCATCGCTCTCCAAATCTTACTCACCCACAAAGGCCACAGCGACTTTGTCATTCTGAAAGAATCTATTACCTCGCAGCGAACGGGCTGCTCGTCCAAACTTTGTCCTTCCCGCAGGGAATCTCACAGACGCTGCGAGACAATAGATTCCCTGCGGGAATGACAAAGTCGCTGAATTATAAGTAGCATCTAAGTAGTATCGCTCATCAAGCCATAGCCGCAATCCTAACTATCCTTCATGCAACCCAAACAAACAGGCATCATAGGCTCCGGCGCAATGGGCGCGGGCATTGCACAAGTGGCCGCTATGGCCGGCCACACCGTTGTTGTTTATGATAATAACGCAGGCGCCCTGGGCAAAGCCCAAGCCAATCTCAAAGCCACGCTTAGCAAGCTTCAGGAAAAAGGGAAGCTGCAAAACGCCGAAGAGCTTTTCCAGAAATTTTCCTTCACCAACAACCTCAACGACCTCGCCGATTGCTCACTCGTCATTGAAGCGATTGTAGAAAACCTCGGTATCAAACAGCAGGTTTTCGCTGCGCTGGAAAAGCAGGTTTGTGATGAGTGCGTGCTGGCTACCAATACTTCATCGCTTTCCGTAACTGCCATTGCAGCGGCCTGTGCAAAGCCGGAGCGCGTTCTTGGATTGCACTTCTTCAACCCGCCGCCATTGATGGCCTTGGTGGAAGTCATTCCCGCCATTCAGACGAATGAAAAGACGCTTGCGGATGCAAAAGAATTAATGAAAAGCTGGGGCAAAATTCCTGTCATCGCCAAGGACACCCCCGGCTTCATCGTCAATCGCGTAGCGCGGCCATTTTACGGCGAGGCGCTGCGCATTTATGAGGAAGGCATCGCCGACATGGCGACAATTGATTGGGCGCTGACGGAGCTTGGCGGCTTCCGTATGGGCCCCTTTACGCTGATGGATTACATCGGCCACGACGTGAACTACATTGTCACCGAAACCGTCTTTCAATCTTTCTTCTACGACCCTCGCTACAAGCCTTCCTTTTCTCAGAAAAGATTGCTGGAAGCCGGCTGGCTCGGCCGCAAGAGTGGCCGTGGTTTCTACAATTACGCCGAAGGCATCGCCACGCCGGAGCCAATAAAAGATGAGGTGCTCGGTGGCCAGATTGTAGAACGCGTAGTAGCCATGCTGATTAATGAAGCAGTGGAGGCGCTGTATCTGAATATTGCGACCGCGCAGGATTTAGAACTGGCGATGACCAGAGGCGTCAATTATCCTAAAGGCCTGCTCGCGTGGTGCGATGAGTGGGAGGCCGGCCACGCCCTGCTGGTACTTGATAATCTGTACCACCAATATGGCGAAGACCGCTATCGTGCCTCTGTGCTGCTGCGGCGTGCCGCGAAGCAGGGGTTGAAATTCACGGACCAATAGCCGCGTAGGGCACACCGTGTGTGCTTAGAAAATGCACACATGTTACGGGCAAAGGCAGTGTGCCTCTACGGCAGTCCAACCTCCTGACGGCAACGCGCCTTCAGCTTTTCTACCGTGTCACTCTTATAGTGCTCCATCACGTCATTAAAAACGGGATAAGTCTTCACCATGCTTTCCACGAAGCAATCGCAATACTTTCCGGCCTGTGCCTCGCCTATTTGCCCACGCGACTGATCCATACAATCCGTGCGCAGGCTCTTCTTATCGTCATCCGTCCAGCCGCCGGCGCAGGAGCTTAGCAGGAATACGGCGAGGAGAGCGGGAAGCATACTTTTCATAAGAGGAAAGGTAAGCACCGCCGCCCGCCCGTTCCTACTTTTACGGCAGCATGCAAAACGACAAGAAACTCTTCCTGCTGGATGCGATGGCGCTGATTTACCGCGCCTACTTCGCGCTCAATAAGAATCCGCGCATTACATCAAAGGGCCGCAATACAAGCTCACAGTTCGGCTTTACGACTACGCTGATGGACTTGCTCAGCAAAGAAAAGCCCTCGCACCTCGCCGTAGTCTTTGAAGGCGGCGCTACGGATACCGACGTGCACCGCACCGCGCAATACGCGGAGTATAAGGCCAACCGCCAGAGCCAGCCGGAGGACATCAAAAGCTCCCTACCCGACATTCGCCGCATCATAGAAGGCTTCTCGCTGCCCTCGCTTTCATCGCCCGGCTACGAGGCCGACGATGTAATAGGTACCCTCGCCTGGGAGGCCGCCGACCTCGGCTACACCGTCTATATGGTCACGCCGGATAAAGACTATGGTCAGCTTGTGCGCGACAATATCTTCATGTACAAGCCCGCCTACATGGGCAATCCGCACGAGATACTCGGCCCCCAGGAAGTATGCGCCAAGTGGGACATCAAGCGCGTTGACCAGGTGGTGGATATGCTGGGCCTGATGGGCGATGCGGTGGATAACATCCCCGGCATCCCCGGCGTGGGACAGAAGACTGCGGCGAAGCTCCTTGCCGAGCACGACACGCTGGAAGGTGTGCTCGCGGCGGCAGACGGCATCAAAGGCGCGATGGGCGAGAAAATCCGCGCGGGCCGCGAGAGCGCGGTGATGAGCAAGGCCCTGGCGCGGATTATTACGGATGTGCCGATTCAGTTTCATGAAGAAGACTTCCGCGTGAAAGAAATGAACCGCGAAAAGCTGGAGGCCATTTTTACGGAACTGGAGTTTAAGGCGCTGGGGCGGCGCATTCTTGGAGAGGATAATGCGGTGCAGAATAAAGTGGGCGTGCCGCTGGATTTGTTTGGAAACCCGAGTGCGAAAAGCGCCGGCACGCCGGTAACCGCAGCAACAACAGGCGAGGAAGTGTCAGCGGAAGCTTTTGTTGATGCAGCGACGATTGAAACGACGCTGCACGACTACAAGCTGCACCTGAATTTTGAGGAGGTGGATGCGCTGGTAGCCGACCTGATGGCGCGCAACATCTTCGCCTTTGACACGGAGACGAACAACTTAGACGCGAACCTCGCAGAGTTGGTGGGCATGTCGTTTTCGTGGGAAAAGGGCACGGGCCATTACGTCTTTATTCCGGATGATAGAGAAGCGGCTAAAGCTGTGCTAGCACGCTTCCAGCCGATCTTTGACCGGACGGACATCACCTGGGTGGGCCAGAATCTGAAGTACGATTTGCTCATCCTGAAATGGTACGACATTGAAGTGAAGGGCACGCTCTGGGATACGATGCTTGCGCATTACCTCATAGAGCCGGAAGGCAAGCGCAATATGGATGCGCTGGCGCTGAAATATCTGCAATACCAGCCCGTGAGCATTGAAACGCTTATCGGCAAGAAAGGCAAGGGCCAGCTCACGATGCGCAACGTGCCGGTGGAGCAGGTAACGGATTATGCCGCCGAAGACGCGGACGTAACCTGGCAGCTTCACCAGACTTTTGACACGCTCATTGACAGCGCCGGCGCGCGCGAGCTGTTCAGCGCGGTGGAAAATCCGCTCATCCCCGTGCTGGTAGGCATGGAGCGCGAAGGCGTGGGCGTGGACGTAGATTTTCTGCGCGCTTATTCCAAGGATTTAGAGAAGGATATTGAGAAGGCAGAGCATGCGGTGTATAAAGACGCGGGACGGAATTTCAACCTCGGCTCGCCGAAGCAATTGGGCGAAGTCTTGTTTGACATCCTCAAAATAGACGGCGGCGGCAAGAAGACAAAGACCGGCCAGTACGCCACCGGCGAGGACGTGCTCCAAAAGCTGCGCGGCAAGCACCCCATCGTTGACGACATCCTCATCTACCGCCAGCTTACCAAGCTAAAGAGCACCTACGTGGACTCGCTGCCGGAACTGATTAATCCGAAGACGGGCCGTGTACACACAAACTTCAACCAGACGATTGCTGTAACAGGCCGCCTCTCTTCTGTCAATCCTAATCTTCAAAACATTCCCATCCGCACAGAAGCTGGCCGGGAAATCCGCAAGGCCTTTGTAACACGCGGGCAAGGCTGGACGTTGCTCTCCGCCGACTATTCGCAGATAGAATTGCGCATCATTGCCGCACTCGCAAATGAAGAAGTGATGATTGAAGCCTTCGCCACCGGCAAGGACATTCACACGGCTACGGCAGCGGGGGTCTTCGGCGTGCCGGAAAGCGAGGTGACGCGTGAGCAACGCAACAAGGCGAAGACGGTCAACTTCGGCATCATCTACGGCCTCAGCGCCTTCGGACTGAGTGACCGGCTGAGCATTCCGCGCGCAGAATCCAAGGAGATTATTGAGAATTACTTCAGGCAATACCCCGGCATCAAAAAGTACATTGACTCGCAAATCCAGTTTGCACGCGAGCACCTGTACGTGGAGAGCATGATGGGCCGCAAGCGCTGGCTTCGCGACATCGTAAGCGCCAACCAAACCGTCCGCGGCTTTGCGGAGCGCAACGCGGTGAATATGCCCATCCAGGGCACAGCCGCTGATATGATTAAGCTGGCGATGATAGCCGTGCACCGCGAGCTGAAGGCCTCCGGCTTAGGCACTCGCATGGTGCTGCAGGTACACGATGAGCTGGTCTTTGATGTGCCGGAAGGCGAGGCGGAGCGCGCGGGAAAGCTGATTAAGGAAGCGATGTGCAGCGCAATGAAGCTGCCGAATGGTGTGCCGATTGAGGCGGAGACGGGGGTTGGGGAGAATTGGCTGGAGGCGCATTGAGGCGCAGTTCAATAGTCTTTAAGGAAGTCTACCAACAACACTACGTCAAAAACTGCGTCGCCTGCCATTGCGTTGCATAGCTTCCCGTCTCTTGTAATAATGCGCTTGCTTTCTGTACGCATTGCAGCGCGAAAAAGGTATTCATCGCTCTTGTAATTGGTACCCAGCGCATGCAGCGCAGCATAAGTAGCCTCAGGCAACATGTCTGTGCTGCTTATAACTGTAGTGCGCATGGGCTTTCGCAGCACATCGGTAATAAAGAATTTGATGCGCTGATACACATCGTTGTTATTTTGATGAAGGCTTGCGATGCTTTCCAGCTTTGTAGTAAAATCGCTTGGGCTAAGGATTATTAGCCGATCGCCTCGCTCAAAGAATCTTTTAAGAAACCGCATCTGAAGTTCCCGCTCCTGCTTCGTAGCATTGGGCAGGAAGTAATCCAGCATCCATTCATTGATGACGAACTCCATGCCTTACTGCGCAGCCTCGTCAATCTTAAAGAAAGTACCCCATGCCGCCAATTCAGCAGCATAGAATTGCGACAGACCTACGCCCCCTATTTGCCCATGCTCGTTAATAGGCTGTAGCTCCGCTTTCGTATCCCAGTCATCTTTAGTCAGATGATAAACCTTCACCTCGTCAGGCGCAATGCGCTTTTTTATTACCGCGCTGAGCAGGGCATTGATAAAATGCTCAATGTGTGTGGAGATGAGGAACTGCTTGCCGCGCTCGTTGGCGATGTCTATGAGCACATTCACCAGCTTGTCTATGATGCTGGGGTGGAGGTGGATTTCCGGCTCGTCTATGCAGATGAAGGAGGTGCCCTTGTAAAGCGCCTTGGCAAGGATGGTGACGAGCTGATTGGTGCCGAGGCCTTCGTTGACGAGGTCGGCGGTGAAGCCGGTTTGTTTATCTCGCGTTTGAAGATGAAATAGGCCAGGAACGTTTGACTGATGAACAGAGAAAACTTTGTCAACAATTCTTTCAAGATAGTGAGCTACTTGACCAGTTAAGTCGCGGTCAATTGCAAGCAGTGTGGCTATTTCTTCTTCTTTTGAAAGAATATTGCGGAGAGGTACTTGATGATAATATGGCTGTGAAAATGCGCGACGTACTGGCAATACATCTATTCTCACTACATGCGCAGCCGGAGCATTCAATACCCAGCTAATTGAGGCCCCACGCCTTTGCCACTTATTGCGTTCCAAACTCCTAACTCTTGAGCCATCTCAGGCTTTTGCATTATTCTTAGTGATGGAAGTTTCGTAATCGGAAAGGAAACATCCACCTTAAAATCCAGTTGATGCAGATTGTTCTTCAAAAAAAAGCAGAACTATTTTGCCCAATCTCCAATCCGTAATCTGCTATAGTTTTTAAATTTGAAACGCTTACACCGACCTTTATTTTCCTTTTGCCAACGTTCTTTTTATAAACGTTCTCTTTAAAAGGGCCGAGATTGATAAACTCAAAATTGAACAAGCCATCCACCGTCTGATTCGGATTCGTCACCGCATTCTTCAGCACCAGCAGCGCATAAATCACACTGCTCTTCCCGCTGTTATTCGCGCCTGTCAGCACATTAATCTTTCCAAGAGAAAGCTCCATGCTTTCAATGCTGCGGAAGTTTTTGATGGATACGCTCGTTATCATAATAAGCCTTTAAAGATGCGGCTAAGCATCCTCACAAATGTATTGCATCGCTTCCCTAAGCCCTTATGCTGATAGGTGCGTCTTTATCGCTTCCGCCAGCTCGGCTTTCCCGAACGGCACCCCCTTTATCTTGTTGTAAGGAATAGCATCCACCAAAAAACGGTCGCGGATAATCTTCACCAGTTGCCCGTTATTCAGCTCCGGCACTATCACCTTTTTGTAGCCGCGAATGATGTCGCCAAGATTTTTAGGGAAAGGCCGCACATGCCGCAGATGCGCATGGGCGACGGAAAGTCCGGCGCTTTGCAGTGTTTGCACCGCGCTCTTAATAGCGCCATAGGTAGAGCCCCAGCCCAGCACAAGCACATCACCGCTTTCCGGCCCGCTGTCTAAAGTCTGTAGCGGAATGTGCTCAGCAATCATATCCACCTTTTCCTGCCGAATCTTCACCATCCGCTCGTGGTTATCCGGGTCGTAGCTCACGTTGCCGGTGTTCTCCTCTTTCTCCAATCCACCGATGCGGTGCTCCAGGCCCGGCGTTCCCGGAACGGCCCAAGGACGTACCAGTTTTTCATCCCGCTGATATGGGAGGAATTTGATTTCCTCATCTTCCAGACCTTTCTTAAAATTCACTTCTATTGCTTCCAAATCCGCGCTCTGCGGAAACTTCCACGGCTCCGCGCCGTTGGCAATATAGCCGTCGGAAAGGAGGATGACAGGCGTCATGTGCTGCACCGCGATGCGCACTGCCTCATACGCTGCCGCGAAGCAATCGCTCGGCGTGGATGCGCTCACAATCGGCATCGGGCACTCGCCGTTGCGGCCGTAATAAGCCTGCATCAGGTCGCTCTGCTCTGTCTTCGTCGGGAGTCCCGTTGACGGACCACCGCGCTGCACGTTGATGATGAGCAGCGGAATTTCCAGCATCACCGCAAGGCCCATCCCCTCGCCTTTGAGCGCCATGCCGGGGCCGGAGGTACTTGTAACGCCAAGCGCGCCGCCATAAGCCGCGCCGATGGCCGCCGTGATGCCGGCAATCTCATCCTCCGCCTGAAAGGTGCGGATGCCGAAGCGCTTGTGCCGCGCAAGCTCGTGCAGAATATCGGACGCGGGCGTGATGGGATAGGTACCGAGAAACAGCGGCAGCGCGCTTTTCTGCGAAGCGGCAATGAGGCCGTAAGCGAGCGCAGTATTTCCGGTGATGCTGCGGTAATGTCCGGGCGTCAGCTTTGCCTTTGCTACCTGGTAGCGCGTGGTGAAAGCTTCTACCGTATCGCCGTAATTGTAGCCGGCCTGCAGGCTTTTGATGTTCGCATCCAGAATGTCTGCGCGCTTGCCGAATTTGTCGTTCAGGAAGGACATGGTGCTGGTCATATCCCGGTTGTAGAGCCAATAAAGGAAGCCGAGCACAAACATGTTTTTCGCCCGGTCTTTCTCCTTCGTGCCGAGCGCGATATCTTTCAGAGCCTCGCGCGAAAGCTTGGTGATGTCTATCTTATGTAGCTCATAGCCTTGCAGCGAGCCGTTTTCCAAAGGATTGTCGCCGTCGTTGTACTTCGCGAGGCGGAGATTTTTCACATCAAAGCCTGCTATATCGGCTATGATGATGCCGCCCTGCTTCAGCGCCTTTAGATTCACTTTCAGCGCAGCGGCGTTCATGGCCACAAGCACATCGCAGCTATCGCCGGGCGTATAAACGCGGTTGGAGGAGAAGTGGAGCTGATATCCGGATACGCCCGGAAGGGTGCCCTGCGGCGCGCGGATTTCGGCGGGGAAGTCGGGGAAGGTGGAAAGGTCGGCGCCGATGAGGGCGGTGTTGTTGGTAAACTGGGAGCCCGTGAGCTGCATGCCGTCGCCACTGTCTCCGGCAAATTTTATTACTACGTCTTCAATCGTCTGCGTAGGCGTCGTCGTCATGATGGGCGCAAAGGTACGGGCGGGTATTGGGCGTGCTATGCCGATGATTGATACTGATATTGTAAACTATGGGCAGAGCAGGTGGGATATCCTCCGCTGGCGGAGGTGCCCCCCGAACGAAGTGAGCGGGGCGGAGGTGGGTTTAGGTGAAAAGTGAGACGTTACGCCCCACCTCCGCCCCGCTCACTTCGTTCGGGGGGCACCTCCGCCAGCGGAGGATATCACTTAGCATCTGCCACTATCGGGATATCAGTAGCTTATAAACTTTCAAATACAAAACGCCACAGCCTGCCAATACAAAAAAGAACGGCGGCCAAAAGAGCGACGGCAGGCAAACCGCTGCAATGAGGAACGCTATCACGTACCATCCAATCATCATCAGCAATAAAACGGACAGAAAAACCGGCGCATAAAAGTCCGGCTCCTTTACCCGCTTGTCAGCGACACGCTTTGCCAAACGGGTTATGGGTGCATGGAAAAGCCATCCAACCAGCGCAGGTGGCGTAAGAAGAATCAGCGGGAGCATATTCTTAAGTGAAAGGCGGGATATGCTGCTTGAAAAAGCGTCTTCTCCCACTTCTCCGGCATTCAGACGCTGCATAAGCTGCTGCGTTTCTTCAAACGCACAGGTCTTCCGTGCGTGCTGTAAGGATAGAAGCAGTCTGTCGGCTCTTACTTCGTCTTCTGCCTTTTTTGTGTGCCATACCAGCGGTTCCAGGGCCGCAGCCGTCTGTCGCATCATGTCTGTTGCGCCTTTGGCTAAGGCTGCTTCGCCCTTTTCTTTAATGAAATCAGAAGTCGTCATTGCCGTTCCGCTTTCCAGAAAAACATCTCCTCCCGGCGCAGTCGGTGTCACGTAATTAATGCCCAGCGGTACGATCACAGGCGCTTCCGGAAGCGTAGAAGCCGCATTTGCCGCAAGCCGGAAAGGCCCCTTCTTTAAAGGCTTTAATCGCTTGGCAATATCACTGACGCCTTCGCAAAAAATCAAAACCGCCCCGCCTGCAGCCAGAATTTTCAAGGCTTCCTCATTGCTTGTGTCGTTCAGATGCAGCTTATCCCGCCCCTCGCTGAGGCGATAGACTGGGAGTAAACCGATAGAACGCAGGATTTTGTTGGCCCACGGCTTGCCGAACACATCACCGCGGGCGAAGAAGTGAATTCTGCGCTTTACAAAGCACGCAACCAGAATCGCATCCATAAAAGACGCGGTGTGATTGGCGAGAATGAGGGTGGACCTGCCATTGTCAATAGTCTCAAGTCCATTGCAATGAATGCGCCGGAACCAAAGCCGGAGGGCGGTCTTTACCGTAGGTTTCAGGAGCCAGTAGAGCATGGGGGACGACCGCTGCAATGTACATCTGGATAGCGCGTGGATAACGGAAGCGCAATAGATGCAAATTTTTCATGTTTAGGAGTGAAGTGAGTACCTTTAAGCCATTGACGATACGCCGTATATTGAGCCTCCAAACCGCGCATAACAAATTCTTTACTAAAGCAATCGTTAAGTAGTTGTGCCCGGTGAGGACTTGTAAACCGGCTCTTTGACCAATACAGCGTTGCGCCCGGCAGACCGTAGTGAACCAGCAATGAAGAGCCGCCATATCCGCCTCATCGTCCTTCTTGCCGTATTGGCAAGTGCGGGCATCATTGCGACGCAAGTGTATTGGGTACGCAAGGCGTACGAGCTGAATGAGCAGCGCTTTAACCTGAATGCCGATGCGGCGCTGCGCGATGTAGGCCTGAGCATTATGCGGTCGCATGGCGTGGAGGAGCCGCGTGGAAATCCCGTAGAGCAGATTTCTTCCTGCTGCTTTGTTGTACATACAAACACGTATGTGGATAAGCGGGTGCTTCAGGACTATCTGGTGGCTGCCTTCGCACGGCAGTCCATTCTGACTGATTTTCAGTACGGTCTTTCTGACGAGAATAAGCCCTTGGCCCTTACGTATTCCGGCTACTACCGGCCGGACGGGCGCAATGCGCTGCCCCTGGCTTTTATGTCTGTACCTACGGTGCGGAGCAATAAGTTTTACTTCGGCGTGTGCTTTCCGCATCACCGGCATTATCTGTTTTCGCAGCTTAATATCTGGGGGCTTTCCACGCTGGCGCTGCTTTGCGTCATCGGTTTTTTCGGCTACCTGGTCTGGGTTATATTCCGGCAGCGGCAGCTTTCCGAAATCCAGAAAGACTTTGTGAGCAATATGACGCATGAGTTTAAGACGCCGCTCGCGTCTATCCGCCTGGGCGCCGATGTGCTTAAGAATCCGGCTATCCTGCAGCAGCCGCAGCGCCTGCTCAACTATGCAACGATCATTGCCAGCGAGGCGGCCCAGCTTACCGGCCAGGTAGATCGTATTCTGCAGATGAGCCGTGCCGAGCGCGAGGGCATACAGCTCCAAAAGAAAGATTTTGTGTGGCAGGATGTGCTGCGGGGAGAATTTCAGACCTACGCGGCGGCGGCCTTAGCCAGAGGCGGCACCGTATCCATGCAGCTGCCCGACACGCCGGTGCATTTTTCCGGAGATGTCTTGCACCTTAAAAATGCCTTGTCTAATCTTGTGGACAATGCTGTGAAGTACTGCAGCACACAGCCCAATGTCCAGATAGTGCTGGAGCGCGGCAAAAACAGTCTCCTTTTGAAAGTGAGAGATAATGGCAAGGGCATTGACAAAACGCAGCAGCGGATGCTGTTTGATAAGTTTTACCGGGTGCCCACCGGCAATGTTCACGATGTAAAAGGCTTCGGCATCGGACTCAACTATGTGCAGTTGATTGCCCGCGCTCACGGTGGTGAAGTAATCTGTAACAGCGAATTGGGTAAAGGAAGTACATTTACGCTTAACTTACCACTCACATAATCCAACCAATACTCGCAGCAACGCTTATGTCAGAATCAAAAGTCAACATCCTGCTTGTTGAAGACGACCCCACGCTCGGCTTTGTGGTCAAGGACAATCTGGAAGCCAACGGCTTCAACGTGCATCACGCCCCCGACGGCGAAACGGGCTGGCAGCTCTACATGAAGCACAACTTTGACATCTGCGTGCTGGATGTGATGCTGCCCAAACGCGACGGCATCTGGCTGGCCGGCCAGATCCGCAAAAAGAACGAGACCGTGCCGATTATCCTCCTTACTGCCAAGAACATGGATGAGGACAAGATCGCAGGCTTCCGCGGCGGTGCCGACGACTATGTGACCAAGCCCTTCAATATGCAGGAGCTACTCCTTCGCATAGAAGTCTTTATCAAGCGCACCAAGAAGAAGGACGACGACACGCCTAATGAGATCGTGATCGGCAACCTGAGCTTCAACTACAATGATCTGCTGCTTTCCAGCGATCAAAGCCGCCAGCAGCTTACACAGCGTGAAGCGGATCTGCTTCGCTACCTCGCGCTGAATGCCAACCGCGTGCTGAAGCGCGAAGAAATACTGCTGAATGTCTGGGGTAAGGAAGATTACTTCCTTGGCCGCTCTATGGACGTGTTTATCACTAAGCTGCGCAAGCACCTGAAAGATATTCCGGGCGTAGAGCTGCAGACGATCCATGGCATCGGCTTTAAGTTTATTATGCCGGCCACTACTGCTGCGCAGGGATAAAAGCTTTTACTTATTCCCTCGGGAACATTTGCCGGCGGGCGGAAAGTTTACTTTCCGCCCGCCGCTTTTTTGCCAATTTCTGCTGCACGAAACCTGACGATACGAGCGGCCAGATCCAGCGGCAGGGGGGCATCCAGCGGAAACTGAACAGAACCTTTGGCGCCTTTGTAGCCGGAGAGCGCCTCTTTAAACTCGTCAATGCCGCGGGGTGTAGGGTAAAAGCCTATGTGGCGTTTGAATGCGGCGAAATAAGCCAGCGGTTTTCCTTTCAGCTTGAATGCAGGCATACCATAGCTGATTGATTCATCCGCATCGGGCGCAGCTGCCGCAACCGTCTCACGAATCTGCCTGAGCAGTGCCTGAACGTGCGCGGGGCTTTCCGCAATGTAGTGGTCAACGCTGGCATATGTGTTCATGGTAAAGCATGCCCTTCGTGGCGCCTAAATGTAAGTTTTGCCTTTAAATCTTGTGAGCAATTAAACATTGTGATAGCCGTATCCTCTATTCCGCCATATCGGGCAATGCTATCTTTGTCATATAAAATAATTCGCTCCCTACAAAAATCTGATGATGAGATTAAACGCTTACGCTTTCGTTTTCCTGACGCTTATTACTTTCCTTAATGCCGGCGATGCCGGTGCCCAGTCGGCTAAAAAGTTCCCGCTTGCGCCGGAGGCTGCGCAATTTATTGCCGCGGCGCAGCTTCCCGCATTGCCTCCAACCGCTGAGAAAGGCGCCGGCACCGGTCTTCGTCAGGAGGCATATTCGCATTATCAGAGCAATGGCACTGTGTTGCTGCCGCAGGACTCGCAAAGCATTTTTTATCCAAGTATAGGCACTTTGCTTTACAACAGCGTGCTTCAGTACAATTACAAGAGCAATGCCTGGGCGCCGCTTTATAAAAACAGCTACGTCTACAATGGCGCTGGTGTGCTTACGGGCTACGACGTGCTTATGTGGAATGCCGCTACGGCCACTTACGATAACTATCAGCAGGTCACTTATACCCTGAATGCCAACGGATTCGCAACGAACATCCTTTACAAAAGCTGGACGGGGTCTGGCTATGTGAATTACTATCAATTTATCTATACCCGCGATGGAGCCGACAATGCAACGGACTATATTGCGCAAACCTGGAGCGCGGGCAGCTGGGTGAATGTCTATCACTACAGCTATGCATACAATGCGCAAAACCAGGTAACGCAGTACATATCTCAGAACTGGAATACCGTCATAAACGCCTACATTAATTATAACCGGATTGACTATAACTACGATGCTTCTGGTACGCGCCTTACAGATGCGACCGAATACGGCTGGAGCGCGAATACCTGGCGCACGGCTTACAGCTCCATCTATTACAATAATGGCGCAGGCCATCCCGACAGCGTCAATGTCCGCTCCTACAACGGCACTTACAATAACTACCGCCGGGTTTATTATCAGTATGATGCTGCAACCGGCCTGGAGACCTCCGAGATAACTCAGGCCTGGTACTCAAATCTTACCTGGGGCAACTTTTCCCGCACCACGTTTGCCTATACTGCAGATAAGCAGGTGACTGTTGTGGACAATACTTACTGGTCGTCGTCCAATACCTGGGGCTACACCAATACCAATGCTTACCGCACAAACTATTATTACGAAAACTACACGACTGCCGTAAATGCGCAAAGCAAGGATGCCGCCATTCTTAGCCTTAGCCCGATTCCGGCTGGCAATGTGCTTGATGTACGTCTGCAATGGAATGCTCCTCAGGAATTCACCTTATCTGTCACCGACTTCAGCGGGCGGGTAGTATCCATGCTTAAAAGCCCCGCGCAAAAGGATTTCAGCATAGCCCTTTCTGTAGCACAGCTGGCGCCGGGCCAATACATGCTCTCTGTACAGGGAGCAGCAGGCGGGCGCATCGCCCGTGCGATCACCGTTGCGCGATAGCCGACCTTTCGGATGCCGGGCAGCCTGGTGGCGTCACCGCGGTTGGGGCTACAAGTTTTTAATTTGCGGACGCTATGCCATTGAAGCGCACTCACACGAAAAACCTGCTGGAAGCCGGATGCGATGAAGCCGGACGGGGTTGCCTTGCCGGCCCCGTGTTTGCCGCGGCCGTTATCCTGCCGGAACGGGTTCGTTTGCCGCTGCTGAATGACAGTAAGCAGCTGAGCGCGGAAAGGCGCTCCATGCTCCGCCCGCTCATTGAAGCCAAGGCTGTTGCCTGGGCTGTCGCGATGATTGATCACGAGGAAATTGACCGCATAAACATTCTCAAGGCATCTTTTAAGGCGATGCATCTGGCTGTAGCCGCATTGCAGCGCATGCCGGAGCAACTGCTGATAGATGGCAACCGTTTTACCGCCTACGAGGGCATTCCGCATCATTGCATCATTGGCGGCGATGCGCTCTACGCTTCCATAGCTGCGGCGTCTGTGCTGGCAAAGACTCACCGCGACGAATACATGCAGCGCCTGCACGCCGAGCATCCGCAATACGGCTGGGATGAAAATAAGGGCTACGGCACGCGCCGGCACCGTGAGGGCATTGCGGCCCATGGGCTCTCGCCCTACCATCGCCGTAGCTTCAGCATGGGCCCGGAGATAGCGCCCGGACTTTTTGATGCGGAGATGCCTATGCTGGAAACTTCAGCACAAAGTGCTGTCGCTCCTTGAAATCTGGCCGGTAAAAGAGCAGGCCGAGGTGCCAGAGGTCAATGCTGAGATTTACCGCCTCATTATCGCGCAGGCACAGCCATTGAAGGCTGTTGTGCGCCGAGCTATGGATGTCGGTCACGATAAAGGAAAGGCCCTCCGGCATGTGCGCAGCGTGGGCAGAAAACAAGCGGTCGCTCGTAGCAGTGCCCGCGCCCGAAAGCAGGACGGCGGAATGGGGTAACAACTCTTCCTGGTCGGTGAACGCAATGGCTGGCATAAGTCGGTTGATTATCCGCAGGTGCTCAACTCCGGCTTCCGGCCCCGCATAGCGCAGTACTTCAGGTTTAAGGAAGCGCAGGCAGCGTATCAGGGTTTTTGCCTGCTTGTACTGATAAAGGGATGTGCAGTCCTGGCGCAGCTGCCTTCTCAGCTCCGCGCTCAGTGCAGAATGAAGGCCTTCCTCTATAAACCGATACACGAAAGGCGAATGGATGCCGTGCCGGCCTTTAGCCGCCTTGCGGTAGCGCCACCACGCACGCAGCCGGAATGCGTTCATCCTTATTGCCGCTCCCAGCGTTGAAAGGTGAATGCATATTCGTTTTTTTCATCGGGCTCGTGCCGCTCCTCCCACATCATGGCGAATGGCGACATGTCTATCTCCGGAAAAAAGGTATCGGCGTCAGGAATTGTCGCATGAACCCGCGTAATGTGCAGCACATCGGCTCGTGGCGCCGCTTCTGCGAACAGGGATGCGCCCCCGATTACCGAAGCCTCTGTAAAACCCTCCGTTTCTGCTGCCACGATTGCGGCATCCAGGCTCTCGCGGAGAAGCACGCCTTCCGGCACATCAGGCGCGCCTTTGGACAGGACAATATTCCAGCGCCCTTTCAGCGGCTGCCCTTTCAGCTCTTCCCAGGTGCGCCGCCCCATAATAACGGGCTTATCCATAGTCATGCGTTTAAAATGACGGAGATCCGACGAGAGGCGCCAGGGCAGTATGCCGTTCCGGCCGATGGCTCTGTCTTCCGCAATGGCTACTACAATTGAGAGTTGCATCGCCCAAAGGTCGGGATATGCTTTTAGCTATGGCTAAAGCTGTATGCAGAGACGCTGTGATACACCTCACCCGGCCTCAGTACGACCGAAGGAAACTGTGGATGATGTATTGCATCGGGAAAGGATTGCGGCTCCAGCGCGAGGGCACTGCGGTGAGCATATGACCTGCCGCTTTTACCCTCCCGGCTGCCGTCCAGGAAATTGCCGGAATAGAATTGCATTCCGGGCCGGTCGGTGCTGACGCTCATTGTAATGCCGGTAACGGGAGACTTCAGGCGGACCGCCGGGCTGCTTCCTTCGCGAAGCGAAAAATTATGATCGTAACCGCTGCCGTAGGCCAGCTGAATGTCCGCTCTGTCAATGTGCTCGCCTATCGCTTTCGGGGCAGTAAAGTCAAAAGGCGTATCTGCCACCGCCTGCAGCTTGCCCGTAGGAATCAGTGTGTCATTTACCGGCGTAAACGTATCGGCTGCAACTTCCAGACGATGATCCAGTATTGTTGGAGCACCTTCGCCGCTAAGATTAAAATAAGCGTGGCTACTGAGGTTCACCAGGGTTGCCCGATCGGTTACGGCGTGGTAGCGTATCTCCAGCACATTTTGCTCTGTCCATTGATAAATCACTTCAATATCAAGGTTACCCGGGAAGCCCTCCTCGCCGTCCGCAGCGCGGCAGCTAAGCACCAGCATATTGCCGGTGTGCTTGAGCACCTGCCATACGCGGGCATGAAGGCCTTTGAAGCCTCCGTGAAGGGTGTTAGGTCCGTCGTTCACGTTCAGGATGCAGGTCTCACCGTTGAGCACAAACAGGCCGGCGGCAATCCGGTTGGCGCATCGGCCCACAATTGCTCCCATGTAATCTTCGGGCGCGGCAAGGTAGCCGTCAAGGCTCGGGTAGCCAAGCACAACATCTGTCTGTCGGCCATCTTTGTCGGGCACCAGAAGGCTTACGACGCGGGCGCCGTAGTTTGTGATGGCACATGCGTGCGCAGCGTCTGGAGAGCGAATGATATATAGACCAACAGGCGCTCCGTCTATTGCACGGGTAAAGCCTTCGGCCGTTGGCAGGGTATAGGGTTCCATTATGTACACGCTCCCTGAGGAGACGTAAGGGTTGCCCTTTTCGCCTAAAAATCATTCCACCTGCTGATGCTTAGCGGCATGTGGCCGTTATTTGCAACTATGACCCGCAAAGCGCGTTTCAGCTATGTGATAGAATGGTTTAGCGAGCATATGCCTGCGCCGGAAACCGAGCTGAACTTTGAAAGTCCATTCCAGCTACTGGTAGCCGTCATTCTCTCTGCTCAATGCACAGACAAGCGCGTCAACATGGTGACGCCGCAGCTTTTCGGCGCTTATCCGGATGCGCTGAGCCTGAGCAAGGCAGACTTTGACGACGTCAACCCGTTTATTAAGAGCGTTTCATTTGCGAATAATAAAACGCGGCACCTGATCGGAATGGCGAAGATGCTGGTAGAACGTTTTGCGGGCGAAGTGCCTCGCACAGTTGAGGATTTGATGCTGCTGCCCGGTGTTGGCCGCAAAACAGCCAATGTGATTACCTCTGTGGTGTGGTCGCAGCCGAATATGGCGGTTGACACGCATGTCTTTCGCGTAGCGGCGCGCATCGGCCTGACGATCGGCGCTAAAAACCCGCTTCAGGCAGAGGAGCAGCTGGTGAAGCACTTGCCTGAAAATCTGATCTATATTGCCCATCACTGGCTTATCCTGCATGGTCGCTACGTATGCATTGCCCGACGGCCGCTTTGCGAAAAATGCGGATTGCAGCCTGCGTGTAACTTC
Source organism: Chitinophagaceae bacterium (assembly GCA_965246765.1). GTDB lineage: Bacteria > Bacteroidota > Bacteroidia > Chitinophagales > Chitinophagaceae > UBA1952. The sequence continues at coordinate 573,960 of CBDFFJ010000005.1, forward strand.
TTCCGGCAAGAAATGAGATTCGTAGTGGATGGAACACGCAAATATGATCCGCAAAAAGACGCCGCCCACAAAGTGGACGGCGTAAGAAAATTGAAAGGTTTGTAAGAACTCCGGAAGGCCGGCAGCGCTACATCCAGGTTTGCTTAAAGCCGCTCTGATACTCCTGAAAAGGCGTCTTCATGAAAAAGCCCTCACCAAAGTATTTCATGATCATCTCCACGGTCTTCACATCCTGATAGCCGGGAATAGGCTGCGGCGTCTGAAAGTTTTCCTGCATAATGACTGTTGTGGGATAAGACATCTGCCCCTGTAGCAGCTGCGTGGCAAACGGATGCGTGCGATCGGCCTCGCTGTGCTGATACATCTTACCCATAAACCGGATGTCGCCTTTTTGCTCGGCGTCCAGCTTTACGGCATAAAAATGCTCATTCATATACCGGATCACATTCGGGTTGCTGAACGTAGTCTTGTCCATGCGCTTGCACCAGCCGCACCAGTCGGTATAGACATCTACCCACACCTTTCTCGGCTCTTTCTTCATAGCCACCTGTACCTCGTCAAGGCTCATCCAGTGAATTTCTTTGTCGTCTACGACCATTGTAGCGTCGGCAGTAGCTTTCTTCATAGCTTCTGTCTCTTCAATCGTCGCCTTCTTCTTGCCCTTTCCGCCGGCAAAAGCGAGAGGCAGGAGAAGCAGAGAGGCAAGGCCGAGGAATAGCGCACGTTTCATGTTTAATCGCATATTTAGCTTGCCCGAAATTACAACTTATTGCAGGTAGCTTTGTTGGGAAGCTGTTATGCAAACTTCTAAAATTGCCGTGGCCGTAACCGGTGCTTCCGGCGCCATTTACGCGCAAAGGCTGCTGCAGCATCTCAGCGCTATCCCGGCCGAAGTTCACCTTGTCTGGAGCACCAATGCGCGCACAGTTTGGACGCAGGAGCTTGGCACCGAAGACTACACCGGCTTTCCGTTCAAGGTGTGGGATAAGGGAGATTTTTTCGCGCCATTTGCGTCCGGATCGGCAGGCTTTGATGCCCTTATCATCTGTCCCTGTAGCATGGGCACGCTTGGCAGAATTGCTACCGGCATTTCCAATGACCTGGTCACACGCGCGGCGGACGTAATGCTTAAAGAAAGGCGTAAGCTGATTTGCGTGGTGCGGGAAGCCCCTTACAATCTCATCCACCTGCGCAATATGACCGCCGTGACCGAGGCAGGCGGCATCATCTGTCCCGCATCTCCGTCATTTTACAGCCGCCCGCAAAGCCTGGAAGAAGCGGTTGACACCGTTGTGCAACGTGTGCTGCAATTGGCCGGGCTGGAGGTTGCCGGCTATCGCTGGGGCAGTCAGGAAGCTGATGCTCCGGATAAAAACAGCCGCGGCGGACTCCCGGATTAAGTAACCGACCGGAAAACAGTCCACCTCAGCAGCGACTCCAGAAAGAGGCAGGCACAGGCCAGAAGCGCCAGCGGGAAAAACAGCTCTGAGAAATGCTTGAAGGAGCTGACCTCTACTTTGGTCTTCTCCATCTTATCAATGCTCTCGTAAATCTTCTTCAACGAATTATCGCCCGTAGCGCGGAAATATTGGCCACCAGTCTCACTGGCAATCTTGCGCATGAGCGCCTCGTCAATCTGCACAGGCATCATGGTCATTACCATTCCGCCGCCGGGCGTTTGTGCCGGGTATGGCGCCTGGCCGGCGTTGGTGCCTACGCCGATGGTATAGACGCGAACCTTGTAAGTCTTGGCAATTTCCAGCGCCAGCTCAGGGCCAACTTTGCCGATGTTGTTGACGCCGTCGGTGAGCAGCACAATCACTTTGCTCTTGCCATTTGTGTTCCTGATGCGGTCCACCGCAGTGGCAAGCCCGTCGCCAATAGCAGTACCGTCCACGAGCAGCCCGCTTTTGATTTGCTCCACCTGCTCCAGCAGCACACGGTGATCTATGGTAACCGGGCATTGCGTGAAGCTTTCTCCCGAAAAAACCACCAGGCCGATCCGGTCGCCGATACGATTATTGATAAACTCAGTAGCCACGCGCTTGGCCGCTTCAATTCGGTTAGGCTTAAAATCTTCCGCCAGCATAGAGCCGGATACGTCCATCGCAAGCACGATGTCAATGCCCTCGCTATCTACGTTCTCGGACACCGATGAGCTTTGCGGACGGGCCAGCGCAACTATCAGAGCCGCGATAGCAATCATGCGCAATACGATAGGGAGCGGCCTCAGCCGGGTGCGCAAACCGGGACGAATGTGTGCGAGGCCGGCAGTCGTAGTAAGCCGTAATGCCGGGCTGGAGCGACGCCTCATGCGCCATTGCCAAAGCAGGAGCACAGGGATGATCAGCAGCAGCGCGAAGGCCCAGGGCTGCGCAAACTGCAGGTGCCGCCAGTCTTTGTATGCGTGGATGTACTGCATCATAGGGGATCGCGTTGGGCAGTACCGGATGGGGTTTGAGGATGTCTGGCAAGACTGTCGGCGGCTACAATGGGCTTCTCAACCGTAGCCATCACAATTTCTTTTGCTGCCTGCATCGTGCTTATGTGCTCAGTCGGGCTGGGTTGGGCGCGGGCAAACTTTGCCATATCGGCGGTGGCGAGAATGCCGTGGAGCTTTTGGGCGTGGAAAGCTAATTCTATGTGGCTGTTTGCGGCGGAAGTCAGCTCATCGGTTGTGCGCTCCATAGCGGGAACGCTGAACCGTTCTTCAATGTAAACCCGCAGGATGTCGGTGAGGCGCACATAATAATCTTTTACATCGCCCCTTTGCCAAAGCTGCTCCGCTTCAAGGGCAGTCAGCAGACGCAGCGCCCGCTCATGCACCGGCTCTGCCGGCGGCGGAGGCGCCGCAATAACCGGCTTCTTTCGCGTCTTACGATAGATGATGTAGCCAATAAGCGCTAAAAGCAGCAGACCCGCGCCAACGATCCACCAAACGTAATCCAGCCATGAAGCTTCTACCTGCATGATGCCTTTGATCGGCTTGAAGGGTTTGGTCGTATCAACAGGAACGGTGCTTATTTCAAAGCGCTGACCTTCCGTCTGGATCGTGTAGGCTGCGCCGTTAGCGGGGGTCACACCAAGCTGGAATGGCGGTATCAGGTACTCGCCGCTATCCCACCCGCTCACCAGCAGACGCTGCGTATAGATGGCGAGACTTCCCTTTCTTACTGTGTCGATTCTGCCTTTTTCAACAACCTCAAGCTTACCGAACGAATCCGGGATTTGCGGCCACTGAATGCGGCTGCGGGCCGGGTCGCATTGCGCAGAGAGGAAGACACGCGCCTGGTCGCCGACGAGGAGCTTGTTGGCGTCCGTGCCGAGGGATGCGGAGGCTTCGGGGCCGCCGGTCTGGGCGTGAGCCCGCAGGGCCAGGAGGCAAATTCCAATTAACAGACATCCGCGTAGGAACGCGCCGCGGCACGTTCGTATGTGGGTATGAAGAGGTTTAAACACGCGCATCATCTGTTCTTAAAATAACCCTGAAGCAGCTTCACATAATCTTCATCCGTGCGTACGCTCAGCAATCCGGCGCCTGCCTTGCGAAAGGCCTGCACACCGTAATGCCGCATTCCCTCAAAAGCCTTTCCGTATTCAAGCTGCACCTTTTTGTCCGAAGAATCAATCCATCGCAGCGCGCCCGTCTCCGAGTCCGCGACCTGTATCAGGCCGGCTTTTGGCAGCTCCCGGTCGGCGCGGTCATAGACCTGAATGCCCACTACGTCGTGGCGGCGAGCGGCAAGCTGCAGCGGGGCCTCATAAGGCGCAGAAATCAGGTCGGAAAGCACAAACGTGATGGTGCGCCGCTTCTGCACATTGTTCAGGTATTCCAGCGCCGTTGCAAGATTTGTGCTGCTTCCGGCGCCTCCGGCAGCGGGGGGGCTCGGCTCAAGCGCTATCAGCTCGCGGATAATGCGCAGGATGTGGCTGCGGCCCTTCTTTGGCGGAATAAAGCGCTCCACTTTATCTGAAAAGAAAATCACGCCCACCTTGTCATTATTCGTAGCTGCGCTGAACGAGAGCACCGCGCCGATTTCCGTAATCGTCTCCCGCTTAGAGCGGCCCACCGTGCCAAACAGCGATGAGCGGCTTACATCCACCAGCAGCATCAGCGTCAGCTCCCGCTCTTCCTCAAACACCTTTACGTGGGGCGTGCTGCTGCGGGCCGTTACATTCCAGTCAATGGAGCGGATGTCATCACCCGGCGCATATTCCCGCACCTCGCTGAACGACATGCCGCGGCCCTTGAAGGCCGAGTGGTACTCACCCGCGAAGATGTGGTTGCTCAGGCCCTTCGTCTTGATCTCAATGCGACGGACGCGGGCGAGGATTTCGGCGGTAGTCAATTGGCGTTGATGGGTTGAGTCGTTAAGTTGTTCAATCGGTTTTCGGACACTTATGTTGCCAGCTTCGTCACGCTGCCAATCTTCGGTTGCGTCGCACACTGAGAGGCCTTTCAGTCTATCCGGCTTTTATCCTGGCATGTGATGGAACAATGATTTTTTAAGATGCCCGTGATGGGCTAAGGTTCCCGAATCCCCGCGAATCATAAACATCATAGCCATCTGCGTTCTGTCACAGACGCGGACAAAAATAGAAGCCTCCACCAAAGCGGCTACTTAATTTTTTCTCAAAAGGTCGGCGGCCTGTAGCTTTACGCGAAACAATCACTCTCTTATGCGCCGCTTATCCGCAGTCGTGCTTCTTGCCGCAGCCCTCGCCTCGGCATCCTGCAACGACAATGCTTCCACTACAGAAGGCGACACTGCAGCCAAAGCTGCCGACTCCATCCGCCTCACTGATTTTCCCCCCTCGCCTGATTTTCCGAACGCCAGCCTTGGCATTGCCGGCATGACGGCCACCAAAGTAGGCGCTGACTCTGTAAAGCTTGCCTTTGCCTTTGACGTGAAGAACTATGAGCTGAAAATGCAGACCGGCGATGCGGGCGGCAAGAAGTGCAACAATTCCGATAAAGGCCAGCACATCCACTTCATTCTGGATAATAAGCCCTACGTGGCCTTGTACGAGCCGAAGCATGAGACCACCGTTCCGGTAAACTCTGAGCACTACATCCTTTGCTTTCTTTCCCGCTCTTACCACGAAAGTGTGAAGCACAAAGAGGCAGCTGTGCTGGCGCACATCAGGATAGATGCGAAGGGCAATCTGCAGCGCATTGACAGCCAGCTTGGTCCTATGATCTTCTACAGTCGCCCAAAGGGCGATTATCTGGGCAAGGATACGGCCAACCTGCTGCTTGACTTCTATCCGGCCAATGCTCAGTTGGGCGAAGCGCTGTATGTGAAAGCGGATGTGAAAAATGAAACAAGCGGCAAAGCGGCCAGCTTCAATCTTACAAAGTGGGCGCCTTATTTTATTGAAGGGCTCGGAACAGGGAAAGGAACTGTCACGCTCACACTGATGGACGGCAAAGCCGGCAAACCGCTGCAAGGGCCCAATACGTCTGTAACCCGAAACTTTAACCTCGCGGCCTCAGAGCCGATGAAATAAAACACATCTGCCCGCGGCAAAACCGGGCAGACCGGGCCCTATGCGCGTAGTTATTACTGGCCTTGGCATATACTCCTCGCTGGGCGCCGACCTTACCGAGGTAAAGCAGTCTTTGTATGACGGCCGCTCCGGCATCATCCTGGACCCGGCACGCAAGGCTTTTGGCTATCGTTCCGGCCTTACAGGCTATGTGGCCCGCCCGCAGCTGAAGGGCCTGCTGGACCGGCGCGCCCGTATGATGATGCCCGAGCAGGCAGAGTATGCTTTTGTAGCCGCGCGCGAGGCTATGGCGCAGGCCGCGCTGGACGAAGACTTCGTTGCCGGAAACGAAACAGGGATCATTTTCGGGAACGATACCTGCGCGCAGCCGGTTATAGAAGGCATGGACGTTATCCGTGCGAAAAAGGACACCATGATGGTCGGGTCCGGATCGGTATTTCAGGTGCTGAACAGCACGGTGACTATGAACCTGGCTACCATATTCAGGCTACGGGGAATCAACTTTTCCATCTCCGCGGCCTGCGCTTCCGGCTCTCATGCTATCGGGCTCGGGTACATGTTCATCAGGCAGGGCTTGCAGGATCGGATCATCTGCGGCGGCGCGCAGGAAATGAACATCTTCTCCATGTCCAACTTTGACGCGCTGGGCACTTTTTCCACCCGCGAGGATGCGCCTCATAAATCCTCACGGCCCTTTGACCGCGACCGTGACGGGCTGGTGCCCGGCGGAGGAGCCGCCGCGGTAATCCTGGAAAGCTTGGAAAGCGCGCAGGCACGCGGCGCAAATATTCTGGGAGAAATCTTAGGCTACGGCTTCTCCTCCAACGGCCAGCACATTTCCAATCCCAGCGCAGAAGGTCAGGCACGGTCTATCCAACGCTCACTGGCGGATGCCGGACTCAAAGCTGCGGATATTGAATACATCAACGCCCATGCCACTGCTACGCCCGCCGGCGATGTGACGGAAGCGGAGGCCATCTTTGAAGTCTTTGGCGGAAAGGTGCCGGTGTCGTCCACCAAAAGCATGACAGGCCATGAATGCTGGATGGCGGGTGCGAGCGAGGTCGTTTATTCCATGCTGATGATGGAAGGCGGCTTTATGGCGCCGAATATCAACTTTGAAAACCCCGACGAGCACAGCGCAAAGATTCATGTGCTTCCGGAACGGCTTGACAGGGGCTTTGATACTTTTCTATCCAACTCTTTCGGCTTCGGCGGGACGAACTCTTCGCTGGTAATCAGACGCTGGACACCGTAGAGGCACACTGCGTGTGCCCACGTCATCTGTTAGCATTATCCGGGCACATGCGGTATGCCCCTCCCAATCCCCCTGCTAAATTTTTGCCATCCGTTCCCCTTTTGGGCGTCAGGGCCTATTTTTGCGCCCTTATTCCCGTAAATTTTTAAACCAAACATAATATGCAGGAAACAGGGACAAAAAATCCATCGGCGAAGCTGACCGATTTGGGCCTTGATGTGGCGATTGCGCACTGGAACCTTTCACCGGATGAGCTGACGAAGAAGGCTTTAGCCCTGGGCCAGGGCGAGCTGAACGACACCGGCGCCCTCTCCGTATGCACCGGCAAATTCACCGGCCGCTCGCCTAAGGATAAATTCACCGTGAAGGACGCCATCACCGAGAAGAGCGTTGACTGGGGTGATGTGAACATTCCCTTTGAGCCTGCCGCTTTTGACAAGCTTTATGAGCGCGTAACTGCTCACCTGAAAGACAAGGAAGTATGGGTGCGCGACGCCTATGCCTGCGCCGATCCGAAGTACCGCCTCAACATTCGCGTAATCAACGAGACGCCCTGGGCTAACCTCTTCTGCAACGACCTGTTCCTGCGCCCGACCGTTGAAGAGCTGCAGACGCAAACACCTGATTGGGTAATTATTCAGGCCCCGTCTTTTCAGGCCGATCCTGCTGTGGATGGCACGCGCCAGGCCAACTTCACCATTGTAAACTTCACCCGCAAGGTTATCCTCATCGGCGGCTCCGCTTACACGGGTGAGATGAAGAAGGGCATCTTCGGCGTCCTCAACTTCGTCCTTCCGCACGACCATAAGGTGCTTTCCATGCACTGCTCCGCCAATGAAGGCGCTGACGGCGATGTAGCCCTCTTCTTCGGTCTCTCCGGCACTGGTAAAACCACCCTTTCCGCCGACCCGCACCGCGCCCTGATCGGCGACGACGAGCATGGCTGGGCCGATGGCTCTGTCTTCAACTTTGAAGGCGGCTGCTATGCCAAGTGCATTGACCTTTCCGAAGAAAAGGAGCCACAAATCTGGGCCGCCGTTAAGCCCGGCGCGCTCTTGGAAAACTGCAAATTCCACCAAGGCACCAAGACGGTTGACTACACCGATGCTTCCATCACCGAAAACACCCGCGTAGCCTACCCCATTGATTTCATCCCCAACGCGAAGGAGCAATCCTACGGCGGCGACCCTAAGAATATCTTCTTCCTTACCGCCGATGCCTTTGGCATTCTGCCTCCTATCTCCAAGCTCACTACTGCTCAGGCAATGTTCCAGTTCATATCCGGCTACACCGCTAAGGTGGCTGGTACGGAGGTGGGCGTTACCGAGCCGCAGCCTACCTTCTCCGCCTGCTTCGGCCGCGTATTCCTGCCGCTGCACCCGGCTAAGTATGCCGAGCTTTTAGGTAAGAAGCTGGAGGCGCATCCCGACGTAAATGTCTGGCTCATCAACACCGGCTGGAGCGGCGGCGCTTACGGCGTGGGCAAGCGTATGAGCCTCAAGTACACCCGCGCTATGATTACCGCTGCCATGAACGGCGAGCTGAACAGCGCCGAGTATGTGCCGCACCCCGTATTCGGCGTGCTGGTGCCGCAGAGCGTGCCGGGCGTGCCTGCCGAGGTGCTGAACCCGCGCGACACCTGGGCCGACAAGGAAGCCTACGACAAGAAGGCCTCCGAGCTGGCCGGCCTCTTCAACAAAAACTTTGAGAAGTACGCGGCGCAGGCCTCCGAGGAAATCAAGAGCGCCGCTCCGAAGGTTGCTTTGGAAATGGCTTGATTAAGGTAAAAGTCTTTAGTGGAAATTAGAAAGCCCGGCTGCATTGCGCAGCCGGGCTTTTTTTCGGCGCACACCGCTCCCCGTCATTGCGAGGAGGAGGCTGGGCGACGGCTGCGAGGAACCGAAGCAAAGCAACCTGCCCGCTTTATGTGCAGGTTGCTTCGCTACGCTCGCAATGACGGGGCGTAGTACGCAACGGCGCAACCCGCCCCGCCCCCGCTCCCGTCACCCCGAACCTGGCCCGGGGCCTATTGGGCAGATGGCGTGCGCACCATAGATGCCGAAACGAGTTCGGCATGACGGCCGGGGGAATTTTGATGGGGTGTATTTTCGTTGTTGGTCATAAGACCAACAACGGCGAACAACTACCGGACATGAAGCACGCCCTTATTGCACTCTTTGTCTTTATCAACCCCCTAAACATCTCTGCGCAGACGCACTACCTCTATGCCGATGGAGGTCTTAGCCTGGCCTATTTTGACCCGGGCTTTTCGGCTACCTACAATTATAACATCACCAGGCACATTGGCATCGGCGCGGGTGCGCAGCTTTATGCGTTTCATACTACGGTTACGGCTCCGAGGCAATTCACGCCCGCGCTATTTGCCGATTTCCGCTTTCGCATCCGCCCCAGGCACATCAGCCAGTACTTTATTCTTGCCGACCTCGGGATGGACTTTTACAAGCATAACAATGATTATTCGCGCAGCGGGAACTACGTCTATACCGCGCCGAATGATAATGGGGTTTACTTCGGCCTCGGAATCGGATACTTTCATCGCTACACCCGCCGCGGCTGGGGGCCCTATGCTTCCCTGAAAATGATTACCGATTTTCATAAAGAGACCGAGCTCCACATAACCACCGGTGATCAGAAATCTCAGAGCGTTGGCCGAGGGACACTCGTTGTTTCCTTAGGGTTCAGGTTTGGAAATAATGCTATTATGCCCCCGGCGAAGGAGGAGAAGGCCCGAAATGAACATAGTGTCCATTAGCAACTCCCCTCCCCGGCTCGTGTCCCCATGCGACGGAACACGGGGGAGCTTGCGTCAGCCAAGGAGTAAGACTTATAAAACCTCCCGTTAACGTTCCTAAGCTTCTTATGCAGATCATAGGACATCTGCTATAAGCCTTAAAGCCTCCTTATTAAAGCACAAAGCTTTAAATTAGTTGCCCGAAGTCTCAAGTTAATACCTTTACGTCTCTAATAGAGGGTATGATGGTTTTAAAATGTTGCATTGAGCTTCTAAAATGAACCCTAAAGCCTCAAATTAATACCTCCCATGCTTATCCTTGACATAGAACGCATCTGCAAAGAGAAAGGCATCTCCAATGCCTCCATTTTTCTGCGCGGCCTCGGCTTCCATTCCAAATATATCACTACCATTATGCGCGGCAAGAGCACGCGCATGGATTACCGGCAGCTTGAGAAGCTCTGCCTCGCCCTCCACTGCACCCCCGGCGACCTCTTCGCCTGGCACCCGGATGAAGGGGCAACTGTTGCATCAAACCATCCCATGCAAACCCTCGTGCGGGTCAATAAACCGAGCATTCAAGACCTGCTGCGCAACCTGCCGGCGCATAAAATAGATGAATTGCGCGGGCTGGTTGAGCAGATGGGCAGCGACGCTTCATAAAAAAGCCCGGCTGCTATTGGCAGCCGGGCTTTTTACTTTCATTGCACCTGCGCAAGCAGTGCCTTAAACGTCTGCTCTACCACCGCGGCCATTCTCCCGTAATCCAGCGTATCCGGCGTATCGCCCTTCGTGTGATAGTTGGCATTGCGGAAGAATGAGGTGTCCGTAATCATCAGCGCCGGCCATCCCCTGTCCCAGTAGTTTAGGTGGTCGGAAAAGTCAATGCCGGGCAGGATGCGCGGCGCGCCGAACTTCTTTGTCCTTACAAGGCGCTGGCGCTTAAAGCCTTTTTGAAAAGAACGCACGAAGGCGCCTTTGTGCAGCTTATGCACCACTGTAATGTAATTGCCCCGGGAGCTGTAAAACAGCTTCAGCAGGCCGGCAGGGTAATGCTGCGTATGCTTCCCGTCCCTGAAATAGCCGATCATTTCCAACGACACCATGCCGCGCAGCGGAATTTTATTAGCGGCGATATAAGCGGCATGAACCGCGCTGCCCATAGCCCGCGTGCGGAAGTAAGGCGGCTCCTCCAGCGTATAGGCCACAAGGTCTATTCTGTACTTCCATTCTTTAGTATCTGTGCCGCTCAGCAGCCGCTCCAGCTCCAGCAATCCCGCCACACCGCTCGCATTATCGTCTGCCCCCTCCTGGTCGCCGCACACATCGTAGTGCGCGCCTACAATGATGCGCGGCGCATCTTTCGGCCCGTAGGATGCGATAAGATTGACGTAATTCAGGCTGTCGTGCAGGCTGTAAGATAGCACCTCTACAGAATCCTTATGCCTGCGCAACTGCTCATAGATATAGGTTGCCGCTTTATTGAGCGAAGCCGTATCAGCGCCATTCCGCGTATGGCCCGGCATACCGGCCAGCGCCAGTACATGGGCGTGCAGCGCGGCGGAATCAACGCTCACGGCGTTTGTGTTACTGCAAAGACCCAAACATGCCAGAAGCAATACGGTGATAAAAGGGCGCATTGTGCCAAGATAATATGTTCTGCCGGGAGGGGCATGCAGTGCGCATCAGGCATTTAAAAGGCCTTCCTTTTAGAAATTGAAATTCAGCCCAAGCTTAAACACCGCCACATCCCAGCCCAGCTCGCTCCACGCGCCAAAAGCGCGGGTAAAGTTGTACTTCGTGCCCACAAAAGGCGCCACAAAAGGCGCGGAAGGATAGGTATCCGCACCCGGCGCGTCATTGTCATAGCTCACAATGTAAGCGCCCGCGGCAAGGCCGCCGTAAGGGTCAAACTTATTGTTCTTATCCTTGAGAATGGTGAGGTGATAGATGCCGCGCACGGCAAAGGTGAAGGTCGTCCAGCGCGCCCTGTAGCCGCCGTAGTCATAATCATAGCGGCTCGTTTGCCAGCCCAGCTCCCCGCCTATTGCCAGGGTACCGGGGCCGAGATTAGGCACAATGCCATGCTCATAATTGACGATGAAGGCGGGCGAGTAATTGCTGGCAAGCCCATACGTATGCGACGGCCCGAAGCCGAGGGCGATGCCAATGGCATTATCGCCCGCATCAAAGGCGGGTTTTGCGCCGCCTTTCTTCTTTTGAGCGTTTACGGAGATGGCAAGGAGCAGGCCGGCGACAAGCAGAAATGTTTTCTTCATATGGGAAAATGGTTTTTAGATACAGGCGCAGGCTAAGAAATTTCATGCCGCTTACCTTGCCCCCAATGGCAAAAGTGCTTTCTCTGCTACAGCCCTGGGCCTCGCTGGTGGTAATGGGCCTGAAAACAATTGAGACGCGAAGCTGGACAACGGCCTACCGCGGCCCGCTGCTCATACATGCTTCCAAAGGGGCGGGCGGCGAGGCGGTGGCAGGGTTGCCGCTCATTCAAAAGCATATTCCGGACTTCGGTGCACTGCCCTTTGGGGCCATCATTGGCGAAGCGTTGTTGACGGATGTGCTGCGCATCGGCGAGGCTGCGCTGCCGCCTGATCTCCTGCCGCGCCTTACGCTGGAAGAGCGGGCCTTTGGTGACTATGGCCCGGGCCGCTGGGCGTGGATGCTGGATGAGGCAGCAGAGTGGCAGGAGCCGATGCCCGCAAGGGGCTATCCGGGGCTCTGGGTCTGGTGAATGGCCCCTGACTTATTGAACAGCCCCTCTGCCGTAGCCGATAAAGAGGTACAGGTATATCATTCTTGAGAAGCGCATCAGCCAGGGCTGCACTAATATCACCACGGCAATGCTAGTGGCGAGGTAGTAATAAATGCTGTTGTCCAGGTAGCTCATGCCGAAGATGGGCCAGTACCAGAGCAGGTTCAGGAAGAAGAGCATGATGGTGAGGGCATAGTTAATGCCGCCGCCATTGTTGCGCTCGTGGAGGAGTTTTTGCCCGCAGGCGGGGCAATTATCATTCATCTTCAAAAGGCTTCCTAAGGGGAAGATGCCCTTTTGGGGAAAGACCGGCCCCTTGCGGCAGTTGGGGCATTTACCGGAAAGCAGGGCTGGCAGCAGGGAAGGCATTTCGCGAAATTAGCTATTGCCCTCCGCCCCGTCTCCATCCTACCTTCGCTCCCTTATGACGAACCTTGACCGAAAGACGCCCCCTGCCATACACGACGCCGTAGAGTTTGACTATCGCCTGCCGCCTATCAACAGGCAGGCCCTTGACAATGGCATTCCGTTTTACTGGCTCTCGGCGGGCGTGCAGGATGTAGTGGCGCTTGACTTTGTATATCCGGCCGGCATCTGGCATGAAGAGAAGCCGGGCGTGGCGCAGGCTACTGCCGGCCTGTTGAAGAATGGCACTTCCCGCCACAGCGCCCACGAGGTGCATGAAGCGCTTGAGTTTTACGGCGCCAACCTCCGGGTAAGCGCGGGGGACGATTTCTGCATCGTGTCACTGTACGCCCTTACCAAGGATCTGGCGCAACTGCTGCCGATTGTGAACGAAATACTGACGGAGGCAAGCTTTCCGGAAGAAGAGGTAGCCATCCATAAGCAGAATGCCATACAGCGCCTGCTGGTCAATCTGCGGCAGTGCGAGTTTGTGGCCAATCAGCGTATTGATGCCCTGGTATGGGGCGAAGCGCATCCGTACGGGCGGTATTCTCGCGTAGAAAAGATTGAGGCGCTCAGCCGTGAGGATATTGTGGCCTTTTACCGGAAGGCATACGCGTTAAGCGGCGTGCAGATATTTATGGCAGGCAAGATCAGCGACAGCGATACGGCGCTGGTCAATAAGCTGTTCGGAAGCATTCCGATCCGGCAGGCCGTGCCGGAGCCGGATGCTGCTTTTTCCGCGCCCGGGCCCTCCCATCAGAAGCACCGTGAGATTAATGACCCCGCCGGCGTGCAGGCAGCCATACGCCTGGGCCGGAAAGCGCCAAACCGTCATCATCCCGATTTTCCAAAGCTGATTGTGCTGAATACCCTGTTCGGCGGCTACTTCGGCTCCCGGCTTATGAGCAATATCCGGGAGGACAAAGGTTATACGTACGGCATTTACTCCTCGCTGCAACCCAACGTGCGCGGCGGCTCGCTTACTATTCACACCGAAGTAGGCCGGGATGTGCTGGAGGCGGCGGTAACCGAAATATACCGGGAGATGGAAGCCCTGCGTGACACGGAGGCGTGCAATGATGAGCTGATGCTGGTAAAGAATTACCTGCTTGGGGGGCTGCTCGGCGACCTGGACGGCCCTTTTCAGATTCTGCAGCGCTGGCGCACGCTTATCCTGAATGGCCTTGATGAGCGGCATTTCAATAATAATATTCGCACTTACAAGGAAGTAACGGCCGCTGAATTGCAGCGCCTTGCGCAGGAATATTTCGGCGCGGACGACTTCTATGAGATTGCGGTGGTGTAAGGACAATCGCGTATTCGCAGCGCTCGCTGAGTCATCGTCATAAGTTGACGGGCATTACACCGGCGCATCGTTTTGACGCAACAGCGCACAAAAAATCAGGGCTGCCTTTCGGGCAGCCCTGATGCATTATCGGAGTCCTGTAAGTATTAGTGAACAGTCAGCTTGCGAACCTGCTTTTCACCATCAGCGTGAATTTCCACGAAGTAAACGCCCTTGGCCTTACCGCTGAGGTCAAGCTCTGTTGAGAAGCGCGTACCTGCATTGTCAAAGCTGCGGGTCATTACCTGCTGGCCGGTGATTGTGGTCACAATCACGTCCACATGGCTTATAGCCTTAGCCGCGTCAAATATCACGGTAGCCTTTGCGTCTGTAGGGTTCGGGAAGATGGCCAGATTGGTTACCAGACTGCTGCCCGGTACGTTGAGCGCGGTACGGGTCAGGGTCACTACATAATCCTCAACCTCACCGGAGATAAAGCCGCCCGCACCATCATTACCATTGCCAACGGCAGTAGTATTGAGGTCATTGTTCAGAACCACGCGCAGACCGGTAGGCACATTCGGGATAAGCGTGCTCGGCATCTTAAAGGTCGTGTCCAGGTAGAACTTGCTGGCAGTAGTACGGCCGCGGAAGATCAGCTCCGGAGGGAACGGATAGCCCGGCGTGCCTACAGAATACCTGCCGTCATGGTTGAAGTCGATAAACACACTGACCATCGCATCGGCATGATTCAGCGTACGCATAGTGTGATATACAGCTATGCGGTACGTGGTGTCTGCGGCAAGCGACAGGTTTGGAATGTATGTATAATCGGTACGGCGGCGGTTTGCAGCAGGGTTACCGAGGTGCGGACCAGAAACTACCATCGGCTGCGGGTTGATGAACGGCGTAGCATAAGGGCCGATCACGAAAGAGCCTATGTCTGAGGAATCAAGCGCGCCCGGAGGTATTGCTGATGCGAACGGATAGCAGTTCACCGGCGCAGGGTTAAACACATCCATCACATTGCTGTAAGTAGTGTCGCCTGTATTAGTGCAGATTACCGCGAGGCGGAACTTAGTGCCATAGCTGGAAGCTGTGATCGGTACATTAAATACAGTGTCCTTATTTGCAGAGCCGGCAATGTTGTTATAAGACGCGCCGCCATTGGTGCTCGTCTGCCATATGCGAACGATGCCCGTACGCTTCTTCTCGTAGCCTGTATCCCAGATATCTACCGTGTAGCCAGGGCATACTGATGTGTCGGAGATATAAGCCAGACCCGGATCAACCGGACCATTACATGGCTGGTACTCAATATACACCAGGTAATCTTCCGCCTCACCAGGATATGTGAAGGCGCCGCAAGGATTGATGGTTGTAGAAACAAGTGGTGTGTGGATAGCACGCAGACCCGTAAGGCCTACAGCCGCGGTAACAGGAATTTTAAAATCCTTAAACACCGTAGGCGCGGTAGAGCTGCCTATCGTCGTGCTCATAATCATCTCACCCGGAGGTGTAGCCGTAGCCAGTGCCGGATTAAACACGCCGTCGCGGTTCAGATCAAGGAAGAATGCTGCCGGATAGCCCGTGTAGAAATACGACTGGTTTGTGTACGCAGTCATAGCGAAGCGGTACGTAGAGTCGCGGATCAGGGTTGGCGCAGGTACCGTCTTGGTATAGTCGGTGTACCAGCTTGTAGCATTTGGATTGCTCAGCGTTGGCAGCGGGTTGCCATTGTTCAGAAGCGTAACACCTGCAGGGCGCGTAGTAACCGTTACGTTACCAATCGTATTGTAGTAATAGTTAGGGTAAGTAACGCTTGTAGGTACCGTGCAATAGCAGTAGTAGAATGGATTCAGCTTCACATCATATACCAGCGAGGTATCGTCAAGCGGCGTTGGCAACGTGTTGGAGCAGCTTACAATTACACGGAATGAGGTAGGAACGCTGATGTTTGCCGTAGGCTTGGGAACAGTACCGCCGGGCAGATTAGTCCAGCCCGCTGAAGAGCCCGTTGGCTTATACTGCCACAGGTAGGTGAGACCGGCAGCCATAGATGTGCCGGTGAGTGAAAGCGTGAAATTCTTACCAGGACAGGCGCTGATCGTATCAATCTTACCCGCTGTTGGCTTGGCAGCGCAGGGAGGCAAAACGCGCACACCGTCAAGGCCCATATCGCCATAATACTGATAAGCGTCCTTGTAGCTCCAGCGGATAACTGTTGTAGCTGTGTTGGTAGCCGGCAGCGACAGCGACTTAAAGTCCCATCCGCCTGTACCGGCTCCGTACTTCGCCAGATTAGAGAAGGTCATACCGCCATCTGAAGAGAAATCTACAATGATGGAGTCTCCCGGATAAGTGCCCGGCGTCGGGTAGGTGCGGGTATAAAAGTCAAGTTGTGCATTGCCTGTAAAGCCGCTGCAGTTTACATATGCAGAGAGCATCCCCGCGTTGCCGCCGCCCACCGGGGCGTAGTAGCCGTGCCAGCGCGCGCAGTATGTGCCTTGTGCAGCCTGCGGCGCGAAGGTGCCTGAAGTAATGTAAGATGGATTCCAGTTTGCAGTAGCGCCTTCGTCATAGCGGCGGAATGAATTATCGCCCGTGGCCGGCTGGTTAGTCCAGTTGGCAGATGGCAGATCTTTGGTAGAGCAGCCGTTCTGCCAGTTCTCAAAGCCCTCTGTGAAAGGAAGCGATGCATACGTAGGGCCCGTGCCGGTTACGTTGAAGATACGGTTACACGTACTGTCGCTCAGGCCGGAGTTGGCGCAAGTGATCACCATGTGGAAACGCGTGCTCTGCGTAATAGGGAAAGTAGTATAGTTAGGTGTGTTACCACCGCTTGGCACCGGCAGCCAGGTAGTGCCGCCATTAATGCTGTACATCCACTGGTATGTAAGGTTGGAGGCAACCGTAGAGTTGATCGCGTTCAGGCCGAAAATGCTGCCCGGGCAAACGTTAGACGTAGTGCCGCAGGCAGGCGACTGGATGCCCGCCGTAGGCGCACCCGTACAAGGAGCCAGATTATCAATGCTCACATCGTCAATGAAAATGTCATTGCCAAACTGCGAGGTGGCTTTAAACACTATATAGTTGGTAGTGCCCGAAAAAGTGCCCGGTACATTAAACACATACTTGTACCAGCCATCCGAAGACACTGCCGGCGTACCGCCCGACCAGCGCACCACGCTGCCCAGCAGACTGCCCCCCGTGGAGGTAGCCGTCGTATTCGCATACACATCCACCTTCTCGCCCGTAGTGCCCGAATAGCCCGCATCGCGGTACATCCAGAACGATACCTGCACCAGCGAGGTCCCCGAAAAGCTCACCGCAGGCGTAGTCAGCTCCGCGCTGCCGCTGCTTACTGAAAATGAATTGAATTGCGCCTCACCCGCACCGCTGTGCGGGCTCTGAGATGGCCATGTGCCAGACGTTACCCGGTTCCAGATCGGAGAGCCCGTTGTCCGCGTCCAGCCCGTTGGCGGGAAGGTTACATTGTCAAAGCTCTGAGACAGCAGGTTTTGCGCTATGCCGTCGCTGGCAGCGCACAGGCTTAATAGTAAAATCAGCAGCATCGGCGCCAGACGCAGACGCGAACCGCCTGTACGCTGATTGTGATAGGTAGAGGGTGTTTCCATACGATGTAATAATTGGTTGATGGATGAATTGCGGGGATGAAATTAAGACCTCTTGATATAGAAAGTACAAGCCGTTAAAATTATGGTTTAGCCGTGACGTTTCCTAAATGCCGCCATCCGCGCACTTCAGAGACCGGCAAAGTCGCGCCGCGGTTGGCCCCCAATGTCTTCCTTTTGTAAGAATGGCCCACATGCCCCCAATCTGTGACACTCCGCTGGCCTACCCCCGCCCCGACAGCACTCGTGGGGCAACGGCACCCTCACCATTTACCATTCACCAATCGCTGCACACTATTCACTTCATTTTCATCTAAATTTGCCCGCCTTAGAAAAAATCCCTCTCTTTCCACACACAATACATCCAATCCCCCCCCAATGGCGGTAATTCAGACAATCCGGGAGCGCTACGCAAAGGTTGCAGGCGCGGTAATCGGTCTTTCCCTTGTAGCGTTCATTATATCAGAAGGCGTAAACGGCACCTTCGGCAACTTCTTCGGCCACGACAACAGCGTAGCCAAAGTGGGCGACGATGCGATTGACGGCCGCGAGTACGCCGCGCTTTCCAAAGACTACGTCTCCCTCTCCGAGGTATTCCGCAAAGGCCAGCGCCTTACGGAGGAAGAGCAGGCCCAGCTGCACCAGCAGGTGATAGAACAGATGGTGACGGAGAAGATTGTAGAGAAAGAATGTGATAAGCTGGGCATTGTAGTGAGCGATGCGGAGCAGAAAGACATGATCTCCGGCGCCAATCCCGACCAGGCGGTACAGCAATTCTTCCAGACCATCTTCGGCTCCCAGCAGTTTGATCCGCGCATGGTAAAGGAGTTTGAGACGCAGGTAAAGAAGAGCGACGAGCCGAAGCTCGCGGAGCTGGGCCAGCAGTGGGAGGCGCTGAAGAAATTTGTGGTGCATGCCCGCCGCATCCAGAAGTACAATGCGCTGATAGCCGGCTCTACCTACACGCCCAAGGCAGTGCAGATGGAGGCCGCAAAGCTGGAAGGCACCATGGCCGGCTTCCGCTACGTAAAGATTCCCCTCACCCTCATCCCCGACGCGCAGGCGCCCGTCACAGACGCGGATCTGAAGGATTATATGACCCGCCACAAGGCGCAGTTTGAAACCCAGCAGCCCACCCGCTCCCTCGACTACATTACCTACGACGTAGTGCCCGGCGAAGACGACACGGCCAGGGCCCTCGGCGCGCTGCAAAAGATCCGCGAGCAGTTTGCGACAGAGAGCAACAATGAGGCCTTCGTAAACCGTAACTCAGAGGAGCGCTATACCAATAATTATGTGAACAAGGCCCGCTACATGAGCCCCATGGCCGACACCATCCTGAAGGGCGGCGTAGGCTCCGTGTTCGGTCCCTTTTTTGAGAATGGCAGCTACAAGATGGTAAAGGTTACAGAGCGCAAAGACCTGCCCGATTCCGTAAAGGCGCAGCACATCCTGATAGCCACCGCCGGCCAGCAGAATCCGCAAGGCCTCAGCGATACCCTGGCCCACCAGCGCGCAGACAGCCTGATGGCAGCCATCAGGGCCGGCGCAAACTTTGACTCCCTGGCCGCCAGGTTCTCCGACGACCCCGGCTCCAAGGTAAAGGGCGGCGACCTCGGCTACTTCGGCTACGGCATGATGGTTCCTGAGTTTAACGAGGCCGTCTTTATGGGCGCCAAAGGCGATCTGAAGGAAGTAAAGACCCAGTTTGGCTGGCACATTATCCGCGTCACCGACCAGAAGAATTTTGCGCCCGGCGTAAAGCTGGCTACCATCACCAAGAGCCTCAACATCGGCGCTAAGGCAGACCAGACGCAGTTTGCAAAGGCCAATGAGTTTGCCGGCGCGGCCCGCGATGCCGCAGCCTTTGACGCGGGCATCAAGAAGAACAACCTGAACAAGAAAGTAGCGGAGGCTATCAAGCCCGCCGACTACATCATACAAGGCCTGGGCCCTGCCCGCGAGATCATACGCTGGGCCTATGCCGCCAAGCCCGGCGAGGTGAGCGACCCGATACACCTGGAAAACCGCTACGTAGTAGCCAAGGTAGCCGCTGTGAATGAGCCCGGCATGCGCACGCTGGACGCCAACATGAAGCCGCAGATTGAGGCCCTTGTCCGTGCAGAAAAGAAGGCGAAGATGATTGCCGATAAGTACAAGGGCGGCAACCTGGAAGCTATTGCGCAGAGCGCCGGCCAGACGGTGCAGGTGGCAGACTCTATACTGGGCAATGCATCCTTTACGCAAGGCTTGGGCTATGAGCCAAAGGTGGTTGGCTATGCGTTTAACGAGAAGTTCCAGCCGGGTGCTGTTTCCCCTGCCATTAAAGGCCGCGAGGCGGTTTACTACATCTCGCTCACGCACCGCACGCCATCCGGCAAGCCGGTAGATCCGCAGGCTATAGCTATGCAGGCTAAGATGCAGGACATGCAGGCCAAGAATATGGTTGCCCAAGGCATCAACGAAAGCCTCCGCCGCCGTGTGAAGGTGACATTCAAGCCGGAAAATATTTATTAAGGTCGCTTCAAGCAGCTTGCGTTTTTTGAAAATGCCTGCGGCACGCGCCGCGGGCATTTTGTTTTTAATCAAATCCAAAGATTCGCAGCCGGCTTAATGATCTTTTGTAGTGTGGTAATATAACAACGGGCCGCTAACATGTGCGTCACGTTTGCCGTCTTAGAGAAGCAGTGACAGTTGATTCGCTTGGCGGAGGGATAGCAGAGGAGCAAAATTTCACAACCCAGACGTCTGAATACAACCACCAAAATTTATATTATGAAAACAAGGCTACATCGCCTTTCCTGTCTGTTTGTCTGCTTGTATATGTCGCTTCCTGCGATGGCTCAGACTTTTCCAGGCCACGTTTTAGACGGGCGTCCGAACGACTCCGCTATCATCTCCTTTGCTGACACCATCGCGTGGCACAACCCGGTTAATTTCTCCGTTTCCATAGACACGACGTGGACAACCTTATGGCGCAGCGGCGCTACCTCTAAGACATTTTTCAATACGGGCATTACGGGCAGTCCGGGCATGATGACGGATACCGCCTCGCCTTACCCGGTAAACGCCAACGATTGGATAGGCATCAAAATAATCAGGAAAGCCGGAACATCCTTTACCAACCCAATAATATCCTTTACACACAAGTATCAGACTACAGCGGGGAGAGATGGCGGAACGGTTGAATACTCTTTTGACAGCCTGAGCTGGTATAACGTAGTAAACGGATGCTATGCCATGATGCAGGCAGACAGCTTCTATAAAGCAACTGATACCCTCCCTGGAAAAATCCCGGCCTTCAGCGGCACAAGGGGCTGGAAGCGCTCCCGTTTTCAGTTCTTCCAGGGCTTGCCGCTGAAAGGCGCCGCCGCATGCCAGGTAAGCTTCCCTATATGGCTGCGCTTCCGCTTTATAAGTGATACCACGGCAGATACGCTGGCCGGATGGCTGATCCGCAATGTCACGGTGGAGCAGGATTATTACGCCGGCGGCGTCAATGATGTAAAGCCGCTGCCTGCGCTGGATATCTTCCCAAATCCTGTAGAGACCGGAGTGCTGAACTGGCCGCGTCTTGAAGGGCAGGAAAAGTACGTCCTTCGCATCATCAATATGCTTGGTAAAGAGGTGTACCAGGGCGCTTATCCGCGCCTGCTGAACATAGCCGCATGGCCCGCCGGCAGCTATTATTACCGGGTGGATGATGGCATCAGTGCGTATGGCGGATTCTTTCAAAAATATTAACCGGACTAAGGACTGGGAGATGTGCCGCTGTACTGAATGGTCATTATCAGGCCGTCTCATTATTGCCATATAGATTTTATTACGCGCACCGCCGGGCGATTAATGCGCCCTGGTCAGTAGAAGCGTTCGTAAATTTGGAGTTATGCAAGCGCCCGCCGCGGAGCCGTTCCGAAACAAAGTAGCAGAGAGCGGCATCATCACCTTAGATCTGGCGCCCTTTGTACCGGCGACAGAAAGCCTGGCGGGCTTTGACCTGAAGCCTTTCCTGTTTATGGAGATGATACTCCGGGAGAAGGACTATCGTGCAGCGCTCCTGACGCAAGACTGGGCCCGGTATGCTGGCAAGCACACGTCCATTTATTGCAGTGTGGATGCCATAGTGCCGGTCTGGGCGTATATGCTGGCTGCCACCTACCTGGAGCCAATAGCGGCGGGCGTTCATTTTACGCTGCCTGCCAACCTCAGGAGTAACGTTATCTGCGCCGCCATTGCCGGCATCAGCACCGAAGAATATGCGGGGAAGCGAGTGGTATTGAAGGGCTGCGGCGACGTAGCAGTACCGGCAGAGGCTTATGTAGCAGCCACGGCAAAGCTGCGTCCCGTGGTAAAATCACTGATGTATGGTGAGCCCTGTTCTACCGTGCCTGTTTACAAAGCCCCGAAGGTCTGATGGCAGAAAGATGGAAAGCAGCGGTTAAGCTGCCTGCAATAAGTCTCCACAGTTCTGCCCGTTTGCCCACACGTTGTATTATTGTGTAGCGCATCTTTGCGCTCCCAAATCATCTGACCTTAACAGACTCCCGCCCGCCTTATGGAATCCGAAAAGACGCCCGACACCGCTGAAAATCTACAGTCCCAAGCGCCGACTCCGGCTACAGAGCAGCAATTACAGCCGGAAAATCCTTCAACCGGGACTGACCAGACTGATTCAGCTGATGCCACAGATCGGGCGCAGCCAGGCTCTGCTGCCGATGGCGTAGTATCTGCCCCGGCAGAAACGCAAGGCTCGGAATCGCGCGATGAAGGCACGGGCACGGCGCCTGAAGCTGTAGCCCTTCCTGAGCCCGAATCCCGGAATACCCCGGCTCCCGGCAACTGGTGGGACGCCATACCTTTTGAGGGAAAGGAATTTACAGAGCTGCGCCCAGACGGCATGCTGCTGTTGAAGGCTACCCCGTTCGCCCCCGAGCGCCAGCTACAGATGCTGCATCCGGAGAGCGCGGAAGCTACGGTCAAGGCATTGACGGATAAGTTTAAAGAGGTGGAGACCAAGGTACGCGAGCTGGCCTCGGAGTGGAACCATACAGAAGACAAGAAAAAGCTCAGCGGTCGTGTAGAGCGCGTCCGTGATTACCTGCTTCATGCGGCCGCTATCGGCGACTTTACCCCCCTGCATCAGCAGGTAGGCCTTTGGGACAACCTCCTTCAGGAAGGGGCGGACAAGGCTTATGCAGACAGACTTGTGCTTGTAGATCGTGCGGAGGCGCTTGCTGCCGGCGATCTGAAAAAGGAAGGCCTTAATGAGCTCCGTGAGCTGGGCGAGGCCTGGAAAGGAACCGGCTACGTGGATAAAGACCGTGCGGACGCGCTGTGGGTTCGTTTCGAGGCGGCGAGGGATTCTTTCTACAACCGCCGCCGTGAGCACCAGGATGCCGAGCGGGCCGAGCTGCAAAGCAATCTTGATCTGAAAAATGAGATTGTGGATAAGGCAGAGCGATATGCCGCCTCTGACGACTGGAAGGAATCTACCAATGCGTTTAACGCGCTCATGGATCAATGGAAGGCTACCGGCCGCACCTTTCACGACAAGAATGAGGCCCTGTGGCAACGCTTTATTACAGCCAAAAACGTATTCTACGACCGTAAGAAAGAACACTTTAAGGAGATTCAGTCGGAGCAGGAAGGGAATTTTGAGATGAAGCTGGCATTGATTACCCGTGCGGAGACCTTGAGCGACAGCACCGACTGGAATAAGACATCTGACGCCTACAATGCGCTGATGGATGAGTGGAAAGCCATTGGCCGCGTTCCCGCAGACAAAACCGAGGAGCTTTGGAGCCGTCTGAGCGCAGCCAAGGATAAGTTTTTTAACGCCAAGCGCTCACACTACGCAACGATGCGTGTGACGTATGACGACAATCATGCGCAGAAGCAGGCCCTGCTAAAGCGGGCAGAGACGTTGCAGCACTCTCACGACTGGCGCGGCGCAACGGACGAGTTTGCCGAGCTGATGGAAGAATGGAAAAAAATAGGCCCGGTAGCAAGGCGCGAGCAGAATGAGGCCTTATGGCAGAGCTTTAACAAGGCCCGCAAAACATTCTTTGACCGTAAGGATGACGACCGCGACCGCCGCCGCTCTCATATGGAGCAGGCACGTGTGGGCAGGCTGAGCCAGGTACAAGAGTTCCTCTCGCAGCTCCGTGCTGAGCTAAAGGAATTTGAGGAAGATCTTGCAGATCATCATCTGGCTATGGCCAACCTTGGCAGCGGCAAAATGGATAATCAGATACGCGCCAACCTGGAGCGGCTCATCGCTCAAGGCAGCCCGAAAGTAGAAAAGAAGCGTGCTAAGATAGCAGAGATAGAAGCACAACTGGCCGAGCTCATGCGGGATAATCAGCGCAAGCCGCAAACCAAAGGCCCTACGCCACAGCAGCCGCGGGATGTGGCTGATCAGGAGACTAAGACGACCGAACTGCCCGCCACGCAGCAAGTAGCTGCCGGCATTGAGGAGCCCGATGCTCCTGCCGGCACTGAAGAGACGCCGGCCCAAGCGGAATTGTCACCTGATGCCGCCCCCACCTCGTCTAATCCAGATGACCTGCCGGCGGGCGCATAGGCCGGATTTTATCATTCCCGCGCAGACGGCAGCCTTACCTTCGCGGCACCTATTATTATACCTGCGCAGCGCGTGAGCCTCCTTTCCAATTTCCTGAACAAGCGCAATCCTTCACAAACGGGCGAGATGACGTTTGTGGACCATATTGAGGAGCTGCGCTGGCATATCCTTCGCTCGGCCGCGGCGATACTTGTCGCAAGCATTGTCGTATTCATCTACTCCGACTGGATCTATACCAACATCATTACCGGCCCGACGCACAGCAGCTTTATTTCCTATCGCTGGCTGTGCTCCCTCGGGCACATGCTCGGCACGGAAAGCCTTTGCCTGAAGGATATAAACCTGACGCTGCAAAACACCGAGATGAGCGGCCAGTTCCTGCTGTCTTTTTCCTCGTCGTTCATGATGGGCTTCATCATTGCGTTTCCTTATATTTTCTGGGAGTTTTGGAAATTTCTGAAGCCTGCGCTGAACGATGCGGAGTCTAAGCATGCAAGTGGCGTCGTCTTCTGGAGTTCCCTCCTGTTTTTGACGGGCGTGCTGTTCGGATATCTGATCCTGGCCCCGTTTACTATTAACTTCTTCGCCAACTACCAGCTGTCGCCGGACATTAAAAACATCTTCACGATCTCCAACTACTACGACTCATTGTCGGATATGGTGCTCGGCATGGGCATTGTGTTTGAGCTGCCAATCGTCGTGTTCTTTTTATCCAGAGTAGGCATTCTGACGCCGGCCCTCATGCGCAAGCAGCGCCGCTACGCGGTAGTGATCCTGATCTTTCTGGCCGAAATAATTACCCCGCCGGACTGGTTTAGCTGGCTGCTGGTATTTATTCCTGTTTACATTCTTTACGAAATCTCTATCAACATCTCTGCCCGCGCCGAGCGAGACCGCAAGCTGCGCATAGCCCGGATTGAAGCAGAGGGATAAGCTCAATAAGAACCATCCATGACGACGACCACCGCCTTACCGATTGCGATCGGCGCCGACCATGCGGGCTTTGAATATAAGGAGCGCCTGAAGGCTCATCTCCGCGATGGTCACTATACGCCGGATGATAAGGGCACGCATAATGCGGACAGCGTGGATTATCCCGACTTCGCGCACCCGGTGGCAGGCATGGTGGAGCGCGGCGAGTCCGATTTCGGATTCCTGGTATGCGGCTCGGGCAATGGCGTGTGCATGACGGCAAACAAACATGTGGGCGTGCGTGCGGCGCTTTGCTGGAATGTAGAGCTGGCGCAGCTTGCACGGCAACATAATAACGCCAATGTCCTTTGCATTCCTGCGCGTTTTGTGTCTTACGAAGAAGCTGTCGCGATGATGGATGCTTTTCTGGCCACGCCTTTTGAAGGCGGTCGCCATGAGCGCCGGGTGGAAAAAATGAGCATGCGCGACTAAGCATTCTCCCGACCGGGCATTTGCGCTTCTGAAAATACTTATCTGAAGTAAAAAGTGCCGAATAAAGGTGTCAAGTCTTTAAACCCTGCTACAGAATAGCCCTCAGCGTTACAAATACCCGCCGCGGCAGAAAATCGCTGCCGCCGCTGCTATGGGCGCTTGTGCTTGCCCCGCCGGTGGGCGTAAGCTGCCTGATGTCAAAAATGTTTCTGACGCCGGCCGTCAGATCAATGTGGCTGTTCCAGAAGCGCCGGCTGAGGGAGGCATCAAGCCAGCTGAATGCGGGCAGCGCATTGTCATACAGCGCCGTGCCGTCAGACAGGGCGCTTAGCTGCCGGGTGGCGCCGGTATATTTATAAAAAACGGAGAGGCTCAGCTTTGCCGGCGTGTAATTGTAGCGGGCAGTGGCAGTAAGCTCACTTGTATTAAAGGCATCATAGCCGCTATCGGCCGCAAACGTCCGCGTGAGTCCTCCGCCCAGCAGCACATAAAAGGCCTTCCATTCGCCTTCGGCCTGCAGGGTGCTTATGGCGTTCTGTTGTCTCGCAAGATTGGCATAGACGCGATAGATACTGGCGGGATCGGAAGTGGGATTGGCAAGTGAGATAACATCGCGGACATCATTATAAAAGCCGGTAGCCGTGATGCCGCCGCGTATCACGCTGGTAGCCGGATATTGCCACGAAAGGGAGCCTTGCAGATGATGTCCGTACTCCGGATTCAGGGAAGGATTGCCAAAGACATGATGATTCTGATCTACGAACTCCAGGTATTGCTCTTTAAGCGAAGGGGCACGGAAGCCTTTGGCATAAGAGGCGCGAAGCTGAAGGCGCTCGCCCCCTTTGTAAAGAACGTTGAGCGAGTAGATAAGCGGCGCGCTGAAGACCGTATTATACGCACCGCGAAGGCCAAGCTGCACCCTCAGCTTTTCCTTAAAAAGGTCTGTGGAAGCATTGGCATACAGCGCATAATTGTCGGCGGCATGCTCCGCGCCTCCAAACTTGCCGCTCGCAGCGCGCTGCAGGAGCACGTCATAGCCGCCATCAAAATGTATATGCCCGATGCCCGCGCTGTAATTGCTGCGTAATGTCACATCATGAAAGACGCTGGTGTCCTGACTGCCGCTGCTGGTGTCTGCGGCTTCGCTGAGCGTCACCAGATCTTTAACCCGCGATTCGCGTGTCCGGCGGTAATAAGCATAGCCATTGTCTAAGCGCCAGAGGCCTTTGCCGAGTTTGCCGCTGAGCTGCAAGCGGTTATTGCTGCGGGTCGTGCGGTAATATTCATCCACGGCCGTCGCAAAATAGGGGTAGCCTATCACCTCGCCGCGCGAAGTGATTTTTTCCTGCACGAAATCGGTTGCTGCATTCAGCGTAAAGCCTTTGGAGCCGCTGTACCGGTAAGCGAAATTGCCCAGCCATTGCTCCTTTGGCTTAAAAACGCGGGCCCGTTGGGGATAAGTGGTGTCCTGATAGCCATAGGCGTCAGAGAAATTTCTGCCAGCGCCGGCCTGAATACTGTGGCCGCTGCCAAAGCCATAAGCGCCGGCCAGGTCCGCATTATACTTTCCGATGTCTTCCCAATTGAATCCGGCGCTGGCTTCCAGTTTCTTTTTGGGCTTTGCTGTGATGATATTGATGACGCCCCCCAGCGCATCGGAGCCGTAGAGCACACTCATAGGGCCCTGCACCAGCTCAATACGGGCTACGTTGTTCAGCGAAATCTGGCCGAGGTCCACGTTACCATTCTCCCGGCCATTTACTGGCAGACCATCTATCAGCACCTTTACTTTGTCGCCGCCCAGGCCCTGCATGGTGATGTTGGCACCCAGTACGCGGTCGTTGCCCAGATTGATATTAAGCTGCGTGCTAAGGGCATCAGCTACGGTTACCGCGCCTTGCGCCTTCATAGCTTCTTTGGTTATAATCCGGTATTGCGCCAGCGCATTCTGAAGCTTTACGGGCGCTGTAACGCCGGTTACTACTGTTTCTTCAAGCGTGGTGCCGCCCGTCCCCGCAGTATCAGGCGGGCGGACAGTCCCGCCTGCCTCCTGGGCAAGTGCAGCGCCTGCCGGCAGGCTGAACACCATCAACAAGAAGTATATTTTAAACACGGGACTGCTTACAGCAAACAAAAATGGAGCACAAGCTTCATAGGCCGTGCTCCATTTTTAAAAAGAAAAGCGTTTTGAAGTCTTAATGAGTCACCGCAATGCGGCTACCGGCCTTCCAGTCGGTGCCCACTATCTGAACGGCGTACACACCTGCAGGCCATGAGCCGGTGCTGATGCTGAAGGCATTGATGCCGCTCTTCAGATCAAGCGAGGCGGATTGCAGCACGCGGCCGGCCATATCCGTAATCACCATCTGCGCAGCGGAAGCCCTCTTAGCATCCAGCATCAGGGTAGCGTCATTGCTGGCTGGATTCGGAGCTATCGTCAAGGCATTCAGCGCCTGTGTTGCGGTTGCAGGGACGCTGAGCGCGGTACCGAGGTAACGCTTGCGGAATACGATCTTACCGAGGCCGGCGCCGCCGCCGTCAAAACGGGTAAACTGAATCTGATAATAGTTGAGGTTAAGCTTTGACTTAATGATAAATGACGCGCTGTCATCCATCTGGTAATATCCGCTTGGGCCGGGATTCACGTAGGTCTTCCAGTCCGCACCGATTTCATCAGTCTGGGTAGTGCGGGCTTTCGTGCGGTAGTAGTTGGGAGTGCCTGTCGTAAGGCCAATGTCGTCCGGGTTCAGGTGACGCACATCTGCGATTTCAGTATAAAGGTTTGCCAGTACGCCCGTAGAAGGATATGGAACATAAGCGCCTGTACTACCATCGTAAACGAGTGGACTATAACGGGTAAAAAGCAAGTCCCAGGTTTTGCGGGAAGGCTCGCGATCTAATACCTTGTTGGTAGCGATGTCATAGTAAGCAAAAAGCCTGTCACTAAAGCCATCGGCCTTACGCATGATCTTGACGGAATTATCGTTCGTGCCGTCCAGTTTGGCGATGCGGAACGTATAGGAGATAGAATCCGCTGGGGTAGACACATACTTTTGAATCCAAAATTTATACGCGTCGCCACCCATCTTGATGAGATAAATCAGGTCGCCATTTACAGAATGATTAGCGCTCGGGCTGTATTCTCCCCAACCAAAGGAAAACGGATCCGTCGGCAGGCGATTTTGATAGAACGCTCCGTTACCCCAACTAGTATCATTATTAAAAAGCGCAACGGATGCAGCAGTCTTGCCGATGGTATCGGCAGGAGCAAGATTACTCCATTTCACGCTTGCTTGGAGACCTAGTGAATAAACCTGTATGCTCTTCCTCGCATGATTGGTCCGGGCACAGGCATTAAACATCGGCTCACCAAATATGGACATCTGGAATGCAAGATCCCAGTTGCTGCCGCTGTTTGGCGTGGTTGCGCCTTGGTTCAACTCGTAGAAGATGTCGTTCGCATACCCCGCGCCCATGGCTACCGAATCATAGGTCCATGCAGTGGACTGCGCGATGGCAGAAGTGGAGAGGCTGATCAGTGCTGCAGAAAGTAAAGTCTTTAATCTCATTGTATTGGTCTGAAATTTTAACAGGGCGAAGATAACCCGGTGATTTACTGCTAAAAGACAGGCCTCTCAAGGTTTACAGAGAAATGACAACGCTATAGCCAGCCCCGACCCAACAGGTATTCCGCTATCTGCACCGCATTGGTAGCCGCCCCTTTACGAAGATTGTCCGCTACAATCCAGCAATTCAATGTGTTAGGCTGCGACAGATCGCGGCGGATTCTGCCGACAAATACCTCATCACGGCCGGCAGCACCAAGGGGAGTAGGATATTCATTGGCCGCAGGATTGTCGGTTAAAGTCACGCCAGGCATAGCCGCAAGCGCTGCTTTAATCTCCGCTATTTCAAAGGGCTGCGCCAGCTCTACGTTTACGCTTTCACTGTGTCCGCCCATTACCGGCACGCGCACGCAGGTGGCCGATACGCCTAAGGCTTCATCGCGCATGATCTTGCGGGTCTCCAGCATCATCTTTAGTTCTTCCTTCGTTGTGTCGTTCTCGCCGAAGACGTCAATGTGCGGGATAAGATTCAGGTCAATAGGGTGGGGGTAAACTGCCAGATCCTTGCCACCGGCGCGTTCATCCAGCAATTGCTTTACTGCCTTTTGCCCGGTGCCGGTAACGCTTTGGTAAGTACTCACCACCACGCGCTTTATACCCCACTTCCGCTGCAGCGGGTGCAGCACCATCACCATTTGGATGGTAGAGCAGTTAGGATTGGCGATGATAAAGTCCGTCTCTTCCAGCGCATCTCCATTCACCTCGGGCACAATCAGCTTTTTGAAGGGATCCATGCGCCAGGCGGAGGAGTTGTCTATTACCCGGCAGCCGGCAGCAGCAAAGTGGGGCGCCAATTCTTTAGAAGGCCCGCCGCCTGCGGAAAAAAGGGCAAGCTGCGGCTTCAGGGCAATCGCTTCCTCTGATGTGAGCACCCTGTAGTTTGCGCCTCTGAATGAAACAGTGCTTCCCGCAGAGCGGGCGGATGCCACGGGCAACAGCTCCGTGACCGGAAAATTCCGCTCTTCCAGCAGGCGCAGCATGGTGCTGCCTACCAGGCCGGTGGCGCCTACAATGGCTACGCGCATAATGATAATGGGTTGCTTTTAGCGCCTCAAAGCTATTTGTTATAACCCGGACGATTATCGGTCGCAGGTGCTGTGACTGTGCTGCCGCGGCTTAATTTGCAAAGCTTTCGCAGCTGTTTTTCTCCCGGCACGCTGCGCTTTATCTATCCATGACCCTTGTCCTTTGGCTCTTTGCGGCGCTTACAACCCTTGCCGCCGGCTACTTTACATATCGTGCCGATGTACGCAAGGCCGTTCCTTATCCCTGGCTCACGTCAGGCCTCCGCGCGCTTGTTGTAGCCTTGGTCTGGGCGCTGCTTCTATCTCCTTCCATTCATATTTTAAAGACGGAAACGGAAAAGCCCGTCATCGTTTTTCTTCAGGACGAGTCAGGCTCCGTTCCTGCTGCGCTGAAGGGCGACACCGCTACTTACCGGGCGGATGCGCAGCGCCTCATTTCCAGGCTGTCGGAGCGCTACCGGGTAGTAAGCTGGGGCTTTGGGAAAGATGTACGCACAGACAGCCTGTTCCGCTTCCGGGAAGGGGCCACCGACATTGCCGCGCCGCTGGCCCGCGCCGCTACTTTCTTCAATGGCCAGAATCTTGGCGCAATCATTCTGGCCACCGATGGGCGGTTCAACCAGGGTCTGCATCCGCTTTATCAGCCTCTGGCCATGCGCAGCCCACTATACGCGGTGAGCATCGGAGATACGGCCCTGCCAAAAGATCTCCGTATTCCGCAGGTCTATGCACCGCGCACGGTTGCAAGGGGCTCGCAAATTGAGGTGCGGGCAGACATAGTAGCCACCCGATGCGCAGGTTATGATGGTGCCGTTCAGATTACTGAGGCCGGGGCCGGCCAGGGCAGCGTGTCACTATCCATTCCATCAGAGCGGTTTGATAAGTCTGTCAGCTTCAGCATCAAAGCGGGCGCCGCGGGCCTTCATCATTATATCGTCAGCGCTACCCCTGCCGGGGAAGAAGCCAACCTGGCTAACAACCGGCGCGACCTCTTTATAGAAGTGGTAGCGTCCAAAAAAAGGATACTGATCGCGGCTGCAGCGCCACATCCGGATGTCGCGGCGCTGCGGGAGGCACTGGCAGGCGCAGAGGCCTATACCGTCACTACGCGCGTGGGCGAAGGCTTGCCTGCCGATCTGAGCGCCTACGAGGTTGTGATCTTGCATGGCCTGCCTTCTGGTAGTGATGCGCCACAGTTACGCGGCAAAGCGGCTTGGTACATTGTGAGCAGCGCCACAGGCGCCTTTACTACTCCCGCAGCCAGCCTGGCCATTAGCCCGGCAGCGCAGCATGATGCATACGCCACGGCAAACGCCTCTTTTACTGCCTTCTCGCCACCGCAGGGCCTTAACGCAGTGCTGGATCGCATGCCGCCGCTCAGCGCACCGGCCGGCACTATAACTCCCGGCGCGGGAACGCAGGTTTTGCTCAGCGAGCGCGGCGGCATGCCGCTATGGCTGTTACAGGCGGGCGCGGCGCCGCAGGCTTTGCTGCTTGGCGAAGGGCTCTGGCGCTGGCGCCTGTATGAGTACCGCTACTTCCGGAATCATACGGTCGTTGATGAGTGTATCCGGCAGACCATAGCCTTGCTTGCAGCCAATACGAGTGACAACCCTTTTCGCGTAAGCATGCCTAAGTACGAATGGAGTGATGGCGAGAATGTAAACCTGGACGCTTACCTGCTTAATGCCGCCGGCGAGCAGGTCAACACGCCGGATGCATCATTCAGCCTCACAGACAGTACCGGCCATAAGCAGACTTTCGCCTTTGAGCGAGCCGGGGCCGCTTATCGCCTCAATATCGGGCAGCTGCCGCCAGGGGCTTATACATACAGCGCCGCCACTGCTTTTAACGGGCGCAAGTATGCCGCCTCAGGCTCTTTTGTTGTGGCTTCGGTGCCGCTGGAAGCTATGGAGACTGGCGCTGATTACGGCCTGCTGTATGCACTTGCCCGCAAGTACGGCGGAGGCGCAGTTCGCTCCCCGCAGATGGCACAGCTATACGACAGCATTACGCTAAACGAGTCCATTAAGCCCGTCATCCAGGCCCACGACACCACTGCGCCTCTGGTGGACTGGAAATGGTACTTTTTTCTCATTCTCATCGTTGCTGCTGCGGAATGGCTGCTGCGGAAATACTGGCTGGCGCAATGAACCGGTAATCGGAAGAATTGAGGTGGTACGCTTTTTTGAATGGAGAATGGCGAAACACATTCTCTCACCATCCCAAACAACCTACATTATGGGCGTTCTATCATGGATTCTCTTCGGCCTTATTGCCGGAGCCATTGCAAAAGCTATTCACCCCGGTAAAGATCCCGGAGGCTGGCTGGTCACTATTATCATCGGTATCGTCGGCGGCATTGTGGGCGGCTTTATCGGCATGGCGCTCGGCTGGGGCGATGTCAACGGGTTTAATATCCGCTCGTTCCTGCTTGCAGTCGTAGGCGCAGTCATTCTGCTGTGGATCTATGGCATGGTCACCCGCAAGCGCTCGGTAGTGTAGCAGAAGCCTTTTCTTACAGTAAAAAGGCCACGGAAATGATCCGTGGCCTTTTTTATTTGCTCAAATGTCAGCCAACGAGGTCAATGTCAAAATTGACGAGCTCCACAAACTCGTCCATGCGCTCGTCTATCTCTTTCCTGGTTAGCTCCTGCAGCCGTTGCGGGCCAAACTTTTCCACGCAGAAAGAAGCCATTGCCGAGCCGACGATTATAGCCGTCTTCATGTTCTCAAAGGAAATGTCTTTAGTGCGGGCAAGGTGCCCGATGAAGCCGCCGGCAAAGGTGTCGCCAGCGCCGGTCGGGTCAAACACTTCCTCAAGCGGCAAGGCGGGCGCGAAGAATACGTGCTTGCCATGAAAGAGCAGCGCGCCATGCTCGCCCTTTTTAATAATGAGGTATTTGGGGCCCATCGCCTGAATCTTAAGCGCCGCCTTTGGCAAAGAATATTCGCCACTGAGCTGACGGGCTTCAGCGTCGTTTACCAGGAGCACATCAGTCATCGCAATAGCTTCCTTCAGGTCATCCATCGCCGTCTCCATCCAGAAGTTCATAGTGTCCAGCACAATAAGCTTGGGACGCTTACGGAATTGGCGGATGACGCTTTGCTGGATGGCAGGCACCAGATTGCCAAGCATCAGAAACTCACAGTCCTGATAGCTCCCCGGAAGCTGCGGATTGAACTGCGCGAGGACATTCAGGTCAGTGGCAAGCGTGTCGCGCGTGTTCATATCCATGTGATAGCGGCCGCTCCAGAAGAAGCTTTTGCCGTCAGGCACCACCTCTACGCCTTCAAACTGCACGCCGCGAGCCTTAAGCTTGTCCAGCTCGTCCTTCGGAAAATCTCCGCCGATGATCGAGACCTGCTTAATGGGTTTATAAAAATTGGAAGCCGACCAGGCAACATACGTTGCCGAGCCGCCGATAATGCGATCTACTTTTCCGAAAGGCGTTTCCAGGGCGTCAAAAGCCATAGTGCCGATTACTACGAGGGACATTTTCTGAATGATGAGTTATGATTGATGAGTTGACCGCGCCTGTTACCGGCCAGTGAACACCGGCTTACGCTTTTCAAGAAAGGCAGTGACGCCTTCACGAAAATCCGCTGTGGCGCCGGCCTCGGCCTGAACTTCTTTTTCCGCTTCCAGCTGGGATTCAAGCGTATTGTCAAAGGACTGATTGATCAGGCGCTTGGTGAGGCCAAAGGCTTTGGTAGCGCCCTGCGCCAGCCCTTCAGCCACCGTTTGCCAGGCATGCGGGAAGGCATCATCCTCATATACGCGATACACCATGCCCATTGCCATCGCCTCATCGGCAGTAATCTTGTCGCCGGTAAGCGTCAGTGCGAGTGCGCGCTGAGTACCTACAAAGCGCGGCAGAAAGAAAGTGCCGCCGCTGTCCGGTATCAGGGAGATTTTAGAAAAAGCCTGAACGAACGTAGCGCCTTTGGAAGCCAGAACGATGTCGGCAGCGAGGGCGATGTTGGCGCCGGCGCCGGCGGCTACGCCATTTACCGCAGCAATGATTGGCTTTTCCAGCCGCCGCATCCGCAATATTGTAGCGTTGTAGTGCTCGTCCACCATCCTGCGGAAGTCCAGGCTGTCCACGTCGCTGGCTTCGCTAAGGTCCTGCCCGGCGCAAAATCCCTTTCCGGCGCCGGTGATCACGATGCAGCGGACGCCCTCGTCTGCGGCGCAGTCGTCAAGAGCGGATTGAAGCGCCAGGGCCATCTCCCGGTTAAAGGAGTTGTACTTCTCCGGTCGGTTGAGCGATAAAATACGGACACCGCCTATATCATTAATGAGGATTGTAGTTGACATAAAGGTCTCCAAAGGCTTGTGGCGGCGAAGATAGCGGCAGGCTGGATTTATGCGGACCATTCCGCCTCCAGCAGGCGTTCCCACTCGCCTGCATGAGAAATGGACACGCGCAGGTGGGGCATGGACAGGAGCTCGGACGCTTTTTCCGGCCATTCCACAAAGCAGATCACGGCGGGATTGTTCAAGGCATCTTCCATTCCGGCATCCACCGCTTCGTCCGCATCGCGCACGCGGTACCAGTCCATGTGATGAATAATATGCTCACGTCCGGCTCTTACAAAGCGGTATTCATTAATCAGCGCAAAGGTTGGCGACGATACCGCATCGACTACGCCCAGCACATCGCAAATTGCGTGGATAAATGTGGTCTTCCCGGCTCCCAATGAGCCACTGAATGTGATGATGCGTGCATCCCCAGCCCAGTCCCAAAAGGCTTTGGCTGCGCTGCCCACGTCGGTAAGAGAAAATCTGAGCCGCAAGGTGTTGTCAGGCATAGAATAAAGTTGTCTTCTTACAGTCCCTGCAGGCCGCCCACAAAATCCTTCAGGAGCGCCAGCACCTTGTCCACGTTTGTCAGGGCGAGTGTGGCCGGCGTATCAAAGATGTCATGATAGTTGCCCGTGCCGCCATTGCTGTAAAGAAAAAATGCCGGCACACCCGCTTCGGAAAACGGATAATGGTCGCTGTTGGCCGCCTTGCCGCGGCTGCGGATCTGCGGCAAATAGTTGCCTTTTTTATTCAAAGCCTCAAGCAGCGAAAATTCGCGCGGATGTTCTGTTGCATTGACAACCGTTACACCGTCCTGCGCGTTTCCCATAATATCCAGATTAATGAGGAAGCGCATCTGCGCAAGCGGCACGAGGGGATGTACGGTAAAAAACTTACTGCCTTTCAGGCCCGCTTCCTCACCGCTAAACGCGATGAACAGCATGGAATAACGCTGCGGATGCTGTGCATAGTAGCTTGCCAGGCTAAGCATCGCCGCCGTCCCGGAGGCATTGTCGCTGGCGCCGGGAAATGTGGCGTCCCAGCCCATCTTGCCCAGGTGGTCGTAGTGAGCGGTAAAGACGATGAACGAATCCGGGATGGCGGTGCCACGAACCATTGCCATCACATTGGCGCTTTTCGCATCCGGCTCCAGCTTGCTGTGGATTGAAATGGAAGCTTTCCGAACCCGTTTTGGCAGTGCGCTGTCCTGCACATAAAGCATCGTAGCCGGAATGGTTCCGGTGGCTACAGTCCAGGTCATTTTACCGCTGACGGGAATGATGTATGCGCCGCGCGGCAGCGTTTCGGCAAGCCGCGAAGGCCGGATATGAAGCAGGCGGGCCAGCGAATCGGTGCCGCGCAGCAGATTGATCCGGTCGGGGCGGAGCCGCCTCCGGATGGCAGCCCATTCAGCGGAGTCTGCAAGTTTGCCAACCTCAGTGGTAGTTACGTTTTGCTTGTGCGCGTAATAACTTTCAGACGCGGCATCCACGAGGTATTCCTCGCCCGGCAACAACGCTTTTTTACCCACTTGCAAAAAAACGGTGTCGGGAAAGGTGACCACCGGAAACGAGTAGTATTGATAGAAGGAAGAGTCCGGCGTAACAGGTTTTAATCCGGCATCGCGGAGTTTTCGCATAATGTGCTGCGCGGCCCGCTCCCGGCCTTTATTTATATAGCCCCGCCCCGACATGGTCGGCGAGCAAAGGCTTGATATTTCGTGCTTTAAAGCGCGTATCTCCTGCGCGCCGGCATTTATGGAAATTGTGCAGAGCAGTAGCAAAAGCGCGGCGCGTAAAAAGCAAGAAAACATAGGCGGCGGTAAAATTACGCCAATGAAAAAGCGCCGCGAAAGCAGCGCTTTTTAAAGAAAACAGAATATAGCCGCTTACTCGTGCACAAAGGTCGCCAGGAGCTTAATGGGCAGGATGTAAGTGGTATCACTCTTCAGCTGCATGCTTGAATTGCTGAACGATACGATTTTGAATCTGCCGGGTAATGTCCCGTCAGACATCACGAGCGTGTCCTTTCCGCTGGTAAGGCTCCATGTGCCGCCGTCCGACTGCTGGGGGCCGGTAGCATCGCATTTCTTCACGCCCTGATCGTTTGTGAGCTTGCCGTCTGTGCGGAAAATGAAGCGATCGTCCTGGGCGCAGGTATCAAAGAAGTCGTTGTAGAGATTGACCGTCGTATCCTTCAGTGTCAAGGGGTTGGTGAAAGTACCGGTAGCGCTGGTAATGTACCACTTGCCGGATGTAAGCGTATCCTTACGGGAAGATGCAGGTGGATTGGTAGTCTGTCCGCCGTCATCGCCTTTTTTACAGGCGGCAATCAGGAAGGTTGCGGCGGCAGCAGCGGTGAGGAGCTTTTGAAAACGCATATGGGTGTATATTTTTTTAATCTGCGCGAAAGTAATGTTTCATATCTGCCGAATATACAGGCAGCGCCGCGATACGGTAATTTTCCGTATGTCAGCTCCTTGCTTTGCGCTCATAAAACAGCGTAGCAGGAAGATTAAAGCCCTGTAATGCAAAGCCCTACGCTGTAAGGTACCACCGCCGGCCCGGCGCCGTCCTTAAACAGATTATTCAGATTGTAAGACCCGAAAAGGCTGAAGTTGCCCCAACCAATGCGGGCCGTGGCAGAAAAACGCCATTTATCAACGTAGCGTTTGGTGTCCACCTTTTCTACCACTTTAGTTCCGTCCACCGTGCGGACGCTCTTGGTGTGGGCATCTACAAGCGCGCCTGCACGGATGCCGATGGCGGCTTTGAATCCTCTGTTGCGGTTGGCATTATTGCCGAAGTAGCGCAGCTCAAAGGGCGCTTCTATAAAGGCTGTAGTCAGCTTATAGCGCTTATAATCATAGCCTTCCGCTTCAAAACGAACCTGGTTGCCGGCAGCGCCGGTGTCGGTCATGCGGAGCTGCTGATTGTCAAAATAGATGTTTGAGGTGCCTACGCCAATGCCTGCCGCGAAAGAAAAATGGCTTTTTTGAATCGGAAAATCATAGCAGACATAACCGTTGAAACCCCGGCCAAAGCCGCCGGCCTTTACGGAATCGGGCGTGTTTGCCCAGCCGTCGTAGGTGAACTGAAGCATCACAAAATCTCGGGACGGCTTCAATATTTCGGAAGGCGGCGCCGGCTGGTCTGAAGTGGTGCTCTGCGCTGTGGCGGATTGCGTAAAGAAGGCGCAGAACAGTGCAAGGAGCAGCATGGCGCTGCCGGTGCGGATGGGGTGCATAAAGATTTTTGGGGCGGGCAAATATATAAGGCGCTACAGGGATGCTTTGTTAAAAGGCGGTATGCGGTAAAGCCTGCGTTTTGTTGCGCGTTTGTTATCGTGAGCGTGTTTTAGGCCATTCAGCAATAAAAAAAGCGCTGCGAAGCAAAATATAATATGCAAGGCAGGCAATGTAACCTTGCCTGTTTGTAGATTCACAAGCGTGAAGCGGTGAACGGGACGTTAAGCCAGTTCTTAGAAAAATCAGCGCGCGATTAGCCTGGGTTAAAGCGCAAAATCTCACTCGCCTAAAACTTCACACATGCGTATGGGTAACAAATACAAGAACAGACGCGACTTTTTCAACACATTGTTGAACCGCGTCAACGAGGAGGAAGATGTGGCGGTAGCACAAGGTATTCCCATTAAAGAGGCCCCCCCGGGCCCGGATAAGCTGTTTGAGCGCTTTTCCCGCAAGGAATTAACAGGTAGGCAATATGCGCCGCTGCCGGAACCGGAAGATGAGGGCCACACTGCCGCCCGTGTCGCGGCGGTCACCACCGGGCTTACTGCCTACTCCGGCACCTGGAGCGACGAAGAGGTGTCGCACCTCCTGCGCCGCACCGGATTCGGTGTGAAGCTGGCTGATGTGACTACGCTCAAGGCGATGACCATCAGCAATGCGGTAGATGCCGTATTAACTGTCACCACAACACCGTCCACGCCCAGCGCTACGCCGCTGAATTATTACAACAACATCAGCGGCGCTACCGACAGCAGCGGTGTGCTGTACGGCGCAGACTGGACGGGCACGAATATGAGCTTTGGCTCCACCAGCAACGACGGCACGGTGGACAGCTACCGCCAAAACAGTCTGCAGGCCTGGCATTGGGGGCTCTGGTTGAGCGGCGATTACACCATTCGCGAGAAGATGGTGCAGTTCTGGCATCACTTCATTCCTGTTGACTTTAATGATGTACGCAACAGTGAGGTGAACGGCGCGACGCTTTGCTCGGACTATATGAAGCTGCTGCGCACGAACGCTACGGGCAATTTCAAAACCCTGATTCAGGATATTGCCAAGAGCCCGGCGATGCTGGTCTTCCTGAGCGGGCAGTACAGTACCGCATCTGCGCCGAATGAAAACTTCGGGCGGGAGCTGATGGAGCTGTTTATGCTGGGCAAGGTTGCCTACGCAGAACTATGACGAGTTCGACATAAAGGCTGCGGCTAAGGTGCTTTCCGGCTGGAAAGTGAAGCTGCCTACGGGCATCACCTCGGGCAATCCGTTTGCCCAGGCCTATCCTTTTACCGTGGATATGGTCACGTCGTATCACAACTCCACCAATAAGGTCTTTTCCGGCAACTTCGGCACAACGACCATTACGGGCAGCTCTGTGTATGCCAACGCAGTCGCGGAGTTCACCACCTTCTTCAACATGCTGTTTACGCAGCAGGCTACCACTATTGCGAAGTATATCTGCCGCCGCCTCTACCGCTTCTTTGTCTATTACGATATTGATGCGACGATTGAAACGAACGTCATCGCACCCTTGGCAACCACGCTGACCACAGCGACTTCCACAACAGCCGCCTGGGACATACTGCCTGTGCTGAAGCAGCTTTTCAAAAGCGAGCATTTTTACGACATGGCCAACCGCGGGGTGATGATTAAGGCGCCTTTTGACATGATAACCGGCGCGCTGCGCAACTTCAGCATTTCCACCACTACCGTCAATACGGCGACAGGCTCAAACCCGAATAACCAGATATACAACCAGTACACCGTCTGGAAATACCTGAACGACTACTGCAACAATTACCTGGAGCAGAGCGCAGGCCTTGTGCCCAATGTATCCGGCTATAAAGCCTATTACCAGACGCCGGGGTATTACCAGAACTGGATAAACACGAACACCATCCAGCGGCGCACGTCTTTCCTCAACTCACTGCTGAGCACGAATGGGATTTCCACTGGTGGCATTTCGCTTAAGGTGGATGCGATGGCCTTCACCAGCCAGTTCGCCAATGCCACTATAGCAGACCCGGATCTGCTGGTAGCCGCCATGGTGAAAATCCTGCTGTCGCTTGACCCCGGCCAGACGGTGCGGGACAACATTAAGAACCCCGCCCTCCTGGGCAACACCGGTACTAACAGCTATTGGACAACCGCCTGGACGAACTATTCAACCACAGCCACCACCAGCTCCCTGTATGCAGGCTATCTCGCCACGGTGAAGTCGCGGCTTTCCGCGCTTATAACGGCTATTGTGCAGCTCGCGGAATATCAACTCATGTAATCAGCCCTTAAAAAATAAATCCAATGAACCGTAGATTTTTTCCTCCGGAACACGGCACTGCTTTCCGCGCCCCTGTTCCTGAAAGGGCTGCCTGTCTATGCCGGCGATGCGCTGACGCATCCCTGGCTCAACAGCCTGGCCAAGACGGCCAACAACTGCAACCGTATCCTCATCATCATCCAGATGAATGGCGGTAATGACGGCCTCAACATGGTCTTCCCGCTCGATAAATACACTGAGCTTACTGCGGCCCGCGGCGGCACTACCGGCATCCTCATGCCGCAGAGTGCTACGCTTTCCCTCAACAACATCGGCAGCTCGGGCACCAATACCACTACCGCCCTCCATCCATCCATGACCGGTATTCAAAGCCTGTACAACAGCGGCAAGATTGCCATTGTGCAGGGCGTCAGCTATCCGAATCCCAACTAC
This sequence comes from Chitinophagaceae bacterium, assembly GCA_965246765.1. Taxonomy (GTDB): domain Bacteria; phylum Bacteroidota; class Bacteroidia; order Chitinophagales; family Chitinophagaceae; genus UBA1952. The sequence continues at coordinate 614,483 of CBDFFJ010000005.1, forward strand.
AGTCACTTCCAGGCGCAGGACATCTTCTTCTCTTCGCCTACTACCTCTGCTACGCCGCTTGACACCGGCTGGATGGGCCGTACCCTGAATGCCGCTTATCCCGGCTTCCCGGTGGGCTACCCCATTGTGCCTACCGTGCAGGACCCCCTGGCCATTCAGATAGGCGGCGCGCTGCCGCTTTCCCTGCAGGGGCCTTCCATCAATATGGGTTACAATGTGCCCAATCCCGCATCGCTCATTCAGGTTGCAACCGCCACTACCACTACGGCCCCTGCCAGCGATTATGGCACAGAGCTCACCTTTCTGCGGCAGATGCAGAATCAGAGCAATGCCTACACCACGCGCATCACCGCCGCCTGGAATGGCTTCAATGCCGCCAATCACTCCAGCGCCTACCCCACCACCGGTACCAATACACTCGCCGACCAGCTCAAGACCGTTGCACACCTCATAGCCGGCGGCCTCACCACGCAGGTTTATATTGTAAACCACCCCAACTCCTTTGATACGCACGTGGCCCAGGTAACCAGCACTTCCTCGCCTACCACCGGCACCCATGCCGATAATCTTTCCAGGCTTTCCGTAGCCATCTCCGCCTTCATGGCCGACCTGGGCCTGATGGGCAAGCAGAATATGGTAACCGGCATGACCTTCTCCGAATTTGGCCGCCGCGTCATCTCCAACGCCTCTACCGGCACCGACCACGGCACCGCCGCACCCGTCATCTTCTTTGGCGGCGCCCTCAATGGCGGCGTATATGGCTCCTCGCCGGCCCTGCCCAGCGTGCCCAACGGCAATACGCAGGTGAATATGCAGTACGACTTCCGCCAGCTCTACGCCACCGTGCTGCAGCGCTGGATGTGCATGTCCGCCACCCAGTCGCAGACCCTCCTCAACACCACCAGCGCCACCAACACCCCGCTCGGCATCTTCAACTCCGTGGCCCCTGCCCAACGAAACCATTGACATCAGCGCAGCCTGGAACGGCAACAACGCGCAGATAGACTTCCTCGTGCAGAGCAACGACCGTTACGACACCTTCGTCGTGGAGCGCTCTACCGACGCGCAGCACTTCAGCGCCGTAGGCGTAGTAAGCCGCAAAGACGGCGGCAGCGCCGAAGCCCAGCCCTATCGCTTTACAGACCCCCGCATCTCCGCGCCTAAAGTCTTCTACCGCATCAAAGGCATGCTCACTAACGGCGAGTCCCGCCTTTCTACCCTTGCCGAGCTCGTAAACGGCGCACGTGCCCAGGCACTCAGCATCTACCCCAACCCCGTTACCAACTACACCATCCACATAGACTTCCTGGAGGCGGTGACCGAGCTGGTGGAGGTAGAGCTCTACGACATGCACGGCAGCAAAGTCTATTACAACAGCATGACCCCCGACCACGGCCGCCTCATCTTCCGCGTGCCCTACGGCCTCGGCACCTACACGCCCTACGTCATCCGCGTGAGGTGGGGAACGACCGACGTGCGCGAGCAGATTTCCTTTGTGTAAACACCCTTGACTGATACCCGGCAGCGGCGCGAATACTCGCGCCGCTGTTCTTTTTTATTAAGTCCCCGTTCCGTTCACTCCCAATCTGCGATTGCGTCGCACGTTTCATCGGCTGTCAGTCTGTCGGGCTTTCCCCTTAAAATCTCGTCAGGATGGCATAATTTCTTCCTATAACGCACCCAAAACTTTGTTTAGCCCGTTCCCGGTTCCGGGAATGCCTTTAGCAAGCTTGTTCAGGGCATTCCCGGAACCGGGAACGGCTATAGCAAGCTTACGCAAGTGATTCCCTGAACCGGGAACGGCTTAAGCAAGCTTGTTCAAGGCATTCCCGGTTGCGGAAACAGGTTAAACAAGCCTGCTCAACCCGGTCGCCGAACCGGAACCGAACAAAACAAGCTTGCTAAAGGCATTCCCGGAACCGGGAATCGGAAAAACACCTGTTTTGCTCGGCAGTGCGGGAGCCGCAATAAGCGTATGCTCAGTGAAAAGCCTAACAGACTGAAAGGCCCCTCAGTGTGCGACCCTTCGGCTTCGCTCAGGGCAGGCTGCCTGACGGCAACGGAAGCTCAATAGCGCACTGTAGCCGGTAACATAAATGCCCCCTTCATCAATCCCGATAGCGGCCCTGAATAGTCGGCGTATTTTTGTGCTCTTATGGAACTGAAGGAATTGTACGGGCGCGCGCTGGAAGGTGATTTTCTGAGCATGGAGGAGGGGGTGCGCCTCTTTCACCATGCCCCGCTGGCCGACTTGATGGCTGTGGCCAATGAGCGCCGCAAAGTGCTGGTGCCGCATGGCAAGGTGACGTGGATCATTGACCGCAATATGAACACGACTAATGTGTGCGTGGCCAACTGTAAGTTCTGCAACTTCTACCGCATTCCCGGCCACCCGGAGAGCTATGTGACGAGCATGGAAACCTATAAGCAGAAGATTGAGGAAACCTTCCGCTACGGCGGCGAGCAATTATTGCTGCAGGGGGGCCATAATCCGGAGCTTGGGCTGGCATATTACACCGACCTGTTCCGCGAGCTGAAGATGCTTTATCCGCAATTAAAGCTCCACGCCCTGGGCCCGCCCGAGGTGGCGCATATCTGCAAGGTGAGCAAGGTGAGCCACCGCGAGGCGCTGCTGGCGCTAAAGGAGGCGGGGATGGATTCTATGCCCGGCCCCGGCGCGGAGATATTGAATGACCGCGTGCGCCGCCTTATTTCTAAAGGAAAATGCGGCGCGCAGGAGTGGCTGGACATCATGCACGAGGCGCACAAGATTGGCCTCACGACGACGGCGACGATGATGTTTGGCCATGTGGAGACGGTTGAGGAGCGGATGGAGCACCTGGTGAAGATCCGCGAGGTGCAGGCGAAGAAACCGGAGGGCGCGAAGGGCTTCATCGCCTTCATCCCCTGGACCTTTCAGGATGTGGACACGCTGCTGCAGCGCATCCGAGGCACGAAGAACCTGACGACGGGCGAGGAGTACATCCGCATGATAGCGCTGAGCCGGATTATGCTGCCCAATGTCAACAATATCGCAGCCTCCTGGCTTACTGTTGGCAAGCCCATCGCGCAGCTCTGCCTGCATGCCGGCGCCAATGATTTCGGCTCTATCATGATTGAGGAGAATGTGGTGAGTGCTGCCGGAGCGCCGCACCGCTTCACCGCCACGGGCATTCAGAAGGCGATTAATGAGGCAGGCTTCCCGGCGCAATTGCGCACGCAGCAATATGAGTTCCGCAAAATGCCAGAGGTAATGGAGGAGCAGGTGATCACGTATTAGGGGGCAAAGTCTTGGAGGGAATGATGTTTTACTAAGCTATCCCAATCATAAATCTCCAAGCTCTTTCCATGGGAACCATTGAAACAAAAGACAGCCAGAACGGCCAGCCGGTAAAGATCCATTACTGCGACTGGGGCTCGGGTAAGCCCGTTATACTCATCCACGGCTGGCCCTCCACATCTCAGATGTGGGAATACCAGCTGGCCGAGCTGGCAGGGGCCGGCTTCCGCACCATCGCTTACGACCGCCGGGGTTTTGGCCGTTCCTCCGTGCCCTTTCAGGCATACGACTATGACAGCCTCGCTGCCGATCTGAACGCGCTTATAGAGGAGCTTAATCTGAATGATGTTACCCTCGTAGGCTTCTCCATGGGTGGCGGCGAGGTGGTACGCTACCTGAGCCGTTATGGCACAGCCCGCGTGAGCAAAGCCGTGCTCATCAGCGCGGTAACGCCATTCCTGGCCAAGACGCCGGATAACCCCGATGGCGTGCCTACCGAAGTATTTGACCAGATCACAGAAGGACTTAAGAAAGACCGGCCCGGCTTTCTGGATGGCTTTGGCAAAGACTTTTTCGGCGTCAGCCTGCTGAATCATCCGGTGAGCGATCCGTTTCTGGAGCACTTCCGCACGCTTTCTACGCTGTCGTCTGCGCATGCTACGCTGGAATGCGCGGCTGCCTTCGCCTACACCGACTTCCGCGCAGACCTCGCCGCAATCACCATTCCAACCCTCATCATCCACGGCGATGCGGACAAGACGGTGCCGATTGAAGCTTCCGGCAGCCGCACGGCTAAGGCCATCCCCCACGCGCAATATGTGGTGTACGAGGGCGCGCCGCATGGCCTGTGGTACACGCACAAAGATCGCCTGAATGCCGACCTTACTGCCTTCATCAGCGGCGCCAATCCGGGTATCGGCAGCGCTACTTTGTAATATATCTTCCTTAAATCCTGAAAAGCCCTGCCTTTATTGCGCGGGGCTTTTTGCTGCGGCCCCGTCTTGCAGAATCAGCGCCCGTACGGCCTCCAGCTTTTCGGGCGAGAGCCCGAGCAAAAGATCGGTGATGGGGGGCTGCTTTTCGCGGATGAGGGCCCGCATGGGATGCCCGGCCTCAACGGTGGCATCGCCGGGCTGCCAGCTAAACAGCTCGTTAGGCGTGCAGTGGAGTGCCACACACATTTTTTCAATCTGGTCGCGGTCTATGCGCACTCTTTTGCCGCGAAGGATGGCTGTGGCGGCCTGCGGGTAAAAGCCGAGACCGATTAAGAATTTTTTGGGGTTGGCAATGCCTTTTTCGGCCAGGATGCGGGGAATATCTAAGAGCAGCATAAGGAGGCAAACGGCATTTTTTCTCAGAAAGAAGTTGATTCCGGCCTGCAAGTATATCGAATTCTAACGAGGAGCGTACTACAGCCGGTACGGAATATACTGCTGATGATAAGAAACGTACTACAATATTTACGGAACGTACGTCGTAGTTTACGGAATGTCCTTCCGTGTTTCCGGAACGTACTACCGATCGTCATAAATGTATTGCAAATGATAAAAAACAGATTGCAGGACACTCAAACGGGCATTACTTTAAAAATTGGCCATTTTGGCCCGTTAGCATAAGGAGTACATCCGTCAGGCCGCGGCATGCGTTTATAGTATTCTAAAACAATAATGACACCATTCATGCAACGAATCTCCCTCCTGCTTTCCGCCGTTTGTATTGCCCTGCTCATGGCACAATGCACCGACACGTCGGCTCAGAAAAAGCCGAATCCCTATTACAACCGTACGGCTGCTACGCCCGTAAAGCTGACCGACGCGCAGTGGAAATCCATCCTGCCGTCCGACCTGTTTTATATAGCGCGGGAGGAGGGCACCGACCCGGCATTCCGCTCGCGCTACCAGGACAATCATGCGAAGGGCATGTATTACTGCGCCGTCTGCGGCAACCCGCTGTTTTCTTCTGAAGCGAAGTTTGAAAGCGGCACCGGCTGGCCTTCTTTTTACCAGCCGTTGAATGGCAAAAAGAGCGTGATGAATAAGAAAGACGCCGACGGCTTTCGCGACGAGGTGGAATGCGCGCGCTGCGGCTCGCACCTCGGCCACGTTTTTGACGACGGCCCCAAGCCTACAGGCCTGCGCTATTGCATGAACGGCACGGTGCTGGATTTTGCGGCGGCGGCGGGGAAATAATTCGCTTTGCGCAGGGCGTCCTTTGCGCCCGCGCTTATATTTTGTTTACGCGTAGGGGCGGCCACGAGGGCCGCCCCTACTTTTGCGCCCGCTATGAACTATGATGCGCTCCGCCACCTCGCCGATACTTACGGCACGCCGCTTTACGTGTATAACGCCGACGTTATTACCCGGCAGTGGGACAAGCTGCAGTCATCCTTTACCGGGCACCCGACCCGATTTTTTTATGCCTGCAAGGCGCTTTCAAACGTGCATATTCTCCGGCACCTGCGCAGCCTGGGCGCGGGGCTTGATTGCGTGAGCATTAATGAAGTAAAGCTGGGCCTGCACGCGGGCTTTACGCCGGAGCAGATCCTGTACACACCCAATTGTGTAGCCTTCGCGGAAATACTGGAAGCAAAGGATCTGGGCGTGCATATCAACATTGACAACCTATCCGTGCTGGAGCAATTCGGGAATCATTTTGGCGACGGCTACCCGGTGTGCATCCGCATCAATCCGCACATTGAGGCGGGCGGCAACTACAAGATTTCTACCGGGCATATTGACTCCAAGTTTGGCATCTCCATCCACCAGCTGCGGCACATGGAGCGCATTGTGAAGAAAACGGGCCTGCATGTGCAGGGCCTGCATATGCACACGGGCTCAGAGATCAAGGACGTCGGTGTGTTTATGCAGGGGCTGGATGTGCTGCTGGGTGTAGCGGCGCACTTTCCGCAGCTGGAGTTTATTGACCTCGGATCCGGATTTAAAGTGCCTTACCGCGAAGGCGACGGCGCTACAGACGTGGCGAGGCTGGGAGTGGAAGTAGCGGAGGCCTTCAAGGCTTTTGAGGCCGAATATCCGCGGCCGCTTGAGGTGTGGTTTGAGCCGGGCAAGTATCTCGTAAGCGAGGCGGGGACGTTTGTGGTAAGCGTTAATGTGGTGAAGCAAACGACGGCAACAGTGTTTGCCGGTGTGGATTCAGGCTTTAATCACCTGATCCGCCCGATGTTTTATGATGCCTATCACCACATCACCAACATCAGCAACCCCGACGGCGCAGAACGCATTTACACTGTAGTGGGCAACATCTGCGAGACGGACACCTTTGCCTGGGACCGCGTGATTGCAGAGGTGCGGGAGGGCGACTACCTCGCCTTTCACAATGCGGGCGCTTACGGATTTGAGATGAGCAGCCGTTTTAATTCACGTCTGCGGCCGGCAGAGGTGATGGGGAAAGGAGGTGAGGCAAGGCTGATTCGCCGCCGGGAGACTTTTGAAGATCTGCTGGAAGGGCAGGCAGGCCTGCAGGCGCTCGCCTGGTAGCGTGTAGAAGCATTCCCGCCAAAACTTTTCTATAAATAAAACACCGGGAATGCATCGCTATTACTGGCACCATGTTTAACGCTGCATCGGGGAACAGTAGAAAACCACATACCCATGCAAAACCAACGCATTGACGAAGAAAACCACATCCAGGACCTGAGCGGCGCAGAAGCCATTGCCAAGATGAAAGAGCTTGGCGAGGCCGCGCGCGTCTGCTTCTTCACCACACTTTCCGAAACGCATCCCCTGCCTACGCGCCCGATGGCCTTGCAGGCGGTTGAGGAAGACGGCTCATTCTACTTCTTCAGCGCCAAGTCTTCTAACAAGAATTATGAGATTAAGGAAGATGTACACGTACAGCTCATGTTTGCCAATGGCAGCAGCAGCGAGTACCTGAGCGTATTCGGCCCGGCCACAGTCTCTGAAGACCGCGCCAAGATTAAGGAGCTATGGAACGAGTACGCCAAAATCTGGTTTCAGGGCGGCGTGGACGATCCGGAGCTGACCCTTATCCGCGTACAGCCGGAAGCCGCGCGCTATTGGGATACAAAGCACAACAAGCTGGTGCAGTGGGCCAAGATGGCCGCCTCTATGGTAACCGGAAAGACGATGGATGACGGGCGTGAAGGAGACCTGAAAGTATAAGCCCCTATATGGCCACCGGCGCCTTTATATGCGGGTGCGCCTCATAATTCTCCAGCGTAAAATCCTCATACCGGAATCCGAAGATGTCCCTGACGTCCGGATTAAGCCTCATCTGCGGCAGCGGGTGGGGCGCCCTTGTGAGCTGCAGCTCCGCCTGCTCTACGTGATTGCTGTACAGATGTACATCGCCGAAGGTGTGGATGAACTCGCCGGGCTGCAAGCCGCATACCTGCGCCATCATCAGGGTGAGTAAGGCGTAAGAAGCGATATTGAACGGCACACCGAGAAAAACATCCGCGCTGCGCTGGTAAAGCTGACAACTCAGTTTGCCGTTGGCCACGTAAAACTGAAAGAGGGCGTGGCAGGGACTCAAGGCCATTTTGGCCAGGTCGCCCACATTCCATGCGTTTACAATCAGCCGGCGGCTGTCGGGGTTGCGCTTTATTTCTGCAACTACGTCTTTGATTTGGTCGTGAGTGATGCCGTCAGCGCCGGTCCAGCTGCGCCATTGGTGGCCATATACGGGGCCGAGGTTGCCTTCGGCGTCTGCCCATTCGTCCCAGATTTTTACGCCGTGCTCTTGCAGGTAAGCAACATTGGTATCGCCACGCAGGAACCAAAGCAGTTCATGAACAATGCTTTTCAGATGAAGTTTCTTTGTGGTCACCATCGGGAAGCCTTCTGCCAGATCAAAGCGCATCTGGTAGCCGAAGACGGAGATAGTACCCGTGCCGGTACGGTCGGATTTATGAACGCCATTGTCTAAAATGTGGCGGAGGAGGCTGAGGTATTGCTGCATGATCGGTGCCCAAATTTAGGCAGCGTCGGCACTGCATTCACCTATGCCGGCACCAGATCCGGCAGGGATGCCACACATTTAGCTCTAAAGCCATTAACCAGAAAATGAATGTCCGATAACCAATTGATGGGAGGTAAAAAAAAGATGCGGGATTTCCTTTGGCCCCCGAATCACATCACACCTCATGACACGAAAATTACTCCCCCTTATCTTCCTGGCGGCGGCCGTTTCCGCACAGGCGCAGCAGGTCACGCCTATGCAAACCTATCTGAAGAAGCACGGCCTGGAGGGACAAATCACGGCGACAGCCGGCGCGGCGAAGGCCACAGGTATCAGCTCCAGGCTTACCGGCATCTTTACCGGCAGCAGTAATGCATCCGGTATGGACGTTGAGGCGCTGGACACAACCACCTACAAATATTCAAACGGCAGAGGCGGCGATGCCACAAGCGGACGGCTGGACTACGATACGATGTTTTACGCCGTATGGAATGAGGCCACCAAAGCCTACGAGCGTCAATATATCTGGACACAGACGTTTAACACCGCCGGCCTCGCAGACACCTTCACCACCTTCAACTGGGAGGCCGGCCAGTACAAGGGCGACATCCGGTATGCCTATCAGTACAATGCCGCCGGGGCACAGACCGCCTTCTACAGTCAGGAGTTTCGCAACGCTACCGGCAAGTGGGAAAACACCTTCCGCACCACCACCGCCTATACCGCCGGTGGGAGCATTGCTGCCGCAGGCACAGATGCCTGGGGTGTTGCCGGACCGGGCTGGACGCCCTTTGGCCGCTTTACCAATACCTACAATGCGGCTGGCAGGCTGACAAGCCACATAGCTGAGCGCGCCGTAGGCGCTGCTGCCTGGCAGAATGCCAGCCGCGATTCCTACACCTACGATGCCTCAGGCAACCAGACTACCGAAATGCACGAAGACTGGAGCAGCGCCGGCGCCTGGGACCCCGTTTACCGCTACACCCACTATTACAACGCCGCCAACGAAATTGTGGCCGAGCTTGAAGAGGTCCGAAACAGCAGTGGCCTTTACAAAGACGACAGCATCGCTGTATCCCTTACCACCACTACGCCTGCCGTGCAGACTACCACGCACTACCGCCAGAGCAATGGCGTATGGTCCCCCACCACCCGCAGCACCGCTACCCTCACCCCCGCCGGCTATCCCCTCACTGCCGTTAATGAGACCCTCAGGGGCCTCGTGTGGAAGAACAGCACCCGCGAGTTTTACTTCTACAATTCCTACGACCAGCTCACACGCATGTTTACCCAGACCTGGCTGCGCGACAGCGTATGGGCACTGGCGCCCAACTACAGCGATATGGAATCGCGCTACTATTATGAGCTCGCCAACACCACCAACACCACAGGCACCCCGCCACTTGGCATCGGCAGCGCTACAGCTGCCGGCAGCGCATCCCTCATCATTAGTCCCGTGCCTGCCGGAAGCAGCCTTACGATTGCCCTGAAGCTGGACAAGGGCCGGAGCCTCGCCGCAGTAGTCACAGATGCAGCAGGCAGGACCGTGGCCCAATGGGCCGACGATGCCGGCGCCGCGCTTTATACCAAAGACCTTGACGTCAGAAACCTGCCCGCCGGCGTCTATTTCCTCAACATGCTCACCGCAGCCGGCGAGCACATTACACGCAGCTTTACCGTAGCGCATTAAGCGCAGCGCCGCAGCATACCGGGGCCTGCCTTGCGCAGGCCTTTTGCTTTTTAGCAAGCCCGCCACACCGCCGCAGGCCTTTACCCGGCAATCATTCCTTATTTTTGAACATCCCGCGCGGCCTGCATTGCTGCCACTTTCCGGCCAATGCCTCTTTTTCCCCGTTTACTTTTGCCCGCCCGGAGCCCCGCCTTTATGGATTATAACACCACCCGCCCCGCCATGCAGATGCCCGAATACGGGCGCACCATTCAGAGCATGGCCGAATACCTCCTTACGATAGAAGACCCCGCCCTGCGCCTCAAAAACGCGGAAGCCATCATAGACGTAATGTCTGTGCTCAACCCCCAGCTGAAGCTCACGGAGGACTACCGCCACAAGCTCTGGGACCACCTCTACCAGATGACCGGTTTCCGGCTGGAGGTGGCCAGCCCCTACGCAAAGCCCAGCGAAGAAGAGCTGCGCAAAAGGCCCACGCCCCTCCCTTACCCCGCCCGCGCCATAAAGCACCGCCACCTGGGCGGCAATGTAGAAGAGCTGCTGGGCCGCGCCGCTGCTGAGACGGATGCGGAGAAAAAAGAAGGCTTTACCCAGCACATTGCCTACTTCATGAAGCTGGCATATGCCAACTGGCACAAGGAGCCGGTACACGACGATATGATAAAGGCCGAGCTGGCCAAGATGACCGACGGCGCCCTCCAATTTGAGCCCGGCGGAGGCTTTGACGTGCAGCTTGACCTGCGCCAGGATACGGGCTTTAAAAAGAAAAAGAATAATAACAACAATCGCGGCAACTACGGCAGCCCGCCGCAGGCCGGACAAGGACAAGGACAAGGAGCGGGCAACTTTAAAAAGCGGAAGTTTAAAAACAAGAACCGCGGTGGTATATAAGGAACCGGCAAGCATTGCCGCCAGCCGGGGATAGGGGGAAAACCCACTATCTTAACCCCTACACGCACAATAATATCCCCTGCAGGCATAAAGACTGTCATTTTCTACACAATAAACCCCCTCTTAGAGGGGGTTTATTGTGTAGAAAACGGTAAAGGATTATGATAAAAAGCACATTTTTGCCCGTCCAGGCATAATGTTAGCCATTTTTTATCCTTAAATAGTTGTTCCAAACATCATAATAGCACTTTTAAGCATCATTATGGTGCTTTTTAAGTAGCATATCTTAGTTAAGACTATGGTTTTTGCAATGAAAACGAGCGGTGTGTGGAAGTAATCGGCGTCTTATTTTAAAAAAGCACACAGCGACTTTTGTCATCCCCGAAGGGGAACTTTATGCGAATGTGCGCTTACTAGCCAAGTTCTCCAGCGGGGATGACAAACGGATGGGAAGGGGGTATTTCCGGACAGGAGGCACTGAGCATGCAGGAAAGCGGCCTCCTGTTAAACCGGACCGGGGGCTTTACCATCTTTGCCTGTGCAATTTCCCTATTTTGCCCCCTGCAATGAAAGCTTTTGAAATCCGCGGCGGCAGGCCGCTTTCCGGCGTCATCGTGCCGCAGGGCGCTAAGAATGAGGCGCTGCAGGTGCTGTGCGCGGCCCTGCTTACGAGCGAGCCGGTGACTTACACGAATGTGCCGGACATTATAGACGTGAATCTGCTGCTGGAGCTGCTTGGGGATATGGGGGTGCGTGTAACGCGCGCCGCGCCGGGCACGGTGACGCTGCAGGCGGATGAGATTAATACCGACTACTTCTCCGGCCAGACCTTCCGGCATAAAAGCGGGCGGATGCGTGGCTCTGTAATGGTGGCGGGCCCTATGCTGGCGCGCTTCCGCAAGGCGCAGATACCGCAGCCGGGGGGCGATAAGATCGGGCGGCGGCGGCTGGATACGCACATCCGCGGCTTTGAGGGCCTTGGGGTGCGGTTTAGTTATGATGATGAGAACTACCTGTTTTCGCTGAGCACGGATAAGCTGGTGGGGGCGCAGCTGCTGCTGGACGAGCCTTCGGTGACGGGCACGGCCAACATTCTGATGGCGGCGGTGATGGCGGAGGGGACTACCAGCATTTATAATGCCGCCTGCGAGCCTTATGTGCAGCAGCTTTGCCGGCTGCTGAACAGTATGGGGGCGCGGATCTACGGCATCGGGTCCAACTGCCTTACGGTGCAGGGTGTGCGGGAGCTGCATGGCACGGAGCACCGGATGCTGGCGGATATGATAGAGGTGGGCTCTTTTATAGGGCTGGCGGCTATGACGGGCTCCGACATTACGATACAAGGCGCGGATGTGGCACAGCTTGGCGTGATTCCGGAGACCTTCCGCCGCCTTGGCATCCGCCTGGAGGTAAAGGGCGACGACATACACATCCCGAAGCAGGAGAGCTATGCGATACAGACGTTTATTGATGGCTCGGTGCTCACTATCTACGACCACCCCTGGCCCGGATTTACGCCCGACCTGCTGAGCATTATACTGGTAGTGGCGGCGCAGGCGAGGGGCACGGTGCTGGTGCACCAGAAGATGTTTGAGAGCCGGCTGTTTTTTGTGGACAAGCTGATAGAGATGGGGGCGCAGATAGTGCTTTGCGACCCGCACCGGGCGGTGGTGATAGGCCTGGACCACCACCACGCGCTGCGCGGCATCAATATGGTGTCGCCGGATATACGCGCAGGTGTTGCGTTGCTTATAGCGGCGCTTTCGGCAAGTGGCAAGAGCACCATCCAGAACATAGACCAGATAGACCGCGGCTACGAGCGCATAGACGAGCGGCTGAATGCACTTGGCGCAGACATCCGGCGGGTGGGTTAGGCATTGGGCCTTGCCGCATCCTTCCGCGAACGCTTCACCCTGACTCCCCACATGAAACGTCTCATCATTTTCGCCTCCGGCCGCGGCTCTAACGCGGATGCCATTATAGAGCACTTCAGCGCCTCGGGCCGTGCAGCGGTGGCCCTTATTGTGACCACCAGGGCCGATGCGGGCGTGCTGGACATCGCGCAGCGGGAGCAGATTCCGTCCATGATTTTGCAAAAGGGGCAGCTTGATACGCCCGGCTTTATACAATCCCTTCTGGCAGAGCAGCCGGCGCTGATAGTGCTTGCGGGTTTTTTATGGAAAGTGCCGACGGGTTTTATTGAGGCCTTCCGGGGGAAAATTGTCAATATTCATCCTGCGCTGCTACCGGCCTACGGTGGCAAAGGAATGTGGGGGGCGCATGTGCATGCAGCCGTGCTCGCGGCGGGCGATGCGCAGTCTGGCATCACTATCCATTATGTAGATGAGGAGTATGACCACGGCGCCACCCTCCTTCAGGCCAGCTGCCCGGTGCATCCCGGCGACGATGCAGATGCGCTTGCCCGACGGGTACAGCAGCTGGAGCACTTTTGGTATCCGCGCCTGATTGAGTTTTTAATTGACAATGATTTTTAAGCGCTTAGGCCGCTCCGGGCTGATGGCGCAATAACGCAGCGACGCCCTCGTTTATAGAATACTTTTGAAGCCAATGCACCGTTTTTCCGTTTTCTTATTGCTGCTGATCGGCGCTGCGGCAGGGGCGCAGGACCGCCCGGTAGGCGTGTGGCGCGCCCATCTGCCCTACAACAGCGCGCAGGGCATTGCCACCGACGGGCTGAACAATTATGTGATTTGCAACCGCTCTTTTTTTACCTACTCCGCCGCAAATGGCGAAAGCGAGCGCTACAGCAAGGTGGAGGGCATGCATGAATCTTCGCCGGTGGCTGTGGGCTATGACCGGAGCACGGCCACCTGCATCATCGGCTACAGCAACAGCAATATTGACCTTTTCCGCCACAACAATTTTAAGGTGCTGCCCGACCTTAAAAACAAGAGCTTCTCGGGCTCTAAAAGCATCAATCACATCTACGCGGATGGCGGTATGGCTTACCTGAGCACAGGGCTCGGCATCATTGTCATAGACCTTGAGAAGCAGGAGGTAAAGGAGACCTACGTCTTCTCAAAAAACGGCCTGACGATGGCTATTAACGCGTTTACAGCCGATAGTCTTTACTTCTATGCGGCATCCAGCGGCGGCCTTTACCGGATACTCCGCACGTCTGCTACGCCGCAGGTATTTGCGTCCTGGCAGCCGGTTGACCTCACGCGCAGCTATTCCCAGCTGGCGGTAGTGCAAGGCGCTCTCTATGCTATGGCAGCCCAGCCTGTAACGGATACGCTGTTCCGCCGGAATGGCGCAGGAGTCTTTCAGCCCGTTTTTCATCTTGATTCCTTTTCGATAACGCATCTGGACGGCGGCAGGAATACGGTATATGCCGGCGTCTTCAACCGTTTTAAAGGCAGCGGCAAGAGCTATCACCTGTCGTCCGCGACAAATGCAGTTACTGACTCCCTGAACATAGCGTACCCGCGGGGCACCATAGAGACTGATGATGGCCGCGTGTGGACGGCAGATCTGTATCAGGGGCTGGGCAAGCGCGAAGACGATGGCCATATATCGCTCCTTGTGCCTCAGGGACCCGGCGACAATGAGAGCTATGACATCTATGCGCGTGACGGCGATGTATGGGTGGCGCATGGCGGTGTGAACAGCCGCTTTTACACAGGCCTTGGCAGAAACAATAGCCTCTCGCACTTCCGCAATGAGCAGTGGACGGATTATCACCGGTACAGCGGCAGCCTCTTTGACTCTGTCTTTGACTTTGTGTGCCTTACGATGGATCAGGCCACGGGCACCCTTTATGCAGGCAGTGCCGAAAGAGGTGTGTATGAGCGACAAGCGGATGGCACGGAGCGTGTGTATAAGCAGGAAAGCCTCGAGGCTGCCGGCAGCAACCATCCCGCAACGGGCGTAGCGGTGGACGGCAACGGCAATCTTTGGGTAAACCAGTCCTTTGCCGCCAATGAACTGGCGGCGCGTGACGCAGACGGACACTGGTATCACCATCCGGTGCCGGAAAACGTAAACGGCGGCTTTCCCCATGCCGGAACGAAGATGATCGTTGATGACCTGAATCAGAAATGGTATGTGTCCCTTTTTGGCGGCGGGGTGATTGTATTTGACGACCAGAATGACCCGGCTAACGGCCCTGACCCTGCGCACCGGCGTGCCGTTCTTTCGGGTAAAGGCCGCGGCAACCTGCCATCCAACGGCGTCATCAGCCTGATGAAAGACCGCGACGGCGCCATATGGATCGGAACAGACAAGGGCATCGGCATTTTCAGCAGTCCCAGCCTGGCGCTGAGCGATAGGAGCAGTGATGCTGAGCAGCGTATTGTGCAATACGATCAGTTTGCCGGTTATCTGTTCAGCAATGAATCTGTGTTTGCAATGGCAGTTGATGGCGCTAACAGAAAGTGGATTGGCACCAATAACGGCGTGTGGCTGCTTTCTCCGGATGCGTCTAAAATTATCAATCGCTTTACGGTAGATAACTCTCCGCTTCCGTCCAACACTATCCAGTCCATAACAGTAGATCCGGTGACCGGCGACGTGTATATAGGCACGGTAGATGGCCTCGTGTCTTATCGCGGCACCGCGACAGAAGGCAGCGAAACCGCAGGCAGCATTCAGACGTTTCCAAGCCCCGTCAGCTCAGATTATAGCGGGCCCATCACCATGCGCGGCTTTACCACAGATGCCGATGTGCGCATCACCGACATCACCGGGCAGCTCATTTACCGGGCGAAGTCTGCAGGCGGCCAGCTCGTGTGGAATGGCATGGATTACAAGGGGCGCCGGCCGCAAAGTGGTGTATTGCTCATCTTCGCCACAAATAAAGACGGAACCCAGGCCGCGGTAGGAAAAATGGTAATGATGCACTAAGAATCTGTTACCACTAGCTTTAAACTTCACTGTTATGAGAATACCCTTATGCTGCGTGATCGCGGCAGCGCTGCTAGCCATGGCTTCCTGCAAAAAAGAAGACAACAGCAGTGGCGACAGCTTTTGGAAATTAGGCAACACTAACTACCGGCCTACGCATGTAACGCGTGTAGCTGTTGACCATAGAATTCACGACTATGCCGACAAGCTCCGGCAGCTATTATGCGAAAAGCGTGACGGCCAACGACAACTCAGACTATTGGGGTGGCGATAATAAAACGCCGGTTCAGGTTACGGTCAGTGGCGGGAAGATAACTGCCGACATCAGCGCTATGACGATGCTGAAAGTGCCATTGCTTACCGACAGCGCAAAGCTCACTTTACACCTGACAGAGCAATAGACGGCCCGCTTTTAGTGGTGCATTGGTAAGTGATCACAACTACTCAATCCATCGTCCTTCACTCTATCAAGTATGGGGAGACGAGCCTGATTTCTAACCAGTTCACACGTGTATATGGCGTGCAGACTTATCTGGTTCAGGGCATACGCACCGTGTCGCCCAAAGGCCGCAGCAGTCGTGCGGGCTTGCTGCAGCCGGCGATGGTTCTGGACATCGTAGCCTACTACAAGCCGCAGGGAAACCTGCAAAGATTAAAGGAATTTTCGCCTGCCGTTTTCTATCAGAGCATTCATGAGGAGGTAGTGAAGAACAGCATCGCACTCTTCTCTGCAGAACTACTGCTGCGCCTCTTGCCGGAGGCCGCCCCAATGCCGGAACTTTTTGACTTTGCCAAAGAATATCTGGAGCGCCTCGACGCTCAGCCGCTGGAAGCAGTGGCGAATTATCCGGTCTTCTTTGCCATGCAATGCAGCCGCGCGCTGGGTTATGAGCTGGCGGGCCGCTGGAGCGAAGACACACCTTATCTGAACCTGATTGAAGGGGGCTTTACTGCCGATCCACCTTTTGCGGGCACTAAAGTGACTACGGAAGATGCTGCGGCGCTTGCACTGATGCTGCGGGTGCAACATTTTGATGAATTGGGAAGCATTGAGCTGAATGGCGCAGCGCGGCAGCGGCTGTTAGAATGGTACCTGCAATTCCTGCAGCGGCATACGGAGCACATGCGGCCCATCAAATCGCTGGCGGTGTTGCAAACCGTACTACACGGCGTCTGAAGATTTTGCCGCCGGCTTTTCGGCTCTTCCGAAACCCATCCTGCGGGCCATGCGGCCTAAATAGCTCCTAAAGAATGGGAACTGGCCCATAGGCACGCTGATGAGCATCACTGCCAGTGGCCAAAGTACAGTGACAAGCACCAGGTAAAGCACCCACCACATCACACCCTTAGGAACGTCTATGAGCACCATCAGCTTGCGCGCTGCCCAGCCGCAAAGGGAGCCGCCGGCCGCGAACGTAATGAGCACCAGCACTACCCGGAGTGTGCTGAGTCCCCAACGCTGCCGCAGCTTGTCAAACATGGCTCAAAGGTATTGTAGCTTCGCTGAATGCCGCGGGTTGCTCTGTTTTGCTTTCTTTTATCAGCCTATTGCTGCCCGGTTTTTTCTCAGCAATACCCGCAGGGCTATTTCCGCAATCCCCTCAGCATTCCCATCCTGCTGGCCGGCAACTTCGGCGAATGCCGCCCCGGCCATTTTCATTCCGGCATAGACATCAAGACGGGCGGCCATGAGGGCGAAAAAGTGTTTGCCGCCGCCGATGGCTACGTGAGCCGGATCAAGATGGAGCCCGGCGGCTTTGGCCACGGGCTTTACATCACACATCCGAACGGCTACACAACGCTCTATGCGCACCTGAATGATTTTGTTCCTGCCATCCAGAAGTATGTGCGCGCGCAGCAGTACGCGAAGGAAAGCTGGACGGTGGATTTACAATTTAGTCCGCAACAATTTCCGGTGAAGAAGGGCGAGCAGATTGCATGGAGCGGTAATACCGGTGGCTCCACGGCACCGCATCTTCACTTTGAAATCCGCGACAGTAAAACGGAGCATCCGCTCAACCCGCAGCTCTTCGGCTTTGACGTGAAAGACGATGTTCCGCCATTGCCGAAACAGCTTGCCGTTTACGACCTGACGCTCGGCATCTACGGCGGCGTGCCAACGCTTTATCCGCTGCGCAAAGCGGGCGATGCGTTCATTCCAAAAGAAGACAGCATAACCATCGGCAGCACAAGCGCTGGCCTCGGCATCGTGGCCGATGACTACATGCCCGGCAGCGAAAACACGCTGGCCTTCTACACCGCCGAATGGTACCTGGACGGCGCGCTGCAAGGCCGCATCCGCCTGGACGATATCGGTTACGACGAGACGCGCTACCTGCACGCTTACGCGGATTATGGCTTGCACGAAAGGGACAAGCTATGGTCGCAACTGCTTTTTCAACTCCCCGGTAACCGGCTGAGCCGCATCTACGAATTGCTGAACGGCGCGCGCGGGAAAATAGAGCCGGGTGATGCGGCTTTTCATGCCGTGCGCATTGTGCTGACGGATGTGGGCGGCAATGAGAGTGAGGTGCGCTTTGCGCTGCGCTGCATAGCTGGGCAACATGCCTTGCCTGCCTGCGACTTTGCGAAGCCGGGGGCGCAGTTTCATGTTGAAGGAGATGCAGCAACTTTCTGGCTGGATGAGGCGGCGCTTTATGATAAAGCCTGCATCGGCGTATCAGCAGTGCCGGATGCGAAAAGCATTTCGCAACGCGTAACGATTGCAAACGCCGCCATTCCGGTTCATAAAGCCTTTGAGCTTTCGCTGAAGGCGGATAAGCTGATACCCTTCGCCTTGCGCAGCAAAGTGGCAATGATGTACAGCGATGGGAAGGATGAAAGCGGGAGAGCGGCGGCGCCTGCTTTGCAAGGATGGTACAAAGCCAGCGTCCGCGCCTTCGGCGAATACCGGCTGGCGATAGATACGACCGCTCCGGAGCTGAAGCCTTTACAGCCGATTAAGGGGGCTATTGGTAAGGCGGGCAGGCTTGCTATCCGCGCGACGGACGGCGCGACTTCTGTCAAAACCTTTCGCGGGGAATTGGATGGGAACTGGATTAAGTTTGAGCAGCACGGCGATGTGTGGACGTATGTTTTTGACGCGCATTGCGGGAAGGGAAGCCATAAGCTGGTTGTGAAAGCTGCGGATGAGAATGGGAACGAAGCTGCGGCATCCTATACTTTTACGCGCTGAACGTGTAACGTAGGCTGCCCATAACGAAAATTGGGCAGACCTCCTTTCAGTCGGTCAGACCAATTTTCTATGTTACAGCCCGGCGCTCCTGCCCCCGATTTTTCCGTCAAAGACCAAAGCGGCAATACCGTTTCCCTGAAAGATTTTCGTGGGAAGAAAGTGGCGCTTTACTTCTACCCCAAAGACAACACACCCACTTGCACGGAGCAGGCCTGCAACCTACGCGACAACATAGCTGCTTTGCAGCAAAAAGGTATTGCCGTCCTCGGCGTGAGCGTGGATAGTGAGAAGAAGCACCAGAATTTCATCAAAAAGTTTTCGCTGCCTTTTCTGCTCTTGGCGGATACGGAGCATAAGGTGGTGGAGGCATACGGCGTGTGGGGCGAGAAAACCTTTTGGGGAAGGAAGTACATGGGCATCCTGCGTACGACCTTCCTGATTGACGAAGAGGGAAAGATTGCGCACGTCATAGACAAGGTGGATGCGCAGGAACATGCCGCCCAAATCACAGCCGTCTGGGGATTGTAGCATGAAGAAGATTTGGGGTTTTCTGCGCGATTATTTCACATCGCAGTGCAATTGGCGCTACCTCGCGGCGCTGGTGCTGTTTGTGGCCGCTTGTATCTATGTCAACTTCTTCGTGAAGTCAGAAGAAATCTGGATAAAGCCGGATGTAAATGCGCCGCGCCGCTTGCTGAAATACATCGGCGGCTACACAACGGTACTTGGGGGCGCTTACACCTTGCAGCTACTCTTTGATAAGGATAAAGCGCTGCGTTCAGGCAAGCTTTGGGCGCTCATCTTCTTTGCCATTGCGCTGTTTAGTCTCCGCGCATGGTACACGCCGGATTGGAGCACCATTGCAAGATGGTCATCGCCCGTTTACAACACGCTGCTTTGGAAAATAATTGTCAATGCGGAGGGCTTCATCTTCCTGTTCCTTCCTTGCGCTGTCTATGGGCTGTTTGTGGATAGAAGGTGGGAGCAGCTGTATGGCTTCCATGCTAAGGGCGTGGTGCTGTGGCCTTATTTCGTACTCATTCTGCTGATGCTGCCGCTGCTGTTTGCCGCAGGCTCGCAGCCAGACTTTCAGGCAGTTTATCCCCGCGCTGCAAGGCTCAGCATTACACGCAATGACCCTCATTGGCTGAGCGGCACGCTTGCTTATGAAACCTTCTACAGCATAGACTATGTGGTGACGGAATTCTTCTTCCGTGGCTTTCTAATCATCCCCTTTGCGCGCATCATCGGGCCGAAGGCTATTCTACCGATGTGCGCTTTCTACGTGTCCATACACTTTGATAAGCCGCTGGGCGAGGCGATTTCATCCTTCTTCGGCGGATTGATTCTTGGCATTCTGGCTTACCGCACGCGTTCTATTTACGGCGGTGTGATTGTCCACCTTGGCATTGCGCTGGGGATGGAAATGGTGGGATGGTGGTACCGTTAGGCGCTACTTACTGCCAAACTTCTTCTTTGGGTTGCGGCTGGTGTGGAAGACGGATGTGATGGTAACCCTACCCTTCTGCCGGTTGACGCAGTACACAATAAAAACGGGAACCCGTCCATAAGCCGTTGCCGGTAATGACCCTTGATTTCAGGATGGCGAAGCGGTGCAGCCAAAATCGCATTCAAGCCATCTTCAAAATCGTCTAAAAACTTTTCGCCCAGATTTTCTGCATGCTCGTCATACCATGCGGCAGAGTTATCCGCTTCGCGGCGTGCCCGCGGCAGAACAGTCAGCTTATCCATTTTTCTGAAGGCGCTGCTTCCTCTGTTCTCTAAGGTGCTCCATAGTTTCTGCCAGGGTATATCCTTTCACCTCACCGCGCTCCATCGCTTCGTATTCAGCATCCATCTCGGCTACTAACTCATCACTAAGCCCTTCATCTTCTCCGCCGCGCTTTTCTTCTATCCAGCTATGGAAAAGCGTGTACATGGCTTCTACCTTCTCCTGCTCGGCAATGCCTATATACTCCTGCAATTGCTCGCGCTTATTCTGCGTTGTCATAGAGCATTTATTCTTTTCTCAAATCTAATCAGAAATGGAACCGCACACTGCCGAAAATTCCGAAGTACTTAGACTGGTCTTCGCCCGGCAGCGGCTTCGGCGTGACGCGCCACACAAAGTCTAAGCGGAAGAGCTGGAAGATGTTTTCAACGCCAGTGCCTACCTCTACATACGGATGCTTTTCCAGCGTACGGAAAGGATAGCCGCCCGGCTTTTGCTGGGATGTAATGTTCAGCGCCGTATTCTCATCATTCAGCGAGCCAATGATGCCCTTGGCCGTCCAGAACTGGCGCAGCTTCGCCTTCTTCAGGTAAGGGATATAATTGAAGATACCACCGCCTATGCTGTGCTCAAAGTTGAAGCCCGCGTACTGGTCGGAGATGAACTCGTAGCGCGTCATCATGTTGAAGGCATTGCGCAGATAGTAGTGAAACTCATTGCCCGGTGCTATGTCTAAAAGCGGATAAGGCAGTGCGCCCTTGCTAAAAGTTTTCCCGGCGAAGAGGTTGTAATAAATGCTGCCCAGCGGCGGAATCTTTACGTTGTCGGAAATAGTGACAGAGGCCTTCTGATATTCGTAGCCGCTGTTCAGCACATCCTTCAAGCCTACAGAACCCCGCACCTCTACAATGGGCCATTTGGAACCAAGACTTGTGCGCAGATACTGTCCTTCCAGGTATTCTTCCTTGTAGGCATAACGTAGCCGGGCGCCTACTTCACTGCTGATTACTTGCTCGCGCTCCCTACCATTCTCATCCATGAAAATTCCGGCAGACGGCAGCGGGTCAAAAGGATCAAAAGTGCGGTGCTGCAGCGTGAGGGCATGAGCAAAGCCACTGTAATACTGCTTGTACAGCTCAAAGCGCGCATCGTCCACGAGGGCCAGCTTATAGGGAATACCGCGCTTGCGCGCAATACCGGAGAAGATATTGTCCGGGCCCACCGCGTTGTCGTAATAGTTATTGCTCCGGTCCAGGTCGTGCCGGAAAGAAGTAAAGACATACATGCGCGGCTGCCTGTTGATAATCCAGAGCGCATCGCCGTAGTATTTAAAAGCCTCGTCTTTGGTGCCATAAGCGAGGTAACCGCTCAGGCGCACGTCCTTAAAAAGGAGCTTGTTGGTAGCAAGGCCGATGCGGAAGCGATTGCCTTCAACCCGGTTGCGGCTGTAAAGATTATAATAGGGCCCGATATCCACAGCGCCGACAGTTACAACACCGCCGAAAAGGAATTTCATCGTCCGCTTGAAGCGCTGGAATACGGGAAGATTGTTCAGCGTATCTACCATCGCATAAATAGAGCGCTCATTTTTAGAAAGCGTGTCTGGTCGGGCAGCGTTCCAGAAATCCTCGCTTTGCCCGCGCGCCGTGTCTGCCACAATCACATCTTTATGATATGCAGGATTATCCAACACGGCAGCCACACTGTCGCTGTTGATTACAATGTTGCGGTAGGTAGTTGTCTTGCGGCCAATCAATCCCGGCAGCTTCGGACTATAAGGCAGGTTGAAGTCGGAGACAAACTTGTCTTTGACCGTAAACCAAAGCGAGTCGCCCATGGCGGGCGCGGTTTCCTGATAAAGGCTGACACGGCTCACGAAGTTGATGTTGGCCGACTTCGGCACTTCCATAGACACGCGCTGTATGGCATAGACAGAATCCAACACCACCCAGAAGTCGCCGAAAAAGCAATTCTCGCCATCACGCTTCGGGCGGAATTCTACAAGCACAATCGGGTGACCATAGGCCTGCTGTGTATCCTTGATGCGGTATTTGTAGTAGAAAGCACCATTGTTTGAAATAGGTGATACGAAGGATTTATCAAAAACCGGAATGAAGTTGTCGTAAGCGTTCACGTTCTGATACGCCGAGCCCAGAAATTGGTCAATGCTTTCATTCTTAATGCCCTTGATATGGCTGGCCTTGATTAGCTCGCGCGTTTTTTTCGGGGAGCGGCGGAAGTAATAGTCAGAGAGCGTCTCTGTCAGGAAGAAGGGCAGGAAAGGCGTCTTCTCGCTCGTGCTGTCCAGATTATTGTAGATGAACCCGAACTGCTTGATCATTGGGATGGGCAGGCGCTCAAACTCCTTACGGCTGAGGTTGCGGATGTCCACTTCCAGCTTGTTGTACACCTGATACTTGTAATTCTCTAAGCGGTCAGGATTGTTGGCCGGCTTGCGCGCAATGATTTTCTTCAGCAGCGTAATGGCCGGGTCTTCGCCCGCATGGAACACAAACTCGCTGAGCTGCGCCGCCTCGCGCGTCAGCTCAATCGTGAGCACCGGATGGCGGTCGCCTCTCAGATTCAGGCGGCGGTTCCAGGTTGCGTAGCCGATTGCTGTAACACGCAGTGTATCACCGGGCTGTTTTGAGAAAGGCAGCGTAAACTTTCCATCCAAATCAGCCGGAATGCCAACATCGCTTCCCGGAAAAAAGACCGTAGCGAATGGAATGCCTTCGCCGGTATTCTTGTCTTTGACGGTGCCGGTGATTTCATAGCCGCCTTCAGAAGGCGTGGTTGCGGTAGCAGTACGCGGCGTATCAGCAGCCGGCTTTGCCGCCACGGACTCTTTGGAAGTGTCGCCGCTTTTCACGGCAACGCTATCCGGAACAACACGGCCCATGCTGTCCGCAACGCGCACGAGCGAGTCCATGAGCTGGCGCTCCTTCACCGTCTGCGCACAGAGTGGCGCGTGGGTCAAAAGGGCAGCAATAAAAACGGAAAGTAGAAGGCGGCTCAGACGCATACGGGTTTCGGTGCTCCTCAAAAATAATCTTTAGAAAATGGAGTATGCGTGAAAGCCAAAAATTATACCGTTTCGGCGGGCGGAACTCCTTTAACCAAAACGTTACTTTTACGCTATTCGTATGGACTTGCAGAATTTTAGACGCCGCGCGGCGCGTAATAAGGATGGCCTGGTTTCCTTTCTCAGAAAGCTGGATGAGCTGGTACCGGACGATATGCCGGAAGTAGTGGCGCAAACAGACGCGGAGGTATGGGCGCACATTGACTGCACGACTTGCGCCAACTGCTGCAAGACGATGACACCGACGTTCAACAAGCAGGACATCCGCCGCATATCCGCGCATCTGAAAATGTCGCCAAAAGATTTCAAAGCGAAGTGGCTGCACCAGGACCCGGACAATGGCGATTGGGTCAACAATCTGCAACCCTGCCAATTCCTCCAGCCGGACAATAGGTGCGGCATCTACGAAGTGCGCCCGCTGGATTGCGCTGAGTTTCCGCACCACAACAAGAAGCCATTTGACGAGTACAACGAAACCTTCATCGGCAACGTGCCCCGCTGCCCGGCCACAAATGAACTGGTAGCACGACTCAAGAAAAGGCTGGAGCGGGATTATGAAGGCTTTGAGCTAGGCGGCTACTGACGAGTCCCGTAGGGATGGCCGAAATAATAGCCAGGGATTTCAATCCCTGGAAAAAAGCAGCAATGACCACCCGCAAAAACGCCCACCGCAAAGAACAGCTCCCGCAAAAGGTATGCGCCACCTGCGGCAAGCCATTCGCGTGGCGCAAAAAATGGGAAGCCGTCTGGGAAGAGGTAAAGTATTGCAGCGAGCAATGCCGCCGGAACAAAGCTACCGCCGGATAATCACCTTCGTGCCCACACCCACCATGCTGAACAGTTCCTCCACGTCCTTATTTTTCAGCGCGATGCAGCCGTCTGTCCAGCCAATGCCGAGCTGAATCATATCATCGCCGCCCGGCCAGATGCCGTGGATGCCCACATCGCCGCCAATGCGGGCAGAGGCAGGTAAAGCACCGGATGCCTTCAGCTTATTGAAACGGGCAAACGAAGAATCGTTCGGGTAATTCAGTCCCATAAACTTGTCGTACTTGGAAGCGCCGTTCTTACTGGCAATCCTGAAAACGCCTTCCGGCGTATTTCTGTCTCCTTCCATCAGCTTATTCTGCAGCGGGTTCGGGCCAAAGACTGCCTTATATGCGCGAATGATTCTTCCCCGGTAGCGCAATTGCAGCATGTAATTGCTCTTGGAAATAAAAATCGTCATGGAATCCTTCCGGGCGGTATCAGCGTTGAAGGGAACACGCAGGCCAATTGTTGGCTTGATGGGCTCAATGATGGTCTGCGTTACGCGCATGAGGCCCTCATTGAATTGTACTACGCGCACAATGTTGCCTTTACCATCCTTATACTCATCCAGCACCTTGATATTGGTCGGGCGCGGCTGAGCGTTTAACAGAAGCGGGAACAGCAGCAGGAGCAGGGAAAGGCTTAGCCGAAAGGCGCGGGTCATGTACACAGAAGCTTTTTACGAAGGCTGCGAAGCTAATCGTTTTAAAAAAAGGGCCTTACAGGCCGGTCGTTAATTGGGAAGCGGCGACTACTTAGCGCCAAAAACCTTCTTTAGCAAATCCGTTACCTGCGCGGCAGGGTTTGTGCGGATTTTGTTCTCTTCGTCAGCAATATTCACGAAGAGGCCGTTTAGGGCACGCTCCGTAACGTAAGCCGACAGGTCGGGATTAATTTGATTGCGGGTAGTCGGGAGCTTGTTATAAGTGCCCATCACCGTACCCCAGTAAGCGGTCGCTCCGACCTTGCTTAGAGAATTATCAATAACCGGCCTGAAAGCACTGGTCAATGCAGCCGTTGTTGCATTGCGCAGAAAGTTAGTTGCTGCGCCGTTCCCGCCGCGCAGGATGCTCACGCCATCCTGAATGCTCATGCTCTTAATGGCATTGATAAAGATGGGCGCCGCCTTGCCGGCAGCATCCTCCGCAGCGCGGTTCATGGAAAGGATGGCCTTGTCCACCACATTGCCAAAGCCGAATGAGCGTAAAGTCGTCTCCACTTTCTGCGCTTCAGGAGGCATTAGCACTTTAATCAGCGCATTACCGAAGAAGCCGTTGACGGCATTCAGACGGCTGCCAGCATTCTGCGCGCCAATCTCCAGTGCCTGACGAAGACCGGCTACGATGTCGGTATTGGAAAGGCTGCCGACGGAGCCGCCGCTTTTAGTGCCTGAAGCGGAGTTGGCTACGTTTTTCAGAACATCTTTCCAGCCTTGGGCGTCGCTTTGAGTAGAAAGGGCGAGCAGCAAACCGACCGCGAGCAAAAGCTTTTTCATTGCAATCTTTATTTGAGCAAGGTATAAACCAAGAATGATACCAGATTGGATGCTTAACAAAGGTTTTGAATGAGCCTGGCAAAGCAAAATAGAATTGTTCTGCTCAATGAATAGCTGTCATCCCGACGCAAGGAGGGGAGCCGCCTAATCAAGGGACGCACCAAGCCCACGAATCTCATCATTTAAGAATCGCCATTCCGGATTGACCGATTCAATCAGCGCAATCTTCTTCGCCCGGCTCCAGCCTTTAATCTGTTTCTCCCGCGCAATGGCAGCGTTCACGTCGTGGAAATGCTCATAGTAAATGACGTGACAGGCGTTGTATTTCCAAGTGAATGCCTTATTGGGCTGCGGAGAAGTTTGCAGCGTTTCATGTTGCGACACGCGCGTTTGCAAGCGACCAGTGAAGCCCGTATAAAGCACCGTCTTGTTCTTATTAGTAGTGATATAAACGTAGTAATTGTGGTCTTGCATTATGAGCACTGCTTAATCAAAGTACCGCTGCCGAAAAACAGCTGTCATTCCGACGAAAGGAGGAATCTGCCCAATCGGAGTTTTCTCATGTTACGTCGTCCCAGCGGATTCCTCCTTGCGTCGGAATGACAAGTCTATCAGGCGGAACAAAAACCCATTAGGCTTTTGATTCGCTATTCATCAAGTACAGAGAATCACCAGCCTGTTCGCTGCTCCACCAGATAATGATTCCGGTCCGCAGCGCTCCGCGCAATCAATTCTCCCAGATACCCGGCGAGGAAAAACAGTGTCCCCATTACCATCGTAGTAAGCGCAATGTAGAACGGCGGGCGGTTGGCCAGCGCATAGCCCGGCCCGACAATCAGCCGGTCAATAACCATCCACATCGCCAGCCCAAAGCCAACCATCAGCGCTATCATCCCGAGCAGCCCGAAAAAGTGCATCGGTTTCTTGCCAAAGCGCGAGATGAATTGAATAGACAGCAAATCCAGAAAACCATTCACAAACCTTTCCCAGCCAAACTTGCTCACGCCATATTTCCGCGGGCGGTGCACCACCACCTTCTCACCAATCTTGCGGAAGCCCGCCCACTTGGCGAGGATGGGAATGTAGCGGTGCATCTCGCCATACACCTCAATGCTCTTCACCACCTTGCGCTTGTACGCCTTCAGGCCGCAGTTCATGTCGTGCAGCTTCAGGCCGCTCATGCGGCGGTTTACGCCGTTATAGAGCTTGCTCGGCAGGTTCTTCGTGAGGGCATTGTCGTGGCGCACCTTCTTCCAGCCGCTCACGAGGTCGTAATCTTCATCGCCCATTATCATGCGGTACAGCTCCGGGATTTCATCCGGCGAGTCCTGCAGGTCGGCGTCCATCGTGATGACGCAGGGGGCAGCGGTGGCTTTGAAACCTTCATTCAGCGCGGCGCTCTTCCCATAATTTCTTTGGAAGCGGATGCCGCGCACATTCGGGTAGTCATCGCGCAGCCGCTCAATCACATTCCAGGAAGAATCAGTAGAGCCGTCGTCCACCATGATTACCTCATAGCGGTAGTTGTGTTCCGTGCACACGCGGTCTATCCACTCCGCCAGCTCAGGCAGGCTTTCTTCTTCATTAAAAAGCGGAACGACGATGGAGAGGTCGGGTTGCATGGGTTAATGGCAGGTCTTGTGCTAAGGGCTGCTTGCCCAATCTTTGTCATTCCCGAAGGGAATCTTTGCTCACAGCATTGTATGCTAAAGCATTTAAGATTCCCTTCGAATGACAAAAGTCGCTGAAACCTGTGTTATGTAAATACTACTGTGGTTAAAGCTTACTGCATCATTATCTGCTGCCGCGGCTGCTTTTTAGCAATTGCAGCTGCAATAAGAGAGAAAATAGCACCTTCAATGAGGGTGAAGATTAAAGTTCCGCCGGCAGCAAATATTTTAAAAAATTTCCGCGTCATGGTCATTGCTTTATCAACTTGCTCCTCGCTCATCTTACCGTTCATCATACCCTCTTGCGCCTTGTCAAGTATGCGCGTTTCCATAGAAGGAAATACCATAAACATGATGAACGTCCACGCAAACAACACAATCGCAATTATAGCGCTTGCTTTAAAGCAGCTACCGAATGCCTGACCAAACGTAATGTCAGCATCATTAGCCTTGGAAAAGGCCCGTGCATTTAATATAAGACCACCTAAAAACACAATCCAGCCAATAAACTGAACTCCCTTGTTTTCGCTGAGCTTGGCTACTTCCAAAATGGCGAAGAGGACAATCATCGCCAGCGCTGTAATAAATCCGTAAGGAATGTGTGTTTGTACTTTTTTGTTCATGAGGTGTGATTAAGAGGTAATGATTTGATGCACTTGCCCCTTCAGCAGCATGCCGCCGAAAGGATTATTGCGCGCCAAAGATGGTGTGCTTTCTACTGAAAAAGTAGTACTCTCTTTGGGAGAGAAAAGCGTGAAGCCCGCGGTTGCGCCTTTAGCAATGCTCACCGGCGGCAATCCGAAAATCCGCCGCGGCGCAGCCGTCAGCGCGTCAATGATTCTTTCTAAAGAAACCTGACTGCCCACAGCTTCCAAAACCAACGGGAAAACAATTTCCTGCACGGCCATCCCTTCCCCTGCATACTCAAACTCCTTCGCCTTAGCATCCCAGTCCTGCGGACGGTGGTGCGAGGCAATGCAGTCAATTGTGCCGTCTGCCAGCGCTGCAATCAGCGCCTGCCGGTCGGCTTCCGTCCGTAGGGGCGGCGTCACTTTATAAGCGCTGTCGTACGTTTCCAAAGCTTCATCCGTCAGCAGGAGGTGATATGGCGTCACCGAACAAGTCACATCCAGCCCGTCCTCCTTCGCCCTGCGAATAAGCGCCACGCTTTCTGCACAAGAAATGCCCGTGATGTGCAATCGTGAGCCCGCGTAGCGTGTCAGCTCAATATCCCGCTGCACCATCAGGCTTTCCGCGAGTGTCGGAATGCCCGGCATGCCCAGCCGCGTGGAGCGTGCGCCCTCGTGCATGAGGCCGCCTGCTGCCAGCGCACCATCCATCGGCATCTGAATGACGATGCCGTTAAAAGCTTTCACGTATTCTAGTGCCTTCATCATGAGGCCGCTGCTCTGCACCGGCTTCCAGCCGTCTGTAAAGGCAATGGCGCCGTGCGCGCGCATGTCCATCATCTCCGCCAGGGCTTTGCCCTCCGTCTGCTGACTGATTGCTCCGAGCGGATGCAAGCGGACAGCAGCCCCGTGCGTTTGCTGCAAAGCGTATTGAACGCCCGCACGGCCATCGGTTACGGGATTTGTATTCGGAAGAAGCAGAACGTCGGTGAAGCCGCCTTTTGCGGCCGTAGCCAATCCGGTAGCAATCGTCTCCTTTTGCTCATAGCCCGGCTCGCGGTAATCTGCGAAAAGGTCAACGAAGCCAGCGGAAAGCGTTGGAGCGTTGGAATGTTGGAGCGTTGGAATGTTCTCGTCCGAGACTTCCAGCTCCGCCCCGATGTCCTTTATCATCCCGCCTTCCACCAATACATCCACCGTCTGACCATGGTGCGGAGAATGCGTATCCATCACGGTGACCTGACGGAGAAGGAGCGGAGCCATTACAGGAAAAACGAGGATTAAGAGGTAGCGACAGCGGCGGAACCATCCCGGCGGGCGACGAGCAGCCAGGTCTCGGCAGCGGTCAGGATGAGGGCTAAAATAGCGCAAACTTTCCAAAGAGGCCATTCGCCGCTACCCTTGGTGCTGTCTGTTGTGGCTGCACTTTCCGGCGTTTGCCAGGTTGCTTTCTTGTCCGGCCACTCATCACGCAGCTTCGCCATGTCCCAAAGGTCAAGGGTGGAATAAGCGCGCGTGCCGTTCAGCGCAATCACCGCGCTATCGCCCGAAGGCGCGGCGAGGCGGTAAAATCCGGGTGACTGCGCCACCGCATCCACAAATACATCTACGCCGCCGCCTGCCGCACGCTGGGGCGGAATAGCGTCTAAGCCTTCCGCGTATAGATGCACCATGTTCCGCTCATCGGAGTTGCGGATGGGCAGGAACGCCGCTTGCTGCCGTCCTGCCGTGAGCGCATACACATCGCCGCCGCGGCTTTGGGCCGCCATCTGGTAGAGGAAGGGGACGAAGAAATAAGAAGCCGGGAAATTCCCGCCTTGCAAATCTGCCGATGTGGCGCAGAGATAAAGCGCGCCCTTCGCAGGCGTGTAGCGGGCCAGCAGCGGGTCGCCGTTTCTGAATGAAAGAACGCTTTGGCCATTCGCGGAAAAGCCGGATTGTACGGCGTAGTGCCACGTAGCCACCGGAAGCTGCACATTAGCGGGAATACCTTCAAAGACATCGCGCACAAGGTCAGCGCCGGGCTGTAGATTAGTTGCTGTTTGCGCCGCAGTGTCAAAGCTGGTGATGCGGATGTCTCCCGCAGCCCGCAGCGCCGCATTCAGGCTTTCTACGTTCCGTGTCTTTCCGGGAAAGATGCAGATGCTTTGCCCGGCGGCGAGCGCATCGCGCATGTTCTTGGACACGCCTTCCGGCAAGCCGGTAATGCCATTCAGGATAATGAGATTGTAGGGCTTCCAGTCTGTCGGGGCGCTGCCGATGCTTTCGCTGCGCACATTGAAGCCTGCGTAAGAGCGGAAGGCGGCCTGTATATACGGACTTGCCGATGCTTCATTTAATACCAATACCGACAGGCCGGGCGCACTCCTCGCCGCTACGCGAAAGGTATCGTCAAAGCGCAGGGCCGCATCTGCTACTGCCATGGTAATGCGCTGCCAGCCGGCGTCATTTACAGAGAAGGCCAGGGTATCCACGCTCTTGCCGGAGGCGTCAAAAGCCAGCGAGGCGGCGCTCTTCACCTGCCCGTTGATGGATAGCTGCATCACCGGCGACTCTGCCGGCGCTTTGCCGGCTATGCGGGAGCGGACGATGAGCGCATTGCTCTGGCCCGTCTGCAAGACCGGCGACGTGAGGTAGGCCGTATCAATAAATACATTGGCCCGCGCCGCGGGCTGAATGGCGATGGCGTGAAGCGTGATGCCGCGTGTAGTGCCTGCATCGGGGCGGGCGGGAAACGCGCCGCGCGAAAAATCGCTGTAATAATACAGGTCTGCGCCGCGCACGCTTTCCGTCTGCATGAGGCTTTGCACGGTGCCGAAGACCTGTTCCGAATTTTTCCCCGCAGGGGCAATGCCGATGCTGCCGAGGGTGGAGAGCACTTTGTCGGCGGGCTGTGGCTCGTAGGCGAAGGGCTTGTCGTTGGTGAGGAGGAGGAAGCGGCTGCCAGCGGGGGCACTGCTCACCTGCTTCCGCGCAGCGTCAAGGGCGATGTCCAGGCCGGAGCGTGCGCCTTTTTTGAGGCTCATCGCCGGGTTGTTGTCAATATAGATGACCTGGAGGGCATTTGCCTTTTCCGCGACAGCGGCCTTTCTGAAAAGGGGCTGCGCAAACGCGGCTACAAGGGCGGCGAGAAAAAGCATCCGCGCAGCGAGCAGCCATTTATAGCGCACCTCGGAGGAGCGCCGGGAGCGCAGCTGGATAGCGCGCAAAAAGCGCGTGTGCGGAAAGAAAACGGTCTTATACCGCCGCAGATTGAAGAGGTGAATGGCGAGCGGCACGGCGAGCGCGAGGCCCGCAAGCAGAAAAGCCGGATAGAGGAAGCCCACGGTGACGAAGATAGGGGCGGGCCTATTGCGGATTTGTTGAAGGATTGTTTTGTTTGCGGGCGACTTTCTTTTCCCGCAGCCACAGGCTGCGGCTGGTTAGGTCGCAGCGACGACGCTGCGACCGGTGAGCTGAATTAATGAACGGTCTGAAGATCCGGTATATTCATGAGCCACATGAATAGCATAGCCGTAAGTCCTGCAAAAATCATCAACGGAAAGAAAAGTCTGATTTCT
The DNA here is from genome assembly GCA_965246765.1 of Chitinophagaceae bacterium. Taxonomy (GTDB): domain Bacteria; phylum Bacteroidota; class Bacteroidia; order Chitinophagales; family Chitinophagaceae; genus UBA1952. The sequence continues at coordinate 646,328 of CBDFFJ010000005.1, forward strand.
CTTGCTGTAAGATAACCACCACTGTTGATTCCTTTCCATTTCAGCAGCCCGGGATGTTGCTCAAGAAACTCCGCGCCATTTTTAGCATAAATCCACCATATGCTCAGCACATACAGAATGAGTATCGTGCTGTGAAATACCAATACAGCTGGATTCAAGGTTCTTGGGCGGAAGTAATCAAAGACATTGTTGGTAAGCCCTGTAATGTTTCCAATTCCCATTATTACCCAAGGAACATTAGCCCAAATCATCCAATACCTAAATATTAGGTCGTATCCTGGTTTTAAATCAGGGTTCTGTTCAATAAATTGTTCGCCTCGTTTTTTATAGACAAAGCCATTAGCTATTGTTACAACTATAAACAATATCCAGCCCTGCTGAAATAGCTTGAACAGCAAAAGGACTACTAGCATAAGGCTCACATTTATGTCAATATAATTTCAGCGAAAATACGCTCCACGCGAAAAGTTTACAGACTGATGATCCTTTCAACGTTCATCCCTTCGGCTTCGCTCAGGGCAAGCTACAGGGACGATTGGGGGCGAACCGAAAGCTTACCTAATAATCTCCCTATGGCGTAACCGTTCAGCCCGCGCTTTGGCGCGTTCAGCCCGGTTTCTATCAGATCACCAGTGCCCATCCACTACTACTACTATTAATGTAGCAGGAACAGCGTGAATGCAGCCGCAATAAAAAAGCCACCGCATGATGCGGTGGCTTTGAAATATTGCCTGTCAAGGCTTACCAGCCTTCCTTCTTCGCTACGCCGTTCTTGATTGCTTCAAGGGCGTTAGCCTCGCTGAGCATCGTGGTCATCTTGTTTCCTTTACCGTCATTGCCCTGGGCCATGTAGCCGCCGCGGGATGTCTTGGAGATTACGGCTTCCTGCATCGGAACGTTCTTTTCCTTTGTCTTCATGCAGTATGCCTTGAGCATTTTTGAAGTGTCCATTTGGAGATGAATTTTGGTTGTGAATGAAATTGTGAGGGGCTAAAACTAAGGTTTCCTACGTATAAAATCCAAGTTGCGGCCTTGTTAGCGGATTTTGGCGGTGGCTAAATACCTTCCGTTAACCTGAACTTGTTCCGGGTACTGTCCTGAAATGCTGGTCAATAGATGCCGAAACAAGTTCGGCATGACGGGCAAACAAACACTGTTCATTTGGCTGCCAGCTTCTGTAAAACCTCTTTCACCGCTCCTTTGTTCACCGTTGCAGTCATCATTTTGAGCTTCACGAAGTCTTCGTGCATGTACCAGTAGCCATTATGGTCGGGATTGGCATGGCCGCCTGCGCCGGAGTCTTTTACCAGGAACCAGGTGCCATTGCCGCGCTCGGCAAATCCCACGATGTGCATCGCATGGTCGTCGGTGGTGGCGCCGTTAAGGAAGCGCAGCAGGCGGGCATTCTCATCAATGTAAGCGGAAGGAATATCGTAAGACGGAATCATCATAATGCCGCGCTTAGAGTCAATGCCGCTTTCGCTCACATCGCCGCCTATGGAGATGCTGTAGCCCTTCTTCAGGGAGCTTTTGATAAGCGCCGTGAAGTCCGTCAGCGGCACATTGTAATAGTCTTTGGAGTGCCACCAGTTGTCGCCAACCTTATACTCGGCGTTCGTCCAGTAAGGCTCGCTGCGAAGGCTCATGAAGGTTACATACTCATCCGGAACTATGCCAGCCACGTCGCGCATAAAATCCTGCGGGCTCATCTTCCTGCCCTTGTAAGAAACAGAAGCCGGCGGCGTGCCGATGTAGTGATCCATGATGTCCTTAATCGTAGCCACTACGCCCTCGCTGCTCCAGGCATTCCGCTCTTTCACCCCTTGCAGATAGCTGCGCATTTCTGCTACCATCGCTGCATGGTCATGGAAGGGCTGGCCGGGCTTCATGCCGATATAGGCTTCCAAAGGCACTGCGCCGTGCCTGGCTAATGTGCGCTGTACCGCGTTGGTCTCTGAGCCTTCGTCAAAAATGCTCTCGCCGCGTGTGCGGACAAATTCCTTTGCCTTTTCCACGTACTCCCAATATACAGTGTGCATCTCGCTGAGCTGCACGTCAGGATGGCCTTTACGCGCGGCTTCGCTTTCATAAAAAGAGGTGGTGGAAAAGCACCAGCACGTACCCGTAATGCCTTGCGAAACCGGCTTATCGGCGGTTACGATGGTGAACTCTTTCATGGATTTTGGAACGTCCATGCCAGAGTAATCCATAGTGAGGCGCTTCTTCGGTTCTTCCTTTTTAGAAAAGAAACCTTCGTTGTCCTTCTTGATTTTCTCGTAGAACTCGTTTTTAGGCGCTTCGGCGTATGTGGCCTTGTCGGTGCGGTCTTGCGCGAATGCGCCGGTTGCGGCGGCAAGCAGCATTGCGATGCCTGCGCCTTTTATGATGGTTGTATGCATAATCCTTGTTAGTGCGCGTGGCGGTTGCGCGCAGCTATATATGTTTGGAAAAGAATCAGCAGCCCGCTAAGGACGCGGATGTCTGCTATATCGGTGCCGATGGTTCCTTCCAGCTTCGCCGTTACTTCATTGTAGAAAAAAGATGTTGGCGCAAAGTTTTGCAGCACCATCACAGGCGTATCCTCGCGAAAGAAGGTAGCCGATTGCGAAGGCTCGCCCGGCCTTCTTTTTAACCGGAATGGATTGCGGAAGGGCGCCTTCAAGAAAAACCGCTCGCCGCCGCGAAAAACAAAAGAGGGCTTCATATTCCACCCCATGCGATAGTATCCGAATTCCAACTGATCGCCACCGTCATAATACCATCTCGTGCCCCAGAAGTTTTTGCGTAGCCGGAAGTCTTCTTTAGCATCTGTCGCGGAAGTATAGCCGGCCTTTTTGCCGCGCATCGAAAGCCGGCCCAACTCGCGGCCATCCTCGCTTCGCGTCAGCGTAAAAGTTGTCGTAGGCCAGGAAAAAAAGCCGTTACGCTCACTGCTGCGGGTAAAGCCGAGCGTGCGCCCGAAGGCCGGGCTATTGGTTTGTCCCATGAAAGTAAGCGGCTTCGTCCGCTAAGTTAAGGTAGGGATGAGCAGCGGTAAGGGCTTCCACCTTGGTGGCGTAGGTATTCAGGAATTTTTGGTGCGCCCCGGTTTGCGGGAAGCGGGGCCGATGGTTTTTGGCCGTGACAATTTCCTTTACCTGCGTCATAATGGGCAATACTTCCGGCGCGATGCATGATTGAGTGAAGGCTTCCCAAACCGCTTCAGTTGCGGCGTAGTTCGGATGGACGAGGTCTATATCGTAGAAGCGGTAATCGCGGAGCACATCTATTACCAGCTCGTAAGCGGGGAAGTAGTGGCAGTGCTCCAAATCTTCACAGATTGAATGCACCGCTTCAACGAGCCGCGCTTTACTGCGGTTATTTTCCACCACGCCATCGCGGATATGGCGGACGGGAGAGATGGTGAAAAGGAATCGGGCTTTTGAATTGATAGCCCTTATTGATTCAATGGCTGCCTGCAGGGATTCTGTGATTTGGGAAATGGTCAGCAATCTTTTTTCAAACCGGGCTGCCGATGCGCGGTGGTTGTTGGCTACCGGATAGTTGTTCTCTTTGAGAAAATATTGAAATGCGGAGCCCAGGGTGATAATTATCCAGTCGGCTTCTTTGATAAAAGCGCTGGCTTCCCGTTGCGAGGCATTGATACCTGCCAGCGCAGCGGCTTTGTTGATGTTGGAGAAGCTGGTGTGGTGCGCCCAGGTTCCCCACAGCTCATTCAGGTAAAACAGCTCCTCTTCTGCGTAGCGCTTTTCAGTCGCGTAGCTCATCAGGCTATCGGCAACGCTGAGCGGATTGAAAAGGATGCCGTTTGGGTTTTGAAGCGTCTGAAACTTATGCGCCGCCAGCCGCCCGGCTATGTGTTCGGTGAAGCAGGAGCCAGTGAGCAGGAGCTTATCCGTGTAACGGATGGGCTGGGAAAGCTTTGGCAGATGGAACGGTAGCGTATAGTTCATCGCAGGCAAAGTTGGCGGCTTGCGGAACTTTCCGGGCAGAAATGGCGGGCACATCTGGTGGGATATCCTCCGCTGGCGGAGGTGGCTGAGGAGCGAATGCGACGATGCCGGAGGTGGGTTCTGATGAAGCCCACCGGACGAGACCTACCTCCGCCCGCTTCGCTAAAGCGAAGCGGGCACCTCCGCCGGCGGAGGATATCCCATCCGCCGTGCCCGTGACTGGAGACGCATACCACGCCACAATTGTCAGCATTATGCCGGAATGGCGCTAATTTTCCCGCGGTAAGGTATTTGTCTTACAAGCCCGGAAAGACGCTTTTGTCTTTTGCCTTTAGACTTTCTACAATACAATGTCTCAAAACGAATTTCGCAAATACGCCGTCGGCCACCTCGGCATGAGCGGCAACACGATGGATGATTATACGCGTCAAATGAATGCCCGCCTCACCGGCCCGCAAGGCCGCATAATCCATCAGCCCACAAACCTGACGCCTTACATCATTGAAGAGCGCCCGATGAATGTGGCCCAGATGGACGTATTCTCCCGCCTGATGATGGACCGCATCATCTTCCTCGGTACCGGCATTGACGACCAGGTGGCCAACATCGTAACAGCCCAGCTCCTCTTCTTAGAAAGCTCCGACCGCACGCGCGACGTGCAGATGTACCTTAACTCACCCGGTGGCTCCGTTTACGCAGGCCTCGGTGTGTACGATACGATGCAGATTATCAACCCCGACGTCAGCACCATCTGCACCGGCATCGCCGCCTCTATGGCCGCTATTCTGATGTGTGCCGGCACGAAAGGAAAGCGTACCGCGCTTCGCCACAGCCGCATTATGCTGCACCAGCCATCCTCGGCTGTGGGCGGGCAGGCAACTGATATTGAAATCACCGTAAAGGAAATCCGCCGCATTAAAACGAACCTGTATGATATCCTCGCAGAGCATACCGGCCAGGACGTAAAGCGTGTGGAAGAAGACTGTGACCGGGATTACTGGATGAGCTCCCAGGAAGCCAAGGATTACGGCATCGTGGATGAGGTGCTGGTTACTAACCCTAAGAAGTCGGAGAAGAAATCTTAATCACGTTAAAGCGTTGAGTCGTTGAAGCATTCAGACGGCTTGACGAATCAACGGCTCAAATCTCAACGATTCAACGAAACAAAATGTCTCAATACAATCTTTATAAAAGCCGCCTTCGCATGGACGATGAAGGCGATGATGAGGAAGAAGTTCCGAATACAGCTACCAAGCAATCGCCGCATTCTATGTGGGCGAAAAAAAGCGACGAGCTGTTCTTCAAAAACCGCGCGGTGTATCTCTGGGGCGGCGTGGATGATGATTCCGCCAAGGACGTCGTAAACCGCCTGCTCCTGCTGGATGCCGACAAGCCAGGCGAGGAGATTAAGTTCTTCATCAACAGCCCGGGCGGCGTGGTTACGAGCGGTATGGTGGTGTACGATGTGATGCAGATGCTGCAGTCACCCGTTTCCACTATCTGCATGGGCCTCGCGGCTTCCATGGGCTCTATCCTGCTGGCGGGCGGCGTGAAAGGCAAGCGCTATATATTCCCGCATGGCGAGGTGATGATTCACCAGCCGAGCCTTGGCGGATACGTACAAGGCGTGAGCGCGGATCTGGAGATCCATGCAGTTCAGATCAAGAAGACAAAGGAGATGGGCGCAAAAATCCTTTCTGATGCAACCGGTCAGCCTTATGAGCGCGTACTCCGCGACCTGGAGCGCGACTACTGGATGGACGCCGACGAGGCGCTGAAGTATGGCATCGTGGACGCGCTCTGGACGCCTGAAAAGAAGAAAAAGAAATAATCCAGTTAGGCAAGACTGGGAAAGGCGCATTTTGGTGCGCCTTTTTATTTTTCTATTGGTCTTCGCAGGGCGTGCTCTTGTGGTTATCCTTTTAATGAATCCGCCAACTGGATATATTCTTCCATTGCCGTATCCTTTGCCTTGCCGCGCAACCCGTCCCAGGCATTGTGCTTCGCTTTCGCTACAAAATCAAACATTCCGGCGTCGGATTCAGCAGGAGCATCGCCGTCGGTTGCTTGTTTGTACAGGCTATAAAGTCGGAGTAAAGTGCTGTTATCCGGACGGGTTTTGAGCTGCTTGCTTTCGGCTACGGCCTGCTGAAATTGTTCGGTGAGTTGCATGGCGCAAAGTTAGGAATGCGGCGCGGCGCGTTCTTAAGATTCAATTCCCGCCAGGCTGCCGCCTTTCGCAAAAAGCTTATCAATCTTCCGGTTCACGTCTTCATCCATCTCTACCGGCGGCGCATGATGCGGCTTAATCCGCGCGTCAATCACCAGCGGCCCACGGCAGCCCCAGTGCTTGAAGTCAGTAAATGCATTGATGCCATGAATATCATGCGATGGGTTTGTCCGCGTGAAGGTGACCCACAGAAAATTATTCAGCGTAGTGGCAACGAAACCCGCGTCATCACACAAGACGATAAGTGCCACCCCCTTGAGGCTGGAGGTGGTCGGCCGGAGCTGTTCGTCTAAAGCGGCTATTTCCCGCGCAGTCTTTTCATAGCTGGCAAATGGCGGCACTTTCAGCGCAATGATGCCGGGCATCACCAGCCGGGCATCTGTAAAAGTCCCAAGATGCGACAGCGGATATGGCACTTCGGTCGCCAGCTCGCGCAACTTATCGCCATAGGCGGCAAAGACCACTTTACTCCCAGTGTTAAGGCCTGTGCCGGAGTAATCCAGTGTGTCAATCGTCGTGTGCGTATAGAAATGCACATCGCGGGAAAGGTCTATGCGTTCCAGCACATAGCGCAGATATTCGGGGATGTTGTGCGTTGTCAACTGCCTCGTCTCGTCCGCAGTAATGAAGAGGAATTTGGCGAGGCTGAGCTGGCCCGTTCCAAGAATATGGTTGGCGATGGTCAGGATTTCCGCAGGGCGCTTTGTCCGGTCAAACGGCGTGTAGCCTTCCCGGCCAATGGCCAGCAGCAGCGGGTGAACTCCTGCCGCATCCACCGCATGAACTTCCCGCACGCCGGGAATTTCCGCCGGGATGGCATCGCCGGTTATTTCATGGATAAGCGCGCCGAAGCTCGTGTCTTCCTGGGGCGGGCGGCCTACTACTGTGAACGGCCAAATGGCGTCTTTCCTTGCATAAACCTTCTTCACCCGCATCACCGGAAACTGGTGCGTGAGGCTGTAATAGCCGAGGTGGTCGCCGAAAGGGCCTTCTGGCTTATTCTCACCCGGCCAGACTTCTCCGGTAATCACGAAGTCGGCATCCGTGGAGATGCAGTTTCCGGCATCATCATAGCAATACCGGAATCTTCTCCCGCCGAGCACGCCTGCAAATGTTGCCTCGGAAATTCCTTCCGGCAGCGGCATGACTGCGGCCAATGTATGCGCCGGCGGGCCGCCTATGAAAACGCTTACGGGCATTGGCTTGCCCTTTCCATTCCACTTGCTTTGATGGATGCCGATGCCGCGGTGCAATTGGTAATGCAGGCCCACTTCCTTATCCTGCTCATAGGCATTCCCCGAGAGTTGGATGCGGTACATGCCGATGTTGGCCTTCATAATGCCGGGCGCGTCTGGGTCTTCGGTGTACACCTGCGGCAGTGTGACGAAGGCGCCGCCATCAACCGGCCAGTGATGGATTTGCGGGATGTCGTGGATAGAAATCTGCTGCGCCAATACAGGCCGCTTTGACGGGTTTTTTAGCGGCAATGCTTTGATAGCGGCAAGCCCGGCGGCAGCATTCTGAAAAGGATGCTTCAGCGCGGCAAGTGGATTATCCTTTAGTTGAATGAGCTTTTGGACGCTCGCCAGCGTATCCCGGAAGATGAAGCGGCTGCGCTCTATCGTACCGAAGATGTTGGATGCTGCGCGAAACTTAGAGCCTTTTACGTTTTCAAAAAGAAGCGCCGGGCCGCCTGCCGCATACACACGCAGCTGGATAGCAGACATTTCTAAGTATGGGTCAACTTCTTCGCGGATGCGGATGAGGTGGCCGCCCTTCTCTAAGTCTTGGAGGCAGGATTCTAAGGAACTATAAGCCATTCGCTTGGTTGGCGCACGCGGACTGCGTAGCTGCCTGAAAGTTACTTAGACAAGTGCATGCTCCGCTCCTTGTACAGATTCCGGAACCACGGGTCGCGCAGATTCTTAATAAACTGAATTGCTTCGCCCGTACTTTTCATTTCTGGCCCCAGCTCTGCGCGCACGTTCGGAAATTTATTGAAAGAGAAAACCGGCACCTTCACCGCGAAGCCTTCCAGCTTTTGCTCAATGTCAAAGTCGGAAAGCTTACGCTCGCCGAGCATCACCTTGGTGGCGATATTTAAATAAGGAACGTTATAGGCTTTGGCAATAAACGGCGTTGTACGGCTGGCGCGCGGATTGGCTTCAATCACAAAGACCTGCCCGTCTTTAATGGCGTACTGGATATTGATGAGACCGCGGATATTCAGCCGTAAGGCAATTTTCCGCGCGATATCCGCCATTTCTTCCACGATGATGGGGCCGAGGTTAAAAACAGGAAGCACGGAATGCGAGTCGCCGCTGTGAATGCCTGCCGGCTCAATGTGCTCCATGATACCCATGATGTGCACTTCCTCACCGTCGCAGATGGCGTCTATCTCGGCCTCTTGACAGCGGTCAAGGAAGTGGTCAATCAGAATTTTGTTGCCGGGCAGATGCTTCAGCAGGCTTACTACGCTCTTCTCCAGTTCCTCATCATTAATCACAATCCGCATCCGCTGTCCGCCGAGCACATAGCTTGGCCGAACCAAAACCGGGTAGCCTACTTCTTTGGCTACTTCAATCGCATCGTCGGTGCCGTAAGCGGTGCCGTATTGCGGATATGGAATACCAAGCTCCTTGAGCATGTCCGAGAAGCGCCCGCGGTCTTCAGCGATGTCCATATCGTCAAAGGAGGTGCCAATGATTTTGACGCCGCGCTCGTGGAGCTTCTTAGCCAGCTTTAAGGCTGTTTGTCCGCCGAGCTGCACGATAACGCCGTCGGGCTGCTCGTGCTCTATAATTTCCCAGAGATGCTCCCAATAAACCGGCTCAAAATAGAGCTTGTCGGCAATGTCAAAGTCAGTTGAAACCGTCTCGGGATTGCAGTTGACCATGATGGCCTCATAGCCGCAGTCCTTCAGCGCCAGCAAGCCGTGGGTGCAGCAGTAGTCAAACTCAATGCCCTGCCCGATGCGGTTGGGACCGGAGCCGAGGACGATAATCTTCTTTTTAGAAGAGGGAATGGATTCGTTGTGGAGCAGCGGAGACGAGGAGCGGTTCATTAAGATGCAAACTTAGCGCGAACCGGCCCATCTCCTGCCGCTAAAACTTCCATGTAGCCGCCATTCCATACCCCTCTCCGGTTAGTGGCGAAGCGTAGGGTGAGAAATGCCAGGAAGTTTTCTTTACAGGCTTATTGCGGTGCAGGCGCGGCACAAGCATTCCGCTGCCCACGCCCACAATGGCGCCCACAAGAATATCAGAAGGGAAGTGCTTGCCTGCACGGTGCCGCAGGTAAGCCGTAGCGCCGGTTGCCGCTGTGGCTACGCCATAAAACGCCCACTTAAGCTTTGAGGTCGGATGGTATTGGTCGTACATGGAAGCCGTAAAAAACGTAGCGGTTGATACCAGCGCCACGTGCCCGGCGAAAAAGGCATTTTTTTCATTGCCGCTTTGCCGGTCGCCAAATTCTTTGGACTCGTCGTAAGTCTCCGGGCGGTAGCGGTCTATGAAGTAATCGCCCCCGGTATAGAGCAGGCCGGTGATGGCCATGGCCTCCCAATAAAGGCCATAAACACGGGCTGCATCGTGGCGAAGGTCTTTGTCCGCCATCAAAACAATCGGGTAAGGGATAGAGCTGTAGAAGAAGTAATCGCTAGCGGTTGCAGCGTCCTCGGAATGGCGCACGGCCCAGCGGTCAAAGGCGGGAATAGATTCCTTCTTTAAGCCGGCAAGCGTGACAGAGTCAATATTGTCTTTGCTATAAATCTTCGGGAAGGCGTAAATCGTCCAGGCAGTTGCAGGCATGATGATAGCGAAATCCAATTTTGGCCGGAAGAAAACTTTAGGCCCTGTTACAGCTGCGGAAATGTCGCGGTCTAAGCGGGGCGGCGGCAGGCTTGAGCCGGAGTCGCTGGCGCAGAAAGCAGTAAACGACAGGCAGCACAATAAGCTGAACAGCACGATTTTTTTCATCCTTTATGTACTGTTTGTTACCGGAAGTTTACCAAAGCCATGCCATATAGCCAGGCGCTTAATCTTCAAAAATATCTTCCCAAAGCAGCGAGAATCCCGGAAGCGACTGCATAGGTATGGGCCCCGGCTCGCTGTATTCACCCGCAAGCTGATACAGGCCGGCATCGTTGAGCGTGTATATCGTTACGCTTTGTAAGCCTGGCCCGACTATCCAATATTCCCTCACGCCGTGCTCCTGATACAGCTCAAACTTCTTCTTTAAGTCGCGGTCCAGGTTGCCGGCAGACAGAATTTCAATCATCGTATCCGGCGCGCCAATGCAGCCGCGGCGGTCCAATTTGGCCGGGTCGCAGATGATGCAAACATCTGGCTGCACCACGGTGTAAATCTGCTTATCGTCCGTTTCTGCTTTTGCTTTCGGCAGGCGAACGTCAAAAGGTGCGATATAAACTTTGCAGGGTTTCTTCTTTAGAAATGACCTTATCGGATTGAAAATATTGCCTGCAATATCCTGATGCTGCCGCAGTGGCGCAGGGCTCGTCCGCATCACTTTTCCACGAAAGAGCTCAACGTACTCGTCAAACTTCCATTGCATGTAGTCCGCGTAGGTATAAGTACCCTGCAGGTCTAATTGATTGATGTCGGTAATTGGCGTCATATCCGAAGCTTCAAAGCTAAAGTTACACCGTAGCCGGCCGCTCAAAAGTGCTGTAGAAGTACGGCGTCTTTGCTTCAAACTCTGCGCTGCAGGTATCCACCATTTTGAACACGCGCGTGACGCCCATCGCCTTGCGGTATTCATACACCTCATCAGCGTTGCAATCGCGCAGCAGCTCGGCAAACTGCTCATCGGAGAAGCCCATCTGCTTGGCTTCCCACATCAAGTCTTCAGGCACGCTTTCTAAGTGTTTGCAGGCTGTAATGCGCTTTTCCATGTTTACGATGTCCTGAATCTGGTACAGGAACCAGCGGTCAATCTGCGTCAGCTCGCGGATGGTTTTTATGGAAATGCCTGCGGCAATGGCTTCTTTAATACGGAAGACTCTGTCCCACTTAGGCACGCGGATACTTTCCATCAGCTCTTCCGGCTTTAGCCGTGCGGTAGAAATGAAGGAAAGGCCGGTTGCATTATTCTCTAAGCTCTGACAAGCCTTTTGCAGCGCTTCCGGAAAAGTGCGGCCAATCGCCATGACCTCGCCCACGCTTTTCATCTGGAAGCCGAGCGTGTCGTCCGCGCCCTTGAACTTGTCAAAATTCCAGCGCGGCATTTTTACAATCACGTAATCCAGCGCCGGCTCAAAGAAGGCGCTGGTGTCCTGGATAATCGGGTTCTTCAGCTCGTCCAGATTGTAGCCGATTGCCAGCTTAGCGGCAATTTTCGCAATCGGGTAGCCGGTAGCTTTTGAAGCCAGCGCGGAAGAGCGGCTCACACGCGGATTAATTTCCACGACAATGATTTCTTCCGTCTCGGGATTCAGGGCGAACTGCACATTGCAGCCGCCCGCAAAATTGCCCAGCGCCCGCATCATGCGGATGGCGGTGTTGCGCATCAGTTGATAAGCCGTATCCGAAAGCGTCATTGCCGGAGCAACGGTGATGGAGTCGCCGGTGTGGACGCCCATCGGGTCAAAGTTTTCTACCGTGCAGATGATAACGACGTTGTCGGCCATATCACGCAGCAGTTCCAGCTCAAACTCTTTCCAGCCCATTACGGCTTGCTCTACCAGCACCTCGTGAATAGGCGATGCCTGCAGGCCGCGCTCTAAGGCCGCGTCTAATTTGTCTTTGCTGAACACAAGTCCGCCGCCGGTGCCGCCAAGCGTGAATGAAGGCCGTATCACCAGCGGTATACCGATTTCCTGCGCATACTCTTTGCCTTCCAGAAGCGAGTTGGCAATGCGCGCCCTTGCCACGGGAATGCCCATATCTATCATCCACAGGCGGAACTTTTCGCGGTCTTCGGCTTTGTCAATGGCTTTGATGTCCACCCCAATGAGCTTTACGTTGAAGCGCTCCCACACGCCCAACTCATCGCATTCCTTGGCGAGGTTGAGGGCCGTCTGACCGCCCATCGTGGGCAGCACAGCGTCTATCTCGCACTCTTCTAATATCTGCTCAATGCTTTCCACCGTCAGCGGCAGCAGAAAGACCTTGTCTGCCACAATCGGGTCGGTCATGATGGTGGCGGGATTGGAGTTGATGAGCGTTACGCGGACGCCCTCATCGCGCAGGGAACGGGCGGCCTGAGAGCCGGAGTAGTCAAACTCGCAGGCTTGCCCAATGACGATGGGGCCGGAGCCGATAATGAGAACGGATTTTATGGAAGTATCGCGGGGCATTGAGTGTAAAGCTTGGGGCGTGAGTCTTGCACCGCGAAAGTACGGCAGGCCATATTGCCTGCTACAGATACAGTTGGCGGGCAGAAAAACAGGAGCTCGGTTGGCGCGCGTCCCCAGACGCGCCGCCGGGCGGAGGGCCATCCCCGGATGGCCGGTTACATCCAGGAATAAACAGGCACTTTAGGATTCGGGAAGCTCAAATCATAAGCGCTGCTGTAAATCCAATGCTCCGGCAGCTCCACAAAACCGGCGCGCACCGGATTCATGTGGATATAGTTCAGCTTTTGTACAAAGAACTTATAGCTCCACACTTCCTCCGCATGGCTGCTATGAATCCAGACCTGGTGATTAGCCGTGTTCGTATTTCTACCCGCATTCCACCTTAGCCGGTGCAGCAGCCATTCGCGCGGGCTTTCCGGCTCTGACTGCACCATGTCGGCAATCGTGCGCGCCGTCATCTTCTTGAAGTCGCGGATGGTGAAGCTGAGGTTGCCTTCCGGTTGCTGCAGGATAAAATGGCAATGGTTAGGCATGATTACGTAACCATAAGTGCGCAGCCCGCGTTGCTGATGATAGAAGTTCAGATTTTCTATAATTACGTCGCGGTAGGATTGGCGGGTGAAGATGTCCACCCAATCCACGATGGTGGCTGTGATGAAGTAGAGGCCGGTGGGATTGGTGATTCTGTAGGCGCCGCTGCTCATGCTTTTTTAGATTATTGCGCTAATATAATCTGCCCTTTGGCCATCTGGGGATGGCCTCCCGCGCGGCGGCGCGTCGGGGGACGCGCGCCAACCGAGCTCCTGTTTTTCTTCCCATTAAATCCGGCAACTAACTGGTTGCAGCGTAAGCTGCGACCTGCCATGTGGCAGCGTAGGCTGCAATCAAGCCTCCCGCATCCGCCCCCAATGCGCAATCGCAAAGCGGATTTCCGCATAGCTGAATTCGCCCGGCAGCGCATCCTTAATAGGCCGCAGCATCTTCGCGCCTTTCTCCTCAATCACCGGGATAATCATCGCCAGCCGCTCGTCGGCAACAAGCTCGCGAACCGAAACTTCGCCGGAGAGAATGAACGCTGCTAAGTGCTCCTGAATCGTTTCTTCCTGCTTGCCACGCATCGCCACAATTTCTTCTGAAGAATGCCCCTGCCGGAAGAGTTCCAGCGTCTGCTGATAAGTAATGCTCTTCACAGAAGATGATACAACGCTTTCCCGCGGCGCACTCCGCTCTGCCCGCAGCTTCTTAGGTGCCTTCTCCGAAATGCGCGAGCGCAAATCATGCTGAAAAGCATAATCCCGCAGCACATCCAGAAAAGCATCGCCATAGCGCGCCAGCTTCACCTCACCGAAGCCGGAAATCTGTAGCAGGCCTTCATTGTCTAGGGGAATGTAGTAAGCCAACTCCACCAGCGTAGCATCCGAGAAAATGGTAAAAGCCGGCACGCCCTGCGCATCCGCAAGCCGCTTGCGCGCTGCTTTCAGCGATTCCAATAAAGCAGGATGTTCCAGCTTCAACTCCTGCCCGACCGCCACGCCGCGCGCCGGTTTGTCTTCTACAATCTTCATCGCAGAAATGAGCATAACCTTCTCTTCGCCTTTCAAAACCTTCCAGCTTTTTTCCGTCAGGTGAACGACCGGATAGAAATCCGCCGTCTGCTTCAGATAATCCAGTTGAATCAGCTCGCGGCCATAGTTCAGCCATTGCGCCTTGCTCGTAGCCGCGCCCACGCCGAAGGTTTTTAAGGAATGATGCTCAGGACGCACTTTAGAAGCATTGCCTTTCAAAACTTCCACTACATAGTGCAGCCCAAAACGACCATCCAATCTTGCCACCGCCGATAGCATCATTTGCGCAGGCAGCGTGGCGTCCGCCCGCTCGTATTGCGTGCGGCATACATCGCAGGAGCCGCAGTTATCCGGCGCTTCTTCTCCGAAATAATTCAGCAGGTATTTCCGGCGGCAGGTGGTGATGGTGCAGAAGCGAGCCATCTCATCCAGTTTCTTTTCCAGGATGCGCGTTTGCGCGGGATTGTCCGGGATGTTGCAGAAGCCGCGCAGCTTGCTCACATCCGCAAAGGAGTAAAACAGAATAGCGTCGCTTGGCAATCCGTCGCGACCGGCGCGGCCCGTTTCCTGATAATAGCCCTCAATATTCTTTGGCATATCCGCGTGCAGCACAAAGCGGACATTGCTCTTGTCAATGCCCATCCCGAAGGCAATCGTAGCCACTACAATGCGGACATCGTCGCGTAAAAAGGCTTCCTGCGTGGCGTCGCGTTCTTCTTTCAATAATCCCGCATGATAGGCTTTGGCGTTGAAGCCTGTGGCTTGTAAATCCGCAGCCAGCGCCTCCGTGCCGTTCCGGGAAAGACAATAGATAATCCCGCTGTCGCCCTTGTGCGCATTCAGGTAAGCGACAATCTGGTCGGTGTGGCGCTTCTTGGGCAAAACCTGATAAAAAATATTGGGCCGGTTGAAGGAATGCTCAAAAACCTTGTAATCCCGCAGCCGCAGCTTCTGGATGATGTCGTCCTTCGTCAGGTTGTCCGCCGTAGCCGTCAGGGCTACCACCGGCACGCCCGGCAAGGCCGTCTTCAATTCGCCAAGGGCCAGATATTCCGGGCGGAAGTCGTGGCCCCATTGGGAGATGCAATGCGCCTCATCTATCGCCACCAGCGCAATCTTCTGCTTCTGCAGAAATTCTATAAAGCCGCCATTCCCAATCAAGCGCTCCGGTGCTACATACAGCAGCTTCAGCTCGCCCGCCTTCATCCGCCACAAGACGCTGTTCTGCTCTTCTGAAGATTGCGAAGAATTGAGAAAGGCCGCCGAAATGCCATTTTGCTTCAGCGCGTCCACTTGGTCTTTCATCAGGGCAATGAGCGGGCTTACTACCACCGTCGCGCCATCCATCAGTAAGGCCGGAAGCTGGAAGCAAATACTCTTTCCGCCGCCCGTAGGCATCAGCACCACGGTATCTTGCCCGGAAATGATGTGCCGGATTATCTCCTCCTGGCCGGGACGAAATTCGGAATAGCCGAAGTGGCGGTGCAGGGCTTCCTGCAATTGAACGGGGGAGATAGCGGTCATAGCTCAATTCAAAGGTCTCACACGCATCCTGCGTACAAGATGCAAAGTTGCCAGGAAGGGCAATACCCAAAAGACCCGTGCCTCGTAACGGCTCACCACCGTTCCAAAGGTGGCAGTGATGGCAGCGTTAAGCAGTAAAAAGATGATAGTCAGGCGCATCATTCCATAAAGTGCTTCCTGCGGGCCCGGCCATAAAAGCACTGTCAGGCATGTTGCGAGTGCAAATACTACAATGAGCATGTTCCATGGCGTCAGCTTCAGGTTTTTGCTTTGCTGCTGTGAAGTATTGTACTCTTTGAGCTCGTTGCAACTGTACTTTTCAATGGCTTCGTAGGGACTTGTGCCGGGCCCAAGCTGCGCCAGCTCGTCGCCGACATAGATCAATGGCAGTTGCCTCAGCGTGGCCTCAGCGTTTTTTACAATGTGAAGTGCCAGGTATTTCGGGGTAAAGAGTGTGCGACGGATAATGCGCGTGTATTCAGCTTCTGTAGCCTGCCAGCCGCCCGCAGCGTAGAGCGCACTTCCACTGTCCCACATAAATACCCACTGCCGGTCGGGCAGCCTGCCTTTGAATGCGCAAAGCGTGGACGGCTCCGTCGGACAATGTTCATTCACATAAACATCTGCTATCCCGTTCTCCATCATCCTGCTCATGATAAATACGTGCGATGCCGCACTGGGCCGGAAACCACGGCCTGCGATGGCATTCATGGCGGAAAGACTGAGCCAGCCCGCTGCACTTATGGACAGCAATATGATCCCAGCGCGCATTATTGCCCCGTTGCGCGTTCTCAGCGCATAAGCAATGAGCAGCAATGACAGCAGAATGCCCATCATAAGATTGGAATTGTGAAGGAGCATGCACCCGAGTATCAATATGTAAAGCAGCCAGCGGGCGGTCACGCTGCACGTCACCCATATCAGGATGCACAGAGAGAGCAGCATTACCGGCGTGAATATGTCTGGCATGATCTCACCCGCCGTCCAGCCGGCGCTCGTGGCCAGGCCCATCAGCAGCATCACTGCGATGAATTTAACGCGACTGAATCCGGTGTACCATGCATGATGCGTGATTGTAAACAGGAGCGCGGAAACGACAAGCGCCTGCGCCGCGACTACCCCCCAGAGCGTGGCGCCATTCAGCGATGCGACTCTGATAAAGGCACTGTAAGTCACCGGCCGGTCTATCGGCACAAACAGTGTGTAGCTATTGCTGATATAGCCGCCGCTGTCTGCTGTCACCAGTGGAAAACCATTGTAAAACGCCGGTATCAGCAGGCAGAGCGCGCCTAATATGATGTCTGGAATAAACGGGCGAACGGTGCGGAGCGTCATGAAGCGGCAGCCAAGGTAGGGCAAAGAAAACGCCGTTCTGCGCATATAATTGCCTCCACCCGCCGCCGCCGTAACTTGCGCGCACAACGCACTATGAAAGTCACTCCCGGCGACGTAAAGACCGCGCAGCTCCATGCTTTTCTGCTTGGAGCCATAGCACCACGTCCTATTTGCTTCGCCTCCACCATTGATGCCGAAGGACGGCCCAACCTCTCCCCGTTTTCCTTTTTCAATGTCTTCGGCTCTAAGCCGCCGGTGCTCATTTTTTCTCCTGCCCGCCGCGTGCGCGACAACAGCATCAAGCATACGCTGGAAAATATCTACGCCACTAAAGAAGTGGTGATCAATGTCGTGTCTTACAACATCGTGCAGCAAATGAGCCTTGCTTCCTGCGAATATCCCCTGGGCGTAGATGAGTTTGCCAAGGCCGGGTTTACTGCCTTGCCTTCCGATATGGTGAAGCCATTCCGCGTAGCGGAAAGCCCAGCCCAGCTGGAATGCCGCGTACAGCAGGTGATAGAGACGGGCACAGAAGGCGGGGCAGGCAACCTGATTATCTGCGAGCTCCTGTGCATGCACGTCAATGATGACGTGCTCACCGAAAGCGGCAGCATTGACCCGCACAAAATTGACCTGGTTGCCCGCATGGGCGGCGATTATTATTGCCGGGCCTCCGGCGCAGCAGTATTTACCGTGCCCAAGCCCAACATGCAGCTGGGTATCGGCGTGGACGCCCTGCCGGAAGGTATCCGCCACAGCACTGTGCTCACTGGCAATAATCTCGGGATGCTTGGAAACAGCACCAGCCTGCCGGTGGTCACCGAGCCGGTGTATGACGATCGGCTGTCGCAGATTCTGCGCGATTTTGATACTGATGACCTGGGCCTTGCGCACCAGCTGCATCTGTATGCGAAAGAATTGCTGGATGCCGGCGACGTAAGCAAAGCCTGGAGCGTATTGCTTGCCAGCGAATAAGATGCCCGCGTTTCCAGCGGCGTGCTGCAAGCCATGCCGTCCTGCTTTCATCCTACGCTATCCAACTTATCTTTACCCCATGTCGTTATACCGCTTTCGCGTTTATTGGGAAGAAGATGACCTGACTTATCGGGATATTGAGGTGCTGGACACACAGACACTCGCTGATTTTCACGGCGCTATGCTGAAAGCTTACGAGTTTGACGGGAAGCACGTGGCTTCTTTTTATGAAAGCAATGATCGTTGGGAAAGGGGGCGGAAGTTTTCTTCTGACGTACTGAGCAATAAGAAAGACGCGCCCGCGCTGTCTATGCTGAAGACACCGGTGGCCGCGCTCATTTCTACGCCCGGCCAGAAGTTTGTCTATGAGTACGATCCGGCCAAAATGTGGACCTTTCTGGTAGAGCTTATCGGCATCTCTAAAGACGAAAACCCAAAGAAAGCCTACCCGCTCATCATCCGCAAAGAAGGCGTCGGGCCGGCTCAATACGGCGTGAAAGGCCTCACCCCCGAAAAGATGATGCAGGTGGAAGAGGCCTATGACCTGAGCGCAGACGAGATGGCCGAAGGCTTCGGCTCGGAGGGGGACGGCGGTAGCGAAGGCGCCGAAGAGAGCTATGCAGACAGCGGAGAGGAATAAGACGCTCATCGTGATTGCCGGGCCAACGGCTTCCGGCAAAACGGCGGCGGCCATTGAGCTGGCCCTGCGGCTCGGCACCTCTATTATCTCTGCGGACTCCCGTCAATGCTATCAGGGAATGGCAATAGGCACTGCCCAGCCATCCCCGGAAGATCTGGCAGCGGTAAAGCATTACTTCGTCAACGAATTTTCCGTCACTAAGCCCCAGACGGCAGCGGGCTTTGAGCGCCTTGCCCTTGGCTGGCTGAAGGAAATATTTTCGCAGCACGATACTGCGATCGCTTGCGGCGGTACCGGCCTTTATATCCGCGCGCTTTGCGAAGGACTCGATGAAATGCCTGAAGCCGACGCAGCGATTTTGGCAGGAGTAGAAACGGGCTATCAGCATGGCGGCCTTGACTGGCTGCAGGAAACGCTCCGGCGGGAAGATCCGCTATTTGCCGAAGGCCCTGAATGGCATAATCCGGCACGTCTGCTACGGGCATTATCGTTTAAACGTGCCACCGGCAAGAGCATTCTGGAATTTCGCAGCGGTGAACGCAAGGAGCGGCCTTTCCGCATTCTGAAGTATGCGCTTGATGTGCCGCGGGAAGAATTGTATGAGCGCATCAATGCACGGACTCAGGCGATGATGTCTGCCGGCCTGCTTGACGAAGTGCGCGGAATGATGCCGTATCGCGGGCTGTCTCCCTTGCAGACAGTCGGCTATGCTGAGCTGTTTGATCATCTGGATGGCCTTATTGCCCTTGACCACGCGGTGAATAAGATCGCACAGCACACGCGCAATTATGCCAAACGGCAGCTTACCTGGTTTCGTAAAGACCCGGAGATACGCTGGATAAAAACGCCTGCTGAAATAGAAATCCGCTGAGCCCGGGCCGCTTCCCTTTGTCCTATTTTTGAAGATGCGTTCCTCTTTTATCATTTTACTGCTCATGGTGCTTGCAGCCTGCACCGGGGCCCAGCCGCAACGCGCCAGCAAAAACCCGTTGGCCGGCATAGCCATCCGCCAACACTGGGTGGACAGCGTGTACAATCAGCTGAATGAGAGCGAGCGTATCGGGCAGCTCTTTATGGTGGCAGCTTACAGCGGCGGCAAGAATGCTAACCAGCCTGCCATTGAAAAGCTGATACAGGCGCGCCAGATTGGCGGGCTCATCTTTATGCAGGGAGGCGCGGCGCGTCAGGCGAACCTTACCAACCGCTATCAGGGCATGGCGCAGGTGCCGCTGCTGCTTTCCATGGACGCCGAGTGGGGACTTGGCATGCGCCTGGACAGCATCATGAATCTGCCGCGGCAGATGATGCTTGGCGCCGCAAACGATACGGTTCTGGCTTATGAGATGGGGCGCATCGTGGCTGCCCAGTGCAAACGCCTGGGCGTGCATGTAAATTTTGCGCCGGTGGTGGACGTAAATAACAATCCGGCCAATCCCGTAATCAATGCGCGCTCTTTTGGCGAGGACAAGCTTAAAGTGACCCGCTTAGCCATTGCGTACATGCGCGGCATGCAGGAGAATGGCGTAATGGCCTGCGCCAAGCATTTTCCCGGCCACGGAGACGTGTCGGTGGACTCGCATAGCGACCTGCCGGTTATTTCAAAAAGCCGCGCGCAGCTTGATACGCTGGAGCTATATCCTTTTAAAGAGCTAATCAGGACGGGGGTGCAAAGTGTAATGGTAGCCCACCTGGCCGTTCCCGTGTTGGAGCCCGGCGCACATGTGCCCACCACGCTGTCAAAAAACACGGTAACTAATCTGCTGAAGACCGAGATGGGTTTCAAGGGCCTCGTCTTCACCGACGCGCTGGATATGAAGGGCGTCGCCAAATACTATGAGCCGGGAGAAGTTGATGTGCGGGCATTCCTTGCCGGCAATGATGTGCTGCTCTTCTCGCAGGATGTGCCCACAGGAATTTCTAAGATCAAAGCCGCGATAGCCGCTGGCAAAGTAACGCCTGCAGAGCTGGAGATCCGGGTTAAAAAGATCCTGACAGCCAAGTACAATGCAGGCCTGGCGCATTTTAAGCCCATCAGTACAGGAAACATTACGGCAGATATCAACCAGTACACTGCTGCCTTCAACGCGAAGGTTGCCGACGCCGCCATTACAGTTGCCCGCGACCAGAAGCGCCTGCTGCCGCTGAAGGGCAGGAGCTCAATAGCATACATAAGCGTAGGCGCCAAAGTTGACTCCACGCTGGAAAACTACCTGCGCGGGCTCTCGGGCAGCGCAAGCAGCGCCCAGGTAATGAGCGAGGCCGCAGGCGGCGGGGCTGCCGCGGCAGAAGCCATGCTTGGCCGCGTGCCCCACGACCTGATTATTGTCGCTGTGCACGGCCTCAGCTTTTATCCCGGCAAAGATTACGGCATGGATGCGGCAACACTTGCCTTTCTTAAGAAAATGGCTGCCCGGCAGGATGTTATTGCGGTGGTGATGGGCAATGCATACGCGCTCAGGTACGTTTGTGGCGCAGGCACGCTTATCTGCGGCTACGAGGACACGGATTGGGCGAACGGCGCACTGCTGCGACTGCTTGATGAAAGCATCAAGGCCAGGGGCAAATTACCGGTTACACCTTCTTGCCTGAAGTAGCGGCGCTTCTAAAAAGGTCAATCCGCTTATGCTTCGCTGGTTTATTCTTCCGCTATTGCTGCTTTGGCTGAATGCCGGCGCACAGATTACTGTGATGTACCCCGAAGGACGCGGCGGCTCCGTCGCTGCGTCTGCCGGAAGCCCCGATGCATTGACCCCCGTTCAGTCGCTGGCAGAGGTAGGCATTGCGGATCCGTTTACCATTGCAAAGGCAGACGCCTTAGTGGAAAAGGCGATCGCTCAGGCTGCATTCCCGGGTTGCCGCGTTTTGGCGGCCAAAGGCGGAAAAGTTTTTTACGACAAATGCTTCGGTTATCTCACTTATGAGCGAACAGCTCCGGTAACTCCCTCTACCGTTTACGATCTGGCGTCGCTCACAAAAGTGGTAAGCACTACCCTTGCGGTGATGCGGCTCAGCGAGCTGCAGCGTATCAATATTGACAAAACGCTCGGCGATTATCTGCCCTTTACCCGCGGTACCGACAAGGCCGCCTTGACACTGCGCGACCTGCTGCTGCATCAGGCGGGCCTGAAGGCCTGGATCCCCTTCTATAAGTCGCTGCTTGACAGTGCAGGCGCCGTGCGCGATACGTTTTACCGCACAAAATGGGATGGCTGCTATCGCATACAGGTGGCAAAGGATTTTTACCTGCGGGAAGACTATCCCGATACCATCTGGAGCCAGATTCTCGCCAGCCCACTGGAAAACAGGGGCCGCTATGTCTATTCCGATCTTGACTATTATTTCCTCGCAGCCGTGGTTGAGAAGGTGACCGGCCAAGCCCTAAACAAGTATGTGTCCGAGCAGTTTTATACGCCGATGGGTCTCAGGATGATCGGTTATCTGCCATTGCAGTTCATCCGGCCAGACCTGATAGCCCCGACGGAATATGACGCTGCTTTTCGCCGCCAGCAGATAAAGGGCTTTGTACACGACCCCGGCGCGGCTATGCTGGGCGGCGTCGCCGGCCATGCAGGCGTATTTGCAACTGCGGGAGATGTCGCAGCCATTTTTCAGATGCTGCTTGCAGAAGGCTCCTGGCATGGCAAGCATTACTTTAAGCCGGAGACGGTGCGCTACTTTACGGGCTATGCCTCCGCCATCTCCCGCAGGGGCATAGGATTTGACAAGCCGACTGCAGACCGCTTTGATGCCGGACCCACGGCTACCCGCTGCAGCGGCTTCACCTTCGGCCATCAGGGCTTTACCGGCACCTGCGCCTGGGCAGATCCTGCGAGCGGCATTGTCTTCGTGTTTCTTTCAAACCGGGTTTATCCTAATGCGGAGAACGGGCTGATTAATAAGCTCAGCACACGCACTACGGTGCAGGATGCCCTATATGAGGCGCTGCAGATTCCGGAAGACACGAGCCGGCCGACGGTGAAGCGGCAGCTGCTTTCCGGAAAATAAAGAAGCCCCGCCCTGAGGCGAAGCTTCCTTTTTTACAAAGTGCTCATTCATGCACCTTAGTCTCTCACTTTAGAAAGTTGAACGCTTTGGGCTTCCTTTCCACGCTCTTGTATTTGTAGCGCGTAGAGCCCTTCGGGCAGTGATGATACATCAATGTCAAAGCGGCCGGCGCCGGCGCCGTATTGATAAGAGCGCACCAGCACGCCATTCAGATTCACTACAGATACTGTAACCGGTTGCGTAGTGACGTCTGAAAGGATGATGCGGGTGTAGGTAGCGGTGGGGTTTGGATAAACTTCCAGGATAGGGGCTGTGGTGCGCTGGTAAGTGCGACTAAGATTAGCATTGTGCTGCTGGTAGGCCGCGAAGCTTTCCGAAGTGGTTGGCGTGGTACCGCCTGTATAGTTGGGCGGACCGTACCGGTTGTTGATATTGTCCGTCTCCTGCGCTGCGGCATTGAAGGTTAGCAGCATAGCAATTCCGGCATATTGTAACAGGCGTTTCATAGCGTTAGGGTTTGTTTGCCCTTGTAATTGTAAAGAGCATACCCCTGCGGGTGAAGGATTTGTTAGAAAGCCGGAATAATGAATGCTCCGGACTGATGCGACAAGCTTAGCATAGCGCGTTTTTCTGGAAAACAAAGAACCCCGCGTCGCACGAAAGCGGCGCAGGGTTATCACACACACAACTGTTATTAGTATTAGTTTTTACTGTCGTTTTATTCCAAATCTATGCCGGACGCCGTCGTCTTTGAGGCACGCAGTATTCGCGTAAAAAAGTAGTGCCATCCTTCTTTAGTCGGCATCTTCCTTGTCTGCCGGCTTACTTTCATTGTAGAGCTGGGCGGCTATGGCCTGGTCGGGCATTAAATTTCCCATGGCCATCTGAACCTTGTTTTTCAAGCCGGCCACCACTTTATCCTTTCCGGCCATCAGCGCTTCGTAACCTTCCTTCGCTACGTCTGCAGGATCTGCAAGCTTGTGCTCCACCACCATCTTTGAGTCCTGCGCGCCAGCCTTATTAAAGAAATCAGTGTCCGTAGCACCAGGCTGCAGGGCGGTAATTGTGATGCCTTCGTAGTCGCGCATCTCATAGATCAGGGCCTGTGTAAAGTTGTAAACGAAGCCTTTGGTGCCGCCATATACCGCCTGCAGGGGCGCCGGCGCCTTACTCACAACTGAGGCCAGCTGCAGGATTTTACCCGTACCCAGCGCCACCATATCCTTCAGGAAATTCTTAGTGAGCACCACCAGAGAATTAATATTGAGATGAATGATCTTCAGCTCCTGCGCCAGATCGGTCTCAATGAAATTGCCGTAAACGCCTTGTCCTGCGTCATTAACCAGCACATCAATCTGAATGCCCTGACCCTTTATATCATCGTAAAGCTCCTGCGCGGCATGCTCGCCGAAAAGGTCTTTGGATATGGTGATCACCTTGCCGGCGCCTTCCTCCTTCATCTGTTGTGAGGCGGCAAGCAGCTCGCCCTGGTCGCGGGCCACAAGCACGAGGTCATAGCCATCGCGGGCAAAAAGCCGGGCAAGCTCCAGGCCGATACCCATAGAGCCGCCGGTGATGAGCGCCGTTTGTCCGGCGCCGCTGCGGGTGTTATTATTACTTTCCATGTTGGGTTTGTTGCTTTTCTTTTTAGCGACTGCCAAGGCTTCAAAACTGTGCCAATGGCCGGCCGTTGCTCCAGGCAAAGCCCTGTTACTTTCCAGTCGTGTTCCGGCTTGTCAAAAAACAGCCACGGACATGTGCCGTGGCTGCTTTTTACACGAACGCAATGCTCACTTTTTCGTTATGCGCTCTTGCCAGTGGCGACCCTGATCGTCGCTGACCTGCACGAGGTAGATGCCTGCCGGCAAAGCGGTGACGCCGATTATACGAATGTCATTCGCAGCATGGTACACCTCTTCGTGCACTGCCGAGCCGGCTGCATTGCTGATGCGGATATGCACGGGCCCGGTAAGCGGCAGCTGCACATACAAGGCATCGCTCACGGGGTTTGGATAGATGGAGACTTCCGCATCGGCGCTGATGCGCGTCATATCTACTGTGCGTACTACGCTTGCTTCGTAGCGGCCTGCCATGTCCGTTTGAAGCAGGCGATAATAGTTTTTGCCACCGAGCGGCTTCGCATCCGTAAAGGCGTAAAATGAGGGCCTGCTCGTACTGCCTGAGCCACCCACAAATCCAATGGTGCTGAATTCCACACCATCTGCGCTGCGCTGCACGTCAAAGCCCTTGCATCCAAACTCCGAGACCGTCTTCCAGCTCAGCGCTGCCACACCGCCGGCGCGTCTTGCCTCAAAACCGGTAAGGGTAACGGGGAGGGCCTGACTGCCGCCGCTGACGCCAATTTCAGAGAAGGAGGGAAGGCTGGCCTGAAGGTAAAAGCCTGAAGAGGTGAATGTATTGGTAGTGGTGGGACGGGAAACAGGGCCGCCGATATCGTTGTTGATGCTGCAATCTTCATTAGGGCCGTCGTAATGATAGATGCGCAGGCTGGAGGCTGTCAGAGATGGCTGTGCCGTTACTTTCTTGTAGGTGTCCAGCTCGCTGCCCTTGTAATACACACGCACAGATACATTGGTTGGAAAGACGCCGCTTGGGTACGCCGAGCTTTCCCAGTTGTAGTAGCGCGGCATGTAGTAGATGCCCGACCCCGACGTCTTGGGTATGGAAGCCGAGTCAACGCCATAGTGCTTCATGTTCAGCGTAACCGTGCCCAGATTGTTCCCGTTTGGATTCAGAGAAGCGATTACACGCCCGCTGTCGTCGGTGAAGTCCCACCAGTTGTTGCCGGATACGTTCACGAGGCTGTATGTATTGCATGCCGTATTGCGGAAGCTTGCGATGCCACTATCGGTTTTGGTCAGTGTTGTTTCCAGGAAGTTGCCGCCGCCATACTCTACAAGCCGGTATTCCAGCACGCTGTCTGCATTAAGAAAGCCGAGGTTTATAGTGTTCACCGGGCAGCAGCCGACAGAGTATATCTGCGTGCCGTTTTTATAGACGTTCAGATTATCATCGTGGTAAACGGTCACGTTATAATTCCCGGCGGGAAAGCCTCTGCGGCGGAATACGGACGTATAGTAATCTGCGCCCACTGCGCAGCCCTGCCAGCCTGGCGCGGCGCTCATAGCGCAGCCATTGCAGTAAAAGTTGAAGGTGCTCGTGCTTAGCGCCGAGTCAATGTAGAAGCCTTTATAAACATCCGTGGCAAGGCTGACGTCCGTGCCCTGGTAGCCGTAAACATTCCATACGCCATTGCCGGTGTCCGCCGGATTTCCTGCGATGTCTGCGTGATACTTCATCACGCTGTTTGAATAGGCGAATGCGGACGTGTTGTCAGTCACCTTACGACGGTAAGCGTGATTGGTATGGATGGTATCTGGCGTGTAGCTGATGCCGGTAGCGCCGGAGATATTGCTCCATAGCCCGCCGCCCCAGAGGCTGTCCTGCCATTGATACGCATAAGTGGCCGGCGCATAACCTCCGGAAGGCAGCGAGTTGTAGCTGATAACACCAGGCTGCTCATTACCGCATATGGTCTCGTCGCCGGTATTGGCGCCGCCAAAGAGGGCCTGCTGCCGCAGGAATGTCTGCAGGTAAGCAGACGAATACTGCTCGCCGAAGCGGTATTCCAGCGTATCATTTGCGCCGAGGCCGCCGATTGAAGCAAAGGGATTGTTGTTGCAGCAGCCGGCGCTCAGCACAAGCACTCCATTCTTATACACGTCAATGTAATCGTCCTGTGAAGGGAAGGAAATAACATAAGGCCCGGTGGGGAAGCCTACGCGCTTCATGCTCATCGTGAAGTAATCATACACTACCGGGCAGCCCTTGTACTTTACGCTTTGCGAGGGTGATTCGTAGGCGTTCCAATCGTTTTGTGTGCTGAAGTTTAGGGCCGTATCGGTGTAATAGCCCCGATACTGGACGTTGGCCGGATTGAGCGACATATTAAGGCCGTTGTAAGTGTAAAGCCGCCATTCATTGAGGCCCCATACGGCAGGATTGCCCCGCAGGGTATCGCCGCTGATCCGCAGGGCATTGGAGAAGGCGACATAGGCGCTGTCGTCCGTCACCTTGCGGCGGAAGTACTTTGCGGAATCGGTGATGGGCGGCGTCTGATATGTGGCTGTTGCCGCACCCGCGATATTCATCCAGCTTCCGCCCGAAAGGCTGTCTTGCCATTGGTAATGATAAGAAGCGCCAAACATATCTCCCTGGCCGCCGGAGGCGCCAGTAGCGCTGGCGAAAAGCACCGAGTCACCGAGACAGATATTTGCAGAAGAGGCTGTAATCGTTCCGCCGTCAAGTGGGGCCAGCGTTACAACTACTTGCATGCCCGCTCCACCGCCATATTCCGCGAAGCGCGCCTCAAGCGTATCATTTGGACCGAGGCGACCGATGTTGAATATCGTACCTGTTCCGCAACAGCCTCCTGTGAAGAATATCTGCTCTCCATTCTTGAATGCCAGGCCGGGATCATCATGATAAGGCATCTGAAAGGTGTAGAAGCCCGGCGTAAAGCCTCTGCGCTTCGCGGCCATGCTGAAATAGTCCGCGTTCACGGAACAGCCCTGCCAATTGACCGCTGAGGAGGGTGAGCCATTTCCATTCCAGTCATTGCCGGTATGAAAGCTGAGCGTAGAGTCAATATAGAAACCACGTGAGCTCACGTTAGCGGGATTCAGGAAGATGTCTGCCCCATTGTAACCGTAAAGCCGCCACACACCCTGGCCCGGCACATTCGGATTGAAAAACAGCTGCACCGAAAGCGCTACGAAATTAGAATAGGTTGTGCTTGCGCCCAGCGTAGCCTTCCGGCGGAAGCAGGTGGATTGATTCAGCGTGTCGGGCTGGTAGGTGATGGATGTAGCGCCGGCAATATTGGTCCAGTTTACGCTGTCTGTGCTGCGCTGCCATTGGTAGGCCGCAGCCGCTGCGCCCTGGAAAGAGGAATCTATGCTGGTAAGCAGCGCGGGCTGAAAGTAGTTGTTGCACAAGGCTTGGTCACTGCCAATAATCCCGCTGTCTGAAAGGAGGGAAACATTGACTGCATCAATCTCATTCCAGCTGGAAACGGCGGGAGAGTTTACCGCTATGCGGATGCGCGTGACATTGTAAGCTGTTGTCGTAAGATGGATTTGATATATGCGCGGGCAGATAGCACTGGCCGTTGCAATGGCGCTGTCCACCTTCACCCAGGATGCAGTATTCGGGTTCCAGATGTAAACCGTATCAATAGCCCCGGGTGCATTTGTCTCGTAAATCCGGATGCGGTTTATAGGTGCCGCGCCGGTAAACCGCAGCTCCAGAAACTCCCGCTGGTTATCCGCGCCGGATGATGCCCATGCCGATGAGATATCGCCGCAGGAAGGATAAGTGTCCGGCAGCCCGAGTGCCTGGTATGCAGCCCAGGAGCCTGTAGTGTACTGGGTACTGTATCCAAGCACGGAATCGGCCCAGCGGAATTGCGCCCCGGCGCACAAGGGAAAAAGCAGCAGAAGGGCGAGTAAAGCTTTCTTCATAGGAAAAGGCTTTTAGGTTTATAGTTAAACAAATGTAAACACAGCCGCGCGCAAATCCGAATACCTAAAATGAAGTAGCGCTTCGTGACGGCCGCCCCCGCCGCTGCCCTTTCCCGGCTACCTTTGCGCCCGTTTAAATTTCCCAATGGATAGAAATACTCTCACCGGCTTTGCGCTGCTGGCCGTGCTCGTTGTCACGTACTTCTGGTACAACAATTACTCGCAGGGCGAATATCAAAAGAAGAAGACAGCCGACAGCATCGCTTACGCCAAAGCGCATCCTGAGCTGAAAGTGGCAGATACTGCCGCCCAAAAGCCAGCAACCGCAATAGCTGCAATGCCCGATACCGCCGGCAATGCCGCACGCGCCGCCATGCCGCCTGCATTCCAGGGCGCGTCTGCGCAGACCGTGATGCTGGAGAATAAGGACATAGCCCTGCAATTCTCCACGCGCGGCGCAGCCCCAACCTCCGCGAGGCTGAAGGATTATAAAACCTACGGCGGCGCACCGCTCCGCTTCTTTGACGGCGCCGGCAACGGCCTTTCGCTCAGCATCCCTGCCGGTGCGGCTACCGCTGCTACGGCCGATCTTTCCTTCATAGCGCAGCAGCAGGGGCCGCAGAAGGTTGACTTTATGGCCGACCTCGGCGGCGGCAAGCGCGTGGATCTCATCTATACCCTGCCTACTGAAGGATATATGATGCAGTGCGACGTCCGCCTTACGGGCATTTCTGCCAATAGCCTGCCGGTTAAGTGGAGCACTACACCCCTGCACACCGAGCGCGACATCAATACGGAGCGCATGAATACGCAGATGAACTTCAAGTACAAAGGCGGCGAGCATGACTACTTCACCGTGAAAAGCGACGGCATTAAAAAGACCCCTTCAGACGCGCCCCTGCACTGGATGGGCTTCCGCACTCAGTACTTCACTACCGCTCTTATTGCCGAGGAAGGCTTCTCCCGCCCCGAGATCGCCGCAGGCTTCAGGGCAGGCGACACCACCGTCCTTGCCCAGCAGATTGCTACCGCCGAGCTCCCCGTAAAAGGCGACGGCACCGGCAGCATGCGCTGGTACATCGGCCCCAACCACTACCAGACCCTCAAACGCTTTGACATCGGCCTGGACAAGATGGTGCCTATGGGCGTAGGCGTCTTCGCATTCACACGCTACATCAACAAGTGGCTCATCGTGCCCGTGTTTGATGTGCTCACCAAGTTTGTGAGCAACTACGGCATCATCATCATGCTGCTCACCATCTTCATCAAGCTCCTCACCTCCTTCTTTACCTACAAGAGCTACCTCTCAAGTGCCAAGATGCGCGTCCTTAAGCCCGAGCTCGACGAGCTCCGCGCCAAAATCGGCGACGACCAGCAGAAAATGGGCACGGAGCAGATGAAGCTCTACCGCGAGGCCGGCGTCAACCCCATGGGCGGCTGCCTCCCCACCCTCTTCATGCTCCCCTTCCTCATGGCCATGTACTCCTTCTTCCCCTCCGCCATAGACTTCCGCCAGAAATCCTTCCTCTGGGCAAGCGACCTCAGCACCTACGACTCCATAGCCACCCTGCCCTTCGCCTTCTTCAACCACATCTCCCTCTTCACCCTCCTCATGACGGCCTCCTCCCTCTTCCTTGCGCTCTACAACCGCAACATGACCCCCCAGGACCCCAACAACCCCATGATGAAGTACATGCCCTACATCTTCCCCTTCGTCCTCCTCGGCGTATTCAACAAAATGGCCGCCGCCCTCACCTTCTACTACTTCTTCTCCAACGTAGTCACCATCGCCCAGCAATACATCATCCAAAACTTCATCATCAACGAAGAAAAGATCCACCGCGGCATCAAAGAGGCCCGCCTCAAGCCCGCCGCCCCCTCCAAGTGGCAGGCCAAGATGGCCGAGCTCCAGCAAAGCCAGGCCGAGCGCACCAAAACCATCCAGAACAAAGGCAAAAAATAAGGTGCCTATACCCATTACACCCGCAGCTAAAACATTTCCAGCCCGCCGTCCTTCCGTGGCTTTGGCTTTGGCTTTTTCCCTTGACGGTTTAGGTGGCGGGTCGCATTCTCCGCGGTTCGCCTGCTCAACTCTTACGCCTATAAGAAGATTTATAAATGCTGGTTTTTGATTTTTCCCTATTAGCTTTGAAACAACCTAATTGTCTATGGTATTACATCAAACCCTGCAAGACAAAGACCCCGATTATGCTGAAAAGAATGGCCCCTTTAAATGCACGAACTATAAAGCATGGCTTGGCGAAGGATATTATTTTTGGGATACACACATTGAATTAGCGCATTGGTGGGGACAATCAGCGCATGCCAGAAAGTATTTAATATGCAGTTCCTTCATTGACTTTGACGAAACCTGTTGGGATTTGCACGGTACTGGTGAGCACCGTCTAGAATTTTTGAAAGCTTGCAAGCGAATAGTTAAGGAGGGGCTCTCCACAAAAAATGACTTAAGGGTTCCTAATGTTATATCCTACCTTAAGAAAGCAAAAGCATTCCCGTATAAAGCAATCAGGGCACTTGGAATGAATAGTATTGGGCAACAATTTCATGACCCCAGATATGTCTATAGAGTAAAGTTTATCACTAAGTTGAATACCTACATTGACCTCTATCCCCCCGTACAACTCTGCCTATTGAGCCAACAGGCACTATCTTTGCGTAAGTATACCATTGTATACCCGAAAGAGTATATTGCATCGGATTTCGCCTAAACTACTACCCCATGAGCAAGCTTTTGAACAGGCTGAACGAGTACTTCGAGAACACAGACGCCGCTACCCAGAAAAGGGATTGGCATGCGGCTGTAAGCGAAGTCAAGTTTGATGGCCCCAACGCA
This sequence comes from Chitinophagaceae bacterium, assembly GCA_965246765.1. GTDB lineage: Bacteria > Bacteroidota > Bacteroidia > Chitinophagales > Chitinophagaceae > UBA1952. Next base: position 677,268 of record CBDFFJ010000005.1, read on the forward strand.
TTTGAATATATAGAGTTCGTCGAACATCTATACCCCATAAATTTTGAGGAGTCTCCTCAATCTCAATTTAAATGTCTCAACAACCTGACCCCGAAATATTCGGGGTCTTGTTTTTTTAGTATCATCGCACAATGAATAACATTCCACAGGCAGCATTTGGATTTTCAGGATTTTCGATTCCTGAATTTGCTCTTACTGCCCCTTCTGTCAAGGACGGTTCTATTTCAGTATCATTCGACCCACAAGGAGCTTACTATGAAAAAGCTGGAAAATTTGTTATAACGCTTAATTATAAGGCATACACATCGGCTGCACCGATTACGGATATTGAACAGGCTGAACGTTTCATTACAGCGAAGATGGTTGCAGAGTTTCAATTTCAGGGAAATCCTTTGCTCAAAGACATTCCGGGCTATTTCTACAAAAACGGGATTGCCATTGTCTATCCATATCTCAGGGCGTTCATTACAAATATTACAGCGCAGGCGGGAATAAAACCGCTCATCATGCCCATATTAAACCTGTCCGAAATTGAGAAGGAGCTTAGAGAGAATACCTCAATAGTACTAAGGCCTAAACCTAAAAAGGTGGACACTAAGAAAGCCATAAAATAGAAAAGCCCTCCAACTGGAGGGCTTTTCCATTCATTTATTGCCAAGAGGCGCTACACCTCCTCCGAGGAGTTCCACCAGTCAGCACTAAGCGTCTTTTGTTCTTCCGACAAACGGGAGAAAAGGTATAGGTATATGCCTGTATCCAGTCCCGGATGTGCGCATAGCTGTGAGGATAGGTGGTGGACAACAGAATTTTGTGGTCGGCCTGCTTATCGCTGCTATACGGGGAAAGTTTAACAGACTGACGCACCCCTCGGGGTGCGACCTTTCGGCTTCGCTCAGGGCAAGCCCAACCGTTGCCCCATAGCGAACCGAAAGCCGGCAACAAAAGTCAGATCCTGCTGCGCCACACATTGCGCACACCGGTGCGGCCCCAATCGGAGAGGCTCTTGCGGATGAGGGCTTCAAACTGGTCGTGGTTCATGGACTTGCCCTTTTTGGCGGGCATCTTCAGGTCTTCGGCGGTGATGCTTACTACATCTACTTTGGTGGCGGTCCAGGTGGTGTAGAGGCGGGGCACGGCCAGCTCCAGGATCATGCCCGGCAGCCCGCCCATCTCTTCCGGCCCGCCGGATACGGGGATTTCGTCGGTGTAGAAGGCGACGACATAGACGGAATCGCAGATGCGGGTGACGGCTTTGCGGCATTGGTAGCCGGCGATGGTGCGGAGCTCGGTGCCGATGCGCCATTGGAGGCGGGCGGGCGTGTCGCGGATAAGGAAGGGCTCTTCGTAGAGGTTGCGGTAGGCGATGGTGCTGCGGCGGGCGTAGTCGCGGTAGATGTCGTTGTCGGCAAATGGTGGGAGGCCCCAGGCTACTTTGGGCGCCTCTGTCTCGCGGCCGGGGCTGTAGCGGCTTTCCCCTTCGGTGAATGCGAGGTTGAAGAAGACGGAGTAGTAAGGCTTGATCTTGTCGCGGAAGCTTTCCATCCAGTTGTCGCCTTCCCAGAGCTTGTGGAGGTTGCTTTTGCGCTCGTACTCTATGCGGCCCTGCAGGGTGAATTGGGCGGGGGCGGGCGCTGCCCAAAGGCAGAGGAGGATGGCGAGGATGAGGGGATGCTTAGTCGTCATCGTCGTCGTCGTTTTTAACTACGCCGGCGCCGCCGGAGAAGAGGTAGGTAAGGGAGAAGATGGCGTGGCGGCGGATGGTGTTGTAGCGGTCTTCGGTGATGTAGGCGGCCTGGGCGTCGCGGCGGTAGCCAATGTTCTGGTTGAGGATGTCGGAGACGGCGGCGCGGAGCTCGAGCTTGTCGCCTTTAAGAAATTTGCGGGAGAGGGAGGCGTTCCAGCGGATGACGTTGTTGTTGGCGGTAAAGACTTCTGTCTTTTCGCGGATAGCCCACCAGGCCTCGGTTTTAATTTGCAGCTTCCAGGGGAGCTCGGTGTAGGCTTCGGCACTGATTTCGGCCTGCCAGTAGGAAGAGGTGAAGGCAGAGATGGAGGCGCGGTTGTCGTAGTAGTTGATGCCGGGGTTGATGGAGATGCCGGCTACTTCCTTGTCTTTCTTGCGCCAGTCTTTGTCAATGCTGATTTCCAGGCCGTAATTGTTGTTCCGTGAGGTATTGCGCCCGCCGTTCACGAAGGTAGCAGCGCGTGCGAAGTTGAGATTGGAGGAGAAACCGATCTTCAGGTCGGGCCCTTTGAGCTTGAAATTGTAGTTGCCCCAGAAGTAGGCATTCCAGTTGCCGGATACGTTGACGTATTGGTAGGTATGGCGGCCCAGGGAGTCAAAAAACTCCGCGCGCACAATATCGTCCTGCGTCACAGAGCCGCCGCTGCCGATGTAGATGTACCTGCCGGAGATAGGCTTGAAGGAATGGTAAGAGGCGTTGAAATCATTGCGAAACTCCTGCCGCAGGTCGGGGTTGCCGATGGAGATATTGAGCGGGTCGGTATTCTGAAGCAGGGGCTGCAGCTGCTCCAGGGAAGGCTGCGAGGTGCGGCCGGAGTAGTAGAGGTTGAGGTTAGACTGCTTGGTGAAACTGTATTTAAGCGATGCAGTAGGGGCGAAGTTGTTGTAGTCGCGGCTGCGGTCGTAAAGGTGGAAGAGGCGGTCGTGCTGCTGCCAGGAGGTGCGAAAGACTTCTGCGCCCAGCGAGAAGTTATACTTCTTATAGACGAAGCGCAGGGCTGCGGCGCCGTTCTGAGTAAGCACATCGTAGCCGTAAGAGGAAGAGTATAGCGAGTCGGGCGTAGTGCTCCACTCCGCGCCGGCACGGTTGAAGGAGAGCCGCTCGGAGAGGCTGTTGGAGAGGTTAGCGCCGTAGCGCAGCGTGAGGAACGTGACTTTGGAGAGGGGCTCCGTATAGCTTAGCCGTGCGTTGAGCGAGAAGTTTTCGCCCGTGTTGGTCTTGCGCTGGTTGATGCTGTCGGCGGTGCCGCCGGCGTAATAATCGTTGCGCGACTGGAGATAGCCGGTGCCGTCGGAGGCGCGGTCGTTGAGGCGGATTTCGGCACTCGTGTTGCGGCCCTTCTTCGCAAATTTCTTGCGATAGACCAGCGCGGCGGCCACCGTCTGCGAGGAAGAAGCGCTGCTGGAAAAGCGGTTGCTACCGTTGATAAGGCCGCCCGATGCGCCCTTTGTCGTGGTGGCATACACGCCGTTGGAGGCGCGGTCTGCGACGTTGCCGCTCAGGCTGAATTTGAGGGTGCTGCTCGTGTCTATCGTCCATTCGTAAAGGCCATCGCCGCCGTGGCGGTCGGAGGTAGCAAAGGTGCTGCGGCGCCCCTCACGCACGTACTGCGAATCGGGCAGGATGTATTGGGTGGTGGTATTGCCCTCGGCCTCAATGTTGTTTTTTGAGTAGCGGTAATTGGCGGAAAGATGCTGCGCGTCCTTTGCCCACTTGTTGGCGTAATGCAGTCCGCCCGTCCATACGGCGGGCAGGCCCTCGCCATTGTACTTGCTGTCCCATGAGGCGGACAGGTCATCAGGGTCATTGCTGCCGGAGTAGTACATAAAGCCGTTCTCCTCGTCGTACTCGCGGTTGCCGCTGCCGCTGCCGTATTTGTCCCGGTCGCTCCAGCCGAGGCCTACCGTGCCGGTATTGCTCATAATGCCGAAGGCGGCGATCTGCTGCTTGCCACGGAAGAGATTTACCATGGCCTGATTCTCAAAAAAGCCGCTGTTCTGCCCCGGCGAGAGGGAAGGGCCGCCGCCGGCAGTCGCCTTTCCGAAAAGGCCGCGCTTCTTGTCTTCCTTGAGCGTCAGGTTGATGGTCTTGGTTTTTTCGCCGTCGTCAATGCCGGTAAAGGCAGCCTGGTCGCTTTTCTTGTCATAGACCTGCACCTTGTCAACGGTAGCGGCCTGCAGGTTTTTGGTCACCACGGCGGGGTCGTCGGAGAAAAACTCCTCGCCATCCACCAGGATCTTCTGAACGGTTTCGCCTTGCGCCGTCACCTTGCCGTCTTTGTCCACCTGGAGGCCCGGCAGTTTTTTAAGCAGCTCCTCTACGGTGGCGCCGCTGCGCGTGGCGAAGGAATCGGCAGCGTATTCGGTGGTGTCTCCTTTAATAACTACTGCGGCCGCTTTCTTTTTCAACACAAACTCCTGAAGCACGTGCGTGCGGGAGATCAGACTCACCGGCGGCATGGCCAGGTCTGAGGCTACGTCAAGGCTTTCTACATAATCGGCGAAGCCGGGATAGGTGATAAGCAGGATGTACTTCCCGGTATCTGCCCGCAGCTGGTAGCCGCCAGCCGAATCACTGCGGGTAAAGGTGGTCAGCACAGAATCCTGAGCGCGGATGAGCGACACGGATGCCCGCCGCAGGGATGTATGATTAAACGTATCGCCAACAGTGCCGCTAATTGTAAGCTGCGCAGATGCCCCCGCCGCACGCAGCAAAAAAAACAGCAGGAGAAAGGCGTAGCGGCCGCGCATAGAGATGTAACGTCTGCAAAGCAATGCATATTTCCGCGCACGTTATGGGGGAAGAAAAGGGTTAAGCTGGGCCACCTGCCTTTTCTTTGCGCCCATGCAATCGGCCGGCCCTTCGGATGAGTTCATGCTGCGCCGCGTAGTGCAGGTAAGTCTCGCGCTGATGGCTCTGCTGATGCTGCTGGTGTTCCGCGACTTTTCCATGAGCGGCGACGAGGCCTCACAAATTCAGATCGGGCGGAATACCTACGTTTATCTCTGCCGCACATTTGGCTTTCTTCCCGGCTCCACGCAAGGCATTAAGCTGGATAACTACAGCGGCCTCTTCGGCGTTATCACCACCAATCTGGCGCACTGGCTGCCTTGGTGCGATGAGATTCACCTGAGGCATTTCGTGATCGCATGTACAGGACTGCTGACTATCGTGTATGCGGGTAAAACGGCCCGTGCCCTTTGGGGAAGACCGGCGGAGCTGCTTGTTATCTGGATGCTGTTCTGCTCACCCCGCTTTTTCGGCGCGGGGATGAATAATTCTAAAGACATCCCTTTTGCACTCGGCATGACGGTAGTCGCGTACTTCCTGATCCTCATTGCGCAGGCCGCGCCGCGCCTGGAGCGCCGCCACTTTGCGGGGCTGTTTGCAGGGCTGTTCATTGCTATCGGCGTGCGTATTGGCGGGCTGGTGTTTGCGGGCGTTTATGTTGCCTTCACGGCCGGCCACCTCATCTGGCGGTACCGGCGGAGCAACAGAGCGTTCGCGCGGCAGATGCTGGTGTGGATGTGCGGTATGGGTCTGGCCTCTTTTCTTGCAGCCATTGCTTTTCTGCCGCGGGTGTGGGCTAATATTCCGCTGAATACGCTGAAGGCGCTGCACAATTTTTCAAATTACCACCTCGCGCTCACCATGCTATACCGGGGGCAGGATATCCCGACTGCTAATCCGCCCTGGCATTATCTGCCGGTTTGGGTGGGCATTACCGTTCCGGTAGCAGTGTTGATTCTGTTTGGCGTTGCCGTGATGCTTATCCTCAGAGGCCCGCGATTCGCCACGGCACTGCTCCTGCTGATGGTGCTCTTCCCCTGGCTGAGCATTGTGCTGAATCATTCGCCGGTGTACGATGCGTGGCGGCAGTTCTATTTTATCTATCCGCCGATGGTGATTCTGGCCGGTGGCGCCGCAAGCCGGCTTTGGGCAATGATAAGCCGGCCGGCCGCGCAGCTGGCGGCTGCTATTTTCTTCATTGCCGGGCTGCTGCCACCTGTACTTTGGAGCATTCGGAACCACCCGCTGGAGAGTGTATATTTTAATGAGGCCGTCGGGGGACTGCACGGCGCGTTCGGCGCTTTTGAGACAGACTATTACGGCGAAAGCGTTGAGATTGCCTGCAGAAAGCTGCTCCGCCAGCCGGCCTTCCGGACGCGTATTGAAGACTCCGTTTATGTAGCCAACAATGTGCCCTCCCAGGTGGTGCATTACCTGAAGGCGGCGAGTCCGCGTATTGCCGTAAAGCACCTGCTGTATGACGCACGCGATGAATGGCCCTGGGACTACGCCCTTTTTGCCACGCGTGGCATAGACAGCATTGGCCGGCGGCAAGACTGGCCTCCGTCCGGAATGATAGATTCGGTAGTGGCAGACGGTACGCTGCTTATTGCGATTGTAAAGCGCAAGTAAGCCGGAAAGCCACACTACATTCACTAAAAACAAGTCGCGAACGCGCGAAACAAAAATATCCGGCAGGAAATTCGGAACCTTGCAATAATCTCCGGCTTACGGCATCAGGTGTCTTTACTCTTCAACCTTTCACTGGCCTTCCGCGCAATCCGTGGCAACCTGCTGCGCTCCATCCTGACTATTCTGATTATCGGGCTGGGCATTATGGCGCTCGTGGGCATTCTTACGAGCATTGAGGTGATTAAGGCGGCACTGACCAGCAATTTTTCGCAGATGGGGGCCAATTCTTTTCAGGTAACGAGCGACATCCTGAAGCAATCGCGGAATAAGGGCGGGCGCGGCGTTCATATATCCATCACCGAGGGCAAAACCATCCGCTACGACGAGGCGAAGGCCTTTAAGGCGCGCTACGGCATGCAGGCGCAGATAGGCGTGTCTATGAGCGCCGGCGGCATTTCGGTAGTCGCTTTCGGCGATAAAAAAACAAACCCCAATATCCGTATAATGGGCGTGGACGAAGCATACTTCAATATAGCAGCCACGAAGATGGATTGGGGGCGCACCTTCTCGCCCTATGAGCTGCAGGCAGGCAGCTACGTGTGCGTATTGGGCAATGGGATCGCGACAAAGCTTTTTAAGACGAACACCGCAGCCGCCCTCGGAAAAATAGTAAGCGTGGATGCCAATAAGCTGCGTGTGATTGGCGTGGCCGAAAGCAAAGGCGGCAATATGATGGCCAACTCAGACAACATGGTGTTTATGCCCCTGGCTACGGCACGCGTGCTTTACGGCTCGGGCGCTTTTGCCATCAATGTAGCGGTGCCTAAGGTGGAGCAGAAGCTGGTAGCGTCCGACGAGGCGGAAGGGCTATTCCGGGTTATCAGGAAGGTACCACTCGGCGCGGCTTCCGATTTCTCCATCAATCAGAATGACACGCTGGCCAATATGCTGATTGAAAACCTGAGCACTGTGCGCTGGGCAGCCTTGCTGGTGGGCATCATTACGCTGCTCGGCTCGGTGATAGGCCTGATGAACATTATGCTGGTCAGCGTTGCGGAACGCACAAGAGAGATCGGCGTGAGTAAGGCGCTGGGCGCGAAAAGCTCGGCTATCAAAGGACAGTTTCTTACGGAATCCGTACTTATCTCCCTGCTCGGCGGCATCCTGGGCGTGCTTCTGGGCATTAGCGTCGGCAATCTGGTAGGCCTGGTCTTCAAAATCGGCTTTATTGTGCCCTGGCTATGGATGGCTGCGGGCGTTGCGCTGTGCGCGCTGGTGGGCATCATTTCCGGCATTTACCCGGCCGTCAAGGCATCGCGACTTGACCCGATAGTAGCTTTGCGCTATGAATAGCGGAGAAGGGCTTATTTATAAAAGCACAGGCAGCTGGTATCAGCTGCGAGATCCGGAGGGCCGTTACTGGCAGGCCCGCGTTCGCGGAAAGCTGAAGATTGACACGGAAATCGCTTCTACAAACCCGATAGCCGTAGGCGATATAGTGCTTTTTGATGTGGAGGAGGAGCAGGCCAACACCGCCATGATCCGCGACATTAAGCAGCGGAAGAACTACATAGTCCGGGTGTCGCCGCACAACCGCAATCAGAAGCACATTGTGGCTGCCAACCTGGATGCGGCTTTGGTAATAGCAACTTTAGCCGAGCCGCGCACTTCCAACGGATTTATTGACCGCTTTCTCATCACCGCCGAAGCCTATCATATCCCGGCCATCATTGTGGTCAACAAAGTAGATCTGCATCAGGACAAGCACCTTGACAAGCTTGCGGAATGGCGGCATATGTACGGGGCCGCGGGTTATGAGATATTTCCTGTCTCAGCGCTGGATCCCGGAAGCATGAAAGCATTAAGCGCCAGGATTGCCGGCGGCACAACGCTCTTCAGCGGTCATTCCGGCGTTGGCAAAAGCACGCTGATCAACGTGCTGATGCCCGGCATGGATCTGCGCACGGGCGAGGTAAGCGGCTGGAGCGGCAAAGGCCAGCATACCACAACATTTGCCGAAATGTTTGACCTGCCCGGCGGTGGCGGCCGCATCATAGATACCCCGGGCGTAAAAGAGTTTGGAATTATAGACATGGCGCGCGAAGAGCTTTCCGGCTATTTCCCGGAAATGCGGCGGGTTATGAACGAGTGCCGCTTTAATAACTGCGTGCATATAGACGAGCCGGGCTGCGCTGTAAAGGAAAGCGTGGAAGACGGCGGCATCACTGAAGCGCGCTACGAAAGCTACCTTACAATACTGGAGAGCCTGGGAAAGAAATGGTAAGGCTTTAAACAAACAAGGGATGTCGGAAACAGGCCAGTTGTCACATTCTCAAACTACTGCGTTAATAATATGATTATCTACAACGTCACAATAAAAGTTCACGCGGGCATTGCCGACGCCTGGACGCGCTGGATGAAGGAGGAGCACATGCCGGAGTTGCAGCGCACCGGCCTGTTTACAGACTACCGGCTTTGCCGCCTGCTGGAGCAAGACGATGCCGAAGGGCCGACCTTCAGCGCCCAGTATTTCTGCGATTCCCTGGAAGATTACCACGAGTATATTAACCGACATGCGCAGACGATGCGGGATAAAGGGCTGAAGAAATTCGGCGACAAGTTCATCGCCTTCCGCACCGTAATGGAGATGGTAGGCTGAAAACTGCGGCTGGCAAGGCTTTCAGCGCAGGAAAAAATATTGCGGTGTATTTGGAACTGGGAAGATGCTGACTATATTTGTTCGCGCATAAAAAATCCAACAATCATCATTTAACCACACAACACACTCATGAACAAAGCAGAACTCATTGAGCAGATCTCCGGCGAAGCTGGCATCACCAAGGCGCAGGCCAATGCCGCCATGGACTCTTTCACCGATGCAATTGTAGGCGCGCTCCAGAAGGGTGACCGCGTGACGCTGGTTGGCTTTGGCACATTCTCCGTCAGCGACCGCGCTGCCCGTAACGGCCGCAATCCGCAGACCGGCGCAACAATCAAGATTAAGGCTACCAAGGTGCCTAAGTTCAAGGCCGGTAAAGAGTTCTCTACCGCTATCAAGACTCCGGCCAAGAAGGGTAAGAAGTAATCCGCCCCATACTTATTTGCTGCAGAAGCAGGCGCATGTCGCCTGCTTCTGCTATTTTTGCCCGTTCCAATAAACCATTTTAAACAAAAAAAATACAAAGCACTATGGGAAGAGGTGATAAAAAAACCAAGCGTGGCAAGATCAGCCAGGGTTCATTCGGCAAGAGCCGCCCTTCGCGCGAGATCGTTCGTAAAACTGCCGCTGCGCCACAGACTGAGAAGAAAGAAGGTGAGTAATCCTTCGCAGCTTAATAACAGAGCCGCGTCTTACGGGCGCGGCTTCTTTATGCCCTTTAAATTCAACTGCCTTAATTTCGCCGCGCTTTAGACGGGGGCGAGTGTCCCTGCAATAAGCGCACGCTACAACTATGTATCAGGAGCTTCTAAATAAAGAGCACAAGCTCGCCCTTATCGGTCTTGGCTACGTAGGCCTTCCTATTGCCCTTGCTTTCGCTAAAAAGATTGAAGTAATCGGCTTTGACATCAATGAAGCGCGGGTAGATATGATGCGGCGAGGCATTGATCCGAGCAATGAGCTTGAAGCTTCCGCTTTTGAAGGATGCAGCATTGAATTTACCACCAACCTTGATACGCTCAGAGAAGCCCGTTTCTTTGTCGTAGCTGTGCCAACACCGGTTGACGGGCACAATGTGCCGGACCTGACGCCCGTACTCCGTGCTTCCGAAACGATTGGTAAGGTGATCAAGAAGGGCGACTACGTCGTGTTTGAAAGCACCGTTTATCCCGGCTGCACGGAAGAAGACTGCCTGCCAGTTATTGACCGCATATCCGGCCTGAAGGCCGGCGTGGACTACAAATACGGCTATTCGCCGGAGCGCATCAATCCCGGAGACAAGGTACATACGCTGGAGAATGTGGTAAAGGTTGTCAGCGGCTCCGATGCGGAGGCTCTGGATGAAATTGCAAAAACCTACGAGCTGGTAGTGACTGCCGGCGTGCACCGCGCATCATCTGTAAAAGTGGCGGAGGCGGCCAAGATCATTGAAAATACGCAGCGCGACCTCAACATCGCACTGATGAATGAGTTGTCTATCATCTTTGACAAGCTGGGCATCAACACCTTTGAAGTGCTGGAGGCCGCCGGAACTAAGTGGAATTTTCTGAAATTCTTCCCGGGGCTCGTAGGCGGCCATTGCATCGGCGTTGATCCTTATTATCTGACATACAAGAGCGCCCAGTTAGGCTACAACAGCCGCGTGATTCTGGCAGGACGGGTAATTAATGACGAGATGGCTGCATACGTAGCCAAGCGTACAATACAAAGCATCATTAAGAGCGGCGCAAACGTGGCGCAGGCCAAGGTGCTGGTAATGGGCTGTACGTTTAAGGAAGACGTTACAGACATCCGCAATTCAAAAGTTGCCGATGTGGTGAAAGAGCTTCAGGGCTACGGCGTTACGGTGCATGTGGTGGACCCGCATGCCGATAGCGAAGAGCTAAAGCATGAGTACGGCTTTGGCCTTGAAGCGCAGCCGGAGAAAGATTATAATGCGGTGATAGTAGCAGTCAATCACCGCAAGTATGATTCCCTGGACGAGGCCTATTTTAAAAGCATTGCCGCTCCAAAGGCGCTCCTGGTTGACGTGAAAGGCACTTATCGCAATAAGATCAAGGAGCTGAGCTACTGGAGCCTTTAACGGACACCGGACTGTATCTGTGCAAAAAAAATCTTCCCGCCGCTCCGAATCCCGCATGTCAATGACCTTTCACACAGAAGACATTTCTAATAGCAGCTTCCTCGTCACGGGCGGCGCCGGCTTCGTTGGCTCACACATTGTGGAGTATCTGCTCACGCATGGCGCCAGGAAGGTACGCGTGCTTGACAACCTCGCTACCGGCTCCGAAGGGAACGTTGACCTGTTTGCCGGGTACGCCGGCTTTGAGTTTCTGCCCGGCGATATCCGTAACGCCGATACCTGCCGGGAAGCCTGCAAGGGTATGGATTATGTCAGCCACCAGGCTGCATTGGGCTCCGTGCCCCGTTCCGTGAAAGATCCGGTTACCAGCAATGAGGTAAATGTTTCCGGTTTTGTCAACATGATAACCGCGGCGAAAGACGCCGGTGTCAGGAGCTTCGTGTACGCTTCATCGTCATCTGTTTACGGCGACGAGCCGAACCTGCCCAAAGTAGAAGAGCGGCTCGGCAATCCACTTTCGCCCTACGCCGTTACCAAGAAGACCAATGAGCTGTATGCATCAGTCTTCAGGGACCTTTTTGGCCTGAAGACGATCGGGCTTCGCTACTTCAACATCTTCGGTCCCCGCCAGGACCCGAACGGCCCTTATGCCGCTGTAATGCCGCTCTTTGTGTCAGGCATTCTGAACGGTACGCCCGTATATATTAATGGCGATGGCGGCCAGACGCGCGACTTCACCTACGTGGACAATGCAGTGCAGGCAAATATCCGCGCGATGCTTTGCACCAATGAGGCGGCCTTTGGCGAGGCATACAATATCGCCGTTGGTGAGAATTTCTCTGTGAATTTTCTCTATGAGTCCATCCGCGACCTCTTGGGCAGGGAGCACCAGGCAACTTACCGGGAAGAGCGTGAAGGCGACATCCGCAACTCGCTGGCCGACATATCCAAGGCGCAAAGGCTTCTCGGCTATCAGCCCACGCAGCACTTCGCGGAAGGTCTGGCTCAGACGGTGGCCTTTTTCAAAGCGGCCTATAGCCCTGCGTCCGGAGCATAGGCAGCGGCATTGCGCTACATTTATGTTTTAAATGTCCGCGCCAATGAGGTACTTTATCATTTCCATGCTTGCCTGCTTTTGCGCAGGCGCTGCACAGGCACAGGAAGCACAGCAGAAGAAGCCTGTGCGCGTGGAAACGGAGCGTGAGCATCATGGCGCCAGCCACCAACATACACGCGCCAATCCCGCAGCCGTTGAGCACCACAGCACGGCAAGCTGGCATTACCATCGGGGGCAGAAGCGGCCTCAGGTAGCCGTGGATGGCGCCGCTATAAAGGATTCCGTAAAGCATTGATCATGGATTTTGAGGTGTTCGCAAACCAGTACGACTACACCGGTGCCATCATATTGCTGGAAGGCAAGCGTAATGTCTTGCCCGACGATGAGTGGGCCCTGCAACGCCTTGGGCGCCTGCTGGCCGACGCTATGAGGCGCGCCCGTTTCCGCAGCGGAAATGCGCCGGGCTCAGATGTGCTCTTTGCCGACGGGGTTTCCGTTGTTGATCCCTCACGTATGGAAGTGATTGTGCCGTATTCAGGCCATCGCAAGGCGAGCAGCGAGGGTTATCTGATCCATGCCCTTGACAGCCTCGACCTTGCCGCAGAGCCGGAAGTTGTTTATCACTCCAGGCAGCACCGCAATGCGGAAAAGTTCGTTGACCGCTATGTGGCCGGCAGCCGCGACGGCAATGCGATGAAGGCTGCCTACATTATCCGGGACACGGTAAAGGTTCTGGGCGCGGAACGCATTCCGCCCGCCACCTTCGGCATTTTTTACGACGACCTGCGGCATCCTGGCACCGGCGGCACCGGCCATACGATGTCTGTATGCCGGGAAGCCGGCATTCCGCTGATAGATCAGCGGGTATGGATGGAATGGCTCTGAGCTACCGGCCCGCGCCGGCGAGCAGCCTCTTGTAATAATCATCCATGTCATAGACCAGCCTCTGATAAGAAAATCTTTGCTTCACAAAGCCGCGCCCGGCAGCGCCGAAGCTTTCCCGCATTTCAGGATTTTCGGTAAGCTTTAGTAATGCAGCAGCGAATGCATCCGCATCGCTGGGCGGCGTTACGAAGCCGGCCTCTCCATCAGCCACCACATCCGCGACGCCGCCTACATCAGTGCTTACGACCGGGCGAGAGGCAGCCTGTGCTTCTATCAGCGATACAGGGGTGCCTTCATTGTGCGATGTCAGCGCTATGATGTCCAGGCCGGCAAACACTTCGTCCATCTCCGTCTGCCAGGATGTGCAGATGGCCGTCGCATGGCGCTTGTCTTCCGGATAGTATGCATAATCAATGCCTTCGGCACGGAAGGCTCCCTCCATCGCCGGACGCATATCGCCGTCGCCGATAACGAAAAAACGCAGCTTTTGGCTTGAAGTCTTCAGCACCTGCGCAGCAGCAGCAACGAACAGAGCGTGGTTCTTGACCGGCACAATGCGCCCAACGATTCCGATTGCAAGCTCGCCATCTGCAATATCAAAACGTTGCCGGAAGACCGCTCGCTTTTCCTCCTGATTACTGCCGAAGCGATCCAGGTCAAAGCCGAGCTGAACGATTTCAATTTTATCGGCAGGACAGATTTTGTAAGTCGCCGACAATTCCTCCTTCTGAAGTGCAGATATGGCTATAATGCCGGATGAGCGCTTCGCGAGGTAACGCTCTATCTGAATAAATGCCTGCGTCTTGGCTTTGCCAAAGTAAGAATGAAATACGTGGCCGTGAAAGGTGTGAACGACCACAGGAACCTTACAGGCGACCGCTGCCAGGCGACCAATAGCGCCGCTTTTGGCGGCATGCGTATGTACAATATCTGGTCTGAAATCGCGGATAAGCGCTTTGACCTTTTTATAGGCAGCCCGGTCGGCGGCAGGGTCTATAGCCCTTCGCATTTCTTCTACCACCACTGGCCGGATGTCCAGCCGTTCAGTGAGGTGAGTTGCGTCCTGCTCATGATCGTCTTTACCGCCAATCACCAGCATCGTGTCCCATTCCGGCGCCATATACTTTGTCAGATATGTAGCGTTAAGCGCGGGACCACCGATGATAAGACGATTAAGTATTCGTAGAACGCGCGGCATGAATAGCTTACTGTTTTTTGACCCTAAGGGCCTCCTACTGGAAATATTTCTTCCACCAATACTGGAAAACGATCAGTGCCCAAATGGTTGCGTGGCTGTCTTCCGGGTTACTGCTCTTCAGCTTCAGCTTAAGTGCTTCAGTGGCATTGACATTGAAGATGCCTTGCTGCTGCACGAAGTCTTTTTGAAGCAGATCATCATTTATCAGGCCCCAGAGTTCTTTTCTAAACCAGTCCAGCAGCGGGATCTCAAAACCCTGCTTGGGCCTGTTATACAGCTCTTCCGGGAGCATAGACCTGAAGGCATCCTGAACGATGCGCTTCTTGATGGAGCCATTGATTTTGTAGGACGACGGCAGTGAGAATGCAAAGTCCACAACCTTGTAATCCAGGAAAGGGCTGCGGATCTCCAGGCTGTTGGCCATGCTCATCAGGTCCACCTTTACGAGCATGTCGCTCAACAGCACCAGGTTCATGTCTGCCACCAGCATCTCGTTGTAGTCGTCCTTACCAATGACACTAAGCACCGCCTGTTTTTCCCGTTCCATCCCGGCCACATCCACCTGAGCCACTGTCTCTGGCATCAACAGAGCTCCGGCCTGTGCAGGATTATTGAAGGCTGCCCAACGCCAGTAACGCTCCCGCTCATCCAGCCGGGCACCTTCCGCAAAGCGGTGCAGCTGGCGAAATTTGTTGGTGAGCCTATTGTTACGGCTTCGCGGCAGCGCCTGCCAGATGGGATGCCCTGCCTTTACAAGGCTGTTCAGCAATGATTGCTGCCGAACCCGCCATTCTGCGCCATGCTTATTATAGCCTGCAAAAACCTCGTCGCCACCATCGCCGCTCAGGGCTACGGTCACATGCCGGCGAGTGAAATGGCTCAGTATAAAGACCGGGATAGCAGAAGAGTCAGCAAAAGGCTCATCCAGATATTCAAGTACGCCTCCTACATGCGCCAGAAAGTCATCGTTACCGAGGGAAAAAACCGTGTGCTCCGTCTTGTAGCGGTCGGCCACCAGCCGGGCATACTTCGTTTCATCGAAGAACGCGTTATCCTTATAACCAACTGAAAAGGTCTTCAGCTTATCCGTTTGCCGGGCTGCAAGGGCTACAATCACACTGCTGTCAATGCCGCCGCTCAGGAAAGCGCCGATTGGCACGTCAGCGATCATGCGCTCACGCACGGCGGTGTCCATGCGTTGCACAAGCTCCGCCTGCGCAGCCTCATAAGTATATTGACCGTAAGCCTCAGGATGCGTGCGCAGGGTATAATAAGCTTCCTGCTGAACGTTGCCCTTCTTATCAACCTGCAGGAAGTGACCCGGCCGAAGTTTCTGCACGCCGCGCACCATACTCTGAGGCTGCGGCACGTAGTTAAGCTGGAGGTATTGATGAAGCGCCGTGAAGTTGATCTCCCGGGGAATATCCCAGGCAAAGAGGGCCTTCATCTCAGAGCCAAAAGCCAGATAATCACTGTCTTTATAATAAAGCAAAGGCTTTTTGCCAAAGCGGTCCCGCGCCAAAAGCAGGCTACCCGTTTCCTTATCCCAGAATGCGAATGCGAAAAATCCGCTCAGCCATTCCAGGCAGCGGGGCCCGTACTCAATCAGCAGATATAGAAGCACCTCTGTATCTGAATGCGATAATGGCGGCCCGATACGCGCCCATACCGGCGCCAGATATTCGGTAGATAGCTCGGCAAAATTGAATATTTCGCCGTTAAACGCCAGCACGTACCGCCCGCTTTTATCCTGCATAGGCTGGGCCGCGCAGGATGAAGTGTCAATGATAGACAGGCGGCGATGGCCGAGTGCTATATGACCGTCTGTAAATTCGGCTCCGCTGTCCGGCCCGCGGCGCCGCAGCTGCTCATTGGCCTTGCCCACCTTAGATAGCCGGCCGCGCCCCTGCTCAGAAAAAGCCAATAATCCGGTTATGCCACACATAGATGCTGGGAATGCAAGCGCGAAATTAGCCAAAAGCGGTACGCCCATCTGATTGGAGGCGAAAGTTCTACTTTTGCGCACATTTTGAAGCCATGCAATTAACGATAATCGGGACCGGATATGTGGGGCTGGTATCTGGGACCTGCTTTGCAGAGACGGGCAATAATGTGGTGTGTGTGGATATAAACGAGGAGAAGGTAGCGCAGCTGCGCGCCGGGCGCACCCCTATTTATGAGCCTGGTTTAGAGCAGCTTCTATCCCGGAATATCAAGGAAGGCCGTATTTCTTTCACCACCGATCTGGAAGAAGGCATCAGGGATGCGCAGATTATCTTCCTGGCGCTGCCTACACCGCCGGGCGCGGACGGCGCTGCCGATCTGCGCTTCGTGCTCAATGTATCGGACAATCTGGCGAAACTGATTAAGCGCTATACCGTTATCGTAAACAAGAGTACGGTACCCGTAGGCACTGCTGAACGTGTGCGCGATGTGCTGCTGAACGGGGGGCTGGATGCCGATCTGTTTGATGTGGTGTCAAATCCTGAATTTCTGCGGGAAGGCGTTGCCGTAGAAGACTTTCTCAAGCCCGACCGGGTAGTGATAGGCACCAACTCGGCGCGGGCGCGTGAGCTGATGGACGAGCTTTACCAGCCTTTTGTGCGCCAGGGCAACCCGATTTATTTCATGGATGAGCGCAGCTCTGAAATGACAAAATATGCCGCCAATGCCTACCTGGCCATGCGCATTTCCTTCATGAACGAGATGGCTAATCTTTGTTCCAGGGCAGGCGCTGATGTGGACAATGTGCGTATCGGCATAGGCTCCGACTCGCGCATCGGGAAGCGTTTTCTGTTTCCGGGTGTCGGGTATGGCGGCTCCTGCTTCCCGAAAGACGTGCAGGCGCTTTCCCGCACGGCTCAGGAATGGGATTATAACTTCCACATACTGAACTCAGTGATGGAAGTAAACAGGAATCAGAAAACTATTCTTGCCCGGTATATAAAGGACTATTTTGGTAACGATCTAAGCGGTCGTACGATTGCAATATGGGGCCTGGCCTTTAAGCCGGAAACAGACGACATTCGCGAGGCGCCGGCGCTTGAGCTGGTAGATGAGCTGCTGGATGCGGGCGCTTCCGTCCGGGTATTTGACCCGGAAGCGATGCGGAACGTGCAGGCAATCTATGGCGAGCGCATATATTTTGCTTCTGATCCGTATGATGCAATGAAGGATGCGGATGGGCTGGCAATAGTGACTGAATGGGGTGAGTTCCGGAATCCTGATTTCACCAGGATGGAGTCTTTGCTGCGTCAGCCGGCCATTTTTGATGGTAGAAACGTATATGCGCTGTCTAAAATGGACCGGCTGGGCTTTTACTATCAGAGCATCGGTCGCAGAACGGTGCATGAGCAGCTAAGGCCTCCATTGGAACCCCTTGATACAATCGTGCGCAGCAGAGGATTATAAAAACATATCAGTCAAAGAATAAACCTAAAGGGAATACACATGGCCAAGCGCATATTAATTACCGGAGCCGCCGGCTTTCTGGGCTCGCATCTGAGCGATCGCTTTCTGGCTGAGGGCTACGAAGTGATCGGCATGGACAATCTGCTCACCGGCAATCTGCGCAATATTGAGCATCTGTTTCCGAATAAGGACTTTACGTTTTATCATCACGATATAACCAGGTTCGTGCATGTGCCTGGCAATATTGATTACATCCTTCACTTCGCCTCGCCCGCATCGCCGATAGATTACCTGAAGATGCCTATCCAGACGCTCAAAGTGGGCGCGCTGGGAACGCACAACCTATTGGGCTTGGCAAAAGCCAAAGGCGCCCGCATTCTCGTAGCCTCTACTTCAGAAGTTTATGGAGACCCGCTTGTGCATCCGCAGCAGGAGGAATACTGGGGCAATGTGAATCCGATAGGCCCGCGCGGTGTGTATGACGAGGCGAAGCGTTTTATGGAAAGCATCACCATGGCTTACCATAATTTTCATAATGTGGACACGCGTATTATCCGCATATTCAACACTTATGGCCCGCGGATGCGGCTGGACGACGGCCGTGCGCTGCCCACATTTGTGAATCAGGCGCTGCACGGTGAAGACATTACTGTATTCGGAGATGGCTCTCAGACGAGGTCGTTTTGCTATGTAGATGACCTCGTGGAGGGCATTTACCGCCTTCTGTTATCGGACTATCACCTTCCAGTCAACATCGGAAACCCGGTAGAAATCACGCTGCTTCAGTTTGCAGAAGAAGTATTGGCGCTTACAGGCGCTAATGTGAAGATTGTGCGCCGGCCTTTACCTCAAGACGATCCAAAACAACGCCAGCCGGATATTACCAAGGCCAGAGAATTGCTGGGCTGGGAACCGAAAGTGGACCGCAGTGAAGGGCTTAAACGTACGCTTTCTTACTTCCGGGAGGCATTTGAGTGGAAGAACTCCTAAACGGCACGTTGCCGGGCGCATATTATGTATTTTATATTCTGGTACGACTATGTGCTGTTGCCGTTTTATGCTGTGGCGGCTATCCTGTTTCTGAATAATTACTTTAAGCGGCGGCATGGCGTCAATCCTGAGTTGAAGGAACACTTCGTCAGGGGCATGCTGTTCAAGCTCCTCGGCTGCGTTGCGATAGGAATGATCTATGAGCTTTATTATCAGGGCGCATACGATGGGCGCTTTTATTTTGAGGGTGCCAAGCTTGTCAGCTCTTATCTAAAAAGCCATCCCGGTGAGTTTTTCAACCTGATGGGCGCAACAGTTGAAGAATTTGACCGGAATAACCTGGAAGGGCTCAATCTCAACTCGCTTTCTATCTACGCGGATTCATCTTTCAGCGTAGCCAAAGTGGCCGGCATCTTCAACCTGTTTGCGTTTGAGGCGTTCCTTCCCTGCTCTATCTTCTTTTTCGTTTTCTCCTATATAGCCATCTGGCGGCTATTCATGTTTTTCGTTGAAAACTATAAGATGACTTACCGGATTGCAGGATTTTGCACCATTTATATTCCGTCTGTAATGGTCTGGGGATCAAGCATCTTTAAAGATACGATCTGCTTTGCGGCCTTGTGCTGGCTATTTATTTGTGGCCATTACCTATTTATAAGACCTAAAAATGTTTTGGTGAATGCCTTAGGTGTTGCCGCCTCCATTATCGCCATCTCGCAGGTGAAGGTGTACATATTAGGTGCCTACTTGCCATTTTACATTTTGTATATATTTAACTCGTATAAGTATAGAATTAAAAATCCACTTATTAAAACTTTGGTAACGCCGCTCGTATTTGTGGCGTCAGTATCTATCGTCTTTTTTCTACTGCAAAATTCGGACGAATTACTAGGCAACTACTCCTTGAATCAGGTTCTGGAAACGGCATCGCGGACATATGGCTACATTTCAGAATCGTCAGCGGGTTCCGCTTACACACTTAACGTGAACCTTACCACCCCGGCCGGCATTCTGGTAGCCATTCCTGCCGGAGTGAACATCACACTCTTCCGCCCTTATCCATGGGAATATCTGAAGCCATTTACGCTTTTCGCGTCCCTTGAAAGCATGGCAATTTTGTACTTTACTATCCGCGTGATATTCCGTACAGGGATTCCGCACCTCATCAAAAGCCTGTGGCGCGACCCGCTGATCCAGTTTGCCTTTCTGTTCAGTATCCTGTTCGCGTTCCTGGTAGGCGTGTCGTCGGCAAATTTCGGGTCGCTCGTACGCTATAAAATTCCGATCCTGCCTTTTTATTGCCTGTTTCTCGTGCGAGTTTACCAACTTCGGTTCCCTCAGGATCCCACGGTGTCGCGTAATACTGAATTTAGCACCGACACATAGATAGGCGCGGTGCTGCGGATGGAGTAGAGGTCTTCTACCCGGGTCCGCGCAGACGTTCCAATCCGGCGCCGCTCTTCAGAATGCTGCATCAGGTGCCGGAGCCGCGCTTTCCATTCCCCTTCCGTCGTTACCAGATAACCGGACATATCATCTTCCATCACCCTGAAATTCGCGCCAACTGCCTGAGCGACCGTGGGAATGCCTAAGCTCATGTATTGGAGCGCTTTCAGGCCACTCTTGCCGAGCACCCATTCTTCGTCCGGCAGGGGATAAAGGCCGATGTCTATGCGTTGCAGGGTCTGTATTTCCTTATCGGCGCTCCAGGCCATGGCCTCTACATCCACGCCGTCCATTTTAAAATCCTTATCGCCCATCACCAGGAGCGTAAATGGCTGCTCCGCATACAGTTCCGTCAGAACTTTCTTTAGTAAGTGGAGATACGCCGCGGTGCTGTGACTGCCACTCCAGCCCAGCACCAGCCGCTTGTCGTTGCTGTACTGATTGACGGGGATATAGGTGTCCGTGTTGATGGTGGATGATATGTCGGTAGTATGCGCGTTATACTTGCGCACAAATCCATCCAGGAAGGGCGTACAGGTGATTACGTGCCGGGCCTTCTTCATCAGCTCTATCGGCTTGCGACGGCCTTTAATCAGCCGCTTCCACCAGGCTATGTGGCTTACGTCTTTAATAAAGATCAGATCGTCAATGTCATAGATCATCTTCTTCCCGGCCAGGGCTGCGTACATCCATTCAAAAAAGGGCGGCCCGATGGGCGTTACCCACAGATGCACATATATAAGATCGTAGCTACCTATCCTGAACAGATCCCTGACGCGCCGCCCATAGCCGCGAAGGATGGCCGCCGCTTTACCCACCGCATTGCCGCTTTTGTAAATCACCTTCCAGGCGGCATCATCGTAAAAAGACGACCATTGCAACTCGTAGCCCGCATCCCTGAACTGATCATAATACTGCTCAAACTTCAGGCGCTGGCTGGGCGCCTTGTCAAAGGGGTATGGTACAATAAACAGGATCTTTTTACCGGGATTCATTTATGCGGATTCAAAGCGATTGATAAACATTTGAGTAGAGTTCGGTGCCCCGTTCCAGCGAGAAGTTACTGTTGCCATATGAGCGAATGTCAGCCGCCCCGTTTTTGAGCGCCGCAAGCACTTGTCCGGTTGCTTCCTGATAAGCGTCTTCATTAAACGCGCTGATGGCAGCAGAGCCGTTCTGCTTTATACTGAGAATTTCGGCAAGATCGCCCACCTGGCTATTACTGATCACAGGTTTGGACATAGCAAAATATTCCGCAAGCTTGGTCGGCGAGCAAGCTTTTTTCGCAAACGACGGCATAATGAAGAAGAGCCCGACGTCTGACAGAGAGATCAGATAAGGTACTTCATCGCGCGAGCCGCTAGTCACCAGAACCTTTTCGGGCGCGACGCCGGCATTTGCCGCTATAACCCGGATACTTTCCTGGCCGTTGTTGGCTATGAATAGAAAACGTGCTGCGGGTACTTTCTGCTGAAATGCCTTGAACACTTCAAACATTTTATCCGTCAGATAGGACGCCCCTACGCTACCCAGGTAGCTCACGATGAAGTCTGTAGGCTGAATGCCAAGCTTCGTTCTCCATTGCTCCAGCCGCTGTGCCTCAATCTTTTGCGGATCAAAAAAAGCGAAGTCGGCGCAGCAGGGAATGACGGCTACCGGCGCTTTTATGGCTTTGTCGGTATCGCCCCATTCTTCTATTACCTTTTTTCCGGCTTCCGTAAGGCTTACGATGTAGTCGGCCTCGTGCAGAAATTCGCGCTCTTTCTTTTTAAAGAACTTATATACCTGCCGGTGCAGAAAATTATTTTCTATATCAAAGCGTTTGGTTTCCTTTCCGGCATCGG
The DNA here is from genome assembly GCA_965246765.1 of Chitinophagaceae bacterium. GTDB lineage: Bacteria > Bacteroidota > Bacteroidia > Chitinophagales > Chitinophagaceae > UBA1952. The sequence goes on from CBDFFJ010000005.1 coordinate 699,008, forward strand.
GCCAGAAATCGCGCATGTCAAAAATGAACGGCACTCCTGATTTACGCTTGAAGTGTAAGCCGATCAGAGAAGCCATATAGCTCCGGCAATGGACAATCTGAATGCCATTGCTACGGATAAGCCTTCCGGCCAGGGATCGCATCTTCCAGATGTCCTTGATAGACGACAGTACGGGCGGCCGCTTTGAATATGTAATTATATGCCATTCAATGCCTTCATCGCTAAATATCTTCTTATACTTACTGATGAGCGCTTCCTTTTCCATCTTCTCCGCGCTGATGAGCGTGATCTTGTGGCCAAGCCTGCTGAGCCCTATGAGATAAGGCGCTACCTGCGACTGGCCGATGTGGTCGGTGATGCCGTCGTAGGTGATATAAAGGACACGCTTTGCGTTCATAAAGACTCAATTAATTCAAACCATCTCATTACCGTTGCTTCCGGATAGAAGTCGCGGGCACGCTGCCGGCCCGCAGCGGCATATTTGGCGCGGGCGGGCGCATTGCTACGCAGTTCTTCTACAAGCCCGGCCCACATCTGTACCAATCGTTCATCAGGCACTAAGGCCGGCACAGGCAGCAGATAGCCGTATTTTGTTTCTTCAGGTTGATTGCGGGATGGGTTGTATTCCCCGGCCCCCTCCATGATTTCAAACGGACCGGTTTCGCAGTCGGCAGCCAGCAAAGGTAAACCGGCATCCATAGCTTCCACCAATGAAAGGGGCAGTCCTTCGGCCATGGAAGCGCTCAGATACAGATCTGATTTGCTGAGCAAAGCGGCAGGCGACTTTACAAAGCCTGAAAAATGGACATCTGCCTCGTCGCTTTCCTCTTTGGCAATACTGAGACCGAGCGAGGCAGCGAGCTGCTGAAGCGGAACCATTTCGGGGCCGTCACCGGCGATGCAGAGCCGATAGCGTATTCCGGGCTTTCGCTTCAAGACAGCCAGAATATGTATAATAAAAATCACGTTTTTAGTGCGATTCAGGCGACCTACTGTAATCAACCTGAATACCTTTCCTTCATTGCCCGTAGCATTGGGACTTTCAAAATTGCCGTGCGGCTCTATAGAATTATAGATATACGCGCTCTGGCTTTTTCTTAAAGAAAACAACTCCGACATTTCCACCTCCAAAAGCCGGCTCACCGCAACCACCTTATGAAAACGGCGGTAGCAGTAAGATGCAAAAGGCAAGAGCCGCATCAGCAGGCGATTCTGCGGATTGTTGCGGATACTACCGTGGATGATGGTGATCCTTTTGCCCCTGCCTCCGGCCAGCGCAGTCACAAGGTCGGCAGCCCATATATTGCTGATGATTACGTCCGCGCCAATGGATTTTGTGAGCTTTCTAAAGCGCATGATATTTCGCAGGTAATCCAGCCTGCTGCGCTGCGCTGTGTTGTTGAACAGACTGTGTAACGTGATTTCACCGCTTGTTTCCTCCCGGACTGCCGCACCGACGTCTGAAAAGCTGCACAGATGTACATCATACCTGTCTGCCATCAGCAGCGCCAGTCTTTTAACCACCATCTGCGCGCCGCCAACTTCGTCTATGGAAGGAATCAGGAACACTATCGTTTTCTTTTTTGCCATGCCATAGCACCCTTAGCCGGCGGACTCGCCGAATTGCTCTTCCAGCCACCAGTGCAGCACCGTAATCAGCCATACCTGAAAAAACGGAATTGAATGGCCTGCAAAAAAAGACTTTTTTATGTTCAGGGCATATTCAGGCTTTAATATGCCATGCCGCTCCAGCACGGGCTTTGTAAAGTATTTATCTATCAGCGGGCGCAAGCCGTTGCGCATCAGCTGCTCCAGCGGAATGCTGAAGCCTTGCTTACGGCGGTCAAAGTAGCGCATCGGAATGAAATCTGCCAGCAGCTTTTTCAGGATGTACTTGTAGCTTCCATGACGCAGCTTCAGGCTCTGGTCCAGATTCAGCGCCCAGTTTACCACGTTCATATCCAGGAAAGGCACCCTCACCTCCAGTGAATGGCTCATGCTGGCCCGGTCCAGCTTCACCAGCAGATCATCCTGCAGGTAGTGCGACAGGTCCCAGAGTGACTGCTGCTCTGCCGGCCGGAGCTTTCTTTCTGAAGAATATCTGCTATTGAGAATGGAAAAGTCAAATTGGTTCTCTTTAAGTGCTTTCTTGAGCTCATACTCGCAAAAATTATCCCGGCCGGCAATATGGCTGCGCACGGAATGGTAGCCCCGGTAGGCGAACATCTTCCCGGCATGACGGAAGTAAGGCGGAAGCATGCGTGAGCCATAAAAGATGGGATGCCGGAGCGCTTTGAGCGGCGGACGGGCCAGGCGCTCGGCCCAGCGGTAATTGCCATAGCCCAGAAAAAGCTCGTCGGCGCCGTCGCCGCTCAGGGCTACAGCTACTTGCTTCACGGCCAGCTTGCTGATCATCAGCGTAGGAAAGGCAGACGTATCTCCGAAGGGCTCATCATATACATTCAGGAAATCTTCCAGCGTGTCCAGAAAAGCATTTTCGCTGAACTCAATCTCATGGTGTTCTGTTGCGAGGACTGAAGCTATTTTGGATGCGTACGGCGCTTCGTTCAGGCCATTCTGCTGAATGCCGATGGTGAAGGTCTTGATCTTCTTAGGAGAAACCTGAGCGGCTATGGCAGTCAGGAGTGTGCTGTCAATGCCGCCGCTCAGGAAAATACCACAGGGGAGATCCGCTTCCAACTGGCGGTCAACGACGTCAAACAGTATATCACGTAGCTCTTTTTTTGCGCTTAGTTCGTCTTTCAGCGTGTTCTTGCGCACCGCGCCAGCGAAGCTGTAGAAGGAATGGAAGTTACCGACAATAATATCTGTTTCCTGCTGCTTGACCTGAACGTAGGAGCCGGCAGTAAATTTATATACGTTTTCAAAAATAGTATTCGGAGCTGGTATGTATCCCAAGTGCAGAAATTCAGAAATAGCCTGATGAGATAATTTTATGTCGGACAGAAGTGGCCTTATTGATTTAATCTCTGAACCAAAAATAAAGCAGTTATCTTTTATGTAATAATACAACGGTTTGATTCCGGCCGGGTCGCGCGCAAGGGTCATCTCCTTGCTGAGCGTATCATATATGCACAGCGCAAACATGCCATTGAGCAAGGAAAATGCTCTTACTCCATAAAGTGAGAAGAGCTCTAAAACAAGCTCAGTATCTGTCCGGGTAATGAATGGGAAGCCTTCCAGATGTTCGCGAACCAGCTGCGTCCGGTTATAAATCTCTCCGTTGTATGTGATGAGGTATCTACCCCCGCGGGAGTACATAGGCTGATCTCCGGCACTTGTCAGGTCGATGATACTTAGTCGCCTGTGGCCCATTCCCACACCTGTGTCCATATAAGTGCCTCCGGAGTCGGGGCCTCGGTGATGATGGGTTTTTTCCAGAAAAGCAAGTTCCTTATCCGAGAACGCATCGCTTGCTCGCGCTTTGATAAAACCAGTAATGCCACACATGGGGAACAGGGCGTTAATATACCGGTTTCAGCGCAGGGCTATAGATTTATTAAAAACAAATTATCCGCTGATTCATGTGTCTGAATTGTCTCGGCTATATTCTGCGGGGAGCTAAGCCAACGATCTCGCTCAACTTTTGCATAAACGGCTGATTGCGAAGCAAGAAAAAGAGTGCCACGACCGAAAGAGGAACAATACAGCAATATACAGCAACCGGCACCCAATAGGCGACCACAGATAGGGCAATGGAAAAAAGCAAGACTGGTCCGACGGTCTTGATATGTATGCTCAGCCGAAAGTAGCGTCTTGAATACCAACAGTTTATTATGAATAATACGAGCTTGGCACATGCAAAAGCAAAAGCTGCGCCGTATACGCCAAACACAGGAATGCATAGCAGGTTTAATATTGCAGATACTATTGTGCCGCTTATCAGGATCAACAAGGCCGGAACTGCTTTCCTGCTCCGGTAGATGCCGAGCATTCCGAAGTAGATGAGCATATCAAATACCCATCCGAAAAAGAAAAATGGCAGCAGTTGAGCAGTTACTCCGTAGGTGCCATCTGTGAATATGGCCATCAGAACGCCTTTAAAGATCAATATGACTGGAATTGAGGCAAACATCACACAACTTGAACCGACAAAAATCTGCGACACCTGATTCTCAGAGTTCTCATCATTCCAAATGCTCATTACATAGGGAACTACGGCCATGGCAAAAGAACTCGTAATCAGCGCGATGAACCCACCAAGGCGAACGCCGAGCCCATATTCGGCAAGAGCGCTTCCTGAATAATGGAAATGCAGCAGGAAAGTCCGGTCTATGGCAGGTATCAACTGGTTAAAAAACGAGCTTAGCGCAAAAGGAAGCCCGAAAAGGATGAGTCGCCTCACCATAGCAAAGTCAACAGGGGCGACCTTAACGAGTATCTGCTTTCTAATGAGCCAAAGCCCGCCAAGGCCTGTAAGAAACAGAGACAATATGTATGCGATGAAGATTGACTTGATGGAGCCGTTGAGAAACTTCACAAGGCCGACAACCGTTACAATCGTTGCCACTGTATTGAAAAGACACAGACACATATATTGCACGCTCTTCAGGTTCCAGCGCAGTACACTCAGGGTGTAATTCAATAAAATGTGTCCCGGAATCATGGCTAATGCTATGCTCCAGAAGTACTGAAGGTTGGCATCGCCCTTAAACAAAAGTCCCGCAATCAGCTTCCGTGACAGGAAAATGCCGCTTAACATGATTACCATTGATAGTAATTGGATGTAAAGGGAATATGACACGATCTTACTTTTCGTTGCAGCAGAATTTTCCTTATCAAAATAATAGCTGGCCGCCGCAGAATCCTGGCCTAGAATCACAAACCACGAGAAAAGCATGGCATAAACGAATGATATGTCATACGTGCTCACTGCGGCCTTACCTAAGTGCTTGGTGATAATAGGTAGGGTAAACAGCGGGATTAACTTCTGAACGGATGAAGCCAGACCGTATATCACGGTGTCTTTCATCAGTCCTTTAACTACATTTCTCACTTTCGTCCCTGTACGTTTTGAAGTTATTTAACGACGCTATTTTTAAGTGGAGTTACAGCGCCCCGATCCCTGCATTAAACTTTACAACTGCCTCGCCATCAACAGCTATGCTTCCATCCTGCTTCCGGACGATTGTTCTGAGCGTCATGACCGGCTTGTCTTCACGAATAGATGTAATCTCTAGCGTAGCCGTAATTTCCTCGCCAATTAATACTGGCTTTTGGAATCTGGCGGTTTGCCCGAGATGGATGGTACCCGTGCCTGGTAGCTTAGAGCCTAATAATCCGCCGAATAGGCTGGTTACCATTATACCGGGCACAATACATGCGCCAAACGGCGTGGTCGCCGCATAGGCGCTGTCGCTGTGAATGGGATTGCGGTCGCCTGATATAGTCTGACAATAATAGTCAACCTCCGGCTGGGAAAAAGCCTTAGTGACACTCACGATCTGGCCAATAGTAAAATTAATATTCATTAAAAAATTTTAATTATTGTGTTGCTGAGTTTGTCAGCCTGGCTTACAATTAAATATTCCCCGCAGTCATCTTCTGCCGGATGATGGCGTCTATCGTTTTAATGGCATGTGCCACACAATACTTTTGAAACCACACATGCGATTCAATCCCCATTTTCTTATATTTTTCGGGATTATCAATGACGGCCTCTATTCCGGTACGTACGCTGCCCTCGTCATTGCCGTGAAGCATTGGATAAAGCGTATCGTAGGTGTCTTTAAAGTCTTCATCATTCCGGCAGTGCAGCAGCGGCTTTTTCATTGCCATGGCTTCGCTGGCACAGCCGTACGTGAGCCAAGAGGTTAATAGCTCTCCTACTGCGAGATCAGAAAAGTAGAGGATGAGCATGATATCCTTGCGCGGCATCGTGGGAAACCAGATTACATGCTCGTCTGTCAATCCAAGTGAATTGATCAATTGCCGGGTCGCAGCCCTGTCGGGCCCGTATTCAAATAGTAATAGCTTCGACCTGAGAGAAGGACGTTCCCGTATTAAATTGTTGTATGCAAGTACGAGCTTGTCGTTATTCTTAAAATTGTGCTCCGGCAGCCATTCATGCCGTACGCAATGCACAATTATCAGGTCATTACTTGCCCGCAGTTCCTGCATCTGCCGCAGTAAAGTCTGATTCAGACCCGGCCTTGCTAATAGCTTGTCGCTTTCATATTCAGGCTGGTAGAGCATTGGCGGACATATATACACGCGCTGCCGTTCAGTAATCAGATCTGCAACTATTTCCTCATATTCTGGATTCGCCCGATCAAATATGATTTTATAAGCGGCCTTAATACCCCATTTTTGAAACAATGATATGAGCGTGTATTGTATGATGTTGCGCGGGCTAACCAGCCGCAGGCGAGGCAAGTGAAAAATGTCAAAGCCGTATGGAATAAACAGATCCAGCTTTTTACCCAGCCAGTACATAATGGCCGGGGCCGGACCACAGCCTATTATGAAGTCGTACTGCTCAATGGTTTTTTTTATCTCCTTTTTATTCCATTTAAAAAAGTCTGCGGGGTCGCCCCAGGATATCAGATGGACATAATTTTCATAATCCTTGCTATACGTATCATTGCTCACGCCAAAATGAGCCCCTTCACCGGGGAACACGTAGAGCTGAGCATCGTATCCTAAATCTCTCAGGTATCGGCAGAGCGAGAACGACATGTTGTTCATGTTCCCCAGCAAAGCGACCCTAATCATTGGCTGCCTGTTTTTGACTGTCAATCAATTGCTGAACCGACTGATTGTGTTTCTTCAGCGCGTTAAGCTCTCTGCCTGGCATACCGGTCCAGATCTCGTCTTCAGGAACGTCTTTCGTAATGACGGCCCCCATACCGGTCATTGCCCTTGCCCCTATGCGCAAGCCATCCCGTAAGGTGCATGAAGGCGCTACCCAGCAATCCTCGCCAATCACTGTGCTGCCCCCAAGCATTGCATTGGCCATGGCCATTGCACCCTTTCCCATTACCACATTGTGTCCTACCTGTATCAGGTTATCAATCTTAGCTCCTTCCAGGATGCGTGTATTACCTAATGCACCTTTGTCCACGCAGGTATTAGCGCCTATGTCTGCATTGTCTTCTATGATGACGCCACCGATATGAGGAAAATTGACCAGAATGCCTTCTTCGTTGCGCTCAAATCCAAAACCGTCAGCGCCTATGATCGTACCTGCATCCACGAATACGTTTTTCCCAATGACGGTGCCGTCGTAAACGTAATTATGGCCCCTTAACACCGTTCCCTTCCCGATAGTTACCTTACCTATATATGTAAACGGGCCAATGTAGGATTCAGGATCAATTATAGCTTCCGGATCAATTACGGCAGTATGGTGGATGCCGTAAACAGGCGTGGGCTTAATGAAGTGTCTGACTATTTTGGAATATTCCTTGCGGGGATCGGCTACAAATATTACGGTCTTACCTCCTGGCATACCTAAATCAGCCTTTAGCGTAATGTCGCAGAACACGACTCTTGAGACCGTGTTCTCCAATAATCGCTGCGTATCCTTCCGTCCCGCGTCTATAAATGAAGCAGATTCGGGCTGGCCATCGGTAACCGGCTTAAATGATTCAATAACAATCTGTGCGACATCGCCGAAAATTTCATAACCGCCTGATAATAGCACGACTATCTGTCTGAGCGGAATGGCAAGGCTGCTATTTTTCATTATCGTAGAAATTATGGTCAAAGTAGGTGTCCGGATGCACAAGCAGGCAAAGCACAGGTATCCCTTCAGCCGCATGTTCTGATGGCGGGCGGTTATCGCCGTCACGTCTTACTGCATTATCGTAACTCTTCCAGCGCACCCACTCACTGTCGCTCACATAACGCGACTCCTGAAAAAGATTAAATTCAGGCTCATGATCGTACGCTTCATACGCTATGCCATGTGTCGCAGGCTTTTGATCTTTCCAAAAATCAAGATTATTATACCCGGTTATGCCACCATGACTTGCCACACCTTTAATCTTTATATTAAATATGCGCTCCATAACGTCAATATCACGCTGAAGACATGCCGCGGCATCCTCGTCCCATATTTTGCTCTGATCCACAATTTCAGAATGATAGCCTAACTCGTGGCCCGAGCTCACAAGGTGCTTGATGATCCGGTAGTTTTCAAATGAGAAAGGATTGTACTCAGGCGCATGAAGGCGCAGGAAAAAAGTGGCCTTTATGGCTAACCGGTTATAAATATCAATTAACCTGCCAGCCTTTTTCACGCTCAGATCAATATCCACCCGGTTAATTGCCATGAGCGGCGGCAATTTTCCCTCCTTTTTTCGCAAATAATAGTTGTGGCAGGTCAGAAACTCATAGCCTTTGGCAATGACCTTCTTATATTCCTCCTCTAGGTTAGCGTATGTAAAATGAAAATTGCTCATGTCAGGCAAGCGCTTTATCCAATTTGACCTTATCAGGAAAATTCACCAATACGCCCATCCCCTGCTTCTGATAAACAACCATACTGCCGAGCGCCACCGCCGAAGCCTTACCGTTCTTAACTACGGCGCCAATGTGCTCTATAGACCCTGCGCCGCCATTCGCAATTAAAGGTATGCTTAGCACATCGCTGAACTTGCGGGTAAGCTCTATATCAAAGCCGCTCCAGGTGCCATCTTTATCCATGGAAGTCAGCAGAATTTCCCCTGCCCCCAGCCTTTCAAGCTCCTGTGCCCAGCCCACCGGGTCTTTGCCGGTTTTTTCAGTGCCGTCGGCAATAAAATGCTGATATTTTCCGAAAATGTTTTTCTTAATGTCTATAGAGGCAATCACTGCCTGTGTTCCAAAATGCCGGGAAATTGCGGTTACCAATTCTGGCTGGCGAAAGGCCTGTGTATTCAGCACAATCTTCTCAAAGCCAATGGAAAGTATTTTTTTGGCAGTCTCAAAATCACGCACGCCGCCGCCATAGGCAAGTGGCATAAAGCATTCATTGGCTATCTGCGCCAGGATCTCAAAATTAGGCAGCCGCTTCTGCACAGTGGCGCGGATATCGAGGAAACATAGCTCATCCACCTCCAATTCGTTGAAAATGCGCACCGTATTAATCGGGTCGCCGATGTAATGCTCGCCACCAAACTTCACCGTCTTTACGAGACTGTCGTTGACTAGTTGAAGGCAGGGTATGACGCGTGTCTGAAGCATGAGGCAGGTTAGAGCGCCGCAAAGTTGGCGAATAGCTTCATACCGTACTTATGGCTTTTCTCCGGATGAAACTGAGCACCCATAATGTTGTCCTTTTGGAGCATAGAGTGAAAATCAGTGCCGTAATGCGTGTAAGCAAGCGCATATTCGGGCGCATCTGCCTGTACCTGATAAGAATGTACAAAGTAGAAGCGTGGCTCCTCCGGAAGATTGGCAACCAATGCGTGCGCCTTAAGCGGATAAACCCGGTTCCAGCCCATGTGCGGCACTTTGAGCGGCGGCGATGCGAGCGAAGCATCAAACAGATGCGCATAAGCCGGTATCCAGCCGAGGCCGGGCCGCTTACCTTCATCCGATCCACGGGTAAGAAGCTGCATACCGAGGCAGATGCCCATCACCGGCACTTTTTCCTCTAAAGCCTTTTTATCCAACAAAGGCCGCAGGCCGGAAGCTTCTATCCGCTCCATAGCGGCGTCGAATGCGCCGACTCCGGGTAAGAGAATCTTTTTAGCGGCAGCTATCCGATCATGGTCACCTGTCACCTCAGCATCAGCGCCGATTTTTTTAAACATATTGATCACCGAGCCGAGATTGCCCATGCCATAGTCCACTATAGTTATCATGTCACGCAGTTTTGGGTGCAGGCAATGGAAAGCAGTACTTCAGGTAGAACGACATAGGCACTATGTTGGCTTCCGCAAGAATTTTGAAGAGCGGCCTGAGTCGCTCAAAGCGCTTCTTATAAGTCTTAAATTCCCGGAAGGAACGGTTCGGGCCTTTCATCACACGCTCAAATTCCTCATCCGTGACGCCCGTTCGTTTCTTGAAGTATGCAACTAACTCTGGGTCGGACTGCACAGGATGGTTGAAGTACAGGTCAATGCCGGCCTCGCGGCTCATAAGACCGGCCCGGACGCGGGCGGCAATAGTCCAGTTACGGAAGTCAAGCCCGAACTTGCCAGGCAGCCAGGTATTATGCGCAAATGCTGAGGAGCGATTCTCCAGATGGTGACCGCCATAGTATTGCCAGCCAAATTCTTTTTCCAGATACTCTCGCGCAGCCTCCTTGCTATAATCAATATACCAGAGCGGACGCACAAATTTGAAACGCTTGATGATATTCCACTTCATGAATCTCGCAAAGGTCATGTTGGGGAATGTCTTCATTTTGAGCCTGCCAAATTTGTTGTGAATATCTTCTATGTACTTGCCGTCAAAGTAATTGCTGCCGATGGCGGAAATGCCTTCAGCAACAAATGAGTGACCCTCAAGAATATATTTTACGCCAAACTTATTGGCCGCCGCGCGCAGCACCTGAGCAAAGCCAATGTCCGTTGGCGCATCGATTTCGGGTACAGAAGCAAAGAAGAAGGAACGAAATATATCGTCCGCCTCCTTGTTGTCAACGACATAGGTATAAAGATCGGCATCCAGCTTGGATGTGACCTTCCGGATGTTCTCAGTGGCGATAGCGCTATTCCACGTATTGTCATAGTGAACCGCCAGCGGCCGAAGACCCCACTCCATGGATTTAGCCAGTAAAAAAGACGAGTCCACACCGCCACTTACGCCAACGATGCAATCATATTTTTTACCTTTACCCGCAACCTTTATATCCTCAATGAGCTTCTTCATCGATTCCTCACCCTTTGCGCTGCCGGTGCCGAACTGCTGCTTGAGCTGCTCTACCTGATGACAATAATTACATACGCCCTGCCCGTCAAAGGAAATGCCTGAAATGCTGTCGTCATATATGCAACGGCTACAAATCCGGTTCGGCACTTTCTTTTCCATGGTATTTAAAGCTGTCTTTGTCAAAGTCTCATTCACTTCTATCGCTATCAACGCTTTACTGTGCAGGCCCAGTTGGAAATTCATCAGGCAGCTTCACATCAGCCGCAATCTGACCGAGATCCTGATATTTCTTGAAAAGCTCACGGATGTATGCGTCATCAATAGTCTTGATCACCTTTGCCGGACTACCGGCCACAATACAATTCCCGGGCGTGTCCTTAGTAACAGTAGAGAACGGCAGCACCATGGTACGGTCACCGATTGTGACGCCATGCTGAATGACAGACGGCCCGGCAATCATACAACCATTACCGATTTTGGTTTTGGCGCGGGCATTATATGGGCTTTGGGGCTTTACGTCAAAAAGCAGGTTTGGGATCACATTAGAATGCGTAAACACATATACGTTCAATCCAATGCTCGTATGTGAGCCGATCTCTAAGCCGCCGGATGCATCCAGCAATGCCCCTTCGCCGATCCAGCAATGCTCCCCGATTATCAGGTTTTCAGGGCTGATCACTTTGGAATTTTCCCGCATGCGGCAGGTCTTAGGAAGTCCGTAAAGGGCCGCGCGCTCGTCGTCCGTCATCATTCCTGAGATAAACGCCCGGAGAATCTGGGAGCGTAGTGCGTTATTACGGTCGGTATTCTTAAAAAGATCTTTTAGTATGTCTTCCATATTGCGTTGATAATTTACATGTTTGTCCTCATCCACTCCGCCGTGCGCAGCACGCCTTCCTCCAGATCCACCTTGGCTTTGAAGCCCAGCAGCTTGTCCGCTTTCTCCACGCTTGGGATGCGCAGCGCAATATCGGCGCTCAGCGGCGCTTCAAACGCGATTTTAGAGTCGGATTTCAGTACGCGGCAAACGGCCTCGGCAAGGCCAAGAATAGTAGTGATAGCCCGTGCATTACCAATGTTGAAGCTTTCGCCAACGGCAGCAGGATTTTCCACGCAACGCAGAATACAATCCACAAAGTCTGTTACAAAACACCATGCACGGATTTGCGTACCATCGCCGTCAATGCGAATCTCTTCGTTCTTCAGCGCCTTCTTAATAAAAATCTGGATCGCGCCCTCGCCGGTCTGACCGGGCCCATAAACATTGAACGGACGCACGGTAACAACCGGCAACCCGTATTGCTTAAAGTAAGCATGCGCCAGGTGCTCACCAGCCAGCTTGGATACCGCATACGTCCAGCGTGCCTCACCTGCAGAACCGGAAACCGTCTGGTCAGTTTCAGCAGAACGATAAGCCATAGAGCCAAACACCTCCGAGGTAGAAAAATCCACGAACCGGTCTTTAATGCCGTTTACCCGGGCGGCTTCCAGTGCGTTGGCGGTGCCGATCATGTTCACGCGCATCGTGCGTACCGGGTCCTTGATCACTGTATCAATGCCGGCAATGCCCGCGGCATGGATCACGATGTCCGCGCCTTTCATGCTCTCCGTGAGCGAAACGGGATCCAGCACATCGCCCTTGACAATCTGAATGTTCTTGTGACCGGCAAAGGCAGAGCCGGACAGCGTGTCGCGGTGGAAATTATCATACACCACGATGCTGTTTTGCTCAACATAGTTGGCGATGATCGTGTTGGCGATGAAGCCGGCGCCGCCGGTGATGAATATCTTCTTGTTCTGAATCATGTATGCTGGCTGTGTTAGGAAAGGATTTGTTGAATGGTTGCGGCTACGCGGCGGACGTCGGCGGCGCTCAGCTTTTCGTAAAGCGGCAGCACGAGGCCTTTGGTATAAGCGCGGTAGGCGTTCGGATAAAGCTTCGCTGCATCCTGTCCGTATTTCTGCTGATAGTAGCGCACCGCCGGAATGCACTGAGCGCCGTAATTGGCGCCAATGCCGGCAGCAGCCAGTTCTTTGATAAGCTGCGCGCGGTCAATGTCGTCATTCAGAAGAATGTGAAACGATTGCCAGGTATGCGGACGTGCTGATCCCGTTTGCGGAAGCACAACCGGCAGCCCGCTCAGATCTTCAAGGTAAATTTCCGAAAGCTCTTGCTTATGGGTAATCTGGTCTTCCACCCGGTCCATTTGGCTGAGGATGAGTGCCGCCTGAAAGTCGGTCATGCGGTAGTTGAAGCCGGCCAGCTCAAATTCCATCACCCCGTCTTCCATCACTACGCCATGATTGCGCAGGATGCGCAGTGTGCGGTCATAGTCAGAATTATTCGTCAGCAGCATGCCGCCCTCGCCGGCTGTAATCGCTTTGCGCGGATGAAAGGAGAATGAGCCGAAGTCGCCGGATGTGCCTACGTGTTTGCCGTTCTCATGGGCGCCTAATGCGCAAGCGGCATCTTCAATTACCGCGAGCTTGTGCGCTTCGGCAATGTTCATAATCTCCGCAATGGAAGCGGCAAGGCCAAACTCATGTACCGGCATAATGGCCTTCGTGCGCGGCGTAATGGCTGCTTCAATAAGCTTCGGATCAATGTTGAAGCTGCGCTCCTTTACATCTACGAAGATTGGCGTAGCGCCGACCAGCTCTACAACATTGGCCGTAGCCACGTAAGACAGCGCCGGCACAATTACCTCGTCACCGGGCCCGATACCAAGCGTCAGCAGCGCCAGATGCAGCGTAGCGGTGCCATTGCTGAGCGCAATCGCGTGCTTCGCGCCGGTGTATGCGCAAATCCGCTCTTCAAGCGCCGCCACATTTTTACCCTGCACCAGCATACCGCTGCGCAGCACGTCGGTAACGGCCTGAATATCGCCTTCCGTAAAAGCAGGCGACATCAGCGGGATGAATTTGGTAGCGGTCTGCGTCATACTAACTATTGTAAATCCGGTCAATTATATCAACCACTTTAAGGCCCTCCAGGGCGTTGGTGGTAATGGCTGCGCGATTCTTCAAGACGTCGGCAACGTTTTCTATCACGTAATGATGATTGGCTGCTGAGCCTTTGTAAGCGCCATAGTCGTTACCTGGATTTGTCGGCGCCAGCTCCGGCAGCTCATAATCCTTCACATGGCAATACTCCACCTTGTCCATATACTGCCCGCCGATTTTCACGGAGCCGTTTTCAGCAATGATGGTCATGCTGCTTTCCAGGTTTCTGTCCCATACGGAGGTGGAAAAATTAATGCAGCCCATCCCGCCGTTCACAAACTCAAAAGACACAAACCCGCTGTCTTCAAAATCGGTCAGCTCCGCGTGATTATGACTAGCAAGGCGGGCGTTTATGTTCTGAATGTCGCCGAAGAGCCAGTACAGAATATCTATAAAATGGGAAAACTGCGTAAACAGCGTTCCGCCGTCTAAATCCTTGGTTCCGTGCCAGCTATCGGGCTTGTAATAGCGGTTGTCGCGGTTCCAGTAGCAGTTGAGCTGCACCATATAAACCTTACCCAGCTTGCCGCTTTCTATGAGGCCTTTTATCCATTCAGAAGGCGGCGAGTAACGGTTCTGCATCACGGCAAAGACGTGCTTATGCACATGCAGGGCCTTAAAAATCACCTTTTCCGCGTCTGCTCGGTTCAGTGCCAGCGGCTTTTCTATCACCACGTGCTTGCGGGCTTCCAGGCTTTGCAGGGCCTGCTGCGCATGATAGCCGTTAGGCGAGGCAATGTTCACAACGTCTATATCTGACGCCAGCGGCGAAGCCAGCAGGCCTTCCAGCGAGCTGAAGAACGGAACGCCGAACTTTTCAATTCCCAGCGTCTCTTCTTCCTTTACATCCACTAAAGCAATGAGTTGCGACTCCTCATTACGGCTTACCATCTCGGCATGGCGCTTGCCTATATGTCCGCAGCCTACAACGGCGAAGCCTATTTTGCCCGGTGTTTTCTTCACCCGGCGCTCCGTATCAACCGCTGCTGTAACCGATTCCATGATATGCAGAATAGTATTGCTTTTCGTTACAGACTTGGCTTAGATGCACAATCCGGCCCGAAAATGCGCCGCGAAGTTAATCTTAATAACCCGGAGCTCAAACTTAGGCTTTGGCTTAACGTATTAGTGACGCATGTCTATCCACTTGCGCCTTCTGCACTGTCCGCTTATAGTTCAAAGTAGGCTTTGATGGACGCGCAAATGGCCGCCGCCGCCGCGCCATTGCCAAACATATGCGGCTCGTAGTCGCCCGCGGGGCTGTGTACCAGCTCTTTAATGCGCTCTATCTCCTCAAATACAAGCGTGTTCCAGCCGCTCTTAAGCGTGTCGTTCCATTCCGTTTCCGTGCGCAGGGTCACGCAGGGGCGGCGGAGCATGTAAGCTTCCTTTTGCACGCCGCTGCTGTCTGTAATCACACATTCGGCGCCTGCCTGGGCAGAAAGACTGGCCAGATAGCTCACCGGCCCGGTGAATTGAATATTGGAAAACTCATTCAGGGCAATCTGCGCCGCATCAAGCCTTGCCGCCGTGCGCGGATGAAGCGGAAGCTGTACCGGATGGTGCAGCCCGTTAAAGGTATTCATAATGCGCCGCAGGCGTGCCGGGTCGTCGGTATTGTAGGGCCGATGAATGGTGGCGTAGTAATAGGGCTTGCCGCCTGGCGGTGGGAGCTGAGACCGTACTTCTTCCAGCATATCGCACATCACGTCTCCGCTGAGCTGCACGCCGCTGTGAGCAATGCCTTCCCGGCGCAGGTTGTCAACCGCCTCCTGCGTGGGGCAGAAGAGCAGGGTGGAGAATGTATCGGCAATCACGCGGTTCACTTCTTCGGGCAGGGCACGGTTGTAGCCGCGTATGCCCGCTTCTACATGGAAGACGGGAATC
Source organism: Chitinophagaceae bacterium (assembly GCA_965246765.1). GTDB lineage: Bacteria > Bacteroidota > Bacteroidia > Chitinophagales > Chitinophagaceae > UBA1952. The sequence goes on from CBDFFJ010000005.1 coordinate 714,722, forward strand.
TGCAGCTTGACCGCCGCCAGCGCTCCCGCCAGCGTGGTATTCGTATCGCCGTAGATGAGCACCGCATCGGGACGCAGCTCCATGCACACGCGCTCAATCTCCGCCAGCATGCGGCCCGTCTGCTCGCCGTGGCCGCGGGCCGGCGCGGGCTTCAGCACGTAATCGGGCGCGGGGATGGCCAGCTCCTCAAAAAAGGCCCCGCTCATCGCCGCATCATAGTGCTGACCGGTATGCAGGGTTCGGGCATCAAAATGCTGCTGCAGCTGCCGCTGCACGGGTGCGTGCTTGATAAACTGCGGACGGGCGCCTATGATGGAGAGGATAATACGCATAAAGCGGCTGCGGGACGGCTCGCCTGGGAGCTAAAGGCCGGCAAAGTAAGGGAATAAGCGTCTGCTACGTTTCGCTATCCTTCTGCTTAATAATATACCCCGGCCGCGCCTTCACCTCCTCATAAATCCGAAACACGTACTCGGAAAGGATGCCGAGCGAAAACAAGATAAGCCCGGAAAAGAAGGTAATTGCGATAATGAGCGATGTCCAGCCCTGCACGTTGACATTGAACAGGTAGAAGTCCTGCTCCATGCTGAGGAGCTTTATAGCGATAAACGCAATCACCATCAGCAGGGACACAAAGGAGAAAAACAGCCCGCAGCGTGTGATAAAACGGATGGGGAAGGATGAGGAGGAAAAGAAAAAGTCCTTTGCCAGCCTCCATTTCTTCTTGAACGTCCAGCGCGACTTGGTGGCCCTCACGCTTTGCGGGCGGTGATATGGCAGGAAGCAGGGCGAGAATCCCAGCCGCAGGATCTCTGATATGGTAGAGGTGTTTACCGGATGGATGCGTGTGTTGATGATATCAATCACCTCGCGGTCTATAAAAAAAGTGTCCGCGCCGCCCGGCGGAAAGCTGACGTCGCTCAGGCGGTTCATCAGGCCGTAAAAGAGCCGGGAAAAGGCCTTGCTGATAGCAGGATCCTCCCGCTGTATGCGGTGGGGGATGATGATTTTTTCGCCGTCTTCCCACAGCCGGTACATCTCAACGAGCGTGTCATAAGGCTGCTGCTCGTCGTCCGGGATGGCAATAGCGCAGCCGCCCCGGCACATGCTTAGCCCCGCGAATATGGAGTAATGGCTGGTGTAGTTGCGCGAAAGCTGATAGGCCCTGACGTTGAGCTGAGCTGCTTCCAGCGCGAGGGCTATCTCGTAGGAGTTGTCCTGCGAGCCATCGTCCATTACCACCAGCTCGAAAGGAATTCCGGCCCCGTTCAACGCTTCAGAAAGGCGCTGGTAACAGGTATTGATGCGCTCCTTGCTGTAGTATGAGCAGAGAATGACGGAGAGCATCTTGTTCTTCATGAGCATTTTCTGCGGGGCTGCTATCATTGAAAGCTGTTTACCACTTCGGCTACGCGGGCTGCTTCGGCATCGGTGAGCACGTTGGATATGGGCAGGCTGATGACCTGCTCGTGAATGGCTTCCGTCAACGGCAGGTTCAGGCCAGCCAGTTCCCTGTAAGCATCCTGCTGCGTCGGCGGCACCGGGTAGTGAATGACGGTCTGTATGCCCTGCGCCAGCAGATAGGCCGCAAAACGCTCCCGCTCCGCCACGCGCACTACATAAAGATGCCACACGTGGCTTGCCCTATCGTCCGGCGCCTGCGGAAGCGTCGCCAGCGGATTGGTGATATGCTGGCCATAGAAGACGGCTATTTGCCTACGGCGCTCATTGTCGCTGTCCAGAGCAGGCAGCTTGGCGCTTAGAAAGGCGGCCTGCAGCTCGTCCAGGCGGCTGTTGTAGCCTTTGTAGCGGTTGTAGTACTTCTTGTGAGAGCCGTAGTTGCGCAACGCTTTCAGGACATCGGCCAAGGCGTCATCGCCAGTGGTAATGGCGCCGGCGTCACCGAGCGCGCCGAGATTTTTACCTGGATAAAGGGAGAAGCCGGCCGCATCGCCCAGCGCGCCGCAGCGGCGGCCCCGCCAGGAAGCGCCGTGGCTTTGGGCCGCGTCTTCAATAATCTTCAGGCCGTGTGCTGCTGCGAGCGCCTGCAGCGCGTCCATATCGCAAAGCTGGCCGTAGAGATGCACCGGCAATATTGCCCTTGTGCGGGCCGTGATGTGCTTTGCTGCTTCGCCTGCGCTGATGAGAAAGGTACCGGGCTCAGGCTCTACCAGCACGGGCTTCATGCCGGCGCGGGAAATGGCCAGAATGCTGGCGATGTAAGTATTTGCAGGTACCAGCACCTCGTCGCCATAAGCCATCAGGCCCATCTCGCGCCAGGCGTCCATGATAAGGATCAGTGCGTCCAGGCCGTTGCCCACACCTATGCAGTGCTTCGCGCCGCAATAGGCTGCCCATTCCCGCTCAAACTGCTCCAGGGAGCTGCCCATAATAAACCAGCCGGAATCCAGCACCTTATCAAGCGCCTGATGGAAGGCCTGACGGTGGCGTTCATTAATCTGCTGGAGGTCTAAAAACTTGATCATGGGCGTGGAGGGGCTGGCTGTGCGGAACCTACCGGCTGGCTTTAAAGACGTCGTAATCGCGGATGTAGTCGGCTTCCTCATACGGCATATTGGCCAGCGAGAGCAGCACCGCATTGTGTGAGAAGCGCATGGTATGCCAGTAAGGTGGCGGCATCAGCAGGCCTTTGTCTGGACTGTTGAGGATAAATGTTTCCTTATTCCCGTCTCTATCTTCCGTAGTAATATCAATGATACCGCTCACGGCCAGCAAGAGCTGGTAAAGCTGGTGATGGGCATGGCCGCCGCGCTCAATATTGTTGGGCGTATAGTAAGTCCAGTAAACGCGCTTTACCTCAAAGGGGATATTCGGATGCTCGGCAACCGTGATGAAGCCCTGGTTGGAAGCGCCGTGCGAAGGGAAATTGATGAAGCGGGGCGTATCGGTCATCGCGCGTTGGTTTTTGCCACTTTAGATACAACGCCATCCTTAATAGTATAAGCATCGCCGCTTTCGGAACATGTTGCGTTGCCGGCATCGTCAAATTTCAGGCGATGTCCGTACTCGCTCATCCAGCCGATCTGCTTCGCCGGATTCCCGACTACGAGCGCATATGCCGGCACGTTCCGGTTCACCACCGCGCCGGCGCCGATAAAGCAAAATTCGCCGAGCTCTACGCCGCAGACGATGGTAGCATTGGCGCCGATGCTGGCACCGCGCCGCACCATCGTAGTCCGGTATTCAGACTTGCGGGCTATGGCGCTCCGCGGATTATAGACGTTTGTGAACACCATGCTGGGCCCGAGGAACACATCATCCTCACAGATCACGCCTTCATAGATAGACACGTTGTTCTGCACCCGGACATTCCTGCCTAAAACGACCTTTGGAAACACCACGCAGTTCTGGCCGATGCTCGTGCCTTCGCCGATGGTGCAATTGGATATGATGTGGCAGAAGTGCCAGATCTTAACGCCCGCCGCTATGTTGACGCCTTCGTCAACTATGGCTGACGGATGCACGTAGTAGTCCATAAAAAGAAACCTGCCGCCCATGTAGGCGGCAGGCAAAGAAAATCAAATTGCGCTAAATGAGTGGCGCTATGAGGCCTCGGTGTCTTTCTTCTTCTTGCCGAAGAGCTTGGAGACGCCTTTTTTGGCCGGCTGCTCCTCGTCGTAGTAGCCGCTGCCTTGCGAACCGTAGCCGTAACCGTAGCCATAACCATATCCGTAGCCATAACCGTAGCCATATCCATACCCATACTTCTTGTGGGCTTCTACGCCGTTAAAGATGATGGCGGTGTTGCGGATCTTGCCGTCGTTGTGCAGGTTGTCCAGCATGCGCACATATTCTTTTACCGTATGCGCCTGGCGGGTCACGAAGAGATTGACGCCGGCGTACTGGCTCAGGATCAGGGAGTCGGACACAAGACCAAGGGGCGCCGTATCCATCACAATGATGTCAAACATCTCCTGCAGGTCTTCAATCAGCTGCTTGTTCTTCGGCAGCAGCAGCAGCTCGGCAGGATTGGGCGGCAGCGGGCCGCAATTGGCTACAAAAAGGTTGTCGTGAATGCCGGAAGGCTTGATCACTTTATCCAGCCCGACGAGGCCCGCAAGGTAACCGGAGATCCCGCCCTCGCGGCTCAGGTTGAGGCGCTCGGAAATTTTCGGCTTCCGGAGGTCAAACTCCATTACCAGCACGCGCTTGTTGGCTAAGGCCAGGGTGAGCGACAGGTTGATGGAGATGAAGGTTTTACCCTCGCCGCTCACCGATGAGGTAATCATGATTACCTTCTTGTTCTCGCTGGTAGCCATAAACTCCAGATTGGCGCGCAGGAGGCGGAATTGCTCGGCGATGCCTGTCCGGATTTTTTCACCCACAACGATATCGGAGCCCGACTTAGACTTGCTGACAGACCCGAGGATCGGGATGGAGGTAAGCGCTTCAAGGTCGCCTTCATTGTTGACCTTGTTGTCCAGCACCTCGCGGCTTACCAGCACCACGCCCGGCAGCAGCAGGCCCAGGGCAATGCAGAGGCCATATATATTCCGGTGGATCGGCGAAATCGGTCCGCTTGAGTCGTAAGGCGCCACTACAACCTTGGAGCGATTGGTCGCCGCGTATTCCTCAATCTCATTCTCCGTTTTTTTCTGGTAGAGATAGAGGTAAAGGTTTTGGAGCACCTCATAGTTCCGCTTTACGTCGTTAATCGTACGATCCACGCTTGGTACGCTGCGGATCATGCCCATAGCGCGGGCCGCGGTGCCGGAAGCGGTGGCCATGCCGAGGTTTATCTGATTTGCTACTTTGTCGGAGGCATCCACGATGCGTTTGCGCAAGGCAGTAGCTTCGTTCCGCGCCTGAATCAGGATAGGATTCTTTTCCGCGCTAAGCCCTTCAGATGATTCAATCGTTTGTACTGCCTGATTATACTGGGTCACAAGCGCGTTGAGCTGCGGATCGTCCACGCCTACACCTGCTATAACGCTATACTTGCCGGACGGATTCAGAAGGCTGGCTTTTAGCGCGCCGATATTCGCCTTCTGCGTATAAAGCTTGTTGAGCATTTCTTCTGATGACGCACGCTGCTCCAGCAGGGCCTGCCCTTGCGAAGTAGCGTCAATAACGCCGGAGCCTACACGGATATTCTCAACGCGGGCATCTACGCCTTGCAGCTCCCGCACCAGCTCCGCCTCGCTGCGCGAAATGAAATCATGTGTCTTTCGTGCAAACTCGTTGATGCTCGCAAGCTCATTGCGGTGATAAAACTTAATGAGCACGGTAAGAAAGTCAACGCCTCGTTTTGGCAGATTATCCGTCAGGGAAAGGTCTATCAGGCTGGTACGCTGGTCGGTGGAGGCCACCTTAAAAGCGCCCAGGTAGCCGCCGACCGTCGCATTAACGGGCTCCAGCTTCACCGTAATCGGCTTCGTTACGTAGCTCTTATTTACGAGCGGGTTATTGACGTACAGTATTTTAAAGCGTGTGCCGCCGACAGTCACCCAGGTGGAAAATGGTACGCGCAGCTTTTGCTTGGTCCTTGCCATCGTTACATCAAAGAGACCTTCACCTTGCTGCTGCAGCTCCATCTGGATGTTGCTGTTGCGATAGAGACCGCTGTCAAAAACGACCGATATAGGACATTCTTCATACAGCTCATTTTGCTTCACCCGGCCCTGAACCCAATAGTGAATATTCAGGTGCAGCGAATCCACAACATCGCTTACTAAGTCCTGAGAGCGCAGCAGGAATATTTCATTATATATGTTCGCTTCATTACCGCCAATATTGTCTTTGCTGATATTGATTTTGCTAAGTACGCTGTTGGTGCCGCTTTTGCGGTCTTCCAGCACCAGCGAACTGTGTATGGCGTACAGGGGCGTGGCATAACGCAGGTACGTGTAACCGCATGCAATAGCCAGCAGCACAGATAAAAGAAACCAGTACCAGTTTGTGATAACGGAAGCCAGCAGCTTCCTGAAGTTGAAGCTGTAATTAAACTGTTTGGTTATCCGGTCCTTCAGTTGAGCATTCTCTATATTCAGCGCCATAACAGTCTGTGTTATTTATTATTCGTAAGCTGTACTATGCCATATACCGCCAGGGCAGTTGAAAGAACTGAGGAAATAACCGGCAGATAGAAGCGCACAAACTCGTTGTTTTCCTGACGGCGAAGCTTGACAGGCTCCACATATACGATGTCGTTCTGATGCAGGTAGTAATACGGGCTGCTGAATACGCTTGCCTGATTCAGATTGACCCGCGCCATTTCACGTTTACCGGCCTGCTCGCGGATTACCACCACATTATCCTTTCTGCCGCTTACCGGCACATCGCCAGCGGCTGCCAGGGCATCCAGTATCGTAATTTTCTGATTTGGAGCCAGTACCGGCCCCGGGCGCGGCACTTCGCCCAATACGGTGACCTTGTAATTAATGATACGGGCCTCAACAACCGGCTGCTTCACCACGCTTTCCAGACGTGCTGCAAGAGTGTCCTTTACTTGCCGAAGATTCAGGCCTCCGACCTGCACCCTGCCGATAATCGGAAAGGTAATGCCTCCGGAAGCGTCAACCAGATAGCCGGAGGTCTGCGCCGAGCCCTGCCCCTGACTGCCGGATACGGCCAATATACTGAAGGGCGTACCGCCGCTGTTATAGATGCTCAGCTGCGTAGCATTCTTATCCAGCAGGCTTTGAATGCTGGAAACGTTAATTGCCAGAATATCATCGGCTTGCACAACAATGTCATCGGCTGTACGGTTCTCAAGGGGCTGAACATTGCTTTCAGCAGCGCCCTTTTCTGTAAAATAAACCGCATGTTTCGGGCCGGAGCAGGCGGCGAACAATACCGCAGCGAGAAAAATAAGACTTTGGCGCTTCTTCATTTAGTGTAAATGAGCGGCGAAAGTAGCAAAGGGGCGGCATTGTTTAAGGATTAAGCCATATGCAATAACTCTGCGTTTTTAAACCCATAAGCCGCAAGCTCGCGCATCAGTGCAGGCTCGCTGGTCCTCATACGCTCAAGGGCAGCCAGGTGCCGGTCGTGATGCACGTCCGATCCGCACAAATCGTACAGCCCTGCCTGCATGTAGGCCTTCGCGAGCGTCTTGATAGTGGCGCCATAGTAGCCAAGTGGCGCCAGGAGGTTCATGGCCATCATCACGCCTTTATCCTTCCAGCCTTGAAAAACGGCTACATTGCTTTCATAAACGTACCGCTCCGGATGCGCAAGCACTGGCGTGTAGCCAGCGGCCTGGATGGAAAAGATAATGTCGCTGAACTGCCGCGGCCAGCCGGCCATGCTCACTTCTACCAATGCGTATTTATTGCCAAATGTCAGCAGGCCGTCGGGCAATACGGAAGGCATGAAATAGCTGTCCAGATTATATTCCGCCGCGATGCCCAGCTCTACGCCAAGCCGCTGCTCGTCAATAAATCGCTTCAGGCTTTGATAATGCCCGGTGATGGACTCCGCCGTATTGTCGTAAAATTCCAGGTGTACATGAGGCGTCGTGATAAGCTTGCTCCAGCCCAGGTCCTTCATGCGGCGGATATTGGCGAGGCTCGTTTCCACATCCGGCGCGCCGTCGTCAATGCCCGGCACGAGGTGGCTGTGCATATCTGCGCCGAGAAATGAGAAGTCGGTAGGCGTTTCCACACCATCATGGGGCGCAGCCTTTTTCCTGAAAAACGAGAACATAGCCATTCGGGGAAGGCTTAAAGGTAGGCAGCCGCGCCGTTTCTATATCGCGTGCTCCTTGCTTTCCTCGCCATCAAGCGGCATATTGTCGGAAGCAGCCGCTACGCCATCGGGAATGAAAAAGAGGGCAGTAGGCACTACCAGCAAGGCGTAAGACACATAAACGGACTGATAGGCCATCGGAATTGCCGCGGCATAGGCGCCAAGGCCGATAAAGCCTTTGATACGCACCCTGCGATGCACTTTTTCCAGCTCGCGGTTCAGCTTCCGGCTTTCCTGCCGCATAAGGCCCCGCCGGTGTACATAGTGGCGCATAGCCATAAACGAAAAGGCGACCATCAGCAGCACGGCGGCGTACATAGCCACGCTCTCCGGCAGAAACGGGTTCTTGCCCAGCATATTGGTAGGCAGGGGAATCAGCGACAGCCAAAAGAGGAAATTCAGGTTGGCCCACATCAGCTTTTCATCCACGATCTGCACCAGGTGAAACATATGATGGTGGTTCAGCCACATGGTGCCGAGCACCAGGAACGAAAAGGCATAAGCGCCGATCTTGGGCCAGAGCACGGCCAGCCCGGCCACCACATCGCGGTGGGAAAAGCCATGGGCGAGGTCACGAAATTTGATGTCAAAAATCATGATGGTGATGATGATGGAAATCACGCCATCTGAAAAAGACTCCATGCGGGCGGTACGTATATGCATCGGCATGCAGGCAGTATAATTAAAATCCGGGCCGCGGGTGAGGAGCGCCAAAGACGCTGACAAATGGCATTATCTTTTTACTTCTTTTCTTTGATACAATTTTTCAAAATTTTACAATCACACTGTTACAATGAAGAAAAGCTTCTTACGGTCTGCATTTCTAAAAGCACAGCACGGCTACGATACACGGCACCGCTCCTTCGGAACAGCTAAGTCAGAAACTGTCAAGTTCACCAAGCTTTAAACCCGAGACCATGAAAAATATTATAGCCATAGTGCTTATTGTATTCGTGTGCTTTGGCGCGAGTGCACAGATCCCTAAATATACCATGTGGGACTCCAGCATAAGTGGAGGTGCAGCCTTTAACGGGCTAGGTGCGGTCGGCAGACAAACTATTTACTATCCAAGTGATTTTCCAACTGCAAAGAACGGAAAGTTGACCAATATCTACTTTCGCATCTTCCGGTCAGATAGCCTGACGCCGGTCATTTACTATGGATTGCGTATTAGAATTGGATATACTACTAGAAATCAGTTCTCCACAGCGTGGGCTGGTGGCGACAGTATCATTCGCGGTGGTTTGGTCACAGTGATGGATTCAGTGAACTACAATGTGCCAAATGGAGACAGTAATGGTGCTTGGATTAAATTTGCTATGAACAATGCAGAGTTTTATTTTGACAAAAATAAAAACTTCGTCGTTGAGATCGTTAAAGGACAGCAAGCACCAGTAAACGGATTTCCCATTCTGTTGGGCACGAAGTTTTCCAGTGTTGCTAGATGCCTGTCTATTGGAAAGGATTCGCCCAAAGGCGTCCCACTTGGCCGCCCGCTCGATTTCGGCTTTGACGAGCAGGTCTTAGGCCTTGATAATGTGAGCAATATCGCATCAGTGGGTCTCTTTCCCAATCCGTCCAATGGCCGCTTCGTCCTGAGCTTTGAAACCCTCCGGCCGGTAAAGAACGCCCTTATAACCGTAAGCAACGTAGCCGGGCAGGAAGTGTACCACGGCAGCTATGCGCTGAATGACAAGGCCTTCTTCAGGGAGATAGCGCTGGGCGGCATTCCAAAGGGCATGTACATCGTGCAGGTAGCGGCAGACGATGAGCGGATAACGCGAAGGCTGGTAATAGACTAAGCACTGTTGGAAGAATGGTCGCCTTTTTAAAAACAGCTGTTGATTTTCAGCGACTTTGTCACCCTGTAAGGGCCTGCGGAGGTGCTGCGTAGATTCTTTCAGAATGACAAAGTCGCTGAAAATTGTCGCTTTTCTTAGAACAATTCCATTCTGTCAACAGTGCCTAAGTAAAAGGGATGGCGATGCGCCATTCCTTTTCTTTACCAGTAGCCTTAAATCAGGCAAATGGCAGAATACGGGCCACCTTTGCCGGGCAGCATGGACATCCAGCAGATAGAGGCCGCCTTTTACACAGGCCTGAAAGAAACAACGCCGCTTGAGTACATCGCCGTCACTGCCGGCATCGCCTCGGTATGGCTCTCCCGCGCCGAAAACATCTGGGTCTATCCGGTAGGGCTGGTCAATACGGTCATTTATATATATCTGTCGCTGAAGGGCCAGCTGTTTGGCGAGGCCAGCGTTAACCTCTACTACACAGCCATGAGCCTCTGGGGCTGGTGGCTCTGGACGCGCAAAGACGCGGCGCAAGCCCCGGAGCTGCACATTACTTTTTCAGACAGAAGGGATCTGCTGCGGCAGCTGCTCTTCTTCGGGGCCTTCTACGCCGTGCTGTTCGCTTTGCTTTCCTTCCTGAAAAGAAGCTTTGCGCCCGGCGCTATTCCCTGGGCCGATGCTTTTGCAGCGGCCACCGCTTACACCGGCATGTGGCTCATGGCCCGCAAGAAGGTGGCAAGCTGGTGGTGGTGGATAGCCACAGACGCGGCTTCCATTCCGCTCTACTTCGTGAAGGGATATGTGTTTACTTCCTTTCAGTTTCTGGTATTTACCGTTTTAGCGGTAATGGGCCTTATTAGCTGGCAGCGAAAGGCTGCGGCCGCGCGGCTACCTTCGCCAGCCAATGGCCGCTGACATTACCATACGCCGCTGCACTGCGGCTGACGCGCCCGCGCTTGCCGCATTGGCCCGCTGCACGTTTTACGACACCTTCACGGGCACCTGTACCGACGCGGATATGCAGGATTTCCTGGACGAGTTCTATAATGAGGCCCGCATAGCACAGGAATTGAGCAACCCGGCTGACTATACCTTTTTTGCCCTGCAGGAGGGCGAGCCCATTGGTTTTTTGCGCTTCCTGGATGCTGAAGTTCCCTTTCCGCGCGATGCGGCTGAAAAAGCCCTTGAGCTGAACCGGCTTTATGTGGATGCGCCGCACAAAGGCAAGGGCGTCGCTAAGGTGCTGATGGATTTTTATATGGATTACGCAGCGGCTGAAGGCTTCCGTTTCCTTTGGCTTGGTGTTTGGGAGCACAACTACCGGGCACAGGCTTTTTACCGCAAATGGGGCTTCAGGCCTACGCCTTACACGCACCCCTTCCCGATTGGCGGCACGCCGCAGACGGATCTGTGGTGGAGCAGAGAGCTATAGCCCGGCTTTATCCCTTCCTAAAAATCAGAGCACTCATGCGCAACCTCATTATCTTGCTTTTCCTTGCCGCCGCGCTCGCCGGCTGCTCCTCACCAAAGGCACTCGTCTATCAGGACATCCGGAACTTCCGGGTGCATAATGTGAGTCTGCAGGACGTAACCCTGGTGGCGGAGCTTCAGTTTTATAATCCGAACAATTACAGCCTGCAGCTTAAAAACGGCAATGTAGATGCCTTCTTCAACGACAAATACCTCGGCAAGGCCACGATTGATGAGCGCACGGCCATCCCGGCCCGCGACACCTTCCTGCTACCCGTATCCGTACAGGCCGATCTCCGGGCTCTGCTCTCCAACACGCTGAACGTGCTTTCTTCGCAAAACGGGGATATGCTGGTGCGTCTGCAAGGATCAGTCCGGGCAGGCAAGGGCGGCATTTTCGTGAATGTGCCGGTGAATTATACGGGCCGGCAGAAGGTCAGCCTGTAGGCTTCGGTTTGCGCACATGCTTCCAGCGCCGGTGGCTCCAGAGCCAGTTTTCGGGCTGCCGCTCCAGTTGTCTTTCTATAAAAGAAACGTAACCTTTCAGAATGGCGCCCGGCTCCATCTGCGCCGCATCGTCACATAGCTTTTCCAGCGTCGCTATGTAATGGCCGCGCCGCGCTTTGCGCAGGCCGATGAGCACGACTGCGGCCTTTGCCCGCCGGGGCATCTGTTCCGGGCCGCGGAAGAAGGGCGCTTCCCGGTGCATAAACGGAATCCAGTCTGCCACCTCCACCACCGCCGGATTCTGGTCTGCGGCGAGACCGAGGATATACTGTTTGCCTGCCAGCTTTTTAAAACCGCTCAATAGACCTTTCATAGAAATCATGACAGGGCCGAGACGGGTACGGATACGCAGCATAAGCTTATCAAAAGCTGAGGAGGAAAGGGGCAGATATACGCAGGCATAAGTCTGTGGCGTATTGATGGCAACGGCGGCATTGGCCCACTCCCAGTTGAAGGTGTGACCGGTCAGCAAGTAGGTATTCTTGCCTTCTGCTGCCAGTTGCTGCAGCACATCCCAGTTGCCCGTCATGCGGCGGTTTAGTGCCTCCGGGCTCATCGTGAGCAGCTTGATCGTTTCAACCCACTGATCGCAGAATGAGCGGTAAAACCGGCGCATGATGCGCACAATCTCTTCAGGATTCTTAGCAGGGAATGCATGGCTGAGGTTGAGCCGCACAACTTCCTTGCGATAGCCGAGCAGGTGATAAATGACAAAGTAGCCTGCATCGCTGATGCCGTAAAGCAGCCAGAGCGGCAGCAGCGAGACAACATAGAATACAATGCGCATAAGGCCAAGGAAAGCTGAAAAACCTGCTGTAAGGCGGCTTTCTGCTAAAGACTTTCTACTGAGTCAGGTTGTAAATCTTCTGAATGTCTGCCAGCATTTTCGGGAAATCTATCTCCAGGTCTTTCAGTAGGCCATCCTTCAGACCAAATACCCAGCCATGTACCTCGGGGTAGCCATTTTTCAGATAATGCTGTTGTACTACTGCGGTCTTCACCACATTCCGGCATTGCTCATAGACGTTGAGCTCTATGAGGCGGTTGTAGCGATCTGCCTCATCTGCAATAAGGTCAAGCTCATGCTCATGCAGGCGGTACACATCCCGGATATTACGCAGCCAGGGGTTCAGCAGGCCCATATCTTTAGGCATCATGGCAGCCTTGACGCCGCCGCAGTTGTAATGCCCGCAAACAATTATGTGCTTTACACCCAAAGCGGCCACTGCATAGTTTATGACGCTCATCACATTGAGGTCAATGTTCACAATGAGGTTAGCGATATTGCGGTGTACGAAGACTTCTCCGGCTTCCAGGCCCATAATTTCGTTGGCCGGCACGCGGCTATCGGAGCAGCCAATGTAGAGGTAGTCAGGGTTCTGATCGGCGGCCAGCTTGTCAAAGAAGCCGGAGTCGCCTTCTTTCTTGCTTTGTACCCAGCGGCGATTAGCTGCAAATATTTCTTCTTTCCAGTTCATGTCTGAGATTTGAGCGTTAAAAGTAAATGCTGCTGCGCGGAGCTAAGCAATTGAATGGCGCCTCAATATTTACCTTTCCAGCAGCCAGACGCACCAATCGCTTCCCCAGTTGCTTATCAGCCAGGCGCGTTCCTTGCCTTCTGGCCATTCCCTCACGAGGCGTGCAAGTGCCGCAGCCGTATCGGTGCCCCAGCTTCCGCTGCGTTCCCGGTAATGCTGCCCTCCGTCCAGCGGAGCATCATAAGCGGCTAGCCCTGCGCCCGATGCAGCGCCCGTTATCAGCGCATCCGTATTTCGCAGGCCACCTTCCGCGGAGACGATATGGTGCAGTCTTTCCGCTGCCGCATCTGTGTCCCCTTCGGAAAAAAGCTGCAGCCCGGATATGCGCGTTTTTGCACCATTGGCCCTGCCGGATAGCAACAGGAAGCCGGCGCCTTCCCCTGCAACAGATCCTGCTGCTCCCGGATGGTGCTCCTCAGGCAGCAGCGGAAGCCTCGTGTACACGCCGACGCGCTGCATAAGGCCGAATGTAGTGTCGGTCAGCTCGTCCACGCCCCCTGCGAGCACAGTCTGGCCGGGATTTTCTGTCAGAAAGAGCGCTGCGCACAATACTGCGTTTTCAAATGAATGCCCGCGCTGCACGATCGTGTTATTATATCCGTGGCACCCCGTAGCGAGCGCTATCTGCCCGGCAACGGTGTTGTGCGTGCTTTGTATAAAGGGGGTCGGCGTCAGCAGCTGCTCTTCCTGCACTACCATCTTTTTTAAAAAGACTTCCGTATCGGCAAGGCATCCCAAAGCAGTGCCTGCAACGATTGCGTCCGGCCTTTCCAGGCCGGCTTCCTGCAGGCATTCGCGCGCGGCGCCGATGCCCATACGTACGGCCTTGCTCATGCGCCGCAGCTGCATCGGCGGGATAATGCCTGTATAATCCGGCTCATTCGCGCTTAGCCGGGTTACTGCTTCGCCGGGAACGGCAACCGGGGCGATGGAAGCTGCCGCAAGTATGTATAAGTTGAGCTTCAGCATGAGGAAAAAAGAAGCGAAGAGCAGGCTCCGCCGAAGCCAAAGGAATTAGAGAGCACATGATTCACCTGCTGCCCTTCCAGCCCTTCGCGCACGGGAATAAACGAAAGTTCAGGCATTGGCTGTTCCCAGCGCAGATTAGGAGGGATAAAACCCTCGCGAATGGCGAGCGTTGCAAACACAGCTTCCACACCGCCGGCAGCGCCAAGCGTATGTCCGGTAAAGGCCTTCGTGGACGAGGCCGGCGGCACAGTGGCGCCAAAAATCCCTTCAACAGCTTTGCCCTCAGCGCTGTCGTTATTATCTGTACCGGTGCCATGCAGGTTGATGTAGGAGATTGCCTCAGGCGGCAACCCGGCTATCCGCAGCGCGCCCTGCATGGCCAGCGTGTTGCCGATACCATCGGGCGATGAGGCCGTCTGGTGATAAGCGTCGTTGGCATTGCCCCAGCCACTGACTGTAGCCATCGGTGAAGCGCCGTAGCTCTTCAGTGCTTTTTCACTCATCAGCAGGAGATAGCCTGCGCCTTCGCCGAGATTTAGTCCGCGGCGACCGCCGTCAAAGGGTTGGCAAAGCTGCCGGTCTAAGATGCCAAGTGTATTAAAGCCGTTGAGCGTAAAGCGGCAGAGCGCATCGGCACCGCCGGCAATGGCAACATCTACCATTCCGGAGCGTATCATTTGCGCAGCCATCATAATGCTGTTGGCGGATGATGAGCAGGCTGTGGATATGGTGGTCGTGAAGCCTGCTAAGCCATACCGCCGCGCGACAAGGGCCGTAACAGCCCCGCACTCATGGTAAATGAAGTCTGCCGGCGTGCCGCTGCTTTTGTCCTGCAGCAGCTTTGCATAAAAGGCTTCGGTCTTATCCATTCCGCCCACGGTATTGGCGGAAAAGAAAGCAATGGGAAACGGTTGTGAATTGCTTTTAAATGGCGCCAGCGCCTCGCCGACGGCTATGCCGCTTAACAGTGCGGTGCGGGGCAGATGACGGGCCATGCCGGCTGCATCTGCAAGCGACTTGTTGGTTTCTATCACCTCGCCAACGGGGATGGAATCGGCCCAATGGCTTTGCAATACGCGGGCTTTGCCAATGCCGCGCCGGCCCTCCCGAAGACTTTGCAGGCATTCGGCGGTATCCCCGCCAATTGCAGTAACGATTCCGGTGTTGACTATGAAAACAGGTGCGGGCATCCGGGGTGCGGTGAGGCAGTGGATGCAAAGATAGCACGACCGGCAGGGGCCTTTGGTCTGTGGCCCGGATCATAGGGCGTGCTGCAGGTTTCCAGCGTCACCGGGCGTATATCCGTAGATAAGCGGTACTCCCGGCCATCCTGCCTTTCCGCCGCGCATGGCGACCGGCGCGCCGGCGGTTCACAATACCCTTCAGGCAGGTTTGTATCAGCTCCCAGCTTCAGCCGCACTGTAGGGAGCCGCCAGGGTTTTAATAACTTTAGCTTCTTCATGTAATCCTAATCGCTTGCGCAATGTAGAGCAACTAACGCTCCGGGATGCCTGAATTGATGTGAATGGATTGTAATTGACGCGCCGACAGGCTTTTCATGTTCATAGCGTCCGCCCAAAAGAATGTCAGCTCGTGCGCCTCACCCACGGCGTTGGCCCAGCCGAACAGACAATGCGTGGTCCCGCGATGAATCAGCAGATCGCGCACCCAGAAGAGTATCGCTTCAGCATCAAATGCGTCTTGTACCTGGCAGAGCTGCTCACCCGTAAACCCATGACGAATGCATATCTCGCCGAGGGCGATATTGGGCAGGGTGTAAACGAAAAGCGAGGGCGAGGGAATGGTCTGCATCGTCTCCGCATAACGATGGTCCACTTCTAAGCAACCGTCTCTGGTAGCTATGACGACTGCGATATTCCGCTTGTCAAAGCCGTCGTACAGATAAGTGCCGTCGTGCTCACGCAATAAGGCTTCCGCGCCAAGCCATGCCCATTTGCAAAGCCGGTCCATCTTAAAAAATTTGGGATAGCCGCAGCCAAGCGCCCGGTACAAATCCGCGGGATCGGAACTGCCGGTGCCGGCAAGCTCTGAGCCATTACGCCACAGCTGCCCATGCCGTATCCTGACATACGCAAGCGACGTTCCTGGTTGCTGTTCTTCCATCCTGTATTGCCAAAGGCGACCCAAAATAGAGCGCCCGCCCTTTTATTGCAAGGTAGCGGGCGCATTTATTTTTCTGTCCGGGTATCAGGCCTGGGCCTCACTGCTTTCCGGCATTACCAGTCGGAAGCCGTTGCCGTGAATATTGACTATTTCCACCTGCGGATCTTCGCGCAGGTATTTGCGCAGCTTGGCGATGTAAACGTCCATAGAGCGGCCGTTGAAGTAGGTATCCGAGCCCCAGATGCGCTTCAGGGCTGCTTCGCGGGGAAGGAGGTCATTTTTGTATTCCGCCAGCATGGTCAGGAGCGCATTTTCTTTTGGCGAAAGGGTACTGCTTGCCCCGTCATGGCTGAGCTGGCGCAGACGGCTGTTGAAATGATACGAGCCGATCTGGAACTCTACCTGTGCATGCTGCTTTTCCTGAAGCTCCTGGTTGCGCTTCATTACCGCCCGTATTTTCTGCAGCAGTATCTCTGAGTCAAAAGGCTTGGTGATATAATCGTCGGCGCCAAGCTTATAGCCGTTTAAGATGTCTTCCTTCATGCTCTTGGCGGAAAGAAAGAACAGTGGAATGTCCGGATCCACATTGCGGATTTCCTCTGCAAGCGTGAAGCCGTCCATATTCGGCATCATCACGTCCAGGAGGCAAATGTCATATTTCTCACGGCGGAAGGCGGCGAGGCCGAGGATGCCGTCGCGGGCCAGTTCTACGGAAAAATCGTTGAGCTCAAGATAGTTCTTGAGCACCGTGCCGAAGTTGGTGTCGTCTTCTACAAGAAGAACTTTGTTGCGTTGGTCTGCCATTAGGAGTTTTGGATATGATTGGATGTGGATGGATCTCGTCGGGACATGGATTTCATACTCACTATTCAATTCACGTTGTCAATGTCTCCCATTGCCGGCTAAAATAACGTGCCGTTGCCCTAACCGATGTTAAAAACGCGGGCAGCCGTAAGCGCGACGCTTGTCGGCGTTGGCATCATGATACTTGCCCTGCCATACCAGTCCCAGCTCTGCCGCGCCATTGTGATTGATATATTGGCCCAGGTTGGAAATTGTATAATCGTAGCTCGCCATTGCCCTCAGGCCATTCCATTCATAGCCGAAGGTCGTCACGATCGCATCGTTCATGCGGTGGTAAATGCCGAGTATCAGATTGCTGGAAACACCTTCGCTGCCAAAGTTGACAATGAACAGCGAGCCGTACAGCAGCTCGGAGGCCGTCTTCTGCGTAGTGTAAAGCACGGACGGGTTAATGATGAGCCGCTCGCCGACCCTTGCCGTCACATCTATATTTCCCGTTGGCCGGAAGCCAATGGTATTGGCATTGCCCAGGAAAGTTTCTCTGGGCTGGTTGATGTGCGCCACGGCGGCGCTAGCCTTGATGTAAAGGAGCTCGTTGGGGTAAATGGCGTAGTTAAGTCCGGCGCTGATGTCTGTATAGCTGGTCTTGCTGATCGTATTCTTCTCGTTGTTGGGCATTTTGCTGTCAAAGGCAAAGCCGTCCCACTGAGCATCCCAGGTAAATCTGTTGAAGTCTATAGTGCGCTGCACGGAGGCGATGGATGCCCCGGCAGAGATCATCTGGTATTCTCCAAGCTGAATGTGATAGGCGATAAAGCCTTCATAACGATTAAGCGCCAGGTCGCCGTCGCCGGCCTTATCCGTAAACACGGCTGCGCCCAATCCAAGCCAGTTGGTTTCATTCCTTGCACGGAATACCTGCGCATCCGCATACATGGAGAAGGTCTTATACGGCACAGGCACCGCCCCCCACTGGCTGCGGTAGTTCGCGCCGATGCGGTAGTCGTGATCGCTCATAAGGCCGGTATTGGCCGGGCTGGTGAGCATCGGTGCGTTATAATATTGCGAGAAGTGGATGCCTTGCGCAAGCGCCGCGCCGGTATTCAGGATGCCGCCGCAAAGCGCCAGCATAACGGCTGCGACAAAAGGTGATTTACAGAAATTTCTGGCCATAAAAATCATCTGATAAGAGTTACGTTGCCTTGTTTCTGGGTAGCGCTGCCGTCTATAAAGGTTGCGTGGAGCACATATGCGTACGCATCCATTTCCTGGGGCTTGCCTTTATAGATGCCGTCCCAGCCCTGCTCAAGGCTGTTGGATTCAAACACCATTTCGCCCCAGCGATTATAGACCTTTACATTCATGGTTTCCACCGCTCCGCCGCGCACAAAGAAGATGTCGTTGGAGCCGTCTCCGTTGGGCGTGAATGCGGTGGGCACGTCAATAGCCGTATGCACATCTGCCTCAACAGTCTTGCATATTGAATCTGCACAGCCTTCCAGCGTGCGCGCAATAAGGCACACGCGAAACTCGCCCGTCTTACGGTAAAGGTGATTGGGATCCACGTCGGTGCTGCCTGAGCCGTCTCCAAAGGTCCAGTTGTACAGGTCGGCATTCTGGCTGCGGTTAGTAAACTTAATGGGTGTGTTGGCCACCGGAATGATTGGCGCGTAGCTGAAATCCGCCGTGGGCAGCTTACGGATGCGGATACTTTTCTTAAGGGAATCGCGCTTGTTGCAGGAATTCGGATTGACGGCAAGCAGCGAAATAATGTAGGTGCCTGGCGTAGCGTAGGTATGCGTCGGCTGCGCGGCGGTGCTCGTTTGCCCGTCGCCGAAGCTCCAGGTAATGCCTGTGGCGTTTGCGCTCATATCGGTAAACTGCAGGGGCGTTCTCAGGCAAACGGAATCCGGACTTACGAAAAGTGCTTTTACCAGAGTGCCGCCCATGTTGACGATTTTTCGCGCCGTGTCGGGATAGTTACAGGCCAGAGAGTCGCGCATTACCAGCATTACAGTATAGCTGCCTGCAGTCGGAAACACATGCACCGGCGGCGTGGTGCCGTTGTAGGTGGTGCCGTCTCCGAAAATCCAAAGGAAGGTAGTGCGGGCTATCGCTCCGGCCTGTGAGCTGTACTGTGACGTATTGACAAAAGACGCGCGATAAGGTCCACAGGAGTCCAGCACGGTATAGCGGAAGTCACTTTTTACCCGGTTGGAGTCCACGACGATAGTTAAGAAGGCGGTATCCCGGGTTTTACAGGCCAGCGGATTGTACACGACCAGGCGCACATTGTAAGTACCCGGATTGATAAAGATGTGCTTTGGCGTCGTGGCCGTATCCAGCGGCGACCCGTCGCGGAAATCCCAGCTGTAGGAGGTGGCATTGATAGACCCGTTTTGAAACTGTACGGTGAGCGGGGGGCAGCCTCTAGCTTTCGGACTTGCATTGGCTATTGCATCCGGCACACTGAGCTGAAAGGCTATTTTCAGGGCCGCTTCATTACAGTTCTGGCTGCCGAGCGTTGTAGCCCAGGAACCAGTAGTAGTCGGGAAGGCAGGCGTGCCCGTGCCGCCGCAGTTGGCGCAGATGCCCTGATATACAATGCCCTGACGGTCGAATCGACTTGTGCCTCCGTCAACATGCTCGCCGAGACCCGCGACTGTGGACGTGCGGCCAAGAAAGGCAGCGTAAAGCAGATTGACTGCATTCTTGGACAGCGCAATGAAGTAAAAGTCAAAACCATCTGTTGTGCTCTTCAGCGGCGCGGAGATCAGCGAGGGCGTCACCGGCATGCCGGTTGTTGTGCCTACGGATGAAGCAATATTGCCGGAGGGCGGCGTAAAGTCAAGATTGCCGCCCCATCCGGATATGTAGATGTTCTGGCAGGTATCTACCAGAAAGGCAACCGGCGAAATATTGGTAGTAGTAGATGAGCCGGAGCCGAAGACGGTAGAAAATACATCTGTCGTGAGCATACTGTCCATCTTGATCACGAATTGCGAGGAATTCGGATTGCTGTAAACGCCGGCGGTAACCGGAAAAGTTCCGCCGAGCGTCTGACCCATAGCGTAAACACTGTTTTCCAGGTCCACCTGCACGCCGTACACCTGATCATAGCCCGCTGTGCCCATAAAGGTTGTTTTCTGAAGCGGGTAGCTGCCGCTGTTCTGGAAACGGGCGATGTAGCCGTCTATATTTCCCTGGTAGCTATTCTTCCACGCGCCGCCGGTGGATGGAAAGTTGGAAGACATGGTACCACCGGCCACATAAAGATGTGTTTGTGCCGTGTCAAGGGCGAGCACATAACCAGCGTCGTCTGAAGAACCGCCAAAAAAGGTGCTATAGGTAATGCCCGTCAACGAGGGATTCAGCTTCATGATGATAGCGTCTTGCGCGCCGCCTATCGTGCTTTGATAAGCATTGGACGTAACCGGGAAATTGCTGCTGCGTGTAGATGCCGTCACATACACATTGGCGCTGCGATCCAGAATCACTTCGCTCCGCGCGTTATCGCCGTAATTGTATTTCAGATTGCCAAAGATTGGCTCGCTGCCATTAAAGTTGACGCCGTCCGCCGCCGAGCCGCCCACGTAGGTAGATCCGATTAATGATGTGGCCGTGCTGTTGAGCTTCGTCACCACAATATCTCCGCTGCCATTATACGTGTTGTCGTAGCAGCCGCTGGTCACCGGGTAATTGGTGGAGTAGGTGACGCCGGCAATCACCAGATTATCGCTGCCATCCACCATCATGGAGTGCGGCTGCTCATTGTCCACAGAGCCGCCGATATAGGTGGCCCAGATGCGGCTGGTGCCCGAAGCGTTGAGCTTCATAATGGCAATGTCCGAGGCAAATCCGATTCCGTGCACATCCGAAGTCTGGTAGTTGGCATCGTCAAAGCCGCCGGCATAAGTCGTTTGAAAAGCGCCGGTTGTGGTAGGAAAGGAGCCAGGAGTAGCGCCGCCGGCAGAAGTAACCCCAAAGGCCACGCCGCCCGCATAAAAATTGCCGCTGCCGTCGTAAGTGGCGGTGTAGCCCCAGTTGTCGGCAGTAGCGCCGGTGAGCGTGCAGAATACGACCGTCGGGTCAATAATGAGCGGCAGGCTATTGTCCCAGCCATCCGGGAAGTCGTAGCTCAGTACAGCTCCAGAAAGGCGGTAGCGGCAGGCCACTTCCTTCCGCCCTTCCTGCGGATGATACTGGTATGCGACGGGCTTCATTTCCTGAACATCGCCAACGGAAGTCCTGATAATAAGACGCCCGCCCTTTATGCTCAGCCCGTCCGCCCCGTCAATCTTAATACGAATGGCCTCTGCGCCGCGGCCTTCCGCCACAATCCATTCATACTTCAGCATGCCGCCTTCGGAGGCTACATGCAGGTTGACGCCGGGATATACATCGGCATAGTCCAGCGCAAGGGCCGGATGGATGCCGCCTTTCCAGCGGGCAGGATCGTTGCCGAGAAAGTAATTGTAATACCAGCTTTGCTCTTTAGTTGCTGTGATCGGCGCGTTCTTATTCGCATCTATAAAAGACATGCGATAGACGTGAAATTCCAGCTTTGTCTCCTTTACGCCGGCGTGGTGGGAGGCATCAACCCGCTCCTTGTTGGCCGGGTGCCAGAGGCGATAGGTGAATGCGTCCGGGCCCAGAAAAACCTCCGCGTTTCCGGCCAGGGCTTTATAGTTGAACGGCCCGCTCCACTGTCCGTCATTACGGATAAATTCTACCGGCTCTGCATTGAGTTCCAGCGGCAATAGCGATATCCAGAGTAAGGCAAGGAGGTAACGATACAGCATATCAACGCTTAATGTTCATCAAAGGCTATAAATGTACTGTAAATTCCTGCTTAAAGACAGGGTATGGCTGGCATAAGACAGGGCCTCCGAAAAAAAACCGGTGCGATTACATTCAAGTGGCAAAATACTGACGGTCTCAACCTCCGGATGGCAGCCAGGCCAATCAAAGGGTAGCGTCGTCGCCCAATTATCGCCGGCAGCTCCCGCAATGGCAAGGAAGCGCCGATCATGCGGCATCTATCGGTGGCGCCCGACGCATAAGCCGGACATCATTACCGGCAGGCAAAAAGCCCGTGGCGCAGAAGCTGGAGAAGCTTTGCGAGAAAATAAATGTTTAATCTATTGCCTGCGGCACATTAGTTAACCGCCTTATTAGCGCAGCTTGAAGACGCAAAGGCTTCCGGCTTGGCCTTGAAGGCGAAGCCCATGCCCAGGATGTAGCCCATGGCTTCACGCAGGGCTTCATTGGAGCGAAAGTGGGGGTTGGTGTTGATGTCGGCATGCACCTCCATGTCCACGTCGTAGCGGTTAAACAGCTCGCAGAGCTCGTAGGCGATTTCAATGCTCATGGCCACTTCAACCAGCATCCGCTCCTTGATGGAATAGGGCTGCGTACGGCGCTCATTATGAAGAAACATAAAGCCGCCGTGCTTTTCCCGCAGGAAGACAATGACGGTGGCAAATTCCGTCTCCTTGCCATACACCTGGCTATCGGTGCCGATACAAACCTTTAGCTTATAGCCCCTTTCGGTTTCGCGGATGATGGCTTTCTCTACAGCTTCTTTTATTGGAAGCTGAATGGCCTCTCCGCTGAATGTGCGCCATTTCATACGCGTAATAGTGTTTTATTAAAGTTAGATACAAAGACGTATCGCCGCACATTATCCGTTTGTTAGCTGTGGAAAGAAAGCGCATAAGCGTGGGAAGGCCGGTAATTAGCGGATTGTGGCGTGGACTGATTATTTTTAGGCGTTTAGACAATTCCTGAATGGGCATTTTATCACCGGCACTCAAAGGCTTTATGAGGCTTCGCCAAAGCGCGATAGAAAACTTCGTTGGCTCGCCGTTTGATTATCAGCTCAAGGAATTTCACTCCCTCATCGGCTCGGCCCGCTTTACCGAATGGGGCAAGGCGCACGATTATGACGCACTCAATTCCATCGCCGATTTCAAGAAAGCCGTCCCGATTACGGACTACGACGTGCTCAAGCCTTATATCCAGCGCATTATGGAAGGCGAGCAGAATATTCTCTGGAATACCGACATAGCCTGGTTTGCCAAAAGCAGCGGCACTACCAGCGACAAGAGCAAGTTCATTCCCGTAAGCCGCGAAGCGCTGCAGGACAATCACTTCCTCGGCGGCCGCGATACGCTTGCGCTTCACTTCCGGGAGTTTCCGGACAGCGGGCTGATGGGCGGTAAATGCCTGGTAATCGGCGGCTCACACCAGGTAAACCAGCTCAATGAGCATTCCTCTTACGGCGATCTGAGCGCCGTGATGCTGCAAAACATGCCCCTGTACAGCCAGATGGTGCGCACGCCGGGCCTGGAAATAGCGCTGATGAACGAGTGGGAGGAAAAGATTGAGGCGATGGCAAAGGCGACGATGCAGGACGACGTCACCTTCATAGCCGGCGTACCCACCTGGACCATCGTGCTCATCAAGCGCATATTTGAGCTGGCCGGCACCGACAACCTGCACGACGTATGGCCCAACCTGGAGCTATACATTCATGGCGGCGTGAGCTTTACACCCTACCGGCAGCAATTCAGGCGCTTTATCCGCGGCAGCAGTATGCATTACCGCGAGACATACAACGCGTCAGAAGGATTTTTTGCCGTGCAGGATTATACGGATGCCGATGGCATGCTGCTGCTGCTGTCGCACGGTATTTTCTATGAGTTTATGCCGATGGAGGAATGGGGCAAGGACCAGCCTCAGACCCTGACACTCAAGGAGGTGGAGCTTGGCAGGAATTACGCGCTCATTATTTCTACCAATGCCGGCCTGTGGCGCTATGCCGTCGGCGATACAATCCGGTTTACCTCACTGGAGCCGCACCGCGTAAAGGTGAGCGGGCGCCTGAAGCACTTCATGAATGCTTTTGGCGAAGAAGTGATCGTGGACAATTCAGATGCCGCTATTGCGGAAGCCTGCAATCAGACCGGCGCAGTGGTAAATGACTACACGGCAGCCCCGGTGTACATGACCGGCGAAAGCAACGGCGCGCATGAATGGCTGATAGAGTTTGAGCACCTGCCAGTACCTGCAGCCACCTTTGCAGCGGCAATGGATAAGCACCTGCAAAGCATCAACTCAGACTATGAGGCCAAGCGCTATAAGGACATCGCCCTCCGCGCACCCATCGTGCATGTGATGCCAAAAGGCGGCTTCAACCGCTGGCTGAAAGATAAAGGCAAGCTCGGCGGACAGCATAAGGTGCCGCGCCTTAGCAATGAGCGCAAGTGGCTGGAAGAGATGCTGCCCTATGCACAAAAGCCCTAAAAATCAATAGTAAGGCCAAACTTCGCGCCGATACTGCTGTAAGGCGCCGCAGACGTCAGCTCCTTACTCGGCGCAGAAGGATTCGGTGTGACGCCTGTGGCGTTAGTTAGGTTGTAATCAAACTCAATCACCTTCTGATTCGCAGGGACTTGTGACAGCACGTTCACGCCGTTTTGCACTGCCCTGGTCAATTCCAGTTTCTTAGCATAGGCATTGCGAAACAAGCCAGCTGCTTCTACCCACAAGCGCAGATTGTTGCCCACCGGGTAGCTGAGGCCCGCCGCGCCCTGAAAGCCGACAGAAAACCTTTGCGTCAGCTCATAAGTGGCGTCGGTTGTCGCGTTGAAGCTGACTGTCTCACTTTTAATTGTCATTTTATCGGCGAAGGGCAGTGCCAGCCCGACGCGGCCATAGAGGCTCGCGCCCTTGCCTCCTGTAGTCATCAATACCGAAGGCATCAGGTAAACCGGCAGGTTGGCAGAGGTTGTTTGCTTGCCGGTATAGTTGAAATTGCCGGTTTGCACGTTGTTATATTCATACTTTTTCGGCAGCACTACCGCCTCCGCGCCCAGCTCTATGCCGATATGACGCGTCAGCATATAGCCGCCGGCCAGGGCCAGCGCACCGCCAGCGCCAAATGAGCCGCGCTTCAGAGAGGTGCTTTCCGAAGTGCCGGCCACCCCGGACGCGCTTGCAGAGCTGCCATTGAAGTATATACTGCCGTTTGACGTAAGCAGGATGCTCGTTTGCCCCGCATGGGTAAAGCCGTAGCCCGCGCCAAAGCGCGCATAAAATCTTTTATTCGTTTGGGGCTTCGCGGCTTCCTGGCTTTGCGCAGCAGCAAATGACAGCATGGCTATAGCTACTGCCTTTAGAAAGTAAGCACATTTCATAGCGGCTAAAGTAAAGCAAGATCTCAACCGTCGCTGCGGCCGTTCACCTCCGTATTCAGGCTCTCAATAAATCCAAGCACCTCCCGCTTTCCCATGCCCTTCACGGTGCTCGTGACAAAAGTCCGCGGAATAAACTCCCAGTCTTCTTTCATCTTATTCACGAAAGCCCGCACGTTTGCGGACGTCTCGCGCTGTGTGCTTTTATCCGCTTTTGTAAAGACAAGATTGAACGGCACCTCCCATTGGCCGAGCTTATCAATAAACTCCAGATCAGCCTTTTGCGGCTCATGCCGGCTGTCTATCAGCACAAACGTGGTAATGAGGTTCCCGCGCTCCTTCATATATGCGGCAATAAACTTTTCCCAGACGGCGCGTTGCGTCTGGGATCGCTTGGCATATCCATAGCCCGGCAAGTCAACGAGGTACCATTGCGTAGCCACTTCCTTAGCGTCTGTGCTTGTAATGGCGAAGTGATTGATAGTCGTGGTCTTGCCGGGCGTGCCGCTCACCTTAGCGAGACCTTTCTGGCCTGTCAGCATATTTATGAGTGAAGACTTGCCCACATTACTGCGACCGATAAAGGCATACTCCGGCCGGTCCGGTTTTGGGCAACCTTCCGGTTTCACGGACGAGATGAGGTATTTGGCAGAGCGGATTTCCAAGGGAAGACGAAACGTTGATAGACAGATTGGGCGGCGGCGGACGCTATCCGCCTACTTTTGAGTCAAGATGGACGATGCTTCTAATAAAGTAAGGACTACAGTGCTGCCCGATGTAGCCTCAAAGCTAAGTAAGAAGGAACAGGTAGCCGGCATGTTTGACGGCATAGCGGGACGATATGATCTGCTGAACCACCTTCTTTCCCTGGGCATCGACAAAGGCTGGCGCAAGAAAGCTATCCGCGAGTTGGCCACGGTGCAGCCGGAGGCCATCCTTGATGTCGCAACCGGCACCGCCGACCTGGCAATAGCCGCAGCCAGCACCATACCCAGCGCCGGTATTACGGGCATAGACATATCAAACGGCATGCTGGAGGTGGGCAGGAAAAAAATTGCGGCAGCCGGTCTGAATCAAAAGATAGTGATGCTGCAGGCCGACTGTGAGGCGCTGCCGTTCAATGACGCTTCATTTGACGCGGTAATGTGCGCATACGGCGTACGCAACTTTGAGCATCTGGAAGCAGGCCTTCGCGAGATGGCGCGTGTGCTGCGCCCCGGCGGCAAACTGGCCATACTTGAATTTTCTAAGCCAAAAGGCTTTCCGATGGCGCAGATTTTTGCGCTTTACTTCAAGGCAATCCTCCCGGCCGTAGGACGCCTGGTTTCAAAGCATAGCCGCGCCTACACTTACCTGCCGGAGTCTGTGGCGGCTTTTCCGGAAGGCGCTGATTTCTGCGCGATGCTCAGCCGTTGCGGTTTTAAACAGCCGAAAGCAAGGCCGTTGACATTTGGGATTACAACGCTCTACACGGCCTCCGTTTAGCCGGAGCGCTCAATAAAAGCGTACGACGAGGCCGATACCACCGTAAGTATATGCCGGCACACCACCGTCGTCGGCATCAGGCAGCTGCATAAACTGGAGTTTTCCAACCATACCGAGCAGCAGGCCTTTTGCATATCTGGGGCCCGCCCGGAACAGGAATCCAAACTCAGCACCAAGGCCGTATGCGAATTGCCGCTGATGCTCCAGCTTCGGCTCCTCATGTACATAAATCCCAGGCAGGGCGTCTATTCCCATGATAAATGAGGCATAATCATCTCCCATTGTAAATCCGATTCCGGCAGGCAGATAGCCCAGCCAGCCGTCCCGTCGCTGCGATTCCTCACCCTCGGGAGCGCGTTCCTGACTATTCAGGTACGTCATGCCGGCGCCCGACGAGAGATAAAGCGCTCCACTGAGGTTATACATCACCTTCACCTCGCCTGATGCAGAAAGAAGCGGCTTGTCATCGCGCGTCAGCCGCCCGGTGCCTGCACTGAGATTGAACTGCGTGGCAAAAAGGTGAGGCGGGATTTCCGTATAGAAAACCGGGATCGCATTTGGCGCCGCCAGCGGCTGCGCATCTGTCCGAACCACACTTAGCAGCAACGCAAAAGACAACAACAGGCGCACGTTCTTAAAACAAGGCTCAGATATAATAAGCCCCGAAGCCGGCAGCCAAATCATCGTGCCAGCCCGTAAGCAGCGGCGTACATTTGCCGGCTATGGCAAAGTCAGAAAGGCCGGCAGGCAAACGGGGCGAAACGCACTATAACCGGAAGGAAGGAGCGGGTGGCGGAAAGAGTTTTGGGAAGAGCGGAAGTGCAGGAGGCGGCCGCAGTGAGCGCCCGGCCCGGCGTGATGAAGAGCGGCCATCCCGCAAGTCGGCAGACAGCAGCGAGCGTAAGCCCTTCCGCAAAGACGGCGAAGGAGACCGCAAGCCATTTAGAAGCAGCGAAGGAGACCGGGAGCGTAAACCTTATCGCAAAGCCGAAGGCGACCGCCCATTCAAGCCGCGCCGTGAAGATGGCGGCGAAGAGCGTAAGCCATTCAGAAAAGACGGAGAGCGCAAGCCGTATCGCGCGGAAGGCCAAAGGAAGCCTTTTAAGCGCGACGAAGAGCGCTCCCATTTCCGCAAAGCGGACGGCGATAAGCCGTTTGAGCGCAAATCATTCGGTAATAAAAGGGAAGAAGGCGGCCGCGAAGAGCGACCCTACCGCAAGCCCTCCGGCGACCGGCAGGAAGGCGGCAGCGAGCGCCCTTACAGAAAATCGGGCGACGGTGACAGCCGCGGCGAGCGTAAGCCTTATACAAGGCGCAGCGATGAGGGCGATAAGAAGCCATTCGCGCGGCGCGATGACGGAGACAGAAAGCCTTATTCCCGTAGGGAAGAAAGTGGAGACAGAAAGCCTTATTCCCGCAGGGAAGAGGGAGGAGATAAAAAGCCTTTTGCGCGCAAGCGCGAAGAAGGTGGCCCGGACGAGGGCAAGAGCGCAAGTGGGCGCAGCGATAAATCAGCGTACAAGCATCGCGATGATGCGCGTGGTGGCGAACGCAAGCCTTATGACCGCAAAGGCGGCGGCGGCGACCGGCCCTTTGCAAAGAAGCCAACGAAGTTTGATGGCCATGAGTTTGACGAAGCCAGCAATCCTGCCAAGCCGGGCAAGTGGGACACGGACGCGAAGGCCGGCCCGATGACGCTGAATAAATACCTGGCGCACGCCGGCGTAAGCAGCCGCCGCGAGGCCGCAATCATGATTAAGGAAGGCAAGGTGACGGTAAACGGAGCCGTGCTGGCCGAGCCGGGCTACCGCGTGAAGCCGGGCGACAAAATTGCAATGGACGGCAAGGAGATGAAGCCGCAAAGCCACTTCGTCTATGTGCTGCTCAACAAGCCTAAGGATTTCATCACGACGACGGAAGACGACCGCGGCCGCCGGACGGTGATGGAACTGGTGAGCGGCGCTACGGAAGACCGCTTATATCCTGTTGGCCGCCTGGATAGAAATACCACTGGCGTCCTTCTGCTGACTAATGACGGCGACCTCGCGCAGAAGCTGAGCCACCCGAAGTACGAAAGCAAGAAGATTTATCAGGTGACGTTGGACAAGGATGTGACGAAGCGGCACTTTGACGAGATTCTGGAAGGCGTAAAGCTGGAAGACGGCATCGCCAAGGTGGACCGGCTGGCGTACTTAGAAACGAAGAACGAAATAGGCCTGGAAATCCACAGCGGGCGCAACCGGATTGTGCGGCGC
This sequence comes from Chitinophagaceae bacterium, assembly GCA_965246765.1. Lineage (GTDB taxonomy): Bacteria > Bacteroidota > Bacteroidia > Chitinophagales > Chitinophagaceae > UBA1952. The sequence continues at coordinate 743,578 of CBDFFJ010000005.1, forward strand.
ATTTTTGAGAGCCTTGGTTACGATGTGGTGAAGCTGGACAGAGTGATGTACGCGGGATTGACGAAGAAGAATGTGAGCCGCGGGAAATGGCGCTTTCTTTCCGAAAAAGAAGTGATTCAGCTCAAGCATTTCCGCACCTAAACCGTAGGAACGCGCCTGGCGGCGGCGCGTTCTAATGAGACATGCCAAACCAATTCTACAGCGCCAGCCAAATCCACGACGGCCGGAAATTCCTGCTGAAGGGCAGTACAATAGAATTGGACGACGATAAGCGCATCGTTGCCGTTCACGCAAAGTCGCCCACAAAAGATGTTGCCTTCTTCGGCGGTATCCTCTGCCCCGGCTTCGTCAATGCGCATTGCCACTTAGAGCTGTCACACCTGCATGGCGTTATTCCCGAAGGCACGGGGCTGATACCGTTTTTGCAAAGCGTGATGCGGGAGCGCGGCAACTTTTCGGATGAGCAAAAGAAGGCAGCCCGGCACGAAGCCTACGAGGAGCTAATCGGCTCAGGCGTAGTGGCCGTCGGCGACATAGCCAACTCAGGAGATACGCTGGACTTGCGTACGCGGGAAGGTTTGCACATGCACACCTTCGTGGAATGCCTTGGCTTTACCGAAACAGGCGCGGCGGCGAGGCTGGCTTATTCGCAGGAAGTGGAACGGCAATTTTCTGGGCAGCGCTCCGATAAAAAGATACTCAGGCAGTCCATCACGCCGCACGCTCCATATTCAGTATCGCCTGCGCTCTTCAAGCTTATTGATGCGGCGGATGTGGACGGCATCCTATCCATCCACAACGGCGAGAGCGAGGCGGAGTATGAATACTTCCGCTACAAGGCAGGGCCAGTGAAAGAGCTGCTGTCAGGTCTTGGCGTTGATGATGCCTTCTTCCTGCCTTCCGGCGATGGGCCGCTGCAGGATTATCTGCCGCTGATTTCCGAAAGCCACCCGTTGCTGCTCGTCCACAACACCTTTACGGGAATGGAAGATGTCGCCTTTGCGCAGCGTAGAAAGCTTGAGCCGTTCTGGTGCCTTTGCCCCGGCGCGAACCTATACATAGAAGGCGAGCTGCCGGACGTGCCCATGCTCGCCCGCGCTACGGATAATATCTGCATCGGCACAGACAGCCTGGCGTCTAACCGGCAGCTAAGCATTCTTGAAGAGCTGAAAATTTTGAAAAGCCACTTCGCGCTGGATTGGGAGGTGCTGCTGCGCTGGGCCACTTACAACGGCGCGCTTGCTTTAGGCATGGATAGCGAAGTAGGCAGCTTGCAAGCCGGCCTCAGGCCGGGATTGAACTGGATTAGCTTTCCGGGCGGCGAGGCGATGGTGACGCGGGCGATATAAACCTTAGAACACGGATTGAACGGATTGGACAGATGCTCACGGATTCCGAATTAGTGTAAATCCGCTAAATCCGTTCAATCCGTGTTCTACCTTGCTGATGATGTTAGAGCCATTCCTGCAACGCCTGCGCAGCATCCATAAGCTCTCGCCAGAGTTTGAGGAAGCCATCCGCGCCCTTGAAATTATTGAAGCGCCTCGCGGCACCTTACTGCTGCGCGACGGACAGTGTGAAGATTACGTCTGGATTGTGCTGAAAGGATTGGTGCGCAGCTATTACATCAAAGAAGGCGAGGAAATCTGCTCGCGCTTCAACAGCGAGACGCAGATTGTGCTTTCGGTGGTTTCGTTTTACAGTCGTAAGCCGGGCTATGAGTTTGTGGAAACGATTGAGGACTCCACGCTTGCCCGCATCCACCACGACCGGCTGCAGGAATTTTACCGCGACTTTCCGGAGTTCAACTTCATAGGCCGCGTGCTGACGGAATATTACTTCACGCTTTCAGAGCAGCGGCTTTACCTGTTACGGAAGCAAAGCGCGGAAGAACGCTACCGGTTTTTCATGGAGCATTATCCCGAATGGCTGCAACGCGTGCCGCTGAAGTATGTGGCTACTTTTCTGGGAATGAATTTGGAAACTTTGAGCCGGATTAGGAAGAAGATCAGTGGGCGCTAAACGCTTTCGTAATGGCTGCGACAGGCCACGACTATGACAGCATCGTCCGTTACCTGATACAAAATACGATGCTCGTCATTAATGCGCCTGCTCCAATATCCTTGTAGGTTTCGCTTTAGCGGTTCGGGCTTGCCGATTCCGCTGAACGGATTTTGAACCATATCAGCAAACAGCTCAAAAATGCGCTTCAACAATTTTGGTTGATGAAGCGCCCAATATGCCAAGTCTGGGAGCGCTGCTTCCTTTAAAGATAAGTTTCTCATGCCTCAGGCACATTAAACTTACTGCGCAATTCATCTAACGTGAACGACTGCCCATAATCGCCATTATTTATTTCGTCAACGCTTTTGAGGATGCGTTCGCGCATAATCGGGTCGCGAAGTATAAAATCAGTCTCGTCCATTTCTTCCTCTATTTCTACACGCAGTCTTTTTCCGCTGAAAGCGGAGCGGATGAATTGCAGAAATGATTCCGTAAACAATTCTTCTGGCGTGCCGGTTACAACCGTACTCATAAAAAATCCTTTCTCTAAAATTACGAATACAATCCCCCATTCACACTAATCACCTGCCCGGTGATATATCCAGCTTCCTTAGAAGCCAGAAATCCCACGATTGCCGCCACTTCCTCTGCCGTCCCGAAGCGCCCTGCAGGAATCATCTTCGCCAGCTCCTTTTCGTTTAGCTCTTCCGTCATGTCCGTTTTGATAAAGCCCGGTGCGATGGCGTTTACGGTGATGTTGCGCTTCGCAATTTCCTGCGCCAGCGCCTTTGTAGCGCCAATCATGCCCGCCTTCGCGGCGCTGTAATTCACCTGCCCCGGCATGCCTTTCAATCCGGAAAGCGAGACGATGTTGATGATGCGACCGTAGCGCGCGAGGAGCATTTGATTGAGCACTGCCTTTGTTACAGAGTACATGCCACCAAGCGAAGTATCCAGCACAGAATTCCATTGCTCGCCGGTCATGCTCATGAGCAATGTGTCCTGCCGGATGCCGGCATTGTTGACGAGGATTTCAATCTTGTCTTCCTTGTGCGCTTCCTGCCAGTCGCCGAGGATGCGCTGCACTTCTTCGTTGCTGGCTACGTCAAAGGCGAGGGTCTCGGCCAGTACGCCTTGGGCTTGTACGAGGGCAGCGGTTTCATCAGCGGCAGCTTTGTTGCCTTTGTAATTGATGAGGATGCTGTATCCCAGCCCGGCGAGCCTGGCGCAGATGGCGCGGCCAATACCGCGGGAGCCGCCGGTGACTAAAGCCCATACCCCCCGGCCCCCTAAAGGGGGTGACTGCTGCATACGGCTCGTGTTTTGTTCGTTGTTCAAGTTGTAAATATGGTGCGTTATGGTTGATGGCGGAAAGCACGTCACCCCCTTTAGGGGGCCGGGGGGTCCCACCCCAGCAGCCGCTTCATCTTCTCCCCCACCTCAGTCTCCATCAGCCAAAGCTTAATCGCCGTCAGCCGTTGCGTAGAAGGCGCATCCTCCGAAAATGGCGGAGCCAGTATGCTCAGCTCATCCCACATCCAGCGCGTAGCCGGCGAGAGCTTTTCCTGAATGCCGCGCATCCCGACCGCCTGCACAATGGCGAGGCCGTGCACTGCCAGCACTTCAAAAGTGTTTTCAATTACACGGGCACAGGCAGAGGCGGCGTTCGTGCCCATACTCACGATGTCCTGATTGTCGTTATTGTTGGGAATGCTGTGGATGTAGAGCGGCGTACACAACGCTTGATTCTCCGCCACGTTGCTTACGGCAGGATACTGAATGCCCTGCACACCGAAGTTTAATCCAAGACGACCAGCATTAGCAAACGCCGGAAGCTTCTTATTAAGCGCCGGATTAAGCAGGAAGTTCAGTTGCCTTTCTGCCAGCATAGACAGCTTCGTCACCGCAATCTTCAGCTTGTCCATCTCCAGCGCAATGTAGTCTCCGTGAAAATTGCCGCCGTGCAGGATATTCTCGGTGCGGTAGTCAATCACCGGATTATCGTTCACCGAGTTCAGCTCGCGCTCAATCACCTTCGCCGTGTTGTCAATCGTCTCATACACCGGCCCGAGGATTTGCGGCACGCAGCGAAGGCTATAGTATTCCTGCACCTTGTCTTCCAGTACGTCTTCAGTTACCTTCTTTTCATAAAGATGCTCGTGGCGCTTGCGCATGAGGCCACTGTTCTTCGTGATGGCGCGCATAGACGCCGCCACTATCTGCTGGCCGGGATGCAGCTTCACGTTGTTTAGGCCTTCGGAAAAATGGTCATCGTAGGCCTCCATAATCTCGTTCACCATGAGCGAGAACAGGATTGCGCCGGTGAGCAGCTTTCGCGCATGAAGTACATTGATGGCGCCGATGCCCGTCATGCAGCTCGTGCCATTAAGCAGGCCGAGGCCTTCGCGGAGATGCATCTTCAGCGGCTGGATGCCGAGCGTTGCAAACACGTCCTTTGCTTGCTTTACCTCGCCACCATGCCACATCTCGCCCTCGCCAATCAGACCCAGCGCCAGGTGCGCGAGCTGCACCAAATCGCCCGACGCGCCGACGCCGCCGTGGGCGTAGATGCAGGGATACGCCTCCGAATTGATGAGCGCCACCATCACCTCCACCAACTGCGGATGCACACCGCTGTAGCCCAGCAGCATCGTATTCAGCCGCGCCAGCATGGTAGCACGCATCTGCAGGGGCGTCAGCAGCGCACCAATGCCGGAGGAGTGGCTGCGGATAAGGTTGTATTGCAGCGCCTCGCGGTCTTCGTCGGGGATGCGGTACTGCGCCATCGGGCCGAAGCCGGTGTTGATGCCGTAGATGAGCTTGTCCTGCGAAAAGGCTTTCAGGAACTCGTAGGAACGGCTGACCTCGGCCATCGTCGCGCCGTCAATGGCGATGGGCTGGCGCTCTGTGACGATGCTGTTGAGGGTTTCCAGGCTGAGGGTGCCGCGGGTGAGGATAATGGTGGACAATGGACTGTGCTTATGGCGCAAAAATACGGGGCGGGGTTTGGGGAGTTTTATTGGGTTAAGCTTTGGTGGTGCTGTTTGGCTGTGGTGGCGATGGCACCGTTCATCTGAGTGCTGCTATTGGGCTTTCTCAGTCACTGTATATTCGCGCAAAACTTTGGGCAAACATGCCCACATAAAGCAAATGATTACTCCAAGTTTCTCGCTTAATACACTTAATGAAGAGGCTGTTGACAGAACTTTTATCGGACTTTCCAGAGTAACATATGAACTCGTCTATTTTGATAAACTTAAAGGAGACGTACTAAGTTTATACGATGGCTACCTCTCGTCACACACCGGTGACCAAACTATTGAAAATAGAAGATTAGCTGAGAAGATTGAAAATAATGCGCCGAAAGATTTTGTGGATAGTGAGCGATATATTTTAATTGGCCGTCTCTCTCTTGAGAAATTTTTGAAGGAATATGAAAAGCAAGCTGGCGGAAAAGAACCATTCGCCTCTTTCGTACGGAACTTTTCAGTGAAAATTTTGCAGCATCCTTCTTTCAAAGGATTATCATTAAAAGAGTTATTTATTGGTAGCGCTATTGAAAGCAATTTCCACGAGTCGTTCAATGAGCAATATTATAATAGAGCTGCAGAATTGAAAGATGATTATGTCAGCATCTATCTGAAAACTTGCAAACAACTTTCCCTTAATTGGATTCAAGTCAATATCCTAAAATGAACCAGCGTCTGCAATTGAGAATTTCCTGTATGGCTTGGCATATTTCATAATGCTCATTCTTCTCAGCTTTTTTGCTGAGAAAATGAAGCGTTTCGGTATCATTCTCCTCAAGCTTTAACTTCATCTCTTCGTAGCTCATTGCGCGATACGACAGCATCAAATCTTGCAGCTTGTTGTAGATAGTCAGTTCAATGTTGTCTAATAGGTCGTTTATCTCTTGCAGAAGCCTGTAGTGCATAGTGGGTTTTCAATCAAAGTATGAATGATGAACCTTACAGTTTGCAGCTGCAAAAGATTTAGTGGACTATATCGCTAACGCCTCCCGTTCCGCGTAGCCTCTAAATCAAAACAGTTCGGCGAACGCTCCTGCCTTCGTCGTGCTATCTTGTAGCCTCAGGCTACAGCATAGTCAAACGAAGCCACAGCCTATGCTTAACTGTGGTTCATAAGGTTTGCCGATGCTACTTTTGACTGCATGGCCTACACGATACAATACGCGCCGGAAGCAGAAAAAATCCTGCTAAGCTTAGACAGGCAGGTAGCACGCCGTATTGTCGCGAAAATCAAGGAACTTGCAGAAGCGCCTGAAGCCGCGAATGTCAAAGCCTTACATGGTGACTTGAAAAGTCTGTATCGTCTGCGCGTTGGCGACTATCGCGTATTATACAACATCAATCACGGCGCCTTATTAATATTGGTCTTAGACATTGGTAACCGAAAAGATATCTATCGCTGAAGCAATGGAAAACCTGCAAATCATCACCAGTCACGGCCTGCCGCAATTTGCCGTTTTGCCCTACCAGGAATATCTGGAGCTAAAGGCGAAAGCAGAGGGCTATACGGATGTGGAAGATTATCTGGACTATCACCGCGCGGCCGAAGTATTGAGCAATACAAAAGAGTGGGTAAGCAGCGAGGAATTAGAGCGGAAGCTCGGCATGTAGGCCGGAGGTGCCCGGTTAGCCAGATGATGTCAGAACGAAAAGAGGCTATCTACGGATTGCACCATTAAAGTAGAGACGACTTGGCCCAACGCCAAGATACTCACCTTTTAGCGCATCGCTCAGCACTTGTCAAGTCCTCTGCGGACTTGACAAGTGCCAGATGTAATACTCCGCCCCAAAGTCAGATAAGCCAATCCAAGTGCCGCTGCAAACACCCCGCTTAGCGCCCATACCTCCATACACCGGAAGGGATGTCGCAGCTCATAGACTATGGCCGAGAGCAGGTCGCCGGTGTCGGTGATGATGTCCCAGCTATTCCAGCGCTCTACGCGGCCGAGGTAGATGCCGTAGCCGCTGACGAGGAGCACGGCAGCCGTCGCGAGCTTTGTGGCGGCGGGCGGGAGGAAGCGGGCATACCAGCCTTCCATCTGCGCTAAGGAGCGGATGGCAATCGCCACGCCGTATAGTCCCGCGCCGAAGAGGATAACCAGATCCAGCCAGAAGGCCGCGCCGGGACGGATGCTCAGATGCACGATGTCCGTAAGCAGGTAGGCGGAGTTGGGAAAGAACAGCAGCCAGAATGCGGCGGCCGGAATGGCGATGCTCAGCTTCTTCGTGTGCTGCACAAGGTGCGCTGCGGCGAGCGGCAGGATGGCGAGGAAAAGATTCCAAAGCAGGAAGCCGAAGTGGAAGCTGCTGTGCCATATCATGCGCGCGGCGATGAGCGCCAGCAGCAGCGCGAAGGCGGTTATGAGGGTTGCGTATGGGCGGAGGATTTGGCGCATGGTGTTGCGTTCATTTAAAAGTTGATAGAATTGGAACCTGCCTTGCACACAATGCTACCAGGCAACTCGCCCAATCTTTTGTCATTCCGTAGGAATCTGTTTGTAACTGTGCTTGCCCGTGGCCGAACAGATTCCTACGGAATGACAAAGCCGCTGTGAATAAGCTGCTACGTGTTGAGAATGAAAGAGGCTTTCAATGAAGGAAGATGATAGCCCCTGTAACAGCCGCGCAGATGGAAGCTATCAACACAGCCGCCGCCGCGATGTCTTTAATGCGCTTTACCTGCGGGTGATACTCGCCCTTGCACCAAAGGTCGCAGAGCATCTCTATGCAGGTGTTGAGGGCCTCGGCCATCCAGACGAGGGTGATGACGATGATGAGGGCCGTCCACTCGCCGCGGCTGATGTGACGGGTGAAACCCAAGGCGATAGTAACGGCCGTAGCTATGGTATGGAGCATGGCGTTGGGCTCTTGCCGGATGAGGCTGCCGATGCCGTGGATGGCGTGGCCGAAGGAGGCTAATCGTGCTTTCGGATGGATGGATTTGTTGGAGGACATCAGCGTTGGAGTGTTGGATGCTTCGCGTTGGAGCGTTGAAGTGTTGCGGCAAAGCTCGGGTGTCGGTATTCCCCCTTGCGTGTGGGTTTGTGCGGGAGCGAAGGGAGACGTGCGGCGGATTGCGCGCGTGAGCAGGGGGATGTTCTCAGCGGGTAGGCAAAGCTCAATAGTAATTCTGTCGCTTAAACGGTGCCATCGCCACTGTTGCTTTATAGTAGTGCTGAAGCTTAACCCAATAAAAGTCATCCCCTGTCTTCTGCCCATGGTGAAACCGTTCAGCCCTCCCTTTGGTCGTTCAGCCCGGTTTCTGTCTGCCCTTGCGTTGCAGGTTTCTGCACGCCGTACCAGTCTATCTTCCGCGAGGCGTACATGAGGATGGCGAGGATTACGAAGAGGCCGATGGAGCCGAAGAGGAGGGCGTAGTCTTCCAACTGGATGAGGATGTAGATGTAGCCGTAGAGCCCGCCGAGCGCGGCGGTGAAGCCGAGGGCGGTGGCGCCGCTGCGGAAGACGCTCCACACGTAGCATCCGATGAGGGAGACGGTGGCGACGGCGGCGATGGCGTAGGCGGTGTTGAAGCCGGTGTATTCGGAGATGGAGAGGAGCAGGGTGTAGAAGATGCAGAGCGCGAAGCCGACGAGGAGGTATTGCAGCGGATGCACCTGGCGCTTTTGCAGGATTTCCAGAAAGAAGAAGACGATGAAGGTGAGCGCAATGAAGAGGATGGCGTACTTGACGGAGCGCTCGGTTTTGACGTAGCCATCGGCAGGCTGGATGAGGCGCACGCCGAAGGCGGCGCTTTCTATGCCCACTTTGTTGTCTTTCCAGACCTGCGGGAAGGCGCGGCTGGAGGAGAGGATTTTCCAGTGCGCGGCGAAGCCGTCTTTGCCGATTTCGGCGCTGGTGTCGGGGAGGTATTTGCCGTCAAAGGCGGGGTGCGGCCAGGGCGAGCGGAGGCGCACTTCGGTGTTCTTGCCGGTGGGCGTGAAGGAGAGGGCGGCGGAGCCGCGCAGCTTCAGCGAGAGCGTGAAAGCCGCGCCGGCAGCGGGGTCAAAGGCTACGGGAATAGAGAGGCCGGTGCTGAGCGCGCCGTTTTCGGGCATGCCGGGTTCCAGCTTTCGGACACCGCCGCCGGGCCAGTTGAGAGTTACTTCTTCTTCCAGTCCGCGCGCGTCGGTGATGCCGAGGAGGATGTGGGCTTCGTTCCAGAAGATGTTTTGCGGCTCAATGCCGAGGGCCGCGAGTTGCGCGGGCGCAAAGGCACCATCCAACTTCAAAGCGCTCCTGTAAAGCATCACCTGGTAAAGGCTGCGCTTGCGGATTTCAGGCGAGACGTCGCCGGAAATGCACAAGGTTTCTGGCAGCAGATGCAGCATCTTGCGTTGTGTGATGAGCTTTTCATCGGCACCCTTATACGTGTAGTTATAAGGCACAATCAGCACCGGCCCTGTGACGGTTTGAGCGGTAGCCCACTTACTGCTTACTTCTTCCACCACTTGGGTCTGGCGCTCCTGCCGTTCGCGGACGAGGTTGCCGATGAAGGCGGCGGGAATGAGCATGAGCAGGATGAGGAAGCCGATGAGGAAGCCTTTGATAAGGAGGCGGTTTCGGTCAAGGAAGGAGGTGGTGTTTTCCATAGTTAGAAGTTGGTGGTTGGAAGTTGGAGGTTGGAGGTGATGATTGTTTGATGTAATGATCATAGCGCATCTAAGGCACTAACGCGCTGAATTTTGTCCGTACGCTTAGCATGTTAGTTGTGTTTAAAAGTGCTTTGAATTTCAAAGTTTATTGAGCAAAAAAATAGCTGCTTATCCAAGGCCTTTGATGATTTGCTCCAGCGCATCCAGGTGCGCGCGGAAGGCTTTCTCGCCGGCTTTGGTGATGGAGTAAAGGGTGTTTGTCTTGCGGCCGATGAAGCCCTTGGAGACTTTGATATAGCCGCTTTCTTCTAAAGTCTTCATGTGAGAGGCAAGGTTGCCGTCGGTGACGTCCAGCAGGGTTTTAAGGTCATTGAAGGAATGGCTCTCGGCAACCATCAACGCGCTCATGATGCCGATACGAATGCGGCTGTCAAAGACTTTGTTGAGTTGGGCGATGGAGAGGGACATTGTTGGATGCTTCGCGTTGGATGCGCTTTGCGCGTTGGATGCCTTCGGCGTTGGAAGGTTGTTGGAGGAGTTGAAGAAGCCGGGGAGCGCTATCCTATTAAATTTTGCCTTTTACCTTTTGCCTTTCCTAACCATACTTGTTCCACATAACGATACCATAGATGATGTGGAGCAAACCAAAACCGGCGGCGAGGAAAGCTAAGCCATAGTAGGGAACGAACAGCGCAATGCATCCAAGCAGCAATTCGCAATAGCCCAGCCAGCGGATTTCAGTAAGCGTGTATTTGCTGCCGTTGATGAGGGCGAGGCCATAGAAGGCGAGACAGGCAGGCGCGAGGTAAGTGTACAATCCTTCGTAGAGAAACGAAAGGCAGAAGATGCCGCCAATGATAATCGGTATGGCGACTTGTGTCATTAATTCCCGCGCAGGGCGCGTCCACATTTTTTGGCCGGATGCGGAGGCTTTCCGCCATGTGAAGTAGTAAGCGCCTACAAGGGCTACGAGAAAGGTTGCCGCGCCAAGCAGCACGAATGGCGCTACCCCTTCCCACCGTGCAGGCCGCACATCGCGGTAGAAGAAGTAGGGCAGGTGCATTTGCCACGCAATTCCTGCGCTCACCAGAGCCGTGCAGCCCGCCCAAACGCCGCTCCATCCGCTGAGCGACAAAAAGCGCGTGGAGCGCTCCATCATGGAACGGATGTCGCGGATGTCGGCAAGGGCGTGCAGCGATTCTTCGGCCATCATTTGTTGCTCCATGGGGAAAGTGCTTTGTGGGACAAAGTAAATGAAGCGAAGCGGTAATGTGGCTTTTGGTGGGTTGGAAATTATTGTTAAAGGAAATTTCTACGAGTAAAGCTGCCGTCATTGCGAAGAGGCTTTGCGACGAAGCAACCTGCATATAACACAAGCGGGTACATAAGCTGTGCGGGTTGCTTTGCTATCGCTCGCAATGACAAGCCTTGTTAAGCCTGAAAAGCATTCGCGCCTCAGCTGTAGAAATTATTTCTTACTAACCAAACTGCTCGCCGCATTCCGCAGCTTATCATAGCCCATCAAATCCACCTTCACACTCCCAATCTGTATCGGCGAATCAATGCGCACCGGCAGATGATTCGCATCATCGCTCACCCACACGAACATCTTCTCGCCGCCCGTAAAAATGCTGCCCTGAATCAGCAGCGGCGCAATCTTAATCGTCTTAAAAGTGCCGTAGCGCGTGGTGATTTCTTCCTTGCCAATGTAGCGGATGTACAGGTTATAAACCTTGTCGTCCAAAAACATATTGAAAGGAATCTTCGCGCCCGGCTTGTAAGCATCATAGTTGATGTTGCGCGCGTAATAAATCGCCGACAGCACATCCTGAATGCACTTCGGTACATTGAAAATCCCGTCCGTGCTCACCGCCTGCCCGATGGCCTGATTGAAGACGACATTGTTGTAAATCTTAAAGCCGCCCTCATTCACATTGCGCACAAACTTCAGCGGCTGCATAGTCGCCGCATCGACCCAGCTCTCATACTTGTCGCGCACCTTGTAAAACCACTCGTAGCTCTTCAGCGTCTTGCCGTCGCCCACAATGTGATAGACCTTCTTCCCATTCATCTGCTCCAGCGACACATTAAACGTCGCCTCGCCCGCGCCAATCCAGATGCGGCCCGCATTGTACCAGACCTTGAAGTAAAGCTGCTCGCCCTCCGCAAAAGCCGTGTTCTTATTGTTGCAAAACTCGGTCTGCGCAAACAAAGCATTGGTCGCGAAGCAGATGTGAAACAGAAGCAGAAAAGCCTTCTTCATATAGCTCAGCCCGTTCAAATATCATTCCGTCCTGAAAAAGCGGCCCTTCTTTCCGAAATGATTACCAAATGTAGTGGTGTCAGCCTGAGCTTGCCGGAGGGTTATTGAGTCAGGGTTCGGTTCGCTCCCGGTCTTCCGTTGCGTCGCACATTGAGAGGTTCGTTAGTCTGTTTAGCTTTTCGCATGGGATGTATATTCGTTGGCGACCGCTTTGCAATATTCTTCAAAACAAAGTAATCACCTATGGAAACACAAAGCAATCCTGTCCATCACCAAGTAATCTCGGCATTTCAGGAAGAGTTTTCTTTCATCAAAGACAAGTTTGAAATCATGAATTTGTTGCCGAAAGGGGTGCATATGAATGAGAAGGAAATTGAGGAGATTAAGTTGCCGTCGCCAGAGAATAATATGGTGTGGCATCCCGGCGTCTATGTATTCATTGCCAACGACAAGGTATATAGGGTTGGTGTAAGCATAAATAACAGCCGGGCAAGGGTTTTACAGCATTTAAAAGCTTGCACTCACTACAATAGTCATCAGGTTTGGCATCTTAATAAGCATGAGGACAGAGCGATTCTGTTGTTCAACGTCAAGAATTCATCCGACCGACATTGGCTGCTCGCTTTGGAAGTGTTCTTAGAAACAAAGTTTCTTCCCTTAATTCCGGCAAAGCGGAAGGGCTAATATTCTACTTGTGTAGGGCCGTTAATACATAACGTGGGCAGATAATCCGTAGGGGCGCGGACTTGTGCCCGCCCATCGCCATCATACGCGCACAACTCGCAGGGCGGCCACAAGGGCACGCCCCTACGTAACATACAACCGCATCACAATCAGCGCCCACACAATCCACATTGCTCGCCCGATCTTTTGTCATTCCGTAGGAATCTGTTTGTAGCTGTGCATGCTCATGGCCGAACAGATTCCTACGGAATGACAAAGTTGCTGTAAGCAGATACTTGAAGCGCCTCGGACTACTGCAAGGTGCCCACCACCGCCCCGCTCCGATTTCCCCCTTTGCGCGCAGCCGTTGCGGGCGGCGAAGGGGGACGTGCGGCAGCCCTACGCGTGAGCAGGGGGATGTCGCTCCTGCCACACCTCACCGCCCCCGCCGAAAGAAAAGCCCCGCCCCCACCAGCGAAGGCAGCACCAGATTCACACACCAAAGCACAAACGCCGCCGCCGCAATCCCCGCCACATTCCCCGAATATGCGTTGAAGAGAAAAAGCGAAACCGTCCCGCGAATGCCCAATTCAGCAAGCGCGATGGACGGAATTATTGCCATCGCCCAAAAGAAAAGCGTACAAAGCAGCAAGCCTTCGCCAGGCGGCAGCGGAATGCCTTGCCAGCGCAGCAGCAGCCAATACTGCGTCGTATAAACCGCAAAGCGGGTCAGCGAGATAGCGAGGATGATGATTTGCTCCCGGACGGAAAAGCGATAAAGCAGCCGTCCCCACAAGTGCAGCTTGCGCAGCCAGCGAATGCCCTCAATGCGCGGCGCCCAGCGCTCAAAGGAAAAATAAAGCGAGCCAAGCGCCAGCGTAAAAAGCGCCGTGCCAAGCAAGACCAGCTCGTAAAGCATCTGCGGATGCCGGAGGTAATAAAAGCTCAGGCCCGCCAGCCCCGCAATCATCAGCGCCAGCATCTGCGAGCAGGCTCCCAGCACCGAAACCGACAGCAGCCGCGTACTGTTGTGCTCCTTCAGCAGCATGATGCGCGCCGGATATTCGCCGATGCGGTTGGGCGTAATCAGCGAGGCGGCAATGCCCGACAACACGCTGCCTGCGGCGTGCAAAAATGAAATCGGCGATGCTGTCGCGACGAGGCGCTGCCATTTGCCGCTTTCCAGTGCGAGGTTGAGCGGCAGGAGCACAAGGGCCGCAAAAAAATAGCCTTCCGTGCCGCCCGGCCAAAAGTGGAAAGCCGTGCCGGTAGCAAGCTGCGCGCTGATTTGCCGGTACAGATGCCATAATAGCAAAGCCATAACGACGATGCCCGCCGCCCACTTCCACTTCTTGGCTTTAGCTTTGTCCACGATGAAGCCCGCAACCGTGATGTCAGAAGGAGTAATTCTTGGGATAGACCCCGGCACCCTGTTCATGGGTTACGGGCTGATTGCGGTGCGTAAAAATAGCGTTAGCCTTATAGAAATGGGCGTCTTACGCCTTGCGCGGCACAAAGACCATGCGGAAAGACTGCGGCTCATCTACACCACCATTGAGGGCCTCATCCAAACGTTTAAGCCAAGCTGCGCAGCGATTGAAGCGCCGTTTTTCGGTAAGAATGTTCAGTCCATGCTTAAGCTGGGCCGCGCCCAGGGTGTAGCCATCGCAGCGGCCACGGTGAACGGTTTGGAAGCCATTGAATACTCGCCCAACAAGGTCAAGCAAAGCATCACCGGCCGCGGCCACGCTACCAAAGAACAGGTTTGGGAGATGCTCAAAAACATCCTGAACCTCAGCGACGGCATCCCCGATTCGCACGACGCCACGGACGCGCTGGCGGTGGCGCTCTGCCACCATTTTCAATCCAGGCTGCCGGTGGAAATGCACGCTACGCTGACTACAGAAAAGAAGCGGCGGAGCAAGAAGGCAGACTGGGCGCAGTTTGCGGCGGCGAATCCGGAGCGGGTGGGATAGATAGCTTTCCCAATCTTTGTCGTTCCTCAGAAATACATTCGCCCGCATCAAACGAGTTCTTTCCCAGACTTTGTCATTCCTCAGGAATCTATTCTCTCGCAGCGAATGGGCTGCTCGCTCAAGCCAATGCGCCAATTCAGATTCTGGACATACATCCTCACGAACTGGAACAAAACGGCGCTTTATACCGGCGTCACCAATGACTTGGCAGCACGCTTGGTAGAGCATTGGATTGGAAAAGAAGGAAGTTTCACCACACGCTACAAGGTGCATTATCTGGTGTGGAGTGAAGAAACGAAGTATGGCCTCAACGGGATAGACCGTGAGAAGGAAATAAAAAAGTGGCCAAGAGAGCCTAAGAACGATTTGATAGCAGCGGTAAACCCTGCTTGGCTATTTTGGAACAGCGATGTCTTGGGTAACTGGCCGCCTACCGAAGCACAGATAGAAGCTGTAAAGGAGCGGTGGCGTAAAGAGGAAGCCGGATTGATTGATGACCCGCTGTCGTTTTTGAGGCAGGTACAGGTTCCGGGGTAGCACATTCGCTGCGAGAGAATAGATTCCTGAGGAATGACAAAGTCGCTGAATTATGAGTAGCATCCAAGCCTGAGATTCGGCTTAGCGCGATTCGCATCTAAAATTTATTTTCCTACACGAAAGCTAGGCCCAGTGCGGCTTTCAGCGTTGCCAAAATCCTTTTCTAAAAATTTTTTTTGGCAAAAAGAAATTCCCGCCTATAGATTTGCACCAGTTCTTTTACACACATCGCTTATCCAGAAAGGCAGAGGGTTATGGCCCTGTGAAGCCTTAGCAACCGCTTAATCACTCCGGTGAAAGAGAATTGGTGCTAATTCCATCCAGCAAGCAATTGCTGGGAAGATGAGTAGAATGCTATCATGCTTTGAACGTCCGCTTGCGGGCTTTTAATACAAGAGCGCTTCTGCCCCATCAGAAGCGCTTTTTTTATGCACCTACGGCACACCGTAGGAACGCGCCGCGGCGCGTTCGGCATCAAAAAAGCACGACTGAAGGCTACACTTTTCGGATGAGTTGGTGCGTGGGGAAGTTCCCAAACAACGCAAACCAAAACCAACAATAAAACCGAAAAGCCATGAGCAATCTGAACAGCAATTCATTGCACAACATCACCGCCCTCATCCACAGCATTCCCGCCGACCCGCACACCGGCGCCATCTCCGTACCCATCTATCAAACGTCCACCTACGTGCAGGAAGCGCCGGGAGTAAACAAGGGCTATGACTACGCCCGCTCTGGTAATCCAACCCGCGCGGTATTGGAAAATCTAATCGCCGAGTTGGAATGCGGCACAACCGGCAGCGCCTTTGCATCCGGCCTTGCAGCAATTGATGCGGTCGTAAAGCTGCTAAAAAGCGGCGACGAAATCCTTGCGGTGGACGACATCTATGGCGGCGCCTTCCGCCAGTTCACACACATCTGGGCCAAATTTGGCATCACGGTGAATTATGTGGACACAACCGACGCCGGCAACGTACTGGACGCCATTACCGAAAAAACCAGGCTGGTCTGGATTGAAACGCCAACGAACCCGACGCTGAAGATTAGCGATATTGCCGCCATTGCGCAGATTGCGCACAATAACGGCAGCCTGCTTTGTGTGGACAACACCTTTGCATCACCCGCGCTACAACAGCCTATCAAACTGGGCGCCGACATCGTCATTCATTCCGCCACCAAATACCTCGGTGGCCACAGCGACCTGATTGCAGGCCTCGTGGTGACGGCTACAAAAGAACTGGGCGAGCAAATCCGCTTTATCCAAAACGCCTGCGGAGCTATCCTCGCGCCGCATGATAGCTGGCTGGTGATTCGCGGCATTGAGACGCTGCACCTGCGCGTGGCGCAGCACAACCGGAATGCTGCGGATGTTGCGCAAGCCCTGCTTTCGCATCCGGCTATTGACAGTGTTTACTATCCCGGCCTCGCCACGCACGGCAACCATGAAATCGCGGCGAAGCAGCAAACCGGTTTCGGCGGGATTGTGTCTTTCACGTTGAAAGAGGATACTGAGGATGCGGCAAAGGCGGTCGTTTGCAATACGGCGCTGTTCAAGCTGGCGGAAAGCCTCGGCGGCATTAAGAGCCTTTGTTGTCACCCGGCCACTATGACGCATAAGAGCATTCCGGCGGAGCGCCGCCGCGCTGGTGGCGTGCAGGATAGCCTTATTCGCCTGAGCGTTGGGCTTGAAGATGCACGGGATTTGATTGCGGATTTGGAGCAGGCGCTGGATGCGTCGTTTCACGCAACGGGCGCAACGGATACGCAGCGTCTCCAAGCAGCTTAATTGAAATGCACAGCCCAATAGTTCCTGTCATTGCGGGCTTGACCCGCAATCCGCTCAATCGTGCTTTGCTCATGTGGCTACGCAGGCAGATTGCGGCTCGGGGCCGCAATGACAGCCCTATTAAGCTTTCAGAATAGAACATCATCAACATCACAAGCGTCCAACAATTTTCCATCAACTGTTCAACAACTTTTCAAACCATGTCTAATCAAAACATCAATCGCATCGGCCTGTTCGGTTTCGGAACCGTAGGCGAGAGTCTTTATAAGGTGCTGCAGGATACGCCTTCCCTGTATACTGAAATCGTGAAGGTGGCTATCCGCCATCCTGACAAAAAGCGTAATGCTCCGGCGAGCCTTTTTACCGCGAATGCCGCCGAGCTTTTAGAAGACGACAGCATCAGTACCATCATTGAATTGATTGACGATGCCGACGCGGCTTTCCAAATCGTGAGTACAGCCCTGCGTGCCGGCAAAGCGGTAGTGAGCGCCAACAAAAAGATGATTGCAACGCATCTTGACGAGCTGCTCCGCATTCAGCGCGAAACAGGCACGCCCTTTCTTTATGAGGCTGCCGCTTGTGCGTCCATCCCAGTCATCCGCAACCTGGAAGAGTATTACGATAATGACCTGCTGCAAGGCATCCAAGGCATCGTCAACGGCTCTACCAACTACATTCTGTCTAAAGTTTCCCGCGACGGCCTTTCTTTCGGCGAAGCTTTAGAAGAAGCGCAGCTCGCAGGCTTCGCAGAGAGCGACCCCTCGCTGGATGTGAATGGCACGGATGCAGCTAACAAGCTTTCAATTCTGCTGGCGCACGCCTATGGTATTGTTGAGCATCCCGAGGCGCTGGTCTATACCGGCATCCAGGGGCTCCACCCTGCTGACGCCACTGTTGCTAAGGAAAAGCGTTGGGAGATAAAGCTGGTTGCCGGAGCGCGCAAGCTGCCTACCGGGAAAGTGGCTGCGTATGTGCTGCCGCAATTCGTTCCTGACAATCATTTGCTGCACACGGTGCGCGACGAGTACAACGGCGTGGTGATTGAAAGCGGCTTCGCGGAGCAGCAATTTTTTTATGGTAAAGGCGCGGGAGGCGTGGCTACAGCTTCAGCAGTGCTGTCGGATTTATCGGCGCTGCGCTATGGCTACAAGTATGAATACAAGAAGCTGTATCACCAAAAGCCTGCGCAGCTGAGCCATGATTTCTTTGTGCGCGTGTATGTTTCGTTTGATGGATTGTTCCAAGTGCCGCACGAGCTGTTTGACCGCATTGAGGAATGGACGAGCAATGACAAGCGCTGTGCGGTGGTGGGCATCCTGCACTTCAGCAAGCTCGTGAGCAGCGATTGGTGGAAGCGCCCCAGCACCTCGCTCATTCTGTATCCAGACCCGATTGTGGCGCATGTGCCACAGAAGACGGCGGCGCTGGAGCGGGAGTTAGCTTTTGCATGATTTGTTTCACGCGGCGGGCGCGGATGTAGCTTATATCTAGCTTTGCGTTTCCGCCGCGCCCGTTGCGTGAAAATTAGAAACGCTCTTCAGCGCCTAAGCCGAACAGCGCATAATCATACACAGCCGGGTCGTCAGGACGCCAGCGGCGAAGTGTTTCGGTGAGCTCTATTGCGCTACGCCAATCCGCATTCGGGCGCATTGTAAGGCCGAGGCGATGGGCAACGCGGGCTACATGTACATCTAATGGGCAGATGAGTTGGGAGGATGAAATCCTTTTCCAGATTCCGAAGTCAACGCCGCTTTTGTCTTTGCGCACCATCCAGCGGAGGTACATGCAGAGGCGTTTGCAGGCGGAGCCGCGGGCGGGTGTGCTGATATGCTTGCGGGTGCGGTTGGGATATTCGCCTGTGAAGAAGTAGTTGTGGAAGGCCGTGAGGGCTTGGCAGGCGTTCCATCGGCTTTCCCCTGACTGAAGTCTGGGGTTGAGGGTGTCGGGTGGTTGGCTAAAGCCGATGGTAAAAGCATCTTCTAAGGAATCATGCTGCCGGTAATGCCGCTGCAAGGTTTCCATGAAATACAGCAGGTCGGTGGCATTGAATGTGCGGTGCGTGAAGCCGAGCATTGGCTTCAAATCCTCCGGCTGGTGATTAAGGATGAAGTCGTGCGGCGCGCCATCCATCCAGGCTATCAGGCGCGCGCAGTTGTTGATGATTGTCGTCCGATTGCCCCAAGCGAGTGTTGCGGCGAAGAAGCCGGCGATTTCTATGTCCTGCTTTTTAGAAAAACGGTGCGGGATGGAAATCGGGTCTGCGGGGATGAAGCCGTGCGTGTTGTAGAGCAGGATGCGGTTATCCAGAAACTGCTTTAGGGCGTGCTCTTCTGTTGTGCTCATCTCTTCTTTGGCCATCAGGGGATGGCTGCCCGCGCGGCGGCGCGTCTGGGGACGCGCGCCAACTGCTCCTGCTATGTGACTTATATTTTCAGGGCCGCCACTGGTTGCAGCGTAAGCTGCAAACCTATTCTTCCACCGCCACCTTCACCCAATTATCCATATTCAGGTGCGTCACTACCACGCCCACTTTGTACCTCCCTTGCAGGTACGCCGCCAGTTTCCCCGCTGCATAGACACTACGATGCTGACCGCCAGTGCACCCAAACGCCACACTCAGATTCTCAAAACCGCGCGCGATGTAATCCTCCACATTCACCGACACCAAAGCATATACATGCTCCAGAAATTCGGGCATCCGCGTTTCGCGCTCTAAAAAGTGCCGCACCGGCTCGTCTACGCCGCTTAGGTGTTTATACGCAGCATACCGCCCCGGATTCAGTAGCCCACGACAATCAAACACATACCCGCCACCATGCGTGCTTCGGTCTTTGGGAATGCCGCGCTTGTAAGAGAAGGAACAGATATTGACCACGAGCTGTTCTCCGTCCTGAAGCTGGGGCGTGGCATAACGTTCCTGCATTTTTGCGCTGCAAAGCTTTTCCAATAAAGAGCGCAATTCCGGATAAGCAGGCAGTTGCGGATTGTCGGCAAGAAATGCAGAAAGGTTCTTTAGTGCGGGCGCAATAGAGCTTACAAAGTGCGGCTTGCGTTCCAGCAACCCGCGGAAACCATACGCGCCTAAAACCTGCAACAGTCGCAGCAGCACAATCTGCGCATAGCCTTTGCGGAAATACACTTCTTCCACGCGCGGCGTCGGCAGTGCATTTACACTTGTGATGTAGCTCGTGAGCAATTCTTCCTTCCAGGCTTCCGGCAGTTGCGCTTTCGCCTGCCAGAGCAGGGAGGCTACATCATACTGCGGCGGGCCTTGCATCGCGCCCTGGTAGTCTATGAAATATGGCTTGCCGTCCTGCACCATGATGTTGCGGCTCTGGAAGTCGCGGTACATGAGTGTAAGCGGCTGCATGCGGCCAATCTCGCGGCTCCAGCGCTGCATCTCGTCCATCAGCGTTGCGCGGTCGTAATGGATTTTCTGCAGGTCGGCGAAGTAGTATTTGAAGTACAGCAGGTCGGCCATGATAGCCTCTTCGTTGAACTGCTTCGTAGAAAAACACTGGTTGAAATCCGTCTCGCGGCCTGCCACCCATTGCACTTTTGCAAGCTGGTCAAGGCTCGCTTTGTACAGCTTCTTCACCTTGTCCGTCTGGCCTTCTTCCAGCAGCATGTCAAAGAGGGAAGTGTGTCCTACATCCTGTTGCAGATACGCGCGGCGGTCTTTAGAAGTCCGCAGCACTTCCGGCACATTGATGCCATGCTTTCTAAACAGCTCTGTGAAGTAGAAGTAAGTATTGTTCTCTGCTACGTTCTGGTTGATGGTGGCGATGGTCGTCTTGTCGTTGCTGCCGGTGATGCGGAAGTACCGGCGGTCGGAGCCGGAGATTGGCAGTGCGCTCGTCTTCTTCGGCGTTTCGCCGAAGTGTTCTTCGTACAGCTTTTCTACGAGTTCTTCAGGCGTAGGTGATGTCTTGCTCATTGGTCTCCTTTGGGCGTATCGTAGAATGCGAGCTTCTTTTTTGCCAGCGAAAAATCGGCCCAGCGCTCGGCTTCAATATCAAAGCCGGCAGTGGCGCAGGTGGGCATGGAATGAATGGAATGCGTCTCGTCCAGCTCCATTGCAAACTCGGAAATGCCGGGGTTATGCGCCACGATGAAAAGCGTGTCAATATCATCCTTCACATCCCGAATCACTTCCTCAAATACAGACGGCACGCAATGGTATAGTTCCTCGCGCCATTCAATCTTTTCATTGTCGTAGCCAACGCCCTTGCCCACCAGCTTTGCCGTCTGCGCCGCGCGCTTTGCGGTGGATGCAATAACGCAATCGGGAATCACGCCTGCGGTTTTCAGCCGCTCGCCCATCATCGGCGCATCATGCTCGCCGCGGTCGTTGAGCGGTCGGTCAAAATCGCTTTGCAGCGGATTGGCCCAGGAGCTTTTGGCGTGACGTACTAATACTAATCGTTTCACACTGTTTCGTTTTCTTCTTTGAAAAATTGTAAGGTTGTCTGCTCGCCGTCAAACACGGCGTAGCTGTCGTAGCGAATCCAATCGCCGAGGTTGATGTAATGCGCCTTGCCGCCGGGTAATGGATAATCCAGCGCAAGGTGGCGATGCCCAAAGATGAAGTAATCTACCGGCTCGCTCTTCAAAACGTCCAAAGAATACTGCACCAGAAATTCCTTATCCGGCCCCTGAAAGGTTTTTTCCTTGTTCTCCTCATGCTTCGGCCCAAGGCCGCTAAACCATCCCGCCATCCCCACACCGGTATCCGGATGAATGCGGCGGTAAAGCCATTGCGAGAAAGGACTACGCAAGACTTTCTTCAATAGTTTGTAGCCATGGTCGCCGGGGCCGAGGCCGTCACCGTGGGCAATAAGGAACTTCCTGCCGTTGTACTCTCTTCTGATAGGGCCGTGATGCACAGGAATGCCCAGCTCTTCCTCAAAATAGCCGCGCATCCATAAGTCGTGGTTACCCGTAAAAGCTTCTATAGGCAAGCCGGCATCTCGCAATTCCGCCAGCTTCCCCATGAATCTTGTATGGCCTTTGGGGATGACGTTCTTATACTCAAACCACACATCAAACAAATCTCCTACGAGGTACAGCATTGCAGCGTCTTCGCGTATCTTATCCATCCACCGGCACAGGCGGCGTTCCCTTTGGAGGGAAGCCTCGCGCGTAGGAATGCCGAGGTGGAAATCGGAGGCAAAATAGACTTTCTTACCGGCGGGTAGCTGCATGGCGGGAAGGGGGCGCAAGTTACATCCATAGGTCGGGACGCCTTTTTCTATTCTTTAAGAAAATCTCCTCAATGCCGGGCACGACTTTGTTTCTACCAAGCCTGCTAATCAACGCCACACATCATGATTTCTTCTGAAGAAGCCTGTCAATACGTACAGCAAACCCTCCCTGAAATCTCCGACATTCTTCCCGCTGAAGGCGGCATTTACGGAACGCTAAATGCGGTGCGCGAATTCGCCTGCCAGGGCGCGAAAGAGCACAACTACGGCCGCCTGCAACAATGCTTTGCACTTGCCGCATCCCTGTATGAAAAGGGCAGCGGCTCTGTAAAATGTGCGGTGGAAAACGTTTTTGTTTACTCTATTAGCCGCATATTTTCATTGGCGCCGGAAGACAAGGCACGTATAAAGGCGCTTATTCCCCAGTCGCTGCGCAGCCTCTACATGCAGCAGGTGCTACATCACGGCTATTAATCTTCCGAAACGGCGAGGTCGTAACTCTGTACAGTCTCACCTGTCAGAGGATACGCATATGCGCCTTTTACATGGGAGGGCGGCGTGAGACCTGGATCCCAGCCATAACCGTAAATGTAATAGGTGCCTTTGCGCAGACCACTGAATGTGGCAACCGGTAGCCCTCCGATCTGGATACATTTGGCGGAATCGTCGTAAACCCCATTTGAAGGCTGATCAACAGTATTATATTTCAAATAAATAGTGCAGCTGTCTATCTGTTTGCCGTGATGCCTGGGTGTGACTTTGAGTATGGCATTTCCACCCTTGCCTGCTACTTCGGGATCATCTCCGCCTTTACTGCATGAGAAGGCTCCTACCAGTGCAAGCATTGCGATAACGGACGGAAGTATTTGTTTCATGAAAGTGATTTCTATTGAATAGCAGTCACAATTTAGGATTTGTACGCAAAGGTTTTATCAAAAGAGTGTTACAATAAAAGCCACGGCTTAAGGGCCGTGGCTTCGCTTGGAATGAATACTTAGAGACGGATTACTTTTTTACTTCGTCCTTGTCTTCGCCCTGCGCCATGCCCATGAAGTACATCTGGGCGGGCTTGCCCCAATAGGGCTTTTCAATATCATCACTGCTTTCCTTCGCGAAAAGCGAGCCGGATTTTTCAAAGTAAGGCAAGGCTGCTTTCTTGCCGCCGCCAAACATTTTCGGCGTAAAGAACTTGGAGATGCCGCGTTGGAGATATATGCGTGGATTATCCGCATTCAGCTCTTTGGCCTTGTCCAGATGTTCGTCAAAAACCTTTCCGTATTTCTGGTAGCGTGCCCTTGGATCTACACCCATGCGGCTGCTGGCTATCATAGCTGCCAGCACCTCGGTCTCTGAGTTTTCCTTGCCCAGCAGATGCATCGCTTCGGTCAGATACCCATCCGCTTCGTCAAGCATCGCATCGCGCTTGGGCCCGTCCTTCTCAAAATAGGAAAGCTGGATGCGGCTGTAAGCTGCGTAAAACTGAGCGGCCCACTGATCGGAAAATTTTTTAGCAATCAGTACGAGTTTGTTGCCATGTTGCGCCTTGGCGCCCATGTCGGCATAAGTTGTATCAAAGGCGTCAAAGGTTGTCTTGAGCACAACCTTGTAATCCGCCTGTGCGTTGGCGCTGATGGCCGCAACAGCAAAGGCGGCGAGTAGCAGGAGTTTTTTCATTGATTTGGTAGATATAAGTGTTGATGGTTTTAGATGGACTGATTTGAACGATTCTTACAGTTCGTCTTTGTTGAATTCTGTCAGTGAGAAGTTTACACCGATAAAGTAGGAGCGGAAGAGTGCCGGATACTGTGGGTATTGGTGCGCGCCGTCTGAGCTATAGCGGTAGCCAAAGATATTGTGCTGATCTGTGAGGTTGTCCACGCCGCCATAGAGCACTGTAAACCATTTCTTCACGTGCGTCAGGTAATTTACTGCAAGAGATAGATTGTGATAATCCGGTGTACGGTCGCCTAAGAAAACAGGGTTATTCGGGTTATAGTAGGGCCGGCCGGTTGCATAGCTATAAGTCAGGTTGATCTGCGTAGTCCATTTCTGGATGTAGTACTTGGCTACCAGGCTTGCATTGTGATCAGATATAAACTCGGGTTGCGCCTCAGAAAGGTAGTTGCGGAACAGGCGGCGGGTATCAATGTAGGAATATGAGATCCAGTAATCCACGTTTTTAATCAGCTTCTTATCCCGCCAGAACAGCTCCGCACCTTTTGCGTAGCCAAAACCGCTGTTGTCCGGCGCGCTGTAATAGTTCCGGAAGCTGTTTGCGTCAAACGTTGATGCATGCTCCAGGGTAAGGCTGCGGTAGTCTTTGTAATACACCTCTGCGCGGAAGGTCCGGTCGCCCTTTATCCACTGATAGTTAGCTATGTAATGAATGGCTTGCTGCATCCGGGGCCGGTAGCCGTACTGGAGATAAGGAATGTCAGGCAGCTGATAAAACGAACCCGCCGAAAGCCCGATTTGCCCCCACATGCCGGAACGAATGGCCAGCGCGATGCGAGGTGATAACGTGTTCTGATTCAGAAGACTGCTATGCTCAGCGCGGATGCCTGGCTTGATCGCAATCCAGCGCTGCGGGCTCCATTCCGCCTCCACGAAGCCGGCAACCTGAGTCTCTGTAAAGTCAAGATTATAAACGGCGGTATCCAGATCTATCTTCTTGCGGTAAGAAAAATGCTGGATCTCAGTGCCTGCCAGCACATTGAGCTTTGATGGGAGGTAACGCTTTACTTCCAGGCGAAACTGAGCCCGGTCGTTGTGCTGCGTGATAGGAATGTTGCCGGCCTTGATATTATCCAGATTTACCGCATAGGCCGCAGCCGTATAAATATTCCACTTTTCCTTCAGCCGCTGGTTGTAGGATAAGTTCACATAGCCATTAGTATTGGTAATGCCGTATGGAAAGACCGAACCCGGCGAATCAGGATTAGGCACACGCACGCCAGACGAAAAGTGGGTATAGTTCCCCAATACTTTCAGGATGCCATTCTTATTAGGCTTCCAGGCATAGCGCGCCGATCCGCTGCTGCCCTTTGGCACGTCGTAGTAATCTACATTGGTGCTTGCTACACCGTAAAAGGGGCTGAGGTTAAAGTAAGTAGCCGTCACATCGCCCGAAGAATGCTTCCAGAGCTTAGAGCCGGAGGCGTAGATGCCTGCCATATTCAGGCCCAGATTTACGGTGCTCTTATCAGGCATATCAAGCGTGGTCAACTCCAGCACTGAAGACATAGCCTGCCCATAGCGCGCGGAATAACCGCCGCTGGAAAAGGAAATGCCCCGGAATTGAAACGGCGAGAAACGGCTGCGGCCCGCCACGCCCGGCGCCGTGCTGGTGAACGCATCCTGCGCAATCAATCCGTCCACGATAATGGCTGCTTCGCTCGCATCGCCGCCGCGGACGAAAAGACCGCTTTGCGTGCCTTGCTGCTGCGTGCCCGGCAGGGTCTGTATGGCGCGCACCACGTCTGCCTGCGAGCCCGCCGTGGTGACGATATCAAGAGAAGAAAGGATCGTCTTGCCTTTATCGGTGCCCGCCTCAAAGGCGCCGGCAGTTACCGTTACGCCATCCAGTTGTTGTGCGCTGGCTTTGAGCTGCACTTTTATATCGGCCACATCGGCGGCGATGTTCAGAGGCTGACCGCCGGCATTGTAGCCAACAGCAGAAACTGCCAGCGCCTGCGCGCCTTTCTCTGAAGTAAGAAAGCGAAAATTTCCGGCGCTGTCTGTGGTGCCGCCGTCCAGGGTATTGTCCAGATAGACGCTGGCGCCGCGCAGGGGCTTGCCTTTAGTGTCCGTTACGGTGCCGGAGATCGTGACATTCTGAGCCTGCAGGCTGAATGTAGCGAGCAATAGGATAAGTGTGTAAAGAATAGCTTTCATAAGCAGAGTCCGGTTGAGCAGCGGGCGCAAAGCTACATTTCCAAGATGCTCTTTGCATGAAGGCTTCGGGATGCGGCCTGGGCTGGTCGGCAAAAGGCAGATGATGATCGGTAAAGCCCTACCCGAAGCCTTTCCTTAATTTTGGCCCTTCGTTACCCACACATGTGCATTTCTTCCCGGCGCCGGCCGGAGGGCGCATGATACATTCGGCAGTGAAAATGAACCTTGAAGAACTGATGCCGCACGTGGAGGCCCTGATATTTGCCTCCGAGCGACCGCTGACACAGATTGAGCTGAGCGACTACCTCGGCGCCGCCCTTGAAGAGCCGCAGGACGGCGAGCTTGTCGCCACCTGCATTGAGGCAATCCGCGAAAAGTACGATGCGCCCTATTACCCCTTCGGCCTGCGGGAAATCGGCGGCGGCTACCAGTTTCTGACCAAAAAAGAATTTCATAAGACCGTCCTCCAGCTCAACGGCGATAAGCACATCCGCAAGCTGTCTGCCGCCGCTATGGAGACGCTGTCCATCATTGCTTACAAGCAGCCCGTCACCAAAGGCGAGATAGAATACATCCGCGGCGTATCAGCCGATTATTCCATCCAGAAGCTTCTCGAGAAAGAGCTGATTGTAATTACAGGCCGAAAGGAAGAAGCCGTAGGCAAGCCTCTTATCTACGCTACTTCGCGCAGCTTCATGGATTATCTGGGCATCAACAGCCCTGAGGCCCTGCCGCCGCTTCGTGACATAATAGGCGCTGATATAGTAATGCCTACCGCTGCTGTAGAAGCCCTGCCGGAGGATGTCTCCGCGCTTGTCGTGAGCGAGGATGGATCACTGATTGGCGATTAGCCGTAATCCTGAAGGGCAAGGCAGGGCCGCAGGCTTAGTGAGCTGCTCTTCCTGCTAAATTGCCGGTAGAGGCTGCATAAGCCCTTCGCTTGCCTTACCTTCGCGCCCGATATAAACATAAAGTTTCCCGCGCATGTCAGGACAGCTCAAAGAAGTACGGAACCGGATTAAGTCGGTAACCTCCACGCAGCAGATTACCAAGGCTATGAAAATGGTGAGCGCCGCCAAGCTGCGCCGCGCCCAGGATGCGATCACGCAAATGCGGCCCTACTCGCAAAAGCTGCAGGAAATGCTTTCAAATATCGTAAGCTCGCTTTCTGCCGATGCCGCCCTGCCGCTGGCTACTGAACGCACCGCCGAGCGCGTGCTGTTGATCCCGATTACCAGCGACCGCGGCCTTGCCGGCGCCTACAACGCCAATGTGGTGAAGCTCACGCGCGAGACAATCCGCGGGCGATATGCTGCTCAGGCTGCCAAGGGCAATGTGAGTGTGATGCCTATCGGCAAGAAGGGCTATGAGGCTTTTCAGCGCCATGATTTCAAAGTCGTGGATAAGTATTGGAGCCTGTTTTCCAATCTTTCTTTTGAATCTGTGCGCGAAGCTGCCCAGTATGCGCAGCAGGCTTTCCTTGATGGCGAGTATGACCGTGTTGAACTGGTTTACAGCCAGTTCCGCAATGCGGCAACGCAGCAGTTTGTGGCCGAGCCGTTCCTGCCTATCCCACGTGTGGCAAAGGCTGAAGGCGGCAAAGAAGCCGATTTCATCTTTGAGCCTAACCGTGAGACCCTGTTGCTGGAGCTGATGCCTAAAATCCTGAACACGCAGGTTTACAAGGCTATCCTGGATGCGAACGCATCGGAGCATGGCGCCCGTATGACCGCAATGGATAAGGCGAGCGAGAATGCCGCAGAACTTCTGCGCAGTCTGAAGATTAGCTACAACCGCGCCCGCCAGGCGGCGATCACTACAGAGCTTACAGAAATCGTAAGCGGCGCTGCGGCGCTGCAAGGCTAAGTGGCCTGTTTACAATGTCTTTCAACGTCCCGCTCCTGCGGGACGTTTTGTTTGACGCGCATTGTCTGAGCATTGCCATTTACCTGCTGCGGCGCGGAGGCCGGAGCGTCACGTAATAAAAAACGGAATGATGCCAACGTTCTGTCTCAAATTATTGTCCTAATTTGTTTACCGTTTGTGAAATCTCCATGACGCATGAAGAAAACCATTACTCTTACATATCTCTTACTGCTTGCCGCTGGAGCGCTCAGGGCTCAGGATATTCACTTTTCGCAGTTTTACGAAACGTCTATCCTGCGCAACCCTGCGCTGATGGGCACTTTTGCGGGCGATTATAAGGTCGCGGCGGTTTATCGCAGCCAGTGGAGCTCCATCTCTAAGCCTTATCAGACCGGCGTGATTACAGGTGAGGCGCGGGTTCCGGTAAAAGGTCAGTCAGGGGATTATTTTACGGCCGGGATTATGGCCTATTACGATCGGGCGGGCTCCATTGACTTGCAGACAATCGCCATTTATCCTTCGCTGGCTTTTACAAAATACTTAGGCAGCGGCGGACGAAGCTTTCTGTCGGGCGGCTTTACCGGCGGCTTTCTGCAGCGCTCTTTTGACCCTGCCAAAGTGACCACCAACTCGCAATATGGCTCTGTAGGCGGCTACAATCCGAATAACCCAACCGGCGAGACCTTTGGAGATACGCACATCACCAACTGGGACCTCGGCGCGGGGCTGGCTATAAACAGCGGTGCTGAGGATAACCACGTGACGTATTACGCAGGCGTGAGCGGCTACCACTTTACCCAGCCTAAGCGCTCCTTTATGACCGATAATAATCTGGTGACCCTGGATATGAAGTTTAATATTTCGGCTGGCGGATCTTACCGGCTGAGTGACCAGTATGGCGTGCAGGCGCATCTGAACTACGCGCGGCAAGGCGTGTATAACGAGTTCATCGGCGGTGGTCTGCTGGGCTGGAAGCGGGTGACGAACAATGAGGAAGATCCGGCGCTGGCGATATACGGCGGGGTGTTTTACCGGATGAGCGATGCGGCGATTCCGACCTTTAAGGTGGATTACAAGCGGCTTTCCATCACTGCCTCTTACGACTTTACGACCAGCAAGCTGCGGCCGGCCAGCAATGGCGCGGGTGGCTTTGAGCTCACAGTAATGCAGAGTGGCCTGTTTGTAGGCGAGAAGTTTGAAAAGGCGCGCACGCTTTGCCCAAAGCCGTGGTAAGCAGCTCCGGAGCGTAGCGTTAAGGATCAATCTTTAAATCTGGTGTGATTTCATGAAAAGAGCCTTACTTCTTTTCTTACTGACGGTAGCGGGCGCGGGCAAATTGCTTGGCCAGCCCTTTCCGGGTTTTATAGGCACGCCGCTAAGCGGCTGTCCTCCGGTGGTGGTTCAGTTTACCGATAATTCTACCGGCAGCATCACGGGCTGGAGCTGGGACTTTGGCAATGGCCAGACTTCAAACGTCCAAAACCCCACTACCTCATATCTCGCGCCGGGCTCGTACAATGTGAAGCTGACGGTGAGCAATGGCACTGCCAGCAATTCACTGACCAAGAGCGCTTACATCACTGTAAAGACGCCTCCCGCTGTTTCATTCTCCGCCACGCCGCTGGCGGCATGTCCGGGCGTCCCGATCTCATTTACTTCGTCTGTTACCTGGAATGCTTCCGGCACCGGGAATTATATTTGGGACTTCGGTGACGGCGGCACCTCGGCTATTGCAAACCCGACGCATAGCTATGCGAGCGGCGGCACTTATACTGTTAAGCTCACTGCGGTGAACAGCGCGAGCTGCCCGCACACAGACACACAGGTAAACTATATCACGATTTACCCATCGCCATCCGTAAATTTTTATGCTACGGATACCGCCGTTTGCTCGCTTGGCGTCACCACCACTTTTATCAGCACCACGACAGGCGGCGGTCCCTTTTCCTATATCTGGGATTTCGGCGACGGCAGCGGGCCTTCAACGGCTGCCAGTCCGGTGTCTCATGCCTATTACACACCGGGCTCATATTCTGTGAAGCTGATAGCGACAAGCGCCAATGGCTGCAACGACTCTAATAAGAAGAATAATTACATCAGAGTTACGACGGTGCATGCAGCGGCCAGCGTGCCTGCAAGCGCCTGCGTACTGAGCGGCGTGAACGTATCCAGCGCCGGCACCACCACGCCGGGCGCCGCTTTAAGCTGGGACTTTGGCGATGGCCATACCGCCACTGGTCCATCGGCAGCCAATATATATCAAAATGCCGGCACCTATACAATACGCCTGATTGCCAGAAACGGCGGCTGCTCCGATACGGCTTCCAATACGATCATTATTAATCCCCGACCTGTTGCTTCGTTTACCTACAGCCCGGCGTTCCCCTGCCCGGCGCCGTCGCAGATAACCTTTACGAACACGACCACGGCGACCGGCAGCTATAATTCATCCTGGGACTTTGGGGACGGCTTTACCAGCACGGCGGGCTCGCCGGTGCATACTTACACCAGAGACACCATTTTTACAGTGAAGCTCACAGTTACGTCTTCGTCAGGCTGTACGAGCAACATGATTCAGCAGCTTACCATTTTAGGCGCCCTTTTCTCCATCCACGCCAATCCTCCCGGCGGCTGCGTGCCGGCCACCATTAAGCTTAGCGATACACTGCTTGCCGTTCCGCCGCCAGGCAGCCCGTCCGGGCCGTATCTCTACCCCGTTCCCCATACGTCCTGGGCCTGGAGCTTTGGAGACGGCAGCCCCGGCAGCTCGGCGTCCGCGCCGGCACATACTTACTTCAATACCGGCAATTATAACGTCACCCTCGCTATCACCACAGCCAATGGTTGCAACTTCTACGATACGTTCGTCGTGCATATTGGCAATCACGCTACGCCCAACTTCGGCACGCCACAGCGCAATTTGTGCAATAACACACAGATTCAGTTTTTTGACAGCAGCATCAGTCCTAATGGCCCTCTAACCAGCTGGACCTGGTTTTTCGGTAACGGCGGCTTTGCGGTCGCGCAGAATCCGTACTACACCTATACTGCGCCGGGTACCTATAATGTGACCCTGATTACTAACCAGAACGGCTGCCTGGACACCATCACGAAGCTTAACTATATCACTATTGGTTATCCGGGCTCCAAACCGCGCTTCCATGTAAGCTGCGATACACTCGGGCTGGTGCATTTTGTGGACAGCTCTGTTGGTGCCACATCCATGCTTTGGCGCTTCGGCGATGGAACGACCAGCATACTCACCAATCCTACGCATCAGTACGCTGTGCCTGGAGTATATTTTGCCAGTCAGATTACCTACAACACAACTACGGGCTGCAAGGACAGCGTGACCACCACGGTCATAATCAACAACCTGACAGTAAATATGTCTGCTCTGGATAGCAATGTTTGTCCGCATGACACTATTCAACTCGCTCCGGTTATCGGCGGCGCCTCAGCGTCGATTGCGTCTATTCTAAAAGAAGTCAATTGGACAGTACCCGGCTTCCCAACCTTCTTTCACAATATCTATATGCCAAATGGAGTGTATGTAGCCCATGTAAGGGGCCGCTACAATATCGGCGTGACCGTAGTTGACCTCAATGGCTGTCCATTCTCAAAAACCAACAATAATTTCATCACCGTCGGCGGGCCTATACCAGGATTTAAAGCAACGCCGCTTATTGGCTGCGCGCCGGCTACCATCGTGCTCACGGATACGAGCAATTACGTTTCCTCCACATTTCCCGCCCGCTATGAATGGGACTTCGGGAATGGCAGCACCCTCGTGGTCAACAACCCGCTCGGGCCATCTTATACGGCCTTTTACCCAACTATCGGTGGTTATGGCGTGAAGCTGATTGTGACGGACAATATCGGTTGCAGGGATTCGCTCGCAAAGCTGAACTATGTCGTCATCAGCCACCCGACGGCGCTCTTCGGCACGCAGGGCAGCACGGCCTGCCTCGGAGCTCCGTTTCACTTCTACTCTTCTTCCACAGGCACCGGCATTACCCATCTCTGGTCTTTCGGAGACGGCACTACTTCCAATGTTCCGTCGCCGAGCCATGTGTACACCACGCCAGGCACCTATACCATCCGCCTGATTGTCACCGACTATGCCGGCTGCAGGGATACCGCTTACCAGACTGCCGGCGTGAGCGTGGTAGCCCCGCCACATGCATCCTTTACGATGGATGACACCCTGAACGTGTGCCCGCCGCTCATTACCAACTTTACAAACACCAGCACAGGCGGGGCCTTTTACAGCTGGAGTTTTGGCAATTCCACTTCGTCGGCCCTTTTCAGCCCCAGCGCTACCTACAGCGCTCCCGGCCTGTACACCATTCGCCTGGTAGTGACCAACACCGCGGGCTGCACCGATACCGCTTATGGACATGCGCAGGTGCTTGGCTATGCGGGCGTGCTCAGCTACGGGCCGCTCAGCGGCTGCGCGCCTTTTACCGTTACGTTCAATGCAAAGAATGTGGCGAGCGTGCCGGGCTTCATTTACAACTTCGGCGACGGTACTACTTCCGCTACCACCGCCTCTATCATTACACATACCTATACAACGCCAGGCCCGCACCTGCCTGTGCTTACGATGACCGACAACCTGGGCTGCTCGGCTATGTCTGTGGGCATTGATACGGTACGCGTGGACGGCGTGTTTGCCGGCTTTACCTTCTCGCCCTTCCCGGCCTGCGACAAAGGCACTATCCAGTTCCGCGATACATCGCGCGGCGCCTATACGCCGCTCAACCCGCCGCGCTGGGCATTTCACGATGGCACTTCAAGCAATCTGGCCACGCCCTCCAAGACCTATAACGGCCCCGGCACCTATCCGGTTGTCCTTTACAGCAGCACTACCGGGGGCTGCAGGGACACCTTCCGCAGCAATGTGATCTTTTACCCGCTGCCTACAATTTTTGCGGGCGATGACACCACGATCTGCCTTTCCGACTCGGCGGTGCTGAAGCCTTTCGGCGGCGTATCATATACCTGGTCGCCGGCAGGCTCGCTGAGCTGCGCGGGCTGTACCCATCCTTATGCATATCCTGCTACGCCTACTACCTACACGGTGGTGGGTAAGGATGCGCATGGCTGCACCAATACGGATACCATTACTGTTCGCCTGCGCTACAAGACCGTCACTGAAGTGAAGCCCGTCAGTAAGGAGATCTGCTCGGGCGATACTGTGGCCATTGCCGCCACCGGCGGACAAAGCTTCTACCAGTGGAGCCCGCCTGACAGCCTGGGCAGCCCCACTTCCGGCAATACCATTGCTTACCCGGTCAGCTCGCAGCACTACATGCTTATTTCCCGCTATGCGGGATGCCTGCCGGATACGGATTACGTGGACATCGTAGTGCATCCCACGCCAACGGTAAAAGCCTCCGCGGGGCAGACTATTATGGCCGGCACGCCGATCAGGCTGGAAGCCAGCGCCACCGGCACAATCGCCGAATGGCTGTGGACGCCGTCTGACGGACTCTTTACGCCGACTATGGCAGGTACGGACGCCTTCCCGAAGGGCAGCACAACCTATCGTATCACGGTGAAGACGGAATTTGGCTGCCTCGCTACCGATACGGTGCGCATCATGGTTTTCTGCGACAACAGCCAGGTGTACCTGCCCAATACCTTCACACCGGACGGCAACGGCGTTAATGATGTCTTTTACCCCCGGGGCCGCGGCTTGTCTAATATTGCGCGCTTCCGGATCTACAACCGCTGGGGTGAATTGGTATTTGAACGCGCCAACATTGCCGTTGATGACAAGGCCAACGGCTGGGATGGCAAGAAAGCCGGCCACATTCTTTCACCCGATATATACGTTTACACCATAGAAGCCACCTGCGATACCGGCGAGCCGCTGAAGTGGCAGGGCGATGTAATGTTGCTACGGTAATTGCTGTTGTTTGCCTTTAAGTCAATGCTGGTATGAAAGCGAAATTCCTCTTCTCCCTTTTTTGTCTTTTGGCTTCAGGCTATGCGCTTAAGGCCCAGGATGTACACTTCTCTCAATACTGGGAAAGCGCTGTACTGCGCAATCCTGCCCTCGTCGGCATCTTCAGCAGCCGCTACAAGGCGGGGGCCATCTACCGCAGCCAGTGGAACAGCCTGGGAAATCCTTATCAGACCCTTGCCGCAGATGCTGAAGGCCACTTCCCGCTCAGCCGCAATACATCTGACTACCTGAGCGTCGGCCTCATGTTTTTTTCCGACAAGGCGGGCCGCGCTACGCTCAAGACCACCGGCATTTATCCCTGTCTTTCTTACAACAAGCATTTATCTGAAGATCGCAGCGACTATCTCTCCCTCGGCTTTGCCGCAGGCTATCTGCAGCGCTCCTTTGATCCCGGCAAGCTCACGTTTGACAATCAGTACCAGGGCGGACAGGTGGTGCCCGGCGCCGGCGCAGGCGAAGAACTTCCTTTAGCCAAGCTCAGCCACTTTGACCTCGGCGCCGGGCTCACTTACAACAGCAGTGTGGGCGAAAACAATTTTATCGTGTACGTCATTGGCGTCAGCGCCTATCACTTTACCCAGCCTCGCGGCACCTTTGCGCTTCAGAGCGAGCAGCTGATGAATCTTTCTACCCGCTGGAATGCCTCGCTCGGGCTCAATGTGACGATGAATGATGTATGGAGCATGGAGGCACAGACCAATCTGGCCCTGCAAGGCGCCTACCGCGAGCTAATGCTGGGCGGCCTGCTCCGCTGGGCCCGACCCGATGAGGGTAATGTCAAAAGCTTTGGGTTGGCTGCCGGAGCCCAGGCCCGTTTTGGTGACGCCATCATTCCCATGCTGCGGCTGGAGTATAAGGGGCAGACGTTTGGCATTTCCTATGACATCAATACATCGCCGTTAAAGGCGGCTACCGGCATGCGGGGGGGATTAGAGTTGACTGCGTTTTTTAAAGGGCTCGGCGGTGGGGAGAAGCAGTTTGGGCCTCAGTTTTAAGGCACTGGAAAAGCATTACGAGACTTACAATGCGCGCCGCTACAACTGCAGCAGATGTCTGATTTTATTAATCCACGAAAGTCGCGCGATTCCGTCGTATTGATACATCCATGTTAGTTTAAGTCATATGCCCACACGAAATTCTTTACGCTTATGCGGAATGATATGGTTGTATGTGTTCTATGGCTTTACCACGCAAAGCCAGGTTCTGTTTCCGACAGACAGCAGCCTTTGTGAGGATGCGCTCTGGAGACTTGTGTGGCATGATGAATTCAATGATCAGACTATTGATACAAGCAAGTGGTACACATTCTCAGATGATGAAAACTGGTTTGAAGTGCAGCCCGGAGTTGCAGAGGTATTTCCTTATGGTAATAGCAGGCTATCCAGGCTGAGCCAGGGAAAAGTGATTTACAGGGATGAGAATGTAATGGCCAATGGGAGTACCTGTACATTGCGCAGTAGGTATCAGCCGGGCACCTGGTCTGGGTCCGGGTGGAACGAGTCTCGGCATTTTACCTCCGGGATGCTGCTGTCTAAAGACCCGGGGCTGCGGCATACGCTATATTTTAATAAAGGCAGGTTTGACATGAGGGCGCGGCTGCCATATCAGAGCGGTGCGTGGGCTACGTTCTGGCTATATGGTGGCGGGCGCGGGCCTGACCCCACTGGTACGCCGCCTTTTGAAGGGCAGAATGGCTGCGAGATTGATATGATAGAGTACAATCCCTGTGTAGGCGGCGGCGACAAGGTAACGGGGATGGACGACCTGCCATGGAATATGCACGGGCAAAACCGGGGACGGAACCACGGAGAAAATCATGACATTGGTGGAAGCAAGAATGTATCTAACCTGGGCGACTGGCATCTGTATTCAACAGAATGGGATGATAACTACATCCGGTTTTATGTGGATGGCTATTTGCGACATATTCAGCCGAGATATACCATTAGCAAATTTATCCCGCCAATAGCTGCGCCATGTGTTACAAGGAATGAATATGACTACCATGAAGATGCGGCGCAGGTATTTCCGAGGCCTGACGAGGGGATGAAGCTTGTGCTGACCAATGATATCACGGACAATATCTACAGTGAGAATGTGCTGGGGTTTTGTACGCCGATACCGGACTGGATAAAATCGCATGACAATATAGATGCGGAGTGGCGTGATGCGGATTTTGAGATTGATTATGTGCGGGTGTATCAGCGGGAGGGGAAGGTTCAGCCAGGCTTTGAGAATTTGTGCCCTAAGCTGGAAGGCGAAACGGCGGTGTGCCAGCCTTCAACGCAAGCCTATACTTACAGCTTGCGCGGACACTACACGAATCTTAAATGGACAATCAATGCGGTGGACGGCATCATTACACAAAGCACGGACACCTCGGTAACAGTACGCTTTCGGGATGGGAATTACAGTACTACAGTGACAGCTGCTTATCTGAATACACTCCCGGGCTGTGAACAATATGCCAGCACGGTTTCTGTTAGAGTCGGACCACCGGCCGCCCCTGAGGTAAGCGCAAACATTATGCACGTGACCGGCCAGCGATATCAAAATGAACTACGCATAAACAACGCGGCTAAAAACACCAGCTATACGTGGTCTATTGCTGAAAGCAGCGCCGGCGGCGTGCCCGAAACGCGGATAGGAGAACGCATTAAATACGTCTCGTCGTACACACCGTTATTGTACAGCGTAAGCGCGGCTAATGCGTGCGGAAGTATCCTGTATTCCAATGCTTTAGAGCCAGACAGGTTTAACGGCGGCATTTCAAGAAATGCAGATTATGTATTCCCAAATCCTGCAAGAGAGGCAGTGCTTGTCAATTTCAGCGATGACTACTTCAGTGAATCACGGGTGGTATGGATACAGGTCACAGACAGCTACGGGAAAATCGTTATGAAAGCTCATAGTGCTGATTCAATCGTTCAGATTCCCTTGAGCATCCAAGGCCTTCTACCCGGCGTTTACACGATAGAAATAACTGGGCAAAAGAAAAGAGGCTTCGTGAAGCTGGTTAAGCTCTGACAATAAGGCCTAAAGTTTTTGCGGCTGCATAAAGAATAGCAACCTGTCTGGCTCAATGATTGAATCCTGCACCTTTAAGTATTTATCAAAGACCGCCCGGTCAGCAGCCAATTCATTCCCATCCACGAAGCTGAAGGTGAATACCGCGGGGCTGTGTATGCGTTGGCAGAGTGAATCCATGTTGGTGTGCCAGTAGAACGGACGAGCGGCTTTCATATCCGCCCATCTGCCGCTGTCCGGATTGATGGCGAGCAGGTAGTGAACCTGTGGCCACCCGATTTCATGCACATAAACATTGCTCAAGGCAACCTGCCTTTTTCTTATCCATAAAAGATTGTCGCCCGTAAGGTCAAACTTCAGCGGAAGCGAAAAGTGCTTGTAGCAATTGAAATTAATGATGGTAACCAAGCAGCTAAAACCAAATAACGGAACGAGCCCCCTCCTGAATTTGGATGTAATTATAAGCTCCCAGCCATAGCTAATCAGAACCAGCAGTAAGGGGAAGCAAAATAAGCAAACACGCGGCAAGAGCGTATATAAGTGCAGCATTGACGCCGCAAACAAGCACCCGACCGGCAGCAACAAAACCAGAAGCCAAGCACTGTTCTTCTTCGCCATAAAGTAGATTCCCGCAAGCAGCAGAACAATATTGGCGATGAACGATAGCACCCAGTGGCCGCCCAATGCCGCCCAGACTTCGCTAAGGCAATTAAGATTATGATACCAGTCGTCTGCGGTAGTTGGAAAGGCTACTAGAAAATACCCCCTATGCCAGTTCTGCAGATATTCCGACCCGATGGACGGTTTTAGAAACAGAATATAGTTGGCTGCAAACTGGCTTATCCAGAATGCAATGACGATGAGTATCGTTGTAATCAGTTGCCTGCGCCTGTCAGACTTCCAAGCCTGAATAAGAAAGTAGCATCCAATACCCGCTAATATGAATACAGACGGCATTGAAGTCCAAATGGCTAGAAATCCAAACAGCATCCACAGGAAAACGAATTTTCCTCTTGATAAAATGGTCGGGCCGTATTCCAACACGGCTAACAGTAAACAGACGGTTGTCAACTGATCTGATGCATACTGTTTGAATTCCGTTGCATACCGGAGATAAATAAGACCAGACGCGAAAAGTAACAGCGAATAAACACCACCTTTTAGCAAATTCAACTTAAGCAAAAGCTTGTAGAATAATACTAATGTCAGCAAACCACAGAGAAAAGGGAACAACCGCACCGCCCACTCATAAGCGCCGAACACGCTCGCCGACATTTTGCCTATCAGAATGAAAGGAACCGGCGCGAACTGCTGGTAATCAAGCGGTTTTAGTAAAGCCGAGAAGTCCCGTTCGTGCAGATTACGGACCAGATTTACCTCGTCCAGAATCAGGTTGCGATCCTGAAGAAAAACTACGATCCGCAAAAGGATCCCTGAAGCAAGAATCAATAGACAAACCAGCCTTACAAGCTTGCCGAATTGTGCATTTTTAGCATCATTCATGAGGTTTGTATCAAAAAGACAATCTGTTGTTGGCATAACACCTAACCCCTGAGTAACTCTAAACCGGCAAGCCCCTCCGCAATCTTCCGGTCATTACTGAGCCGCGGCACCTTATTCTGCCCGCCCAGCTTCCCCTCGCGTTTCATGTATTCTATGAAGGCATCGGGCCGCATCGCGCGGATTTTGAGGGGCTGCAGAATGCCGCCGGTGATGAGGTCGTTGTAATAGATGTTCGCCTTGCGCAGGCGATTATCTACTTCTAAAGCAAAGGCAGCCACATCCGCAGGCGGCTTTTCAAAAGAAATAAACCACTCGTGGTACGGCAGCTCTCCGTCTGTCTGGATGCGCGGCGCAACAGTGAATTCTATGATGCGTGTACCGTTCTGATTAGAAGCTACCATAAGCGCCGCCTCCACCTCTTCGCCAATCACGTGCTCTCCAAAGGCGGAGATGAAATGCTTGATGCGCCCGGTCACAACGATGCGGTAGGGAGCGAGGGAAACGAAGCGCACGGTATCACCGATATTGTAGCCCCAAAGGCCGGCGTTGCTGCTGACGATGAGGGCATAATTCTCTCCTAGCTTTACTTCGGCGAGGGAGACGCGGGTTGGAGCCTCATTAAAAACTTGCCCTGCGGGGATGAATTCAAAGAAGATTCCGCTGGCCGTATTCAGCAGGAGGCCTTCGCTGTCCATTGAATCCTGAAATGCAAAGAAGCCTTCGGAGGCAGGGAAGGTTTCTATCGTATCAATCGGGCCGCCGAGGGAGTCAAAGAGCTTTGCTTTATATGGCTCAAAAGCTACGCCGCCGTGCACGAGCACCTGCAGGTTTGGGAAGAGTTCTTTTATCGTCTTGCCGCCGGAGCGCTCGCGCAGCCAGTCAAAGTACATCTGCATCCACGGCGGAATGCCGGAGATGAGGGTCATATCCTGGCCAAAGGTTTCGTCCACGATTCTGCCCAGCTTCTTCTCCCAGTCATCAATGCAATTCGTCTCGTAGGAAGGCAGTTGATTGGCGCGGAGATAACGCGGGATAAAGTGATTCACAATGCCGCTCAGCCGCCCGGTGGGAATGCTGCCCGTGCGCTCCAGAACCGGCGAGCCGGAAAGGAAAATCATCTTACCATCCGCAAATTGCGGCTTGCCGCTTTCGGCCATGTAGCAGAGCAGCGCATTGCGCGCGGTGCCTATGTGGTTGTCTATGGAATCTTTGGTGATGGGAATGTATTTCGCACCGCTCGTCGTGCCGCTCGTCTTTGCGAAGTAGATGGGTTTCCCTTTCCACAATACATTCTCTTTCCCCGCTTTTATTTGCTCAATCCAAGGCTTGAATGCCTCGTAATCGCGGATGGGAACCGCCTGAGCAAAGCCTGCGTAATCTGTAACGGCATCAAGCTTGTGGTCTTTACCGAATGTCGTCATTGCACCAACTTTCAGAAGGCTCTGCAGAATCGCGAGCTGGTCAGGAACCGCGCTGGCGGCAGCTTTGCGAATGCGGCTATGCACTACGGACGCATAAGGCCGGGCGAGGAACGACTTAATCTTCATGAGCGCAATGGCGAAGATGCGACTAAAGTAATCCACACGCGTGGATAACTATACCGGGTGTATAAGGCGTGGTAGCCCGACTTTTATTACCGTATAGTCAGAAGTGGTGTAGTTCTTTGAATTTTATTTGCGACGAAAGGGCGTGTACATTACCTTTGCGCGAAATATTTTGACAAGTCATGTTTGCGATTGTAACAATAGCCGGACAGCAGTTTAAGGTGCGCAGCGGCCAGGAAATTTACGTTCACCGCCTCGCCGGAAATGTGGGCGACAAGCTCAGCATCTCCGAAATCCTGATGACAGGCGGCGGCGATAATGGTACGAAGGTGGGCAGCGGTCTTTCTGCTTCTTCTATTGAGGCTGAAATTCTGGATCATCTGAAGGGCGACAAGGTAATCGTCTTCAAGAAGAAGCGCCGTAAGGGCTATCAGAAGAGCAACGGCCACCGCCAGAGTCTCACCCGCATCCGCATTGGCGCAATTGCGTAAACAAGCAGAAAGTCGTTAGTAGAAAGTAGAAAGCTGGTTTGTAATCCGGACAGCTTTTGCCTTTTGCTTTCAATCATAAATCATCAATTATAATTCGCAAATAGGAAATGGCACATAAAAAAGGTGAAGGCTCGGTAAAAAACGGCCGCGACTCACACAGCAAACGCCTCGGTGTAAAAATCTTCGGTGGTCAGCCCGCAATCAATGGCAACATCATAGTGCGTCAGCGCGGTACCGTTTATCATCCCGGCGAAGGCGTAGGCCTTGGTAAGGATTTCACGATTTTCGCTACTCGCGATGGCATCGTTGAGTTCCGAAAAACACGCGCTAAGACGCTTATCAGCGTGCAGGGTGTAGCGGCTGAAGTTGGAGAAGCATAAGCGTCTGTTAAGGCAAGACGCTTTTGACGCAAATAGAGTTCTTTTAAGTTTGGAAATAGGATATGGATGGTACGTCGTGCGCTTCACAACTGCACTCGCATTCTCCGTATTGCTGTAAAGTCAGAGAAAGAGAAACAATCCGGGAGGCATCACAACTAACCCGCCAACCGGTTGCTATAGAAAGGTTTTTGTTTAACCCTTAAATTTCACAACGATGGCAACAGCAAAAAAAGCCGCCCCTAAAAAGGCCGCATCAGCCAAAAAAGCAGCAGCGCCGAAAAAGGCCGCCGCTAAGAAATCAGCTCCGGCTGCTAAGAAGGCCGCAGCTCCAGCAAAGAAAGCAGCGGCTAAGAAATCAGCTCCTGCAGCCAAGAAGGCCGCAGCTCCAGCTAAAAAAGCTGCAGCTCCTGCAAAGAAGGCTGCCGCACCGGCAAAGAAGGCCGCAGCTCCTGCAGCCAAGAAAGCCGCTGCCCCAGCTAAGAAGGCAGCTTCCAAGAGCAGTTCCGGCAACGGAGGTTCCAAGTAAGCACAAAGGGGATTTATCCCATAAAAGAAAAGAGATCGCACTAACCCGCGGTCTCTTTTTTGTTTTTAAGGATGCTTCTCACGCAGGCAGATATGCAGCCCAGGTAGGCCAGGGATATGGTTCCCCTCATGTTCCTGACATGCGCAGCGTGTCCCTGCGTGAGTTGTTTATGCAATCCGCGCGGCCCTGCGTCTATCTGTAGGGCACGGCTTTATTGATCTAAGTTTGCGCCTTTCCAACTTAGCTTTCTCATGTCCAATACCAACTTCAACCGAACCCGCAGCAGGTTGCGTGCCGCCCGCCATATCGTGATGGGACTCGTGCTCATTGCGCTGGGCTACGCGGTGGTGCATTTCCATCGCTTCGGCACTATGGAGCTGGACATGACTACCTCTTACGTCCTGGCTGCTATAATGGTGGTTTACGGACTGTTCCGCATCTGGCGGGGCACGCGGGATTTGAATGAGAAAGACCCTGAGGACTATGTAACGTAGGGTTATGGCCTCTTTGTCGTTCTTCAGCAAATTCAGGATGACAAGCACCGGTGTGGGCAGATGTAATGTTGAGCCTGCCGAACTATGACGGAGACGAATCGCCAACAATCGCACCCGACAATTAACCTTTCCCTTCCCCCGAACAGCCGTAAAATTGCTGCCATGCGCCGCCTCATTCTTCCCTTGCTGATAGCCGGAGCCTCGCTCGGCTTTTTTGCCTGCGGCAATGATGCAAAAGGCCCGACAGACACGCCAAATTCCGGCACGATAGACATCTCTGTTGATGAGACCTACAAGAATGTCATTGAAGAGCAGATTCATGTCTTTGACTCATCCAATCCTGATGCGCATATCAATGTCCATTACAAGCCGGAGGCCGAGTGCATCAAAGACTATCTCGCCGGTAAAGCGCGCCTGATTCTCGTAACCCGCCCGCTGACGGAGGAGGAAACGAAATACGCCTCCGGCCAAAGCATCTACCCGCAATGGGATGTGCTGGCCCGCGATGCTGTCGCCGTCATTATGAATCCCGGCAGCCCGGATACGCTGCTCGGCATGGCGCAGTTGCGCGGCATCCTGACGGGGCAATACAAAGAGTCTTACAACGTTGTATTTGATAACGGCGGCTCCTCTACGCTGCGCTTTATCCAGGATTCTATTTTGAAAGGGCAGCCGCTGGGCAAGAATGTTTTTGCCGCCAAGGGCAACGATTCGGTCGTTAACTACGTGGCGCAAAACCTAAAGAGCATCGGCGTCGTAGGATTAAACTGGGTAAGCAGCGACACGGATGCGAACAATACCGGCGCATTCATTTCAAAGGTGAAAGTGGCCGCTATCTACAACGATTCCACCCGCGAATTTCTCCAGCCGTACCAGGCCTACATCGCCCTCCGCTCCTATCCGCTTTCCCGAAACCTTTATTATATCCGTAACGAGCCGCATCAAGGCCTCGGCACAGGATTTGCCAACTTCCTCCTGCGCGACCGCGGCCAGCTCATCTTCGCGCACGCCCACCTTTTTCCACTGAAGCTCTCCATTGTGTTGCGCCCTGCCGAGATGAGCCGCGAGATGCCTGCCGAATAAAACGCCACTTATAGAACGATACACTACCTGACCATTTTTCCTGAAAACAAACGATGCAATTCCTAAACCGCAAATCCATACTGCTTCTTTCTCTGAGCGCTGCGCTGTCATTAAGCGCTGCCGCCCAATCGCTGGACGATGGCATTAAGATGGTGAAGTATGAGCGCTATTCCAGCGCCGAAAAAATCCTGCAGCCGCTAGCGGCCAGCAATGCAATGGCGAATTATTACCTCGGCATTGCCCAACTGGAGCAAGACAACAAAGGAGCAGCCCAGGCCACCTTCGCCAAATTCCCGGAAGACGCGGCCAACATGGCCGGCATGGCCCGCCTCGCTTACATGAATGGCAATGCTGCCGAGGGCAAACGCATCGCAGATGCGGTAGCCGCGAAGGCCAAGAAGAAAGAATGGCAACCGCTGGTCTTTGCTGCAGACGCCATCAATAAAGGGGGCGGTAATGCCCAAGATGCCATTGCGCTCTACGAAGAAGCCGTGAAGCGCGGCGGTGGCGACAATGTGGACTTGCGCATTGGCCTCGGCGATGCTTATCAAAGGCTGCAAACCGGCGGTGGCAAGGCGATGGACAATTACGACATCGCCGTGGCTAAAGACGCGAAAAACTCTTTAGGCTATTCCCGCAAGGGCGCGCTCTGGTACGCTGCGCGCAACTATAATGATGCGCTCGCTGATTATGCAAAAGCTAAGGCGGCAGATCCATCCAACCCGCTTCCTTACAACGATCTTGCAAATGCGTACTTCTATGTAGGCAAGTACGACCTTGCGAAGCAGAATATTGAGGAATACCTGAAGCTTTCCGACCAAAGCTGCGACGACAAAATACGCTATGCGAATATCCTCTTCCTTGCAAAAGACTATCAGCCTGCTATTGCCAAGATGCAGGAAGTGATCGGCACCTGCGGCGAGCGCCCGTACATGTACCGGGTGCTTGGCTACAGCCAATACGAAACGAAGGATTACAGCAATGCGCTGCAAAACATGCGTACTTTCTTTGCAAAGCAAACAGATGCGGCTAAGATTCTTCCCTCCGACTACATGTACCTGGCGCGCATCCTTGCTGCTCAAAAGATGGCAGACAGCGCCGATTTCTATTATGCAAAAGCCCTTTCCTCCGACACCTCTTCCAACAAAAAGAAGATTTACGGAGAAATTGCCGAGAGCTATAAGAGCATGAATACGCCTGAAGGCTTTGCAAAAGCGGCGCAATACTACAAAATGGCAGTTGATGCTGCCGGAACGAATGCCGCGGCCATTGACTACTACTACTACGGCTTTTACAACTACCTGAGCAGAAACTATAATGAAGCAGCCACTGCCTTTGAGCAAATGGAAACTAAATTTCCCGATCAGCCGACCGCCAGCTTCTGGCGTGCGCGCATAGGCGCATCGCTGGACAGTGAAGGCAAAACCGGTGCCGCCGTGCCGCTGTTCAATAAATGGCTTGCCATTCCGGAAACCGAAGCTTTTAAGCGGAAGCCCTCCGATGTGAATGTTGCTTATCAATACATGGCTATTGTTGCCTACAACAAGAACGATAAGGCTGCGCTAAAGGAAAATATAGACCGCATCAAGGCCATTGACCCGACTAATAAGCTGGCCCTGCAGCTGGAAGGGCTG
The DNA here is from genome assembly GCA_965246765.1 of Chitinophagaceae bacterium. Lineage (GTDB taxonomy): Bacteria > Bacteroidota > Bacteroidia > Chitinophagales > Chitinophagaceae > UBA1952. The sequence continues at coordinate 788,051 of CBDFFJ010000005.1, forward strand.
ATGAACAAGCCTGCTGCTCCGGCGCCAAAAGCCGCTGGCGGCACAAAGCCAAAGAAATAGCCTCATTGAACATTATGGTTAGCCTCCGCTCCAAAAGGGTGGAGGCTTTCTTTTTATCTGTTGCGCATGGCCTTATTAACTTGCCTTATGAGCCGTGTTATTCTGTTTGCGGTACTGACACTGATAATGCTCTCCTGCGGAAGGCCGCAGCATGATTCAGATGGCAGACACTCTGTGTTTCATCTTAATCTCTCCTCCGGCTCACTGGAAAGTCTGGATCCTGCTTACGCCAAGGATCTCTATACCATGTGGACGACCCATATGATTTACAATACGCTGGTAGAAACGGACAATCAACTGCATGTTGTGCCTTCGCTGGCGCAAAGCTGGGAGATAAGCCCGGATGGATTACGCTACCGCTTCCGGTTGCGCAATAATGTGCGCTTTCATGCCGCAGCCCGGTTTCCGGGTGGTAAAGGGCGACTTATGACTGCCGCGGACGTGGTCTATTCATTTCAGCGCCTTGCCGATCCGGCCACAGCATCTTCAGGGGCCTGGATCTTTAATGACAGAATTGCGAAGGACTCTCCCTTTGTAGCTATTGACGACAACACTTTTGAACTGAGATTGGCACGTCCTTTCGCGCCAATGCTGCCGATGCTGTCCATGCCATATTGCTCCATAATACCGCAAGAGGTAGCCCGGCATTGGGGAAAGGATTTCAGGCGGCATCCCTGCGGCACGGGACCTTTTCAGTTTTTTGACTGGGATGAAGGGGCAGCACTGTTGCTACACCGCAATCCTGACTATTGGGAGGTGGATTCAGGCGGCCGCAGCCTGCCTTATCTGGACGCGGTTCAGCTCAGCTTTTACGACAGCAAGGCTACAGAGTTTCTTCTGTTCCTGCAGGGTCGCCTTGACTTTGTAAATGGCCTGGATGGCTCGTTTAAAGACCTCGTGCTTTCCAAGCGTGGCGTATTGAAGCCGGACTTTGCCGCACATTACCGGCTGGAGAAGAACATCTATCTGAACACCGAATACATCGGCTTCCTCTTAGACAACGGCAATGCTGCCTTTCGCAGCTCCCCGACACGCTTAAAGCTGGTGCGGCAGGCGATCAACTACGCTATTGACCGCCCGAGGATTGCGACTTACTTCCGCAACGGCATCGGCATCCCTGCTACAGGCGGTTTCATCCCCAACGGGCTACCCGGCTATGATGCAGCCGGAAGCTTTGGCTACCACTATGATCCGGCAAAAGCAGGCTTACTCTTGAAGCAGGCAGGTTTTCCCGGCGGGAAAGGATTGGGAACTGTAACTATTCTTTCGCCTGATAACTGGGCGGACATAGTCAACTTTATCACTACGCAGCTGGCTGAGGTGGGCATCACTGCGCGGACGGAGGTCATGCAGCCCAATATCCTACGCCAGCAGATGAGCGGCGGCAAGGCGCTGGCATTCCGTGCGCAGTGGATTGCCGATTACCCCGATGCGGAGAGCTATCTCGCCTTTTTCAACAGCCGGCTGCCGGCACCGCCCAACTATACGCGCTTCCGCAACGGGCAATTTGACGCCATGTATGATGAAGCGATGAGCATCGCTGATGGCCCGTCCCGCTGGAGCCGGTACCGCGCTATGGACAGCCTGGCTATGAGTGAAGCGCCGGTCGCGCCGCTTTTTTACGACCAGCTGCTGCACTTCACATCTAAAAACGTAAGGGGCTTTTCCTCAAATCCGATGAATCTGATTGAGCTGAAGCGGGTAAAAAAGGAATAGTCGCTTATTGCATGCTGCCCAGGCCGAATGAGAATCCCGCCCCGAGGATGAGTCCGCCGGGCGCGAGTGTGAAGAAGACATCTTTGGAGTCTTTAGTTAACGCCGGCCCGTAAGTCTGGGTAAATTCCTTCTCAGTAAGCGGCACAGAGTAGCCAAGCTGCAGGTGAAAACGGTTGCGGTGCTGACGGCCAAGATTAAAGAAGTGATAGCCGGAGAACATGAAGTTTGACTGCGATTTTCCCTCTATACGCACGGTTGTTTTACCGGCCACTGTTTCTACGTCCTGAAATTCGGTCTCTTTCAAACCCGTGTTGTATGTGAAGCCGGCGGCTACAGCCCAGCCCCGGTTGCAGGGCGCAAAGTAATAACGGCCTTCCAGAAAGGTCTTTGTGCCCCAGGTGCTGGCGCCCACGCCCGCTCCAACGGACACACTGGGCAGGATGGCGATATCTATCTGCGGCCCGAGCACGCCCACCGGATTATTGATGCCGGTGGAGAAGCCTATATAAGCGCGGGGACAGGCGGCGTTGCCTTTAGCGTTGTGCTTTTCGTCTTTACGCTGCATCATGCGCTGGCTGCTTCGCTGCGCATACAGATCAGACGGCGCAGCAGACAACGCTATCAAAGCGCAAAGGGAAGTAAATAGTCGGTTCATTATAAATAGATTAAGTCGGCAAAAAAAGCAAAAAATCCGTTCCGCCGGATGGTGATTTTATCACTTAGCAGGCGTCAGCATCAGAATGGCGCAGGCAATGCTGGCAATGTGGCGTAAATGCATGGCTACTAATATTTACCGCCTGAAAGGTAAAAAGCCCCGCAGAAATGCTGCGGGGCTTTTTCATTAAGAAGTGCGGGCTACAGGCCGAAGGCGGTCTTCACCCGATCTACAAAATCCAGCTTCTCCCAGGTAAACAGCTCTACCTCTAAAGTCTTGCTTTCACCGCTGGCGCTGCGGAAAACCTTGGTAACGGTTTCTGGTGTGCGGCCCATGTGCCCGTAGGCTGCGCATTCGCTGTACATCGGCTGGCGGAGCTTGAGGCGCTGCTCAATGAAATATGGACGCATATCAAATACTTCCAAAGCCTTCTGTGCGATCTCGCCGTCTGTCATCTGTACTTTGGCAGTGCCCGCCGTATTTACATAAAGGCCCATCGGCTTTGCCACGCCAATGGCATAGCTTACCTGCACCGTTACTTCGTCGCACACGCCGGCGGCTACGAGGTTTTTGGCAATATGGCGCGTTGCATAGGCTGCCGAGCGGTCCACCTTGCTTGGATCTTTACCGGAAAAGGCGCCGCCGCCGTGGGCGCCCTTGCCGCCGTAGGTGTCCACAATAATCTTACGGCCGGTAAGGCCGGTATCTCCGTGCGGACCGCCAATCACGAATTTGCCGGTCGGGTTGATATGATACTCAATGCTGTCTGAAAAAAGGTGCTGATACTTAGGATAGCTCTTCATCAGGCGTGGAATGAGGATCTCCTTGATATCGCGTGCAATCACGAACTGCTCCACTTCCTCGTCGTGCTGGGTAGATAGTACGATGGCGTCAATGCGGACAGGCCGGTTATTGTCGTCGTACTCAAGGGTAACCTGGCTTTTTGCATCGGGACGCAGGTAAGGCATATGAGCGCCTTCGCGGCGAATGGCGGCGAGCTCTTTCAGCATCCAGTGCGCCATATCCAGCGCAAGCGGCATATAATTTTCGGTCTCGTTGGTGGCATAGCCGAACATCATGCCCTGGTCGCCGGCACCCTGATCTTCAGGATTTGTGCGGTCAACGCCTTGATTAATATCCGGGCTTTGCTCGTGAATAGCAGAAAGTACGCCGCAGGAATTGGCCTCAAACATATACTCGCTGCGCGTATAACCGATGCGGCGAATCACGTCGCGGGCTATCTGCTGCACATCAAGGTAAGTTTTGCTCTTTACCTCGCCCGCCAGCACCACCTGGCCGGTGGTCACAAGTGTTTCGCAGGCGATTTTAGACTGCGGGTCCCAGGCAAGGAAGTTGTCCACGAGCGCGTCTGAGATCTGATCGGCTATTTTATCGGGGTGTCCTTCGGAAACTGACTCTGAAGTAAAAAGGTATGGCATCTTTATGCTGGATTAAGAATGCAAATGCAAAATGCAAAATGCAAAACCTGATATGAAATTTGAGAAGCCGCAAAAATAGCGTCAGCTCATTTTTGAATTTTGCATTTTAAATTTTGCATTATTCTACCGTCACGCTCTTTGCCAGGTTCCGGGGCTGATCTACGTTGCAGCCGCGCAAAATGGCGATGTGATAGGCTAAAAGCTGCAGCGGAACGATGGTCACCAGCGGGCTGAGGATTTCCTCTGTTTCCGGCACAACGATAATATGGTCGGCCAGCGATCTGATCTGATCATCAACCTTGTTCACAACAGCGATGATTCTGCCCTTGCGCGCTTTTACTTCCTGAATGTTGGAAATAATCTTCTCGTAGGCTGAAGCATTCGTGCAAAGAAACACAACCGGCATGTTCTCGTCAATAAGCGCAATAGGGCCGTGCTTCATTTCGGCTGCCGGGTATCCTTCCGCATGGATGTAGGAGATTTCCTTCAGCTTCAGGGCGCCTTCCAACGCAACCGGGAAGTTGTAGCCGCGGCCGAGGTACAGGAAGTTATTGGCGTCTTTATAGATCTCTGCTATTTCGCGGATCTGCTCATCCAGCTTCAATGTTTCTTCAATCTTTTTGGGAATGTTCTCCATCTCGTAGAGAATTTCCCGCAGCTTGGAGGTCGGAATGCTGCCTTTGCTCTGCGCAATCTGCAATGCGATAAGCGTGAGAATGATAACCTGATTGGAGAAGGCTTTTGTGGAGGCAACGCCAATCTCCGGGCCGGCATGCGTATAGGAACCTGCGTGGCTCATTCTTGGAATAGATGAGCCGGTTACATTACAAATGCCATATATGAGTGCCTGGCGCTCTTTAGCCATTTCAATAGCGGCAAGTGTATCTGCTGTCTCGCCGCTTTGCGAAAGCGCAATCACCACATCCTTGTCTGTAATGATCGGATTTCGGTAACGGAACTCGGAAGCATACTCTACTTCAACCGGTACGCGCGCAAGGTCTTCTATAAGGTACTCGCCAAGCAGCGCACTATGCCAGCTCGTGCCGCAGGCTGTAAGAATGAATCGCTCAGCCTTATCAATCCGGTTGGCATATTCGGAGATGCCGCCAAGCTTTATCCATCCTTCGCGCGCGTTCATGCGGCCACGCATCGCATCGCCTATCACGCGGGGCTGCTCATGGATTTCCTTAAGCATATAATGCTCGTAACCGCTTTTTTCAATGGCATCCAGCTCCATCTCCAGCTTTTGAATGGCCGGCGATTTCTCCACATTGCCCAGCGTGCGGATTACAAATGAGCCTTTGCGGCTTACCACGGCGTATTCCTGATCGTCCAGGTACACTACATTCTTAGTGTATTCTATGATCGGCGACGCATCCGATGCCACGTAAAAGCCATCGTCGGCAATCCCGATGACCATAGGGCTGCCCTTTCGCGCGGCAACCATGGTATCGGGCTCACGCACATCCATCACTACAATGGCGTAGGCGCCTACCACTTCGTTGAGCGCTACGCGCACCGCCTCGTCTATTGGCAGGCCTTCCTGCTTTTGCACCTCTTCCACGAGGTTTACCAGCACTTCCGTATCCGTTTCTGAGTAAAAGGTGTAGCCCCGGCGGATCAGCTCTGCTTTAATAGAAGCGTAATTTTCTATAATGCCGTTGTGGATGAGCGTGATATTACCGGAATTGGATACGTGCGGATGCGCATTTATGTCATTTGGCTCGCCGTGCGTAGCCCAGCGGGTATGGCCAATGCCCATAGTGGCTGAGGTGTCCTCGCCGTTCGTATGGTCTTCCAGCTCGCTGACTTTACCTGCTTTTTTATAAACGTGCAGGGAGCCATTGAGCAATGCGATGCCGGCGCTGTCGTAACCGCGGTATTCCAGCCGCTTCAGGCCTTTTATGAGGATGGGGAATGCTTCTTTCTTACCGATGTAAGCAACGATACCGCACATAGGCCAGGCGCATTTTACTGTTTAGAGTAGATGATATTTATCGTCGGGCGATAGATCACATTGCTATTGCCGCGACTGCCCAGCACTACACGATAGGCAGCCGGGAAGTTGACCGTTCCCCCGATGCGCAAATGTAAGCCGCTACTGCCGGCTACAATAGCCTGCTGTACCTCACGCGGGATGTTAAGGCGATAGACGGTAACTGCAGTGCCGCCCTTAGTTGCTGCGGAAGGGGTGCCATCTATAAAGTTCAACGACTGGTCATTAATCGGGTATCGGTCTGCGATGGTGTACTGGCCGCCGGTGGAATTGATCCCCTGTGCATAAATACGGGCCGGCGGAAAAAACTTTGCGTCGTCATAAACCGTAGGCACCTGCACGAATGCTATTTCCGCCTTATTGATAATGACGTTGCGGGGCAGACTCTGAATAAAGGGAAGCTGCAGATCAATGGCGGCGCCCGGCGCATTTTGCATGGCTACCGTTTGCTGCGTACCGCCGCTCAGCAGGCCTGCTATCGGGTAGCCGGTATAGTTGCGCCGTATGCGATTGAAATGCGCGGCATACGTCTCCAGGTATGGGAACTGTATAGGCGTAGAATCATTGCCGGGAGTGTAAGCGAGCAGCGATGCCGATCCATACACCTCGGCGCCGCCGTTAAGGCGGAAGTAAGGCAGGCTTGCCGCGCTCATTCCGCTGTCCGCCATTATATAAAGGCCCGGAAACTGTGTCACGAACGCCGGATATGTGCTGTCTGCGGCCAAAAGCGCTTTAAACCGGTCGCGGAAGGCATCTGTAAGCCGGATCCGCAGGTGCGGAGCCGCTTTGAAGCGGGCATTCTTACCTACCGCAACGCTATCCTGCACGCCGCCCGTATTATACTTGCCGGTTACAAGGGTTGCCGTTCCGGCTAAAGTGGCGTCAGTTGACTTGCTGCTGTAGCTGTAGAAGGTTGAATCTTTGGAAAAGCCTTCATTGATCGTGTAAACCTTTATGTTGTGCGTTTGCTGCACGGATGTATCGCCCCAGGTGAAGCCTGCATAAGGCAGAATCAGCACCAGCGAGTCCGGCGTCTGGGCCAGCGTCAGGTTGGCGGTGGTGGGCACAAACTGCATGTAAATGCTGGCAGCAGTCGTTCCGGCAAAAGGATCTTTTGTATAGCCTAAAGCATGATAGATCGGGAAGCCGTTTCCGCGCGTGGAGGTGATGACCGAATCCTGAAAAACGGTGCTTGTAAGCATCGTAATTGTATCGGAACCATTATTGAAGTCCGGACCGATGCCGAATGTGTGAATATTATCTACAGCCGGCGTAAGGCTGGACTTGATAATGGTATCTTCTTTGCAGGAGCCGAGCGTCAGCATTGCGGCCAGCGCACTGCACGCCAATAGGATAAAGCGTTGCTTCACAAATAAAAAATCCTCAGGATTAATGGGTAGGCGAATGTGGGCAAAAGGCCTCTAAGCTCCTGTTAAGCTTTTATAGAGGTCCAGCAGCGGGGTAATGTCCTCTTTCCAGCTTTCTTCCCATTTCACTACTTTTTTGGTGCGGCTTGGCTTTACCTCGTCCATCACGCGTTGCGGCAAAGCAGGGGCGCCTTCTATCACCACATCCGCGCACTTGGCGCCGCCAAGCGTGAGTGCCGTAGCGGTGCCTTCTTTAAAAAGCTCCATATCCTTCTCCTTTATATCGCCGGAAATCATTGCCTTCTGTACGAAGTTCGCCGGCAGCTGCTCGGTAAACTGATCTTCCTGGAGCGTATAAATGATCTTGGACTGGGCAAATACCGGCTCCTTTTTATACGCTGTTTTTAAATAAAGCGGCACCAGTGAGGTCATCCAGCCATGGCAATGAATCACATGCGGCGGCCAGCCGAATTTCTTCACCGTCTCCAGCGCGCTCTTGCAGAAGAATACGGCCCGGTCGGCATTATCTTCAAAAAACACGTCCTTATCATCGCGGAATACCTGCTTGCGCTTGAAGTAATCCTCATTATCCATGAAGTAAACCTGGAGGCGGGCATTAGGCAGGGATGCCACCTTGATAATCAGCGGATAATCATCGCCGTCAATAATGATGTTGATGCCGGAAAGCCGCACCACCTCATGCAGGCGGTGACGGCGCTCATTGATCGTTCCGAAGCGGGGCATTATCACCCGCACTTCCAGACCCGAGTCAAAAGTCTTGATGGCCAGCTTGTTCAGAATCTGGGCAAAATCCGTGTCCTCCAGATAAGGAGAAAGTTCGTTGGCAATGATTAAAACCCTTTTCTTTGCGTCTGCTGACATGTACTCAGTTTATGTATTAAGTGAATGCCGTCCGGATGCGCCCGCGGCTGAATAAGTGCGCGAAATTAAGCAATTAATGCCAGCGAAGCGCTAAGGCAGCGGTCAATACTTACAGCCCCTTCCTCATGTTTATCTTCAAAACCGCCGCCGATGTGCAGGCCTTCCTGCACCGTCAGGATCTGCCTGCTGCATTTATTCCAACTATGGGCGCGCTTCATGCCGGGCATATTTCCCTGCTACAGCAAGCGCGCAAGGACGGCTACCTGACGGTATGCAGCATTTTTGTCAACCCCACACAGTTTAATGATCCTGAGGATTATAAGAAGTATCCCAAAAGCACAGAAGCCGATATAGCGCTGCTGCTTGAGGCGGGCTGTGAAGTGCTTTTTCTGCCCGACGAGCGCGAAGTCTATCCGCACGGCACTGTAATGGCAACAGCCTACCACTTCGGCCGACTGGAAGAATTGCTGGAAGGCGCGCAACGCCCCGGGCACTTCCGCGGCGTGGGTCAGGTGGTAGGGCGCCTGCTGGAAATTGTGCAGCCCGCACGTCTCTATCTGGGGCAAAAGGATTATCAGCAATGCCTGGTAATAGGGAAGCTGATCGGCTTTATGGGCGCAAATATCAAGACAGGGCTTAATGTTTGTCCGACGGTGCGCGAGGCCGATGGATTAGCTATGAGCTCCCGCAACCGCCGCCTGACCGAGCCGCAGCGTGCGCTTGCTTCCGTTATCTATCAATGCCTTGTCAGTATTCAATCAAAGGCCGGTGATGGAAAATGGGCCGTTGTCCGGAAAGAATGTGAAGAGCTGCTGCGCGCCAAAGGCTTTGAGCCGGAATATGTGGCGCTGGCAGATGGCGACAGTCTGGAGCCGCTTGCGGAATTTGAAACCGGCAAAAAGCAGGTAGCGCTCATTGCCGCGCGGCTGGGCAAGGTGCGGCTGATAGATAATATGCTGATGAATTAACGCTCCCTGCCCCCCTGCTCACTTCCCGGATAGGGCAGCGCCCCTTCGTCCACCTCGTCCCTGGGGTCCTTTCCCTTTTTCAGCCAGACAGTAATCTGATCGTGCAGTTTTGGATTGTCTTTTGAAATGACCTGAAAATGCACGTTCTCAAAGTGAATCTCCTTTGGAGCAACCCACTCGTTGCCCGAAATAGTCCCGTTGTCCGCAGTCAGCTGAATGGTCGCGGCATCTAAAGGCAGGTAGCGCCCGTCACTGTACTCGCCTTCTACATTCACGTAGTAATTCAGCACGGTTTTAATGCTGTCTGTATAGAGATTGAAGTAAATGCGCTTCAGCTCCGCCTTTCGCGGCTGCGCCTGAAGCATAACCGGCAGCAACAGAAGCAGCAACGCGCATGGTCCAGTCTTCATGATGCTCCTATTTTCAAAAATAGGGCCGCACTTAAGCCACCCGCGTAATCTTCATCATATTGGTTGGTAAATGTTCTTCTACTGGCATAGAGCCGGTGCTCACCACCACATCGCCGGGCTTGATGCAGCCTTTTTCTTTCAGAATTTCAATCTGATCTTCAATGACCTTGTCAATGCTCTCTTCTTTATCGTAGTAGAAAGCGGTGACGCCCCAGCTCAGGCTTAGCTGATCCAGCAGGCTCTTAGTCTTGGTGAAGACAAATAACGGACTCCGTGGGCGATAGCTGGAGAGCATAAAGCCCGTATATCCGCTCTGCGTCATCCCGATGAGCGCGTCTGCCTTCACGTCCTTCGCCATCTCGCAGGCATTGTAGCACAAAGCATCGCTTAAGAAGGACGGCGAGTGCGGCTGCGGCTCCAGATTGCGGTTATAGACAATGTCTTCCTTCTCCACCTCATTGATAATGCTCACCATCGTGCGGATCACCAACTCCGGATACTGGCCCATCGCCGTTTCGCCGCTCAGCATTACCGCATCGGCGCCTTCCAGCACGGCATTCGCCACGTCCGTGATTTCAGAGCGGTTGGGGCGCGTGCGGTCTATCATGCTTTCCATCATCTGCGTAGCAATGATCACCGGCTTAGCGCGGTGAATGCACATGCGGGTGATTTTCTTTTGAATCATCGGCACCTGCTCCAGCGGCAGCTCCACGCCCAGGTCGCCTCGGGCCACCATCACCGCATCGGAGGCCAGTATGATCTCGCGCAGGCTGGTAAGCGCCTCCGGCTTTTCTATTTTAGAGATGATCTTCGCTTCAGAGCCTTTGGACTTTAGAATTTCGCGCAGATCGCGGACATCTTCGGCCCTGCGCACAAAAGACAGGGCAATCCAGTCTATATCATCGTGCTTTACAATGAAGTCGATGTCGCGCAGGTCTTTTTCAGAAAGCGAGGGCAGTGAAATCTTCGTATCCGGCAGGTTGACGCCTTTTTTGGGCAGCAGTGTGCCCGGCACCGTCACTTTTACGCGCACATTGTTGTCGGCGGTTATCTCAACAACCAAAACCTCCATCTTACCGTCGTCAATGAGGATTTTTTCGCCCACACGCACATCTTTCGCAAAGTCGGGGTAAGAGATATAAATGCGCTCTTTCGTACCGACGGCTTTATCGTTAGTAAACAAAAATTCATCGCCCATGGCCAGCTCCAGCGCGCCGCCTTCCAAATCGCCAACGCGCAGCTTCGGGCCTTGCAAATCGGCAAGAATGGCGATGTTGCGTGGCGCTTCCTGATTGATTTTGCGGATGTGTGTAATTACCTCAAGATGTTGCTCATGCGTGCCGTGACTGAAATTGAGGCGAAAAACATTTACGCCTTCCTGAACCAGCGCCAGAAGTTTTTCATAGGTGTTGGAAGCGGGGCCGACGGTAGCAATAATCTTTGTCTTGTGAAGCAGCATAGAGCAAAGTTGGCCCATAGCGCCCGACCTGAAAGATTAATGTTGTTGAAACAGCAGCCGAGAGCCGCCTGGAAAAAGAAAAGCCGGAACAGTTGTTCCGGCCTCGCTCTGCAAATTATATCCTCAACGTGTGTTTTGAAACTGCGGCAAAGCTATAAGTGAGTATTGATAGCTTTTACCGGTTAACACGTGATTAATGCGCTAATATAATTAACCGCACTTTTTGCGTCATACAATTTCCCAGGTCTCTTTCCCTTGTAGAAGCTGATCCAGATTGCCGGGCCCCTTGGTGGCAATGGCCTCCTCAATCTGCAATTGCAGGCTTTCCTCATAAGCAGGACGCGAGGCAGCATAAAACACGCCGAAAGGCCGCGGCAGATGCAGGGGCTCGGCGGGGTTGTCAAAGAAGCGGGCGAGGATCTGCGCCTTGTAGAAATCTGCATCGTCATGAACCCAAAGGTCATCAGCGCCGAACGCGCCATCGGCGAGGGATACTACCTGCGGCTTATAGCCGTCCAGGCGGATGCCCTTATCACCATCAGCGCCAAAGCGCAACGGCTGGCCGCTTTCTAAGAAAAGCGCCTCCTCAGGCTTAGAAGCTTTCTCCGTAAAAATTTCAAAGGCGCCGTCATTAAAGATGTTGCAGTTCTGATAGATTTCCAGGAAAGAAGAGCCCTTGTGCGCGTGGCTGCGCAGCAGCATCGCCTGCAGGTGCTTCGGATCACGATCCATGCTGCGCGCAATGAAAGACGCATCCGCGCCCATAGCCAGCGCAAGCGGATTAAAAGGATGATCCAGCGAGCCGAAAGGCGTGCTCTTCGTCACCTTGCGCTCTTCGGAAGTCGGAGAATATTGTCCCTTGGTAAGCCCGTAAATCTGGTTGTTGAAGAGCAGAATGTTGACGTCAAAATTCCTGCGCAGCAGGTGAATGGTATGATTGCCGCCGATGGAAAGTCCGTCGCCGTCGCCCGTCACAATCCATACGCTCAGCTCTGGCCGCGTAGCCTTCAGCCCCGAAGCAATGGCAGTTGCACGCCCGTGAATGGAGTGCATGCCGTAGGTATTGGTGTAGTACGGAAAGCGCGAGGAGCAGCCGATGCCGGACACGATGACGATATTCTCCCGCGCAACGCCGATCTGCGGCAGCACCTTTTGCACTTGCGCGAGGATGGAATAATCGCCGCAGCCGGGGCACCAGCGCACTTCCTGGTCGGTCTGGAAATCTTTGGCGGTAAGGGGAGCGGGAGGCGTCAATACGTCGGGCATCGCAGTTTTTCAGGAAAGGGCAAATTTACAAGGGGCGGCGGCGGCGGACCTATGGATTGTATTGATAGGGAGGACACGACAGGGAAAATTAGCGGTTCTTTACATCCATGAATCTCCACGCGCCCCAGCGCATATAGAATTTTATGGACGGCTTTTGGAAATGCTGCTTCTGACCGTCTTCCGCTCCGTCACTTAGGGGATTTTTATTTTGCCGGCTTTTGGAATGCTATTGAGCTTCTGTTGCGTCGCACGTTTCATCGTTCGTTAGTCTGTTGGGCTTTTAATTTAAGGCGGATTGAAAATCCGGCTGCGAGGATTTGTATTTTTATAAAATAGCGTCCATGGTACGTTTCCTTTTAATCATAATAGTCGTAGCCCTGACTTCCTGTGGTAAAGCAAAACTCAGGAATTATGAAAGCATCGTGCAAACAGCAAACAGGTTTGAAATAGTTTACGCAAGTCATAGTGAAACGGTTTCAGAACAAGAAGTTGTACACTTCAAGGATATTCTAATCAGTGATGTCAAACCTGAGATGAAGCGCAAGTTCATCACTGACGTAAGAGTAGATATCTATAAGGGATACATCCGAACTGGTTCCCTCACGATGAGTCTAAATCGCGCAAATGGTTTTGTAAACTTCAATTCAGACAGCTTGAATTTCGGATTCCCAATGACTTACCGCATGGGTATGTATATTGGGAGCTGAATATTTGGTTTCTCTCATCCTCGCCGCTGCGCGTGTACCCATGCGCCCGCGGACGCGCTGCTCGCCCAATCTTTGTCACCCTGAAAGGGCCTACGCAGCTCCGAGAATTCTTTCAAAAGGACAAAGTCGCTGAATTCGCGCTGTTGCAGATATTATCACTGGCTATTCACGGGCAGATGCTACGCTGTATCACCCCTCACGGAGGGGGAACGCCGTCAGGCGAGGGGGAGGGAATGCATTTGAAGGCCACCGGGGATTGAGACTGGCAGCATATGTGCCCACCTCCGGCATCGTCGCTTCGCTCCTCAGCCACCTCCGCCAGCGGAGGATATCCCTCTGCCCGCAACTCCGCCGCGGCGCATGTCCCTATGCGTCCGCCTGATGCTGAGTGAAAAGCCTAACAGACTGACAGCCGATGAAACGTGCGACGCAACGGCTGCTCAATAGCGCGCTGCAGCCGGCTACCAAAAAATCTTCCCTAAAACCCGTCTCTTTGCAATTATGCACCTGCACGCACCGGCCCGTATCCAAAACTTCATCGGCGGCTCCTTCCGCGACGCCATCGGCGAGGGCTGGATGGACAATATCAACCCGGCGACGGGCGAGGTGTATAGCCAGACGCCGGACTCTGATGCGAGGGATGTGGACTTTGCCGCGGGTGCGGCGAGGGCGGCTTTTGCCGGGTGGAGCACGACGCCGGCGGAGGAGCGGTTTAAGGTGTTGAACCGGATTGCGGAGCTGATTGATAAAAATGCGGACGCCCTTGCGCTGGCGGAGACGAATGATAACGGGAAGCCGCTGTGGCTGAGTAAGCGGGTGGATATTCCGCGGGCCTCGTCCAACTTCCGCTTTTTTGCGACGGGCATCATGCACACGAGCACGGAGAGCCATAGCATGGAGGATAGGGCGATTAATTACACGCTGCGCCAGCCGATTGGGGTGGTGGGCTGCATCTCGCCGTGGAATCTGCCGCTGTACCTGTTTACGTGGAAGATTGCGCCGGCGCTGGCGGCGGGCAATTGTGTGGTGGCGAAGCCGAGCGAGGTGACGCCGATGACGGCCTACCTGCTGTCCGTCATCTGCAAGGAGGCGGGCCTGCCGGATGGGGTGCTGAACATTGTGCACGGCGGCGGCCCGAAGTGCGGCAGCGCGATTGTGGCGCACCCGGAGATTAAGGCGATTTCATTTACGGGCTCCACGCGTGCGGGTCGGGATATTGCGGCGGTGGCTGCGCCGCAGTTTAAGAAGCTAAGCCTGGAGCTGGGCGGGAAGAACCCGAACATCATCTTCGCGGATTGTGATTGGGATAAGATGATGCGGACTACGGTGCAGTCGTCGTTTTCTAATCAGGGGCAGATATGTCTTTGTGGTTCGCGGATATTGATTGAGGAGAGCGTGTATGAGAAGTTCAAAGAAGAGTTTGTGGCGCGTGTGGGTAAGTTGACGGTCGGCGACCCGCTGGATGAGAATAGTAAGCAGGGCGCGGTGGTGAGCAGGCTGCATTTTGATAAGGTGATGGGGATGATTGAGGGGGCGAAGGAGGAAGGTGGGAAGCTGTTGCTGGGCGGCGAGGCGGTGAAGCCGGCGGGGCGGTGTGAGAACGGTTTGTTCATCCAGCCGACCATCTTTGAAGGCCTTGATGCAAGCTGCCGCACGAACATGGAAGAAATCTTCGGCCCGGTGGTGACGCTGCAATCGTTCAAGACGGAAGATGAGGCCCTTCAGCTTGCTAATACTTCGGACTACGGCTTGTCGGCTACCATCTGGACGCAGGATGTGAGCCGGGCGCATCGCGTAAGCGCGAAGGTGCACAGCGGCATCATCTGGGTGAACTGCTGGCTGCTGCGCGACTTGCGGACGCCGTTTGGCGGGTTTAAGAATAGCGGTGTGGGACGGGAAGGCGGCTGGGATGCCCTGCGGTTTTTTACGGAGCCTAAGAATGTGTGTATTGAGCTTTAAATTTGAGATTATGGTGATAGAGATAGATACGCAGCATGATTCTCCGGAGGAAATCCAGGAGAAGCTTCATGCGATGCAGAAGCATATGGAGCAGGAGCGAACCGCAAAGCGTAAAAGCCTTGCCCACTTATGTGGGTCGGTAAGGTGGGAGGAAGATGCCCTTGCTTACCAAAAACGTCTGCGTGATGAGTGGGAATAAAATCCTGTTTGACACGAATGTGCTCATTCATTTCCTGAATGGCGACAGGAGCCTGATTCCTATTCTTGAAGAAACAGACAAGCACATTTCTTTCCTTACAGAAATTGAGCTTTACAGCAAGCCTCAGCTTACTAAAGCGCAAAAGGCATCAATCGCAGAATTAATTTCAGCTTGCAACGTGCTTCCTTATGAGCACGCCATGAAGGAGACCGTTATTGCGCTACGTATAAAGCACCGGCTGAAAATGCCGGATGCATTTATCGCCACTGCAAGTCACTATTATAAGCTACCGCTTTACACTTACGACAAAGGATTCTCAGAAATTGAAGTCTGGGACTCTTTCTACCAAAGCAATGAACGAAAAAATAGAAGCATCCTCCGCACCCAAGCCCATGGGCCACTACCCGCACGCCCGCCGCGTGGGAAACATGCTTTTCCTCTCCGGCATAGGCCCGCGCAACCCGGAGGACGACAGCATTCCGGGACTGGAATTAGACAAGCACGGTCAGTTTAAAAGCTTTGACTTTGAAGCGCAATGCCACAGCGTATTTAAGAACGTGCGCACGGTGCTGGAAGCCAGCGGCGCGAAGTGGGAAGATCTCGTGGACGTAACGACCTTTCTCGTGGATATGAAGCGGGACTTCCACACCTACAACCGCATCTATGCGGAGTATTTCAAGGATGCCCAGCCTTGCCGTACGACTGTGGGTGTTACTTCTTTGCCGAGTGCGATTGCTATTGAGCTGAAGTGTGTGGCGGTGATTGGCGATTAGGGCAGCGGCACATCCACCCGCACTTCCTTAGAAAATCCTTTACCCTCCACACGCCACATCACGCTGCGCAGCACCACCGTTGCCGGCGCCTGGTTTGCCGAGCGCAGATTGCGCACCGCATCCAGCCACTCCTGCGTATCCTGGGGGTTGAGCCGTGCCTTCCGCGCTGCCTGTTGCACCGCATTCCGCAGCGCCGCCGGCGATGGCATCTTATATTCCAAATCACTGCCGCTGAGGCCAGTGATGCTGTAAGCGCCGCCGGAGCCGCTCAGCGCTTCCCAGCCGGAAGTCTGCTTGGGCAGCGATTCCAGCGCCAGCTTATCGCTGCCGTCTTTCAGCACTAGCATCGTCTGCGTGCGCTGCGAGACTTTAGTTACCGCGTTGCCGCTCATGCGCAGACTTGCGCGCTCAAGATTCCCGCCGTTGAGCGTAAAGGATGCGCCGCGCTCCTTGCTGTAATCTTTAACCTTCTCGCGCACGCTGATGCCGGGGATGAAAACGGTTACTTCCTTAAACGGAATGGATAGGCCATTACCCGCCGGAGCGCCCACGCTAACTGAAGCCGAAGCGTTGGCTTGCTGAAGGGTCGGAGCCTTTGCGGCGGTGTCAGTAGCAGATTGCTGTGCCGGAGCTTCTTCCGGCCTTTCAGAGGTAATGACCGGCTTCAGGTCTGGCACTTGGTCTTCCAACAGCGCCTCGTTCGTCTCCGTAACGATGGTGGATGAATCGCCAAGCTTGACGGGGCCGCGGCTTTCGCCGGAGCCGCCGCCTTTACAGGCGGCAAGAAGCAGCGTCAATCCAATTACCGGAAGCGTGTAGCGGAGATGCATAATAGAATCATTTTAAGAAGGCGAAAATAGGACTCAAGTGCGGCTACCCAACCTGTGCGCCACCTGCCAGCCCAGCTCCGCACTGCCAATTGCCAGCGCGGAAAATATAGCCGGCTTCAAGGCCTCGTCCGAAGACGCGAACGCGCCGCAGATGGCGATGGCATACACGCCAACCGGCAAGGCATACATAGCACAAAGCCCCGGAACGCCCAGCTTAATCCTGAACGACCTCGGCGCATCCGGCGCTTTGACGCGCAAGGCGATTAGCGCCACAAATTCTAGAAACAGTCCCGCGCCGTAAAGCGTTACGTCAATCACGATTAGTTGCTCAAAAGACCAGAATATCATCCCGCTCACTACAACGGCACAGACAATAATGGAGATGTAAGGCGTGCCAAAGCGCGGATGAGATTTGCTGAGTGCTTTCGGCAATAGCCGGTCGGCAGCCATTACTTCCGGCACGCGGCTCACGGAAAGAAGCACGGCATTGTACAACCCGAGCGCACTTGCTAAGCCGCCTATAGCGACTGCCGAGCCAAGCCACCTTCCGCCAATCAGTTCGCCCAGCACCGGGAAGCCGCCGTCTTTTAGGCCCTTGGCATCAATGCCCGAAGCCTGCATGATGATAACCACGATGGCATAGATGCCGAGCACCGTACAGAAGGCAAGCACGATGGCGCGGATGTAGGTACGCGGCGCGTCGCTCACTTCGCCGGCGTAGGTGGTGGCATTGTCCCAGCCGAAGAAGTTCCACATCACCGTATAGAGTGCCATGCCAAGCATTGGGAAAGGGATGCCTTTCAGCGATGGTACCGGCAATGCGTGCAGCGCCTGCGTATGCGTGAGCGCCAGAATGCCCATAATCAGAAAAGGCGTCAGCACCATCGCCCCGAGCAACATAGAGAGCTTCCCTACCGGCGAAATGCCCAGAATGTTCAATCCTGCGCCGAGCCAGATGATGACGAGGCAGACGGGAATTTTATAAGCCGTCACTTCCGGCCAGAAGTAGGCCGCGTAGGTGACGAAGAGCACCGGGTAAATGGCAAGGTCAACGAAGGTGTAGAGCCATGTCCACCAGCCTTCGTAAAAGCCAAACCTTGGCCCAAGCGCCCGCTTCACCCACTCATAATAACCGCCGGTTACGGGCATCATGCTGTTCAGTTCCAGCACAGTAAGGATGGCGGGAATGTCCCAAAGCAGCGGCGTAACGATGAGTAACAGAAGCGCCGCATCGCGCCCGGCGTAGGTAAGCAGCGGCTCCAATCCATACGGCCCGCCGGAGACCGTCAGGAAGATGACGGCGGCGAGGGGAAGGATGCGGAGCTTTTTGCTTGCTGTGCTTTTTACCACTAAGACACTAAGAGCACAGAAGGAACACCAAGGGCTTAGTGCGTCTTAGTGGCCTTAGTGTCTTAGTGGTGAAATTAGTAAGCCAGGAGCTTCTGCACAGAAGTATCTAACCGCCCCTTCGCCATAAAAGCCTGCTCCAATTCTATCGCAAACGGCACCGGCGTGTCCAGACTTGCGCAGCGCACAATCGGCGCATCCAGCAGCTCAAAGCAATGCTCACTAATCCACGCGCCCAGCTCGCCGCCGAGGCCGCCAATCAAAGTATCCTCGTGCAGCAGCAGCACCTTGCCGGTTGCTTTCACCGCTTCGCGGATGGCGTCATAATCCAGCGGCAGCAGCGTGCGTAAATCCAGAATGTAGAATGATGTTTTGGTGTGCTGTGTCGCATACTCCATTGCCCAGTGCACGCCTGCGCCATATGTAATGATGGTAATGTCTTCGCCTTCCTGCACGATGCGCGCTTTGCCGATTTCAATCGTGTACCATTCATCTGGCACAGGGCCTGTGATGCTTCTGTAGAGCGCCTTGTGCTCAAAGTACATTACCGGGTTCGGGTCTTCCAGCGCGGCACACATCAGGCCCTTCGCATCTTCCGGCGTGGAGGGATAAACCACCTTCAGGCCCGGCGTGTGGACGAACCACGCCTCATTGCTCTGCGAGTGGAATGGCCCCGCGCCCACGCCGCCGCCGGTTGGCATTCTGATTACCACATCGGCATTCTGGCCCCAGCGGTAATGAATCTTTGCGAGGTTGTTGATGATTTGGTTGAAGCCTACCGTTACGAAGTCGGCAAACTGCATCTCCATCATACTTTTAAAGCCTTTGATGCTGAGTCCCAATGCCGCGCCCACGATGGCGCTTTCGCAAAGCGGTGTATTGCGGACACGGGCCTTGCCAAACTGCTCTACGAAGCCTTCAGTGACTTTGAATGCGCCGCCGTACTCTGCGATATCCTGGCCCATCAATACAAGATTTGGAAAGCGCTCCATGCTTTGGCGGAGGGCGTCGGAGATTGCGTTGATGAACTTCTTCTCCGACTTCGCATCTCCAATTTCCAACGTCCAACCTCCAACCACCGGTGCATAAACATCGTGCAATTCTTCCGCCACATCCGGCGTAATCGGGCCTTCGGCAAAGCCTTTTTCCAAGCCGCTTTCTATTTCCTGCTTTATGTTTTCGCGAAGGCTTTCTATTGCTTCTTCCGTCAAAATCTCTTTTTTCAGCAGCCACTTTTCATAATTCGCAAGCGGGTCTTTCTTCGCCCATGTCTCAAACAATTCCTTCGGTACATACTTGACGCCACTCGCTTCCTCGTGGCCGCGCATTCTAAACGTCATACACTCTACGAGAATAGGCTTCTGCTCTTTAATGCAGTATTCCCGGGCTTCCTTAATCGTGTTATAGACTTCCAGGATGTTGTTACCGTCAATGCTGATGCCTTTCATCCCATACCCCTTCGCGCGAATAGCAAGATTTTCCACCAGAAACTGCTCGCGGCTGGGCGTGCTCAATCCGTAGCCGTTATTCTCAATAATGAAGATGACCGGCAGCTCCCACACAGCAGCCACATTCAGCGCCTCATGAAAGTCTCCCTCGCTCGTCGCGCCGTCGCCCGAGAAGGCGAGGCTCACCTTGCCTTCTTTGCGCAGCTTATGCGCCAGGGCCACGCCATCGGCAATGGCAAGCTGTGGCCCGAGGTGGCTTATCATGCCGCAGATGTGGTACTCATTGGCACCAAAGTGAAAACTTCTTTCCCGCCCTTTAGAGAAGCCTGCCTTCCGGCCCTGCCACTGCATAAAGAGCTTCTCAAAAGGCATCTTCCGCGCCGTGAACACGCCGAGGTTGCGGTGCATGGGCATGATGTACTCATCAGAGTCCAGCGCGAGTGTTGCGCCTACCGAAATGGCCTCCTGCCCGATGCCGGAAAACCATTTGGAGATGCGCCCCTGCCGCAGCAGCACCAGCATCTTCTCCTCGATCATCCGCGGGCGGAGGAGCTCTGTGTAGAGATTTAGTAGTTCTTCCGGGGAAAGCCCGTTCCGCTCAAAATGCATGGGCGCAAAGGTGGGATTAATGCCGCAATGCGATAACACGTTCCGGCGGAGGCGCATAGCCTAAGTTTGCAGCAGTGGAACGCAACAATTTTATTGACTACATCCGCGTCTTCGCTAAGAGCGGCAAGGGCGGGGCAGGCGCAAGCCATATGGCGCGCACAAAATTCAAAGCCATGGCCGGCCCTGACGGCGGCGATGGCGGCCGCGGCGGCCACGTCATCCTGCGCGGCAATGCGCAGCTGTGGACGCTGTTGCACCTGCGCTACCATAAAAACATCCTCGCAGAGCCGGGCCAGAACGGCATGAAAAACAACATGACGGGCCGCGACGGCGCAGACATCATTATAGAAGTGCCCCTTGGCACTGTGGCTAAGGACGAAGAGACGGGCGAGGTGGAAGCGGAGATGCTGGAAAACGGCCAGGAAATCATCTGGGTGCGCGGTGGCCGTGGCGGCCTGGGCAATGGCAACGGCAACTTTGCCACGGCAACCAATCAGGCCCCCGAATATGCGCAGCCGGGCGAGCCGGGCGCGGAGGGCTGGAAATATCTGGAGCTGAAAATCCTTGCGGACGTGGGTCTCGTAGGCTTCCCGAATGCGGGTAAGAGCACCTTGCTTAGCGTAGTAAGCGCGGCAAAGCCGAAAATTGCGGACTACGCCTTCACGACGTTGACGCCGCAGCTCGGCATCGTACCGTATAGAGACGGGCGGTCTTTCGCGATGGCGGATTTACCCGGCATCATAGAAGGCGCTGCGGAAGGAAAAGGCCTTGGCCACCGCTTCCTGCGGCACATTGAGCGCAACTCGGTGCTGCTGTTTCTTATCCCTGCCGATAGCAATGACCATGCGCAGGAATTCCGCATTTTGCGGAATGAATTGGAGGAATACAATCCGGAACTGCTGCACAAGCGCATCATCATCGCCATCTCCAAAAGCGATATGCTGGATGATGAATTGAAGAAGGAAATCCGCGCTGGCCTGCCGGATGATATGGGGGTTATGTTCATCTCTTCCCTCGCCAACCAAGGCATTACGGAACTGAAGGATGTGCTGTGGGCGGCGCTGAATGAGTAGAAACTGGTCTGACCGACCAAAGGAAGGTCTGACAGGTTTCGCCACGGGAGAGGCTGGCACACGAGAAAAGGCCCCGCAGTTGCGGGGGCCTTTCGGTTATAGGGGCTGGCGTTTAATGCACAATTTCCAGTCGCTGCACGGTGCGCAATCCATCAGCAGCATCCACATTCAGCATATATACGCCTCCGGCGAATGGGGCGGTACTGAGGGAAAGCTCACTTCCTGTGGCAATGCTTTGCCAAACAATGTGGCCCGCCATATCGCGCAGCGAAATGCCATCTCCGTCTTCCAGCCCGCTAATGCGGAAGGCATCATGCGCAGGATTAGGCGATAATGTGAGCATTCGCGCATCGCTCATCCGCACGAGCACGATTTGCGAATAGAATTGCTCGCCATTCTGGCCCCTTATAGAAACGCGGTAATAATTAGCGCCCTGGAGCGGAGCCTCATCTACGAATTGATAATCATTTGCCACGCCCGGGCCGGAAGCCCGGGTGATAAGTTCAGCAAAGGAACTATTGTTCTTACCGCGACTCAGCATATGCGCGACTGTGTTCTTCTCGCCTTCAGTATGCCAGACGAGCTGAATAGCGTTGCCGGTCTTGATTGCTTTTAAAACAACATCCTGCAGGGCCAGCGCAACGGCGGTAGTCCGGCTCTCATAAAATTCGCTGAAGGAGCCGACTGAGAAGGCAAGCGCATAACCGTTTCCTCCGCTCGTCTGTCCGGCCAAAGAAACAACGGAGTCCGGCGTAAGCAGCGTGTAGCTGCCGCCGCTGTTGTTAGCAACGCTCAGGTCTTCATTCGGTCCGTTGTACTTGTTCACCTTCAGGTTGCTTTTAGACAGGAGCGCAGGGTCGGCAGCTGCCAGGACATTGTATTCAGAATCCACTGCAAATAGCTGCATACCGACATTACCGCCGGGCGCATTAGCCGAGGTGACGTACCAGTTTCGGTCAAGATATTTGATACCGCCGCCCGGGTAGGAGCGAACAGTGCCGGAATTATTCTTGAGGTAGCTCATCGTTACCGCGCCCAGATTCCTCCGGTTATCGCGCACAGCGCCTATGATATTACCGGCGGCGTCTTTTACATACGTCCAGTAAACGTATCCGCTCAGGGTTACTGCGCCGGTGCCATTGTTGCCTCCGGCAATGATAAGTGGCTTCGCGGGGGTTGAAATGGTCGTGCTGCCGCTGTATCCGCAAGTGTCAATAGCCGTGAAGCTTACTGACGCGCCATTGGAGGCGAGAAATACGCTGTCCTGCCCGGCACTACCGGTGCCCATCTTGTAAGTGTGTGGCCCAATGCCGCCGCTTCCCAAAACCTTTACCGGCGTACCATAAGGGCCGGGGCCGGGATAGGTAGCCGTGGCTACAACTAAAGGATTAGAGAAGGTAGCCGTGTCTTCCTGCGCAATGCCCCAATGATTAAACTCGTCCTTCGTGCGGATGTAAATGTGGTGCGTGCCGGGCGCGAGGCAGGGCGCTTTAATGGTATAGCTCTGCGCCACGGTATCGCTTTGCGCAGCAATTGAAAGCGCAGCACCGCCGCCCACTCCGGGGTCATTATCCCAAAAGTATTCTGCGGCAATAATCTTCGGGCGCACGTAGAAAGGGCGCTCCTGCGCAATGCTCCAGCGCCCGCTAACGGAACGGGAGCGCACATACAAACGGTGCTGCCCGCCGGGAAGGCCCGTTGTTGAGATGCTGTAATTGCCATTCACTGTATCCGAAACCGGGCTAATGCTCAACGACACGCCGTTCCCGGTTCCTGGGTCATTGTCAAAGAAATATTCGGCGGCATTAATGCGCGGCAGCACGATGAAGTCGCGGCCTTGTGTCGCGCTCCACTTTCCGCCGCTTTTTGTGCGTACGTACAGGATGTGCTTCCCATCGGGCATCATGGAAGGCGTGGTGATGGAGAGTGTTTTGGATATCGTATCATCCGGTGTCGTAATCGGGAAAGAAGTTCCGCCACCAATGCCTGGATCAGTATCAAAAAAATATTCTCCGGCGGTAATGACCTCTTCTACAAAAAAGCTGCGTCCCTGCACGGCGCTCCAACGGCCTGCATTGGTCTTGGTGCGCGTGTACAGGATGTGCCAGCCGCTGCTCAGGCCCGTCGTCGGGACAGACGCTGTGAGCAAGACGGTGTCGCGTTGCGTAGCTACTGTGACAGGCGTTCCGGCGCCAAATCCGGGATCATTATCAAAGAAACGCTCGGCTGCGATAATGTTTTCCGGCACCCAGAATGTTTGCGCCTGCACCGTGCTCCACTTGCCATTGCTGGCGGATGTATCGCCGTAGCTGCGGATGTAAAGGGTATGCTTTCCCGGCGCAATGCCGGCCGGAACAGAGACGGACAGCGAGCGCAGAACCGTGTCGGCCTGACTGGCAGCAGGCACGAGATACGTGGCGCCAGCGCCTATACCGGGGTCTGTATCAATAAACACCTCAAAGCGCCGGATGGACTCGGCGGAGGCGGCCCAACCCGTGCTTAGCAGGGCGAGCAGGAGCAGGTAAAGTCTTCGCTTCATGGCGCGCGATTAAAAAGTTAGCGTGATGCACTTTTCGCTTAGCGCGTGATGGTTGAGAGAACGGAAATCTGCAGCGTGCCGCCCGGCGCGACGGTAGAATTGGCGGGGCCCGTAATGTTGAATTGGTTGATCTGCGGAATGTTGGGAATGCCCCACTTCTGGAAGTAGCCGGAGCCGCCTGTGATGCCTATATCCTTGCCGTCCGTACCGGCATTTTTTGCGGGCGAGGTGGACTGCAGGTTGAAGTTGTAAGCGTAGCTGTAATAGTCACCTGCTGATGGAAAGGAGACAAACAGCGGGTCAGTGTTAGCCAGATTGTTGGTGGATGTGTTGCTGTTGCTGGTCGGGAATGCTGTGCTGTTGTAGGACTGATAACTGATGTTGTTATTAAACGTGGTGCTGGAAAGACCGCCGCTATTCGGGTCCGCGCGATAAAATATATTATTGCGGAACTGCATCCAGCGATTGCTGGCCGCAAACACATAGCCATTCACCAGAAAAAGATTGTTGTCGAAGTAGATATTATTTCCGCCGCCGCCGGGGTAAAAATTATAAATGACGCCATTGAAGACATTGTTCTTAGCTGTTATGTTGTCTATTATGTAAGAAGTGTACACATAGATATTGTAGCTGGAAGACTCAAAATAATTGCCCTCAAAAAGCATACTGTCCATATTTCCGTAGAAGTAAATGCCTGAGCGCAGCTTGCAACGGCTTACATAGCCCCGCCGCGTGTAAGACACGTCATAATTAATGGAATTGACATCCAGGCCTATGAAATTGCAGTCATAAAGGTCGGTGTTCGTTCCGCTAAAGCTGATATCATCCAGCTTGCTGGTTGCCGGAAAGTCGCCGACGGGCTTGTGGCCGGTTCCTATGAGCGTCAGGCGCTTGGTGACAACGATGCTGTTGTAATTGTATGGCGAACCGGTAATCAGCAAGGTATCGCCGGGAGACGCGGCTGCCTGAGCAGCGGCGAGGGTGCTATACTGGCCAGGCGTCGGCGTATTGTTATTAACCGTCCGCACGGTGGCGTTTGCGCTGCCGGCAGCCATGAATGCCAGAGCCAGGATTGTGTAGAAAAGCTTCATAGAGGTTGGTTTTGAATGCAATGTTGTTATTCAAATGCAAACCTCAACAATTATTTCCGGCATATACCTACGTGTTTCGTGGTATTTTAGTTGTAGGGGCATGGCCCTATGCCCGCTCTTTATGCAGATGCGTAGCATGGGCGAGAGCGGCCATAATGGTCGCCCCTACCTGCGCGCCAATACTGCCTCCGCCTTCGCCACGATAGCTTCTTTAGTCAAACCATATTTGTGTAGCAACTGCGCCGGCGTGCCGCTTTCGCCAAACGTATCCTGAACAGCCACCATTTCTATCGGCGCGGGAAGATTCCGCGCAAGGACGCCCGCCACGCTTTCGCCGAGGCCGCCGGCTTGCTGATGCTCTTCGGCAGTCACTACGCAGCGTGTTTTAGCAACGGATTTCAGAATGGCTTCCTCATCCAGCGGCTTGATGGTATGCATGTTTATTACCTCCGCAGAGATGCCCCCTTCCGCCAAAGTCTGTGCCGCCTGAACGGCCAGCCACACAAGGTGCCCGCAAGCGATTATGCTTACATCGGTGCCTTCGGCCAAAAGCTGCGCCTTCCCAATCTGAAAATCCGAGCCGTCTTCTGCCGTAAAATTTGCCCATTTGGGGCGGCCAAAGCGGAGATAAACCGGGCCTTCATAATCAGCAATGGCAATCGTCGCAGCCTTCGTCTGGTTAAAATCGCAAGGCACAATCACCGTCATGCCCGGCAGCATTTTCATCAGGCCAATGTCTTCCAGAATCTGGTGTGTGGCGCCATCCTCGCCAAGCGTGAGACCGGCATGGCTTGCGCAGATTTTTACATTCTTACCGCTGTAGGCAATACTTTGCCGAATCTGGTCGTAAACACGGCCCGTACTAAAATTGGCAAAGGTGGTGGTGTAAGGAATCTTTCCGCCAATCGTAAGGCCGGCCGCAACGCCCATCATATTTGCTTCCGCAATACCGCATTGCACGTAGCGCTCCGGAAACTCCTTCATGAAAGGCCCGAGCTTCAGGGAGCCGGCGAGGTCGGCGGTGAGGGCAACTACATTCGGGTTGCGGCGACCTGCTTCTAAAATGCCTTCGCCGAAGCCGGCGCGGGTTTCTTTTTCGTTGAGCAGGATGATGTCGGAAAGCTGGGGCATGATGGGCGCGAAGGTAAATGAAGTTGATAGGTTGATGCCCTGAAAGGTTGTATTGTTGGGCATATGAATGAGGACATTCTGGGCAGGGCCATCGCGGATTACTATTTTAATACGTCGCCGGCAAAGCTGTGGGTTTACGATACCATTGGTCCAAAGGTGGAAATGGATGTGTCCGTTTACTTCCGCGACTGGACTAAGATGCCGGAACTGGAAAAAATTGCCTTGCAGGAAAGTCGGGGTAAAGTGCTGGATATTGGCGCGGGTGCAGGTAGCCATGCTTTGGAATTGCAGCAACGCGGATTAGAACTGACTGCGCTGGATATTTCGCCACTGGCAGTTGAGGTAATAAAGGCGCGGGGCATTCAGCAGGCAGTAACCGCAGACATTTTCCATTATTCCGCTGCGCAATATGACACGCTGCTCCTGCTGATGAACGGCATCGGTTTGGCCGGTAATCCGGATGGTTTGCGCCGTTTTCTGAGACACGCCGAAAGCTTGATTCTTCCGGGCGGCCAACTACTTTTTGATTCTTCCGATGTGACGTATCTGTACGAAGAAGAGCCGCTGCCGGAAGCAAATTATTACGGCGAGATTATTTGTCAATATGGATACAAGCGACGGAAGACAGAGCCGTTTTCTTGGCTCTACGTAGATTGGAAAATGCTTTCGCGCATTGCGGAAGAAGAAGGCTGGAAGTCGGAGTTGCTGTTTGAAGATGATAGCGACCAGTATCTGGCGCGACTAAGAAGAGCTTAACGCCCTTCTACTTCACGCCTGTATATCCCCACCCTTTCAACCACCCAATCACCTTCTCCCGGTAATCCCCTTGAATTAAAATTTCGCCATCCTTCACGCTTCCGCCCGCGCCGCATTTCGTCTTCAGCTCTTTGCCCAAGGCCTCCAAATCATCGTCCTTTCCGGCAAAGCCGGACACAAGCGTCACTACCTTCCCGGCGCGCTGCTTTTTATCCAGCGCTACCCGCAGCTTCTGCTTTTCTTTGGGAAGTGTAACGACCGAATCAGTCGTTTCCGGCGCTGCCTGAAAGTCCGGGTTTGTAGAATACACCAGTCCGCCGGGATTGTTCTTCTGCTTCGCCATGACCCAAAAGTAGCAATACTAAAAAGCCGCCCCGCATTGCGCAGGACGGCTTTCTTCTTATAAAGACAGTCCGTAATTACTGCCTGCGGAATCCACCGCGGCCGCCGCCTTGTCCGTTGTATTGGTTGTTATAACCACCGCCCTGACCGCCATTGTAGCCATTCTGGTTATTGTTATAGCTGTTCTGGTTGTTGTTTCCATACTGACTATTCCCACGGTTGCCATTCCAGCCTTGCCCGTCGCCACGACGATACTGCCTTTCGTAACCGCCTCCGCGGAACTGGCGACCATAGCCGTAGCCATAACCTTCCGCCATGTAGTGCCGCCTGTGGCGCATGTGTAGGCGACCGTAATAGCCATAGCCGCGGCCATAGCTTCTGCATTGCGCGCCGACACTGAAGCTCAACAAGCCCAGCAGTGCCACGATGATGATTTTTTTCATGTTGCTATTGATTTTAGAAGCAACAAGCCAAGTATGGGGCCAGAAATCGCAGCGCCCTTTTATTAACAGGCTGCTTGCAGGCAGAACGCGCTAAACCGCATCGGCGCATAATTCAACCAGTACGCCATTTGTCCCTTTCGGATGGAGGAAGCAAACCATCTTTCCATCCGCGCCGGGTTCCGGCGTGTCGCTCAGCAATTCAAATCCAAGGGCTTGCAGCCGCCGCATTTCCGCTTCAATATTTTCTACGGCAAAGGCTATGTGGTGGATGCCTTCGCCCCTCTTTGCAATGAACTTTCCGATTGGCCCGTCTTCCCAAGTCGTTTGTAAAAGCTCAATCTTGCTCTCGCCGGTTTGGAAAAAAGCAGTCTCCACGCCCTCGCGCTCCACGCTTTCGGTCTTGTAGCAAGGCGTGTTGAGTAACTGCTCAAAGAGCGGAATGGAAACGCCTAAATCTTTCACGGCAATGCCGATGTGCTCAATCTTTTCCAATACCGGATAGGTTTTGTAAATGGGAATATCTTGTCAATAAAGCGGCAGGCGCGCCCCGCCGGTCGTATCTTTACGCTTCGCAAATAACGTTCAAAAGACCGATGTCCCTCAAGCTCCCGATATACTTAGATAACAATGCGACCACGCCCATGGACCCCCGTGTGCTGGAAGCAATGATGCCGTATTTCACCGAACATTTCGGCAACGCCGCAAGCCGCTCCCACTCCTTTGGCTGGGCTGCGGAAGAAGCTGTTGATTATGCCCGCGAGCAGGTAGCAAAGCTCATCGGCGCCGACCCGAAGGAAATCATCTTCACTTCCGGCGCTACGGAAGCCGATAACCTTGCTATCAAGGGTGTGTACGAGATGTACGCCTCCAAAGGCAACCACATCATCACCTGCACAACCGAGCACAAAGCGGTTCTGGATACCTGCAAGCACATTGAGAAAATCGGCGGTCAGGTTACATACTTAGAAGTAGAACCGAATGGCCTTGTGGATTTAGCGAAGCTGGAAGCAGCCATCACACCGCAGACAATTCTGATTGCGATTATGTGGGGTAATAATGAGATTGGCGTCCTGCAACCGGTAAGTGAGATTTCTAAAATAGCCCGCAAGCATGGCGTGCTCTTCTTTACAGATGGCACACAGGCCGTTGGAAAGGTGCCGGTAGATGTAAATGCGGACGGCATTGACCTGATGGCCTTCTCTGGCCACAAGATGTATGGCCCCAAGGGCGTAGGTGCGCTGTATGTGCGTCGCAAGAACCCGCGTGTAAAGGTGACGGCCCAGATGGATGGCGGCGGCCATGAGCGCGGTATGCGTAGCGGCACACTGAACGTTCCGGGCATTGTTGGCCTCGGCAAGGCGTGTGAGCTTTGCATGAATGAGATGGCGGAAGAGGCGGCCCGTCTTTCTAAAATGCGCGACCGTCTGGAAGCTGGTCTTCTTCAATTGGAAGAAGCTTATGTAAATGGCAGCACCGAGCATCGCCTGCCGCACGTAGCGAATATCTCTTTCAAATACGTAGAAGGTGAAGGCCTGATGATGGGCTTTAATAAGAACATCGCGCTTTCCTCCGGCTCGGCCTGCACGAGCGCTTCGCTTGAGCCAAGCTATGTGCTCAAAGCCCTCGGCCTCGGCGACGACCTTGCGCACTCTTCCCTGCGTTTCGGACTCGGACGATTCACAACGGACGAACAGATTGACTATACGATTAAAGCCATTTCAGAAACGGTGCTGAAGCTCCGCGAGATGAGCCCGCTTTGGGAAATGTGGAAGGACGGGGTGGATTTGGAAAAGATTGAGTGGGCGCACCACTAATAAAAGTCAAAAGGTAAAAGCGATGGAAGCACTTATCAATATTCCGGAAAATGTGGAAGTGAAGACTGTGAAAGCTGTGCTCAAGGCCTTAGGCGTTTCTTTCAAAGAGATGACGATGAATGGTGCAGCTAAGAAGTCAAAAGAGGATAAGCATTACAATCCTGAGTATGTTGCTATGATTCAAGAAAGCCAGAAGCAGTTTGAAGAAGGGCGATATAAGATTATCAAAACGGAAGACTTGTGGAAGTAGCTTACACAGAAAAGGCACAGGAACATGTGGAATTTTGGAAGCTGTCTGGCAATCAGAAAATACTAAAGAAGATTGCCGCTTTAATTGAAGACACACGAAAGAATCCGGAAGCGGGGAAAGGTAAACCGGAGAAATTAAAATATGGAATGGCTGGTAAGTGGAGCAGAAGGATAACCGAGGAGCAACGAATGGTTTATTCCGTAGAGGGAAATCTGTTAGTTATACACGCGCTCAAAGGCCACTACGAGTAAATCATCTATCGCAAATAATAAATCATAAATAACTCATGGCATACTCAGAAAAAGTGTTAGACCACTACCAGAACCCGCAGAACGTGGGCACGCTGGACAAGAATAAAAGCAACGTAGGCACCGGCCTGGTAGGCGCACCAGAATGCGGCGACGTAATGCGCCTCCAAATTGAGGTGGATGAAGCGACCGGCCTTATCGCCGATGCCAAGTTCAAAACCTTCGGCTGTGGCTCTGCAATTGCCTCATCCTCCCTTGCAACAGAATGGCTGAAAGGCAAGACCGTTGACCAAGCCCTCGCCATTGACAATATGGACATCGTGGAAGAGCTGGCCCTGCCGCCGGTGAAGATTCACTGTTCTGTACTCGCCGAGGATGCCATCAAGGCCGCTATCAACGACTATCGGGTGAAGAACGGCATGGCAGTGCTTGAAGAAGCATCCGCACATTAAAATTCCGGCTTTAGTCAACCACCAGACATCCTTAACCCCGGACTCAGTCCGGGGACAGCAACAGCAAAGTGAAGTAAGAAGATGAGCGCAGTTCAGAATGCAGCCTTACCCGGCATCCACATTACCGACAAGGCCAAAGCCAAGGTAGCGCAGCTTAAGGCCGAAGCCGGCTTGGGGGACGATTATTTCGTGCGCGTGGGCGTAGTGGGCGGCGGCTGCTCCGGCCTTTCCTATAAACTGGATTTTGACAACGAAAGCCAGCCCGCTGATCAGACTTTTGAAGACAAGGGTGTGAAAATCGTCACAGATCTCAAGTCGTTCCTTTATCTCTGTGACACAGAGCTTGACTTTTCGGATGGACTGAATGGCAAGGGTTTCCACTTCATTAACCCGAATGCAAGCCGTACCTGCGGCTGCGGAGAAAGCTTCTCGGTATAATACCATAAGAATTACGCTAAAAATGGCTTCGCTCACACGAGGCCATTTTTATTTATTGCATTCAATCACAGTGCATTGAATTTGCCGAAAATAATTTTCGGTTTACAGGTTTGAATTTTACAAATTGAATTTATAGTTTGGAGCCCGCAAGTACAGTGCTGCTCATCTAAAGAAACGATGGCTGTGCTATCTGTTCTTTAGGGAGCAATACTGGGCGATGCCTTGCCGCGAAACCCGCTGCAAGAAAATTCCATATCATGCGCTTGCATCGTACCCGTTTATTGGCACCTCCGGATCCGGCTTCCGTTACGGTCATCGCGCTTGGCCGCCTGCCTCCATAGCCTCCCCTCTTCTGATATTCCGGGAGTAAAGCTGAAAATCCCTTTCTGCAAGAGAGTAAGCACCGCCCTGCCGAAAACGGTCATCAGAGTAGGCATCCTTAAACACCCATTACTATGCAAGATCCGTCCAACCTCTTCCCCTTCAGCAATGAATCTGAAGACACTGCTGTATTAGCAGAGCCGCAACCCGGTAACGGAATCGGCCATGAACACAGGGTCGCTACACTGGCCATCACGCCGGAAATAGCCGCTCCTGCTACGCCGTTCGGAGGCATTTCCATCCCTATCCAGACCCTTCAGCTTGCCAAGAAGGTTTCCAGCGGACGCTACGTGGGCAGCTCAGGGTCATTCCGGCTGGAGCTGCGTGTGGATGTGGACAGCAAGCGCCCCTGCAACCTGATAAGCGGAGATTACTTTTCCATCTCAGGCGGAGTAACCACGTACTTCGGCTCCTTTAAGTCGGGCACGCTGACATTAGCTTGGACGGATACCTCGGTAACCATTTCAGGAAGCATCACCAGTACCTGGAGCACAACCTTCAATAAGTTTCGTATCACGATTCCACGCGTTACGATTATCGTAGTCGGAAACCCTGCGGCGACCATTACTTTTTACAATGCCTCTAATGCCCCCGGCTCCACCTATACTTGCGCTTTCAACAGCGCCTTTTTCCGCTCGCTGAATCTGGAGATGGATTATGAAACCGGCACGACCATCTTTGACTCGTATGATACGGGTGTGATGCCCCATGGCGGTGTTGGCCGGGTGCTGAATACCGTAAGTGCTTACGCGGAAGCCGGCATTCAACTGAACCGCACCGCCGCTACTAACAGCATCCCTACGTCCGCGTCCGGGGCAGATACGGTCTGGACAAACGCAGAATTGGAAGCAGCCATGCATACACACTTCAGCCTTGTGCAGGATGCGCCGGTATGGCAGACTTACCTGATGGCTTGCAAAAGCCGTCATCAGCTAACCTCCGGCGGTTCCACGCTTTTCGGGATTATGTTTGACTATAGCGGTTCCTTTCAACGACAGGGCTGCGCAATATTCCAGTCGCAGATCAATAGTTTTTATGCCGGCGGCGGTGCAAATGACATTGCCCGGCATACGCTCTATTGCTATGTGCATGAGTTGGGCCATTCTTTCAACCTCCTGCATTCCTGGGATAAAGGCCGTCCGAATTCCCTTTCATGGATGAACTACGACTGGAAATACGATCAGACCAACGGCACCGGCAGCTACTGGAACAACTTTGCCTTTCAGTTTGACGACCAGGAGCTCGTACATATGCGCCATGACTTCCGCAACTCAGTAATCATGGGCGGCGACAACTGGAACGTCAATTCCGGCGCCGAAGGTCCGCACAGCGAGGCTACGGACATTATGCAGCCGATCCTGGAAGACCGCTCCGGGCTGGCGCTCAGCATTAAGGCAAAGGACACCTTCTACTTTGGCGAGCCTGTGGTTATAGAGCTGGCACTAAAGCTGCGCGACCTGAATGGCAAGCTTGTCCACAGCCTGCTGCACCCTTCATTTGAGCTGACCAAGGTGGCCATTAAAAAGCCGGGTGGGGCGATCGCGATGTATGAAGGCCTTGCCGAGCATTTCCTGCAGCCGGCGACAACTAAGCTCACTGAAGAGAATCCGTCTATTTATGACAGCGCCTACATCGGCTACGGCAGGGATGGCTTCTACTTTGACCAGCCCGGCTTCTATACCATTAAGGCTGCATATCGCACTGCGGAAGGTGGTATAATCAACAGCGATGAGATCCGCATCCGTGTCAAATTCCCGGTTACGGAAACAGAAGATGCCATTGCAGCGCTTTATATGGGCGATGAGCAGGGCCGGCTCTTTTATCTGATGGGCTCCGACGGCGCACACCTGCGGTCGGGCAATGAAGCCTTCCGTAAGGTTCTGGAAAAGTATCCAAAGCATCCCCTGGCTTCATTTGCAGCGCTGGCCACAGGCGTCAATGCGTCCCGCGACTTTAAGACCATATTGCCGGATAAAAGCGTGGAAGTCCGCCAAAGCGATCCGCTGACTACCGGCGCTATGATTACCAAAGTGTATGAGGCCACGAAGAAGGGCGAGGGCGTGGACAACATCACCCTGAACTATGCCATGCGCCGGAAAGCCCTCGCCGAAATCAAGGCCGGTGAGAAGGCCACTGCGGAAAACACTATGGCCACAATGCGTGAATACTTTGAGGAAAAGAATTTCAAGCCGCATGTAATGGAAAAGATTGATGCTCAGATAGCAAAGGTGCTTGCAACTCCTGCGGGCTAAACCTTTTTCGGTCTTTATAATCAAAAAGCGGATGCAAGTGCATGCGCTTTTGATTATATTAGCTTACTTATCCGTAGCAGGTGGCTGGCTTGTATAATTCAGGTTGCGTTCCTTATTCTTCTTTACGCCATCGTTTTCCGGCACCTTATTGCCTTTATAAGGAGATGGACGGGTAGCGTCAGTCGCGGCTGGGCTGGTGCTATAGGTACCGTCGCCGTTTACATAGTAAGTGGGCTTCTCCTTTTTGTGGCTGCTTTTGCGGGCAGTCTTTTTAGCGCCTTTTGCGTCCGCGCCGGTGCAGAGCAGCATAAAGGCCGTGGCAACGAGTAGTAGCTTTTTCATAGAAATAAGTTTAAGGTGACCTTAAAAACTTAATGCCTCCACGATACGCAAATACAAAAACCGGCAGATTGCTGCCGGTTTCATGCTGCCCCCTGCTTTTTAGCGCGGATTGTTAGAGTTGATATTAGAGCCGTTCGTGCCCGTGCCCCCATTGGTATTGGTGCCATTGGTGCTGGTGCCAGTGCCGTTTGTGCCGGTACCATTCATATTACCGGTGCCATTGGGCGTGGTTACATTAGTATTGGTATTGCTGTTTGTATTGTTGCGGTCCAGGTCATTCTCATGGGTTGTGGTGCCCTGCCGGTTTGTATTGTTCTGATCCGTGCTCCGGCCAGGATTGGCGGCATCGCTGCGATCGTGTGTGCGCTTGTTGGTGCGATTTAAGTTTTGGGTCTGAGCATATGCGCCTGCGGCGAGCAACAAGGCTGCGGCAAGAGCAAAAAAGGATTTTTTCATGGCTGATTTATTTTTGAGATGAATGTTTCGGAATTCGGCGCAGCAACTATGCCCGCGCGGCTATATAGAATAAAAACCAGGCCTTCAACGCCTTAAATCAGACGCCGCCTGTTAAGGTTTTCCCGAAGGCCATTATGCTTATTGCCGAAAGTGATAAGTGTCCGCAGCCCTTTTGCCTATTTTTGTGAAAAGCGAATATCTTATGTTGAAGACCGGCAATACCGTTGTAAGCATTTATACCGAAATGACTCCGAATCCGGAGACGATGAAGTTTGTGGCCAACAAGCTCCTTTATCCCGGTAAAAGCATTGACTTTCCAGATGAGGCAAGTGCTGCGCCTTCTCCGCTGGCGAAAGAGCTGTTTGGCTTTCCGTTCATTCGCGCTGTATTTATCGCTTCCAACTTTGTGACACTTAGCAAGACGCCGGATACCGACTGGAATGAGGTGATCCCGACTATCCGTGAGTTTCTGAAAGGATATCTTGAAGAAGGTAAATCCGTAATCAATGAGGACGAGGTTCCGCTTCGCAAAAGCGACAGCAGTGCCGTCAATGAAGACGACAGCGATGTAGTAAAGCGCATCAAGGAGCTGCTTGAAAATTATGTGAAGCCTGCGGTAGAAATGGACGGCGGCGCAATAGCTTTCCGGTCTTACAACGATGGGGTTGTAAACCTGATGATGCAAGGCTCCTGCTCCGGCTGCCCCTCCAGCATGATAACGCTGAAGAGCGGCATTGAAGGCATGATGAAGCGAATGATTCCGGAAGTGAAAGAAGTAATTGCGGAAGCAGAGTGATGCGCAACAGGTTTTGTGAAGGGAAGAATGGTCCGCCATTCTTCCCTTTTTATTTTATTGACATTGCCGTTCCCCATTCCCTGTGCCATGTTCCCTATTTTAGCCCCTGAATGAGCATTCAGAATAATTACGTCGCCATTATGGCCGGCGGCATCGGCAGCCGTTTCTGGCCGGAAAGCCGCACCGGCATGCCTAAGCAATTCCTGGACCTCTTGGGCACGGGCCGCTCGCTCATTCAGTGGACGTATCAGCGCTTCCAGCACATCTGCCCGAAGGAGAATATCTACTTCATCACCAATCAGAGCTACATCCGCATCCTCAAGGAGCAGATTCCCGACATCTCCGACCACAACATTATCTCCGAGCCCTCGCGTAAGAATACCGCACCCTGCGCCGCTTATTTCGCGCACAAGATGATGGCCGTGAATCCGAAGGCCAACATTATCATGAGCCCTGCCGACCACCTCATTATGGACGAGCGGGCTTTTGAGCGCAGCATGTACGAAGCGCTGGATTATGTAGCCCATCATAATGCGCTGCTCACACTCGGCATTAAGCCAACCCGGCCAGATACCGGCTACGGCTACATTCAATACGAGACCGGCGAGGAGCATGACCATGGCGTAGCACGCGTCAAAACATTCACGGAAAAACCCTCGCTGGAGCTGGCCCGCACTTTTCTGAAAAGCGGCGACTTCCTCTGGAATTCCGGCATCTTCATCTGGAACGTGCAGACGATCATGGATGCGCTGGAAAAGTATCTGCCGGAGCTTAACGACGTTTTCGTGCAGGCGGACGGCATGTACAATACGCCACGCGAGCATGATGCCATCAGCGAGCTTTACGCGCAATGCACCAACATCTCTATTGACTACGGCATTATGGAAAAGGCGAAAAACGTCTTTACTATTCCTGCCTACTTCGGCTGGTGCGACCTCGGCACCTGGGAAAGCGCCTACGATAACTCGGAAAAGGACTATCTCGGAAATGCCATTTACGGAGACAATGTGATGGTGATAGATGCCAATGAATGCATCGTAAAGGCGCCGCCTGAAAAGCTTGTCGTGCTTCAGGGACTGGAGCAGTTCATAGTCATAGATACGCCCGATGTCCTGCTGATCTGTGAGCGGGCGCGGGAACAACAAATAAAGGAATATGTAGCAGAGGTGAAGCGAAACAAGGGCGAGAAATACCTTTAGAAACGCAGCCTGTCTCTCTGGCAAAACCGATAGCCATGTCCACAACCATTTTCACGGTCATGAGCGCCCTTGCCGCACAGCATGGCGCCATCAATCTGTCGCAGGGATTTCCGGATTTTCCGATAGATGAGCGGCTGAGCGGGTTGGTAAGCCGCGCCATGCAGGAAGGCTTTAATCAGTATGCGCCAATGGCAGGCCTGCCGCTGCTGCGCAATGCCATCACAGCCGACTTTGCCCACCGCTATAATTTAGAGATTGACGCGGATTCGGAAGTCACCATTGCGCCCGGCGCTACTTATGCCATCTATACCGCCTTTGCGAGCATTCTGAAGCCGGGCGATGAGGCCATAGTGCTGGAACCTGCCTACGACAGCTATATCCCAAACATCCGCCAGTGCGGCGCTATCCCCGTGACCGTATCATTGGCCGCGCCCCGCTTTACGCCCGATTGGGACGAAATAAAAGGAGCCATCACGCCGCGCACCAAAGCCATAATTGTCAACACGCCGCACAACCCGACGGGCGCTGTATGGACAAAGGAAGACTGGAACGAATTGGCCCTCATCCTTGAGGGCACCGGCATTTATGTACTCTCGGATGAAGTTTATGAACAGCTCATTTACGATGGCGTTCGCCACTACTCTGTTTTGCAGCACCCGGCACTACGGCAGCGCGCGTTCGCCATTTATTCTTTTGGAAAAGCCTTTCACAATACAGGCTGGAAGGTCGGCTACTGCATTGCGTCGCCGGAGCTGACTGCGGCATTTCGTCGTGTGCATCAATATCTCGCTTTTTCCGTCAATACGCCGATGCAGAAAGGCATCGCAGACTATCTGGAGCTGCCGGACCGCGCGCCCGCAGCGGCAATGCTGCAAGCCAAACGCGACTATTTCCTGAAGCTGATGCGTGACACGCCCTTTACCTTTTATGCTCCTGCCGGCGGCTCCTATTTTCAGATTGCTTCCTTCCGCGACTTCTCTCAGGAGGCTGACCGCGACTTTGCAGAATGGCTGACCAAATCTTATGGCGTTGCCGCCATTCCCGTATCGGCATTTTACAGCGATAAGCGAGACAATGGCCTGCTGCGCTTTTGCTTTGCCAAGAAAGAAGAGACGCTGGAGGCCGCGGCGCAACGATTGTCTGCGCTGAACGGGTAGGGACTATTTCAGGCGTTCAAATTCAAAGGTCGGTGTCCCTTTAATTCCCGTGCTGCTGTAAAAGCCCAGGAAATGCATCTTGTAAAGCTGCTCCCTGCGCGTGCTCACTATGTAATTCTTCCTGCGGTTCACAGTATATGTAAATGAGCCTCCGCCAAGGTCAACGGTCTTCCAGTCGTAGCCAATCACGTTGCGCCTTTCACTGAATAATGCTGTCTGCGCCTTATTGAGGCCTATGCCGGAAAATTCGTCAACGCTGTCTGCAGCCGCCGATGTCTTCCATGGATTCAGCAGCACGCCCGTTACAAGGTAAGGCACGGCGTATCCAAGACTGCCATCATATACCAGCTCGCGGTAGTGGGTAAAAACGATGTCCCAGGCCCCTTTTATGGGTTCCGGCTGCGTAATGCCTTTGCTAAAAGAAAAACAGACATAGTTGAAAGCAGTGTCTTTTTTCAGCGCCACGCGCGTCGGAGCGCCACTCCCGCTGAGCGGCATCCATTCAAATACATAACCCGAATCATCTCCTGAAAGCACACGCAGCTTCTGCAATCCGCTTCTTAGCTGTACAATATATACACTCGTATCCTGCCACTCGCCCATACCCGTAGCATCCGGCAGCAAAGAGGGCTTATCATATTGCCAGCCGGCACCGCTTGTGGCACTCAGCCCTTGCGGTAGTGTTTTTACCTGCGCTAAATCTTTCTTGTGCGTGTTGTAAACCCACACATCCTGACCGCCGTTTATAAAAATATGACGGCCCTCCGGCGTGGCTTCAAATGCCAGGTCCCATGATTTGGGGTCGGAGGTGAACACCGGCATGCCACTTTCAAAATCATAAAAAATCTGCTTGTCATAGCTCTCTCCAAGCACCACGCTATCGTAGCTGGCCGTGCCGCGCGGCGGCAGCACTATCGCATCTTCATCCTTCTCGCAGGAAGCAAAGGCGCACAAGACGGCAAGAAAGAAAAAGCAGCGGCGCATGTAACGTTTGAACGCCGGCAAAGGTAGGCCCGCGCATTGTCAGGGCGGCGTCAATAGGACGGCGGCGCCATAATCCTGTCCTACCTTTGGCGGCCCATGAAATCTACTGCTTTCACCCGCTTATCAATACTTGCCTGCATTCTGCTCCTGGCGTCTTGCGGCCGCGACAAGCGGTTCACGATTATCGGCAACTTCACCAACCTCCCCGAGCAGAAAGTCCGCCTGCAGGAGCTTCGCATAGACGACAAAATGATTGTGGTGGACAGTGGCCGCACCGATGCAAATGGCCGCTTTGAGCTGTCTGCCGAAAGCGCGCAGCCCGGACTTTATCAGCTGATCTTTGAGCAGGGAGCCTATATCATTCTCTCTCAGGACGAGGGCAATATCCGCCTTTCGGGAGACTGGCGCCAGATGCCGCAATACACCATTCAGGGCTCGCCGGCCTCGCACAGCATCCAGGGGTTTTTACGCGTGGTCAATGAGCACATCCGCGACATCAACACATTAGACAATGTAATCCGGCAGCTGCATGCGCAGGGCCGCGACAGTGCCATTACCAGCGCCCAGCAAGACCTGTCTAACACTACGGGCGGCCTTACGCGCTACATTGAGCAGTATGCCGATACCACTAAGTACCTGCCAAATGCCCTCTTTGCCGTGCGCATCCTCAACCCCGCAACGGAAGGCCCTTATGTAAGCGGATTTATCCAGGGGCTAAACCGGCGCTTTGGCAATGCCGTACAGGCAAAAGAGTTTGGCGAGCGCTGGAACAAGATGGTGGCCCAGCAAACCGCCGCCGCCAATGGCGGCGCCCAGCAATTCACCGGCGGCCCGGTGATGGGCGCAGCCGCACCGGCCATCTCCCTGCCTTCGCCCGAAGGGCAAACGCTCTCCCTCGCCGCCATGAAGGGCAAGTATGTGCTGGTGGACTTCTGGGCCTCCTGGTGCCGCCCCTGCCGCGCCGAAAATCCGAATGTGGTGGCCGCCTTTAATAAGTACAAGGACAAGGGCTTCACCGTCTTCGGCGTATCGCTGGATGACGATAAGGACCATTGGAAAGAAGCCATTCAGGCCGACGGCCTCAGCTGGACGCACGTAAGCGACCTGAAGCGCTGGGAAAGCATTGCCGCCCGCGACTATGGCGTGGAAAGCATCCCCACCAATTTCCTCCTTGACAAAGAAGGCAAAATAATAGGCCGCGACCTGCGTGGCCCTGCGCTGGAGGCGAAGCTGGCCGAGGTGCTCCCGTAACGGGCACATCGCGCGTGTCCCGGTATTTGTATAACTATGTTGTTGCGGGCACACGCGCTGTGCCCCTACGCATAACATGAATCCCGAAACCCTCATTCCCGTGCAGCGCGAAGGCGTAGCCAAAGAAATACATCACCTCACCGAGGCCGGCAGCAAGAAGGCGGCGCAGCAGATTTTTAAGCGGGCAAAGGAGCGCCTGCTTCAGCCCTCCGCCTGGTCGGCTGCCACGAAAGGCATTTCTTCCAGCTTCATCCTTTACGCCGCCGACGGCGAAACGGCCCTTTCCCGCCCCGCGCAAAGCGGCGACCTGGTGCGCATTGAGCTGCCGGGCTTTCACCCTGCCTACGATTGGGTGCGGCTGGAGGCTGTGATGGAAGGCACTGACGATGAAGGAGCGTCGTGGATTACCCTCAGCACCCGACCCATTCCCGACCCTAAAGCGACGGACGAGGGCACCGCGCATTTCTTCTCCAAAAACGCCACCGGCACCTTCATCATAAGGCTGGCGGGCAGCAGCGTGGAAGGGAATCATTACGGCCGCAATGAGCTGCCCAATACGGATGGCGGCAACATTCTGGACAAAGCCCGGGCTGTGCTGGTGACTGCCGGGGCCTACCTTGGCCTGAGCGATGTGCAGTGGAGCAATCTGCTAAAAGGACTCATCAGCGCGGAAGCGCCAAACCTATGAGCCCGGGAAAGTCTGCGGCGCCGCCTTCTTGCCATGCCCCGCATCTACAATAATGCGCGCGCTCTTGTACTGATTTACGAAGGCTTCGCTCTGCGCCGCGAATGTGTTTATCATCTTATCCAGCCGGTGCAGCGCGGCGGTGCAGGTGCGGATGATCTCGTCTATTGTCTGGCCGGCGTCCTTCTTCTCGCCCACGGCGGTGCGCGGGGCGGCTATTTTGGCACTAAAGGCATCCGCGTCCGCCTTTAGCCTGTCCAGGTCTGCCTGCGCCAGGCCATAGTCTTTCAGCGGCGTAAAGAGGCTTGTGCCTTGATTGTACACCTCCATCATCTTGGCGTAAGACTCATTGTCGGCCAGGTGCAGCACCTCGCTCCAGCTAAACATCATGGCGCGGTACAGCTCCATATTATCATGCTCCAGCGCGTAGGCCTGGATAATGTCGCCGATATAATCCGCCTTGTGGGCGACGCTGAGCTGGAGGCTGTGCTTATCCACCGCAATGCCCGAGGTATCCCTGCCGCGCTCCTGAGCGGCGGCGGCGAGCAGGGGGAGGGCGTCTTCAATGATTTTTACCACATTGGCAAACGTGAGGCGGGGCTGCCAGACGGGCTTGTGTTTCTGCAGCACATCATCGGTAGCCTTAATCATGGAGTATTGATTGTTCTGCCGGTCGGTCATGAGGGATGTTGTTTTAAGGATGATGGATACACAATAGTAATAAAACTATCCAAAACAGCAAACAAGGCTGTAAGGGTCGCGGACAAGGCTGCGCGAATGACGGACAACACCGAGCGGGGCCCCGGACAAGCCTGTATGGGCCTTGCGCAAGGCTGCACAGGCCTCAAACAGCCCTGTTCAGGCGGCAGACAGCCTTGTAAGGGGGCTGCGCAAAGGCTGAAGGGCGGCGGCCAACGCTGCGCGGATGACGGACTGGCTGTGCGGTGCGCCAGGCAAAGACGACGGGCGGGGAAACAGTCAGGGTTGTGCTTAGACCCCCGTCTAAGCACTTACCCTACTCGTTGAAGTCTTGCGCAGCAGACTTCAATGATGAATGGAAGCAAGACTGTGTCTTGCAATAGCGATGCAAGTCGGAGACTTGCTGACCCCCTACTCGTTGAAGTCTTGCGCAGCAGACTTCAATGATGAATGGAAGCAAGACTGTGTCTTGCAATAGCGATGCAAGTCGGAGACTTGCTGACATTGTGGATTTAAGTCTGCTTCGCAAGACTTAAACCAGTGAGGAGAGTCCCACTGCCACGCCTTATAGTTTTTGACGCTTGCCTACAAACGCCAGACTCAGCCCAAACCGAACGCCGAAATTATCTGTCCGCTCATCTGTGGTTATTTGAACCCCTTGAGTGTTGCGCTCCACATCATGAATGTCTTTCCATTTCCAGAATGGCCCAATGGAGATGTCCGCGCAGAACCCATTAATTGTATAAGGAAGTAGCATTCCGTAAAGTATCCCAATAGATTTTTCCAGTTTCCGGTAAGCAATAATGTTCCCGTTATACCCTTTTTCCGGAGAAGCGTCTTCATCTCCAAATCTTAAGAATACGCTTCCATAGGCGCGTCGTGGGTTTCCATTCCATGTTCTCATTCGCCAGTAATTACGATAGCTCAACATCACGCCGCGAATAGTCCGCCCAACGCGTGCTGCGCTTTTGTAGCTTGCTGAAACGCTATCGTATTCTTCATGAGGTGTACTGAAATAGGTGTATCCGGCATCCAAACCTATGGCATGAGCTTTTCTAAATCCATATTCCACTCCCAACGAGAAATTGATTCCTGTTGCAAAAAATAAAATTGGCAGCGCCTTACCTCTTACACATAAAGTATTAGGTTGAGATGCGTTGGGATGAATTATTACTGTGTCAATCCATTTATGATGATGCCTGCGAAGTATCCAGAATTTGAAGTAGGTAGTGTCTGACAAGCGAGAATTCTGTCCGCTACAAACAGCAGCTTCCATCATAATGCTGTACGAGATGAAAAAGACTTTGAGAAATCGTCCCACCAATCAAATATAATCCCACGGGACATGGGAGCGGATTTGCAATCCGCACTAAGCGCACATTGTACCTTTAAACCCATGCCCGCCCTCTTCCCCGAAGGAGCCTCCGCCACCCACCGCTACGCCGATGTCATCCTGCCCCTCGCCCTCCCGCAGGCCCTTACCTACGGCATCCCGGCAGAGCTGCAAGGAGCCGTGCAGCCCGGCATGCGCGTGGAGGTGGCCCTCGGCAAAAACAAGCAGTACGCCGGCATCGTAGCGCGCATCCACGGGGAGCAGCCGGAGGCCTATGAGGTAAAGCCCATCCGCGCCCTCATTGACGAGGCGCCCGTAGTGAGCCCCATCCAGCTGCGCTTCTGGGATTGGATTGCGCGCTACTACGCCGCCGCCCCCGGCGAGGTGATGACGGCCGCCCTGCCCGCACACCTCAAGCTCAGCGCCGAAACCCGCCTCCAATGGGCACCCCGCCACCCCGATGCGGTGGTGGATTGGACGGAAAGCGCGGCCCTCGCCGTAAGCGCCCTGCAAACCCGCGGCGCCATCACCATCACCGACCTGCGCAATCTGGTGGGCCGCAAAGCCCTCATCCCCGTGCTGCACGAGCTGCTGCACGCCGAGGCCGTCATCATCAACGATGCGCTGGAGGCCACCTACAAGCGCAAGACCGAAAAGGTGATTTCCCTCGCCCCCGATTATCAGACCGAAGGAGCATTGCAGCCGCTCTTTGAAACGCTGTCCCGCGCGCCCAAGCAGTTGGAGGCACTCATGGCTTATCTCTCGCACACCGGCAAGAGCGGCGCGGAGGTAAAGCAGGCAGAGCTGCTGGCGGAAGGCAAGATTACCGCTGCGCAAATCAAAGCCCTCGCCGAGCGCGGCGTCTTCCAGATAGAAGAGCAGGATGTGGACAGAATTCGGTTTTCAGGAAAGGAAGGAACGGAAGAAATTGCTTTTACGCCCGCGCAGGAAGCCGCTTTTATAGAAATGGAAGAAGGCCTCGCGGAGAAAGGCGTGGTGCTGCTGCAAGGCGTGACGGGCAGCGGCAAAACGCTGCTTTACATCCAAAAAATTCGCGACTGCATTGCGCGCGGCGAGCAAGCGCTGCTGCTGCTGCCGGAAATCGGATTGACCACGCAGCTTGTACGGCGATTGTACGCCTACTTCGGCGAGGAGCTGGGCGTGTACCACTCCCGCTTTTCCAACAATGAGCGCGTGGAGATTTGGGAGAAAGTGGCGGACGGTCGCTACAAAGTAGTGGTCGGCCCGCGCTCTGCCATCTGGCTGCCCTTCCAAAAGCTCGGCGTCATCATCTGCGATGAAGAGCACGATGGCTCTTACAAGCAGCGCGACCCGGCGCCCCGTTTTCACGCGCGCGATGCGGCGATTTATCTGGCGGCCCTGCACGGCGCAGGAACGATTCTCGGCTCGGCCACGCCTTCGGTAGAAAGCCTCTACAATGTGCAGGGAAAGAAGTACGCCTATGCGGCGCTGAAGGAGCGCTACAAAGGCGTGCAGATGCCGAAGATTGAGATTATCAACGCGCGTTCCCTAGAAGCATCGCGCAAGACCGGCATCGGCATCCTGACGCCGGAATTGATGGAGGCTATGAAGGCGGCGCTGGAGGAAAAGAAGCAAATCATTCTCTTTCAGAATCGCCGCGGCTATGCGCCGTTTCAAATCTGCACGCAATGCGGATGGGTGCCGCAATGCCGCAACTGCGCGGTGAGCCTCACCTACCACAAGGCGCACGACAAGATGCAGTGCCATTACTGCGGCCTTGCCACGCCCGTGCCGCAGACCTGCGCGCAATGCGGCTCCAACCGCCTTGTAAGCCGCTCTTTCGGCACGGAGAAGATTGAAGAAGAAGTGAAGACAGCCTTCCCACTTGCGAAAGTGGCGCGGATGGATATGGATTCTATGCGCGGTCGCAATGCACTCTCGCTACTACTTGACAGTATGGAGGCGCGGCAAACGGATATTCTGGTAGGCACGCAGATGGTGGTGAAGGGGCTTGACTTCGCGCCGGTGGCACTGGTGGCCATCCTCAATGCGGACTCACTGCTGTCGTACCCGGACTTCCGCGTGAATGAGCGCGGCTTTCAATTGATGGAGCAGGTGGCGGGCCGCGCCGGTCGCACGGATGGAAAGGGGCGTGTGCTGATACAAGCCTATAATTTGCAGCATCCGGCTTTGCAGTGGGTGGTTGACCATGATGTGGCGGCTTTCTACAGACATGAGATTGGGTACCGGGAGTTCTTTGGCTATCCGCCGTTTTCAAGGATGATACGGCTGGTGTTCCGGCA
The DNA here is from genome assembly GCA_965246765.1 of Chitinophagaceae bacterium. Classification (GTDB taxonomy): domain Bacteria; phylum Bacteroidota; class Bacteroidia; order Chitinophagales; family Chitinophagaceae; genus UBA1952. Next base: position 832,538 of record CBDFFJ010000005.1, read on the forward strand.
CAAGGAGGAGGAGCAGGCGGTGGCGGCGGCGGTGCAGATGGCGGAAGCAGTTGCGAAGCTGGAAGGCATCGGCATACAAGGCCCGGCGGCAGGAATCATCCCGCGCGTGCGGAATCAGTTTGTGCAGGAATTGCTGCTGAAGTGTCCGAAGGATTTGAAAGTGCTTGAAGGCGTGAAGACTTTTCTGAAAGAGCAACGCGGGAAGATTTCTTCGGTGCGTGGCTTGAAGGATGTGCAGATTGTGATTGATGTTGACCCGGTGTAAATACTTTGACGGCATCCCAACGTTGGCTGTTTACCGGCCAGTCTTAGACATAGTCCCGGAACACTCTAAACGCTCTTATTGTGCGCGCAGCCTTTCTCTTCTTTGCAGTTTTCTTTTTTGCAAATCCACTTGCTGCACGCGACCCGATTGCGTCCAGAGTCAATATTGGTATCAATCTCGCGCCGCTTTATTCGGGCCTGCCGGAGCTGCAGCTGGAGTGCTTTCTCAATCGCTACATTGGTGTTACCGCATCGGGAGGTTATCTGAATAAGGCCCGGCGCGGCGGCATTAAAGTTGACGGTAGTGATGTGCTTACGGATGCCCACGGCGCTTATTTCAAAGTTGGCCTTAAGGGCCGGTTCGTTTATTCAAGACGGAATGTGCCGGTGCCCTGGGCGCAGGTGCTGTACATCTATTCTCAGTACAATGACGAAGGTTACTACGAGGGAGATTTAGGCTTCCCGAACGATTACCGTCATTACAAGGGCGCGGCAAACGGCTTTGCCTTCAGCATAGGCGGCGACTTTCCTATCTGGCGGCGACTGGATTTTCGCGCGGGCTTTCAGGCTACGATTTATTGCAGCCGCAACGGTAATGAGTACATCGGGCTAAAAGGAAATACTTTTCAGCCGGGCATGGGGCCGGAGCCGGGTACTTTGATTGTGGGGTTCAATTACCGCATCGGAAAGTTGCCCGTTTCTTCCGTGCCAAAAACAGCCACTGCACATTAGATGGCTTTTTCAATCCGCCGCTTTCTGCCTCACGATTGGGAAGCCTACAAAGCCATCCGCTTAGAAGCATTGCAGCATGAGCCGGGCGTCTTCGGCAATCCTTACGCGAAGGAGGCCGCCTATGAAGACAGCGTTTGGCAGGAGCGGCTCCGGAATCCACGCGTCGCATCCTTCGGCCTTTATTCCGGAAACGAAACGCTCGTTGGACTCACCAGCATCAGCAGCACGGCGGAGCAACCTGATGAAGCATACCTCAGCCAGTCTTATATCAGAAAGGAATTTCGCGGGCAAGGCCTTTCCGGCTTGCTTTATGACGTACGACTGGCCTGGGCGCGGGCACAGGTCGTCAGGCTGCTGCACATAGGCCACCGGCGCAGCAATGAAGCTTCAAAGCGTGCGAATCAGCGCTACGGATTTCAGTTTTCGCGCAGCGAGCCGCGCATCTGGCCCGATGGCGGCCGGGAAGACATGCTCTATTACACCCTGCGTCTTGAGCGGGCATAAAAAAGCACCTTCCGCAGTTTGCAAAAGGTGCTTTGATGCATTAGGAGGAGCCTTAGCGCCAGCGGCTGTAACCGGGAGGGGCTTTGTGAAATCCTGTACCGTGGCCATAGCCGCCGCCGCGGTGCCAGTCCGGCGCACGCCTGTGGTTCATGCCTACGTCAACGCCGCGGCGGCGTGCGCAGGATTCAAAAACGGTCAGGAGCACAAGCGCAAATACAAGGACGGAAAGATATTTCATGCGTAGCGTAGCTGATTTTGGAAAGGCAATATACAACGCATAGCCGGAGGCAAAAAGAGGATGCCTGTTTTCTGACATTAAAGTCTATTGGATTCCGGCCCGCATCATCTCTTCAAAAGCGCTTGTTGCCTTTTCCAGCACATGTGCATCGTAGGTGTATTGATGCGCTTCTATCCCGGCCAGGATGATCTCCGCCTGCTGTACGCATTCCTCAATAGAATCTCCGGCTACGCTTACCGCCCCAAACTCTTCCATATCGTACTGCGAGATGCAGTAGTATTCGCCGTCTATTTTTACGGGCAGCAGGAGCTGAATGTTTTCCCGGTATTCCGGGGGAAATTTTACGTGCAGCATATGCTCCTTATACCACGGCGAGTAGAGCAGCACCATCATCCCATATTGCTTCGCGACGTCGGGCTCCACCAGCACGCCGTTGGCGGTTCCCCATACGATATCCGCAAGGTTGCGATACATGAGGCCATAAAGAAAGCCGGGAGGAAGCGGCATCCGCGCGGTGAAATCCACCATGTGCGGGTCTCCGTTTTCAGTTTCCCGTATCTCGGTGCTGTAAAAGCCGCGGTAGCCGAGCTCCTTGAAAATAGGGCAAAGGCCTTCGTCCACCGTGCGTGTGCCTTGCGGCATTTCCTTATTCTTAAAAACGCGGCCGCAATAGCCAAGGTCTTTGATTTCGGTACCGGCGATGGTTGTAGAAGGGTAGCGGCCGTCTATGGTGTACGAATCGGTGCCTATTTCCACCTTTGCTTCAAGGGGCTGCTCTATCACAAAATCAATCACGTCTGCCAGCTTGCCGAGGCGCTGCTCAATGTCGTTGATCCAAAGGTCTGAGCCTTCCGGCGAGGTATGGTGATACGTCTCAAAAACGCCCCGGTAGCGGGAAATCTTTACGTACAGCGAGCCTTCCGCCGCCAGCGCTTCGCGTAACGCCTTTGTGCCGGTGACCATCTCATAGTCGTGCACGGGCAGGCCGGCATCCTTTAGCATTGCTTTCGTACGGACGCGCCAGAGTTCAAGGAGCTCTCCTTTCCCGGAGCCGAAAACGGGAACGCCGAGTGAGCGGATGTGCTCTGCCAGATCGCCGTTACCTACGTCGGGGAAAACGGCGATGTCTATCTTATCCAGCACCTCAAACACATTGGTGATGCGATAAAGTGGCAGCCCATCAAAGGAGTGCTGCTCATGTCCGTTGACGTATTCGTTGGCTACTGCCGCCTTGTCAATGCCGGGAAAGGCAGAACGGAATTCGCAGAAGTAATACACCCGCTTAAAAGAGCGCGCAAGCTGCAACGCGAACTCTGCGAAGAGGCCATTGTCTATAACAAGCGCAGTTTTCTCATGCAACGCATAGGGGTTGCCGGTAGTCGTTTCCATATGTAGATGCCCCTTTGGAGCAGGGTGTTTCGCGTCTTGCTTACAGGGAATGAAGAATAAAGCGGTTAAGGCAGGTAGCCGCGCGTGCCACTACGTCTGAAGACACCGTGTTGTCGCACTGTATGCGGTGCCAGTTATTGCCTTCCGCCTGTATGGGAATGGTGAAAGAGAGGACGGGCACGCCCAGCTCTATCCAGTTAAAAGACTCGTCGTGATCGGCAGGGTCGGCATCGTAGGGCTTGAGCTTTATGCGGTAGCCTTCGCGCTCCATCTCGGCAATGATTTCGTCCAGGTCGGGATAGTTGTGGATGTTTTCCAGCGATACGTCGTAGCCTTTGTAGGCTTCCTTGTTTGCGCAGACATCCACCACGATTACTACATCCTCCTCCGGGTTCAGTTTCGGCGCTTCAAAAAGATAGCCGTATTCCTCGCCACGGTTGTGGAAGATGCGGATATGACCGTCGCGCTCCAGCTGCCGCATGCCTTCATGCTGGTAAAGGGCGAGGTAAGTAACAAGTACACCGATGAAGTTGTCCAGCAGCCCGATATGCTGCCCGTCGTGGTAAGCAATTTTGGGGTTGTTGAATACGACGTCGGTGTGGGGCGAGATGAGAATCATTCCGGAAAAATAGGCGCTGTCTCCTTCGCTGAAAACAACGGTGCCAAGGTATGACAAGAGGAAGGCCGCGCTCTGGCGCAGCCTCCTCCCGCGCCCTTAGTAGCGCCGCGGCCCATAGTGATGCGGCCGCGCATGGTAGTGCATCCGTGGGCCCGCGGGGCGATAATATCCGGGGCCGCGCCGGTAGCCGTAGCCCGGGCCGGCTACGATGCATGAGCTCAAGCCTAAGGCAAGGCCGGTAAACAGGAGCAGACTCTTCACAAGGTTCATGACGTTCACGTTTTTGTAGCCCTATGATGGCAGGAAGCGTGCCATGTTTAAGCAGTCCTCAAAAAAATTTGTAAAAAGCCGTCCTGCCTTATTCAAATCCAAACGTTTGAGCATCATTACCCGTCCTTGCCGGAGAATGGTGGCTCCCAAATTTCTGTGAAAGAGCCGGCACGGCCGCCTAAACCGTATTCCTTTGCTAAATATCTAAACGCCAATGTTTAAACGCCTACTTCTGCTGTCCATCGCAGCCTTGCTTTGCCTCACTGCTTCCGCCCAGTTCAACTATGTGTTCAAAGACACTACCACTCCTTATGCTCCGCTTACCGGCGCTACTTCGCTCAATGGCGGCAACATCTGGTTCGGAGACAATTTCCAGGCGCCGGTGCCCTTTACCTGGAAGCTGGACAGTACCATCGTCCTTAATAAGCTCGGCGTGGTGACGCAACTGGCCACCGCCTGTGCCGATACAGCAGACTTCAGCGACGTGAACGGATTTATGTTCGCCGACGTAACGCTCCTGGTTGACCGGGGCGCGCTTGGCTTCACTTCCCTTTCGCCCATCCGCTACCGCACGACCGGCACCTCGCCTTCGCGCATCTTTAAGATGGAGCTGTTTAATGCCGGCTTTGGCAATGAGTATTTTAATAACGGCACCCTGAATGATTCCATCTGCGTGCAGATCTGGATCTATGAGACTTCCAATATCGTGGAGCTCCACTACGGTCCTTCCCGTATCAATACGCCCGGTGACTACTTTGCCTCCGGGGGCGCCGCGCCGCTCATTGGCTATATTAAGCACGCTGATTTCTTCAACGGCACTGCCGGCGATTTGTATTACATCAAGGGCAATTCCCCTACTGCTACCGCTATTGACAGCTTCAACATCAACGCTGCAAACCTGCCTGCTAATATACTGAGCAGCTGGCCCGCTTCCGGACGTGTGTTCCGTTTTACGCCTAAGAAGCCTCTTTGCGCCAAGCCTGTCTCCTCATTTACCGCCAGCGCGCCTGTGGGCCGTCTTGTTGCCTTTACCTATACCGGCACCACGCCCGCGCTTGACAGCATCGTGTGGGACTTTGGCGATGGCATCAAGCAGACGATTGTAGGCAGCTACACCACGCCTATTACCCATACCTACGCTACTGCTGGCCGCTACACCGTCACCGTCACTGCCTACAACGTTTGCGGCAATAACGTCTCCACTTCTATTCAGAACTCCGTTTCCGTTGGCAGCATTGCTTCGCTTGGCAATGTGAAGGTTTACCCCAATCCTGCAACCAACCTGCTCACTATTGCTGGCCTCGCCGCAGGCAGCACGGCCAGCATTCTCTCAGTAGTAGGCCAGACTGTGCTCCGCGCCGACATCCGCAGTGGCAGGGAGACTATCAACATCTCTTCCCTGCCTGCCGGCACTTATACCCTGCTCCTCACTACCGCAGATGGCGCCAGCGGTGCCATGCGCTTTACGCGTCAGTAAGCATTCCAGAAGGTCTTAAAAAAGAAGCGCCCCGCAAATTGCGGGGCGTTCTTTGTTGGTGTGTGGATGCGTCTTCTAATCAAATTGCGTAGTCAGCTCCTGCTCAAAGCGCGGGCATTCTATGCGGTCTATCATGTTGTCCTTGTGCTTGTACTTGCCGCGGGCATATACGCTCAGCTCCCAGCCGCCTTTTGAGTTAAGCGATGGCTTCAGCGAAGAAGTCGTCACATCGTAAGAGGCGGTGAAGGAGTAGGTATTGTACTCCACCTTCATCGTCGGGATAATGGCGTCTTTCCAGCGGGCAAAGCAGCCTGCGGATATCTGTACCGCCCGCGTCTCGCTCATGATCTGGCGGAAGCTCAGCAGGCCCCCGAAGATGACCTCCTCATACGGATGCTGGTTAGAATAATTAGCCGTAGCCATCAAGCCAAACTGCGGTGAGAGCCTCACGGTCGCCCCGGCGGAGCCTACATACTTCGTGCTCAGGCGGATGAAGTTCTCGTTAGGGTTAAACGACTCCTTTGGCTTCGTCACGTGCCAGGCAGCGCCGCCAATGTAGTAGATCACCATATTGTTGGGGCCGGCGCTGGAGTTGAAGGACACCCCCGCGCTTACGTCGTAGTGCGTTACCTTCTGAAAGACCAACGTCTCGCCGGTGGCCGCGTTTGGGTCATATCCGCCTATCCACTGGTTGTCCAGCGTCATCTTGCTCGGGTCAACGGAGCGCTGGATATACGAGCCCGCAAAGCCCACGCTCAGGTAGCTTGCCCGTCCGTCGTAAAGCGCCTTGTTGTAGTTGAGAGAGGGGGTGATCTGCATGCTGTTGAAGTCAATAGACCCCGCATGGTCGTAGCTCACGCAGGCGCCAAAGCTCAGGTAGTCGTGCAGCTCCTTATTCACCATGATGCGCGTCTCCGCACTCGCAATCACCGTCTGGAAGGGGTTAGAAATGTTGCCCCACTGCGTCCGGTAATTCACCCCGGCCTTATAGTCGCCAGAGAAGATACCCGTCAGGGCAGGGTTGCGCAGGATGGCATTCTCATAAAATTGAGAGAAGTGGATGTCCTGCGCCTGCAGCGTGCCCCCGCTCAGCAGGAGGGCGGCGATGGTAAGAAGTTTTTTCATGCTACACGTAGTATCAAATTTGTTTGTAAAGAGTATTTTTTATTCGTCCCCGTTCCGTTCGCTCCCAATCGTCCCTTGCGTCGCACACTGAGGGGTTCGTCAGTCTGTTTGGCATATTATAACATCCGCGCGCACATCCAAATTGCACATATCATCACCACGCAACTGCATAGCGTTAATATGGAAGTCCGGATGACCGCCAAGAAACTGCGTGGTTGAGATAAGCTCGTCCTGATGACCCCCATGCAGTTGCGTGGTTGGGATAAGTGCGTCCTGTCCCTAAGCTTCCGTTTAAAAGCCAAACAGACTGACTAACCCCTCAGTGTGCGATCCTTCGGCTTCACTCAGGGCAGGCTGCCTTCGGCAACGGCAGCTTAATAGCGAACGGAACGGCGACTAAATAAAGAACTTCTGAAACTGACTCTGGAGGGAGGGCTTTTGCGGGGGCGGGCATTAGGCCGCGCCCCTGCTTAAGCGGCTCTTATATCTATCTATCGTATCAGCGAGATATCGCCCTTTGACTGGAGGTGCTCGCCGTTGGTGCAGGTTGCGTCCATGATCCACACATATACATCGGGCTTCAGCGGCTGGCTCTTGTAGGTGCCATCCCAGCCCATGCTCTTGTCGTTGACCGGCATGTTGGTGCGGTCAAAGAGCAGCTCGCCCCAGCGGTCGTAGATGCGGAAGCGATCTACCTGCAGGATGCCCTTGCCATGGGGGTAGAAGCGGTCGTTCTGACCATCGGCATTAGGCGTGAAGGTGTTAGGCGTCCATACCTGGCTGCCGTCGCAGCGCACGTGGATGGTGATGTCGTCTTGTGCGGTGCAGCCGAATGGCGATACTACGGAGACGATGTAGGTCATGTCCTTTTGCGGAGATGAGGCAGGGTTAGCGCAGGATGTGCAGGAGAGGCCTTCGGTAGGGCTCCAGCTGTACGATTCTATGTTGGTGCCTGTGGTATTGATCTGTGCTACGTTGCCGAGGATGATGCTTTGGTCGGGGCCCGCGTTGATGGTCGGTATCGGGTGAATGACGACGTCAACGGAGAGGGTGTCGGCAAAGCAGGTGCCCTGGCGGATGATGACGGTGTAGGTGGTATTGGCCGGAGGCGTGGCGGTAGGCGTAGCGCAATTGGTGCAGGAGAGCGTGCCGCCTGGCGTCCAGGCGTAGCTGTCGCCGCCCGATGCGCTGAGCTTCACAGATCCGCCGGCGCATACATCGCCACCGGGCCCGATGGCCACAGGGTTGTGCGGGATAACGGTGATGCTGACCATGTCAGAGTCCACGCAGCCGTGTACATCTGTTCCGATGACGGCGTAGGTGGTGTTCGCCATCGGATTAGCGTGGGGATTGGCGCAGGTGGTGCAGGAGAGGGTGCTGCCGGGCGTCCACACATAGCTCACCGCACCGGATGCCTGGAGGAGGGCCTCGCTGCCCGCGCAGATGGTCTGGTCGGGGCCGGCATTTACAGGCGGCTGGGTGTAGAGATTTACGTTGACGGTATCGGTGTTGGGGCAACCATTAGCGCCTGTGCCGCTCACTACATAAGCTGTGGTAACGACGGGCGACGCCACAGGATTATTGCAGGATGTGCAGCTAAGGCCGGTAGCGGGGCTCCACATATAGCTGGCAGCGCCGGTGGCGGAGAGCTGGGTGCTGTTGCCCTTGCAGATGCTTACATCGGGGCCGGCAGCCACGTTGGGCAGCGGCAGGACGGTGATGGTGGTCTGCGCAGTTGCAGAGCAGCCGTAGCCATCAGTACCGGTAACGGTGTAGGTAGTAGTGGAGGCCGGCGTAGCTATCGGATTGCTGCAGGCTGTGCAGGAGAGGCCGGCAGTTGGCGCCCAGTTGTAGAAAGAAGCACCGGCGGCGGTGAGCTGTACGGGTACGTTCAGACAAACGGTAGTTGGCGTATCCACTGTAACAATCGGCAGCGGGCGCAGATTTACGGTGATGCTTGCGGAGTCTTTGCAGCCGAGGCCGGAGGTACCTACCACTTTGTAGATGGTAGTGCCGGTAAGGGTAACGGCAGGGCTGGCGCAGGATGTGCAGGAAAGGCCGGTTGCCGGGCTCCAGACGTAGCTGTTAGCTCCGGATGCGGTGAGCGTGGTAGTGCTGCCCGCGCAAACGTTCGTATTACCGGAGATGGTAACGACAGGCAGTGGATTGACGGTGACGGTGACGGTGGATGTGGCAGTGCAGCCATTGGCGCCGGTACCGGTAACGGTATAGGTAGTGGTAGCGGCAGGCGTAGCCACAGGTGAGGTACAAGCTGTGCAGGAAAGCGAAGGAGCCGCGTTCCAGACATAGCTCACACCGCCTGTAGGTGTAAGCGTTGCAGAGCCGCCGGGGCAGATGCTGGTATTGCTGCCTGCGGAGATGATGGGCAAAGGCTTGACCGTCACCACCACGGTATCTGTACCCACGCACCCGAAGGCGCTTGTGCCGGTGACTACATATGATGTAGTTGCAGCAGTCGGCGAGGCAGTCGGTGCAGCGCAGGCCGTACATGAAAGTCCGGCGGCAGGCGTCCAGGAGTAGCTGGATGCGCCTGATGCAGTGAGGCTGGTGGAAGTACCGGCGCAGATGCTCACGTCGGCCCCGGCATTCACTACAGGAAGCGGATTGACGGTGAGGGTAAAGGTGGTGGTGGCTGTACAGCCTACGCCGCTGGTACCGGTGATGGTATAAGTGGTGGTAGCAGCCGGGCTTGCCACAGGAGAAGCGCAGGCGGTGCAGGAGAGGCCTGTCGCCGGCGTCCAGCTATAGGTATTGGCACCTGTTGCCGTGAGGGTAGTATTGCCGCCGGCACAGATGGCAGTGAGGCCGGATACATTCACCGCAGGTGTAGCGTTGATAGTTACGGTTACGGTAGCATTAGCCGTACAACCTGCCGCGCTGGTGCCGGTAACGGTGTAGGTGGTGTTAGCGCCAGGCGAGGCTACCGGAGAAGCACAGGCGGTACAGCTGAGGCCGGTAGCGGGGCTCCAGACATAAGTAGCAGCGCCGCTTGCCGTAAGTGTTGTATTGCCGCCAGGGCAGATGGATACATTAGGACCGGCAGCCACGGTTGGCAATGGATTTACAGTGACGGTCACGTTAGCCGTGCCCACGCAACCCGTGCTGCTGGTGCCGGTAACGGTATAAATGGTGGTAGCAGTCGGGTTAGCCGTTGGCGAGGCGCAGGCAGTGCAGCTCAGGCCGGTCGCCGGGCTCCAGGAATAAGTGGAAGCGCCTGTTGCGGCAAGTGTGGTGGAAGCGCCTGTACAGATTGTTTTATTGGCGCCCCCGCTCACAGTTGGCAATGGATTGACGGTGAGCGTGAAGGTGGTAGTAGCCGTGCAGCCTACACCGGATGTACCGGTGATGGTGTAGGTAGTAGTGCCCGTTGGGTTGGCGGTCGGGTTTGCGCAGGTAGTGCAGGAAAGGCCTGTAGCAGGCGTCCAGGAGTAAGTGCCCGCGCCGGAGGCCGTCAGGTTAGTGCTTGCGCCAGCGCAGATGGCATTATTGCCGGCGATGCTTACGGTAGGCGTAGCGTTGATCGTCACGTTGACGCTGGCATTCATCACGCAGCCATTCGCGCCGGTACCGGCAACCGTGTACAGGGTATTAGAAGAAGGCGAAGCAGTTGGCGAAGCGCAGGTGGTGCAGCTAAGGCCGGTAGCAGGTGACCACACGTAGCTTACACCGCCCGTAGCATTCAGCGCCACAGAGCCGCCGGGACATATTGATGTCGGGCTTCCCGCAGATATAGCTGGCAGGGCCTTGACTGTAACTATCACCGTATCATTTTTCACACAGCCTGCTGCGCTGGTACCGGTCACCACATAAGTTGTGGTCGCAGCACCCGACGCAACCGGCGAAGCACAGGATGTACATGAAAGTCCGCCGGCAGGGCTCCAGGAATAGGTAGCAGCGCCAGTGGCGGTAAGCGTTACCGAGCTGCCAAAGCAGAAGGCGGTATCAATGCCGGCATTCACATTAGGCAAAGGATTTACCGTCACTGTATAGTTTGCCGTAGCCGTACAGCCTACGCCGCTTGAGCCGGTTACTGTGTAGGTAATAGTTGAAGAAGGATTAGCAACCGGGCTCGCGCAGCTTGTGCAGGAAAGCCCGGTGGCGGGTGTCCAGGAATAGGTGTTCGCACCGCTGGCTGTAAGGGTTGTGCTGTTGCCGGCGCAGATGGTATTAGTGCCGCTTACCAAAACCGTAGGCGTAGCATTAACCGATACGGTGACGGTTGAGGTATTCACGCAGCCGTTAGCACCAGTGCCGGTGACTGTATAAGTAGTATTCGCCGTGGGCGTGGCAACGGGGCTCGCGCAGCCGGTGCAGGAAAGTGTTGCCGCAGGGCTCCACACATAGCTTGCGCCGCCGGTGGCGGTCAGGGTGGCAGAGCCGCCCGGACAGACAGATGTGTTGCTACCCGCAAAAATTGTCGGAAGTGGCTTAACCGTTACTATCACCGTATCGTTCTTGATACAGCCTGCCGCGCTTGTGCCGGTAACTACATAAGTAGTTGTTGCGGATGGCGTAGCCACCGGAGAAGCACAGCTTGTGCAGCTCAGGCCGGCGGCGGGGCTCCAGGAATAAGTGGAAGCGCCTGTGGCAGTCAGTGTTACAGCGCCGCCGATACATAGAGCCGTGTCCACGCCTGCATTTGTGACTGGCAGCGGATTTACCGTCACGGTAAATGTGGTAGAAGCAGAACAGCCTACGCCGCTGGAGCCATTAATGGTATAGGTAATAGTAGCAGCAGGATTAGCGATAGGGCTTGCACATGTAGTACACGACAGACCGGTGGCGGGTGTCCAGGAGTATGTGCTTGCGCCTGATGCAGTGAGTGTGGTGCTGCCGCCGGCGCAGACTGTATTAGTACCGCTTACGACAACTACCGGAACGGTGTTTACCGTGATAGTCACAGTTGCTGAATCTTTACAGCCGAGGGCAGAGGTGCCCACCACCTTGTAGGCAGTGGTGGCAGATGGCGTTGCGGTCGGGCTTGCGCAGGTGCTGCAGCTGAGGCTCGCGGCCGGGCTCCAGACGTAGCTGTTGGCGCCGGTTGCATTCAGCACGGCGTTCCCGCCGGGGCAGATTGCCTGGTTTGGGCCGCCGCTTACAACAGGAAGCGGATTTACAGTCACTACTACCGTGTCATTTTTCACACAGCCGTTGGCGTCAGTTCCGGTCACTGTATAAGACGTAGTAGTTGTTGGCGAAGCGACAGGGCTTGCGCAGCTTGTGCATGACAGGCCTGTGGACGGCGTCCAGGAATAGGTGCTTGCGCCTGTGGCTGCAAGCGTGGTGGATGCGCCCGCGCAGATAGCAGCGTCGGGACCGGCATTCACTGGTGGCAGCGGATTAAGCGTTACTGTTTTTGTGGTTGTACCCGTGCAGCCAATGCCTGATGTACCGGTGATCGTGTATGTGGTGCTGGCAGTTGGCGTAACGGTTGGGTTGGCGCAGCTGGTGCATGAAAGGCCTGTGGCAGGCGTCCAGGAATAGGATGTTGCACCGCTTGCGGTAAGGATGGTGTTGCCGCCGGCGCACACGGCGGTCGTGCCGCTCACAGTTATAGTCGGCGTGCCGTTTACCGTTACGGTTACATTAGCGGAGTCTTTACAGCCGAGCGCTGAGAATCCCACTACTTTATAAGTGCTCGTAGCAGATGGCGTAGCCACAGGGCTGGCGCATGCAGTGCAGGACAATCCACTTGCCGGGCTCCAGGTATAGGTAGCCGCGCCGTTTCCGTTAAGCGCAACAGAGCCGCCCGGGCAGATGAACTGGTTCACGCCTCCGCTCACTACCGGCAGCGGATTTACAGTCACTACAACAGTATCTGTGTTAGAGCAGCCATTAGCCACAGTACCAGTTACTATATAAGTGGTGGTCACAGCCGGATTTGCAGCGGGGTTCGCGCAGTTTGCGCAGGACAGGCCGCTTGCAGGTGTCCAGGAATAAGAAGATGCGCCGCTTGCGGAAAGTGAGGTGGAAGCTCCCGCACAGATAGCCGCATCGGAGCCTGCATTTACCACCGGCAATGCATTTACGGTAAGCGTTTTGCTCGCAGAGCCGTTACAGCCGGCGGTGGTACCGGTAACAGTGTAGGTAGTAGTAGCGGCTGGAGAAGCTACAGGGCTCGCGCAGTTGCTGCAGCTAAGGCCGGTTGCCGGGCTCCAGCTGTAAGTCGTAGCGCCTGAGGCGGAAAGCGTGCCGGAGGCACCTGCGCAGATCGCAGCCGGACCGCTTACAGCAACTATTGGTGTTGGTGTAACCGTCACGGTCATCGGCACCGAAGTGCTGCAGCCCGAAGCGGTGCCGGTAACTGTGTAGGTAGTTGTAGCCGACGGATTGGCAATCGGGTTGGAGCAGGTGGTGCAGCTCAGGCCCGTTGCCGGGCTCCAGCTATAGCTTGTAGCGCCGCTTGCGGAAATGACTGTGGAGCTGCCTGCGCAAATTGTCGCGCCCGTGGAAGGGACTACCGTAACGGTCGGATTATTGGTCACGGTAACAGTCACATTACTTATAGATGTACAAAGCGTGCTGCCATTTGTGCCGGTAACGGTATAGGTAGTCGTGGCGCTTGGCGAAGCCGTCGGGCTGGAGCATGAGGTGCACGAAAGACCGGTGGACGGGCTCCAGCTATAGCTGGTAGCGCCCGTAGCAGTGAGCGTTACAGAGCCGCCGCCGCATATAGACTGTGGCGGGCCGGCATTTACGGCCGGCAGCGGATTTACCGTAAGGGTAAGCGTCCCGGTGGCGATACAGCCAAGCGACGAGGCGCCGGTAATGGTGTAAGTGGTGGTGGTGGGCGGATTTGCTGTAGGGTTGCTGCAATTGGTACAGCTCAGGCCCGTGGCAGGGCTCCAGTTGTAGGTTGCTGCGCCGCTTACGCTGAGCGCTGCTGACTGACCTGCGCAGATAATCGGGCTTGAACCGGCAATAAGGGGAGCAGGATTTATAACGACCGTCCGGTAAGCAGTGTCAGTACATCCGCCGGCTGTTGCTGCAATCAGACGCACTGTGTAAGTGCCGCCTGCAGAGTAAGAATGGGTAGGCGTTGCGCCGGTGCCGGTGTTACCATCGCCAAAGTTCCAGCTCCGTGTGGCGATTGCGGAGGTTACAGCATTAGACGTGTCTGTAAACTGCACCGGTGTATTAGCGCATGCCGGGCTTGGCGCAACTGTAAAGCCAACGTATATCTTATTGACCTTGATAGAATCTGCGCCTACTACATAGGTGCTGCAGCCGCCGGCATTAGACAGGATGAGCTTCGGGTAGTAAACGCCTGGCTGGGTGTAAGTGTAGGTGATTGTGGTAGCCGACGTGGTCTGGGTAACGCCGTTGTCAAAGTCGTATGTCAGCGAGGTGGCGTTCAGACTTGTAGCCGTGAAGGTTACGGTCACCGGATTACAGCCCGCAATCGGCGTGTAGCTCAGCGTACCGGAAGGCCCCGTATTTACGAAGATGGTGTGATAAGAAGTATCGCGACAGCCATTTGCATTGATCGCAACGAGCTTAGCCGTATAATAGCCCGGCGCGGTATATGTTGCCGATGGATTCAGCAATGAAGACGAGCTGCCATTGCCAAACAGCCACAGGTAGGTAGCCGCATTGGTTGACGTGTTGGTGAAGTTGACGGTAAACGGAGGACAATAAGCCACGGAGTCACTCATAGTGAAGCCGGATTGCACAGGAGACACATTGATATAATTACTCCGGCTAAGCGTGTCCTTACAACCATAAACATCCGTGACGATCAGGCTCACAGTATAGTTGCCTGCTGTAGCATATACGTGAGTAGGCGCAGTCAACGAAGAAGTGCCGCCATCGCCAAATGTCCAGTTTGAAGTCACCGCGCCGTTCAGACTTGACGATGTATTGGTAAAGTGAACAAGGCCATTGATACAAGCTGCAGCGTCCGGGCTCGTAAACTGGGCTACCGGCTTATTGACCGTAATCAGATTCGTTTTGGTCAGAGAGTCTTTACACCCGCCCAGTTCAGTGATGACCAGCCTTACAGAATAAGTGCCCGCCGCGGAATAGGTATGCGTAACGGTTGTTGCCGTCGTAGAAAGTGAGGTCCCGTCGCCAAACCTCCAGGTCCTGTTACTGATAGCACTTCCCGTAGAAGCGGCAGAATTATCTGTAAAAGTCACCGTTAATGCACTGCAGCCGCTGTTTGGCGTATTCGTAAAAGCAACCGACGGAGAGCGGACGTTGATATAATTGGTGCGGATCATCGTATCCGCGCAACCGTTAAAGTCTTTTGTGATGAGCCTTACTGTATAGATTCCCGCCGTGAGATAATCGTGCGTAAAAGAGGTTACGATGTTTGGATAGGTGTAAGTCAGGTTTACGCCATCGCCAAAGCTCCATTCATTAGACAGATAGTAAATGCTTGAACTTGCATTGAAGCCGATGCCGGAACCTTTACAGATGACTGTATCCGTTGCCGTAAAGCTTGCAGTCAGCGGGAATATAAATATATAATAGGCCTTGGTAGCTACACATCCAGTAGTGCTATTGGTTGCTGTGAGTGTAACAATATAAGTGCCGTTCGCAGCAAACGTATGAGAAGGGCTCACAGCAGTTGAAGGGCTGCTGCCATCGCCGAAATCCCATGAGTAGCTTGTGGCGCCGATGCTTGTGTTAGTAAAGCTATAGGTGTATCTGTTGTTGCAATTAAAGCTATAGGTGAAATTCGGACTCGGAGGCTGAACCGTAATGTAGTTGGTCCTTACCAGCGTATCTGTGCATCCGTTGTTAGACGCTACGAGCATCACAGAGAAGGTGCCGGAAGCGGAATAGCTATAAGTATGCGTCGCATTTGAGTTATAGCCAACGCCGCCGTCGCCATACATCCATATAAGATTGGTAGCGCCCGAAGAGGTGTTTGTAAAAGTAACAGGGCTATTCACACAGGTGGTGGTTGGCGATGCCGTAAATCCGGCAGTAGGTTTTGTGCCCACCACAACGAGTGATGTCGCAGTAGCCGTGCAGGAGCCGGCTGTTACGGTAAGTGTAAGCGTATAAGTGCCTGGAAGCGCGTAGCTATGGGTTACCGATGCGCCGGTACCGGTGCCGCCGTCGCCGAATGACCAAGCATATGATGTGATCGGAACGGGGCTGGTAGCCGTGGCGGTAAATGCGCCGCTCGCGGGAGCACATCCTATAAATGAATTGCCCGTGATGGATGCGGTAACCGGCTGCACTACTACGTATGCCGGCTTTCTCATGGTGTCCGTACAGCCGTTTGTGCTCGTAGATACCAGGGAGACTGTGTACGAACCGTTTGCATTATATGTATGCGAAGGATTAGGGCTCGTGGACGTAGTGCCATCGCCAAACAGCCAGAGATAGCCGACCGCCCCTGTAGTATTGTTCGTAAAAGTTGTGGTGAGCGGCGCGCTGCAGCTTGCCAGTGGCGTGCCGGTAAAAGAGGTGCTCGGCCCGGCTGCTACGGTTACAGTGCTTGTAGCTGTATCTGCGCAGTTAGCGTAGTTTACAATAAGCGTTACTGTGTAAGTGCCGGCAGCCGCATAGCCATGCGTCGGATTTGTCGCGGTAGAAGTTGTGCCATCGCCAAAATACCACACGCTGCCTCCGGTGCCGGGCGTGGTTGTGTTGGTAAACGCAACACTGTTGTTTGTACAGGTGCTGGTTGCGCTTTGCGTAAAGTTTGCATTCAGCAGGCCTATATTCACAAAGGCCGCTTTCGTCATTGTGTCCTTGCAGCCGCCTGCGCCGGTGGTAATCAGCTTTACCGTGTAAGAGCCTGAGGTGGTGTATGTATGGCTTGGTGAGCTGAGTGTAGAAGTGCCTCCATCACCGAAATCCCATTGATAGCTGACGCCGCCTGTTGAGGCATTAGAGAAGCTGGTTGTAAGCGGTGCGTTACAGGAATTATTGTTTGTGGCCGTGAAATTTGCAAGCGTCTGCGCTACAACAGTTATATAAGGATTCTTGGTAAGCAATTTGGTGCAGCCTGCGGAGTTGGTTACTACGAGCGATACAGCATAGCTACCCGGGCTCGGGTAAGTATGCGCAGGATTGGTCGCGGTAGAGGACGTTCCGTCGCCAAAGTCCCAATAATAGCTGCCTGAGCCTGGTGCGCCAAATACAGACGAATTTGTAAACTGTACGGTCTTGGAACCGCAGCCCACCGAAGTATCGGTAGCCACAAACACAACAGTCGGCGCAGGCAGAATCGTAATATAATTCGTTTGCGTCTTCGTGCTGCTGCCGGATGCGTTGGTTGCCGTCATCGTCACCGTATAGCTGCCGGGCGTGCTATATGTGGTAGATGGGTTCTGCTGCGTGGAGGACGTGCCATTTCCCAGATTCCAACTCCAGGAGGTCGGACTGTTAGTGGTGAGGTCCGTAAACTGAACTACGATGGGAGAACAGCTGTTCAGCGGTGTGCCGCTGAAATTAGCGACCGGCGCCTGCGCTCCGGCAACCAGTGCGCTAAAGGTTATCAGACTTGCCAGTAAAAAGGTAAAGCGTATGAATTTGTTCATTACACGCGGTTTTGGGGGGACGAGGAAATGTGTGCTACGGGGATTGTAAAAGTCGGTGACTCTTGCAGCAAACATACTCTCAGGGCCGTTAAGTCGTTGATTTACACACCTTAACGACTACGCAACTAAGCTTTTTGTTATCAAAATCAGAAATTAAATGCCTGATAATCACAGAGCGAGAAATAAGGCTTTTGTCTATTTAGTTTGTAAATCATTGACTGTCAATGGAGGTTATGATTCCGTTAAGTTGCGTTTGTACATTTGAATGGTGTTTTGAAGCCCATAGTATAATGCATCACTGATAAGCGCATGGCCAATGGACACCTCCTTGAGACAAGCTATGCCGGAAGCGAAAAAACGCAGATTCTGAAGGTTTAAATCATGCCCGGCATTAACACCAAGTTGCAGACTATCAGCTATTAGGGCCGCAGCAGCATATGGCGCGCGCGCGCGTATCGGATCTGCCACATATTCTGCTGCGAATGCCTCCGTATAAAGCTCCACACGGTCCGCGCCTGCATCCTTAGCGCCACGCACGGCCCACTCTACTGGATCAACGAATATAGACGTTCTGATACCCGCCTTTTTAAATACCCCGATTATCTCGCGCAGATAGGCGCCCTCAGCCTTGGTATCCCAGCCATGATTAGAGGTAATCTGTCCCCGCGCATCGGGCACCAGAGTTACCTGCTCCGGAAGGGTCTCCAAGACAAGCTGCACAAAGGCATCCTCCTTTGGATTTCCCTCAATATTAAATTCCGTGGTTACCAGCGACCGGAGATTCCGTACATCTCCGTAGCGGATATGGCGCTCATCAGGTCTCGGATGAACGGTAATTCCATCTGCGCCAAATTGCTGACAATCAACCGCAACCTGCAAAAGGTCGGGCGTATTGCCGCCACGACTGTTGCGCAGCGTTGCTATTTTATTGATGTTGACAGAGAGCCTTGCCGGCATAGCGGGCATAGATTTTATGGGCCGCGAAGGTAAGGCTGTTAGCTTATTATATTCAATAAATTATGGTGTTCGGATAATTGCTACTTACTAAGCACATTATACTTCATGATACACCAAATGGCCCGGAAGCCGTCTTTCCAGCCTATTTTCTTTCCCTCCTCATACGTCCGTCCGTAATAGGAAATACCGACCTCATAAATGCGCACGCCCTTGATGCGCGACACTTTAGCCGTCACCTCCGGCTCAAAACCGAAACGCTTTTCTTTAAGCTTCAAAGACTGGATCACCTCCCGCCGCATCAGCTTATAGCAGGTCTCCATGTCAGAAAGATTGAGGTTGGTGAGCATATTGCTCAGCTGCGTTAGCCAACGGTTACCTATTGAATGCCAGTAAAATAGGATACGGTGCGGCTTTCCACCCACAAAGCGCGATCCGTAAACCACATCCGCCATGCCATCCAGAATAGGCTTCAGCAGGATATTGTACTCATTCGGGTCATACTCCAGGTCTGCATCCTGAATAATAACGAAGTCGCCAGTGGCCTTTGCAATACCAGTATGCAGCGCTGCCCCCTTACCCGCATTCACCTCGTGCTTATAGTAGCTGATCTGCAATTCCGGATTTGCCGTTTTATAGGCCAGAATAGCTTCTTCCGTATTATCCCTGGAGCAGTCATTCACGATGATCAGCTCTTTCTGAAGCCCCGCCATCAGCTGCACCGCCTTCACCTTATCCAGGATGCGGTGAATGGTAGGCCCTTCATTGTAAGCGGGAATGACGATAGAAAGAACCATTTCGGTTAAGAATTAGGCGTTAGGGTTTAGGCGTTGCCGGAAACGCTGTCGTTCGCATAAGTTTTGCAACGCGGCAAATGTAATCCACCAATCCTTCAACAAACCCCTAAGGCCTGACCCCTGACTCCTAACTCCTAACTTCGCGCCGTCATGCTGATTGAAGTCCTGAAGTCCAAGATTCACCGCGTCAAAATCACGGAGGCCAACCTCCATTACATCGGCTCCATCACCATTGATGAGGCCCTGATGGACGCCGCCAACCTAATTGAGCACGAAAAGGTGCAGGTGGTAGATATAGAGAGCGGCAGCCGGCTGGAAACCTATGTCATACGCGGCACCCGCGGCTCCGGCATGATATGCATGAATGGGCCCGCCGCCCGCGCCGTTCAGGTGGGCGATACGGTCATCATCATGGCTTTTGCCACGATGGATTTTGAAGAAGCTAAAAGCTTTAAGCCGGCGGTTATCTTCCCCAAGGAAGATAATCACTTGTAGGAACGCGCCTGGCGGCGGCACGTTCTGAAACTGAAACCTGAAACCATTTTCTTAGCAAATCCTGCACATCGCTTCGCCTACCTTTAAAAAAGTTCATGAAGCGCAAAACCGCGACCACCCTCATTCAGCTCGTCATCTTCGCGGCGCTCGGCGGCGGCATTGTATGGTATATGCTGGCGCACATGACGGCAGACGACCGACGGGTGATGATGGTGTCTATCCGGCAGACGAATCTGGCGTGGATGCTGCCTTTCTTCGCCTGCTTCCTGCTCTCGCAATGGGCGCGCGCAAGGCGCTGGATGCTGATGCTGGACCCGATTGGCATTCACCCTACCACTGCTAATACCACCTTCGCCGTCGTCATCGGCTACCTCGTCAATCTTATTCCCCCACGCGCGGGGGAAGTCGCCAAGTGTACCGTGTTGGCGAAGTATGAGAACATGCCTGCCGATAAGATGATTGGCACCATCGTGGCCGAGCGCTCCTTTGACGTCATCTGCCTCATTATCCTTATTACCATCGGCTTTTACTGGCAGGGCGCAGCACTGAACACATATTTAGAAGGCGAGTTGCGCGGGCACACGCCGTCCACTTCTTCGTTGCTCATCACCGGGCTTGTAATCGGCCTCATTGTAGGCTCGCTCATTGCAGTGTACAAACGTAGCCCCGGCTCGCGCGTGGGTCGCTTCATTCATGGATTGGGCGATGGCTTCACTTCCATCTTCCACTTGCGGCAGCGCGGGATGTTTCTGGTTTATACCGCGCTTATCTGGGGCTCTTATCTCGCGCAAATAATCTTCGGCTTTCACGCGATGCCTGCCACGGAGCACTTAGGCCTTGGCGAGGCAGTGATGACGCTCATCTTTGGCTCTGCCGCCATCATCGCCGCGCCGGGCGGCATAGGGCTTTATCCGCTTCTTGTGGGCAAGCTCCTGCGCTATGGGTACGGGCTGACGGCGCCGGCGGCCAATGCCTTCGGCTGGGTGACGTGGATGGCGCTGACCGTTGCCACGCTTATATCAGGCGTAGCTTCGCTGCTTCTGCTTCCCATCTACAACCGCAAGCCTCATGACAGCCAAGCTCCAGTGGATTCAACAGAAGATCTATAGCTCGCGCGATGTGCTGGCGCAGCATTGCGCTGCCCTGCGCGGCTCGGGCAAGACGATTGTCTTTACCAATGGCTGCTTTGACATTCTGCACCACGGCCACTTAGACTATCTGGCGCGGGCAGCTTCTTTTGGCAATGCTTTGATTGTCGGGGTGAATACAGATGCATCTGTAAAGCGCCTGAAAGGGCCGTTGCGCCCGGTGAATAATCAGGACGACCGCCTGCTGGCGCTTGCGTCATTATTAGTCGTGGACGCTGTTGTGCTTTTTGAAGAAGACACACCGGCGGAATTAATTGAGATCCTTAAGCCGGATGTGCTGGCAAAGGGCGGCGATTACACGATTGACCGCATCGTAGGTGCGCGCGAAACGGTGGCCCGTGGCGGGCGGGTGGAGGTGATTCCGTTTGTGGAAGGGTATTCTACTACAGGGTTGATTGAGAAGATTCACCGACTTTGAGCAATAACTAATCGGTTTGCCAAAAACCGGCGGTATTTGCAGAGAAACTTTAAGTATGCTGCATGATACCAATGGTTTCCCGGGGAATCCTAATGGTTTTTTCAGGAATTCCATTAGTCTCCCCAGGAATTCCAATAGTTTTTGCAAGAATATCATTGGTATCCCAGAGGAGACTAATGGTCTCCTCTGGTAGACTTACAATCTCACGCAAGAGACTATAAGTCGCCCGCAGTCGCACAATAGTTTTCCAATTAACCGAGCCCTTCCAGTGCCGCATCTATCTTCCCGTAATCCGGCTCTTCGCCGGCATTCTCCAGCACTTCTGCGTGGACAATCTTCCCTTCCTTATCTATCACAAAGGCGGAGCGCTTGGATACGCCGCGCATGCCCATAGCCCAATTCTCGTAAATGGTATCGTAGGCGGTGGAGGCTTCTTTATTAAAGTCGGAGAGCAGCGGGAAGTTCAGGTTGTTCTGCCTGCGGAACTCGCCGAGGGTGAAGGGCATATCTACAGAGATGCCATAGACCTGGGCGTTCAGCCCGTTGTAGCGCGCCAGGTTGTCGCGGAAGCCGCAGAGCTCTTTGGTGCATACGGAGGTGAAGGCGGCGGGGAAGAAAAGCAGCACCAAATTCTTTCCTTTCTGATCGGAGAGCTTTACGGGATTCTTTTCCGTGTCGTAAAGGGTGAAGTCTGGGGCGGATTGGCCGGTTTGAAGGGGCATTTGGGGAGTTGTGAATGGTGAATAGTGAGTTTGGGGAGGTGAAGATGGGATTTTATATGCAGCTTATGCTGTAGCCAGTACCGCCTCACCGACATAAGGTTGAAGCGGAGTCCCGAAGGGACGGCCCGAAATAATAGCCAGGGATTTTAATCCCTGGAACTTTTATAGGCCTCATCCACCCAGCGCCGGATGGTTGCTGCCGTCTCCAGACCCTTTGCTTCCATCACAAAATCTATGGATTCGCAACCGTGAAGGCCTTTGGCCACCCAATCGTAGCCTTTTAGGTTGAAAGCTTTGTAGGGATTTCCCGCAGCATATCCGCTCGTGTCAAAGCGGCCTATTTTATAGATGACTGCGAAAGGTTGCCCGGATGCCATGCGCCATTCCACTGCCTCACGCTGCATGCCAATAGCGATGTAGTCGGTGCCAAGCTCGGTGACTTTTTTGCCGGTGGAATCCCATATGGAGACGGTAGTGAGGGTGGCGTTGTAGGCAATATGCACAACGTATCCTCCCACTGGCTTGCAGGTAGCATAAGGGTCGCCGCCTTCGCGGCCGGTCAATTCAAGCGGCAGCTTGCAGTCCTTGAGTTGGGTATAAATGCTGCTGAGCTTCGGCTTTGCCGATTTCGGCTGCGCCATTGCGGGCGCACAAAGGGCCACGAAAAACAGAACGGGCAGGGCTATCCGGAGCATTTTTCTACAACAGCTTGTTTCCGTCTGAAGCACACCAATATCCTGCCCGCCGTCTGCCAGTTTTTACCGCCTACCTTCGCGCCGTGAAAATTTGACTGCCTTAAATGGTTAGTTAATCGCTCCTTCCCGCCATTCCGCTGAAAAATTGTCTGCCAAAATGTACTGGCACAATACGTGCGCTTAGGCCCTTTGTAAGTCAATCATTCCATTAAAATAAATAAACCAGTAACCATTATGGCAAAAATCACCCCTCTCCACGACCGCGTAATCGTGAAGCCGAATGCAGCCGAAGAAACCACTAAGGGCGGCATCATCATCCCGGACACTGCTAAGGAAAAGCCGATGCGTGGCACCGTCATCGCTGCCGGCCCCGGTAAGAAGGACGAGCCTACTTCCGTAAAGGAAGGCGACACCGTGCTTTATGGCAAGTATGCCGGCACCGAAGTAAGCCTGGAAGGCGAAGACTTCCTCATCATGCGTGAGTCAGATATTCTTGCTATCGTTTAAGGACTGTCAGGAAACAATTCAAATCACTAACAGAAAATCACAATAAGAACAATGGCAAAACAACTTCATTTTAATACCGACGCCCGCGCTAAGATGCTCCGTGGCGTTGACGCTTTGGCGGATGCCGTCAAGGTAACCCTCGGCCCTAAGGGTCGCAACGTAATCATTGAGAAGAAATTCGGCGCTCCTTCCATCACTAAGGACGGTGTTACCGTTGCGAAGGAAATTGAGCTGGAAGACCCGATTGAGAACATGGGCGCTCAGATGGTGAAGGAAGTCGCTTCCAAGACTGCCGACGTAGCCGGCGACGGTACCACTACCGCTACTGTGCTCGCACAATCCATCATCCGCGAAGGCCTCAAGAACGTTGCCGCAGGCGCCAATCCTATGGACCTGAAGCGCGGTATTGACCAGGCTGTAGCCAAGGTTGTAGAAAACCTGAAGAGCCAGTCTCAGACTGTAGGCGCCGACTCATCCAAGATTGAGCAGGTGGCTACTATTTCTGCCAACAACGACTCTACCATCGGCAAGCTCATCGCTCAGGCAATGGGCAAGGTGGGCAACGAAGGCGTTATCACCGTAGAAGAAGCTAAGGGCACCGAGACTACTGTAGAAGTAGTAGAAGGTATGCAGTTTGACCGCGGCTATCTCTCTCCGTACTTCGTTACGAACACTGAGAAGATGCAGGCCGAGCTTCAGAATCCTTACATCCTCATTTATGAGAAGAAGGTTTCTACCCTCAAGGACATCCTTCCTATCCTGGAAAGCACCGTACAAAGCGGCCGTCCCCTCCTCATCATCGCTGAAGATGTTGATGGCGAAGCGCTGGCTACCCTCGTAGTAAACAAGCTGCGCGGTTCCCTGAAGATTGCTGCCGTGAAGGCTCCGGGCTTTGGCGACCGTCGTAAGGAAATGCTGCAAGACCTTGCTGTGCTCACCGGCGGTACCGTTATCTCCGAAGAGCAAGGCTACAAGCTGGAGAACGCCACTATGGAGTACCTCGGCCAGGCTGAAAGCATCACCATTGACAAGGACAACACAACCATCGTAGGTGGTAAGGGCCAGAAGGAAAACATCACCGGCCGTGTGAACCAAATCAAGGCTCAGGTTGAATCCACTACTTCCGACTACGACCGTGAGAAGCTCCAGGAGCGCCTTGCCAAGCTGTCAGGCGGTGTAGCCGTACTCTATGTAGGCGCTGCTACCGAAGTAGAAATGAAGGAAAAGAAAGACCGCGTTGATGACGCCCTGCACGCTACCCGCGCAGCCGTAGAAGAAGGCATCGTAGCCGGCGGCGGCACCGCCTACATCCGCGCTATTGACAGCCTGAAGGATATGGTGGACATGGACGGTGACGAAGCAACCGGCGTACAAATCGTTCGCCGCGCGCTGGAAAGCCCACTTCGTACCCTCGTTGAGAACGCAGGTCTGGAAGGTTCTGTAATCGTAAACAAGGTGCGCGAAGGTTCAGGCGACTACGGCTTCAACGCCCGCAGCGAGAAGTACGAAAACCTCATCGCAGCCGGCGTCATTGACCCGACTAAGGTGAGCCGCGTAGCCCTGGAGAATGCTGCATCTATCGCAGGTATGCTCCTTACTACCGAGGCCGTCATCGCTGACAAGCCAGCCAAGGAATCCGGCCACAGCCACGCACCAGGCGGCATGCCGGGTGGTATGGGTATGGATTATTAAGGGGCAATTCGGTCGGTACGGCGCAGCCGGGCTGACCCACGTTTTAGAAAACCCGCAGGCGAAAGCTTGCGGGTTTTTTGTTTTTGGCCGCCCTCCCCGTCATTGCGAGGAGAAGGCTGGGCGACGACGAAGCAACCTGCACGTGATATGTGCGGGCAATATGTGCGGGTTGCTTCGTCGCTCCCCGAGCCTCGCTCCTCGCAATGACGGAGGCCGCAGGCGAAAGCTTGCGGGTTTTTTGTTTGTCGGTTCCGCCATCGCCGTGTCTTGTGACCCGCAACGAATTCGTAGCTTGTCGGCTCGCTGTTGGTGAAAACTATAATAGCGGCGGAAAGAACACCAAGCACCGGCAAGAATGAATTTAAAAGATTTTGCTCATCTCATTGGAATCTTTGCAGTTTTTATGTCGTACGAGGCGTTTCCTAGTCTTTACTATCGGCCAAAGATGGTAAAACCACTTTTTATTGCCACAGGCATTATTGCTATCATCGGCCTTATACTAAGCATCAGTTTGAATAACGGCCGAGAACGTTATTTAATGCTACTCTGGCCAGTTTTTACGCAGGTAGTATTACGAAAGTTGCTCTCTCAATTCAAAAAGAAATATGGCCGATATCCCCGCGACCTTCGCGGCTTCCGGCAGGTATTTGATAATTTTTTTCATGTTGCGGCTTTTCTGTTTACTGTTCTGCTGCCTTTGTTTTCTTGGTGTATTCTCCGCTCGGCATAGACTATGGCTATCAGCCAGTTCGACGTAGGCTGAGGCGCGGCCAGGTGCGGAGCCGCCTACAGCCTGCCCTGAACTTGTTTCAGGGTCGTACTTTCCTGTAGCCTGTGGCTCCATGCTCCCGCTGAAAATTATTGCAATCCGCGTCACCCTACTTCCACGAGTGAGGCGCTGACAAGCCGGGTCTTTTCGTCAAAATGCAGCCTCCATTCGCGCGCCGGTAGATGTCTTCCGGCAGCCCGCCGCTATCTTCCGGCGGATAGTTGAAGCATGCCGGCAGTTAGTCAGGCGTTCCGGCAAAAAGCCGGCATCTCCCGGCAGGCAGCAGGGCCGTTCCGGCAAAAAGTAGCCTCGGTCCGGTAAAAAGTTACCTCGTTCCGGTAAAAGGTAGCCTCGTTCCGAAACCGGAACGAGGCTACCACCCGGCGGGCCGAACCAGCTTTCCAGCGAAAAAAGCCGGCTTTCCGGCGAAAAGAGCCGGCTTTCCGGCGGAACGAGGTAACTATCCGGCGGAAAGGGCCGGCATTCCAGCGAAAAGAACCAGCTTTCCGGCGAAAAGAGCCTGCGAATCAGCGAAAAGCGCTAACGAGCCGCCGGAAAAGCCCGGCCATACAGCGAATGACGACGACCGGGCACAAAAACGGGTTGACCCCGCGCTGGCGCAAGATTGACGCGCGGCATCTTGTGCCTGCCCACATGGGCAAGCCCCCGACCTGGCAAGTTTTTCCGTTCGGGGCTTGCCAGGTCTATCTACCTTCCGCCAATGCTTCGCCCCGCCCTGCTTCTTCTTTTTATCCTCCTCCTCAGCGCCTGCGCCGCGCATAAGGGCCAGCGGATATATAAGACCAAACCTGCGAGCGGCTGCCATTGCGGATGGGCGCATCCGTAGCGGCGGTTTTTTTTGAAAGGATGAATGGCGGAGACCTTCTGCCCTGTGCATAAGCAGCTTGTGAAATACTGGGTTTCGCGGGTTGGGGTTCCAACCTTTGCGGCAGCAGGCCTGTCTTCCACAGGCGGGCGCATTGCATATTTCTATGATAATGCTATACCTTACGGCTCCTCACAAACTTATATCATACTTATGAGTCTTTGGAAATCTACCCTTACAGCGGTTCTGACTTTAATGATTGGCGGCGCTGCTAAAGCGCAGCTGACGCTGGCGGATAATATACCTGCGGCGGCACTGGTGCAGGATCTGGTGGGTAAGGGCATCACGGTTACTAACCCGGTGCTCACCTGCGCTGCCGGAGCGAGCGGCACCTTTTCTATTGCGGGAACGAACCCGCTGGGCATCAGCAAGGGCATTGTGCTGACTACGGGTAAGGTGATAAGCGATCCGGCAACGTTTGTGCAGGGGGTGGACGGCCCGCAGGTTACCACATTTGCGTCGGGCTGCAACCAGCCTGCGGTTGATGCGATACCGGAGCTTACGGTTCTTGCGGGAAATCCTACGCATGATGCCTGTAAGCTGGAGTTTGACTTTGTGCCGGATGGAGATAGCCTGGTGTTCAATTATGCGTTTGGCTCAGAGGAGTATGATGCCTACTCCTGCACTGGCTTTAATGATGTGTTTGCCTTCTTCCTGTCGGGGCCGCTCATTACGGGGGCGCCAAATATTGCGCTTATTCCCGGCACCAATATTCCGGTGACCATTAATTCCACTACGGACCCGGCAATAACGATGCCTGGCAGTCTTACGGCGTGTACGGCCATGGGGCCCGGCTCGCCCTTCGCACAGTATTATAATGACAACTCTGCGGGCACGATGATCAGCTATTACGGGCTTACGAAGGTGCTGACGGCGCGCGCAAAAGTGATTCCCTGCACCACGTACCATATAGTGCTGGCCATAGCAGATGCGGGCGATTGCATCCTGGACAGCGGTGTGTTTCTGGAAGCCAACAGCTTTTCTTCTAATAATGTGAAGCTGAGCATTTCCAATCATCTTGGCGTCAACTATCCTTATCTCGTGGAGGGCTGCGGTGTGAGCACTATTACTGCTACACGGCCCAAGGCCCTTACTTATGCGCAGACCATTCACCTGTCTTACGGCGGCACCGCCACGCGCGGCGCGGATTATTTCAATATGCCGGACAGCCTGACTATTCAGCCGGGCGACACGACTGCGTTTGCTGTGCTGGCGCCTGTACAGGACAATATCCGGGAGCCCGATGAAACGATTATAGTGCGTGTGCTGAATCCCTGCACGCTGATGCCTATAGACAGCATTGAGGTGCTGGTGAAGGATTATCTGCCTTTCACCCTTATTGGCGATACGGCTATATGTCAGTATGATTCTGTGCAGCTGATTGCGGACGGCAACACGCCCGACGACAGCGAGTGGGTATGGAACTGGCGCAGCACGCCGCAGTATCTGGGCATTGTCAACCAGGGGCGCGAGCGGGCGATTGCGAAGATTGATACCTCAACTACGTTTTTTGCCAGCGCAACCTACAAGGGCTGCACGACGGATACGCAGAGCTTCTTTGCGCGCGTAGAGCCGCTGCCGATTGTGAACATTGTGATCCGCGAGGTAAGCGTGTGTCTGAAGGAGCCTGTGCTGATAAAAGTGGATGCGGTGAAGCCGTACTGGTTTGGCAATTATACTTACGATTGGTCGCCGGGCATTGCATTGGACGATAGTACGGTCCGCGAGCCGCACTTCTTTTCGCAGGAGCTTAAAACCTACGATTATGTGCTTAAAGTAAGCACGCCGCTTGGCTGTTCCGGCGCAGATGCGATCACCATTCATGCCCGTCCGCCGCTGCTTACGCTGAGCGCGTCTCCTTACGACACGACAATTATGTATGGCGACGAGATTCGCATTTTCGCTATGGGCGCCAAGTCTTATCAGTGGGATCCTTTGAACAATGTTTCTGACGGGCTGCTGCCGGCTCCCTACGTGCGTCCGCTGTCGTCCACAGTCTATACCGTTACTGGTTTCAATGAATATGGCTGCAGCGATACGCGCGCGGTGCGGATTACCGTAGATCCTTCTATGCACGACGATATTCCGTCGGCATTCACACCAAACGGTGATGGCCGCAACGATTATTTCAACGTGGTGAGCCTGAAGTACAGAAACCTGCAGGAGTTCCGTGTCTTTGACCGCTGGGGCACTGAAGTGTTTAGCACCAATAGCCCCAAGCCGGGATGGGATGGGAAATACAAGGGTGAGCCTTGTCCTGTAGGCGTGTATTTCTATATTATTCGCGTATCGCGGCCGGTTGGCGGCTCTTACATGTATAAAGGCGAGGTGACGCTGATCCGCTGATTGCGTTATTACCGCCTGCAATCTTACTGCTACGGTTGGCTTATTCTTGCGCGCCATGGCACATCCTCGCCGCCGTCAAGGTGAGTTATGTAGCGTGCCAGCACAAACAGGAAGTCTGACAACCGGTTCAGATAGCTTATTGCGAGCGCCGGGATCGTTTCACCTTCTGCATACATGCTTACGCAAATACGCTCTGCGCGCCGGCATATGCAGCGGGCTACATGGGCGGCAGAAGCGGCCACGTTTCCACCCGGAATGATGAAAGAGCGCATTTCAGGCAGCACTTCATTCATCCGGTCAATGTGTGCTTCAAGCCAGACGACGTCTGCTTCGTACAGGTCGGGCAGCTTCATCTTAATGTCCTTGTCAGGCGCGGTGGCCAGCTCGCTGCCCAGCGTGAAGAGGCGGTCCTGTACTTCGCGCAGCCAGGCGGTTATCTCTGCTCTGCCGCATAGATCGTTTACTACGCCAAGCTGACTATTCAGCTCATCTACCGTACCATAGCTCTCAATACGAATGTGGTTTTTGGGCACGCGCACGCCGCCAATCAGCGAGGTAGCGCCTTTATCTCCGGTCTTTGTGTAAATCTTAAAAGCCATGAGCGCAAAGGTGGGTAGATGTTCGGCATTTTATAGCTACGCTGTTATGCAAATGTGAATAACAGTCGATTGCAGATGGTAGAAGGTTTAGGGATTGTTGGAAAAGAGCGATATCCACACATTCTGACGCCGGACTAGGAATCTTATCCTTCCCGGAAACAATTTCTTAACAATGCGGGAACGTCTCCACAGGTCAAAAGTTATCAGCCGCACGCTTGTCCACATGCCCCCATTTTATGTGGAAAGCATGCCTGCCAACAGTCATCCAGATTGGATAAGTGTAAACATGGGTGTGGATGATTCGCTTTCGGTTACTTTGTAGCTGTGGAATCAAAGTTTCTATCCACGAAGACACAGTCTTAATGATAGTAGCTTTCTTTTTTAAAAAAACAAACAGTCATTACTATGAGTGTGGATTTCGCCGCAGCGGCATCTGACCTGGAAAAGCGTGGCTTCCTTGACTTG
Organism: Chitinophagaceae bacterium; assembly: GCA_965246765.1. Taxonomy (GTDB): domain Bacteria; phylum Bacteroidota; class Bacteroidia; order Chitinophagales; family Chitinophagaceae; genus UBA1952. Next base: position 862,172 of record CBDFFJ010000005.1, read on the forward strand.
CCGATTGACCCGACACTTGATATTTTTGAGGAGATAGCACGATTGAAGAAGGAGAAGAATGCGGTAATCCTGGCTCACTATTACCAAGAGCCCGACATACAGGATATCGCAGATTTTATTGGCGACAGTCTTGGCCTTGCTCAGGCTGCCGCAAAGACGGAAGCGGACATTATCGTCTTTGCCGGGGTTCATTTCATGGCGGAAACGGCGAAGATTCTGAATCCCGGTAGGAAAGTGCTGCTACCCGACCTTAATGCGGGATGCTCGCTGAGCGATAGCTGCCCGCCGCCGCTCTTCAAGGCGTTTCGTGATAAGCATCCCGACCACCTGGTTATATCATACATAAATTGCTCTGCAGGGATTAAAGCGCTGAGCGACATTATCTGCACTTCATCAAATGCGCAGACGATTGTCGAAAGCCTGCCGGAAGATCAGCAGATCATTTTCGCACCCGACAGAAACCTGGGTGCGTGGATTAATAAGCAGACGAACCGTCAGATGCTTTTATGGAACGGCGCGTGTATTGTTCACGAGATATTTTCATTGGAGAAAATAAGCCGTCTGCGTATCCGTCACCCGGAGGCTAAACTGATAGCACACCCGGAGTGTGAAGATGCTGTGTTACAGATCGCAGACTTTATCGGTTCCACCACTCAGTTATTGAAATATACCGAAACGAGTAGCGCTCAAAGCTTCATCGTTGCCACAGAAACCGGCATCCTTCATCAGATGCAGCTTACTTCGCCTGATAAAGTCTTTATCCCTGCGCCTCCAGACAATTCCTGCGCGTGCAATGATTGTCCACACATGAAGCTAAACACGCTGGAAAAATTGTATTTGTGCCTGAAATATGAGCAACCAGAAATTCTTATGGAGGAGGCATTGAGGATGGCTGCAAAAAAACCGATTGACCGTATGATGGAGCTAAGCAGGCAAGCAGGGCTTATAACTTAGAAAAGTTTCGCCGCAGCTTATTTTTGTTTGAAGAATATTTTTTTACTTTAGCTTTTCAACAACAATTATCAAACTGCTATGAGCATTTTTACTAAAAGGATTTTGATGATCTCAATCCTGACGCTGATGAGCGTAGGGATTGCATCTGCGCAATCTAACTATTATGTAGAGCCCAGGCTTCAGGTAAATGGCCCGGCTGTTATTACCGGTCCAAAGCAGTTTAACTGGAGCCAAAATCCGATATATACGACCCCTTGGGGGCGCCCGATAGACACGGCGTACTACAATGTGCCTGTAGCAAAAGCTTATGACGAGTTGGGCGAGCTTCCGCTGACTAACGGAACAGGTAGCTTCCCGTCTCTTGTGGGAAAGTTTGCCTTGATACTTCGCGGTGGTGGTGTCACCTTCAGCCAGAAGGCGTATTACTGTCAGCAGGCGGGCGCAATCGGCGTCATCATTGTAAATCATAAGAATGGCGGTACGATTGGCATGGCGCCAACGACACCATTTTCAACTAATACCACAATTCCGGTGCTGATGATTTCGAGGGAAGACGGCTTCCCGATAAATGACGCTCTTAAGAACGGACAGGCTGTTACTATCAATCTGTCAGGCTGGGGCTTTAAATTTAATAACGACCTCGGTTTTGTGGATTATTCCCCGGCTACGCCGCACGCTTTTTGCCTGCCGCTTTCTCAGGTGAATACGGGCACTGGCACGCCTCGCGCTTATAATTTTTATACCGGAGCATATGTGGCAAACTTTGGTACTGCAGCGCAGACAAATGTGAAGATGAAGCAGGTGCTAAGCTTCACGCCTACAGGAGGTTCCTCAAGCGTAATTTATACTGATTCAGTTGTGAGCGCGAATTTTCCTACCTTAGATTCTATTCAGGAACTTTTCTCAAATCGTTTTACCCGTCAAAATTTCACAAGTACAGGGACTCTAAATATAGACTATACTGTGGGCTCCTCAGCTACAGACCAGAACCCTTCGGATAATTCCGCCCGGTATCAACTTAAAATTACCGATTCAATATTCTGTAAAGGACGGTGGGACGATGTCCGGAATGCGCCGCTTGTTTCCTCGTCCTCTCGTTGGGCTGCCGACCAGCCGCTTGTGTGGGGACCTCTTTTTTATGTCACAAAAGGAGGTTATCGTCCAGTGAAGGCGCAGTTGGCAATTGCAGGAGATAGCGACTTATTTTCTTCTAATACACCTTCTCCTTCTGTATTAGTGTATCTATATAAGTGGAAGGATAATAACACTGACGGCTTAGTTAATGGCAATGAACTTTCTATAGTTGCCCTCGGATACAGATCAAATTTTGCTGCGACCGATTCCAGCAACAAGCCGTTTACAGTTGACCTGACAAATGCTAAGAATAACAAGCTTATTTCAAGGCTTGAGAGCAATACTTGGTATTTTCTTGCTGCGGAGGTAGAGCATAGCTTCGCGTTAGGAACGGATAATTATTCAAACTTCGCGACTAGAAACGTGTTGTCAATACATAAGGATTCAGCTGTAGGTACATTTCCGGAATTTTGGGCACCCAATACATCGGAAAACATTAATTCACCTTATTCAGTTTCCACGGACACTCTTGCTAACATCCCGTATATTAATAAGTCTGTGACTTCCGCGGAACGAGTAAAATTTACGGACTTGACCGGTTTAGTCCCGGCTATGGCACTGCATATATCCAAGGATATTCCTACAGGGATAGAGATTGAAAGTCTTTCCAACGTCACTAATTTGACAATTGCTCCAAACCCCGCTAGTGAATCTGTTAATGTCAGTGTAACTTTAAACCAACCATCTAACATGGTATTAAGTGTTGTTAGTAGTGTGGGTCAAAGCTTGGCTTTTATCACAAGGAAAGGTGTCTCTACAGAGGTTTTTAGTTTGAATACGCGGTCATATCCTGCCGGAACTTATTATTTGGTTATTGGTACTGATTCAGGATCTGAGGCAAAGCAGTTTGTAATTGCTCGCTAACGCGTCATCTGGACTTTAGAAAGCCGGCATTATGCCGGCTTTTATTTTTTGATGTAAGTCGTAAATTTGCTCATGTTCCCTGAATATGATGTAGTTGTAGTTGGAGGCGGGCACGCGGGTTGTGAGGCGGCGCTTGCAGCCGGACGGATGGGTGGCAGTGTTTTGTTAATTTCTATGAACCTGCATTTGCTGGGTAGTATGAGTTGCAACCCGGCAATGGGCGGTATCGGTAAGGGCCAAATTGTTCGTGAGATTGATGCGCTCGGGGGATATAGTGGTATTGTATCCGATTTGAGTGCCATCCAGTTCAGGATGCTTAATAAGAGTAAAGGCCCTGGTATGTGGAGTCCCAGGACGCAAAATGACCGGCAGCTTTTTTCACAAGTTTGGCGTCAAGGGCTTGAGCAAGAAAAAAACGTGTCGTTTTGGCAAGACACTGTTGTTTCTCTAATTGTTTCACGTGGAACAGTACGAGGAGTGTATACTAGCTCAGGGCACGAAATAAACGCCAGATCGGTTGTAATAACGAGCGGCACATTTCTGAACGGAGTCATTCATATCGGAGCTGAGAAACAGCGAGGTGGTAGATTAGGGGAGCAAGCAGCTTATGGTCTCACTCAACAATTAGTTGACCTTGGCTTTCAAACCGAACGCCTTAAGACAGGCACACCGCCAAGAGTAGATGGGCGGACGCTTGATTATACAAAAATGGAGGTACAGTACGGAGACAACGAGATAGTTGGTTTTTCATATTTGCCGATAAGAAAGGTCAGCGTGGGAGAACAAAAAACATGTTGGATAACCTATACTTCAGAAGCAGTCCACGATGAGTTAAGAAAAGGATTTGCGGACTCGCCGATGTTTACAGGACGCATACAAGGTTCAGGACCGAGATATTGCCCGAGTATTGAAGACAAAATAGAGCGATTCTACGATAAGAATCAGCATCAGCTGTTCATAGAGCCGGAGGGCTGGAATACCACTGAAATCTATGTAAACGGATTTAGCACTTCCCTACCAGCAAGCGTTCAATACGAGGCATTGCGTAAAGTAACCGGGTTTGAAAATTGCAAAATGCTTCGGCCAGGTTATGCGATCGAATATGACTACTTTCCACCAACCCAATTATCCTTGTCGCTTGAAACGAAAGCGATAAGAAAACTCTACTTTGCTGGTCAAATTAATGGAACTACCGGTTACGAGGAGGCGGCTTGCCAAGGTCTATTAGCGGGTATAAATGCTTACAATTCAGTAAAAAATGACGAGCCATTGATCCTTGGCAGGGAACAGGCATACATTGGCGTATTGATAGACGATCTCGTTAATAAGGGTACAGACGAACCGTACCGCATGTTTACAAGCAGAGCTGAATACCGCACGCTTCTGAGACAGGATAATGCTGACTTACGGCTGACAAAGATTGGCCATAAGATAGGTCTCGTTACAGATGAAAGACTGCAGCTACTTAACCATAAGGAATCATCAATCGCGAGAATTAAGGGCATCTTAAGAGCTGTAAAAATTACCCCTGAGGACGCGAAATCTGTTTTATTATCTAACAAGGTTTTTTCAGTAACAGAAAGCGTCAAAGCGGAGAAATTATTGCTGCGGCCAAATGTCAATATTGACGACTTGATAGTCATGAGCGACACCTTAAGAGATGAGTTGTCATGTTTTCAAAAAGAAGAGCTGGAACAAGTTGAAATACAGATAAAATACGGCACCTACATTGAAAAAGAGAAAGCGTTGGTTGCCAAGATAAAAGCTCTTGAAGATCACGAAATCCCACAAGATTTTGACTATCAAAGCATCGTTGCATTGGGAACAGAAGCAAAGCAGAAACTGACGAAAATCGCTCCGCGAACCCTGGGGCAAGCAGGAAGAATAAGTGGCATCAATCCGAGCGACATCCAGATTCTGATGGTATATATGGGTAGATAATGGACCGGAAGTCAGCCATTTACCGGTTTTGCAACTACCAGGAACGATCTCAACAAGAAGTCAAAGATCGGCTATATGACCTTGGGTCATATCCTGAAGAGATCGGACAACTAATCGCTGAACTTATAGAAACAGGATTGGTAAATGAAGAGCGATTTGCCAAAGCGTTTGTCCGCGGACGGTTCAAGCTAAAAAAGTGGGGTAGAATCAAAATTACTCACGAGCTAAAGCATCATAAGATATCACCTTACATTTTAAAAGCCGCGCTTAAAGAAATTGATGTAAATGAATATTTTGGTACAGCACAAAAGCTAGCAGCCCAAAAATGGGAGATGCTGAGTGCTGAACGAAACGCACAGTTGAGGCGAAGTAAAGTTTACAGGTATCTGCTGCAAAAAGGCTACGAAGCATCCATAATCACGGAGGTTTTGAAAAACATCATACCTGAGAAATAGCCTTTGTTGCTACATTTATCTCCTTAAACGATGAACCTGTGGCAGAAATGATCCAGCAAGTGACTGAAGGCGTAAGCGTTACCGTAGAAACATTTTATCAGCCGTCTCAAAGCAACCCGATGGCGTCTGAATATCTGTTTGCATATCGTATCACGATTGAGAATCTGAGTACTATGCCCGTAAAGCTGCTTCGTCGTCACTGGTATATCATGGACAGTAATGGCACTTACAGAGAGGTGGAAGGCGAAGGTGTAGTCGGCCAGCAACCGGTTATTGAGCCGGGTGGCAGCCATCAGTATGTGTCGGCTTGCAGCCTTCGTTCAGATATGGGAAAGATGCACGGCACATATCAAATGGAAAATCTCTACAATAAGAAGCTATTTAAGGTCGCAATACCGGAGTTTCAGATGATCGCGCCTTTCAAAGGCAACTAAGCATTAATAAATATTTCACGCAAAGCACCGAAGACACCTGTATAATATACGTACCTTCGCGCTCGCTCTGAATAGCCCTTACTCCAAAAGGGCTTTTTTATTGCTTTAATGCATTGAAAATGAACTTAAGAAATATCGCGATCATCGCGCACGTTGACCACGGAAAGACGACCCTCGTTGACAAAATCATTCACGCCACCAAAGTATTTCGTGATAATCAGGAAACCGGTGAGCTCATCATGGACAGTAATGATCTGGAGCGTGAGCGTGGTATTACTATCCTGGCAAAAAACATATCAGTTACCTACAACGACACCAAAATCAACGTAATAGACACGCCCGGACACGCCGACTTCGGCGGTGAGGTGGAGCGCGTGTTGAAGATGGCCGATGGCGTGCTGCTGCTTGTCGATGCCTTTGAAGGTCCCATGCCCCAAACACGCTTCGTTTTGCAAAAAGCATTGAATCTCGGTTTGCATCCCATAGTAATCATCAACAAAGTTGATAAGCCTAACTGCCGCCCTGATGAGGTGCATGATGCTGTATTCGAGCTATTCTTCCAGCTGGACGCCACGGAGGAACAGCTGAATTTCCCAACGCTGTATGGATCTGCCAAGCAGGGCTGGTACAATACCTCGCTTACGCCAACCGACAACATCAATGCAGTGATGGACATGATTATCACGCATGTGCCGGAGCCATCGCGCGCTGAAGGAACGCTGCAACTGCAGATCACTTCGCTGGACTACTCCAACTTCCTGGGGCGTATTGCAATTGGTAAGGTGACGCGAGGCACAGTATCCGAAGGCCAGAACATTCAACTATGTAAGCTGGACGGCTCTATGATGCGCGGTAAGGTAAAGGAGCTGTATGTATTTGAAGGAATGGGCAAGAAGAAAGTCTCTGAAGTCTCTGCCGGCGATATCTGTGCGGCTGTTGGCATTGAGGATTTTCAGATTGGCGAGACAATAGCTGACTTTGAAAATCCTGAGGCGCTTGAGGTTACTGCTATTGATGAGCCTACTATGAACATGCAGTTCTCCATCAACAACTCTCCCTTTTATGGCCGAGAGGGCAAGTTTGTAACTTCCCGAAACATTCGCGACCGTCTCTACAAAGAGCTGGAGAAAAACCTTGCGCTTCGCGTTCAGGATACAGACGATGCCGACAAGTTTCTTGTTTTTGGCCGTGGCATTCTGCACCTTTCTGTTCTGGTGGAAACTATGCGCCGTGAGGGCTATGAGCTTACTGTAGGCCAGCCGCAAGTAATTGTCAAGGAAATAGACGGCCGCAAATGTGAGCCTTATGAAACTCTGGTAGTAGATGTACCAGCGGAGTCATCCGGCAAAGTCATTGACCTCGTTACGCAACGCAAGGGCGAAATGCTGGTGATGGAGACCAAAGGCGAAATGCAACACCTGGAGTTTGATATTCCTAGCCGAGGTATGATAGGCCTGCGCTCCAATATGCTCACCGCCACCGCCGGCGAAGCGGTGATGGCCCACCGTTTCCGCGAATACAAGCCTTGGAAGGGAAACATTCCCGGCCGTAACAATGGCGTGCTCATTTCCAAGTTTACCGGCAGCACCACCGCTTATTCTATTGATAAGCTCCAAGACCGGGGCGCCTTCTTTATAGACCCGGGAGAAGAAGTGTATGCTGGCCAGATTATTGCCGAAAACATTAAGCCCGGAGATCTGAACGTAAATGCCATTGAAGGAAAGAAGCTTACCAATCACCGGGCTTCCGGCTCGGATGGCGCCGCTTCTATCACTCCTAAGATTCAAATGACTCTGGAAGAATGCATGGAATACATTCAGCAAGACGAGTGCATTGAAATCACGCCGCAAAGCATCAGGCTGCGCAAGATTATGCTGGATGAGAATGACCGTACCAAGTACTCTAAAATGATGAAGGCCGAAGCCTGATTCAATTAACTGTTATAAAAAGGGGAAGGAGATTTAATCTCCTTCCCCTTTTTATACAAGACTCCTCGCTCTTTACACACAGTATTGAGGGGGCAGATTGTCGCCGCCTGCAGGGGGCGTATATGGCCCGCCATCATTCCTGGGATCAGGCATACCGCCGGATTCTAATATAGTAGGGTCTGCGATGTTGCCCTTATACTCCGTTTCATCGGGGCTAGAGCCCCCATTAGTTTTCAGCTGCTCCAGCTCATTCAGTTCGGTCGTTTTCATAATCGTGCTTTTGATGTTATTGGGAAAGGTTTTTTAAAGGCGCGTATTACCATCGGCCTGTCCGCCGGGCGTGTAATAATCCACTCCGGGTTCTATCATGCTGCCATCTGCTCCTATTGGCGCGAGTTCATCGCTGCCGTTGTCGGCATACTTACCATCATAAGCCTGACCAGCCGGCATTACGCAGGCGCCACCATTAATTTGTGCTTGTTCTTGCCTATTCAGTTCTATAGTTTTCATATGGTTAGGGTTTTATAAGAATATCTTTAAAAGCGCGCCAGCACAGAAAAAAGTTTTCTTAACACTGGGCTTGAGGTAGCACAAGAATGCAAAAGCAGCGGATGTAATCCTTGCTCTGTCATCCATCTCACGGCCCAATCTTAATAAACTTTTACACTGCGCAATTGTGTAGCCTAATTAGCGTCCCAAAGACATTGTCTATTTTTATGGCTGCTTTGCACGACAAAGTAAAAATGTAGTTCCACGTATGGATGCCATTACTCCAGGTCCTCTTCTCGCACAAATAGGGATCCCCGCAGATTTGCGGAAAATGTCTGTGGAACAACTGCCACAAGTTGCTTCTGAGCTCCGACAGTACATCATAGACATTGTGAGCATTTACGGAGGGCACTTCGGCGCCAGTCTGGGTGTGGTAGAGCTAACGGTTGCATTGCATTGGGCCGTCAATACTCCGGACGACCAGCTTGTATGGGACGTTGGTCACCAGGCATACGGCCACAAAATACTGACTGGTCGCCGCGAGCAGTTTCACACCAATAGAAAGTACGGCGGCCTGTCAGGCTTCCCGAAGCGAAGCGAGAGCGAGTACGACGCCTTTGGCGTGGGCCATTCCTCCACCAGCATTTCCGCCGCGCTTGGAATGGCAATAGCAAGCAAGCTGAAAGGTCAGACCGAAAGACAGCATGTAGCAGTAATAGGCGATGGCGCTATGACCGCAGGCCTGCCTTTTGAAGCCTTAAATCATGCGGGTGTAAGTGGGAGTAACGTGCTGGTCATCCTAAATGACAACAACATGAGCATTGACCCCAACGTGGGCGCGCTCAAAGAATACCTGACGGACATCACCACGTCAAAAACGTGGAACCACATTCGTGAGGATGTGTGGAAAGTGTTGGGTAAGCTGCCTAATCCGCGCTTTCACAGAAAGATGGCAGGGCGCCTCGAGGCTTCGCTGAAGGGAATGGTAAGCGGCAGCTCTAATCTTTTTGAGGCGCTCGGAATGCGCTATTTCGGCCCGATTGACGGGCACAACGTCACGAAGCTGGCAGAGACTATCAAAGACCTGAAGGCAATCCCCGGCCCTAAGCTGCTGCATATAAAAACGGTAAAAGGCAAGGGTTACGAGCTGGCCGAGAAAGACCAAACACTATGGCACGCGCCCGGCACTTTTGATAAGATTACGGGCATCATTAATAAGAAAGTGGTAACTGTGCCTGAGCCGCCAAAGTATCAGGATGTATTTGGCTGGAGCATCATTGAGCTTGCTGAGGCAAATGATAAAATCATGGGGATTACGCCGGCCATGCCATCCGGCTGCTCACTGAAGTACATGATGGCCGCCATGCCCGACCGCGCCATAGACGTAGGTATTGCTGAACAACACGCCGTAACGCTCTCCGCCGGCCTCGCAACGCAGGGGATGAAGGTGTTCTGCAACATCTATTCATCATTCATGCAGCGCGCTTACGATATGGTCATTCACGACGTGGCTATCCAGAAATTGCCGGTAATCTTCTGCCTTGACAGAGGCGGCTTAGTGGGAGATGACGGCCCCACGCACCACGGCGCTTACGATCTGTCGTATATGCGTTGCATTCCCTATATGGTAGTCAGCGCTCCAATGAATGAAAGCGAGTTGCGCAACCTTATGTACACGGCCCAGCTTGATGAAACGGACGTCCCGTTTTCCATCCGCTATCCCCGCGGACAAGGCGTAATGCCCGACTGGAAAACGCCATTTGAAAAGATTGAAATAGGAACCGGCCGGATGATAAGCGACGGGGAGGAGGTCGCCATCCTGACGATAGGCCATCCCGGCAACTTTGCGGTGGAAGCCTGCAAGATGCTGAAGGCGGATGGTCTGCAACCGGCCCATTACGATATGCGCTTCGTGAAACCGCTGGACGAGGCGCTGCTCCATGAAATAGGAGGCCGTTTTTCCAGGATTATTACCGTTGAAGACGGAACGGTCGTGGGCGGCTTCGGCTCGGCAGTGCTTGAGTTTTTCTCAGTCCATGGCTACACGCCGGAACTGAAAATGCTCGGCATCCCCGACCGGATCGTTGAGCACGGCAAGCCGGAGGAGCTTCAAAGGGAGTGCGGCTTTGACGCTGCGGGAATTTGCAAAACAGTGCGGGAGATGATGGGCATAACGCTTGCCGGCAAAGAAGATGCAATCGTTTTTCAAAAAGGGAACTTGCTCAATTAGGTCTCAGACACCGCGTCAAAGACCTCTTCAAACAAAAACATCCCGGCCTTTGAAAGCCGGGATGTTTTTACTTTATATGAATGGTTTACTCCGACTTTGCCCCGTAGTTGATACCACTCTCAGCAATGAGCGTCAACATGCTGTCGGCCTCTTTTTCCTCGGTGAGCGTAGCCTGCAGCAGGCCGGCTACCTCACGCAGGTTGAGCGTTTGCGCCAGCTGCTTTAGTCCGCCGTATGTGGCGATTTCATAATGCTCCACCTTTTGCGCGGCGAGCACAAGCCCTACATCACGGGTAATGGAGCCGTCTTCTGTTTCGGCAATGATGCTCTCTCCTTCTTCAGTAATGCCGGCCATCGCCTCGCACTTCTTCGCCTGCGCACTTTCACCGACATAAGAGAAGGCCATTTCCAGTCGCTTCACATGGTTTTGGGTTACAGCCAGGTGATCGGTAAAAGCCGCCTTCAGTTTTTCGGTGGTCGTGGCAGCGGCCATTTTAGGCAATGTTGCAACAAGGTGCTGCTCGGCCCAGTAGATGTCTTTTAGCTCTTCAATAAAAAATTCGCGGAGCTTGCTGTAATGCGGCGAGTCTTCGCTGAGGCCGAAGGTGGTTACGCGATCTACCTGTGATTCGTGGGCGATTGCATGCTTTTCAGGGTTTTCTTTCATGGCAGTAATTGAGTTTTTGTGCGTTTGCGAGGGACTAAAGACTATGCCAATGAATGAATAAGTAAAGGCCAGCTATTATCTTTCGCGGCAAAGGCAAATCATGCAGACTTATAACGTCACTTTTTCCCGCAATTATGTGGTGGTTCTGATCCTCGTTCTCATGCCGCTGTCGGTGGTAGCCGTCTTCCTTTCGTTGCTGTTTTCAATTGACAATTTGCCTGACTGGGCGGTTCTGCTTGCATCTTTCTCCCTGATCGGGGTTTCCTTAGGCGCAGTGCTGCTGACATTGAAAAAATGGGGAACAGTTCCTGCGAAGGTGGATATGGATGCGGATGGTCTGAGCATTAAGCTGCAACGATGGTCGCCTTTTTACCCGCGCAGAAAATACAGCGGTCATTGGGATGGTCTGAGCAATGTGAGCACGAACTATGATCCGCAGCATAACAAGCGCTTCTATCTGATTAGCTTCAAGAACTCTGCAACGGTAAGCATTGACCCGGGCGACAAGGCCACAGAAGATTCAGAGACGGTCTTTGGCACAGCGCTGCTCAGATACGTTGAAGACTATAATTCCACGCATAAATCGGCGCCGGAGACCCTGATTCGCCGCCGCGGCTTTTACGATGCATGGTGGGCAAAGGGATTGACGTATTGCTGCTATCTTTTTATAGCTGCCGCAATCGTCGGTTACTTCACCGACCGTGAGACATTTCCGCTCTGGCGGCTGATACAGGTGTTTTGCTTCAGCTCTTTGTGGATTGCTGCATATTATGCCAATAAGCGGCACAGCAAGGCATAAAGAAAGCCGGCCCTTAACAGAGCCGGCTCTAAGCAAAAGGTCATCTCCTCCCTATTGCTTTTCTATTTTCTGCGTCAGGGTGCCGGCACTGCCCTTTGCCTGCAGGTAGTAGATACCAGCCGGCATGCCTGCAACACGCAGTATGTTTTCGCCGCGGGTCAAAGCTTGTTGAAGCATTACCTGCCCCAGGGCATTGCTCAATACCGCCTCATTCCAGCCATCGGTGCTAACCCGGACTGTTATAGCGTCCGTAGCAGGGTTCGGAAACATCTTAATACTTTCTGCGCTACCTGCGCCCGGAACACCGGCGGAAGACTGGATACGGCTGTACGCATAGTTTGTAAGCACCACCGGATTACCGTCAAAATAGATCCCGGCGCGGTTTGGTGTAACAGTGCCTGCGGTAAGGGAACTCCGGAGCTTTATTGTAAAGCGTACCTGACCCTTATTGCGTGAAGGCACAGTCTTGTCTTCAAGATTGATATTAGCAAAGTCAAATTTCAGCACGTTGGCGCTGCCTGACTGATAGACGTAAGGGATTACGCGGTGCGTGCTGCCAAGCAAGGCAAAAGAACTCGCGTCAAGGTTAGACGACAGCGTGTCCTGAACCCGGACATTAAAGGCCGTGTCATTTCCAAGGTTCTCAAAATTGATGGTGTAGGTAAGCGTGCTTCCTGCCGCCACAGGGCCATCAGGCGATACTGACTTCTCGTTGGGGTCCCACGATGCTTTTACGGTATCGCATTTGCTCCAGGTATTATTGGCCGGGTTTGCATCAGCGGTCGGAGCAATGACTGCGTAGTTACAGGCAGTGTCACCATTATTTGTTGTTGACTTCGGGGTCAATGGGACATACAGGTAGGTGAAGTTCCAGTTGGCCATTCCGGTAATATTCCAGATAACCGTATTGCCGGATACGCTTGCAGGTGTAGGCGTAATACCTGAAGTTGTAATGTTGAACTTTGGACTTACATTGAGCGTTACCGTGCCGGTACCTGCGTTGCAAGTGCTGTTCGTTACATTGATGCCGATGTAGCTGGCGCCGGGCGATGTCGCGCCGCGCAATGCACGCCAGAGATAAAGCTGGTAATCGTAAGTAGGCGTAGTGCTGCAGCTAAACGCAAAATCTTTACCGCCTACGGCAAATGGACCGCCAGTATGCGTGTAAGTTATTTGTCCGGAAGCGGGGCAACTCTTTACATAGCCGGCAGGATTGCCCAACACCGTAAACTTATAGACCGTCGGCCCGGCGCCACGCATCTTATATTGCCAGTAGCCGTTACCATAGACCGTATCAACCAGCACGCCCGCAGAATCCACCTGAATCTGCGCCACGCTGCCTACCAGATGTTCGCCTAAATCCAGCGCGCAGTTTGCGTTGGCGTCAAGGTAAAGCCGCCCGCCAATGTAAACGCAGGCGTTGTTGACGCTTCTGCTGGCGGAGTCAATCCTGTTGCCTGAGCAGATAAGCACATGCTTGATCGTGTAGGTGCCGCCGGTAGTGTATTGATGGAAGAAGCTCGCGAGGTAAAGGCTGCCGCTCAATGATAAAGTGGCTGTGTCCGTCTTGGAGCCGTCACCGTGATTGATTTCCACTTTGCAGCCGCTGGCTGCGCCGCTGACCTGGACGCCGCTGCTTACAGTAGCGCCTATAGTTCCATTCGCGCAAGAGTCATACACGTAGCTGCTTTGGATGGTCTGGGCATTGGTGTGGGTAGCGGTCATTACGGCCAGTAAACCGGCAAGGGTAAGAATACGTTTCATAGTCTCATTGGTATTGGGGTTAAAAAATTTGGTTCGGATGTACATAGCTTGACAACTGCTGTTGCTGAAATGTTAGCAGGCAAACCCAAACTTTATTTTTTGCGGAACGCCCAACCGGAGTGGGTTCAGCCGCCGTCCGCGCATGAAAAAGCCGGCTGGTGGGCCGGCATAAGAGATCCATTTTCCGTTGAAAACTACACCCCCACCATCAGCGGCATCAGCAGCATCAGTTCTTCTTCCCCATCCACCGCCTCTACAGGCCGGAAGATGCCCGCGCGTGTAGGCGTGCTTAGCTCAAGCTGTACATCGGAGCCGTCCATATTCGCAATCAGCTCCACCATCAGCTTGGCGTTGAAGGCAATCTTCATATCCTCGCCGGTGTAGGAGCATGGCAGGCTTTCCTTGCCTTCGTAGGAAAAGTCAATGTCCTGCGCGGAAAGCTGAAGTGCGCTGCCTTTAATGTCCAGCACCACCTGGTTGGTTGTCTTATTGGCAAAGACACTCACCCGGCGCAGAGCGCTCATAAAGTCAGCGCGGTTCACCGTCAGCTTATACGGATTGTCCTGCGGGATAACGGCCTTATAGTCCGGGAAGCGCGCGTCAATCAGGCGGCAGCTCATATTGATGCGGCCAGAGTTGACGAACAGGTGACTGCTGTTATAGCTCAATTCCAGTTGCGTTTCATCGGCAGGAAGTGTCCCGCGAAGCTGTTGCAGCGGCTTGCGCGGCACCACAAAGCCATCAGCCTGCGGCGGTGCAACATCGTGCCTTGAAAACTGCACGAGCCGGTGCGCATCGGTAGAAACAAATGTCACTTTATCCGGCGCCAGCTCAAAGTAAACACCGGTCATGGCAGGCCGCAGCGTATCCGTGCTCACCGCGAAGAGCGTCTTATTAATGCTCTCAATCAGCGCTACAGACGGCATCGTAAAGGTTGTTGCATCGCCAGCCGCTGGCTCCTTCGGAAAGTCGTCCGCCTTTTCGCCGCCAATGCGGTACTTGCCTACTGATGAAGACATTTCAATGCTCAAATCCTTCTCTGAAATAGAGAAAGTAATCGGCTGCTCAGGCAGGTTCTTCAGATATTCCAGCAGGATTTTGGAGGGAATACAGATGCGCCCGTCGTCTTGCGCCTCACTTACATCCATCTGCACGCGCATCATTGTCTCCAAATCGGTAGCCGTTAGAGTCAGTGTATTGCCCTTTAGTTCAAACAGGAAATCTTCCAGCACGGAAAGGACAGTATTGGCAGAGATGACGCCGCCTATTGTCTGGAGGTTTTTGAGGAGGGATGTAGAGGTGACTATAAAGCGCATTTTGAATGGTCGTTTTTGAAGAAGCCAAAGATAGGGGACGGGCAGGCACCCTAATTCCCGAGTTGTGCACAGCAACCGGGCACATCGGGTGGGATATCCTCCGCTGGCGGAGGTGCCCAGTTCGCTTCGGCGAAGTGGGCGGAGGTGGGTTTACACATACAAGAAAACCAAATCACACACTATATTTCGCCCATGCATGCTTCCAAAGAAAATCACCAATCCTATAACCGCGCGTTACAGCCAATTGCCAACAATCTGCGTAAGACGGCTACTAAAGCAGAAAATTGTCTTTGGAAATATGCCTTGCGGGCGGGAACAATGCGCGGCTACACGTTTCGCAGACAGCGCCCCGTGTTAAACTATGTCGCAGACTTTATGTGCCAGCCATTACTGTTGATTATTGAAGTGGATGGCGGCATTCATAACAGCGCAGAAGCTGCTTCTGCAGACTTGAAACGGCAAGGTGATTTAGAAACTGCGGGCTTTACAGTACTGCGGTTTAAGAATCTGGAAGTGCTGCAACAGATGGAAATGGTGAAGGCGAAGATTGACGCTTGGATTGAAGATTATGAGGCTCGGAATGGTACAGGTGGCCGGGCGGAGCGGAGTGAGCCTTATGTGAAGCGGTTTTGAGCTGTTTGCCGAGGCCCACCTCCGGCATCGTCGCTTCGCTCCTCAGCCACCTCCGCCAGCGGAGGATATCCCACCCGCTCTGCCCGTATTATCTGCATCTTGACTGTAGTGGCTTACCGCACCTGCACCCTCAACCCCTCGCTATGCGCCGAAAACTCCGGCGCGTACATACACTGTATCGTAGCCAGCCCTGCTGAAAAATCGCCGGCATTGGTCACGAACATGGGATACTCAAACACGTACTTCCCCTTCGGCAGATAAGAGAAAAAGAAGTTGGACGAGGCATCCTTCGTGCTTTCATAATAACCCAAACCCCCTTGCCAGCGGTAGCCGCTCAGCACATTCGTTGGCTCAAAGCAGGAGGCGCGGCCATCTTTCAAGTGCACATACTCCATATCGCGGTCAACGATAATTTCTATGCGGGCTTTTACCTTGTCGCCGATTTTCAGGCCGGCGCCGTCGCCAATCGCTTCCAGTACAGGCCCGCGTTCGCTGTTCCTTTCTATGAAGAGCGCCTTCTTCACCACAAGCGGCGTGGCAGCGGATGTAATCTTGTCTAAGTTTTCAAAGTACTGCCAGTACACGGCGCCCCATGAGGGTTGGTTGGAGGTTGGAGGTTGGACGTTGGAGGTGTTGGAAACCGTCAGCGTGATTGCCCCCATCTCGGGCTTCACCTCCGCGCCGGGATACTGCACTTTGAAATAGCCGCTGCCCGCTTCCTGCGGAAAATCCTGTGAGCGTACCACCTTCCGGTCGCTGAGCGAAGCCGAAGCGTCCCCAAGTGCAATCGTCACCTTCGGCTCGCTCGTCAGCCATTGGGTGCCTTGCAGCAATAGCGCATAGCACGCATCCGCCGTTGCCTTCGTCGTGCCCCAGTTCTGGGTTTGCTTTTGCTTCAGCAGCCAGCGTTTCATCTTATCCACGCTTTCATTATCGCCCGCTACTTCACCATAGCATTCTATCAGCAGGCTTTGTGCTTCAATCGGCGCTTCATACCAATACCAACCCCGGCCTCGCTCCATCCAGTACATGCCCAGCTCTTCTTTCTGAATGCTTGTTTCCTTCAGGCTTTGGATGATGGTGGCGCTCGTAGCCTTATCGCCGCCGCGATGAAGGGCGATGGCAATCATCCCTTTCACATACGGATTGAATTGGGGCCAATATTGCTGCGCCTGCTTCTTGTAAAACGCCTTTGCATCCGCCGAAAGGTTGCTCTGGGGAATGCCTACGAAGAACGACCTCATGTAGGCATACTGCGCCTCAAAATAGGAGATGTGCTGCGCCTTCATATCCGCCTTGTAGCGGAGCAGGCTGCGGTAATCTTCTTCCATTTTCCTGTCTAAATACGGCACGGCGCGCTCCGCCATCGCCGCCATACGTTCATTGTTAACCCCAAGTTGTTTGAGCCGCCCGATGCCAGTAACGATGTACTGCGTGATGTAGCGGTCGGGACGATTGTCGCCCTTGAACCACGGCCAGCCGCCTTCGGGCAGCATCATGTCTTCCAGCTTCTTCGCCGCCTTGTTTAGGTCGCGGGCCAGCTTCGCGGTTCGGAAGAGCAGCGCGATGTTGTGCTTCTGCGCGGTTTCATTCTGAGCATCCAGCACCCAGGGCGTTTCTTCCAGCAGCGCGGATTTCAGTTCCTCATTCTTCTGCAGATTGGACTGCAATGCCGCAGTGTCCAATGTTTCCCATCTTCTGAAAACTTCCTTCACGCGCGGCGCCTTATCCAGAATGTGGGCGGCCAGCGCATTGGCGTAATAACGGTTAAAGGTCTGTTCCGCGCACTCGTGCGGAAACTCCATCAGGTAAGGCAGCGCCTGCACAGCGTACCATGCGGGGTTAGCGGTGTACTCTACGGTCAGACGATGCTGTGCAATAGTGTTGCTCGCGCCGGATGCCTTGAGCTTATCAAACGAAAACGTCTTCGTGCCCGCGCCATTCATCCACAGCGGCAGTGTCTCGGTAACAAGCATCCGGTTGGTGAGGACAGGCAGCGTATTCTCCTCGCCATCGGTGAAGGCGCCGGCTTTGGCAAGGATGCGGACAATTACCGGCTCGTAGCGGCTTTCGGGGACGTGCACTGTCCACGATGCGGAGGTGCTGCCGCCTTTGGGCGCGCTGAATGCGGTGCTGTGCCCACCCCCGGCCAACGCTTCGCGAAGGCCACCCCCGCCAGCGGGGGATACCCGGAACGCGACGTTCAGCGGCTTGCCGGTCAGCGCGTCTATGATTTCCAGCGTAGCTGTTCCGCTCAGGGCAGCATCGGAGAGGTTGACGATTTTGGTAGAGATGCTAAGCTCATCGCCCTGGCGGAGGAAGCGTGGCAGGCCGGGCTGCACCATCAAATCCTTTTGCGTTTTGACGCTGCCGGTGGTGAGGCCCGTGCGCATGTCTTTCGTGTGCGCGAAGGCGAGCAGCTTCCATTCGGTGAGGGCTTCGGGGATGGTGAACTGGATGCGTACCGCGCCGTCTGCATCAGTGTGAAGCTGCGGGTAGAAGAAGGCGGTTTCCTGAAGGTTTTTGCGGATGGGGATGTCAGGCTCTTGTTTTACGATTCCGCCTGAAGTATCGCCGTATTTTGCTGGAATGCCGCTTGAAAACTTACCAATCGTTTCATCTGATTCATCATCGCCTATTCCATCATTATAGGCACTACGTTTCTTCTTTATATTAAGCTCAAGCATTAAAGCGGTTTTAGAAGCAGGTGCAGGTGCTGCGCGCATCACTATCGCCCTTCCGCCAGGTGCAGCTTCCATTTGGATGGGGTCAGGCATGTACATGTGGCGGGGACGGGACACTTCCATCTCCCTAATTTCATCGTACACCTTATTATAATAAACGGTTGGAGATGTTATGAAATAGCTCACCTGCCTCCCCTCTGCCTGCCCAAAGCCGATACCTGTCTGCCAGCTCAAATCCGCGTTTAGTGTCGGGAATAGGCTACCCATACCCCATCCATGCGGCTTGAATGCATCCAGCGAGGCATCGTACAACGCGGCCGCCATTTCCGCCGCTACCTTGTCTTTCTTATTCCCGCGCACTATCATCGTCCAGGTTTCATTTTCGCCGGGCTGCAGCTTGTCGCGGTGGGTTTCCCATTCTATGCTCAGGTCTTTGTTTGTCCACGGCACATCAATGCGGGCGGATGCGGTATAGACACGGTTGTCCTTTACGGTGAGGTAGGAAAGGGCAATGCCGCCGCGGTCGGCTTCGGTGATTTCTTCACGCCATGGAGACAAGGCACCGCGCTGCACTCCTTCCTTTGAAAATGTGAGCACGTGTAATGCCGTTTGCACTTTGCGATTCATTGTCTGCACTTGACGAATGACAACCGCCATGTCCATACTAGTGCGCGCAATAACTATCGCCTCTTCTCCAGGCTCCTTAGCTTGGCTTTGCGGCTGCGCAAATAATACACTGTAAGGTCTGCCTTGTAACGCTTCATCCCACACCTGCACAAACTTCTTTTCCTCAACCGCCTTCCCATTCTTATCCTTCGCACTGACCGTAATCAGATACCAGCCATTGCGCGTAAAAGCACTTTCAGGCAAGACAACATTGCCTCGCTGCGTCGTCGTCACGCTCTGCGAAAGAGTCTGCTCCGCTTCCTTCCAGTTCCGGTAATCGTCCTCATCCTTATAAGCATCCAGCGGAAAGCTCTTCCGGAACTCCGCCTCGCCCATCGTGAACTGGTCGGGCATCGGCCAATACCGCTTGCGGTACACTACATCCGGCTGCACCAGCCGCGCCACTTTGATGTTCACGCTCGCAGCTACAAAATCGCCATTCAGATTCTGCGTCGTGATGCGTACCGTATCCAAATCCTTCCGCGAAGCCTGCTCCGGGATATCCGCCACAATCTGCAGCGAGCGGTAGCCTGCCGCGATGCTCTTCTGGCCGGAGCGCGTCTCGCCGTTCAGGTCAGTCACATCGGCATACACGGTGTAGGTAAAGACAGGCAGCGAACGCTCGTCAATGCTGCGGTCGGGCTGCGCTGTGAAGGAGATGCTGAACTTGCCATCGGCATCTGTAGTAGCAGTGCCTTCCGCCATCTGCTGCTCCGCGCTGCGGCCGCCGCCAAAGCGCCAGCTATACCACCAATACGGCCAGCGCACATTGCGCACCACGCGGTACTTCACCGTCGCGCCGTCCACATTATTGCCGGCATAGGCGGCGGCGTGGCCGGTAATCTGCACGGTTTCGCCCAACGCATAATCGCTCTTCAGCTTATCCCATTCCACATGGAATTTTGGACGCTTGTATTCTTCCACCGAGATGTAGGCAGCGCCGTTGCCGCCTTCAATATGCATGGCCCCGGTAAGGCCGCCCTGCGGTGCGATAAAGGTTCCGGTGAAGGAACCCCACTCATTTGTGGTCAGGCTTTGCGAACCCACTTTCTGCGAGTTGACATCGTAGAAAGTCACTTCCACCGTCTTGCCCGCCTGCACATTGCTGTTGCGCCCATCCGCATCCGTATGCACGAGGATGCCTTTGAAGAAAACCGTCTGGCCGGGCCGGTAGATGCTTCGGTCAGTAAAGAAAAACGTACGCTCTACTTCGTGCGCCTTGCTGGTGTAGCGGTAAAAATTCAGATAGTCAGTTGTGTAGAAAGCGTCGCCGTCCTTCTTCACCGACATGCCGTTGTAGCTATGGTCGGTGCCGCTCACGCGGAAGGCGCCGTCGGCGGCCGTGGTCAGCGGGGCGGTCGCGGTGTACTCGTATCGGTTTCGGCTGCCATTCCATTTTTCGCTGAAGAAGGAAACGGACGCTGCGGCAACCGGCGTGCCTTCTTTGCGGTGGAGGATGTAGCCGGAAGGCTGGCCTTTCGTGCCGCTGTTCTGCGTCACCACCGCCAGCCGTGTCACTTGGAAGACGGCGTAGGAAACGGCATTGTCGCTCTTCGCAAAAGATTCCTTCGCGGAGATAATCACCGCGTACATGCCGAGGGGCAGCGCATCCACCTTCACCTCGGCGCGGTGCTGCGCGTAATCGTCCGTGCCGGGCAGCACAGTGGAGAATGATTGCACCGGCTTGGCGGCGAGCAGCGTCTTGATGTAATTGTCGTTGTTGTAGCGGCCTTCCTCGCGGTAATCATCCGGGTTCATCTTCACGATGCGGAAGTAGGCGTTCGGGACGTTCTTGTACGTCACCAGAATTTTAGACGGCGCATCCGGCAGCACAGCTTCCTCGGCGGTAAGGCTAAGGTTAGGTGCGGCGATGCTTTGCAGAAGCTGGCGGGCAGCGATGCCGCCTTCGCTTTCGGGGAATTTCGTGATGATGGCGTCCAACGCCGCTTTTACAGAGCGGTAATCTGTTATGGGCACACGCGGTGTGCCCCTACCGTCGTCATCTTCGTCCTCCTCTGAGTTGCTTGTTTGCATCATCAACTCTGCGACACGGAAAGAAGCGGTTGCGGAAAGCGGATTTTCAGGGTAGTCGTTCTTCAGTCTTTCAAGTGCCGTGTGATATAGCGCCTTCTTATCAGGATGCACGGAATGGGCGTAAGCAAATTGCAGGCGCTGCAGGTCGGCATCAATGAGCGCGTCCGGGGAAGCATCAGCCTCATGCAATCGCAGTACTTCCTGATAGAGCGTCAGCGCGCGGTATTGCAGGGACGTCGTGTCTTGAGTCCCGAAAGTATTGCGTGTAAATGCCTTCCCTATGCGTCCGCCCGATTTGTGCACAAGGGCCGGTGCAAAGACGACCGCATCCTCCATCACGAACTGAAACGCTGGCTTCGTCAAATCCTTTTCATCATTCTCAAAGAAATCAATGGCGCGAAAAGCCAGCAGGTCAAAAAGCGTCGGGCGGAGGGTGCGGGTGTTCGTGCCCTTGATTAAAACCGGGTCGTAGGATTCTATGTTGATGCGCTTCAGGTCTTCGGCGCGGGTGATGGATTGGAGGTAGAGGGCACTGGTCTTTTCTACGAAGCGGGCGGCGTCCCATTGCTCAAAGTCATCTCCGACCTGCGCCACCATTTTTGTACGCTGGAGAATCTGGTAGCGGTGCTGCTGGTAGTAGTTCCAGTAAAGCTGCGCGGCGATGCTCTGCCAGACGGCGCTTGCTGGAAATGCTGTTTTCTTTGCCTGCTCTTCCGCGCGGGCTATGTTGAGCGAGTCGGCGTCTTCGCGGTTGCTGGCGTCAATGCGGAGGTAATAGAGTTGCGCTTTGAGCATCTGCACGTTCTGGCTTGTACGCTGCGCATCCGTATAGACCTTGTCCACAATCTTGCGCGCGCTTTCGGGCAGGCTGCGGTTTAGGAGGGAGTCTGCCTTCTTCCATTGAGCGGCATAAGGTTCGGGTGAATGGGCCATGGCGGTTGCGGCAAAGAGTAAAAGCGCCAGCAGCGACAGAATGCGTGCCTGCATAGTTTGGTGAGATTGGGTGAAACAAAAGTAGGGATGCGGAAACGGGGGCTTTCCATAGAAGGGGAATACGGATGGAACGGATTTAACAGATAGCCACGGATTGTTGCCGCGGTGCAAATCCGTCCAATCCGTTCTATCCGTGTTCTAATTGCTCCTACCTTTCCAAGCCGCCATGAAAGTCACCATCCTCGGCAACAACTCTGCCTTGCCCGCCTACGGCCGCAACCCGACGGCGCAGGTAGTGACGCTCTATGGCCAAGACATTCTCATAGACTGCGGCGAAGGCACCCAAAGCAGGATGCAGCAATATGGCGTACGCTGGCGGCACCTTGACCACATCTTCATCTCGCACCTACACGGCGACCATTACTTTGGCATCTTCGGATTAATCACCAGCATGAATCTGCTGGGGCGCACGACGGCATTGCACCTTTATGCTCCGGCTCCTTTAGAAGGTTTGATAAAGGCGATGCTGGCCGTTGCCAACAGCGAGCTGGCTTATCCCTTTTTCTTTCATCCGCATCCCGAGAGCGCAGGATTGCTTGTCGACCATAAGCTGTTTTCCGTGCATTGCTTTCCGGTGGAGCACCGCATTCCCTGCCATGGGTTTCGCGTAATGCGCAAGACGCGCGGACGGAAATTGCTTCCTGATAAAGCTGCTGCCGCAGGCATTCCTGCCTACTTCTACGATAGATTGAAAGGAGGCGAAGATTATATTGACAAAGAAGGCCGTGTTATTCAGAATGAAATGGTGACCGAAGAAGGCCCTAAGCCGAAGACTTATGCCTTCTGCGCGGACACGATTTACACAGACTCGTTCTTAGAACACATCCGCGGCGTTGACCTGCTTTATCACGAAAGCACTTATCTCGCGGATAATACCGAGCGGGCAGCCAGCCGGTTTCACAGTACGGCGGCGCAGGCAGCTATGATTGCCCAGAGGGCCGGCGCGAAGCAACTGCTGCTCGGCCACTACTCTTCCAAATACAGAGATATATCGCAATTCCGCGAAGAGGCCGCGGCGATTTTCCCGAACGTGCTGGCCAGTGAAGAAGGAGCCGCTTATGAGCTGTAGCTTTTAAACAGTGCTCTTGCTATTGCGCTCTTTCTCAGCCAGCAGCAGCGGATGTGCCTCGCTGTAAGTCTGCTCCAAAACTTCCATCACGGCAAGCATGTCATTGAGCGGAGCCTTGGCCTTGCCTAAAGCCTCCAGCTTGCCCAGGTTATCAAACATGTTCTTCACACGCACAACGGACACGCTGCTCTTCAGGAAATGCGCCTGACGATATATAGCTTCGTAGTCTGTACCGCCGCGCACGAGCCGGCCAAGCTGTGAAAGTCCATCAGGCATGGTGCCCAGGAAGAGGTTGAGCACCTCGTTTATATAGGCAGGGTCATTGCCCGCGAGCTCGTAGAGATAGTTGAAATCAACAAGGGTGCTTTTCATGGACATATTCGTTGGGCCTGCGCCGTCGGGGTGTTTACTGCGG
Source organism: Chitinophagaceae bacterium (assembly GCA_965246765.1). Taxonomy (GTDB): domain Bacteria; phylum Bacteroidota; class Bacteroidia; order Chitinophagales; family Chitinophagaceae; genus UBA1952. Next base: position 885,641 of record CBDFFJ010000005.1, read on the forward strand.
GTAAGGCGGAGAATTTCATTAAAGAGGTCGCGTGGCTCAAATGGCTTGGAGATGTAGCCGTTCATGCCGCTTTCAAAGCAACGCTCGGCTTCGCCCTTCAGGGCATCTGCCGTCATGGCAATAATAGGAATATCGTTATGAAGATCGTTGCGAATGTATTGCGTGGCGGTGTAGCCGTCCATCTCCGGCATTTGCAGATCCATCAGCACGGCGTCAAACTGCTCTACTCCTTCGCGCAGCACATCAACGGCTAATTTACCATTGGCAACCACATGAGAGGTGGCGCCCTGCCGCATTAGCGTATGCGTAACAACTTTCTGGTTGATGAGATTGTCTTCTGCAATAAGCAGGCGAAGGCCCCTGAGCGGCTGTTTGTCCTCCTCGCCCTGGCCGCTGCCGGATTGAATTTTCGGGATGCGATCCACCGGAATGTTGGTGATGCTGTACTGAATGCGGAAGCCAAAGGTGGAGCCTTCGCCCAGCTCGCTTTCTACCCAAACCTGTCCCTTCTGCAGCTCTACAAGCTGCTTTACAATAGCAAGGCCGAGGCCCGTGCCGCCGTATTTACGGGAAGTATTGACGTTGTTTTGCGTGAAGGATTCAAAAATCATCTGCAGCTTGTCTTTAGCGATGCCGATGCCCGTGTCACGCACAAGCACCTCAAGATCGCAGAAGCCGGCTTTGCTCTCCCGGCATTGCGCCGTAACCTGCACGCTGCCGGAGTTGGTAAATTTCAGCGCATTACCCACCAGGTTGATAATGATTTGCTGCAGGCGCAGCGGATCGCCCATGAGCGTTTCCGGAACGAGGTCGTCAATGTCAACTTTAAGCTGCACCATCTTTTCTTCCGCCTTGAACTGTAGGGGAATAATGGCTTTGCGTATGGCGTGGCGTGGCTTGAAAGGAACGTGCTCAAAGCGGAATTTGCCGCTCTTGATTTTGGAGAAGTCCAGGATGTCATTGATAATGGCCAGCAGATGCCGGGCTGACTCCAGGATGTTCTCCGCGTACTCGTGCTGTTCCGGATTCTGATCCGTGCTGAGCAGCAGGTTGCTCATGCCCATGATGCCGTTCATCGGCGTGCGGATTTCATGGCTCATATTAGCCAGGAAGGTCTCCTGCGCGCTGCGCGCACGTTCGGCGGCGCGCGTAGCCTGCATCAGCTGTAGCTCGTTTTCCTTTCGTTCGGTGATGTCTGTCGCAAGGCCGCATATGTTCTGCACCTGCCCGTTGTTGCTGAGCAGCGGGAATTTTACAACCCAGTAATAGTGCTTGCGGCCGTCGCGGATCACCACGTCTTCATAAGTAACCATGCTTTTGTGCAGGATCACCTGCTCGTTGGCAAAGCGGAAATTCTGACTGGCATCGTTAGGAAACAGATCGGCGTCGCGGTGTGTAAGCAGCTCCTCGGGGCTCATGCCGAAGATTTCACAGAGCTTCTTATTGACCACCATGTAGCGGCCTTCCAGGTCTTTAATATAGACTGCGGAAGGGATATTGTCAATGATCTCCTGCGTGAGGCGGTGCTGCTGCATGCGTTGCTGGGCAAGCGCTTTTAGCTGCTCTTCCATCTTCTTTTCCACATCGCTGTCCCAGGCCACAGTCTGCCATTTTTCAATACGGCCCTTCGCATCGCGCAGCGGAAAGAAGCGAAACGAAACCCATTTCTCGCGTCCATCCGCGGTTTTCACCTTGAGCTCTTGCGTGCGGATGAGCGGATAGTTGGGCTCATCCCAGCGACGAACGTCGGGCATCAGCAGGGTTGACGGGCGTCCCACCAGGTCTTCGGGCGCATACCCGGTGAGCTTCAGCATGTTTTCGCTGGTGTACAGCATTGTACCCTCCAGATCCAGAATGGTGGTTACAAAGCCGGTGCCTTCAATAATGGCCTTTGAGCGGCTTTCTTCGTGGCGGGCCGTTTGCTCCGCGCTCACCCGACGGATGAAGTTGCGATACACCTGCTGCAGGCTCACAACCAGAAATATCCCAAGCAGCAAGTAAACGATCAGCGAGTATATAAGGCGGCTCTTGCTGTAAAACTCAAAATCTTCCGATTGCGTGTGCAGCATATCGCGCATGTCCGCAAGCAATCCGTCGGTGCTGGTTATTATCCTTTGGTCAAGGCTTGCTATACGCGGGTTAGTTCCGGGCGAAGCGCCCTGGTGAATCAGTCCGAGCTTCTCGCGCACCATTTGGCTGATTGAGGCAATCGCTGCGTGCTGGGCGGCATTCCTGCGCACCTGATATGCAACGCTGTCAAGGTTTGAGAGCAGCTGCGCATCCGCCGAAATATGCCGGCTGGTTCTGCCGGCGTCTTTATGAATTTCCTGAATTGCCAGAATATCTCCCCGGGCGCGCTCAATGCCCGAAATCACCGTATTGGCGTGCGTCACCCAGCGATGCGCCCCTTCTGATTTCTGATACAGGTTGAATGCCTGCAGGATAATGCCTACAAAAAACGCGGCTACGATAACCGTTATGAGCGTGAACGTACGCTTAAAAGACATGTGCTGTAATGAGATGCTGGCAGCTTAACCGTCGCCGTTACTGACGAAGATAATAAAACACCTGTGCTTACAGCTTTTTCTCTGTCAGGTACTTCCAGTACCTGAGGGGCACATGCCGTAGGTGAAGCTGCGGGTTCTTTCGGGCCGGGATTCCAGTGCTCTTAAAGTAGTCTTTCCAAAGGGCCTGATACAGCTCTTCGTGCGGCGCAAAGGCATCTGTCGCGGGCTTGCCGCTGCCGCCTTCCGCCCATTCCAGTTGCACCTCGGTCAGCAGCTCGCTGTCTTTATTGTAATGCAGGCCCTGCTTGCGGCGCAGGTCGTAGATGAGCCAGCTCTGGTCGGCGTATCGGCTTTTGAAGTGCTTGGCAATGAGTGGCAGGACGTGAAAGTCCGGCTCAATGGCGGCGTAGAAAAGCCCGTCGCCCAATTCCTCAAAGCGAACGAAGGCCTCCATTCGGTGCTTCTCGCGCCAGACGCGGCGGGCGGTTTGCGCAATCCACAGCACAGAGGCATTGCCAAAGTCTTCTTCAATCTTCTTGTCAGGATTGGCAAAGACGTAGCGGATGTAGGCGAGTATGTGACCTTCGGCTTCCAAAAGTTCGGAGAGGTAGCAGTACCACAGCTGGTCAAGGGCCTCCGGCGACAGCTTTTTGGAAAGGCCGATCCATACGCGGCGGGCTTTAATGGCGTTTGTGGTTACGGGTGCACGCTGTGCGAAGGCATCGGGCGTTGCGTGGCTTTCTTTTACGATGGCGGCGTCTGCCGCTTTGCGCTCATAGACTTCAAAGACGGCGCTGAGCAGGCCGGCCATGGTGCCGTCGTAAGTGAGCTGGAGCATCCGTTGCGATTCATTTCCAGGGATTAAAATCCCCGGCTATTATTTCGGTCGTCCCTTCGGGACTCACAGCTTGGAAATGAGGTTAGAATAGCTGACCCTGCTGCGTATAATGATTCACGAACTTGCTCTTCGCGCCGCTCAATATCCGCTGGCGAATCGTGGTATCCGGCAGCTCCAATGTTTGACCTTCCGTCACATCGCGGCAAATGATGAAATACTTCGCGCGGTTTATGGAAATGCCGATTTTCTTGAGTTGCTCCCAACTCAGTTTTCCGAATTGCCGCGCCTGCACAATGCGTTCCGCGCTTTTCAGGCCGACGCCGGGAATGCGCTTTATCAAATCCGCCGGGGCTGTGTTGATGTCTATCGGGAAGAGGTGCAGGTTGCGCAGCGCCCAGCCAAGCTTCGGGTCAATGGCGGTGTCCAGATGAGGGTTCGCTTCGTCCACAATTTCATCCACCGCAAAGCCGTAATTGCGCAGCAGCCAGTCGGCCTGATAGAGGCGGTGCTCGCGCAGCACCGGAACCTGCGTGGCGATGTGCGGCAGCAGGCTGTTACCGTCATTCACCGGCACATAGCCGGAATAATACACGCGGCGTAAACCGTAGCCTTTATAGAGTTCGTTAGCGCGGTTCATAATCGTCAGGTCATTCTCCGGCGTCGCGCCAATCACCATCTGCGTACTCTGCCCGCCGGGCGAAAAAGACGGCGTGGAGCGGATAAGCTTTTTCTGTTCCTTCATGCCGGCTATTGTCTCGCTGAGATAGCTCATCGGCGCCTCAATATCGGCGTAGTTTTTTTCCGGCGCCAGTTTCGTCAGGCTTTGCTCTGTGGGCAGCTCAATGTTTACCGAAAGGCGGTCGGCATATAGTCCCGCTTCGCGCATCAGCTCCTGACTTGCGCCCGGAATCGTTTTCAGGTGAATGTAGCCGTTGAAATGGTGCTCCTCACGCAGCGTCTTCGCCACGCGCACAAGGCGCTCCATAGTATAGTCCGGGTTCTTAAAGATGCCCGAGGAAAGGAACAGGCCTTCTATATAATTGCGACGGTAGAAATTGATGGTAAGGTCAACAACTTCTTCCACCGTAAACGCCACGCGCTTTACTTCCTCATTGCTTTTGCGTGAAACGCAGTACTGGCAATCGTAGATGCAGAAATTGGTAAGCAGGATTTTCAGGAGAGAAATACACCGGCCATCTTCCGTATAAGAATGGCAGATACCCATGCCGGTCGTGTCGCCGAGGCCTTTGCCTTTATTGTCCCGCTTGGAGCCGCTGGAAGAGCACGAAACATCGTACTTGGCGGCGTCCGAAAGTATGTTCAGCTTCTCCTTGATTCGGTCCCAGTTCACATGCGCTGTATTATCCTTAAAAATACCAAAATGCAGCGGGTATTAGTACCAAAGGCTTGCTATTAATATGCGACGTGGCTTTGTTTGTAAAGCATAAACGGTCATTCGGCTACTAATGTTCAACAACAATTCTTTTTCCGAAAAAATGTCTGGCCGCCTGAATGTCACCGTTTTTTATACCTTGGACTAAATCATCAAACAGCCTACACCATTATGAAAACCAGCAACCACATCGTCCTTGTAACCGGCGCTACCGGCGGCCTCGGCACCGCTATGTGCAAAGAGCTTTTTAACGACGGCTACCGCGTCGCCGCGAACTTCCGCAACGCGCAGAAGGCGGAAGAATGGAAAGCGAAGATGGCCGCCGAAGGAATTGACGCGACGACGGTTGAAGGCGATGTAACGGATTATGAGAGTGTAGGCAAGATGGTTGCGGAAATAGAATCCAAGCTTGGCCCGGTGGACATTCTCGTAAATAACGCAGGTATCACGCGCGACATCCGCTTCGCGAAGATGAGCCCGGAAGAATGGCACGACGTCATCAATACAAACCTCAACTCCATCTTCAACACCACACGCCACGTCATTAATGGCATGATAGAACGGAAGTTTGGCCGCATCATCAACATATCCTCTGTAAATGGCCAGCGCGGCCAATTCGGTCAGGCCAATTACTCCGCAGCAAAGGCCGGCATGCACGGCTTCACGAAGACGCTGGCTATGGAAGTGGCGAAGTACGGCATCACGGTAAACACCATTTCTCCCGGCTACATCGGCACTGATATGGTGATGGCGGTGGAGCAGAAATACCGCGATGCGATTGTGGCGCAGATTCCGGTCGGACGCTTGGGCGGCACGCATGAGGTGGCGCACCTCGTGAGCTTTCTGGCGTCTGATGAGGCAAGCTTTATTACGGGGGCGAATTATAGCATTAATGGGGGGCAGCACGTGTACTAATTTGGTCGGTACGGCGCAGCCGGGCTGACCGTAAGCGGATGTAGAGACGCGATGCATCGCGCCGCTACATTTGTATAGACATGCCCAAATATCCCCGCCAACTCTCCGCTGGCGCAAACAACACTGCTATTGCGCTCTCAGAAAGCGAGGTAGGCAAGTTGTATCTCGCAGATACGCGCTCCGACATCGGCTCCGAAGCGGAAAAGATGAAGGCCGCGAATGCCATCAATGGTCTCGTCGTAAAATTCATCCGGCTGGACTTTCATGAAAGCCTGAAGGCGGAAATGTTAGTCATGGAGCGCCTTTACCCGCTGGACTACCGCGCTTATGAAGCCGAGCGGCGGGAATTATGGCTGGAAGTATTTACAGATGAACTGCGTCAACTTCACGCCTCTGGCTTCGTACACCGTGACTTGTGCCGCCCTTCCGGCATTGGCGGGCAATACTTTGACAATGTACTGCTGACTGAGACAGGATTACGGCTGATAGACGTTGGCATTTCCACGCTGCGTAGTCAAGTCGGAGATGCCATTTTTCAAAGGCAGGTGGCGCAGGAAGAAGAGGAATTGAAGAAGTTTGCAGAATATTTCCTGAACCGATAGCCAACAAATTCAGCATCCCAAAGCTTATTCCGGCGCCTTGAAATGCACCGCCAGTTTGAAGTCTGCATAAATAGGAATGCCGTCTTCCATTCCGGGCGTGACGACCGGTAGCAGGTAAGCAATCCGCCTGGCTTCATTATTAAAAATGGGATTGTCGCTTGCTACTATCGCTGCGTACGAAATAGATTTATCAATTTCCATCCTTAGTCTTAAGGTCACCTTACCGCTAAGCCTTTCTTGTCCCGTTACTTCCGGATAGACCACCCATTGGTCAAAATAATACTGAGGGTCTTTCAGAAATTCCGGCGGCGTGTAATGCGGGTAGTATAGGGTATCGCTGGCATTCTGGGCAAAGCATTTCCATGAACTACGCGTGCCGTCTTCGTACTGCTCTTGTCGCCTTAATTTACCATTGGACCACCATGTGGTCAGCGGGCCGTCCAACTTTCCATGTTTGTAGGTCTTTATCTGCCGTAGCTTTTTGGCTGGCCGCGCAAAGTAGTAGCGCCATTCTCCTTCCTCAAGGTTGTCCCGTTCTTCGCCCTCTACTATGATGTTTCCAGTTTCTTGGTCAAATGCAGTATAGGTGCCGTCTCTACGCCCGTGCTTCCAGTATGCGATGGAGTGCAGTTTGTCGCTGCATTGATGAAACTCCCTGCTTTCTCCTTCCGCTGTGTCGTTTACGAGGTTGTAGCGGTTTCTTATCAATTCACAATTGCTATTGTAGTATTCCGCGGGGCCGGTCATGCTGTCATTCCTGATAGTCTTTGTGTATCTCAGGTAGCCGGTTAGCGTATCGTAGCATCTGAGGATGCCGTTTTTCCTGCCGTGAGCGATGGGAATTTCCATAAATATCCGCCCGCCTGGCGTATAGCGGCTAATGGTGTAGAGGCTGTCGCCCAACAAGAGATGCTCGCTGCGCACTGACCCGTAAGTAGTGTCGTATAGCCGGACGCATCCCTCCAACTTGCCGCCGGCGTAGTTGAGCGTCGCAGTCAGCCTGCCACCTGTGCTGTACTGCCTCCATTCACCTGTTTCAAGGCCGCGATATAGCAAACCTTCGCGCTGCGAAACGCCGTTGAGCGTATCATAAATACGGAGCTGTGAATAATTGGTATCGGCAAGGAACACAATCCTTCGCCGTAAAAGCCCGCTTTTATAGATATAGGAGGTATCCGCATTCCGGTTGTGCCGGAAACTTTCTCTGCTTTCCACCTGACCATCGCTTCCATAGAATAAAAATCGCCCCTCTTTGGTTTCGGGCGTAAGTGAGCTCATTGCTCCAGTCATTTGAAGCTGGCCAGACATATAGTAGTCTTTCACGGCGTAGAGTCCGTCCGCAAACGATGGCGATGGGCGGAAATAGACTGCGCTGTCTCTAGCGCAAACCTTCCAGCTTTTGTTGAAAAAGACTGTGTCTATAGCTGCCCGCCCGGTTACGCTGAACGCTGTAAGCGAGCAAAAAGCAGCAAAGACCAGCTGCTTAAATATAAAATGCATGACTAAAAATAATCGTCGAGCGTCAAATACCGAACTACAATTGCCAGCACACTAAAAAGCCCTTTAGGCAGAACCTGAAGGGCTTTCTAAAACTCACGGCTCAGACAATTATCCAATCGCCACCCGCTTAAACTGCGTAATACCAAGATTCTTATCCACGCTCTTGATGTAATCGGATACGCTCTTGCCATTATCCTTTACAAACGGCTGCGCCATTAGCGTATTCTCCTTGAAGAAGGCGTTGAGCTTTCCTTCAGCCACCTTAGAAATCATTTCCTGTGGCTTGCCGGCCATCTTCGGGTCGGCTTGCATCTGCTCCATTACGATGTTGCGCTCGCGCTCGATCACGTGCGGCTCAATGCTCTCTTGGCTGAGGCCCAGCGGGTTCATAGCGGCAATCTGCATCGCTACGTCCTTGCCGGCAGCGTTCACGTGCTCGCCCTTGGCATTGTTCATGCCTACCAGCACGCCGATGCGGTAGTTGCCGTGGATGTAGGCTACCACGCTATCCGCGCTCACCTGCTCGTAGCGCACCACGTCAATCTTCTCGCCAATCTTAGCTACCGTTTCATTCAGGCGGTCGGCTACCGTAGAGTCGCCCATCTTCAGCGCCTTCAGCGCGTCAATATTGTCCGGCATGTTCTGCTCGGTAAGGGTGGCGAGCTCGTTGGCGAATTGGATAAAGTCGGCATTCTTGCTTACGAAGTCCGTTTCGGAAGAAAGCTGGATAATGATGCCGTAGTTGCCGTCCGCATTGGTTCGGGCCACTACCACGCCTTCCTTCGCCTCGCGGTCGCTGCGGTTGGCAGCTACTTTCTGGCCTTTCTTGCGCAGGTAATCAATGGCTCCTTCAAAGTCATTGCCACTTTCTTCAAGTGCCTTGCGGCAGTCAGCCATGCCCGCGCCCGTCTGGTCGCGCAGCTTCTTTACGTCTTGTGCAGTTATTGTAACGCTCATGTTTTAATTTGGGATTATGCTTAAAAAATTTGCCGCGCGAAAGTCGGGAAATTATCGGTGGCAGCCAACATATTTTAGCGTAAGCGCGGAGCCGAAGTAAACGCCATGATAAATAAACCGCTGCGGCCATTCCCAGACCTCAAATTAAAACCCCGGCTTCTATAGCCGGGGTTTTGCATTTCTATTCAATGTCTAAGGCAGATATTCTTACCTGCGGCCACCAGCACCGCCGCCGGCTGGGCGAGCGCCACCGGCACCGCCTGTTGGCGTACGTGTACGGCCACCAGCACCTGCACCAGCACCGCCTGTGCCGGTGCGGCTGCGGCCAACGCCAGAAGTAGCACCACGGCCACGACGCTCGCGACCTTCGCCGCCGGCTTCTTCGCCTTCGCCGCCTTGCATACGGGCCCCGTTGTCTTCGCCGGCTTCTTCAGCCTGTGCTTCGTCTTCGCCTTCCTTCTGCGTATTGCGCTCCTGGAGGCCTTCCATGATAGCTGCAGTAATGTAGTTCACGATGATGGCGATACTCTTGGTAGCGTCGTCGTTGGCAGGAATTGCGAAGTCAACCTTGGTAGGGTCGCTATTGGTATCTACCATCGCGAGGGTGGTGATGCCGAGGCGCTTTGCTTCTGCAAGGGCGATGTGCTCGTGAGAGATATCTACCATGAAAAGCGCAGCAGGCGTGCGGCCCATCTGGGAGATGCCGCCGAGCACCTTATCCATCTTATCGCGACTGCGGGTAAGGGTGAGGCGCTCCTTCTTGGTTACGGTATCCATCGTGCCATCCTGCAGCATTTTTTCAATGCTCTGCATCTTCTTTACGCTCTTGCGGATGGTCTGGAAGTTGGTGAGCATACCGCCTAACCAACGCTCGGTAACGAATGGCATATTCACCTTGGCAGCAGCTTCGGAAACGATTTCCTTGGCTTGCTTCTTCGTGGCTACGAACATGATTTTCTTGCCGCTCTTCGCCATTTGCTTCATAGCGGCGGCCGCTTCCTGAAGGCCGTCAATGGTCTTGTTCAGATCTATGATGTGGATGCCATTCTTCTCAGCGAAGATGTAAGGCAGCATCTTTGGGTTCCATTTTTTCCGCAAGTGGCCAAAGTGAACACCAGCCTCAAGGAGTTGTTGGTGCAGGCTCTTATTTTCTTCCATAGTAGGAATATTTTCTTCTTTGTTTGAGATGTTTTGAACTCCCCTTTTAGGGAAAAGGGATTAACGCTTGCTGAACTGGAATGAACGACGGGCCTTGGCCTTACCAAACTTCTTGCGCTCCACCATACGGCTGTCGCGGCGCAGGAGGCCTTCCTTCTTCAGGAGCGGGCGGTATTCGGCGTTTACTTCGCAAAGCGCGCGGGCAATTGCCATCTTGATAGCTTCTGCCTGGCCTTTAGGGCCGCCGCCCTGTACGTTTACCATTACATCCATGGTGCCTTCTACGCCTTCCAGCGTTTTGAATGGCAGCTCTACCTGATTTTGCAGGTACATGAGCGGGAAGTATTGCTTGTATTCTTTACCGTTTACAGTAATGTTACCGCTACCAGCGCTCATATAGATGCGGGCTACGGCTTCCTTACGGCGACCAACGGCGTTTAGTTGCTTTTCCATTTTATAATGGGGATGTTGGGATTCGTTGAGATTTTGGGAGATTACTTCATTTCCTTAGGCTGCTGCGCAGTATGCGGATGCTCGCCGCCTTCGTAAACGAAGAGTTTCTTATACATTGCGCGGCCGAGGCGATTCTTAGGAAGCATACCCTTTACAGCAACTTCCACAACCTTATTCGGGCGGCGTGCTACAAGGCTCTTGGCAGTCTCGGTACGCTGACCGCCGGGGTATCCGGTGTAAGTCATATACTCCTTATCGTCCATCTTGTTGCCGGTAAGGACGATCTTGCCGCTGTTGATGACGATGACATAATCGCCGCAGTCAAAATGGGGCGTGTAATAGGCTTTGTTCTTGCCGCGAAGTACATGCGCGATCTTGGAAGCCATGCGGCCAAGCGTCTGGTTGGTGGCATCTACCATATACCAGTCGCGCTTTACGATCTTCTCGTTAGCCGATTGTGTTTTAAAGCTGAGGTGTCTCATGATGTTTGCTGAGTGTGCCGCCGCGATAGCGCAGCGGTTTTATAATTCGGAGCGCAAAGGTAATTGAAGCCATACTTTACAAACAAGCTTTTCATTAGATTTTTTTCTGAAGGTCTAAAATGACGCTGATTATCAGCGCAATTTTAGCCCCGTTTGAAAAATGGCGCGAACATCAACCCGAATGTGCCGTGCCTGAAATCCGTTTTTGAACGCCTGAATCCGGCTGGAACAATAATTGTGTTAAGGCGAAAAGAAGAGAATGTTATAGGATAGTCAAAAAAATGTTTGGAAAATAACGAGCGGGTAATAAATTCACCCTGTATTTCACCCGATATGGTGATGGAATAAAAGATGGACTAAGCCACATTAAATAAAACTACGTGTATGAAAAGAATTTTGATGACACTGCTCGCCGTTCTGTTTGTGAGCGCCGGCGCTGCATGGGCTCAAACCGTCATCACAGGGCGTGTCCTGGATGAGCGGGGGCAGGGTTTGCCTGGCGCGGGCGTTAGCGTGAAAAGCGCGCCCACCGTAGGCACCGTCACAGATCTGGACGGCAACTTTCAACTTAATGCACCAAATAATGCAACGCTCGTTATACAGGCGGTCGGCTACGCATCGCAGGAAATAGCGCCGGGAGGCAACACAACCGTGCGTATGGCAACGGCCGCCAAAGAGCTGAGCGGCGCTGTTGTTACGGCATTGGCTATCCGCCGTGAAAAGCGGGAACTCGGCTATTCCGCTACTACGGTGACGTCTGATGAGCTGAACGCCGGAAATCAGGTAAGCGCGCTCTCCGCATTGCAGGGTAAAACCGCGGGGGTGAACATCACTTCAAGCACCGGCGGCCCGGGCGGCTCTACCCGCATAGTATTGCGTGGTGAGAAATCTATCGCGAATAATAATAACGCCTTGATTGTAGTAGATGGGATACCGCTTAGCAACAATAACCGTTTTGTAAGCAGAGATGGCAGTTTACTTAACAATACAGACTTCGGTAACCAGGCAAACGATATCAACCCGGACGACATTGAGTCTATTACCGTGCTTAAAGGCCCGGCAGCTGCGGCCCTTTATGGATCACAAGGTGCAAACGGCGCCGTGATGATTACTACCAAGTCGGGCCGTGGCCGGAAAGTAAACGGGAAGACTGATATTTCTTTTACTTCTTCCTACACGCTTTCCAGCGTGTTGAAATTTCCTGAAACACAGGATAAGTACGGACAGGGTAACGTTTATGAGGGCGTGGCTGATGACCCTCGTGAAAACTTTAGCTGGGGATTGCCTTTAGACGGCAAGCTGCGGCCCTGGGGCCAGGAGATCAATGGCCAACGTCTTGTAAAGCCTTATTCTGCACAGGATAACTTCGAGAAATTCTACAACACGGCAACTACTTGGGAAAATAACCTCGCCCTTGGCGGAAGCAGCGAAAAGTCCAGCTTTTACATCGCACTGAATACCTTAAACAATAAAGGCATCATCCCCAATAATTTCTATGATAAGTACAGCGTCCGCTTTAACGGTTCCACAGAGTTTTCAAACCATTTCTACGCGTCCGTAAATATCAACTACATCAATACTTATTCGCGTGTGCAGGCTCAGGGTCAGGCTACAGGATCGGCTCAGGATGCCCTATTACAAACCCCGCGCGACATTCCTCTGTGGGAAGCAAGAGATCTTACTAATCCTTTTTACGGGTACGGGTTTACGGATGCAACGGGCGTTTCACGCTATGGTTACTTTAATAATTTCGCCCTCAACCCATACTACGTTGCTGATAAGTTTGATAACCGCAACCGTACGGATCGTGTGCTGGGCAATGTGGTCGTGGGCTTTAAGGCAGGCAACTGGAATGTTTATAACCGCTTTGGCGGCGACATAGTCTCCGATCGCTATTCAGCGAAAACACCGAAATATAACTTCATTCCTTACGCTTCTGTATATAATGCCGGACTTACCTACATAAACGGGTATCCACGCCCTTCTCCCGGGCTTGGCGGTTATACGGAGCAAACCAGCAATACAATCGTCCTGTATAACGACCTTATCGCTCAGTACACAAAGCAGCTGAACACTGATATCGGTTTTAACGGGCTGATAGGCGGTAACCTGCAATCGTCGCGGACAAATACGCTGTTTGCCGATATAGACCCCGGTTCAAACGGTTTGGTCGTGCCTGATTTTTACAGCTTTACGAATGCAACCGGGCCCGTCACAGTAATCAATACAGTTGAACCCCTATTTACAACTATCGGCCTTTATGGCAGTGCCCGTATAGACTGGCACCGGCAGGTATTTCTGGAGCTTACCGGGCGCAATGACTGGACATCAACCCTCACTCCTAATAACCGCAGCTACTTTTATCCGAGTGTAAACCTTTCATGGGTATTTACAGATCTGCTTAAGAATACTGCCTTTGTTCAAAATGTGCTGACTTTCGGTAAGATTCGCGGAGGCTATGCTTCTGTAGGTAACGGCGCACGGGCCTTCCAGAATAATAATACAGCTTTCGGGCGGGCAACCGTAGCCACGGGCTTTGGAACTCTTATATTCCCATTTAACGGAGTCCCAGGCTATACGTATCAGAATACGATAGGCAATCCTGATTTGCGACCCGAGCGTACCAATTCGTATGAGGTGGGCGCTGAGCTTGCATTCTTTAAGGATAGAATCTCATTAGACGCATCGTATTATACCAGTAAAAGTATAGATCTCATCACTACAACGCCCGTTGCGCCGAGCTCCGGCTATCAGGCCCAGGTTGTCAATATCGGGGAAGTCATCAACAAGGGGGTGGAGCTAAGCCTGCGATTTACACCGGTGAAGATGACTAACGGCCTGCGCTGGGACATTTACGGGACGTTCACTAAAAACGTGAGTGAGGTAACACGACTCAACAATGGTACTTCTAGAGTGCTTCTTGGCGGCGCTTCCGGCGTTGCGGCCTACGCAGCGCTGGGCAAGCCGTATGGCGCATTTTATGCCACAGACGTGGCAACTGATGCTCAGGGCCATGTGATCGTTGACAGTGCGAGCGGTACGCCAAACATTGCCACCAATATCGTTTATAAAGGCTCCTACCAGCCGGATTATGTGGCTTCGTTAGGAACAACACTTACTTACCACGGCCTTAGCTTCAACATCCTTTTTGATACAAAACAAGGCGGCGTATTCTACAGCAGCACCAAAGACGTAATGGGCTTCGTAGGCACGTCTAAGGAAACAGAAAATCGCGATCCATATGTTTACCCGAATTCTGTTTATCAGAATGCGCAGGGCAACTATGTAACCAATACGACAAAGTTCTCCGTCTATAACTGGTATGCGAACAGCATTATTCCGGACGGCCAGAACATTGTTGACGCCAGCTATATCAAGCTTCGTGAAGTAAGCCTTTCGTACGCCATTCCAAAAAGCCTGCTGAAACGTACGCCCTTCGGCAATCTGTCCCTCTCAGTATTTGGCAACAATCTGTTTATATGGACGCCAAGCGCGAATAAATACGTTGATCCTGAAGTCAACACAGCCGGTTCATCGAACGTTCAAGGCTTTGACTTCCGCGCAAATCCTTCTTTACGGAATTATGGCGCCAGCCTCCGTCTGACGTTCTAACTTTAAGCAAAACAACAGAATAACCTCATGTATAAGAAATATAAAGGAGTAGCAGTTGCGATGCTTGCAGCCCTCGTAATCACGAGCACCTCCTGCCGGAAGTATCTGGACGTAAATACGAACCCCAACGTCGCTTTTAACTCCGAACCGCGCCTGCTGCTGCCATCAGCCGAACTGGCGATAGGCTCGGCGGTAGGTGTGGACATGGACATCAACGGCTCTATATGGGTGCAGCACTGGACACAGAGCACATCTGCAGGCCAATACAAATATCTGGAGCAATATCAGCCTACTGCTAACAAATATGACCGTGTGTGGGGTTTGTTCTACTCGCAGGCCCTGCCAGATCTGCAGCGGATGGACAGCCTTGCCAAACAAGCTAACCTATCGCAATACCGCGCCATCGGAAAGCTCCTGACTGCCTACTCTTATCAGGCAATTACCGATGCATGGGGGGACGTGCCATTCTCGCAGGCGCTTCAAGGCCAGCCGGAGCAAGGCAATATCACTTCTCCAAAGTCGGACCGGCAGACAGACATTTATGATGGTCTGATCAAAATGGTGGACGATGGTCTGGCGCTCATCAATGGCGCAGACGTAAACCACCCAACTACAGATGACGTAATCTATGGAGGCGACATGGCTAAATGGCGCAATTTCGGGTACACACTGCGACTAAAGCTTTTCATGCGGCTTTCGGAAGTAAATCCGGCTAAGGCGCAGGCTGGCGTAGCGTCCACATTTGCGGCAGCTACTGCATCGGGCGGCGGTTTCCTCACCACGGGACAGGACGCACAGATCAATTACTATACCACAGCCGGCAACCAGAACCCTTTGTACCTAGAAACAAAGTTTCTTGGCCAGAACATGGTAGCGTCTTCTACAAGCATTGACTCCCTGAAGAGCAATAATGACCCGAGAATCTCTAAATTTTACTCTTTGGGTACCGGCACTACTACCTACAATGGCCAACGTCAGGGTATTACCGTTTTGCCGGCAGCCACCGCCGCCGCAGTATCCATTCCAAATCCGCTGACCGGTGGCGTAACGGTCGCCGGCGGCGCGACTGCTCCGGTTAAGCTCATTACAGTTTATGAAAGCAAGTTCCTTCAGGCAGAAGCGGTAGCACGTGGCTGGGCAGCTGGTTCCGGTTCTGACTCGGTGCTGTTTGCACAAGGTGTTTTAGCCAACTTCACTGCTTACGGAGTATCAACTACGGATACGGTTGCCCGTAACTATTTGTCAGGCTCCTACTGGGGCCGCTACCCGGCAAGTGGATCCGCTGCGCAAAAAGTCCGCCATATCATTACGCAAAAATGGTTCTCCATGAATGGCAATCAGGGTTTTGAGGCCTGGACAGAGTGGCGCCGTACCGGATATCCGAACTTCCTCGTTCTTTCTGCTTCACCTTCACGCCAGGTGAATCAATTTCCCACCATCTTTCTTTATCCGGATGTAGAAGTGTCGCGGAACGCAAACTTTCCGGGCCAGCACGTAGTAACAGACAGGGTGTATTGGGACGTCAACTAAACAGTAAAAGCATATCAATATGAAGAAAGCAATCATAGCCCTTGCAGCTTGCGCTCTGCTGACGCAAAGCTGTAATAAAGATTACGAGAAGGTATCGCAGGTACAAAAAGTGTCTTACCCGACCATTACCTTCAGCGGGCAGCCTTACTATAGCATCAACACCGGAGGCGACGTGCCTGCGATTGTAGCATCTGCTTACGATTCTACGCTTAAGGAATCAGATTCGGTGAGCATTGTTGGTACGGAAGCTATCGACAATACAACTCCGGGCCTATACATCATCAGCGCAAAGGCAACTAATAAGTACGGTTTTTACACCAACTCCAATGTGTACATAGCCGTAACAGATGTGTCGTCAAATGTGCATTTGGAAGGTGTATATGAAAGAGTAGGCGTTCCCGGCTCTACAACCAATGTAGAGCGACTTGCACGCGGTTTATATCGTTCAGA
This sequence comes from Chitinophagaceae bacterium, assembly GCA_965246765.1. Lineage (GTDB taxonomy): Bacteria > Bacteroidota > Bacteroidia > Chitinophagales > Chitinophagaceae > UBA1952. The sequence continues at coordinate 902,038 of CBDFFJ010000005.1, forward strand.
CAATTTGTTTGGCGGCACCACGGCACTTGCAAGCCTACTGTTTGTGCATGTGAATGACACCACCATCATTGTTCCTGCTCAGGAAACTGAATTGGGAACACTTACCACAGCTGATAATAAACTTAAGCTGGCAGTTGGCGACACAACATTCTCGTATTCTATTCAAGGCGGCAATCTGACAACTAACAAGGCCATCAGAAGCTTTAAGAAAAAATAGAATATCTATTTCCGGGCAGCTAAGGCCGCAATGAACTCCTCCCACACATCAACAAAGCGAACATCATGATGAAAAAAGCCATACTGATAAGCCTGGTCGTGCTGGCCTCTATACCTGCGGCATTCGCCCAATCCGGCAGTGACAGGAAGATGCATGGCCTCGGCCTTCACTTCGGCGCATACGATTTTTACGGGCCTCAGAAAAACCGCTATTTTTTGTCCGATAAATATCGCTTCAATTATAACGACGATAAAGGGCAGTACGATACCACAAAGTATTCCGGTCTTTACTGGCGCCCCATGGTAAAGCTCTCTTACTGGTTTGTCGCCACACGCAACTTCGACGTGATGACCAGCCTCTCGCTTGCCAACCTGGAGTATCCGACATCAAATAACGACACAGCCTTCGTCAGGAAATACAAATACAATGAATCCGGTACTCGCCGGGAGCGTTTCCTGGGCGAAGTGGATCTGCGCTTCAACTATAACATTCTTCCCCGGGAAAGCTGGGTCGTTTCGCCATATGTGTTTGCCGGTGTCACTGCTTCTTACCACGATATCTTCTTCGGCGCGGACATTCCCTTGGGGGCAGGCCTTAATATCAACCTGGATAAAGCCCACGCGCTTTCCCTGAATCTGGAATCAGGGTATAAGATTGCAGCTACAAGCCATGATATCAATCACCTGCAGCATTCCGTTGGTATCGTCTATTGGTTCAAACCCGGCTACCACGCGCCAAAAGCCGAAACAAAGGAAGAAGTAGCCGCCGCAATAAAGGCCCAGCCCCGTGATCGCGACAATGACGGCATTGAAGATGAGCAGGATCAATGTCCGGACATTCCGGGAATGGCGCAATTCAACGGCTGCCCTGATAGCGATGGTGACGGCATCGGCGATAAGGATGATGCCTGCCCGCTGGTAGCCGGCCTTGCACAATTCAGTGGATGCCCGGATACCGACGGCGATGGCATCCCGGACAATAAGGATAAATGCCCTTACGTAGCAGGTACCGCAGACCGCGAAGGCTGTCCGGTGCCGGATAAGGACGCAGACGGGTTTACAGATGATGTTGACCGCTGCCCGGACGTATTCTCTAAGACCAATGGCGGCTGCCCGGAAATCCGCAAGGAAATCATTACGCAAGTGGAGAAAGCTGCAAAGGCAATCTTCTTTGAAACCGGAAAGGCTACCATCAAGCCAATTTCCTTCAAGTCGCTCGATGCAGTCGTAAGCATCCTTAAGTCCGACAACAGCCTGTTTGCCGATATTGAAGGCCACACGGACAACGTTGTGCCAAAGACTTACACCAATATGGAACTGAGCCAGAAGCGCGCTGAAGCTGTTCGTGACTACTTCACCAGCAAAGGTGTAGGTGCTGACCGCCTCACCGCCCAAGGCTTTGGTGATACACAACCGGTAGCCGACAACGGTACCGCCGCTGGAAAGGCGCAAAACCGCCGCACAGTTATAAAGCTGCGCAACTATCAGAAGTAAGGTTAAACGATTATAGAAGTAGAAGGCCGGCCAATAGGCCGGCTTTTTACATGCTTACGGGGCCGATTATCTGCGCTATGAATTGAAGGAACTGTGCGTCCTGCTGCTCTTTATTGAGATGGGTAGCAGCCTCCGCGGCAATTTCAGTCCGCCATTGGGCCAGTTGCGCTGCCGGCAACTCACACAACTCGCGTATCTGAGCTGATATTGTTTCGTAGTCTCCCGGCGTCGCGATCCAGCCTAAGTGATGCCTGGCTACCAATGCGGCGCCTTCGCCTCCGCCGCTGTACAATACCGGCACGCCCGCATGCGCCGCAGTAAAAAGCTTGCTGGGCAATGCGCCTTCAATAAGAGCTGCGAGCGGAATAAGCATAGCACTTGCGCTCCGTAAAACTGAAGCGAGCTCATCTGCTGAAACCGGGCGGTGAAGCTTAATATTCCAGCCGGGATTAGCCCGCACATACGCCCGGATCTCCGCTGCATCCGGCCCATCTCCATAAATGTGCAATTCAGTGCCCGCCGCTCTGAAATCTACGGCGCGGCACAGCTCCGGCAGGCCCTGTGCATGCCCCAGCAAACCGGGATAAACAATAATGACTTTATCGGAATGCTCCGTGACAGCTTGTCGGATGCCTGCCTTCGGCACTGCCGGCAAGTTTCGGTAAAGCATAGCGGGCTGGCCGGGCGTACCCAGCTCACGGATGTGTTCCAGGGTTTCGCTGCTCTGGGCTGTTATTGCATCTGCAGACCGGTACATACGGGTAGCGGCCAGCTCAAGCACCGTGTATAGTTTGCTCCTGTCCATCACTCCCAGAGCTTTGGCAGATAGCGGCCATATATCGCTGACGTTCAGCAGCACTTTAAAATGCCGCTTACTGAAATAGCGCACTACCGCCGTAGCCATCGGTAAGGGCGGCGATGACACTACCACCAATGCCGGCTCCATCTTCCGCACGAAACGAAAAGCGAAAAGCTTCAGAGACAAAACAAAGCTGGCCATACTCCAGCCCCTCGCCAGGGCTGAAGCGGTATTGGAAGGCGACAGCCATACCCGGCGTATGAAAATCCCGTCCAATTCCTCATTACTGACAACCTTTCTCCGGTAAGCCGCAAAAATCCGCCCCGTAGGATAATTGGGCATAGCACACACTATCTGCACCCGGTAGCCTGCGCCATGTAGCAGAAGCGCAAGATTATGGATGCGGGCCGAAGCTCCGCCACCCTCGGGCGGATAAGAAGCGCAAAAAATAGCGACAAGCGGCCGGACATCCATCAGGGCAAAGAAAACGCCTTACATCGTTTCGGGCAGCGTGTACTTTCTGCCGGCGTTCTGCGCCTTCAGCCAGGCGGTAAGCGGCGAGAAATAATCCAGCATCGCTTTGGCATTCAGCTCATCGCCTGTACTTTCTTTCAACACCTGCCGCCAGTCTTTGCTTGCGCCGTATTTCAGAATGCCACGGATAAAGTCACCCACCTCGCGGCGCCCGAAGTAATTGGTCGCACGGGGATTCTGATGCAGGATGTTCTTCGCAATATGGTTGTGCAGCTGGTACAGGATCGCATAGCTCAATGCGTAATCATAGTATTGCGCAGGGTCGTCGTTGATATGCGTCTTCGTAGCCGCGTCGCACCACTCCTCGCCCCGTGGCGACGGCGGCTCAATACCCTGATACTTCTTCGCAAGGGCCCACCATGTGGCATTCCATTGGTTGGGCGCAAGCTTATCGGCATAGAGCTGCTTTTCAAAATTGCTCATGGTGCCAGAGGAAAAGAAGATAAACACTACCGAGTTCAGCGCTTCTTTCAGCAGGCTGCGCACCGTATCGGTCTGCACATTAGCGTCTATCAGGCCACGGCCTGCGAGGTATGGCTTCTGCATAGCAGCCAGGCCCATCATCGTGCCCACCGCTTCGTGATACGCCCGATTAGCGCCCCCGCGCAGGAGCGGCGGCACACTGTCATTACTGTAAGAAAGGTAATAGTAGATGTGGCCCAGCTCATGGTTCGCCGTTTCCCACCATTCCGCATTCGGCTCTACACTCATCAGGCTGCGCACATCCTTATCCAGGTCCATGTGCCAGGCCGAGGCGTGGTTGTTCTTCTTTACATTGCTGTCCGCAGGATATGGGTACAGTGAGCTGCCGGCCCAGAAAGTTGCAGGCAGGTTCGGGAATCCAAGACTCACATACAGCGCCTCCGCATTCTTTACGATCCACTCCGCGCCCTTCGGCTTCAGCACGCTATCCAGGTTTATGCCTTTTACATCCACAGCAGAGCTCCAGTCCTGTCCCCAGCGGTTGGGCAGCCAATGCGCAGGCAGTAAGTCGGGCACCTGCTGCGCATGATACTTAGCCGCCATCTCGTAGCGCATCCAGGTATGCAGCTCCCGGTACAGCGGCCACAGGTCACGGATAAGGCCATCCATAAGGCCCATCATTTCCGGAGTCTTATAGCCATAGTCGCTTACCTGATAAGTAAAGAAATCGGGATAGCCGAGCGCCTGAACCGTCTGATTCCGTAGGTCGCGCAGGCGCATCAGGCCGTCTTTGAGCGTCGGGCCCACCGCCTTGCTGGCTTCCCATGCCGCAAGGCGCTTTGCAGGATCCGTTTCTTTTTTAAGAATGTCATCCAGGTCGTTAGTCGTTACCTTCTTGTCGCCCAGCATGTACTGAAATCCATACAGGTGCTGTGTCTGCTCCGTCTCCGCTTTAATACGCGCCTTCACCACGTCCGCGATCGTCTGCGGATTGTTGGCGGCGTTATAAAGCACCATTTCCAGCTGTTTTTGCTGGATAGGCGTTAGCGAGCCCTTCGCTTCCAGCAACTTCTTCGCGGTATTAATGTTTTCCACGCTGCCTGTAAACACGGCCAGCGCCTCATCCGCCTTTTGCGCAGCAAGCACATTAGCGCTGTCGCCCTTGATGATTTCAATCTGGCTCTTCCATTGCGCCAGTTGATCCGCCTTATAAAGGCCTATATACTGCTGCGTGTATTTGTCCAGAAAGCCCTGAGCCTCGTCAGACCCGCTATTGCGCTGCTGACAGGCGGCGAGGGCCAACAGCGGCAGAAGCAAAATTTTTTTCATGGCCCTAAAGTTAAGCGCCCGGCATGGGGCATGGGACCGGCCTGCGGCAATTACATTTCCGGCCTGCGGCGGCGCTCTAAAAGCCCCGGGGACGCTCCCCCGATGGAGACCGGAGTCCCGGCAGGTCTGGGGGAGTCTCCCCGGACTGTTCCGGAAGTCCCGGCAGGCCCCGGGGAGGCTCCCCCAGACCTGAAGTGGGGCCCGGATGTGCCGGGGGATGCTCCCCCAGCCACAAAAAGTATCCCGGCAGCGTCGGGGGAGCACATTTTTAGAGCTTGGTGGGAAAATGCTGTAGAAAAGTAGAAAATACGGCTACCGTCAGGTATCGTTTTCCCACATTGCCTCCCTAAAGCGCCCTGTAGGAAGTTATAAACGGGGTAATGCGATATAAAGGGCGCTTATTAATAAATCCGGAGCCGGCAGGCACAAAATTCTTCCCACCTACTGCGCAATCCACTGCGAAGGGTTCAGCTTACCGCTGGTCTTACCATTAGACTTCCAGATCTGGAAGTTTAGCGTCGGCAGTCCCTCATCATTGTTGCCCACCGTGCCGATCGCCTGCTTGGTATGCACCTGCTGTCCCTTGCTTACATTGGCAGCAGCCAGATTAGCATACAGCGTGTAATATCCCCCGTGCATTACCAACACATTCACCCCGCTGCCTGGCACCGGAAAAACGCTCGCAACAGTCCCTTCAAACACTGCCCGCGCCTGCGCGCCCGCGCTCGTCTGGATGTCAATGCCGCTGTTCTCCATCATCACATTGGCCACCGGGTGCTTGTGCAGGCCAAAGTATCCGGTGATCGTTCCACGCTCCACCGGCCAGGGCAGCTTCCCCCGATTAGCCGCAAAGGAATTGGACAGCGCCAGCGCTTCCGGCGTCATAGAAAGATCAACCGCTACCGCTGCGGGATGGCGGGAGCGTCCGGTATTCACATTACTGGTCACCGAAGAGGCCGATGCCGGATAATTCGGGCTTGTTGCAGTGCCGCTATTGGACGTAGCGGGCGAGGATGAAGCCGAAGGATTTAGCGGCCGTGAGCCGGAGCCGGTATTTACAGACATGCCGCCATAATTCTTACCGGCACTGGCTGCCGCAAGGCGCTTCTGCTCCTCAGCCTTTTGGCGGGCGGCTTCCGCTGCCGCTGCCCGGCGCGCCTCTTCCTGCGCACGGCGGCGCTGCTCCTCTATCTCCCGCTGAATGACGGCAGCCACGGCGCGCTCTACCTGCCGCGCCGCTTTTTGGTTTTTCTGAATGTCGGTAAGCAGTTGCTTCTCCCGGCTCTTCAGCTCCTTCACCACATTATTCGTTTCCGCAGCCTCCTGCTGCAATACCTGCCGCTGTTGTTCCTGGGCGCTGAGCAGCATATCCTTTTGCGTCTTCTCTGTATTCAGCTCGCCTATTTTGTGCTCAATGCGGCCCTGTGTCGTGCGGATTTCCTCCGCCTGCTGCTGCCGGTAATCGCGGTAGCGCTTCAGGTACTTCAGCCGGCGCAGCGCATCATTATAATCTGCGGATGAAAACAGAAACGCCAGCATGCCAGACGAAGAGCGACTGGCATAAGCATAGCGAATGCTCTGCGCGTATCGGGTCTTCAGCACCTCCAGATTTGTGCGCAGATGCCCGACCTCTTGCGTAGATGACTGTATAGAGCCTGCAATCGCGTCCATTTCCTGATTCAGGTTGGCAATGAGGCGCAGACGACCATCCAGCTTTGCCTGCAGGGCCCGCAGCTGGCTCATGGTCGCATTTTTATTCTTCTTTGTCTCCTCAAGCTGCTGCTGACTCTCCCGGATTGAGGCAAGGATGCTCTGGCGACGGCGCTCTAAGTCGGCACGGCTTTGCTGCGCAAAAGCAGCCTGCGCGCTGAGGAGAAAAAGTATGATAATCGCGGCGTAGCGCATGAAGGCGGGAATTTTTTTCGGAGGATTTCAAAAATAGGCGATGCGGATGGAAAGGCTTTGGTAAGATGTGCAGACATGGCACAACCTGGCTGGCGCGGGCAGAGCAGCTCTGCCCTGTACTTACAAGCAGACCCTCAGCGGTCACGCAAAAATTTCGGAACCTTGTACTTCAACCATCAACCCCCTCAACTTCACATGCTCCATTCCATGACCGGCTTCGGCCGCGCAGAAGCTGAGGTATCCGGCCGCCAGGTAGCCATTGAGCTGAAATCCCTCAACGGCAAAGGCTTCGAGCTGAATGCCGGCAAGCTGTCCCCGCTCGTGCGTGCCTGGGAGCTGGACCTGCGCGGCATTCTTACCCGCCGGCTGCTGCGCGGCACTGTGGAAGTCAGCATCAATATCCGGCAAGACGGGGCCGTGCGGCCTGCCAGTATTAATACAGAGCTGGCAGCCGCCTACTATCAAAGCATGAAGAAGCTGGCCACGCGGCTCGGCATTCAAAACGGAGAGGCCGAAATGCTCTCCACCGTTATGCGGATGCCGGAAATCGTCACTACAGAATCAGACACGCTTCCTGAAGAGGACTGGAAAGCTGTGCTGCGGGTGCTGGATACTGCCGCTGAAAAGCTCATAGCGCACCGTCGCCATGAAGGCGCCGCGCTGCAGGCAGACCTGCAGGCGCGAATGGACGCCGTAGAAGAAGGTGTGCGAAAAGTGATACCGCTTGAAGACGGGCGCATGGAGCGTGTCAGGGCCCGACTGCTGGGCAACCTGCGCGAAATCGGCGCCGAAAGCAAAGACCCTAACCGCTTTGAGCAGGAATTGATTTATTACCTGGAAAAAATGGATATTTCAGAGGAGAAAACGCGACTGGCGCAGCATTGCAGCTACTTCCGGGAGGTTGTGGCAAACAGCGAATTATCCAAAGGCAAGGTGCTCGGCTTTATCTTGCAGGAAATAGGCCGCGAGATCAACACTATGGGCTCCAAAGCCAACGATGCCGGCATCCAGCAAATAGTGGTAGGGATGAAGGATGAGCTGGAAAAAGCAAAGGAGCAGGTACTGAATGTCTTGTAGTGAGTGGTGAGTTGTCAGTAGTGAGCCCGTAGAATGTTTATGCAAACACGCGTTTTGAAAAGTCAGTTTAAAAAAAGGCAGGGCAGGCGCGCATTGCCTGTTGCCTGTTGCCTGTTGCTTATTGCATATTGGACAACCGGCTGCCGGCCTTCGCCGCAGTATCAGGATCATTACAACATCCCCGGAGGCATGTGGAGCGCATCCTATAAGCCCGAATTCAGGTTTGAAGTATCCGACACAGAAGCAGCGTATCAGCTGTTTCTGCTTATCCGGCATACAGACGCTTATCCGTTTTCCAACGTCTGGATCAATATGGACAGCCGTGGGCCCCGCGACACCTCTTACCGCAAGCTGCGTGTTGAGGTGCCGCTTGCTGCGGTATCAGGGCAGTGGCTTGGCAGTGGCATGGGCGAGGTCTGGGAGCAGCGCGTCCCCATAAACTCACTGCAAATGCCTGCGTTCTTCCAGCATAAAGGGCTATACACCGTACGCGTCACGCAGGATATGCGCCGCGATCCGCTGCCGGAAGTCCTGACTATCGGTTTTCGTGTTGAAAAGCTGCCGCCGTTTAAAAAGCAGAAAGGCTGAGGAGCTAAGCGCGTTGAGCATGTTTAACCCACGACCTAAGACCCACGACCCACGCATTGCGCTTCTTCACCAGCATCTACACACTCCTGCTGCTCTACACTATTGCAGCCCTGCTCTTCTGGGGCTTCAGCCTTCAGCGCCAGAGCTATATCATCTACAACATTGAGCGCGCGGATCTCCGGCACCAGATAGACAGCGTGCGCGAGCCGGATCGCTATCAGCGGGAGCTTAGCGGACTGACCGAACGCTTAGATAAGCGGAAGAAGCAGTATTTCGGCGAAGGCGGAACCCTGCTTGCCATTCTGCTGGCCGGCGCCGCGGTAGTTTATACCTCGCTGCAAAGGAAAGTGCGGCTGCAGCGGCAGCAGAATAACTTTATGCTGGCCGTGACGCACGAGCTGAAAAGTCCCATCGCCGGCATTAAGCTGAGTGTGCAGACCCTGCAGAAACACAAGCTAAGCGAGGAGCAGCAGGCGCAGTTGCTGGGCCGCTGCAACAGCGAGGCCGACCGCCTGGCAGAACTGTGCAACAACATGCTCATCACCTCGCAGATAGAAGGGCGCCAATACAAAGCGGCCAACGAGCGGCTCCCCTTGTCTGAACTAGTAAGCGACTGCGTACGCCTCTATGATGGCCGGTACCCGGGCCGCCTTCGCACCGAAATAGCCGAGGATTGTGACGTGGTTGGCGATGAATTGCTTCTACAGCTTGCTGTAAACAATCTACTCGAGAATGCCATCAAATACACGCCAGAAGGCTCGCCGATCGTTGTTCGGGTCTTTAAGGCAAAGCGCGACATTACGCTGCAGGTGGCGGACAGTGGCCGTGGCATCGCCGACAACGAGAAGGCGAAGGTTTTTTCCAAATTTTACCGCATCGGCGACGAGGCTACGCGGCATAGCAAGGGCACCGGACTTGGCCTTTACCTGACCAAGAAGATCGTAGCGGGCCACAAGGGCCGTATTTCTATTAAAGACAACCAGCCGGCCGGCGCTATTTTCCAGATCTGCATTCCCTGCGCGGGCTAATGCAGTACCTGTACATCGCCACTGGCCGTGTCCACGCGGAATGCAGCCCAGGCACTTCGCTGCCAGCTGCCCGAGTTATAGTGTAGCACGCCAGCGGCCACGTCAAACATGCCCGCATCGCCCGTTGCCTTCACCGAGCAGGTGATGGAGCCGCCGGTTTCGTCTTTTGCAAGCAGCGCTTCTTTCTGCCGGAGCGCTTTGGTTTTGCGGAGTATCTCCTCCACCTTTCGCTGCGTCTTTGCTACGCCCTCTGCCTCTGCTATGATGCGATCACGCGAACCGGGACCGAGCGATTTATCCAGCCTGGCAAAAAGCGCTTCATTATTGCGCGCCACGCTTTTAAGCAGGCTGTCCGTAACCACGCAGCCCGCCACAGCCTGAAGCCTGACGCCGTAGCGGGCCAGTACTTCGTGCATGGCCTTGTCATGATAAAGCGCCGGCAGGCCATAGGTCTGATACACAAGCGGTGGCTGTGTGGCAGTGCTCCTTTGCTCCGGCTTCTTTGTGTGAGAAACGGATTTGGAATGGCAGGCAGCCAGCAGGAATGCGGCGCTTAGGATGAGCTTAGAAGGAAGTTTCATAAGGACCTTATTCGCGGGCCGCGTACATGAAGCGCTTCCACGCCGCCAGCGACTCCTGCATGAGCATGTTAGAAGCGAGGTGAAAAATGCGCCGGCCATCGGGCGAGATGAGGAACTGAAAATTGTCCGTCCAAACGTTGTCCGGGTCAACCAGGGCGATGTGGTAGAAAGGAGCATAGCGGGATGGCACATCATAGCATACCGACTTACCCTTGATGGTCGAATTGTCAAATTCTTTAAGCAATCCACGCACGATTGGATTGCTTGAAATGATGCGGGCAAGCGCCGCTTCCTTTGGCGAAAGGCGGGGAATGGGATATTGAAAATCCGGCCTGCCGTTTTCAATGGTCTTTTTCCGCGCCAGTACGCGGCCGCCTTTATCAATCAGCTCATAGCTCGCACCGGTGAAGCCGCAGCAATGTTCCTTGTCGGTACTGTCAAGCACGGTATAGACACAATCAAGGCATGCGTATGCCACCCCGTTCCTATATGGCTCAACGAAAGTATAACGCGCCGGAACCGTCACGTCGCCGAGCCGGTTGACAAAGCCCATCTTGCCATCATAGACAAAGCGCTGCCGGCCTTCTGTGAAGTAATCGGGGCCATTGTCAAAAACGAATGCTTCGTAGAGTAACTCGCCGCTCCGGCTGTAAGCACCGTCGGTTGCTAAGCCGTTGAATGGCTTTTTCCGATAGCTGTCATAGCGCTCCGTGTCTGAGAGGAAGAGAATATTATCATGCAGCGCAACGCCGGTATCGTAATTACTGATGTTGAAGAAGTGAAAGCCAAGCAATTGCTTTCCATTTTTATTAAACAGTCCCACATGATAGCTGCCAGGTGCCGACTCGCGGATATAAGCCGGCGGCGCTTCCATTACCAGTTTTGCTACATCCTTGCGGCTCATGCTGAGCGGCAAGGGGGGCAGCCGCTGTGCACCTGCATTCCATGCGAGGCAGCTCAGGAGGACGAACAACATAACGCGAAAGCTCATAGCGGTAAGGTATAGATGCAGGCGGGTCGGTTTTGCATAAGCCGAAGGGCATGATTTTCTCAATCAGTCTTTAAGAAATAACTCAGAAGATGCAAGAGCAAAATGATCACGGCGCCACTGCAAAGGCCGACAATCTGGATAAGCCTACGGCCAATAAGCCCGCCAACCTGGAAACCGGCGGTGCAGACGGCAACTATCCTGATAAAGCGGCCAACAGCAATGGTGCGGGCTCTCCTTATGGAGGCACTCAGAGCGCAGACGGCAAAGTGCCTGACGGTAACCAGCAAATCAACAAGGCGGCAAGCGGCGTTTCAGACGATAATGTCACTCTCCCCGAAGCGCCCGTCGACGAATACAGCAGTCAGAGCAGCTATGGCAGCAAAGGCAGCGATAAGGAAGGGGACGACAATGGAGGCACTGATGCCCGCAGCTCTGCAGTGAGCTAAGCAAGTGTCGCTGTCTGGCTGCTTTCCACGAAGTACATGCCCATCCTGCCCTTGTGCTTCGCCTCTATCTCACCGCGATAGCTGCAGCAGAACCCGGCTTTAATCAGCCCATAGGTGACCGATGAAATGTTGACCTTACCAGGTTCGCTGTGCTGCTCCATCCGCGCGGCGGTATTCACGGTGTCGCCCCATATATCATACGCGAATTTTTTCACGCCCACGATGCCGGCCACCACCGGCCCGCTGTGAACGCCGAGGCGTATGTCAAAAGCTGCCGGATTCTGCGCCTTGTGGCTAAGCATGTATGCTCTTATATCCAGCGCAGCCGCCACTACATTGTCGGCATGGCGGGGATCTTCAGCAGGCATGCCGCTGACGGCTATATATGCGTCGCCCACAGTTTTAATCTTTTCCAGGCCGTGCTGCCCGATGATACCGTCAAATGCTTTAAAGCAATGGTGTATCTCGGCTACAAGGTCTGCGGGCGAAAGGGTTTCCGCGACCTGTGTGAAATTGACGAAGTCGGTGAAGAGCACGCTCACGTTGTTATAAAGCCTGGCTTCCGAGCTTCCCTTTTCTTTTAGCTCCGCGGCTACTTCTTCGGGCAGGATATTGCGCAGCAGAATATCGCTTTTTTCCTTTTCCTCGCGTAGCGAAGCGGTACGCTCGGCCACCTCATGCTCCAGCTCTTCCTGTCGTGATTCCAGCATGCGTTGCTTGTCCGCTTCTTGTTCCCTTGCGCGCGCGCTGAGGGCTTCTACCTGTGCCAGCTGCGTCTTCAGGTCCCGGTTTACGCGGGAAAAACGCCATGCGAGGTACATACTCATGGAGATAGGTATGGACAGGATGGCAAGCACCAGGCCGAGCAGGAAAAGCTGTCCTGCAAGCGTATTCTCGTTGATGGTAAAGTCGCCATTGATAAAAACCCCGCTCACCACAATGAGCAGCAGTATTATGAGCAGCAGCAGCCCACCACCGATGATGCGCGCGCCGGGTATCCTGCGCAGCAACGCGCTCCCGAGAATGTACAGCGCCTCCAGCGGCACGGCGGCGCATACCGCTATTATGCCAATGCCGGATGAATTTCGCCTGAAGACGGCAAGGCCCGCCAGCAGCGCGCAGCAAGCCACCGCGATATAGAAATGCCAGCGATGCTTTGAGAAAAGACGGTTGAGCAGCAAGCTGAGTGAAATGCCGGCGGCAGCGAGCACAAGCAGCTCTGCGCGGCCCAGCTGCAAAACCAGGCGCGCATCTTCCGTAACCCGCATGATGGCCGGAAACAGGAACATCAGCGCTACACCTGCGGCAAGCAGCGAAAAAAGCGCATTAGCCTGCTCCGACCGGTAATACAGGTAAAGGATCAGATGCACGATGGATAGCGTAATGAATATGCCGAACAGCAATAGAAAGCCAAAAAGAAAGCTATTGTGGTTGGCATCATACGAATCAAAGGCAGATTTTGCAGTCCACAGACTGACTGCGAAGCCACGGTTGACGAAGCCAAATCTTGCTGCGACTTCTTTGTAGTCCCAAAAGGCATAGCGCACAGCAAGCGTGTGCGGCCCGGCGCTCAGCGTTGGCAGGCTCAGCGGCTGCTCCTGCGGGTCAACGTATTCGGCGCTGTCCTTCGGGCTCAGATACCCGTAGCGCTGAACGAGCCTGCCGTCGAGGTACACCTCTGACGCGCCACAGTGCTTAAAGCGTAGTGCCAGCGGCTCGCGCATGGCCGTGCTGTCAATAAAAAAATGCAGCCGCAGCCAGCAGATGCCGTGAAACTGCCGTGCGGCAAGCGAATCATAGCCCGGCGTGAGCTTTGGAGTCGTAATCGTCCAGCTCCGGTCATCCAGAGCCGTGTCGGCGCCGTTGCTGAGGTCAGCCGGATAAAAGCGCCAATACCTGCCCGTGAAGTCATAGGGCAGGCTATCCCTGGAGATCAGCGGTGTTTTATCGTAGGCCCGGCCGGCTGTGAGTAGCGGCAGCAGGCAAAGCAGCAATAACAGAACAGCAGGGAAGCGACGCATGAAAAGTGACTGGAAAGGATAAACTTACGCCCTGGCCGACAAATGGATGGCCGCCGCTCGCATCCGCGCTAAATTGCCGAAAGAATGAACATCCTGCTGCGCACGTTGCGATTGCTATACATGCTTTACGCGGCCATCCTGTTTGTAGCCGGACTGGCAATTGTGCTGCCCCTGGCGCTGCTGGCGGCGCCGTTCGGCGCACGGCTCGGCGGCAATGTCATCTTTATGGCAAGCCGGGCATGGGCAAGGGCGTGGCTGGCGCTCATCGGCATCCGTCACCAAACAAGCGGTGATATACCGGAGCGGCAAGACGGCGCATATGTTTATGTAGCGAATCACATTTCCTGGCTGGACGCGGTGCTGGTGCCGGTCATTTTCCGGAAGCCTATCCGGCCGCTGGGCAAGGCAGAAATGGGCAAGGTGCCGCTCTTCGGCTTCATTTACCGCCGCGCCGTTGTTACTGTTGACCGTAGTAATCCTGCCGCGCGGAGGCGCAGCGTTCAGCGCCTCAAGAGCCTGCTGCGCAAAGGCGTGTCAGTGCTCGTTTTTCCCGAAGGGACTTTTAATGAAACCGGCGGGCCGCTCGCGCCTTTCTTTGACGGCGCATTCCGGATTGCTATTGAAACCGGAACGCCGCTGAAGCCGGTATTGCTTTTAGACACCTATAGCCGGATGCCATACCAAAAGGCGCTGCCGCTGAATCCCGGCCGCAGCCGCGCCATTTTTCTGGAAACGGTTTCGGTAGAAGGCCTGACAATGGATGATGTCGCCGCATTGCGTGAAAGGACGCGGGCGCTCATGGCAAAAAGCCTGATTGATCTTGGCGCGGGTTGGGTAGCCGGGCCGTCAGGAAAAATTCCGGCTGCGGACTGACGACTATATTTGAGCCCATAACAGTTTTCACATGGCGCAATTTTTCAAAAAGTCTGTAGTAATGGGCTTGCTTGCAGCGGGTATCACAATCGCGGCACTGGCACAGGAAAAACAAAAAAAGCATGAGGAGCACCACGCAACCAACCTCAAAGTATTGCCTGCGAACATCAGCCACGACAGCCTGATTTTGCTGATGAAGGAATATTCGGTGTCGCTCGGTGTCAGATGCGGCTTCTGTCACGTAACGTCTGCCGCGGATCAGCGGCGCCTTGACTTTGCCTCAGACGATAATCCCAAGAAGAAGGTAGCGCAGTATATGATGACGATGACTGCCGGGATAAACAGTAAGTATTTCTCAGCGGAAAATCACGGTAACGCTACGCTCATGGTTTCCTGCTATACCTGCCACCGCGGGGCCAAAGAGCCCGAGGCATTCGTCATGCCAAAAGAGGAAGAACGCCATTGATTCAAAAGCAGGCTACCGGTACCCTAATTCAAGATAATGGTTACGGTGGCGCGGTCATTAGCTGTACTTAGCTGCACCAGATACAATCCGGGACTAAGCGCATGGTCTGCAATGCCGACGGGAAGCTCATTCACACCTCCGCGCAGCGTCACGCTTCGCTTTAGCATTACAACGCCCATACTATTGCGCACCACGATTTCCGCGGAGCATGGCTGCAGCGTTTGCACATGCAGAAAGAAGCGCCCGGCAGCGGGATTGGGATAAGCGGAAACCTCATTCAGAGCCTCGCGTGGCTGGCCGATTGCAGTGGCGGGCGGAGGCGCAATAATCTTATAAGGAACGCTATATACACCACTGCAGGTGCCCGCAAAAAGCTTTCCGGCGCGCACGGCCAGCGACTGTATTACGTGATCCGGAAGCGCTATCTGTCCCCATGTGCTGCCGGCATTGCTGTACACGCCATTGTCGGTGCCGGCTATCAGGTTGGCGCTATCAGCTATCAGGGTATTTATTTTTGAAGGCAGCGTGCCCGGAGAAGCGGAGACGGCTGTCCAGCCGGCACCATTTGCCGATGAGTACAGGCCGGAATTGTCGGTAGCGGCGTAAAAAACGCCACCCGCAAATGCCACGGCAGTCACATGCCCGCTTAAGCCGCTCACGGCTGCGAAGGTCATTGTGGTGCTGCCTTTATACAGGGCGAAAGGCGTTGCCACAAACAAGGCCGTATCCGCGCGGGTGACGAACTGAGACTGATTTAGCGGGATATTGCTGTTGACTACCTGGCCAAAGCTGCCGCCGTCGTCTGACGAGTAAAACAGGTTTCCATTGCGGATTATCCATACATCGGATGTAACAGGACTGGCATAAACCGAGCTTATATTGCCTGTAGATGCCCCGATAGCTCCGGCAGTCCAGGTAGCGCCGCTATCCGAGGAACGGTAATAATTGGTTGCGCCCGCCGCATGAACGTAGGCTCCCTTAGCGGCTATCGCGTTTATATTGCCCTCCACGCCATGGGCACGGTCGCCCGTATGCTGCCACTGCAGGGCGCCGCTGTCCGGCATTACCCGGAAGACGCCCATAGGCGGAGCGCCGGCGTAAATGTAAGCGCCGCTTGTAGCAAGTCCACGCCCTTTGGTTGCATGGTAGCCGGAGTCCGCCAGGCCCCAGCCTGTTCCATTATTCGCCGTGCCGTAAAGCCCGTAATCTGAGCCCACCAGTACGCCGCTAACGGTAGAAAGAAGGGCCTGAACTGTACTAAACCGGAACCGCGCAGAAAAAGGCGCCGCCGAAAAACTACTGCCCGCATTAGTGGAGTAAAGCACAGTGTCCTGTACAGGCGCGGGATTACGCACTACTGCATACATGTTGTTACCCGCAACAGCCACCTTCCGCACAGACTGCCCGGCAAGAGCAACCGTGCTGAAGCTCATGCCGCCGTCCACCGTCATCTTCACGCCGGTAGCTGTGGCCACATATCCGGTATCCCCAGTCCATACCAATTCGCCAAAGTCTGCGGGGGAGGGGTCAATATTCGTGAAATTGAGGCCGCCGTTAGGGCTGCTGAAAAGACCCTGAAGCGTGTTGACATAGACTATGTTGTTGTGAATGCAGATATACCTTGCCGAGGCATTGGCAATAGCCAGATTGTGGCGCACCCAGGTAGTGCCCTGATCTCCTGAAATAAAAAGGAATCCGGAATCTGCACGCACAGCCAGCACATTGGCCCCGGCTATTTCCACATCGGTATATGGAGCGCCCTGTGCAACGCGGAGACCTGTCACAGACGGAATCCAGGAGACGCCCGCATCAAAAGACCGGTATATGCCCGACTGTAAAGAGCCGGCAAACAAATTATTGCCCGATGCGGCCACGGAATAAAGCACATCGCAGCCAAATGCCGTAGGTGAGCCGGAAGCCTCCTGCCAGCTTTGCCCCTCGTCCCCGCTTACATATATGCCTCCGCTGCCCGCCGCATACACGGTGTTGGTTATGTCCCGGTAAAAGCTATGCACAATACCGCCATTAGGGCCGGAGCTTAAATACGGCGCCTGCGCCTCCGACTCCGTGCTAATGCAGGTAAGTGCGAACAAGGGAAAAACGATACGTAGCAGTTTTTTCATAAAATGATGGTAAGCGTTCAGGATAGGTCTCGTAAATATAGGATTCATGCGGGAGGTGCGCGAATAATGAAGGTGCGGTGATGGCTTTTTGAACCGCGCATGACAAGACGTGACCCGTTTGTAATCCTGAATGGCTTAATCCTTTTATCCTGATCCGGAACACCTGTTCGCGCACAACCATGACTATTTCAGATTCAAACCCGGATGTGGTACTCATAGGAGCCGGCATCATGACCGCCACACTTGGAACCCTGCTTAAAGAGCTTGACCCTGCTATTACTATAGAAATCTACGAGCGCATGGACGGCTCCGCCACGGAGTCTTCCGATGCCTGGAACAATGCCGGAACCGGCCACGCCGCTTACTGCGAGCTGAACTATACGCCGCAGAAGACGGATGGCAGCATAGACATTTCCAAAGCGGTGAAGGTGAGCGAGGCCTTTGAACAGAGCAAGCAGTTCTGGAGCTACCTCGTGCAGCACAGCGAGCTGAACAAGCCGGTGGATTTCATCAAGCCCGTGCCGCATTGCACCTTCGTGTGGGGCGAAGAGAATGTCGCGTTTCTGCGCAAGCGCTATGAGGCTATGAGCGCTGTGCCGTTCTTCAAGGAGATGCAATACACCGAAGACCCGGCCCAGATTAAAGGCTGGATGCCGCTGGTGATGGAAGGCCGCAACTCCCCCTCCTCCGGAGGGGGCAGGGGGGAGGCTATAGCCGCCACCAAAATGGATTTGGGAACCGACGTAGATTTTGGCTAGCTAACTCGCGAGATGTTTGCCCGCCTGATGCGCATGGACGGCGTAAAGGTGCACTTCGGCTATGAGGTGCGCGATATTGACCGCTCAAAAGATGGGATGTGGAAAATCCGCCTAAAAGACCTGCACAAAGGACGAGAAGCACATCGTGCGCACGCCGTTTGTATTCATCGGTGCGGGCGGCGGCTCGCTCCATCTCTTGCAGAAGGCAGGACATTCCCGAAGGGAAACATTTCGGCGGTTTCCCGGTGAGCGGGCAATGGCTGCGCTGCACCAATCCGGAAGTCATCGCTGCGCATAATGCGAAGGTTTATGGAAAGGCATCCGTTGGCGCGCCGCCTATGAGCGTGCCGCACTTAGACACGCGTCGCATTGGCGGAGAAGCGGCTTTGCTCTTTGGGCCTTACGCCGGCTTCTCCACAAAATTTCTAAAGGAAGGTTCCTTTTGGGATTTGCCGAAAAGCATCCGGCTTTCCAACCTCGTCCCGATGCTTTCCGCCGGCTGGCACAACATTCCGCTCACGAAATACCTCATTCAGCAAGTCATGCAAAGCGACGAAGACCGCATGGCAGCGCTGCGCGAATATTACCCCGCCGCGCGGGGAAGAAGACTGGGAATTGGAGATAGCCGGACAGCGCGTACAAGTCATCAAGTCAGACGAAAAGGAAGGCGGCGTGCTGGAATTCGGGACGGAAGTGGTGGCAGCTGCTGATAGCTCACTGGCGGCGCTGCTGGGTGCATCCCCCGGGGCAAGCACGGCAGTAAACATCATGCTCGGGCTGATAGAGCGCTGCTTTCCGCAAAGAATAGATGAGTGGAAGCCGAAGCTACAGGAGATGATACCATCTTACAGACGTTCACTTGCGAATGATGCTACGCTCTTAGAAAAAGTACGCGGTGAAAGTGCCAAGGCGCTCGGCATCCGCTAATCGTCCCAATCCGTCAGCAGCACATTCACGATACCGATGACGAGCAGGGAGCTGAATAGTCCCACGGCCTTCTTTTCTTTAGCGACGCCCAGCAAAAGCGGCAGGGTTGCCGTCAGGGCCAGATTGCCAATATCAACCGCACGATGCTGCTTAAACGACAGCAGACCTTTTACGCCTACCGGAAAAGTCCGTCGCGGCGCTGTAGCCGGCAACGGTTGCGCCGAAGCCAAGGGCCAGCTTTTTGGCCTTAGGAGAAAGCTTTAAGAGAAATGGCGCGGCAAAAAGCACAGTGGCAAATCCGTAGTCAAGAATGCCGTGCGTCGTGCGGCCGATTGGTTTTTTCATAGTCGTAGAAAGGGGTTTGGAGCATTCACGCGGAAAGAATCGCGCCATCCAATTGTGGCTTCGGGCGTGGTTTTATTTGGAGAGGGGCAACTACATTGCCATGCCCGAAGGCCCGTCCATCATCATCTTCAAGAAAGACCTCAGCCGCTTCAAAGGCAAGCGCGTGAAGGAAGCTTCCGGCATATCCAAGACCATTGAGCCGGAGCGCCTGAAAGGCAAAATAATCACCGGCATAAAGAGTTTCGGCAAGCATTTGCTCATTTGCTTTGGCGATGAGCTGACGCTGCGTATTCACTTTCCTGATGTTCGGCACCTACCGCTTTGACAAGAGCAAGGATGCGCCCGTCCGTCTGCACCTCGGCTTTGCGAGAGACGATGAAGTGAATTTCTACACCTGCGCGCTGCGTTTTATAGAAGGCCCGCTGGAAGAGGCCTACGACTGGCGCGGCGACATCATGAATGAAACCTGGAGCGCGGAGCTTGCGCTGAAAAAGCTGAAGGCGCTGCCGGAAGACACGATGATTTGCGACGCGCTGATGAATCAGGACATCTTTGCCGGGCTCGGCAACATCATCAAGAATGAATGCCTTTTCCGCACAGAGATTCAGCCGGAAAGTCTGGTAAGCGCCATCCCTTTGAAGAAGAAAAAGGTACTAATAGAAGATGTGGTGGAATACGCGCAGCTTTTCCTGCAATGGCGGCAGGAAGGCACGCTGAAAAAGCACTGGCAGGCGCACACGAAAAAGTTTGTCCGCGCGACGGCACGAAGCTGACGAAGGCGCATACCGGCAAAGGCGAGCGGCGCAGCTTCTGGTGCGAGGAATGCCAGAAGCGCTACGTCTGACCATACCTCACGTGCGGACATGCGCAACATGTCCCTGCATGGAATAATCTCCATCTGAAAAATAGTCAGCGCCATTTAAAGTAAAACCCCGCCTCCTCCGTCTTCAATACCGGATGGAGCCTACATTGCCGTATGAGCACGGCACAACTATAATGGCGGAAGGCGCGCGCAAGGGAGGCGTAGTACAGGTGGTAGCCGATTATGGCCGCCGCCTCGCCGCGTTCATCCGCAAGCGCGTGGCTACCGATGAGGACGCCGAAGATGTGCTGCAGGACGTTTGGTACCAGCTCAGCAACCTGCCCGCGCTGGACGCCATAGAGTCCATCTCCGGCTGGCTCTTCCGCGTAGCGCGCAACCGCCTTACCGACCGTCAGCGCAAACACCGCGAGACCCTGCTGGACGACTTAAGCTTTGAAGATGAGGATGGCGAAACGGCTTACTTCGGCGAGCTGCTGGCGGCCATAGAGGAAGACGAAGACGCGCCGGAACTGAAGCGCCTCTTCTGGCAGCAGTTGATGAATGCGCTGGATGAATTGCCCGAGGCGCAACGCGCCGTCTTTATCCAGAATGAGCTTGAAGAGAAAACCTTTGCGGAAATCTCCGCAGCCACCGGCGAGACATCAAGACGCTCATCTCACGGAAAGGCTATGCGGTAAAGCACCTGCGCCGCCGCCTGCACCACCTTTACACCGAATTTATCCAACCCGATTAAACGATTCTGACCATGATGCGCAATAGAAAATGGATGTTCGCCCCCTTTGTAGCTGCCGCAATATTGCTGGCTGCCGGAGGCGTTGTGATGCTGCTCTGGAATGCAATCCTGCCCGAAGTAGTGTCGGTAAAAAAGCTAAGCTATCCGCAAGCCGTCGGATTGCTGGCGCTGTGCCGCATTCTGATTGGCGGATGGGGCAGCGGGCGTGGTAGGCACGGAGGGCCAATGGGAAGAATGGGCGGACGAAAACCATCGCCGGAGGAGCGCGAACGATTGAAAGTCATGTGGCGTGAACGATGCCGGAACTGGAAACAGCGTGACGGTCAGGATTAATTCCTGGCCGTTTTTGTTTGCAGCAGGCCGGGACGCTGTTGCGCCCTGGCCAGTAAAAATTTTTTCGCGGCGCTTAAAGTAAAACATCACGTCGCCCGTCTGCCTTTCTATACAACGTTGTAACAACCTCAATTCTCAAAAAACAAAACAACCATGAAACGAAAAGCATTCGCCATTTCCGGCGCCCTGCTGTTAGGCCTCGTCGCCATCTTCACGCTCGTCAGCCTGCTGAAGGCCGCAGCCGGGCTTGCCGTAATCTTCTTTGCAGGCCGCGGACTGATGCGCCTGTGGATAGGCGGTGGCCGGGCCATGCAGGGCGGCCACTACCTCAATCGCCATGAGGCGTATCCGGGACTCGGCAACGGCGCACAGCATTATCCAGCGCAAAGCCTGCAGCCAATGTGGGGCTCAGCGCCACAGCAGAGCGGCATCATCCCCATCTGGTAGAAAACACCAAACCCAAATTTCAAAACCTAAAACAACCAAACCATGTATCAGAATCAGCAACAGACAGGACAACAAGCCCCATGGGCACGCGGCCCACACGCAGGTCGCTGCGGCAACCACCCAATGAAAGCCCGCTGGAAAGCAGCGATGGCCCAACACTTCGGAGCGATGAACGGGCCGGCCGCGAATATTGAAGAGACAGATGAAGCATTCAACATCTCGCTCTATGCAGCAGGCATCCGCAAGGAAGACGTAACCATCCGCGTAAAGGACGATGCGCTGGAAGTGAGCTACCAGCCATCAGGCGCACAGAGCACCGGCAGCCCCGAGTACGCCAGCCGCGAGCATACCGAAAGCCCCTGGAAGCGCGGCTTCCGCCTCAACGGCAAGGTGCTGACGGAAGGCATCGCCGCGAGCTATACGGACGGCGTGCTGCGTATCACACTGCCGAAGAACCCGGACACGAATGTGAAGCCGGTGACCGTGGCGGTGGCGTAACGAAGTAGATGTAAAAGAAAGCGCCGGGCGTATTGCCCGGCGCTTTTGTTTTTTAGAAATGTTCGGGCCAGCCGTAGGTGTCGTACTTTCTAAAGTGTTGTCGCCTCCTTAAACTCATTTTTCTAACGCTTGATGCAGTCGCCGGCCCAAATCTTCTATAGCACGATAGCCGCGTTTCTTTCCATTTAGTCCCAGCTTGGTAAGCCATCCACTCATAACAAGCTTTTCCAGGTCAGTGCGGGCAGTTGGCTCACTTACTCCGAATTTTCTCTGTACCGCTGTTACGGTTATTATCTCGTCCGGGTCGCGCAATAATTGGGCAAGCACGGCACTTTGTCGCTGATTGATATCCGGAATTGCTACAATTGCCTTTTCAGTGCGACGTTTTTCTTGTGTGTGCTGGATATATTCCAATAGCTCCTGATAGGCAATGCCGGCAGCGCGCAGGAGATAATGAATGAAGTAAGTAAGGTCTGCATTATCATTTTCACTGTATAGGTATGCCATTTCGTATTGGCGCTTACTTCGCAAAATTACCCGGGAGACGGAAAGGTATTCAGTAAGCCAGTAGCCTTTGCGTAGCAGATACCAGTACATAAGTGCCCGCGCTGTTCGCCCATTGCCATCTGCAAATGGATGTAGGTAGCCAATCATAAAATGGATAATGCCGGCACGGATAATCGGGTGGATAAATTCCTCTTCCACTTCCTCATTGAAGAAGCGATATAACCAGTTAAGCGCTTCTGGTAGGACGGTATAGGTCGGGGGCGTATGCGCTACCTCTTGAGTATCGTTATCAAAAACAATCACTTCGTCGTCTTGGCGAATGGCGCCTTCCTGACTTTTCAACTCCAGCGTGCCCTCAGTCATAGAACGATGAACGCGTAGCAAATCCTCTTCAGACAGTGGCGTGTCTTTCAGCCGCACAATTAATTGAATTGTCCGGTAATTATTAATAATCATCCGGTCGGCCGTATTTTTTGGCGGCAGTCCTTTTTGTAAAAGTTCCTTAGCCTTTTTACGCGTCGTGGCAGCGCCTTCTATCATGCTGGAAGCAATTGCTTCTTCCATCAGCGACGAGCTTAGATAGCGTTCTTTATCCTGTATATCAAAGGGAGCCTTACTGCTTACCATACCGCCAAATTGCATATCCATTTTATGCAGCTGTGCTTGTATCTCCGACGTAGCCGTTATAGTGAACGGGCCGAAAGGTGTAGTTATTAGCCTTTGATTTGCGCGTCTTAATAATCTTGCGCTTGTCCATAGCTCCGAATGGGTGCGCTCCTGTGGCAGCTTAACGTATTTTGCCTTGTCCCAATACAAATACTGTTTATTAGTTTTCAGTACTGCATTGAAAAACTCAACGTCGCCAAAAAGAATATGAAAATCCAGACCTAATTGAAGGGGAGGTGTAGACTCTATCAACATTGTACGAAGTTAGTCCAAAATAAAAACCCCCAAATTATAGAATAATTTGGGGGTTTTTATTTAAAAATCTTCATCACATATTCCTCCGATACTGCCCCCCAACCTCAAACAGCGCCCCCGTAATCTGCCCCAAGCTGCACCACTTCACCGTCTCCATCAATTCCTCAAACACATTCCCGCCATGCACCGCCACCGCCTGCAGACGCTTCAATGCCTCAGGCCCCTTATCTGCGCTGCGCGCCCAAACGGCCCGCACATTCGTAATCTGCGCTTCCTTCTCTTCGGTCGTAGAGCGAATTACCTCGCCCGGCGTTACGGTCGGTGAGCCAGTCGCAGACAAGAAAGTATTCACGCCGATAATCGGGAACTCGCCCGTGTGCTTCAGCGTTTCGTAGTACAGGCTTTCTTCCTGAATCTTACCGCGCTGATACATCGTCTCCATTGCGCCCAGCACGCCACCGCGCTCCGTGATGCGGTCAAACTCGGTGAGCACCGCTTCCTCTACCAGCTCCGTCAATTCATCAATGATAAAGGAGCCTTGCAGCGGGTTCTCATTCTTGGCTAAGCCAAGCTCTTTGTTGATGATGAGCTGGATGGCCATTGCCCGGCGCACGCTTGCTTCCGTCGGCGTTGTAATCGCTTCGTCGTAGGCATTTGTGTGCAGCGAGTTGCAGTTGTCGTAAATCGCATAAAGCGCCTGCAGCGTCGTGCGGATATCGTTGAAGTCAATCTCCTGCGCATGCAGGGAGCGGCCTGAGGTCTGGATATGGTATTTCAGCATCTGGCTGCGCTCGTTCCCGCCGTACTTCAGCTTCATCGCCTTTGCCCAGATGCGGCGCGCCACGCGGCCTATCACGCTGTACTCAGGGTCAACGCCGTTGGAGAAAAAGAAGCTCAGGTTGGGCGCGAAATCATCAATGTGCATCCCGCGGCTGAGGTAGTATTCTACGAAGGTGAAGCCGTTGGCAATGGTAAAGGCAAGCTGCGAAATCGGATTGGCGCCCGCCTCGGCAATGTGATAGCCGGAGATGGAAACGGAGTAGAAATTCCGCACGCCTTTATCAATGAAATACTGCTGCACATCGCCCATTACGCGCAGCGAAAACTCGGTGGAGAAGATGCAGGTATTCTGGGCCTGGTCTTCTTTGAGAATGTCGGCCTGCACCGTGCCGCGGACTTGCTTGAGCGTGTCGGCTTTGATTTTCGCATACACGTCGGCGGGTAAAACATCATCGCCGGTTACGCCGAGCAACATCAGGCCCAAGCCATCATTTCCTTCCGGGATTCCGCCGGCATAAGCAGGCCGCTCCATGCCCTTGTCTTTGTAAAGCGCATCCAGCTTCTGCTGCGTCTCCGCTTCCAATCCATTCGCCTTGATGTACAGCTCGCACTGCTGGTCAATCGCAGCATTCATAAAGAAGGCGGCAATCGTCGGCGCGGGGCCATTGATGGTCATGGATACCGAGGTCTTCGGGTCGGCAAGGTTGAAGCCGGAGTACAGCTTCTTAGCATCATCCAGCGTTGGAATGCTCACGCCGCTGTTGCCAATCTTGCCGTAGATATCCGGGCGATGGTCGGGGTCTTGTCCATAAAGCGTCACGGAGTCAAAGGCTGTAGAAAGACGTTTCGCCGGAAGACCTTTACTTACGTAGTGGAAGCGCTTGTTCGTCCGCTCCGGCCCGCCTTCACCGGCAAACATCCGCGTTGGGTCTTCGCCTTCGCGCTTGAATGGATAGATCCCGGCAGCGTAGGGAAATTCTCCGGGGAAATTCTCGCTCAACGCCCACAGCAATATCTCTCCCCATGCCTCAAACTTCGGTACGGCAACTTTCGGGATTTGCGTGTGCGAAAGGCTTTCGGTGTGCGTCCTAATCTTCAGCTCCTTGTCGCGCACGCGGAAGACGTAGAACTCATCCTGATAATGGCGCTTCTTGGCTTCCCAGTTTTGGAGAAGTACCAAATTCTTCGGGTCAAGCTCCAGCGTTACTTTCTGATAAACTTCTTCCAGCTCTTTGATAAGCCGGTCGCCGTCTTCAATCTTTTGCGCAGCAATTGTGTCTATCGTCTTCCGAATCCCGAACAGCTTCTGCGCCGCAGCGCTCTGGTCTTTCGCCCACTGGTCGTACTTGCGGTTGTTCTCCGAAATTTCGCTCAGGTAGCGCGTCCGGCTCGGCGGGATAATGAAAATCTTCTCGCTCATCTCCTCCGCAGGGACGAATGTTGTCTTCAGACCGGCACCGGTTTTCTTCTCCATCATCTCAATGAGCGCGTGGTACATCGTATTCGTACCAGGGTCGTTGAACTGACTTGCGATGGTGCCATATACCGGCATGGTCTCCGCATCTTCTGTAAAGCGTTTTGCGTTGCGCTGATATTGCTTCTTCACATCGCGCAACGCATCCATCGCACCGCGCTTGTCAAACTTGTTGATGCACACGATATCCGCAAAGTCCAGCATGTCTATCTTCTCTAACTGCGTAGCCGCACCGTACTCAGGCGTCATCACGTACAGGCTCGCATCGCAGTAATCCGTGATTTGCGTATCGCTCTGGCCAATGCCGGATGTCTCCAGAATGATAAGGTCATACTTCGCTGCTTTCAGAATATCCACCGCATCCTTAATGTGCTTGCTCACCGCGAGATTGCTCTGCCGTGTAGCCATGGAGCGCATATAGACCCGTTCATTGCGAATTGCATTCATCCGGATACGGTCGCCGAGGAGCGCGCCACCAGTTTTACGCTTGCTGGGGTCAACGGATATGATGCCGAGTGTCTTGTCTTTAAAGTCTATCAGAAAGCGCCGAACGATTTCATCCACCAATGACGATTTGCCTGCGCCGCCTGTACCCGTGATACCGAGAATAGGCGGATTATCATCCCCGCTTGTAATCTCGCGCACTTTCTTCATCATCGCCTGCGTCTCTGCACTATCCGGGAAATTCTCTGCTGCCGAAATCAGCCGTGCAACGCTCTTCGCATCCCTTTCTATCAAATGCCCCACCTCGCCATTCAGCTGATTGCCGGTCGGATAATCGCTTTGCTCCAGCAGGTCAACAATCATCCCCTCCAAGCCCATCGACCGCCCGTCATCCGGCGAGTAGATGCGCGTGATGCCGTACTGATGCAGCTCCTCAATCTCCGTAGGCAGAATCACCCCGCCGCCGCCGCCAAACAGCTTGATATGTCCGCAGCCACGCTCTTTCAGCAGGTCGTACATGTACTTGAAGTACTCCACATGCCCACCCTGATAAGACGTAATCGCAATCGCATTCGCATCTTCCTGAATGGCGCAGTCCACCACCTCCTGCACCGCGCGGTCGTGGCCGAGGTGGATGACCTCCGCGCCATTGGCCTGCATGATGCGGCGCATGATGTTGATGCTCGCGTCGTGCCCGTCAAAAAGGGAAGCGGCGGTAACGATGCGGATTTTATTCTTGGGCGTGAAGGACATACGGCTGCTGTATTAGGCCCGTAAAATTACAGCAATGCCCGCGCCGTTAGTCGCTCAAAACCACCCCCGCCGTTTAAACCATAAAATCATCAGCGCAGGTATTATCAGCATCGCTGCCACCGCCACATCCACGCCATATCGCGCCTTCAGCAGGGGCATGTGCTCAAAGTTCATCCCGAAGATGCCGCCGATCACCGTGGCCGGCGCCATCAGCGTAGCCAGTAGCGTAAAGGTCTTCATCACCTCATTCATCCGCAGGTTTATCTGGTTCATGTACAGGTCCTGCAGGTTCATCAGCATATCGCGGTGGCTGTCCACGAAGTCGTTGGCCTGTATCGTGTGGTCCAGTACGTCCCGGAAGTATTTTTCATTCCGTTCATCCAGCAATTCAGAATCGGAGCGCACAAAATGCGCCACCAGCTCCCGCACCGGCAGCACCGCACGGCGCAGCGTCGTAACATCGCTGCGTAGCGCAGAGATGCTCGCCAGCTGCGCATTCGTCTGTGTGCGGATGAGCCTATCCTCCAGCGTCTCTAAGCGGTCCGCCAGCTTCTCCAGCACGTCAAAGTAAGAGTCCACAATCACATCCAGCAGGTTGTACACCAGGTAATCCGGCGAGCGGTGGCGCAGCTTGCTCCCCCCATCCCGCAGGTGCTTGCGGATGGGCTCAAACACATCCCGCGTAGCCTCCTCCTGAAACGACAGAATGAAATCCTTCCCCAGCACGATGCTCACCTGCTCCAGCTCCACACAGCCCCCGCCTTCATTAAAAAACATCATCGGCAGCACGCAGAATATCACCCCCTCCGTTTCCTCCATCTTCGGGCGCTCATTGCGGCTCATAATGTCCTCCACCAGCAGCGAATGCACCCCGTAATGCGCGCACAGCCGCTCCACATCCGCCGCCACCAGGCCATCTATATTTATCCACGTCGTGCGGCCATTGTGATGGAAGACCTTGCACGAGCCTTCGTCCAGCACCTGCTTCTCGTCCAGCGTAGCCGCGTCGTAGTCAAAAATGGTATAGACCGGCGCGGTGGCGGGCGCCTCTACCATGGGGCGATAACGGGCGGCGGGGCGGTGGGCAGGCGGATTGGCCGGAGGCATAATGGCGAATGTAGGACGGGCTTTAGGGACAATCATTATGTTGCCGGCTTCCGGTTCGCTATTAAGCGTTCCTTGCGTCGCACACTGAGGGGGCTGTCAGTCTATTCGGCTTTTCCCATGGCATCTTGGCGGACGCGTGGAGACACGCGCCGCGGCAAGGGGGGCTTAGTGCTGCTGCTCCTCTCTCAACTCATACACCCAATATCCATACCGCTGCTTGTGTTTGTGTCCACGCTCGGCGTTAGTCCCTTCTATTGCTTTTACTACCCAAATTGCGTCACCTCCATATTTCGCAGCAACCTTTTTAGCTTCTGTCAATGCGGTCGCCTCGTCTTTGAATTGTGCAGAGATAATACCTATACGCTTTGCACCTTCTGGCACTTCTGATTTATCCAAATAGACAGCAATGCTGTTATATTCACCACGAGAAACATGATGTCCGCGTCTACCTTGGCCGTCTGTTGACGTATAGCTAATTTGTGCGTAGACGCCAGCGGGAAAGCTTAAGAGTAAAATCAGTAAGTAGTACTTCATCGCCTAAAAATAAAAGCTCTGCCGTAATACAAAAGAGTTTGTTTACTTGGCAGCAAAAGATTCAAGGCAATATCCAATAACCCGCCCGTTCGGCGTAGGCGCAGCCAAGAGCAGGGCCGCCTACAGCCTGCCCTGAACTTGTTTCAGGGTCGTACTATCTTGTAGCCTTTGGCTACATTCCCATAAACGCTTGATTATCAGGTTCCGAATTTTCAGAATAGCTTCCTGAATCTGTCGGGTTGCCTTCCGGATATTCGGAATGCTACCCGACAGCCTTAGACCCCTATTCCGGATTTTCGGAAAGCAATTACTAATTAGCAATGACTTGCCAAGTCAAAACATACCGACTTGCCAAGTCCACCCTTCGGGACTTGGCAAGTCTTACCAATATCTTCGCAGCAATATCTCCTGCATGAAAACAACGCTACTCGCCGCCCTCCTCCTGCTGTCCCTAAGCGCAAGCGCCCAAAAGACGAAGGTGGTCATAGAGACAGACTCCGGCCGCATCGTCCTCGCCCTTTACGACGGCACACCCCTGCACCGCGACAATATGGTGAAGCTGGTCAGGAAGCATTTCTACGACGGCCTCCTCTGGCACCGCGTCATCCCCAATTTCGTCATCCAGGGCGGCGACCCGGACTCCAAAACCGCCGCCCCCGACAAGATGCTCGGCGACGGTGACGTGGGCTACAAGATTCCGGCGGAGATTAAGGATGAATATTACCACGTGCGCGGCGCGGTAGGCATGGCGCGGGACAATAATCCGGAGAAGGCCTCCAGCGGCTGCCAGTTCTACATCGTCACCGGCAAGACTTATGATGATGCGCAGCTTGACGCTGCCGAGGGGCGCAGCGGCCACAAGCATTCTGCCGCGCAGCGCGAAGCCTACAAGCGCCTCGGCGGCGTGCCGCACTTAGACGGCGGCTACACGGTATTCGGCGAGGTGATAGAGGGGATGGCCGTGGCGGATAAAATAAGCAACATGCCCCGCAACAGCGTCGACCGCCCGAATGTGAATGTGCACATGACGCGGGTGTATCTGAAGCGGAAGAAGTTTCTGGGGGTATTCTAGGAACCGGTCTGACCGACCAAAGGGAGGTCTGCCCGGTTCCGCCACGGGCACAGCGGGCGGGATATCCCCCGCCGGCGGGGGAAATGCTTTTGAACGCTGCGCCGTGCGCGCGTTAAAAAGCGAGGGGGTGGGGCACACTCCACAAGCAGAAAACACCCGATGAAAAAAACCATCACCATCCTACTTTGCTGCCTCGCACTCGCGGCGCGCGCCCAGCGCCTCTACACCCCCTTTGAAGGCTCCGTAGGCCTGTGCTCCGCCACCTACGATGAATGCACCGCCTTCTACGATGCGCTGCAACGGCAAACCGCCGCCATCCGCATAGACACCGCCGGCCCCACCGATGCCGGAATCCCCCTGCGCACCATTACCTATCCGGCAAAGGCCGCCAATCCCATCACCATCCTCATCAACAACGGCATCCACCCCGGCGAGCCGGACGGCATAGATGCCTGCATGATGCTGCTGCGCGATGCTGCGGAAGGGCGGATAAAGATTCCGGAGAACGTGCGGCTCGTCGTCATTCCCATTTACAACATCGGCGGAGCGCTTATGCGCAATGACAATACCCGCGTGAACCAGGTAGGCCCGCTGGAGTACGGCTTCCGTGGCAATTCCCAGAACCTGGACCTCAACCGCGACTTCACCAAGCGCGATGCGCTGGAAAGCCGAAGCTTCGCCCGCCTCTTCCACACCCTTGACCCCGAAATCTTCATAGACAACCACGTCAGCGACGGCGCCGACTACCAGCACACCATGACCCTCGTATCCACCCAATACGACAAGCTGGGCGGCGAGCTGGGGCGTTTCTTCAGAAAGAGCCTTGACCCCGCGCTTTATAAAGGAATGGAAGCCGCCGGCTGGCCCATGTGCCCCTACGTGAATGCGGAAGACGGCTCGCCCAATGGGGGCTGGACACAGTTCTACGACCCGCCGCGCTTCTCCTCCGGCTACGCCGCGCTCTTCCAGACCATTGCCTGGGTGCCGGAGACGCACATGCTCAAGCCTTTTGAGCAACGCGTGCGTGCCACGTATGCGCTGATGAAGGAGGCCATCAGCCTCGCTTCGGAGAAAGCAGATTCTATAAAAGCCCTTCGCCAGGCAGACCGTCGTGCGGTAGCCGGGCAGAGGCTGTTTCCTTTGGAATGGAAAGACAGCGCCGCCACGCCCTGGCCTTTCCGCGCGTACCGGCCTATGTATAAGCCCAGCGCAGTAACGGGCGCCACGCGGCTGTGGTACAATCACTCCGACGCCATCTACACCAGCGCCGCCGTCCGCGACCATTATGCGCCGCGGCATTTTGTAAAGGCCCCGCAGGCATATCTCATTCCGCAAGCCTGGCACGACGTCACAGACCGGCTGCTGGACAATGGCAAACTCCCATACACACGCCTGAAGCGCGACACAGCCATTGAGGTGACGGCGTATTACATAGACTCATTCAGGACGGTCCCTGCGCCGTATGAGAAGCATTACAAGCACAGCGCCATCCACGCTACGCCAAAGCGGCTGCGGATAGCGGCGCGTGCGGGCGATTACCTGTTCAGCCTTTCGGCCAATCCCTACTGCCGCTTTCTGGTAGAAATGCTGGAGCCGGAGGGCGAGGATTCATACTTCGCCTGGAACTTCTTTGATGGCATTCTGCAGCGCAAGGAAGGTTACTCCGATTACCGCTGGGAAGATGTGGCGGCGAATGAATTAGAACACCATCCTGACCTACGGGCGGCCTTTGAAGCGGAGAAGAATGCAAATCCTGCTTTTGCGAAAGACCCTGAGGCACAACTTTTCTTTGTCTATCGGCACAGCCGCTGGTATGAGGCGGTTCACAATCGCTACCCGGTTTACCGGATAGAATAAAACAAGCCATTATGGACGAACAGCAACCGGTCAAGCTCCCTTTTTACGCCCACCTGGCCGCCGTGTTGCTGAGCCTGGTGCTCATTGTGCTCATCATGCGCGAGGGCAGCACCATTTTCATCCCGCTGTTCTTCTCCCTGCTCATCGCGTTTATGCTCCTGCCGCTCACCAACTGGCTGGAAAAGCGAAAGGTGCCGCGCGGAGCCGCTGCTGCTATCTCTATTTTGCTGTTTGTGGTTTTCATCAGCAGCATTTTCTACTTTCTGGGCGCGCAGATTGGCGCATTCAGCAAAGACCTGCCGCAGCTTGGCGCACGGATGCAGGCCTGGGTGACGGAGCTCCAGGGCTGGGTAGCGGGCAAGTATCATCTGAATGCAAGCCGTCAATTAGAATATCTGAACAAGGGCGCAACCGACTTTGCGCGTTATGCGTCGGTGGTGGCGCAGGCCCTGCTGCTGGCGGTGGGCGGCTTTGCTATCTGGACCATTTTCGTGTTCATCTTTTCCTTTTTCATCCTTACGCACCGGTCGCTCCTTAAGAATTTTATCGCCTGTCTGTTCCAGCGGAAAGACCAGCCCCGCGTATTAGAAATTGTGAGCGAGACGAAGCTACTGGCCAATGGCTACATCTTCGGACTACTGATAGAAATGGTGATTGTGGCGGCGCTGAATTGCGCGGCGTTTTTCATCTTCGGTATCAAGTATGCCCTGCTGCTGGGCGTGCTCGCGGCGGTGCTCAATATCATTCCCTACCTCGGCATTTATACTTCTGCGCTCATTGCAGCGCTTATCACACTGAGCAACAGCTCGCCCGCCCATGCGCTTACGGTCATCATCATCCTGCTGGCGGTGCACCTTGTGGATTCCAATGTGCTGATGCCGCGCATCGTGGGGCGGCGGGTGAAGATGAATCCGCTCATTACCATCATTGCGGTGCTGGCGGGCGAGATGCTGTGGGGCATTCCAGGCATGTTCCTGTTCATCCCGCTGGCGGGCATTCTCAAAATCATCTTTGAGCGCGTGAAGGGCCTGGAGGCCTGGGCGATACTGATGGGAACGGAAGAGCAGGCGAAGAAAGATCCGCCGAAAAAGGCTTAGAAGAGCCGCTTGTCTTTGCGGATTTGGGCGATGTAGCTGCTGAGGTCGGGTGAGGGACGAAAGAGGAACAGCAGCGCGCAATAAGCGATTATCAAAACAGCTGATCTGTACAGCGCATCGGCTACCGGCTGATGGACGTGCGGAAGGAGAAAATTCAGACCATAAGCAAGTCCGCCGCAGAGGAAAATGCTGCCGGTGTGCTTTGAGAATGGATGCAGCCCTGTCTTGCGAAAGAGAAAGGCCATTCGGGCGAGGTTAGTGAGTATGGCGCATCCGGAAGCAACCCACGCCGCGCCGAATATGCCATACTTCGGAATAAAAATCCGGTCGCATACAATTACAGCCAGCAGCAGCAGCAGCGCAAGCCGGAAGTTGAATTTGTAGTGCGGCGACACAGATATAAGCTCCACGTTCAGTCCGGTAGCCATGTCCACCATCCTGCCAATTGATAAGATAAAGACGATTGGGATTATAGCTTCATAGCCCTTAGGCAGGATAGCTACCGCATTGTGCAGGTTTCCGGCAACGATCACCCACATAGCCACTCCGGCGATGAACATATTAAGGCCTGCGCGCTGGAAGAGGTTATGCAGGGTTTCTCGCGTACCGCTTAGAAAAGCTTCCGCCATTTTTGGAAAAGCGGCGGAGGCCATTGCCTTATAAGGCGCGTACATAATGCTGATGAGAAACTGAGCATTTACATATACGGCAACATCAGAAAAGCCGGCTCTGGAGAGCGGCCCGAGCATGAGCGCGTCTATTGTGGATATCAGATTGAGCGTAGCCGTGGTGAGCAGATGATACCAGCCGTAGTGCAGGATATCCTTATACTCGGCTTTGCTGAAGGCTTTCCAATCTGTGGAGATGCGGAAGCCCTCGGTCTTCGTCGCAAGCAGCAGCAGCATCGCTACTGGCACGGAGTGAATCAATACGCTGCCCGCGATGAAAACACGCAGGTTGATATAATGAAAACCAAAGAGTGCGATCAGCCCTAAGAATAAAAGCCGCAGCAGTACTTCCCGCATGAAAATGGCGGCAGCCACTTTTAGCTGAGCGGTGAGATAATATTCTAACAACGTGAGGTAGGAGAGCAGCAGCGATAGCGGCAGCAGCCATATATAATAGCTGCGCACAAAGTCCCGGTCGCCGGCCTGATAGCGTGCTATCACTGATTCTTTCAGCAGCAGATACGGTATAGCGACGATCAGGGCCATCACCACGGGCATCAGAAGGGTGATGGTAATCAGCACCGGACGGCGTGGATCTTCGGCTTTGTAGCGAAGCAGGTACGGATTTACCAGGTTTGCCGCCCCTGCAAGTAAAAGAAGCTGCAGCACAGCGCCCTGGCTCAGCAGGTTGCGTAAGCCACCAAGCTCCGCCTTAGGGAGCACAACCGCTGTTGCCCAGGTGAACAGGGCCCCTAGCAGGATGCCCGCGAATATTACAATGCTTCCCTTAATGGACTGGCGGAACACAATGCCCATGATGGCAAATGTATGCGGTGATCTACACGAGCTTTAAAAAAGCCTGAGCCCGCCAGAGCCTGCACGGCATTAATACAAAGCAGTTCGCGTCAATCCTTGCTATATATCGTAAAGATGCAGCCGGCTAAAAATCTTTGCCGCATGTAGCTTCGCATCAGCTATTGCCATGCAAGAAAGAAAGAAGGTGCTCATTGTCTCTACAGACAGCTTCCTCGTTTATCAGCCGACGATTCTCAATCTGTACAATGCATTGAAGGAACACTTCGACGTATCTATCGTCTCTTTCAGATATTATAACCGGTTCATGCCGGTTTCGGCAGACTATCAGGTAACGTATCTCGCGCCGCCGAAGTTTCTTAAGAAACTTCTCTTTCTGCTGAACATGCCTGCGGAAAAGCTGCTTAACCCGGCATTGAAAGTCTTTTCCAAGCGGCTGGCTTACAGAAATAACCTCTTCAAAAAGCTCATCTCTTCCATCCTGAAGCGCCATTTGCGCGCGGCAAGTGCAGATGAAGTGATAGCGGTAGATTTTCAGGCTATGGCTGCCTGCACGGAAGTGTTCGGCGGCTGCCACTTCCTTTCGCTTGAAATCTATCCTGATGATCCTTATAAAAAGAAAGTGGCCGTTAGCAACATTAAGTCGGTTATCATTTCGTCTGAAGAACGCTATGAACTACTGTTCGGGCAGGCGCAGCTAAAGACGTTTTTCATACAAAACGCACCGAACTATAAGGCCTATACGCTTGCGCCCCCGGCCGAGCGAAAAGGTCTGATTTGGGCCGGTACTATAGATCCCAAGTTTGGCGTAGAGCATCTTATAAAATTTGTAGCGCAGCACCCACAGTACACCCTTACGCTCAAAGGCTCGTTTGTAAGCGGGGCGGAGGCACACATCCGGTCCGCCTATTCTGCGCTGCTGGCGGAAGGCCGGCTTGCCATTAATACGGACTACTTAGACAATGACGCGTTCATCCGCTTCGTCTCCGGCTTCCGCATCGGCTTTTGCTTCTATGAATGGAGCCTCATACGCACCAACATCAATTACTATCTTGGAAATGCAGGCCGCCTCTTCATGTACTTTGCCGCGAGCGTACCGGCTATAGCATGTAATACGCCCGGGCTTAAGTCAATCCGCGAATTCAATGCCGGGAGGCTGATTGACGACTATGAGCCGGATACAATCCTGAATGCCGTGCAGGAAATAGAGATGGATTACGAAAGCATTTCTGCAAATTGCACCCGCGCGGCAAAGCATTTTTCATTTGACCGGGCCGTCATACCTCTTATTGAATTTCTTAAGACGCGCTAAGCGCTCCCATTTTCTTCCAAAGTGAAAGTCGCACTCATTACCGGAATTACCGGGCAGGATGGTTCTTACCTGGCAGATCTCCTTCTTGAAAAAGGATATATAGTCCACGGCATCCGCCGCAGAAGCTCGCTGCTCAATACCGCCCGCATAGATCATCTGCATTTTGACAAAAGCCTGGAAGGCCGCTTTTTTCTTCACTACGGCGACCTGACTGATTCCAGCAATATCATCCGCATCATTCAGCTGACCCAACCTGATGAAATTTATAATCTCGCCGCCCAAAGCCATGTGCAGGTAAGCTTTGAGACGCCGGAGTACACCGCCAATGCGGACGCGATCGGCATGCTGCGCATCCTTGAGGCCGTCCGGTTGCTGGGTCTTGAAAAGAAGACACGTATTTATCAGGCGTCCACCTCGGAGCTCTACGGGAAAGTGCAGGAAATTCCGCAGCGGGAAACCACGCCCTTTTATCCGCGGTCGCCGTACGGCGTGGCCAAGCTTTATGCTTACTGGATTACCGTTAACTACCGCGAAGCTTATGATCTGTATGCGGTAAACGGCATTCTGTTCAACCATGAAAGCCCTTTGCGCGGCGAAAGCTTTGTGACGCGTAAAATAGCTATTGAGGCGGCCCGCATCGGATCTGGCAAAGACGAAAAGCTGCTGCTGGGTAATATGGACGCCCAACGTGACTGGGGCCATGCCCGCGATTATGTAGAAGCCATGTGGCTGATGCTGCAACAAGAGGTGCCCGAAGACTTTGTGATTGCTACCGGCACTACGACGCCTGTCCGCGACTTTGTAAAAATGGCTTTTGCTTACATGGGGATAGAACTGGAGTTCAGAGGCGATGGCCTGGACGAAGTGGGCGTGGTAAAGGGATGCAGCAAGCCGGAGTTTCAGCTTCCCGCAGGCAAAGAAGTGGTAGGCGTTCACCCACGTTACTTCCGGCCGGCCGAAGTAGATATTCTTATCGGTGATGCCACCAAGGCGAAAGAAAAGCTGGGATGGTCGCCTACCTGCGACCTCCAGCAGCTGGTAAATGAGATGATGGAAAGCGAGCTGAAAGCACTCGGCTAAGCCGGATCCGCCATCATCATTTGTGCCAGCTGCCCGAAAGAGACTTCCGGCTCCCAACCTAGACTTGCCAGTGTAGCAGGGTCAGACACCAGGCAATCGTACTCAGGAACGAAGGGGTCGCTTGACGGCATGATAAAACGCCGCCAGTCCTTACCCGCAATGCGGAAGCATTCTTCTATCCAGTCTGTAATGCTGTAAGCGGCGCCTGTGCCAATCACAGCTTCAAAGACCGAATCCTGACCTACGAGCTTCCAGACCGCGTTCACGGTATCGCCTGCAAAGCCCCATTCCTTCCGGACGTCTGCGGCGCCGATTTGCAGCGTTTCGCCGGCGGATTCAGATGCCCTTTTCGCAAAGGCTGCAATTTTCTTGCTCATGTGCCGCTCACTGCGCAGGGGACTGTCGTGATTAAAAAAGTAGCCTGCATATGCCCTGATGCCGAGGCTGCGGTAGTAGCGCGCGGCATAAACAGACTGAATACGGCTTACCGCATACGGGCTACCTGCAAGAAAAGGCGCCGACTCATGAATAGGCAGGCCTTCATTCTGAAACTGGAGCCCGCTACCCGAAATAAAAACTTTTGCTGCCGGACAGAATGCTTTCACACTTTCCAGAATGTAAAGTGTACCATCGCATATAGTTTTGTGATTCTCCAGCCACACCTGATGCGCCGTGGTAGAGTTGGCGGCAAGGTGAAAGACATAATCGGGCTGCATGGATTGTATCAGGTGCTGTACAAACTTGTAGTCTGCAACATCACCCCGCATCCAGGGGCCGGAGCGTGACACGCCGGTCACTTCAATGCCTTCTTCGCGCAGCAGCTTACTCAGGTAATACCCGTCCTGCCCGTTAGCGCCGAAGATGATAGCTCTCACGCCTCAGGAATTTTTGAGAAATATGGTATTGACAAACGTATCTGCGTAAACAGAATAACCCTGCGCCAGCACAAAATCAATGATGTCGGCCTGCTTACTTGCAGCTTCTGTGTCGCCAAACCGGATCGTCTCTACCACCAGCACCATGGGCGCGTACTGCTTAAAGTCAAGCGATTGCAAAATCTGCAGGTCAAGACCTTCCACATCAATAGACATCAGCTGCGGCGCTGCGCCCAGATTTTCGGCAATGATCCGGTTGATGTTCTTCAGCGGTATCTGGAGTATCGCCTTATAATTCTGCCCTTGGGTGGCCCGGTACTCCGCCTCTTCGCCGCTAAATGTGTTGTAGCCGGATAGCCGCGGCGGGTAGCAGTAAAAGTCGGCAGCCTCGGCTTCCGTCAGGCCGATTCCGACGTTGAGGCAGATGTCGCGTGGGCGGGTCTGCTTCAGCTTTTGGTAAAGCGCGGGATCGGGCTCAATGCAGACGCCCTTGGCGCCGCGCAGGTAAAACAGGTAGGTATTGCTGCCCTTTACCGGCTCATTGGCGCCGATGTCTATATAGCTCGGACGCTCAATGCCACGCCTGCTAAACAGGAAATAAAGAATGCGGTCTTCACCTATCTGGGCGAAGCTCGGCCAGCCCTCGCTTAGCATGATATGCCAGCATGACCGCAGCTTATAGCCGATGCGCTGCCACCTCCTCATGCCGTGACAATATCAACTTTCGGCAATGGGAATATGAAGCCTGTTCCTTTCCTGAGGGCCTCCTGCTCCCGCTCCAGAAATTCTTCCTTGAAATGCCAGGGCAAAACCAGGTAATAGTCGGGATTCATAGCCCGGCTGTCTGCTTCGCTGATAATCGGGATGTCTGTGCCGAGCGTGCGCGCGCCATACTTATCCGGGTTGCGCTCTGCCGCGTATTCTATCAGCGAATTGTCTATGCCGCACCATTGCAATATCGTGTTGCCCTTGGTGGAAGCGCCGTAGATATGAATCTTCTTGCCGCCGGCCACCAGATCGGAAAGCATCTTGTGTAATTCCGTTTTGTGACCTTCTATCCGCTGCTGAAACGCGAGGTATGGCTTATCAGTATCCAGCTCCAGGTCAAACTCTGCCTGCCGCACTTCGTCCATTTGCTTTTTGAAGGCAGCATTGTCGTAAGCCGTGTTGCCTGCATGGGTGGCATAGCAGCGGATGCTGCCGCCGTTTATGTCATTGAATGAGATGCGGAAGATTTTCATACCCCCGCGCGCCGCAATGTTTTCCAGTACGGCCAGGCTATAATATTCCAGGTGCTCATGGCAGATGGTATCGTAGCTGTCCAGATTGAGCATGGTGGGCATATAGCTCATCTCAAATACCCAGATGCCATCGTCAGACAATACATTCTTAATGCTCCTGACAAAATCCACGGGCTTCTCCAAGTCGTAAAACATCGCGATAGACGTCACCGCGTCCAGCTTCTGATCACCAATTAAAGCGTCAAAGGCCGGAGACGGAAATATGTCCTGCACCACCTTTGCCCCCTTTACTTCCTGCGCCACATCGCTGGGGTCAACGCCGTATTTGTCGTAGCCGGCGGGGTAATTGCCCAGCAAGGTGCCGTCGTTGCAGCCAATATCCAGCACACGGGCCGCTGGCTTGTTGAGCAGCTCCTGTACACTTCCTGCAATTTCCTTCAGGTGGTTGCGCATAGTGTTGTTGGTACCGCTCCGGTACCAATAGGCAGCATACAGTATAGCGGAGGGCACGCTGTGCTCCATCTGCAACAATCCGCATGCATTCTCATCTGTCTGCGGATTGCAGCGCACCAGCGAGCAGTCAATCCGGCGCATGGAAGGCAATTCCTTGCCGGGCTTTATAAAAGAGCCCTGCAGATATTGCGGCCCGAGATCTATGACTTTCACCAATGAAGGGGACCCGCAGACCCTGCAGGTCGTTCTTCTACGAATATGCATTTACGAATAAAGATTTGTGGAGACACCAAATAAGTAAGCAAGCCTCCGGCAGCGTTTAGCGGCCATTGGCGGCCGGGTGGTGAAGGTAGCAAAAAGGCTAAAAGCTGCTTAGCCGCTTACTGGCGATTAACGCAGCAGGTTGACATTACCTTTTTGCTGGGCGGTAGTCCCGTCAATGAAGGTCGCGACAAGGATATAAGCGTATGCTTCCATTTCCTGTTCCTTGCCTTTGTATTTTCCGTCCCAGCCCTTATCCAGGTTGTCGGATTCAAAAACCAGCTGCCCCCAGCGGTTAAAAATCTTCAGGTTCATAGTCTCTACCGCCCCGCCATGCACAAAGAGGATGTCGTTAAACCCATCGCCGTTAGGCGAGAACGCCGTTGGGATGCCGATAGCGGTGCGCACGTCAGCCTCCACCGTCTTGCATACAGAGTCTGAGCAGGCCCGCCCGTTGGAGGCAGTCAGGCATACGCGGTAGCTGCCTGTTTTCTTATAAAGATGGCTTGGGTCGGTAGCTGCGCTGGTCGTTCCGTCGCCAAAGCTCCAGGTATAGTAGGTGGCGTTTGTACTGGCATTTGTAAACTGAATCGGCGTATTAGGCACCGGAAAGCTGGGACTGGAGAAGAAAGCTGCTCTGGCCCTTGGCGTAACAGTCACGACGAATGTATCCCTGAATATGCATCCCGGCCCGGCATTCACCGTAACGATGTAGGTGGTGCTGACCATCGGCGAGGCGGTGACAGTTGCTGTTGTGGTGCTACTTAACCCTATAGCAGGGCTCCAGGCATAAGAGTTGGCGCCGGCATAGGTGCTGAGCACAACCGACTGACCGGCGCAGAAGCCCGTGTCCTTCTTTGAGCCATTGTAAGGCGTGATGATAACCTGTCTTGATCCGGTAGCTGTGCAGCCGCTGCTGTCAAGGGTAGTCAGGGTAACTGTGTAAGTGCCGGTTGCGGGATAGGTGTGAGTGGGGCTTGACTGGGTGGAAGTAGCGCCATCTCCAAAGCTCCAGAGATAGCTGGCAATGCCCGAAGAGGTGGTAGTGAATTTGGCTGTATTGCAGGAAACGATCGCGTAGTTGAAGCTCACAGCACCGCCCCCTGGCTTGAATGAATCCACCGGAGTAACAAACTGCAATCCGCTGAGTGTCTGCCCGCTCAGGCCGGGCTGTGCGCCATAAGGATTGTTGCTAAACTGCGGAAGCACGCCATTATTTCCTCCGCTTACTGCAGTTGACGCACCTGATGGCAGTGCGCTTCCGCTGTACCAGATCACGCCTCCCGCACCGCCACCGCCCGGCGCCACATTCGTCGTATTAGGACTCACATACGTGTCAGAACCACGCCCGCCTTTTGCGGTAAAGCTTACCGTAGAAGTATAGCTGGCAACAGAGCTCAGCACGGCGCCGCCGCCGCCGCCGCCACCCCGCCCATCGTCCTGGCAGCCCGGAGCCGCCGCAGTACACTGAACGGCATCCGCGCCATTGGCCGATATAGTCTGGCCATTTCCTGCAAGCGTGCCTGCACTGATGAAAATGAGGCCGCCGCCTGCGGCGCCCGGTCCGGGACTGTTGTCGTTGCCATGGCCAGACCCGCCACCACCGCCGAGAAACACTTTATTAAGGACATTAGAGTAGCTCAATCCTACGCCCCCCACGCCGCCAATGCCGAGTGTGGTAGCGCAACTGCCGAGATAAAACTGATTGCCGCCCAGGCCGCCTGCGCCGCCGTTACTGCCGCCACCCCCGCCCGCGTTGTGGTCGTTGCCGCCGCCGCCGCCATTGGCCAGGCATCCGCGCCCGTATCTCCTTGCAAGGGATATGGTGGCAATGCCTTCGCCTTTCTGCCCACCTTCATTATTGGTAGCCGGGTAATAATAATCGGTGCGGTTGCAGCCGAACTGTGACGTTATGACCGGCTGGCCGCCCCGGAAGCCGCAGCCATTTACATCAATATGATCGTTCAAGGTAAGCTGACCTGCCACGTTTATGGCAAAGACGCCGCCCTTGGCGCCGTTCCAGGGCGTGCAGGTATGAGGTTGGGAAACGGTATAGCTGCTGTAAAACGGCACTCGGACAATCTGCACGAGCCCGCCGGGGATTTCATAGCTACGCTTGATTTTATAAATGAGCGAGATGGTATTGCCGGAAATGCTCTTAATCAGGTTCTGCTCATAATTACCGGCGCTGTTGTAGGCGGTGATATTCCCGAAGGATGAACTGTTGCTGCTATCTATCGTAGCTCCCTTCATCTGGATCATCAATATGGTGTCGCCCGCTCTGAAGGGGGATGCGTCGTCAACGGTAATAGAGTTGTCGCAGGAAGTATTACGCCCGGTTACGGCTGCATACTGATTAATCGTTACAGGTGCGGAAGCACAGGGGTTAACTACGGACATAGCCACCGTGGTCGTGGTGAATGTAGTGGCCGTATTGGTCAACGTGACGCTGGCAACTGAGCCAAACGTGAAGTTGGGATTGGTTGTTACCGTCGGATTGGCAAACGTGGGCGTTGTAACATTGGCCACGCAGTTGGAGCCGGTCACAGGGAATGCGGTGTCAAACTCTATCTTGAGTATATCATTGGTGCCGAATTGCTTGGCGGCGTCATTGGCAACGCCACCCAAGGCAAAGAACTTGTTGCCGTTTACCAGATTCAGGTTGTGAAATGTCTGCTCTCCCGTGTTGCCGAGCTTGCGCGTATAAACCGGCACCAGCCCGGTGGCGTTCATAGAGTTGAGCTTGATGACGATCACATCGGTGATAGCCGTCATGCTCGTTCCGGTCTGAATGTCCCAGATAGCGCTACCGGGGGAGACAGCCAGGTAAAAATCCGTAGGCGAAAAAACAAAAGACTTGATGCTGCTGACAACGGCGTTGGTGCCATGCTTATACTCAAGACAGGTTGGATTCAGGCCGGCGGTATCCACCGACAAAAAGCCGTGCTGGTCGGATGTAACGCCAAATACATTAAAGTCATAGACATCCATATAGAGCCTGTTTCCTACAAGCTTCAGTTCTTGCGGCCAGTTGCCTGTGTTGCCATTGATTGGCGAGGTATAATCGTAGGAGCGCGCCCACTTCAGGTTGCCGTTCGTCTCATCTATCTCTACCAGATATGCGTCGTAATAGGTGGATGTCTGAAAATATCCTGTTGCGATGACGTCTGCTCCTTTTACCGTCAGTCCGAACATGGCATCCGATGCATTGCCGTCATAGGTTTTGGTCCACAGCACAGTGCCGGAATTGTCTAAATCCATCAGCAGGCTCAGGCCAATGTTTGGCGAATTGTTGTAAGCGCCACAGCAAAGAATGTGTCCGTTAGAAGGTACGACGGTGCATTTGTAGAATATTTCGCCGGGCGAAGTGTTTTTGAATGTCTTGCTCCAAAGCAAGGCGCCGCTTGAATTAAACTTCATCACGAGCGCTGAAAAGGAAGTCGTTGCAGTCGCGCCGACGTAACCGGAAGCCACAAATCCGCCATCCGGCGTAGGAGCCGCATCAAGCAGCCTGTCAGTATTGCCGCTTGCAAGCTCTACCGCCCATTGCACATTGTCCGACGGATCTGTACAGATGGCGAAGGCCGCCGAGCCACTTGTGGCAGTGCCGTTATAGGCATAGCCGACACCCACCCGGTTGCCATTATTTAAAATAATGGATTGTGTAATGTGCTCGCTTCTGCCAAGGCGGCCAAAATACTTTTGACTGACCTGCGCATGAGCGCAGTTACTGCAGATGGCCCCCGCAAATAGGAGTGCGAGCAACTTTAGATACATTGGGCAAAGCTGGGCTTGGAAGATGAAGCGCCTTAAAAAAGAAAAAGCCTGAAACAACAGCTTATCAGACAAACAATTATCCGGAAGGGTTGGCATTGTCACAAAATTGTACATCCTGCAGAATGACAAAGTCGCTGAATGATAATGGCCTTTTCAGCCTTTGCCGCTTCTCAAAACTGTTTCCAGCTCCGAAAGCATCATCGCGGTAGCGCCCCAGATAAAGGAGCCGTCCGGCAGGCTATAGGCAGGCACGGTAAACTTTACGCCGGGCATGGACGACGGCTGCACCTCGGTTGTAATCTTGTTTTCGGGATTAAAGAGCCAGCTTAACGGTACTTCCAGAATCTCCGAAACCTCGGCTTTGCTGGGCAGGTAATCCGGCCGCTTCTCGCTCCAGGCCACGAAAGGATGCACCATAAAATAAGATACCGGGATGTATAAAGGCGTCAGCGCCCCCAGCACTTCCACCTCGCCCGCCACAATTCCGACTTCTTCTTCCGCTTCGCGAAGGGCGGTGATCATGAAGCTCGCGTCCTTAGGTTCCCAGCACCCGCCGGGAAAAGAAATCTGTCCGCTGTGCGCGCGACCGTCTTCCGTGCGGCGCATAAGCAGGATATGCAGCGCGCCGTCTTTAGGAAAAAGCAATTGCAGCACCGCGCTGTCTTTTGCATCTTCAGGAATCACGTCGGGCTTGGGGCGAAGGCGGCCGGTCATTCTCTCCTGAGCAGCGCGGCCCGGTAGCGGGCCAGCCAATCGGCGGCGAACGGCGTCTATAGTGTCGCGCATAAGCTCACTAAGATAGCCACGCCTGATTAATGATTAATTTGCCTGCCACTCC
The DNA here is from genome assembly GCA_965246765.1 of Chitinophagaceae bacterium. Taxonomy (GTDB): domain Bacteria; phylum Bacteroidota; class Bacteroidia; order Chitinophagales; family Chitinophagaceae; genus UBA1952. Next base: position 945,660 of record CBDFFJ010000005.1, read on the forward strand.
AGCACACATGTCACTCCGGATTCTTCTTCTGCCCGTCGCGTTTTGCCTCATCAGCCTCAACCTTTCCGCGCAAGCGATAGACACCTTCCGCCGCCGGGACGCCAGTGGCCTGGACTTCGTGCAGGCGATTCAAGGCAAGAATGTGATTGCCGAGGGTACGATGAGAAAGGGCATCCGCGAAGGCATATGGACGGCTTACTGGGAAAATAAAGTGCCCCATGAAGTAACCACGTACCGCAATGGCCTTCGGGACGGCACCTATATGAACATCAGGCGCAACGGAATGTTGGAGCTGGTGCAATACTATCGCGTTGACCGGCTGGACGGCCCTGCGCGGCGCTACAATCCCGGTGCAAACGTCGCGGAAGAGCGGTACTATTCCGACGGCGAGGCCAGCGGCTCTTACACAAAGTGGTACGACAATGGCACCGTTCAGGAGCAAAGCAATTATAACCACAACAAGCGCGACGGCCTGACTGCCTATTTTTTGCAAAACGGGAACAAGGTGGCGGAATACAACTATAATCTCGGCAAGCTGGACGGCCCGGCAACCACTTACGGCGAGACTGGCAAGGTGCTTGAATTCGGCAATTATGAGGGCGATGCACAGTCAGGGCTTTGGAAAGAATATTATCCTTCTGGCAGCATCAAAGCAGAAGGGATGTATAAAGCCGGCGAAAAGAGCGGCGCCTGGAAGCAGTACGATGAAAAAGGAAAAGAGCTAAAGCCTGTTACTTATAAGTTGAAGCGTTGAGACGTTGAAGCGTTAAGTAGTTAGAAGTTCACAGCGATTTTGTCATTCTGGAAGAATCTATTTTCTCGCAGCGACTGTGCCCCATCATCTGTGAGATTCCTGCGGGAAACTTGTCCTGAACTCATTTCAGGATAACATAGTCACTGCGGGCAGTAGGTAACTTGCAGCCAAGCCATACGTCTCAATTACTCAACGTTTCAACCCAACATGCCTCAATCCATTCTCGTAATAGACGACGAGCAAGCCATCCGCAAGGCGCTCAAAGAAATCCTCTCCTTTGAAGGTTTTTCTATTGACGAAGCCGCCGACGGCGCGGAAGGCCTGAAGAAGATTAAAGAAGGCAAGCACGACCTCATCCTCTGCGACATCAAGATGCCAAAGATGGACGGGCTGGAAGTCCTTGCCGCCGCGAAGGAAGCCAAGCCGGACACGCCCTTCATCGTCATCTCCGGACACGGCAATATAGACACGGCAGTGGAAGCGGTGAAGGGCGGCGCCTACGACTACATCTCCAAGCCGCCCGACCTGAACCGCCTGCTCATCACCATCCGCAACGCGATGGACAAAGGCTCGCTGGTGACGGAGACGAAGACGCTGCGCAAAGCGGTGACGAAGAAAAGCAGCGCCCAAATGATAGGCGACAGTATCGGCATCGCAGAGGTGCGCGAGACCATTAAGAAAGTTGGCCCAACGGAAGCGCGTGTGCTCATCACCGGCGAGAACGGCGTGGGTAAAGAGCTGGTGGCCCGCAGTCTGCATGAACACAGCCCTCGCTCCGCCGGGCCGATGGTGGAAGTGAACTGCGCCGCCATCCCCAGCGAGCTGATAGAAAGTGAGCTCTTCGGGCATGAGAAAGGCTCATTCACGTCCGCCATCAAGCAGCGTATCGGCAAGTTTGAGAGCGCGAGCGGCGGTACCCTGTTCTTAGACGAGATTGGCGACATGAGCCTTGATGCGCAGGCCAAGATGCTGCGCGCGCTGCAGGAAAGCCGCATCACCCGCGTAGGCGGCGAAAAGGAAATAAAGGTGGATGTGCGTGTGATAGCGGCCACCAACAAAGACCTGATGGAAGAGGTGGAGGCGAAGCGTTTCCGCCTGGACCTCTATCACCGGCTGTCGGTCATCATCATCAAAGTGCCTTCGCTGAATGAGCGGCGGGAAGATGTGCCGCTGCTGGTGGCGCATTTCCTGAAAGACATTTCGGAGGAATACAACCAGCCGGTGAAGGCGATAGACGCAGCCGCGATGGATGCACTAAAGGCGCACGACTGGACGGGGAATATCCGGGAATTGCGTAATGCGGTGGAACGGCTGATTATTCTTTCGGAGGATGCTATTACTAAGGGTGACGTGGAGCGGTATGTGGTGATGAAATAATGCGATTCCCGTTTTGGGAACAATCCTTATCTTTGGAAAAAGCGAAGCCTTGCGGGTTATTGCCAGGAAAACATTGCGTGAGTTCTGGGAGCAGCACACCGATTGCCAGCAGCAGTTGAGCGCGTGGTACGGCGAAGCAAGCACGAGTGAATGGGGCGAGCCCGCCGACATCAAAAGACTCTATCCAAGCGCAAGCTTTCTGGCGGATAACCGCGTTGTCTTCAACATCAAAGGCAATAATTACCGCCTGATTGTGAAGATTAACTATGACTATGGAATGGTTTGGATTCGCTTTGTAGGCACCCACGCGGAGTACGACAAAATAGACGCTACCACAATCTGAAAAACATGAACATCAAGCCGATTAAGACGAAGTGCGATTACGAGCAGGCGATGGCGCGGCTGGAGCAGGTTTTTGATGCGAAGCCCGGCTCGCCGGAAGGCGATGAGCTGGAAATACTCGGCATTCTGATTGAGAAGTATGAAGATGAGCACTTCCCAATAGCGCTTCCTGACCCGATTGAAGCGATTAAATTCCGCATGGAGCAGCTTGCTTACACGCAGTCTGACCTTGCAAAAGTTGTGGGTTTAAAAAGCCGGGCAAGCGAAATACTCAGTAAGCGCCGGAAGCTGACGCTGGAAATGATACGGCGGCTGCATGAGCGAATGCAGATACCTACTGAGGTGTTGATACAGGCGTATTAGCCCAAGACCGAATTGTAAAGTAATCAGTGATTAAAATGACTTCTAGTAGAAACTTCTTTCTAACGCAAAACTTTATTGTTAGCGCGTACGATGATTACATAGCCTGTAGAATTCTAGTCAATAGTGGGCGCGTTATGCAAGGTGTTCTATTAGCGTGTTCAGCCATTGAGAAATATCTAAAAGCTGCCACGATTGTCGTCAATGGAGACTTTCAAAAAGTACATATAAGGGATGTAAGGAAGCTGAAGCAATTGTTTAGAGGAAGAGCTGAAGAGGAAATCTTCAATTATTTTGATGATACTTTCTTCAAGGCGTTGAGAAGCGCATATGAGTTTCGGTACATAGACCAAGTCAAAGCGCCTAAAAGCTTCGGCTTTATCATCAATCAATTCCTTGGTGAATTAGACTATACGGTTGACAAACTTGAAAGTCTATTTATTGTTGAACATGCTTCCGGAGGTTATTGGATTTCTAATTACAAACGCGCAATCGCCGACAATGACCCTGACCTTTATTTGAACAACTATCTTTTAAACAAAGAAGACAAAAATCAATTCATGGAGCGAGCATCGCAAGTTTTTGGGAGACATTATGACCCCGCTAAAATGGTGGTTGTAAATATTGAGCTCACCGAGAAAATTAGCTTCAAATACGAAGGCCATATAATGGCAATTGATGCTCAGTTTGAATAAAGTTGCCAATTCAATTATGAATGATTCTCACGCCTCCTCCAACTCCCTTGCCACAGCCGTATAAAGCTTCTGGTAAGCCCCACCCGCCGCCAGCAGCTCGCTGTGCGTGCCGCGCTCAATCACCTCGCCTTTATCCAGCACCAGAATCTGATTCGCCTTGCGGATGGTGGACAGCCTGTGCGCAATCACGATAGAGGTGCGGCCCGTAATCAGGGTATCAATAGCCCGCTGAATCAGCATCTCGCTCTCGCTATCCACCGACGAGGTAGCCTCGTCCAGAATGAGGATGGCGGGATTGTACAGCAGCGCCCGCGCGAAGGAGATAATCTGCCGCTGGCCCTGCGAGAGCGTGCCGCCGCGCTCCATCACATTGTAATGATAGCCGCCCGGCAGCCGCTGGATATGCTCGTGCAGGCCAAGGGCTTTGCAGGCTTCTTCCACGCGCTCCAATGGAATACTTTCATTGCGCAGCGTGATATTCTCATAAATCGTCCCGGAAAACAGAAACACATCCTGCAGCACAATGCCAATGCCGCGGCGCAGAGCATGCACCTCATAATCGCGGATGTCGCGCCCGTCAATGAGGATGCGGCCGCTTTCAATCTCGTAGAGGCGGTTGAGGATGGAAATGATGCTCGTCTTGCCCGCGCCGGTATGGCCTACAATAGCCATCGTCTTCCCTGCGGGAATGTTGAAGGAGACGCCGCGCAAGACAGGCACACCGGGCTTGTACGCGAAATGAACATCCTCAAAAGCGACATCGCCCTTCATGTGCAGCGGCGCGTAGCTGCCGTTGTTCGCCAGATTCTCCTCGCTGTCTAAGACGTGGAAAATCCGCTCACCGGCCACCACGCCCATCTGGAGCGTATTGAACTTATCAGCCAACGTGCGCAACGGGCGAAAGAGAAGATTCAGATACATGGTAAAGGCAATGACCATACCTGGAGTTACAGTATAACCTATCATTTGCCTCGCGCCCCACCATATTAAGAGCCCCAAGCTTAGATAGTAGATGACGTCAACAATTGGGAAGAACAATGCATAAGCAAAAATTGCCTTGATGTTCGCATCGCGATGCTCCTTGTTGATTTCCTGAAAGGCCTTCATCTCGCGCTCTTCCGCAGCGAAGGCCTGCACTACATACATGCCCACGATGTGCTCCTGCACAAAAGCATTGAGCGCCGCCACGGCATTGCGCACGCGATGAAAAGATTTGTTGACGCTTTCCTTAAAGAAGTAAGTGGCGACAATGAGAATCGGGAAAGGAATGAGGCAGACCAGCGTCAGCTTCCAGTCCGTCCACAGCATCACGCCCATGATGGCGATGATCGTAAGCACATCCGCGACGATGGAGATGATGCCTTCGGAGAAGACGTCGTTGACGGTTTCAATGTCGTTCACCGTGCGCGTGGTGAGCGTGCCGATGGCCGTCTTGTCGTAATAGGCGACATCCTGAAAAAGGATTTTGCGGAAGACGGATTTGCGCAGGTCGTTTACCACCGTCTGGCCCAGCCAGTTAATGCGGTAAAGGAACCAGAAGCGAAGACCGGTCTCCAAGAGCAGCACGCCAAGCTGAATGGCGGAGATGGTAATCAGCCCTTCCAGCCATCCCGCGGCGATGTACTTGTCCACGCTCTGCTGGATGAGGTAAGGCCGCAGCGGCGTGATGGCGGCGAGCACGGTAGTCATCACCACCGCGAAGATGAGGGTGCGCCGGTACGGCTGCGCGTAAGCAAAGAGGCGGCGCAGGAGGGCGAGGGAGAAAGTGGGTTTGGGGGCGGACAAGGCGGAAAATTAATTGCTGGCAGCTTCGCTTTGTTTGGCTGCTTCTGTGGTTTAAAGTTACGGTGGAAGGTAGCCGCTCGCAGCGACTTTGTCATGCTGCAAGCATCTGCACCCAACACCAGCGTTGGCCCTTACAGGTTGACAAAGTCGCTGTGAATGATTTGGCCTGCGAAGACGGTGCTTTTCCAGGTATGCGCCCGCTCCTCGCCCACGTTGATCTCGTTATCGCGCTGGAAGGCGTAGATGCGGTTGTGATAAGAGTAATCAAGGCCGATGAAGACTTTATTCTTGCCCCGGTAGCGTTTACTTACAAAGGCGGAGGCTAAGTAAACCGGGTAGATCGGCCCGCCGACGGTTTCCGCCTTTTCATCTACCGCCCAGCCGACTCGGATCTGCGCCAGCAGGCGGTCAGGCAGCTTGGGAAGGTCTTTCTGAACCTTGCCGTAGCGGTCGCCGTCGGGCCGGTAGCGCAGCCCGATGTGGCCGCCGTACATATTAATACCGAGATTAGGCTGCTTCATCGCGCCGTTGCTCAGGTGAGAAAAATTCAGGCCGGCCTGCAGGCTCCAATGACTGTTTATGCGGTAGCGCAGATCGGTGGAGAGCAGGGTGAAGTTGTTGACGGCGCTGCCTATGGCGTTGTTGAGGTTGTCCCAGTCGGGGGCACGGCTATAGTGCCGGGTGGCGTAACCAATGCCGAGGCCGCCGCGCAGGGTCCACTCCAGGCGCTTACCGCGGCTGATGTATGTCTGCAGGAAGGGATAGAGGCCTACGGCGGAGCCGTAGATAGAGTCAATGCCGTAATTGGTATAGGTGGCGCCTACACCCCAGACGGGATAACGGCGGCGCTGCTCCCAATCCTGCCGGCCTGTCGTTTGCTTTATAATAGTTACATCTATCCCAGTGCTTAAGTCCGGGACGGGCGGCCGGAATTTTTCGCTGTGCTTCAGCACTTTGCCGGCAATAAGATTTGCTTCTATGGTCGCGCTACCTTGCGCCCGCCCCATAGGAGCGAAAGCAATCATCAGTAAGGCGCAGATAAGCAAACGCATTGTAAAAGCGCCAAAAATACCGGACTCCGGCTTTTGCCGCTATTTTTGCTCCGTCATGCATTTTGAGAAGATAAAGAATAAGGGGCAGGCGCAGCTTTTCCAGAACGAGCTGATGGAGAACATGACCAAGACGCATCCGTTGGTCATCTATGCGCTATACCTTCCGGTAATGGCGGCCATGCTTTATTACGGGGCGGCTTATAAGGGATTCGGCGCCGGCAAGGAAGCCTTTCTGTTTGCTGCGGGGGCGCTGGGCTGGAGCCTGTTTGAATACGTGATGCACCGCAAGCTCTTCCACATGGTGGTAGAAAGCCCGCGTGCCATAAAGTTTGTTTACACCATGCATGGCGTGCATCACGAATTTCCGCGCGATAAGGAGCGGCTGTTTATGCCGCCGGTGCCGAGCATCGTAGTGGCTTCTGTGCTGTTTTCGCTTTTTTACCTGATGATGGGCTGGAACGCGGTGGCTTTCTTCCCAGGCTTCCTGTTCGGTTACCTGATTTATGGATCCATGCACTTTGCGATTCACGCCTTTGCGCCGCCGAAGTTTTTGAAAGCGCTTTGGCGCAATCACCACCTGCACCACTACAAGGCGCCGGACAAAGGCTTCGGCGTAAGTTCGGTTTTGTGGGACGTGGTATTTCGCACCGTGCCGAAAGGGGAGAAGTGAGACGGCGAGTTGTGAATATTGAGTGGTGAGTTTAATAAGTCTTTGTGTCCTCCGTCAGGAGCTGTTGGTAAGCAGCTGTAAAAACGCCCTTGCCAAAATGCTCCTGCGCATATTCAAAGGCGGCCTTCTTTAGTCCGGCTTTTAGCGCCGTATTGGCTAACAAAGTTTTTAAATGCTGCAGACTCTCTGCAACTACCTCATTCTCATCATCAACAACATTAATGAGCAGGGCATTCATGTTGTTTTTTAAATGTGTCCTGTTTCCCGGCAATGAAGTAACAAGCGGAATGCAGCCATTTGCCATTCCTTCCTTTATAACCATCGGAAAACCCTCGTAAGCGGATGTGAGGATAATTACATGGCAGTCGGCATATAGCGCGTGCATTTTATGCGGCTCACTGATCTGTCCGTGCATCACCGACTGTGCCTTCACAGCATCTGTAATCTCTGTCGTCACATCGCCCGCAAAGTGGAATACAAGCGGCCACTCTTGCTCGTAGCAACGCGCCGCAATGCGGTCAATAAGCCAGACCCGCTTTTGTGCGCCGCCCCTCCCTGCATACAATACGCGTAATGGCGTTTCTGCCTTAAGTGGGAGCTGAGCCGGAATATATACCCCAGGCTCAATGACCTGAATTTTGTCACTATACGTTTCCGATATGCCGCAGGCGGAATATTGCCGCCGGATGTTTTGTGCTGTGGCATAGTCAACCGCAAGTCGCTTGTCCAGGTACCGGTAATTGGCGAGGCCGAAAAACTCCATGCCCTTTTTACCGTAAGTGAAATTGTGCAGCAATTCTATTCTTGAAAAATCCTTGCGCAGCCACGGCAGCAGGTCGTAGAAAAAAGTGCTGTTGCTGCTCAGGATTTTTAGCCCGCGATGTCGGTTCAGGTAAAAGGCCCAATAGTGAACCGCAAAGAGCCGGAAAAGCAGGTTGTCGCACCAAAAGTGAATATCACGGCAGACATCATTCGGCACCGCTTCAAATGCCGCCTTCATCACATCATCCGGGGAATGGCGGGTGAATAGTACCAGCTTTGGCAGCTCCGGGATGGCATTCAGAATGTCAATGTGCACCCGCTGCGCGCCGCCAAGCGAATAGCGGTCAAAGAAGAATATATGCTTCACCGCCAGCTTCCGCCGCAGCAGTGAAAAGGGATAGACCCAAACGAGCGCGGGTAGCCACGAGAGCTTCAGCAACAGCCGGAAGAGGCGGATTTTAGTCAGATTATGCACGGGCGGAGCGGCAAGTTAAAGCTATCTCAATCCGTATTTGAAGCACTGAAAGTGTCTGTGGTCCTTTCTTGTACTTTGCACTGCCGTCCGTAATTTTACACGTTACCATTCAAGCGCGCCAAGCGTACAATCCATGCATGTTTCCCTGCTTCAGGCAGCCACCAACACACCTATCAATTACTTGCCCGTGGCCATTCAGGCGCTGGTAGCGGTAGGCTTTGTCGCTGTAATGATGGGGGCCACACACCTGCTAGGTCCAAGGCGCCGCACAGCGGATAAGCTCGTCAATTTTGAGAGCGGCATCCCGAGCATCGGCAATGCCCGGCAGCCGATGGCGATTAAGTACTTTCTGGTTGCTATCCTGTTCGTATTGTTTGATGTGGAGGTTATTTTCTTCTATCCTTACGCCGTCAATTTCAGGGCGCTGGGGAAGGAAGGATTTCTGGCCGTGGTGATGTTTGTGGGCTTCTTTCTGGTAGGCTTTACCTACATCATCAAGAAAGGCGCATTGAAGTGGGAAGATTAATGCAAAAGTCAAAATGCAAAATTTAAAAGGGTAGCTATCGGAACTACACGGACATCTCTTTTCTGTTTTTGCATTTTGCTTTTTAAATTTTGAATTAAATATGGCTCGTCCAGTCCAATATAACGTTCATCCCAAAGGCCCCGAAATGCCGGAGGGACAGTATGGCGAAGGCTTCTTCGCCGGCAAGCTTTCCGAAGTCGTCGGCCTTGCGCGGAAAAATTCTATCTGGCCCTTACCATTCGCTACCTCCTGCTGCGGCATTGAGTTCATGGCTACAGCGGCGTCGCACTATGACTTGGCCCGTTTCGGCTCTGAGCGCATGGGCTTCACTCCCCGGCAGTGCGACCTGCTGATGGTGATGGGCACGATTGCCAAGAAAATGGCTCCGGTGGTGAAGCAGGTCTATCTGCAAATGGCAGAGCCGCGTTGGGTGCTGGCTATGGGCGCCTGCGCCTGCAGCGGCGGCATTTTTGACTCCTACTCCGTGCTGCAAGGCATTGACCAGATCATCCCCGTGGATGTATATATCCCCGGCTGCCCGCCACGCCCGGAGGCAGTGCTGGATGGCATCATTCAAATCCAAAATCTGGTGGGCAGCGAAAGCTTGCGCCGGCGTGGCAGCGAAAAGTATAAAGGCCTTTTAGAAAGCTACGGAATCCAATAAGCGTATCCCCGCTGCGTCCGTTGCGAAACCGCCGCGGCCGTTGCGTGAAACCTACCCATGGCACTCACCCACGAAACCATCCAATCCGCCCTAACCGAGAAGTTCGGCGAAGCCCTGCAAGGCTTTGAGGAGACCTACGGCATGCTGGCCGTCACCGTTTCTGCAAAAGAAGCTCTGAAGCTGCTGCAATTCCTCTATGAAGGACATGGCTTTGGCTTTCTCACAGACATCGCCGCAGTACATTACCCCGACCGTGCGGGCGAAGAGCTTTGCGTCGTCTATCACCTGCACAACCTGCAAGAGAATGTCCGCCTGCGCGTAAAGGCCTACATTCCTATCGCGCAGCCGGATATTTTTACGGCAACGAAGCTGTACCCCGGCGCCAATTGGATGGAGCGTGAGACCTACGATTTCTATGGTGTAAACTTTATTGGACACCCGAATCTTATCCGCATTATGAACGTGGACGAGATGGACTATTTCCCGCAACGCAAAGAATACCCGATGGAAGATGCTACCCGCCGCGATAAGGATGACGAGATGTTCGGAAGAGGTGGAAGCTCCTTTTATTAAGGTAAAAGGTAAAAATTAAAAGGTAAAATGGAGGAAGTTGATTTTGATATTGTTCAAGAAGGGGAGAAGGTTTATAACATTCGCCACCGCTGTTTTTTTTCAAAATCTATCATTGCCTTCATTCGGAATCAAAAAATAGAACGTCTCTTTTATTCATTATTTGACCAATTGCTTCGCAGTGCGACATCCATCGGCGCAAACGTTGTAGAGGGCAGTGCAGGAAGTACGGACAAAGACTTTATCAACTACCATGCTATTGCTTTAAAATCTGCAAACGAAACAAAATACTGGCTGTGTCTGATAAGGGATTCAATAGAAGTAAGCGATAGAGAAGACTTGGATAAATTTATTCATGAAGCGGATGAACTTTCCAAAATAATAGCAGCCATCATTTTAAATGTAAAAGCCAGAAAAGTAAAGTAGTCACACTTTTACCTTTTACCTTTTACCTTTTACCTTTTACCTTTTACCTTAACAATGGTAGAAACGAAACCACATCATATAGCCCTCGGCGAGGACAGCCTTGCCAAGACGACGACGACCATCAACCTCGGCCCGACGCACCCGGCGACGCACGGTGTGTTTCAGAACATCATGGAGATTGACGGCGAGCGCATCCTGCAGACTACGCCGACGGTCGGCTACATCCACCGCGCGTTTGAGAAAATTGCCGAGCGCCGGCCTTACTACCAGATTCAACCGCTTACCGACCGCCTCAACTACTGCTCGTCGCCCATCAACAACATCGGCTGGCAGACGACGGTGGAGAAGCTCGTGGGCATTCAGGTGCCGAAGCGCGTGGATTACCTGCGCGTCATCATCATGGAGCTGGCCCGCATCACCGACCACCTCATTTGCAACTCCGTTGTAGGCGTGGATACCGGCGCATTCACCGGCTTCCTGTACGTGATGCAGTTCCGCGAGCGCGTGTATGAGATTTATGAAGAAATCTGCGGCTCCCGCCTCACCACCAACATCGGCCGCTTCGGCGGCTTTGAAAGAAACTTTACGGAGACCGCCTGGCAGAAGCTGGATGAATTCCTGAAAGACTGGCCAAAGGCTTTTGACGAGTTTGACAGGCTGATGACGCGCAACCGTATCTTCATGGACCGCTGCATCGGCGCAGGCCCGCTTACGCCGGAAATGGCAATGGCGTACAGCGTGACCGGCCCGAATTTGCGTGCTGCCGGCGTTGATTACGATGTCCGTGTTGCCTCGCCGTACTGCTCTTACGAAGACTTTGAGTTTGACGTTCCGGTAGGAACTACCGGCGATGTCTATGACCGTTACCTCGTGCGCAATGAAGAAATGCGGCAGAGCGAGCGCATCATTCGCCAAGCCTTAGAAAAGCTGAAAGACCTTGACCCGAGTATATATCACGCGGATGTGCCGGATTTTTATCTGCCGGAAAAGAAAGACGTTTATACGAAGATGGAAGCCCTCATCTATCACTTCAAGATTGTGATGGGCGAGGTGAATATCCTGCCGGGCGAAATTTATCACGCAGTGGAAGGCGGTAACGGCGAGCTGGGCTTCTACCTCATCTCTGACGGTGGCCGTGCGCCTTATCGCCTACACTTCCGTCGTCCCTGCTTTATCTACTATCAGGTATTCCCGGAGATAGTAAAGGGTGGATTGCTGAGCGATGCGATTATTACGATGTCTTCCATGAACCTGATAGCTGGCGAGCTGGACGGATAAAATTTGAATTCGTTGCGCCCGTTGCGAAACCGTTGCGGCCGTTGCGTGAAACGAAACAGAAAATGAGCATTCAATTTTCACAGGAAAAAGCCCAAAAGGCGCAGGAAATTATAGCCCGCTACCCCGAAGGCAAGCAGAAGAGCGCCCTTATCCCCTTGCTGCACCTCGCGCAGGATGAGTTCGGCGGCTGGCTGGATGTGCCGGTGATGGATTACGTGGCAAGCCTGCTGGACATCAAGCCGATTGAGGTGTACGAGGTAGCCACCTTCTACACCATGTTCAACATGCAGCCCGTGGGCAAGTACTTGTTGGAAGTCTGCCAGACCGGCCCCTGCATGTTGCGCGGCTCCGACGAGATTATTGAGCACATTAAAGAGCGCCTCGGCATCAACGCCGGCGAAACCACACCCGACGGCCTCTTCACCCTCAAGCCCGCCGAATGCCTCGGCGCCTGCGGCTATGCGCCGATGATGCAGCTCGGAAAATTCTACAAAGAAAACCTGACTAAGGAAAAGGTGGACACGCTCTTGAATGAATTGCGCGCCGCCGCAACCAACTAAAGCTGCTATGACATCCAAAGCCGCCTCGCCCGACACCTACCTCGCCGAATTGCCTGTTGAGCGCCAAGAGGCAATAGAGCGTCTGCGCACTATGCTGAAAAAGCATTTGCCGAAAGGATTTGAAGAAACCATGAGCTACGGCATGCTTGCCTATGTGGTGCCGCACAGTATGTATCCTGCAGGCTATCATTGCAAGCCGGAAGAGCCATTGCCTTTTATCTCCATTGCTTCGCAGAAGAATTTCATTGCGCTCTACCATATGGGCATGTATATGGATACGGCGCTGCTGGAGTGGTTTACGACGGAATGGCCGAAGCATTCCAAAACAAAACTGGACATGGGCAAGAGCTGCATCCGCTTTAAGAAGCCGGAGGCAATACCTTTTGAGCTGATTGGAATGCTCGCAGAGAAGATGACGCCGAAGGACTGGATAGAAAAGTATGAAAGCATATTGAAGCGCTAAAAGATTTTGACTGATGACGGATTACAAGGGCATACTGACGATTGAGGCTGGTAAGCGGAGCGGCAAACCATGTATTCGTGGTATGCGCATTACAGTGTATGATGTCTTGTCTTATCTCGCATCCGGGATGAGCACCGCGGAAATTCTGGAAGATTTTCCGGAATTGACGGCTCAGGATATCCTGGCCTGCATCGCTTACGCTGCCGATAAAGACCATCAGCATCTTCATGCAGTTTGATATCCCATCTATCAACTGCAGCATCCTGATAGACCAGAACATCTCATTCCGGCTAAAGGATAAGCTGCATGCAATGTTTGCACAGGTAACGCACTTGAAAACTGTGGGGCTTATAGATGCGGATGACCTTCAAATCTGGAACTTTGCCCGTCAGAACAATCTGATTATTCTGACGCAGGATGCCGGCTTTAATGACATCAATGAATTGAAAGGCTGGCCGCCGAAAGTTATCTGGCTGCGCTGCGGGAACCGCAGCACGACGGAGCTTGTAGAGATTCTACGCCAGAGCGCCGCGGCCATTCAGTTATTTGTTGAGGATGAAAAGAGCGGTTTGCTGGAAATTTATAAATAGATACTTGAAGCAATGGCTATCAAACTACTGTTAGAGCACGATAAAAAAGAAGGCATTCGCGGCTACAAAGCCTGGCGGGAAAACGGCGGCTACAAGGCTGTGGAGAAAGCCCTCAAGCTGACGCCCGACGAGATTGTAGAAGAAGTAAAGAAAAGCGGTCTGCGCGGCCGTGGCGGCGCAGGCTTCCCTACGGGAATGAAATGGAGCTTTCTGGCAAAGCCGGAAGGCGTGCCTCGCCACCTGGTGGTAAATGCAGACGAATCGGAGCCGGGTACTTTTAAAGACAGGTATCTGATGGAGTTCCTGCCGCACCTTTTTATTGAAGGGATGATTATCTCGTCCTTCGCGCTCGGCTCCAATGTCTCCTACATCTACATCCGGGGAGAGTATGCCTGGATTCCGGACATTCTGGAAGAAGCCATTCAGGAAGCGCACCAAAACGGCTGGCTTGGCAAGAACATCCTCGGCACCGGCTTTGACTGCGAAATCTACGTGCATCGCGGCGCGGGCGCTTACATCTGCGGTGAGGAAACGGCGCTCATAGAATCATTAGAAGGCAAACGCGGCAACCCGCGCATCAAGCCGCCATTCCCGGCCATTCAGGGCGTGTGGATGCGGCCTACCGTGGTGAATAATGTGGAGACGATTGCGGCGGTGGTGCCCATTATCAATATGGGCGGCGAGGCGTATGTAAAGATTGGCGTGGGCAAGAGCACCGGTACCAAGCTCATCTCCGCCTGCGGCAATATCAACAAGCCGGGCGTGTATGAAATCGACATGACCTGCTCGGTAGAAGAGTTCATCTTCTCCGACGAATACTGCGGCGGCATCCCGAACGGCAAGCGGCTCAAAGCCTGCATTCCCGGCGGCTCGTCCGTGCCCATCCTTCCTGCCAACCTCCTGCTGAAAACAGCCAAAGGCGAGCAGCGCATGATGAACTATGAAAGCCTCGCCGATGGCGGCTTTGCCACCGGCTCCATGATGGGCTCTGGGGGCTTCATCGTCTTAGACGAAGACCAGTGCGTGGTGCGCCATACGATGAGCCTCGCTCACTTCTACATGCACGAGAGCTGCGGTCAGTGCTCGCCTTGCCGGGAAGGCACGGGCTGGATGTATCGCGTGCTGAAGTCAATAGAAAACGGAAACGGCAAGCTGTCCGACATTGACCTGCTTTGGGATATCCAGAGGCGTATTGAGGGCAATACCATTTGCCCGCTGGGCGATGCGGCTGCCTGGCCGGTTGCGGCGGCTATCCGGCATTTCAGGGATGAGTTTGAGTGGCATGTGCTGAATCCGGAGGAAAGCCAGCGGCGGAATTATGGATTGGCGCACTATGCGGATGAACTTGAGTTTGCAACTGCTTGAGTTTTATAAAATAAAAAGCCCGGTCTGAATGAGGCCGGGCTTTTTTATGCGAATGCTCAGATCTTCTGAACGCGGACCTGCTCTACGACTTCGCCGTGCTCATTCTTAATTATCAGCATGTAAATCCCTTCCTTGAGATCACTCATGTCAATTGATGTCTCACTGCCGTTAAGCGTCTGGCTTTGCACCTGTCGGCCCGTCATATTAAACAGGCTAAGTGTATTGCCTGCGGCGTAACCTTTTATTTGCAGGTTGCCCTGAGTAGGGTTTGGCTGCACCTGCACGCTACCCGTGCTGCACTTCACCTTCAAAGGAATTGTCGCCGTATAATAATTCTGACTGGTAGAGTTATCAATATGAATCCGGAAATAGTTTGAGCCATTATTTGCGTCCGCAAATACATATGAGTGATGGTCACCGGATGCATTGCCTTCGCTTTCAAAAGAGGCGATTTTGCGAAACTCTATTCCGTCAATACTGTGCTCTACATCAAATCCGTTGATACCGAGCTCCGTAGATGTATTCCAACGAATCATCACGCCGCATCCATCCTGCTTTGCCACACTGAAGTTGGTGACATATATCGGAAGAGCTGCTGCTGGCGCTATGCCTTTGCCCATGGCCGGCATTGCTTCGGATGTCTTGCCGTTAAACGAAAATCCCATCAGCCAGCGGTCGCCAACATAAGCACCATCGTTTTCCCAGCTAAAGCCGGCGCCATTGCCACGCATATAAACATTAAAAATTAATGATGAGATTTGCCGACCGGATGCCAGCACGCTTCCGGACGCAGCGCCGGAGTTAGATAGCGCATTGGGCTTGGCGGCCTCATTTAAGATGCCCGTACCCTTTACCTGAAGATTGGTGTTGCCGCTAAGCTTGCTCAATACAACGTCTTTGGTAAGAAGCTCAAGCTCAGTGGTAAATCCCAGAGTACTGCCATTGGTAATGCTTCCGCCAAGCCCTACAATCTGGACTACCGGGTTGTCAACCGCTTCGCTGAAAGAGACCTTTACCTGACCCATAAGATAACGGCCACGTGTGGAGAATCCCTGCTCAGCCAGGGGACGTGTGCTGCTGAACATAGAGAGTGCATTGCTGCCTGTCACGCTGAAACTGGAAGTACTCTTGTCCCTTCCATCGCTGAAAAGCTCATTTGTCGGGTCAGACACATTGCTCATGTCCACCCATGCAGATTGGCTCACCGGCAGCGCCGCATCTGTATTTTGTGTTGCTCCAAACTGGAGACCTGTGCCGGTAATATTATTGCGGACGGTGGAGAACTCCTGTGATGTGTATTCCGCTTTAACGGAGATATATCGTGAAGTACCCGCCACGGCATAGCCGCCGCTAACTGGGCTGATTGTAGGCCCCGTGGTGCCGTTGCCCTGCGCATAAGAAGCGGTAGTGAGCAGGGACAGGCAGCCGGCGCTTAGGAAACAAAGCAGTTTTTTTCCTATTGCGGTTTGGGTAAAAGTGTTGTTCATGAGCATTTGTGTGTGGTTCTTGAGGGATGGTGTGTATCGCGGTTAGCAGCTATTGCCATTTTCCGGGACAATGCTACTCGCGAAAAATCCTTTAAGAAACCAAGTGCTGGTTAACAACTCTCATTTAACCAAGACTTTAAGTAGATGCAATTATTGAACTTGAAATAATTGTCAAAATTATTTTCATATTATTAATTTGCTAAAGAGTTATTGCGGAGCAATCTTTCAACAAAACGCTTAATACAAACTCCTAATTGGAATTGACGTTCTCAATGTGCTCAACGCTTGTGTTATAATGTGTTATTTGAACCATTGGTTAACCGGTAAAAGCGCTGGTCGCGATCAGGATTTTACCATGTGCTCAATCAATAAGGCGATAAGTATGATGAAAGGAAAAAAAGCCGCTATGCCATAGGCGGGCTACCTTAGTAATCCGAAATTTGCAGCTCACATGAAAGTCACCATTGACAACATCACGATAGAAGTAGAACCCGGGACAAGCATCCTGCAGGCGGCCCGCCAGATAGGCGGTGGAGTGACGCCGCCGGCTATGTGCTATTACTCCAAATTGGAAGGCTCTGGCGGCAAATGCCGCACCTGCCTGGTGGAGGTAAGCAAAGGCTCCGAGAAAGACCCGCGCCCGATGCCGAAGCTGGTGGCAAGCTGCCGTACCGGCGTGATGGAGGGGATGGAAGTGAAGAGCATGACGAGCGACAAGGTGCTGGATGCGCGCAAGGGCGTGACGGAGTTTCTCCTTATAAATCACCCGCTTGACTGCCCGATTTGCGACCAAGCAGGCGAATGCGATCTGCAGGACTTAGGTTATAATCATGGGGGCGAAGGCACGCGCTATGAGTTCAAGCGCCGGACGTTTGAGAAGGAAGACATTGGCCCATACATACAACTGCACATGACGCGCTGTATCATGTGCTTCCGTTGTGTTTATACGGCGCAGCAGCTTACGGAAAGCCGCGAGCATGGCATTCTTGACCGTGGGGAGCACGCGCAGATTTCTACTTACCTGAATACGGCGCTGGATAATGAATTTATCGGCAATGTCATTGATGTTTGTCCCGTAGGTGCCCTAACAGACAAGACATTCCGCTTTAAAAATCGCGTTTGGTTTACGAAGCCGTTAGACGCGCATCGCGATTGCCCGAAATGCAGCGGCAAAGTGCGCCTCTGGATGCGCGGCGACGAGGTTTTCCGCGTGACGGCGCGGAAGGATAAGTGGGGTGAGGTGGAAGAATGGATTTGTAATGATTGCCGCTTCCATAAGAAAGCAACGGCTGACTGGACGATTGAAGGGCCAAGTAAGGTTGACCGCCACAGTGTGATTTCGCAAGGGCATTACATAGGCCTGCAAAAGCCAAAAGACACCTTCGTAGAACTGATGGGCCGCGGGCCGAAGCATCTGCTGGATATCCACAACGTAAGCGATGTGAATAAGCCGGATATTGACCTGAGCCTTATTGCCGGGCCGGCGCATGCGGATGATTTTAAGCACGGGAATACGGCTCCGCAGAAGAAGGAAGTGAATCTTGGACAAAGTGGCGAGGATAGAGGAACGGCGGGATGAGTAAGAAAGAGAAGTTATTGCTGAAGCTGCTTGCCGGCTACGCCGATGCGAATTTTGACTTGGCCGACCTCGTTGCTATTCTGCTTCGCAAAGGATTTGAAGAACGTGCTACGGGCGGCAGCCATAGGATATTTTCAATCGCAGGCGTGGAAGGAATTATCAACTTACAGGCAACAAAAGATGGGAAAGCAAAGCCTTATCAGGTGAAGCAGGTGCGGGAGTTCTTAGTAAACAATAAATTGGTTGACGATGAGCAAGTATGAAATCATCATCTTCTGGAGTAAAGAAGATGAGATTTATGTAGCAGAGATGCCGGAATTAAAAGGCTGTGTCGCTCATGGCGCAACGCAGGAAGAAGCGCTGCGCGAGGTGAACACTGTTGCCAAAGAATGGCTGAATCTTGCTTTACAGAAAGGCTGGTCGATTCCTGAACCTAAGGGTAAACTCATTTTCGCTTAAACTATTTTTGCACCTGACATGCTCCTCGCTATCACCCTCGGCTTTCTGATTCAGAAAGTGCTGCTCATAACCGTCATTCTTTTCGGCTCCCTCGGCGTGGCGATGTATGCTACCTGGGGCGAGCGGAAAGTAGCGGCCATTATGCAAGACCGTCGCGGCCCTAACCGTGCCGGCCCGATGGGCTTGTTACAACCGCTGGCGGATGGACTGAAGCTCTTCATGAAAGAAGAGATTATACCAACCGGCTCTACGCGCTGGATTTTTATTCTTGGCCCCTGCTTGGCAATGCTTACAGCGACGATGACCAGCGCTGTAATTCCTTGGGGCCCGGACGTGAAGATGGCAGATGGCGGTGTTTTTTCGCTGCAGGTAGCGGATATTTCTATCGGCATCCTTTACATTTTTGGCGTTGTAAGCCTGGGCGTATACGGCGTGATGCTGGGCGGCTGGGCGAGTAACAATAAGTTTTCGCTCCTCGCCTCTATTCGTGCTGCCTCGCAGGCTATTTCCTATGAACTGGCGATGGGCATTGCGCTTATTGCGCTGTTGATGATGAGCGGCTCGCTAAGCATGAAAACCATCGTTGCGCAGCAGCATGGCTTCTGGCACGACGGCTATTTCACCTGGAATTTCTTCAAGCAGCCGCTTGGCTTCTTCATCTTCCTTGTATGCTCCTTTGCAGAATTGAATCGTGCGCCTTTTGACCTTGCGGAAGCGGAAAGTGAGCTGAACATGGGCTACCACCAGGAATATTCTTCCATGAAGCTCGGCTTCTACCTCTTTGCGGAGTACATCAATATGTTCATCTCTTCTGCCATTATAGCTACGCTGTTCTTTGGCGGCTACAACTTTCCATTCATGGACGTGGTTGCAGCGAAGGTGGGCGATGGCTCTATCTGGATGGCGCTGATATGCGTGGGCGCGTTGATGACAAAGATTATTTGCCTTATCCTACTGTTCATGTTCGTGCGCTGGACAATTCCGCGCTTCCGCTATGACCAACTGATGAATCTGGGATGGAAGAGCCTGATACCGTTGGCGCTGGTGAATATGCTGGTGACGGGCGGTGTGATTTTGTGGGTACTGAATAAGTAATGCAAAATGCAAAAGCGGCATCACGCACTTGAATTTTCAATTTTGAATTAAAAGAATGCTGACTGTTGAGCAAATACAAGCTGTAGTAGCTGACTACTTCCGGGACAAGCCCGTGAAGAAGGTGTGGCTGTTTGGCTCATATGCGCGGGGGGAAGCGCGGGAGGATAGCGATGTGGACTTACTTGTGCGTTACGATGACCTGATGACATCGCTTTCGTGGTTTGATACAATACGCCTACAACTTGGCTTGCAAGACAAACTTCTGAAGGAAGTGCAGTTAGTGGAAGATGGAAGGGTATATCACCGGTTTGCTCCTTATATAGAGGCTGATAAAATCCCGCTTTATGAAAGATAACGCGGCGCTTTTGCATTTCGTTTTGGAACAGATTGGAGGCTTATATCAATATGTCGGCGGCGTTGCAGAGGCTGACTTTCTTGGAAATGAGCAGCTGCGGGATGCCTGTTGTATGAAGATTCTGGTAATTGGTGAATACTGCGGGAAACTGAGTCAGGAGTTTAAAGCAGCTCATTCTGAAATAGATTGGAGATTGATAAAGGCAGCAAGAAACTATTATGCGCATGATTATGGTGACCTGACGCCGAAGAAGATTTGGGAAACGATACAAAATGACATTCCTGGCCTGGAACAAACGCTCAGGAAGGTTTTGAAAGAAATTGAATAATGCAAATAACCAACCGAGCCAAAGCCGTTGACCGCCGCCCGATGAACTTCGTGGAGAAGCTCTATGTGCCGGCTATACTGAAAGGCATGACCATCACGCTCAGCCATATTTTTAAGAAGAAGCCCACCATCCAATACCCGGAGCAGAAGCGGCCTTTTTCGCCCGTGTTCCGCGGCCTGCACATCCTGAACCGGGATGAAGAAGGCCGGGAGCGCTGCACCGCCTGCGGCCTTTGTGCCCTCGCCTGCCCGGCAGAAGCCATTACGATGGAAGCTGCCGAGCGCCAGGTGGGAGAAGAGCACCTGTATCGGGAGGAGAAGTACGCCGCGAAGTATGAAATCAACATGCTGCGCTGCATTTTCTGCGGCTATTGCGAGGAGGCCTGCCCGAAAGATGCCGTGTATCTGACCGAGACCGTGACGCCGCCGAACTATAACCGCGCTGCTTTCATTTATAAGAAAGAAGACCTCTTAATCCCGAAGAAAAATTAAAAGGTAAAAGGTAAAAATCAAAAGCATCTTTGCCCAAGGTTTTGCCTTTTACCTTTTGCCTATTGATTTTCTAAGATGCCCATTCAGGAAATTCTCTTTTGGATATTGTCCGTTGCCGCGCTTAGCTGCGCCTTGGGCGTAGTGCTGAGCCGCAACCCGGTTAATTCCGTCCTCTTTCTTATCCTTACTTTCTTCGCCATCTCAGGTCATTACATCCTGATGAACGCGCAGTTCCTTGCCGTCGTCAACATCATCGTATATGCAGGCGCAATCATGGTGCTCTTCCTGTTCGTCATCATGTTGATGAACTTGAATGCGGATGTGGAGCCGCAGAAGAGTAAGCTGATACAATTGGCGGGCGCGATGAGCGGCGGTGCATTGCTGCTGGTATTGCTGGCAGCACTCCGCTCTGCCACGCTTATTCCCTTAGAGCAGGCATCCACCGACATTGGCTTGATTGATAACCTCGGCAAAGTGCTCTTCACGCAGTACGTGTTGCCCTTTGAAATTTCCTCCGTGCTCTTTCTTAGCGCCATGATTGGTGCAATCATCATTGGTAAAAAAGACGACGGCGTGCATCGCGAAGTGACAAGCGGTGAGCAGATGGATGGAATGGACAATCTTGTAAAACCTGACAATCCAACCACGTTTCCATCAAGAGAAAACGCAAGAACTGTAGTGCCGGAACACGAGAATTACGAAGCACATTCTTAAGAGACAAAAGACGGATACGCCAACAACTTTCCAACGCCGAAGGCATCCAACGCCGCAGGCATCCAACGCGAAGCATCCAACGCGAAGCATCCAACAACGCTCCAGTGCCTACTCAATACTACCTCTTCCTCTCCCTCGCCCTCTTTTGCATCGGCATCATGGGCACGCTCATGCGGCGCAACGCCATCATCATCTTCATGTGCATTGAGCTGATGCTGAATGCTGTGAATCTGCTGCTGGTAGCTTTCTCCAAAATGTATGGCTCCGCTGATGCGCAAATCATGGTGTTTTTCATCATGGTAGTCGCGGCGGCAGAAGTGGCAGTAGGGCTTGCCGTGATTGTAATGATGTACCGAAAGGTACATAGCGTGGATGTGAATATTCTGAACCGGCTGAAGCACTAAAACAATGACCGACGCGAAAGAAGTATTGCAGGATTTAGCGCAGCGATTACGGATTGCGTTTCCCGGAGAGGTGCGGGATGTCGTGCTGTTTGGCTCTCAATTAAGCGGAAAGGCAACAGAGGACTCGGATTACGATATGGTGCTCATATGGAAAGGAGGAAAAGTTCAGTGGAAGAAAGAACGAGCGATTAGCGATGTTTGTTTTGAAACTGACTTAAAGTATGGAATCTATTGCCAGACGCTGATTATTTCTGAGGCAGAACTGAATTCGGCAAGAGGCGCTCAGCCTTTGTACCAAGATGCTTTGAAATACGGAGCTTACGCAGCATAATGGAAGACGGTAACGTACACGACATAATCATTGCCCGTTGGAAACAGGCAGATGAGTGCGTATTGGCTGCAAAAGTTCTATTGAGTAATGAATTGATTAGTGCTGCTTTGAACAGAATTTATTATGG
Source organism: Chitinophagaceae bacterium (assembly GCA_965246765.1). Lineage (GTDB taxonomy): Bacteria > Bacteroidota > Bacteroidia > Chitinophagales > Chitinophagaceae > UBA1952. Next base: position 967,744 of record CBDFFJ010000005.1, read on the forward strand.
GATGTTTTACGTGATAAGCGCACTAGCGGCAGCCAATGGATTTCACACTTCAAAGCATCATCAGCTGTTAGCGTGGTTCAATAGAGAGTTTATTGCAACCGGGAAGGTCAGTGCTGAATTAGGGAAACTGGCTAGAAATGCCTTTAGAAAAAGAATGGAGGCGGACTATGAAGCCTTCGTTGAATTTGGTAGTGACACGGTTGAAGAGTTGATTCCTCAAATGGAGTCTTTTATCGCTGAAATGAAGAAATTGCTAAGCAACCAATAACTCCAGACGCAAGGATTACATGCTTCAATACGTTTACCTCGTACCGCTTTTCCCGCTCATCGGGTTTTTAATCAACGGCCTCGGCTGGAAAGCCCTGCCGCACAAAGCCGGCGGCATTATCGGCTCACTGGCTATTCTCGCCTCGTTTGTCGTTTCACTCCTGATTTTCTTTGAAGTAAAAAACGGCGCGAGCGGTGTAGTAAACCTGTTTCCCTTCATCCAATCCGGCAAGCTCAATATTCCGTTTGCCTTTCAGGTAGATGCTTTGAGCAGTCTATTCCTGCTCATCATTACAGGTGTCGGCTTCCTCATTCACGTTTATTCAGCCTCCTACATGGGGCATGATGAAGGCGTGGTAAAATACTTTGCCTTTCTGAACCTCTTCGTCTTCTCCATGCTGCTGCTCGTGCTGGGTGCGAGCTACCTAATTATGTTCATCGGCTGGGAAGGCGTGGGCCTTTGCTCCTACCTGCTCATTGGTTTCTGGTATAAGAACCGCGACTATACGAATGCCGCTAAAAAAGCCTTCGTCATGAACCGCATCGGCGACCTTGGCTTCATCGTCGGGATGCTGCTGGTGCTGTATCACTACGGCTCGCTGACCTACGGCGAGTTTTTCCCGCAGCTCACCGCCACTACTGACCTCACGGCTTCCAATGTAAAAGAATGGATTGCCGTTTGCTTCTTCATTGGCGCAACCGGCAAGAGCGCCCAGATTCCACTCTTTACATGGCTGCCCGATGCGATGGCCGGCCCAACGCCTGTAAGCGCCCTCATCCATGCTGCTACGATGGTGACTGCTGGCATCTACATGATTGCCCGCAGCCATGTGCTCTACGATTTGGCGCCAATGGCCCGCGAGATTGTCTCCTACATCGGCCTTGCTACGGCCTTACTCACAGCAACGATTGCCATCAAGCAATATGACATCAAAAAAGTGCTGGCATACTCCACTGTCAGCCAATTGGGCTTTATGTTCATCGCGCTGGGATGCGGGGCCTACACAACAGCCGTTTTTCACGTAATGACACATGCCTTCTTCAAAGCCCTGCTCTTCCTTGGCTCCGGCTCCGTCATCCACGCCATGGGCGGCGCTCAGGACATTCGTCAAATGGGCGGATTGGGTAAGAAGATGCGCATCACGCAAATCACTTTCCTCATCGGCTGTCTTGCCATCTCAGGAATTCCCGGCTTCTCCGGCTTCTTCTCCAAAGATGAAATACTGACGGCGGCTTATGCACACAATCCAATTCTTTATTTCGGCGGACTGCTCGGCGCGCTGATGACGGCCTTCTACATGTTCCGGCTGTACACACTCACTTTCACCAGCCCCTTCCGCGGCACGCATGAGCAGGAGCATCATCTTCATGAAAGCCCTGCGGCGATGACGATACCGCTGATTGCACTTGCTATTCTTGCCGTAATCGGCGGCTATGTCGGATTGCCGGTTGTCATTTCCGAGCATCATGCGCTGCGCGATTTTCTGGGCATGAACGGTGCGGTCATAAATGCGCACGAGTCAATGGAGCGTGTGGAAGCCCTCGGCCATTCCAAAGAATGGATGCTGATTGGCATTTCCGTAGCCGTAGCAATTGGCGCAAGCATCGCCGGATGGGCGGCTAACCGCAAGCCGGTCTTTGCAGAAAATAAGGGCCTTGCCTTGGCAATGGAAAAGAAGTGGTGGGTTGATGAGCTGTACGATACCGTGATTGTCCGCCCGCTGATGGCGTTGTCTAATATCTTTGATAAAGCCGTTGAGCGGAAGGGCATTGATGCATCTGTAAACGGCGTGGGCCGCTTCGTCCGCTGGAGTTCCGACCGCGTGCGGCTGGTGCAGAGCGGGCAGGTGGGCTACTACATCTTTATCATGGTCGTCGGGATGACCCTGCTCATTGCTATTGGCTTTTTTGGAAATCCTTTTTAAGTGACGCCTTGGCCTTTGCCGCTAAGAATACTGACTACTCATGAGCCTTCTTCTACTCATCCTCATTCCTTTAGTCGCAGGAATACTTTGCTTCCTTATTAAACCGGCGGCAAAGCATCTGGCTTTAGCCGCGGCTTCTGGCTTGACGGGGCTTGGCATCGGCGCTGCTGTTGGAGCGCACAATGCACCACTTACTTTTTCCAGCGCCTGGATGCCGCAATTGGGCGCTTCCTTCTCTTTGCTCGGGGATGGATTAAGCACAATGCTCACGATGCTTTCCGGAATCGTATTGCTGGTGGTGATGCTGATGCAGATGAATAAGGAAGTGGAAAGCCCGCACGCATTCTACGGACTAATGCTGATGAGCATTGCCGGTATCAACGGCGTCTTCCTCGCGGCTGATGGACTCCTGTTTTACTTCTTCTGGGAACTGGCGCTTATTCCCGTTTACTTCCTCTGCTCCCGCTGGGGCGGTGAGCGGCGCATTCCGGTTACCTTCAAATTCTTCATCTACACCTTCGTCGGCTCGCTGATGATGCTCGCCGGATTGATTTATCTCTACCTGCAAACGCCGGACGCACACAGCTACGCATGGGCCGATATGGTGAAGGCGGCCCAAGGCCTTCCTGCAGGCACACAGCTCTGGGTCTTCGCGCTCATCTTCATCGCTTTCGCCATCAAGATGCCGCTGTTCCCGTTTCACACTTGGCAGCCGGATACTTATGAATCCTCGCCTACGCCGGTCACGATTATCCTCTCTGCCCTGATGGTCAAGATGGGTATTTACGGCGTCATCCGCTGGGTGCTGCCGTTCTTCCCGGAGGCGGTGGCGCAATGGGGCAACATCATCATTGCGCTCGCGGTAATTGGTATCGTCTATGCGTCCTGCATCGCCATGATGCAGACCGACCTGAAGCGACTGGTGGCCTACTCGTCCATAGCGCACATGGGATTGATGATTGCGGCGGCTTTTTCCATGCAAAGCCCGGATGCCGCGCATGCTGAGCTGAATTCTTCCTACAACGGCCTGCTGGTGCAGATGTTCAATCACGGCATCAACATCACCGGCATGTGGCTGCTGGTGCAGATGGTAGAAAGCCGCTACGGCACCCGTGATACGACGAAGCTTGGCGGCATGGCCGGCTCCGCGCCGTGGATGAGTATCGCGCTGCTGATTGTGGCCTTTGCCAACATCGCGCTGCCGCTTACCAATGGCTTTATCGGCGAGTTCATGCTCTTCAATGGCATTTTCCAGAGCGCTTCGCAATACCACATCCTGTTTATGGTGCTTGCGGGGCTCGGCGTTATCCTCGGGGCGGTCTATACACTCACAATGGTGCAGCGTGTGGCGTACGGCAACGGCGTGGAAGGCATCATCACAACAGACCTGACGGTGAATGAATGGTGCGCGCTGGCGATTATCATTTCCCTCATCATCTTCCTCGGCATTTACCCGCAGCCGCTGCTGAATCTGGTTGCTGTTTAGAACGCGCCGCGGCGCGTTCCTACGTGGGGATTCGCTTTTGAATTTTACCTTTTGAATTTTGCATTAGAATGTACTCTATCATAGCCACCACCGTCTGCGGCGTCATCATGATGTTCGTGGGCGCATTTGTTGAGGAGAAGAAGGGCGTGGCCACCATGGCTGCCCTGCTGATGCTCGGCCTCACCGGCGTCAATGCCTACGAGGCGCTCACCATCGGCGAGGGCCGGCTGCTCTTCAACGATGCGCTGCACATAGACAAGTACGGCGCATGGTTCAACACGCTCATGACGGGCTGCACGCTGCTTTATGTGGCCCTTGTAGGCCGCGACATCCGGCGCGTGGGCGGACATGTGGCTGATTATTTCGCGCTGATTTTCTTCACGCTTTGCGGCCTCTACCTGCTTAGCAGCTACAACACGCTGCTCATGCTTTTCCTTGGTATTGAAATTCTGTCCATCCCGCAATACATCCTCGCCGGCGCTGATAAGCGCAACCTGAAAAGCGCCGAAGCCTCGCTCAAATATTTCCTTATGGGTGCCTTCTCAACGGGCATTCTGCTCATGGGCATCGCGCTGCTTTACGGCGCCACCGGCACCTTCCGTATCACGGATTTTTACTTTGCTACGACCGATGTCTTTTCGCCAATGGCGCTCGGCGGCATTCTGTTGCTCATCATTTCCTTTGGCTTTAAGGTAAGCGCAGCACCGATGCATCTTTGGACGCCGGATGTATATGACGGCGCGCCGACGCCCTTCACCGCCTACATGGCAACTGTCGGCAAGGCAGCGGCTTTCTATGCCTTTCTTCGCCTCTTCCACACCTCGTTCGGCGCTATCTCTTCCAAGTGGATGCTGGTGCTGATGATTATCACGGCGGCCACGCTGCTTGTCGGCAATATCACCGCTGTATTCCAGCAAAGTGTGAAGCGAATGCTGGCGTACTCGTCCATTGCGCAGGCGGGTTTTATGCTGTTTGCCGTCCTTAGTGTGAATGTACTGGGTACGCAGAGCATCATCATCTACGCCGTGGCTTATACGCTGGCAACGGTCGGCCTGTTTGCAGTGATGCTGAAGCTGAAAGACTACACGTACGATGGCTTTAATGGCCTGGCTAAGTCGCAGCCGCTGCTGGCATTCGCCACCGCCGTTTTCATATTTTCCCTTGCGGGAATCCCGCTCACCGGCGGCTTTATGGCGAAGTATTATGTGCTGATGGCGCTGATGACGCAGGGCAACGCCATGTGGCTCGTCATCTTTGCGCTGCTCATGGCGGCGGTGAGTGTTTACTACTACTTCCGCGTCATCTGGGCGATGTATTTCAAGACCGGCACGCCGCAACTGAGCCGGGCCATCACTACATCAGATTATGTGCTGCTCGGCGGGACTGCTGGGTTGGTTATTCTGATTGGCGTAGCGCCTCAGGTGGTGTTGATGTGGGTGGCGTAGAAGAAACCGGGCTGAACGACCAGCGGGAGGGCTAAAGGGTTTCGCCACCAGACTTAAGCGGTAAACAGTATTTAAATGGGACTTGACAGCGTAGAGTTATTGATGGGCGTTGAAAAATATTTCAACGTTAATATCCCTAACCATGAGGCGGAGCTGGCAAGTACCGTCCAAAACCTTACCGATGTGGTAGCGAGACAGTTGGATATCAAATCAGCCGAAACAAGTTTACGTGATGGGATGTTGAGAAAATTTATTGATTGTCTGGGGTCGGAGCATTCGAAAATTCCTATCCAATTTAATGACTACGTCACAGAATACTTATCGCCACTCAATACTGAGGGATGGGCTCAGTTTGAAATGTGCATCGGGTACGATGTGCCAGAGCCTGATATAATTAATCCTGGCAGCGGCAGGTGGTTTCAGAAAATAAAAAGGTTTGCTAACTGGAAACCCGCATACGATTGGGAACAAATAAATTTCAGCCTTTTTACCGACGCCGTTTGCATGGAGAACTACAAGCGCATAGTCAATCCCAGCGCTATCACCTCTAAGCATGAAATCTACATAGCTATAGGCGGCATCACTTCTGAATTATGTGGTGTTGATTGCTATGAAATTGCACCCGACAAGGCTTTTACAAGTGACCTTGGCATTGACTAAGCGATGGGGATTGCGGTCTCGGTAAGATGCTCACGGTAGAACAGGTTAAACCGTACCTCTCTCAAGCAAACTGTCTTCCTATCCCGTAAATAAATCCATTCGGCTTGTGATTTCTACGCCACCCCCATCTCCCCCAAAGCCCCCCTCACAAACCCACCTAACTCCGCCACATACTCCGGCGAAAAATCAAAGCGAATGCCGGCTGTGTCATAAAGCTCCTTCAGCGTCTTCGTATAGCCCAGAGATAGCGCCTTCTTATAATTCTCCACGGCCTGCTGCTTGTTACCGCGGTATTGCCGCCACATCGCGATGGCGCCAAGCTGCGCAATGCCGTACTCTATATAATAGAACGGCACCTCGTACAGATGCAACTGCTTTTGCCAGAAATTTTTTCGGTATTCCTCAAAGCCGGAATAATCCACGGTGCCAGTGCTGAATTCCTGCAAAATTTCCATCCAGGCCATTTCACGCTCTTCCATGCTGTGGCCCACTTGCGTATATAGCCAATGCTGAAACTTGTCAATCGTCGCAATCCAGGGCAGCACGGAAATCACGCGCTCCAGCTCTTCAATCCTTGCGCGCTTCAGCTCGGCTTCGTCCTTGAAAAAGATGTCCCAATGCTCCATTGTGAACAGCTCCATGCTCATGCTCGCCAGCTCGGCAATTTCCATCGGGTATTCTTTGAAGGCGCTTAGTTCCAGCGGGTGCGAGAGGAAGGAATGCACCGCGTGGCCGCCTTCGTGCATCATCGTGATGACATCGCCCATGGTGCCTGCGGCGTTCATAAAGATGAACGGCACGCCCGTCTCCGCCAGCGGACAGTTGTAGCCGCCGGGAGCCTTGCCTTTGCGGGAATCCAGGTCCAGGCGCTTCATGCCGCGCATCGTCTTCAGGCATTCGCCGAAGAAGGGCTGGAGCTTTGTAAAGACTTCAATAGCTTTCTCCGTCAGCTCTCCGCCTTCATTAAAAGGATGCAACGGTTCAGTTCCTATCGGCTCGGCATCTGTATCCCAGGGCTTCAGCTTGTCAATGCCGAGGCGCGCCCGGCGATGCTCCATCAGCAGCTTATGCAGGGGCACAATGTGCTCGCGCACGGCTTCGTGAAAGCGGAAACAATCTTCCGGCCCGTAGTCAAAGCGGCCCAGCTCGCGGAATTTATAGTCGCGGTAATTTTCAAAACCTGCGTTGACGGCCACCTGCTGGCGGCGCGCGAGGAGCCTGTCAAATAATTCATTCAGCGCCGTTCGGTCGTCCATCCTGCGCGCGGCGATCTTGCGGAAGGTCTCTTCACGCACGGTCCGGTCGGGGCTTTGCAGGAAGCGCGCCGCCTGCTGCAAGGTGTATTCTTTGCCATCGTGCTCAACCGTCATCTTGCTGGAAATGACGCCGTACTGTTGCGCCAGCAAACTCAATTCTGACTGAATCGGAATGTTCTCCTCGCGGTACAGCTCAATGCGGTTGCGCACGGAGCGGAGATAGGGAAAGAACTGGCTCTTATCTAAGCCTTCGGCGAATGGCGAGGCCACCAGCTTTTGATTCAGCGCGAAGTAATACGGCTTCATCTTAGGCTCAATCTCGGTTACGAAGTACGTGAAGGCTTCTTCGTACTCCGCGTTCGTCGTGTCCAGCGTCATGCGGATTTGCCGCCAGCTTGCGTCTTCTGATATGACGGCTTCCAGTTCAGAAGCATCATCCAGCCAAGTCTGTAATCCTTCCTTGCCGTTGATGTCGCGCGACTGGAGCTTTTCAAAGAATGGTTCCAGCGATGTCCAATCGCTGAGCTTAAAATCTGCGGGGAGAAAAGTGCGTGGTTTTGCTACGGGCGTAGCGAGAGAACTGTTCATTCTTTAAAATTGTTGGATTGCAAAGTACGCTATTGTGAAAACGTGATTATTTTAATGTGTAGCCTCATCAACCATTACTAAAATATTATTTTAAGACTGAGGATTAGGAAAATTTATTGGTATGAAAATCCGACTAAATACAATTTATCAGTTAAAAGTCAACCGGATTCAAATTAATAAATAATGCAAGCCACAGCCTTATCCACAATAACAATTCCGGGCCAGAAAGGATTTTTTCAGTTCTTCCCGGAAACGTACATTTGTGTCAGTTGTGAATTTAATGGGTTAGTAAGTGAGCCGTCCCGATTCCTCGGGATGGCTTCTTTTTTGGAGTAAACCTTAGCTAAACAAGTTCACGGCGTCTTTATCATTCCCGAAGAGAATTTCATTCGCAGCGCATAAGCTCCTCGCAGCTACTTTGTCACCTTGAAAGGGCCTGCGCGCGTGTTGGGCGCGCTACGTGACTGCACAGATGCTTGCAGCATGACAAAGTTTGAGTGAGCACGTCCGGTGCGGGAAAACAGATCCGCCGCGGCGGCTGACAAAGTCGCAGCGAGCGTGTTCAGTATGTAACCGTTTCAGTAAATACAATCCCGATGGCCAAAACAAAATCTGCTTTCTTTTGTCAGCAATGCGGCTATGAAACGCCGAAGTGGACGGGCAAGTGCCCATCCTGCGGCGCATGGAATTCCTTTGTGGAAGAAATCATAGAGCGCGATACGCCAAAGAAGGCCGGCGAGATGCAGCCCTGGAGTGAAACTGAAGAGAAGGCGCCGCGCAAGGCATTCAAGATTGAAGAGGTAATCGCGCATGACGAAGTGCGCATGCAGCTGCCGGATGCTGAACTGAATCGCGTGCTTGGCGGCGGCCTTGTGCCGGGTTCGGTAACGCTGGTAGCCGGCGAGCCAGGCATCGGCAAAAGCACACTCTTCCTACAATGCGCGCTGCAATGGAAAAAGGCGACCACACTCTACGTAAGCGGCGAAGAAAGCGCGCAGCAGGTAAAGCTTCGTGCGGAGCGCATTGGCGCCAAGAACAGCCAGCTATACATTCTGAACGCGACGAACACCGACACGATTTTCTCGGAGATAAAGAAGATAAAGCCGGGCCTTGTAATCATTGATTCTATCCAGACTTTGGAAAGCCCTTATGTGGAAAGCGCGGCGGGAAGTGTAAGCCAGGTGCGTGAGACGGCGGCGGAGTTGCAGCGCTTCGCGAAGACGGCGAATGTGCCCGTCATCATCATCGGCCACATCACGAAGGAAGGTTCCATTGCCGGGCCAAAGGTGCTGGAGCATATGGTGGATACCGTGCTGCAGTTTGAAGGCGACCGCCATTACGCTTATCGCATCCTGCGCACGCTCAAAAACCGCTTCGGCTCCACTTCTGAGCTGGGCATTTATGAGATGGTCGCCGCCGGGATGCGTCCGGTTTCCAATCCTTCTGAAATCCTGCTTTCGCAACATGACGAGCCGCTGAGCGGGATGGCTATTGCCGCCATCATAGAAGGCGCGCGGCCGCTAATGATAGAAGTGCAGGCCCTCGCCTCGCAAGCGGTTTACGGTACGCCGCAACGCACTGTGAGCGGGATGGATTTACGCCGGCTCCAGCTGCTGCTGGCGGTTTTAGAGAAGCGCGGCGGCTTTGCCTTCGGGCAGAAAGACGTCTTCATCAACATTGCAGGAGGTTTGAAAATTGAAGACCCGTCTATTGAGCTTGCGGTCGTCTGCGCGCTGCTGTCTTCTATTGAAGATGTTGCCTTGCCTTCCAATATCTGCTTCGTTGGCGAGGTAGGCCTCTCCGGAGAAATCCGCGCCGTGAGCCGCATAGACCAGCGTATTGCGGAGGCGGATAAGCTGGGCATGGATGCCATTTACATTCCGAAGGCCAACGCGAAAGGGCTGGATAAGAAGAATTTTAAGATTGAAGTCAAGGCTGTGAACAAGGTAGAAGACGTGTATCGCGCATTGTTCTGACGATCTGTTTACTACCTTAGGTAGTCCATAGATATGGCTTTGCTCAAAGAAGTGCTGCATAGCGCAGCCCACCTGCTCTATCCCCGACTGTGCGAAGGATGCCGCCTGCCGCTGCTCGGCCAGGAGCGCATTCTTTGTATCAGCTGTTGCTTTCAGCTGCCGCAAACCGGATTTCACGATACAGCGGGAAATGAGGCAGCCTTGCGGATTGCCGGGCGCGTCCCTTACCAGCACGCTACGTCCTTTGCATACTTTACCGCCGACGGCCTGCTACAGCACCTGCTTCACCGGCTGAAATATTCGGGTCGCAAAGCCATCGGTACCTATCTGGGCGAGCAGGCAGGGTATGCGTTGAAGGCTTCTCAGTGGATCAACAGCATCGACGGCATCATTCCGGTTCCCCTGCATCCTAAGAAAGAGCAAAGCAGAGGCTATAATCAAAGCAATCTGCTTGCGTTAGGCTTAAGCAAAGTGCTGAATGTGCCCGTATTCGGAGAAGCGCTGATGCGAACACGCTATACAGGCAGCCAGACGAAAATGTCGCGAGAGGAAAGGGTGCGTAATGTAAAGGATGCTTTTATACTAAATCCCCGGTCGGAGCTATGTGGCAGGCATGCGCTGCTTATAGACGATGTGCTTACTACAGGCGCAACGCTGGAGTCGGCGGCAGCTGCGCTAATGAAATCCAACGGGCTTAAGCTAAGCATATGCACCATCGGGCTGGCTAAAGATTAATGGCCTGCCGGCACTAATATTTACAGTCGGGAAAACTATTTCTTTATCGTTTGGTTATTTTTATCACTGCACTATCTTCACCGTACACAATTCTTACTACCACATGAGAAAACATGCACTCCTCACAGCCTCGCTGCTGCTGCCTGCGGCGATGGCATTCAGCGCCGGCTATCAGCTCAATCTGCAAGGCCTCCGGCAGCTTGCAATGGGCGGTGGCGGAACGGCGATGCCCTGGGATGCCTCTACCATATTCTATAATCCCGGCGGCCTTTCCCGACTGGAAGGCTTTCAGGTCTATGGCAGCGTGCAGTTCATCATTCCGCGCGCAGAATATCTGAATCAGGGTACCGGCGTCACAGCGCGCACCGCGAACGCTACCTACACGCCCTTTAATGTATATGCAGGCGGCACTATTAAAGGCGTCCGTGGCCTGGGCTTAGGCGTAGGCGTATATACCCCGTTCGGCTCCGGCACTACCTGGGATGATAACTGGGCCGGACGTTATGTGACTCAAAGCATCTACCTGCAGGCAATTTTCATTCAGCCAACCATTTCTTACCAGATTAACGACAACATCTCTATCGGCGGCGGCTATGTGTACGCCACCGGGCATGTTGACCTTGCACGGGCCATACCGGCGCAGTCATCAACAGGCGCGGACGGAAAGGCTGAGCTGAACGGAGATGCAAAGGGTATGGGTTACAACGTAGGTATTTCCTTTAAAGCAAGCGATCGCCTCCATTTCGGCATCTCTTACCGCAGCCGCGTTGATATGCGCGTAGAAAGCGGCGAGGCGAAGTTTACCGTACCTTCTTCGGTAGCCTCCTCTTTCCCAAACACTTCTTTTGACGCGACACTTCCTTTGCCGGAAGTGCTCTCCGTAGGCGCTGCCTGGAAGCCGCTGGAGCGGCTTACTGTTCAGCTTGATTTTAACCTGACCGGCTGGAAGGCTTACGATACGCTGGCCTTCAACTATGGCGCGGCTGTGAATGGCAGCACCCGCACTACCGCGGCCCGTCTTTACGAGAATCGCATCGCTACCCGTCTGGGAGCGCACTATCAGGCTACAAAGTCGCTGGCGCTGATGGTTGGCGGCGCTTACGATCCTACGCCTGTGCGCGACGGCTACGTGTCTCCGGATCTACCCGATGCAAACCGCCTGGTGCTTACTACCGGCTTTACCTACAAGATCATCCCGAAGCTTACCCTGCTTGCGGCGATAGAATACGTCACCTCAGATAAGCGCGATGCTACCTATGGCGATGCCGCGTTCAGCGGGCGGTATCAGACAAAGGCGATCACGCCGGGCATTGGTCTCTCTTACGACTTTTAATTACAACCCCCTCACGCAAGCAAAGCCTTTTGACGTATGAATAAGTACCGTTCCTCCATACTGATTGCTGCCGGCGCTGCGCTTAGCCTCGCTGCCTGCAAGCCTCACCTGACGTCGGATGTCTATTCTTCCGGCGGACTGGATTTTACCCGCTATGTGGCGGTTGGCAACTCGCTCACTGCCGGTTATGCCGACGGCTCCCTGTACCGCAGCGGCCAGCAGTCTGCCTATCCGTCTATTCTCTCCTATTCGTTCAGCCGCCAGGGCGCCAGCGATTATAAAGCGCCGCTCCTGCCGGGCGAAGCCGGCTGGCCCTCGCCGAAGCGCGTGCTCGGCCCAAGCGCTGATTGCCTGGGCAATGTGTCCTTAGGCCCTGTCCTGTTCACCGGCGCTCCGGATACTGCCGGCAGCAGCGCCAGTGTGGCTGCGCAAGGCCCCTACACCAATCTCGGCGTGCCGGGCATCCGGGCTATTGATTTCATCGTTCCCGGTTATCCTTCCGTCAATCCTTACGCACGCCGGTTCTTCACCAATCTCTTTGGCCGGCCTACAGAAGAGCTGAGCCGCATTCAGCCTACCTTCTTTACCGCCTGGATCGGCAACAACGATGTATTGCAGTATGCTACGTCCGGCGGCAGCGGCAAAAGCAGTGGTGGCACCTTTCTGGATGCAAATGCGATTTCCAGCACTACGCTGTTTGCGGCCGCAGTTGACTCCGTGCTGAATCGCCTGATGCCCGCAGGCAGCACGGCAAAGGGCGCGGTTATGAATATTCCGGACGTTACCGCCATCCCTTACTTCACCACGGTGCCGTACAATGGTCTTGTACTTACCCGCCAGGGTCAGGTGGACTCGCTGAATTTTAATTATCAGGCCGCCGGTATATCATTCACGCTCGGCGCTAATCCGTTCATCATTCAGGATAATTCGGTGCCTGTGCTTAAGTTCCGCAAGGCTAAGGCCGGCGAGTACATAACGCTCAGCATACCTCAGGATTCACTGAAGTGCGGCGGTTGGGGCAGCAAAAAGCCTGTCCCGGGCCAGTATGTGCTGGATGCGGCGGAAGTAACTGCCGTGCAAAGCGCTACCGCCATTTTCAACGGCATACTGCGTACTGCGGCGGTAAACCGTGGCCTGGCTTATGTAGATATGAACACCTTCCTGAAAACAATCAACGCTGGCACACTGTATAATGGTGTTACGCTCAATGCTACGTTTGTGAAGGGTGGCGCTTTCTCACTTGACGGCGTTCACCTTACGCCAAGGGGCAATGCGCTGGTGGCTAATGAGATCCTGCGTACCATTAATTACTATTACGGGGCATCGCTGCAAATGGCTGATGTGAACAGCTACAACGGCGTGCTGTTTCCGTAATTGAATCCGTTTCCCAAATAAGAGGCCGTGCAATCAGCACGGCCTTTTTATTGACTCAAAACTGCGACTGCCGGTAAGGATACTGATCGTCGCGCCCTACTACAATGATATGCTGGTAACGCTCGTATGCCGGGTTTTGATAAAACGGGATCGTGTGGTCGTCCACGTAAACATTTTCGAGGCGCGGGAGCTCGGATAGCGATGCCGGCAACTGCAGCACGCCGCAGCGCACAACATCCAGCTCCTGCAGCTTGCTCAGTCGGCCAAGCGTTTCCGGCAGCCAGTTCAGTGAATTGCGCCCGAGATATAGAAAATGCAAGTTAGTAAGAGCACCAAAACCTTCAGGTAAGACGATGAGTCGGTTGTTGCTGAGATCCAGCACTTCCAGCTTCTGAAGCCGGAGTATAGATACAGGAACAGCGCTAAGATTATTTATGGATACACGCAGGCGGACAAGCGCGCCTAAAGCGCCCAGATTCTCCGGCAGGGCCGTGAGTACATTGCCTGTGAGGAACAGCTCCCGGAGCGCAGGCAGGCCGCAGATGCTTTCGGGCAAAGCGGCCAGCTCATTATGAGACAAGGTAATAGATTCCAGATTCTTCAGATTTCCGATATCTTCCGGAAGAACACTAATCTTATTTTGAAAAAAATTCAGACGCTTTAGCCTGGCGCATTTTACAATGGACGGCGGCAGCGATCGGATGCGGTTGTGGTTCAGGTTCAGCTCCTCCAGGTTTGGAAACTGATCCAGAATATCGGGGATAGAATCCAGAAAGCGGTATGCGATCCGGATAACGCGCACATCTTCACGGCTTTCAAGCGCTTCATCCCAGCTTGTATAAACGCCTCGGCCCGCCATAGCCGGCAGCGTGCAAAAGAGCAAAATTGGTAAAAGAAGACGGCGCATAATTTAAAGTTTGTGCTTGAGTATGCCTTTAAGATGCGCCTGACCCGCTATTTCCCCATGGCTTTATAAGCTGCATTGGAAATAATCCGGTAGTCGGGAGGCACCCGGAAGAGCGCGCTCTCCACAGGCCTGGCTTCCAGCTTCTCAGCGGCAAAGTGCATGGTAATGCCCTCATCATTGCGGTATTCAAAAGAGAGCGGAATAAATTTGATGCCCGGAAAGCGGTCAAACAGCGTAGCGATCTCTGTGGTCCAGGCTGTTGTGTAATAAAGCGAGCAGCTTGAGCCGTCTTTATACCGGATGCTTGTTTTTCGGGAAGGCTCGCCGGCTATGGTCATGCTTCCTTCCTCATCTTTCTGCGTAAAGCCTTTGTAAGGCTGCATCTTTTCTTCCACATCCTGCGGGCGGAGCTGAATGGCATAGTTCTGTCCGGCTGCCGATTGCAACGAAAACACAGAGCCGGTGTTGCTGTTCTCAACAATCACATTCCGATATCCAGAGTTCATGTGCAGCTCTTTGCGAATTGATGCGCCTTTTATAGTGAGCGTATAAGTGCCGGCATGCTCAGTAAAGCCTGCGTCGCCGGCCACCGGGCCGATGCTTACAGAATATACAATGGTGCCTTCTATAAAAGATTTTTGAGCCCGCAATGGAGCGGATACCCCGCAGGCCAGCATCAGCAGCAGAAAAATTCTTTTATTCATAGGGTCGGGAACGTATAGATGCTAAAGTACGTCTTACGCCTTGCCTTGCATATGCGAAGCATTATCCAAAAAGAAACAGCCTCCTGATAAGGAGGCTGCTTATAAAAAGAATGTATTCTTATTGACGGGTAAAGCGGCGGGTAGCTACAAAATGACCTTGTGCATCCATCAGGCGAAGGAAATAGATGCCGGTGGGCATATCACTGAGGTCAATCTTGGCGCTGTTGTTTGAAGCCGGCTTGTAAATGGGCCCCATCAACTTGCCGATCAGATTATAAACTGCAATAGTCCTGACGTTGAACTTTTCGTCAAAAATCACATTGACTGCCTCGCGCGCAGGGTTAGGATAAAGAATGATGTCATCCGCAGAATTAAAGTTCATGATGCCCGTACTTGCCTTCATACCTATAAAGGTCAGTGTACGGCTTGTCTTACTTACAGTGTCTTGAAGTAAGACGCGGATGTAAGCCGAACTACCATTGGGCGGGTTAGTGTTGTGCATCAAAACATGGAAGTCATGAGCCGTTCCAGTGAAGTTTACGTTGTTATAAGGATCGGATTGATACGTTATTCCGTTATTGAATACGTTGTTTGAAGCGTTATAAATTGTGGCAGACTGGCAGATTACATTATCACATATGCCAGATCCAAGGATATCCCACCCTGGTACTGTACCCAAATTGGTACTTGCCAATTTCCATCTCAATAATACATTGCTGGTTGAACCGCTCTTAATGCGGTTGTCTATTTCAAGAACACTGTCATTAACGCTATTGTAATAACCAAATGCAGTATCCTTACCATTTTGGGTAACAATCTGTGCTGACACTGGCGTAGCGACGTTTAACAAGACCAAAGCAATAGAAAGCAAGCGTAGAACGTTCTTCATAGGACAAAATTCACCTTAATAGTAGGGCAAGGTATCTAATATTGCCAAAGGTTCCAAACATTGTGCCTGCCGGCCCGGTTTTTAGCAAAACCTTTGTGAAAGGGCGGTATCAGGCTGTCCTGAACTATATCCTCAGACACATTACATCATCATTCCATAATGCAACGGTTTAAACGTTATAAGCTCCTCATTGCCAGTGCAGTCGTAATAGCAATTGCCGGCTTTTTCATACAAGGCAAAGAAGAAAGCGGGTATTTTGAAGTATCCAAAAACCTGGATATTTATGCCACGCTCTTCAAAGAGCTCAATACCTATTATGTTGATCCTATTGAGCCCGGCAAACTAACCAAAGCCGGCATAGATGCTATGCTGGACGATCTGGATCCTTACACCAACTATATTACCGAAAGCGATATAGAAGACTACGAGTTTCAGACTACCGGCAAATACGGCGGCATTGGCGCTACCATGCGCCGCAACTCAGACAACATTTATATAGGCGATGTATATGAGAACAGCCCTGCGCAAAAAGCAGGTCTTCATCCCGGCGACCTCGTAATAACTATTGACGGACAGGCCGTGAAAGGAAAAAGCGTAGATGACATCAGCTCGCTGCTCAAAGGCTCTCCCGGTACTCAGGTCACTATCCGCGTCAAAGACGCGCTCAGCACTACCGAAGAAACAAGAATGGTGACGCGCGGCGAAATAGAGCTCTCGTCCGTGCCCTTTGCAGGCCTTGTAGGCCCCGCCAAGGATATAGCTTTCGTGCGGCTCACCCAATTCACGCCTTCCTGCGGCCGCCTGGTGCGCAACGCGCTGGACAGCCTCAGGACTGCAAAGCCGGAGCTGAAAGGCGTCGTCCTTGACCTGCGCAATAATCCCGGCGGCCTGCTGGACGAAGCAGTAAATATCTGCAACATCTTCACCGACCGCGACCAGCTCGTAGTAAGCACAAAAGGCAAAATGCAGGAATGGGACAAAGATTTTAAAACCAGCGGTTCAGCCTGGGATTTGAAGATTCCGCTTACTGTGCTGGTAAATCATTCCTCGGCGTCCGCTTCAGAAATAGTGGCCGGCACCATGCAGGACCTGGATCGCGGCGTCATTATCGGCGAGCGTTCTTACGGCAAAGGGTTGGTGCAGACCACCCGGCCTCTGGGCTTTAACGCGCGGCTCAAGCTCACCACGGCACGCTACTATACGCCAAGCGGCCGCTGCATACAGGCACTTGATTACGCACACCGAAATCCGGACGGCAGCGTAGGACGCGTACCTGACTCACTGAAGAAAATGTATAAAACCAAAGGCGGCCGTACTGTACTGAGCGGCGGCGGTGTTGATCCGGACGTGGAGGTGAAAAACCCGGCGGTCAGCAAAATTGCCATTGCGCTTTACGCGAAGAATTTCCTGTTTGACTATGCCACCCAATACGTGCGCAAGCATCCTAAGCTGGAGGATGCCACAGCGTTTAGCCTGAATGCAGCCGAATGGGGTGAGTTTGCAAAATGGCTGGAAAGTAAAGATTACGCTTACAAGACCGCCACCGAAGAAGCGCTGGATTCCCTGCAGCAAATCGCGATGAGAGAGAAATACTATGATGCGGCTAAGCCGGAGTTTGCCGGCCTGCGCGCAAAGGTCGGCCACGACAAAAAGCAGGATCTTCAGAAGAACCAGGCGGAGGTGAAGGATGTGCTGGAGAGCGAGATTATTTCCCGCTACTACTTTCAGCGTGGCCGGATAGCGCACAGCCTGCGCAACGACGAGGAGCTGGCAAAAGCGATCTCCATACTCACAGCGCCCACGCAATACAGCGCATTGCTTCAGACGAAGAAGTAGCGACGTGGCAGACTATCATCTGCCCGCTGTTAAAAAGATTTCAAAAGACCGGGGGAGATTTTGATAAGCGGGCCGGCCCGCTACATTTGCAGGCACTCTGTGCGCAGCATCCATGATTCGCTTTCAGCATCCCGAATATCTCCTGTGGCTCGTTACCGTGCCGCTACTGATCGTGCTGTTTATCCTGCTGCTGCTTTGGCGCCGTCGCGTGCTGAAGGCGTTTGGCGATCCGCAGCTGACTGCTGCGCAGCTGGTAGGTAAGATCCCGGGCCGCGTCACGCTAAAGGCTATCCTCGTAATCCTTGCGCTCTCCATCGCCATCGCAGGCGCGGCAAATCTGCAGGGTGGCGGGCATCCCGAGCAAGTGCAGCGTAGTGGCGTGGATGTAATGATAGCCCTGGACGTAAGCAAAAGCATGCTTGCCCAAGACCTGCAGCCTAACCGCCTGACGCGCGCCAAACAGTTTGTGGAGCGTATTCTGGATAAGCTTCACAACGACCGCGTAGGCCTCATCATCTTTGCCGGCCGGGCCTACCTGCAGGTACCGCTAACGGTTGACTATTCGTCCATGCGGCTCATGCTGCAAAATGTGCGGCCCGCCCTTGTGCCGACGCAAGGCACCGTGATAGGCGATGCCATCGCGCTCGGCATGAAATCCTTCTCGCAGAAGGAGCGTAAGCACAAAGCCATGATTATTCTTTCCGACGGAGAAGATCATGATGAAAAGGCAGGCGTAAAAGCAGCCGATGCAGCGGAAGAAGGCGTGATCATTCACACGATCGGAATCGGTTCGCTGCAGGGTGCGCCCCTGTTTGATGAAGATACGAAAGCCCCAAAGTTGGACGAAGGCGGCCAGCAGGTGATCTCAAAGCTGAACGAAGAGGAGCTGAAAAGCCTCGCAGAAAAAGGCCACGGGAGCTATGCCCTGCTCGGAAATGCTGAAGAAGCGGCGAGCCGTCTTTCAGAAGCTATAGATGGCATGGAAGGCCGCAGCATGGGCTCTGTCTCTTACGTGGATTTTGATTCCTACTATCAATTCTTCCTGCTGCCGGCACTGCTGCTGCTGATCGTTGAGCGGCTCATACCCGGCGCCAAACCCGTACGCACATGGAAGCCCGCATGAGTCGCACAATCTTCATTCTGACCATGCTTTGCTTTGCGTGTCTGCGTACACATGCGCAGGAGCGCCTCGTGCGCCGCGGCAACGAGCTATACATGCAGCAGAAGTATGCCGATGCCGCGAAGGCTTATCAGGAAGCCTTGCAAAAGCAGCCAACGTTTACACCCGGAACTTTTAATCTCGGCAATGCGCTCGTGCAGCAAAAGCAGTATGACGCCGCGCGAAAGGTGATGAGCAACGTCGCGAAAACCACCAAAGATCCTCTGGTGCAGAGCGGAGCGAGTTACAATGTCGGCAACACATACATGAGCGAGCAGCAATGGCAGCAGGCTGTAGATGCCTACAAGACTTCATTGCGAAAAAACCCTCAGGACGCTGACGCTAAATACAACCTCTCTTATGCCCTTGCGAAAATGAGGCAGCAGCAACAGCAAGGTGGCGGCGGGAATGACAAACAGGATAGCAAAGACAATAAGGAAGGCAAAGACCAACAGCAAAAGGACAAGCAGGATAAGAAAGGCAAGCAGCAGCAACAGCAGAGCGAAGGCGAGAACGAGCAGCACCAGCAGCAACGCCCGCAACCGCAGCAAAGCAAAATATCAGAGCAGCAGGCAGACAATCTTCTAAAGGCGCTGCAGCAGGATGAGCGGAAGGTGCAAGACAAAATGCAGCAAGGCAAAGCAATGCCTGTGAAGCTGGAAAAAGACTGGTGAGCTCAACAGCTTTATTGGCTGCAAACGTGGTCAGGATTTTCAGGATTGCATCACCCGGACTCTGTCCACATTTTCTCCACAACAAAGAAAATTTCTCAAGAAAATTTTTGCGCGTGAAGAAATGCAGGCTATGTTTGTGGTAGGGATTGTGCTTACTAACCCATCCTTATAAAAGTCCGGCAGCTCACAACTCTGCCGGGCTTTTTCTTTTTAGTCTGTATTGCTTTACAGGCGCGGCTTTAAGCCATCAGGCCATTGAGCGTTTTTCCTGAAGCGATCACACAGCGACACAAAATTTTTCGCACGGCCTGCATGCGGATGCGCAGGATTTTTTTAGCGCGTTATGCAGTCGCATGCTCTGTCTGATGCCTATAGAGCTTTGCGTAGCGACCGTTCAATTGCATCAGCTTTTCGTGCGTGCCTTGCTCTGCGACAATGCCATCTTCAAGAACTATGATCTGGTCAAAAGTCCATGAGCTGAAGATTCGGTGTGTGATCACGATCGTCGTTCGGTCGCGCAGGTATTCGCGCAGGTTGCTGAGTATCGTTTGTTCGGTGCGCGTATCAACTGCAGACAGGCACTCGTCCAAAAGCAGGATTCTGCTCTTTTTTAGAATGGCGCGCGCCAGCACCAGGCGTTGCTTCTGCCCGCCGCTCAGCATTACGCCCCGTTCGCCAATCATTGTCTGGAATCCTTTCTCAAGTCCCTCAATGTCTTTCTCAAGGTCCGCCATTCGTGCCGCGGATAAGACTTCTCCTTCGCTGGCATCGTCGCGCCCGAAGCGGATGTTGTTGTAAACGGTATCAGAAAACAGGTATGGCTCCTGCGGCGCATATCCAATGCCGCGGCGAAGCGCCTGCACATCATAGCTCTGAACCGGAATGTCGTCAACAAGCACCTCTCCCTCGCTTGCATCGTACATACGCAGCAGCAGATGCGCAAGAGTGCTTTTGCCGGAGCCCGTCTTACCGATGATCGCCACTTTCTGCCCGCGCGCTACATGCAGGTTAAATTTCCGGAGCGCCGTAATGCCGGTATGCGGGTAGGTAAACGTCACGTCACGGAAGTCAATGCCGCCTTTTATTTCTGAAGCAACAGAACCGGCGGCCGAAAGAATTTGCGGCCTGGTGTGCAGAAACTCGTCAATGCGCTGCTGCGAAACGCCTGCGCGCTGCATGGTGCTTGCTACCATGCCGAGCGAGGAGATCGGAAACATCAGGAGGTTGATGTAGATCACAAACTCGGCAATGTTTCCGGCCGTTGCCGTGCCCTGCATCACAAAGTATCCGCCTATCAGGATTGTAGCCAGTGTGCTCAGCCCTACAAAAAAGCTCATCGTAGGGAAGTAGATGCTCTCCGTGAGCGAGAGATTCACTGCGCTCTTACGGTACTGCTCTGAGGTGGCATTGAAGTGGCCAAGCATATTCGCTTCCTGCGCAAAGGATTTTATCACGCGGATGCCGGAATAGGATTCCTGTGCAGTAGTGGTGAGCTGCGACAGCTGCGCCTGAATCCGCTCGCTTTTACGGTGGATGATTTTGTTGACGTAAAAAATGCACAGCGCCAGCAGCGGCATCGGTATCATCACGCATAGAGTCAGCGTGGCATTTACGCGTGCCATGCCCCAGATGCACATGGTAGCGAGCACGGCGAGGTTGATGGCATACATGATAGCCGGGCCGGTGTACTGCCGCACGCGGCTCACATCTTCCGAAATCCGATTCATCAGGTCGCCGGTAAAATGCGTCTTGTAGAACTGCGTGTGCAGCTCCTGGTAATGCCGGTAAATCTCCGCCTTTTGATCATACTCAATGTGGCGGCTCATCACAATAATCGTCTGCCGCATCATGAACATGAACACGCCGCGCAGCACCGCCAGGCCAAGGATAAGCAGGGCATTCCAAAGCACGAGCGAGTAAATATAGTGCTCCATTTCCCGGCTTAGCCCGCTGCCCGACATCAGCTGGTAAGAGCTGATGTTTTCCACCACACCGTCTAAGGTGCGCCGCACGATAACAGGCGGTAACACTGCGAAAAGATTGGAGATGCTGACAAACAGTATTCCGAGCAACAGGCGCCCGCTGTACCGGACAAAATACTTCCTCAGCGAATTGAGATGCTTCATCGTTGCCGAAGTTAGGCAAGCGCCATGGGAGCATTACCGCTGCGGCAGCTTCCCGTTTTTAAAAACGCCTGCGCCGAAGTTCACGAGATAAACACCGGAGAAAATGAGCGCCGCCGCCGCCGCTTTTGCCCAGCCAATCCCCTCGTTGAGGAAGAGTACGGAAATGATGGCGGCAAAAAACGGCTGCAGGTAGATGTATGCCCCGGCAGTGGACGGCGGCAGCACACGCAGCGCGTAGATATTCCACAGGTAAGTAAAGAAGGTACAGCAGACGACGATGAACGCGACCGCAGCAAAATCGCCGCCCTCAAACCGCGACCAGTCAATCTCCGCAACCTGCCCCCAGCCGAAAGGCAGCACAAACAGCAGCCCGAAGAGAAACACCCAGCGCACGACAATCACCGGGCGATAGCGCGCCATCAGCGGCTTGATAATGACGAGGTAGATGGCGTAGAAGGCGGCATTGACCAGGATGGATATATCGCCTTGCAATGCTGTAGGCGTCGCCTTTAATTCCTTGCCGGAAAGCATCAGGAGCGAGGCGCCCCCGATCCCAAGCGCAAGCCCGAGCGCCTTCTCCCACGATAAGCCGGCCTTTAGCACTGCTGCCGCGATAATCGTAATCAGCAGCGGTGTGCTCATCATTATCAGCGAGGCGTGGATCGGCATCGTCAGGTTCAGACCATAGAAGAAGAGCATCTGGTTCAACGCGATGCCGAAGAGGCCGCCGAGGACGAGAATTTTCCAGTCCTTCCGGTCAATCTTCGTGCGGTATGCCGGGCCAGCCGCGACCGTCAGCCAAAAAAGGGCGGTCACCACTGCCACGCGGATGAGGATGAAGCCCAATGGCTGGATGAGCCGCGGCATCACCGTCTTGGCGATTGTAAAACCTGCGCCGTAAAAAAGGTTTGCGCCGAGGAGGGCAAGGTGGGCTTTAAGGGTAGAATTGCCTTCAGACATCTGCGGCGGTAAAGGTCGGACGTAGCCAGCGCAAAGGAAATAAATAATCAATTTGAATGATTGGCAGCGAAAAACAGATTGTACATTATGAATAGCCGTAGCCGCTGGCTATTTTTGCAGCACTTTAAAAAAGCAGCCGCATTGCTGCATATATGCCTGGTTTTGCAGCAAATCGGAATAACAATCTATCCCTTAGCGCTGCCACTTCTATTTCCCGTTGTGTATGAGAAAGCTGTTTACCCTTGCATTCCTGCTGTGCTATGCTGCCGCTCATGCCCAATGATCGTCGGTCACGTCCGTTCCCGCAGCACTTGGACAGCATGCGGCGGTGGGTCATTCAAACGGGAACATCTACGTAGTCGGCGGCTATAGCAATACCAGCACTTTTGCGCCCCTGACTACGATGCGGGTATATAGTACCGCAAGCGATTCCTGGTCAGCGGGTGTGTCTCTGCCGTTGCCGCGGCGGGGCGCGGATTACTGTCTGGGCACCGATAATATGATTCATATCCTGGGCGGCTACAATACCGCTCAAACCAATACTGCATACCGCTATGACCTTGCTTCCAGCTCGTGGAACACGCTGAGCAGCATACCTGTGCCGCTCTTTGAAGCAGGGGCGGCAAGGTATATATCAATACGGCTCCGCCTATCGTGTTTTGCGCGGGCGCCACGCTCGCTTTTACCACCAACATCGTCGGCGCAGGCGCAAGCCCTGGCTATTAGTGGTATAAAAATGGGTGATGCTAACAGGATGACTACTGCTAATTATACAAGCGCCGCCCTGGCCAATGGCGATACGATCCAGATGCGGCTGACCTCCTCTGGGGCCTGTCCGGCGGTGACGACAGTGCTTTCCAACAAGGTAAGCCTGACGGTGAGTAGTGTAGTGAATCCGACGCTTGCGATTACTGCCAACCCTGCCGGGCCGGTTGCTGCCGGTATTCGATCACCTTTAGTTCGGTGCAAAGCGGCGGCGGCCGGTTCTGGGCTATCCGTTCGTCTTAAGACGATGATTTGCATATAGTAGTGAGCCGGCGCCGCGCATGTGCCGGCTTTTCTTTAATGCCAGACTTTTACTGAACAGAAAGATGTACAAACAATTTGTTCAGCGCCTGCCACTTATCTCCCACTTGATACGGCTACTAAAATTTCTTGCGGAGCAGCGCGGGGCTCAGCATCAGGCAGGAAATCTGCTCGCGGCCATATCCCACCTTTGCACGCCAAAACATCCCGCCGCAGCTGGTGCAGTGTTGCGCCTTTAAACAGATGACCGGATGGATGTACTTCCTTCGCGCGGAGGGATTCATAGAGGATGCAGTACCAATATTAGTCGGCTCTAAGAAAAGGCATTCTTCCTGCGTTAAAGCCTGCCGACCTCCTCCGGGCACCCTTGCTAAACAGGCCTTTTTTCGTTACTTTCGCGTATAAATTAATTCAAGCGGAAAGCCGCGCCCGTCGCGCTTTCCAACCGTTCTTATGAGTACAGAAAACGAGGTTCTTTTGGCTGCCGATTCGGCCAACGATATTGCCCCCACTACCGCTACCGATAACGGCTATGATGCCGGTTCCATTCAGGTGCTGGAAGGCCTGGAAGCCGTCCGCAAGCGCCCGGCGATGTACATCGGCGATACGGGCGCCAAGGGTCTGCACCACCTGGTGTATGAGGTGGTGGACAACTCCATTGACGAAGCCCTCGCCGGACATTGTAAGAACATCACAGTCACAATTCATGAAGATGATTCCGTTTCGGTGGAAGACGATGGCCGCGGCATCCCGACCGGCATTCACGCCAAGGAAGGCGTCTCGGCGCTGCAGGTGGTAATGACCGTGCTGCACGCCGGCGGCAAGTTTGATAAGGATTCCTATAAAGTATCGGGCGGTCTGCACGGTGTGGGTGTGAGCTGCGTGAATGCGCTCTCCACGCACATGCACACCACCGTTTTTCGCGAAGGACAGAAGTTTGAGCAGGAATACAACTGCGGTGTTCCGCAATATCCCGTGCGCGAAATCGGCGCTTCAGACAAGCGTGGCACACTGCAGCGCTTCTGGCCGGACCATACCATCTTTACCACTACAGCTTATAACCGTGAAACGCTTGCCGGCCGTTTGCGTGAGCTATCCTTTCTGAACCGCGGCATCCGCATCACTATTACAGACCTGAGGGAAATCTTAGAGGAAACCGGTTTGCCCTTCTTTGAAGATTTCTATTCCGAAGGCGGTATTGCCGAATTCGTTCAGCTTCTTGACCGCAACGGCAAGCGCGACCCGCTGCTGCCGGAGCCGATTTATATTGAAGGCTACGACAAGGCGAGTAATGTAGCGGTGGAAGTGGCGATGAGCTATAATACGAGCTACAGCGAGCACATCTTTTCTTACGTAAATAATATCAACACTATTGAAGGCGGCACGCACGTGTCTGGCTTCCGGATGGCAATTACCCGCGTCTTTAAATCTTACGGCGATAAGAACAAGCTGTTTGAGCGCGCCAAGGTGGAAATCACCGGCGACGACTTCCGCGAAGGGCTTTCGGCCATTATCTCCGTGAAAGTGCCGGAGCCGCAGTTTGAAGGCCAGACTAAGACCAAGCTGGGCAACAACGACGTGAACGGCGTGGTAAACACCTCCGTAGCCCGCGTGCTGGAGCATTATCTGGAAGAAAACCCGAAGCAGGCCCGCCTGATTATTGACAAGGTTATTCTCGCCGCACAGGCCCGCGCGGCCGCCCGCAAAGCCCGCGAAATGGTGCAGCGTAAGAGCGTCCTATCCGGTGGCGGAATGCCCGGCAAGCTGGCGGATTGCTCCGACAAAGACCCGTTCCGCTGCGAGCTATACCTGGTAGAAGGTGATTCTGCCGGCGGCACTGCCAAGCAAGGCCGTGACCGCACTTTCCAGGCCATTCTGCCGCTGCGCGGGAAAATCCTGAACGTAGAAAAAGCGCAGGAGCACAAGATTTATGAGAACGAGGAAATCAAGAACATGTTCACCGCACTTGGCGTGAGCGTGGGCACTCCTGACGATGCGAAGGCCCTCAACCTGACGAAGCTCCGCTACCACAAAATCGTCATTATGACGGATGCCGATGTGGACGGCTCGCACATCGCTACGCTCATTCTCACCTTCTTCTTCCGCTATATGAAGGAGCTGGTAGAGCAGGGCTATCTGTACCTCGCACAGCCGCCGCTTTATCTCCTGAAGCGCGGCAAGGAGCAGCAATATGCGTGGACGGAGGAAGACCGCAAGGCCGGCATCGCCCGCCTCGGCAACGGCAAGGAAGAGGCGGTAGCCATCCAGCGTTACAAGGGCCTCGGTGAGATGAATGCCGAACAGCTCTGGAGTACGACCATGGACCCGGCAACCCGCACACTAAAGCAGGTAACGATTGACAGCCTCGCAACAGCAGATGGCGTATTCTCCATGCTGATGGGCGATGAAGTGCCGCCGCGCCGCGCGTTTATTGAGAGCCATGCGAAGTATGCGCGGATTGATGCGTAAGTGTCAAAGAGTAGATTTTCTATAAAGCGACATAACTTCATTATTATGGAAACGCCTGTTCAGAATACTGTTACGATTCAAATTCCGGAAGAGAATCTGTTGCAGTTACTGTTGGACGAGAAAAAGGACATGATAGCAGCGGTTCGTGCCGGAAAGCCGATTTCCTCTGTGCCGACTATTGGCGAGCGTATCCAGCAGAAAAAGAAGCATGGCTGAGCCGTATGCTTTGGAACAGACGCCCGATGGGCCGGTATTCACTACCTCTGCCGGAATTGTTTATGCCGTCTTGTTCCGCGAGCAGCAGGCAGTGCTTTTTCCGGCTTTTCCGCAATTACAGCACCACCTTTTTACGTTCGCCTTCTTTCCAATCAACATATCCGCCGAAAAAATGCGCCCGGATGAGCGTATCATGCCTACCATCGTTAAAGCCATCCGCGACAAATTTGCCGACAAGCAGAATGTGGTTGTCTTTGTTGTCGAAGACAGCGATGACAGGCAGGATGGCCGCTGGCGATTGTTTGAAAGCCTTAATGCCGCGGCGCGCAATACAGACATTGAGCTAATCAGCGGCGCGTTGGCAAAAGGTGAAAAGGCAGTGATGAGCGCGATATTGATACATACGGCCAATCCGTTTCGTAAAGATGTTATCGGGCAATTCTTTGCGCTGGTGGCGCGGATGAGTAAGGATTGAAGCACTATACAGGAACATTTACAAATGCAAAAAGCGGCTGACAGATGTCAGCCGCTTTTTAATTCAAGTGCCGGTGCTGATGCGTATTCAGCTTACGTTGAAACTCCTGAATCTCTTCCTCATTGATTGCATTGATGCGCTTTAGCCAATAGATACGTTCCGCAAACAGTTCAAACGGAGTATTCATATCCTCATCATACAACAGCCTCTTCTTGTGAAATGTTTTCACCTTCTCGTAAAGCGCAGTTTTAAAAGCCGCATAGCTTTCCAGGTCCGGACTATCCTTAAACAATTCAATCGTCTTATGTCCTCCGGTCAGATATTCATAGACAAGATTTCTTTGCAGCCAGCCCTTTACCGTAAGGAAAGCAAATAACACGGCAAACAAAGGCATAGTAAAATACATCACTCTATCCTTGGCCTGAGGCGGATGAATGAACAACATAGCAACCCCTGCCAGCGAAATTGCAAACAGAACCGCAGTTACGATAAACGCTTTGTTAGTATTGATTTCCTTCTTTATCACTGTTTCAAAACCAATGTTTTCATAAGGAACACTATACTCCCATTCCTTCTGATTCTTCCGCTCCCGTATAAAGACACTGGTATCGGTTAGCCGGAATTCTTTCCGTGCGATGCCGGCCTTCTTTTGGCTCAATACGTCACTCATGCTTCAAAGTTAAGTGCTCGGTCAAAGACAGTTTATAAGCGCCGTTTCCCACACGTATACCATTCCTCATCCAGCGCTTTATATCCCGCCATCACAAAAAACTAATCTCCGACAAGTCCATAATAGCGCAACCTTTGTATCAACAACAAAACACTGCACCATGACCAACTTAGAACGCGCACGCGACCTCTACGACCTCATCCTCGGCGGCAAGCTGATGGACGGCTTTGAAAAATACTACCACGAAGATGTGGTGATGACCGAAGTGGGCGACGAGCCACGCAACGGCAAAACCTACAACCGCGAGCACGAGCAGAAATTCCTGGAAAGCATAGAAGGCTTTCATGGCGCAGAGGTAGAGGCCATCACCGCATCAGAAGACGGGGCTACCACGATGGTGGAAAACTGGATGGACGTAACCATTAAAGGCGCGGGCCGCATGAAGTTTGTGCAGGTAGCCGTGCAGCGCTGGCAGGATGGTCAGATTATTGAAGAGCGCTTCTATCACAAATAGGCCGGAGTAAAAAGAAGAAGAAGAAGCTGCTGGCCTGTTGCCAGCCGCTTTTGTTTACACCCGATACTTTCCATCAACTTTAGACCATGTCTAAAATCTTCGGCAAGCTGCCTTCCGGCCAACGGCTGGCACGCATAAAATCATCGCCGCAATACCAGAAAGGCGGATTCGTGAATGCCAGCTTCACGCCCGCTATTGCCGAGGACGCAAATATGTGGAAGATGCTCAAGGCCTATCGCCACAAGCCGAAAACGGTAAAGCCTTTGAGTCCGCTTCCTGTTCAAAAGCCGGATTTTAAAGCCTTGCCGGCGGATGAGCCTGCCATCATCTGGCTCGGGCATTCTTCTTACTATATGCAGTTTGAAGGCTTGAAAATTCTGATTGATCCCGTGCTCAGCGGCAGCGCATCGCCAATACGCTGCATGATAAAATCCTTTGAAGGCGTGGATATGCTCAAGGCATCGGATATTCCCGAGCTGGATTATATCCTTATCAGTCATGACCATTACGACCATTTGGATTACGAGACGATAAGCCAGCTCAAGAACAAAACCAGCCATTTCATAACCTCCCTCGGTGTAGGCGCACACTTAGAATATTGGGGCATTCCGGCGGAGAAAATCACCGAGCTGGACTGGTGGGAAAGCTTTGGCTTGCGCAACGGCTGCGACATCACCGCAGCGCCGGCCCGCCACTTTTCTGGGCGCGGATTAAAACGCGCGCAAAGCCTGTGGTCATCTTTCGTGCTTCAAGGGCCGCGCTACAAATTTTACCTCGGCGGAGATTCCGGCTGGGATGCACACTTCGCGGAAATCGGGAAACGCTTCGGCCCCTTTGATCTGGCCATTCTGGAATGCGGACAGTATCATCCCTACTGGAAGCACATCCACATGGCGCCGGAAGAAGTTGCGGATGCCGCTGTGGTGCTGGGTGCTAAAAAGCTTTTGCCGGTTCATTGGGGGAAGTTTGTGCTGGCGCTGCATCCCTGGGATGAGCCGATTGAGCGGCTGACAAAAGCATCGGAAGGAAAGCCTTTTGAGCTACTGACTCCGATGATTGGCGAAACGCTTTTGCCGATGGCGTCGGGGCAAAACCATGGCCTATGGTGGCGCGGGCAGGCTTTGCAACAGCAAGCGTAAATTACCGCATTACATACCGAAACCCCGCGAATCCGCGCACACCCTGTAAGGGCGCATAATTGTAGCCCGGGTCAAACGTGTAGCCGTTCGGGTTTGTCACCGCGTCGCCTGCCGTCTTATCAAAAGGATCAAAGGGGCGCATAATCGGGTTAGCGGGTACGAAATTCAGTAGGTTCTTTACGCCGCCGTATAGCTCCAGGCCCTTCGCAATCTTCTGAGTCAGCTGGACATTGGCTATTAGAAAAGGAGGCGAGTATTCAGGCCGGTAATCATTGGGCAAAATGGGGAGGCGCATCGGGCCGGTCCACTTTCCGGTAAGGTCAATAGACGGGCCTTTCAGGAAGCTGTAGGTCGCTACAAAGTTGCCCGACCAGAGTGGCGCGTGGAGTTGCCGTTGTCTCTGCTCATCACCTGCCGCATTACGCTCCACCTGATAAACGTCTGCGTAGGTAACGCCTGCCAGCAGCTTTAGCGGAACAATAAAAGCAAGATCGGCATTGAGCGAGACGCCGCGAGATACCGCATGACCCTTTAGGTTGTCGTAGATAATCTTGTTCGGGTCGGTATCAAAATCGCCGGTGATGCGGTTTGTGAAATAGGAGTAGAATGCAGTCGCGTCAATGCCAAGATTAAAATGTTTAACCGGCACTTTAAGCACATAGTTCACATTCCCATTGTAGGAACGTTCGGGATTCAGCGCCTCCGCAATCACCACCTGCCGCGAGCCGGTCAGCGCCGCATGGTCTTCGGTAAAAAGATTGACGACCCGGTAGCCGGTTCCAAAGGAAGCCCGCAGCGTGTGCGCCAGCGAAGGCGAGAACTTATAAGCTACTCGGGGCGAATGCACCGGCCCATGATGCACATCGTAGTCAAAGCGGTAACCACCAAGCAGCTTATGCCGTCTGCTGATGCGCCACTCATCCTGCAAAAAGACGCCCGGAAGCGGTGTATAGGCTGGTGCGTTGTCGTGCCCGTTTGCGGATGCGGTAGCCGGCGTGTTGTCGTCATAAACCGTGTAGCGGTAAGATGCGCCGAGCAGGGCATTATGGCTGCTGCCAATGCTTTTATCCCAATAAACCTGCGCAAAGGCAACCTGCTGCTGCGCCATAAAAGGCACGATGCCGTAATAAGAATTCTGCTCGTGCCAGTTGTAGGACCACTGTGTGTAGATTTTCTCCTTCAGCGGAAGCTGGTACATGCCGATCAGCTCGGCGCGCTGCGTGTAAATGCTCTCGCCATACACTGAATCGCCGCCGCGGAAGCTGCGGCTCCATCCGGTTTGCCCACCCCAGCGGTCCTCATACACATAGCGCGCGGCAATACTCGCTGCGCGAAAGTCTTTGCGTCGCAAGGCCCACTTATTGAAGATGGAAATACGGTTTTGAAGCGTTACGTCGGTGAAGCCGTCGTCATTGTTGTCAATCGGCTTATCGTAGTTGTAATAGTTGAGCCCAAGTAGGCTTGTCGCCTTTCCAAGATTCCATTTTACGCCGGCATCGGCACTCCATTCCTGCCAGCTCGTGCCCATTAAGTCAAGG
This sequence comes from Chitinophagaceae bacterium, assembly GCA_965246765.1. Classification (GTDB taxonomy): domain Bacteria; phylum Bacteroidota; class Bacteroidia; order Chitinophagales; family Chitinophagaceae; genus UBA1952. The sequence continues at coordinate 998,091 of CBDFFJ010000005.1, forward strand.
GAAAGTCGTGGCGCTTTCGCAGGATTTTTCGTGATGACGTTGATAATGCCGCCCATTGCCTCCGATCCGTAGAGCGATGACGCCGGCCCTTTGACAATTTCAATGCGTTCTACAAGGCTGTTTGGGATGCCGCTCAGACCATACACGGTTGCCAGCGCAGATACAATCGGCATCCCGTCTATCAGGATCATCGTGTAAGGCCCTTCCATGCCGTTGATGTGGATGTCGCCCGTATTGCAGACGTTACAGTTAAGCTGCGGCATTACGCCATTTATCATGCCGACAGCTTCAAAGAGCGATGGCGTCGGATTTTTCTGGAAAAGCCTGGGTGTCAGGATTTCTACAGGAATGGGGCTTTCGGAGCGGCGGATTTCCTTCAGCGTGCCGGACACGACTACTTCATCCAGGTCTTTGCTGCCAGTTGAAAGCAGTGGAAGCGCAACCGTGTCTTTCACAATTTCCTGTGCCGCGCCTCTTGCGGCTGTAAGCATCATCCAAAAGAATAGTATAGTGTTTTTCATCGGCGCAGAGAATTGTTAGACGAGGCAAACATCGTGTGTTAGTCTCGTCTAACAAAATCATTCCTGCCTTTTAACTTGCACGCGCTTAAAAGAAAAGACGCGCCTGAGCACGTCTTCTACTTCACCAAAACCAATTTTCACGGCGCCGCTATCAGCGCTGTACCGAAATCCGCCGCGCAATCCGCTGGCCGCCATATTCTACTACCGCAAAGTAAATACCCTGCGGCAGGCCGGAAAGTTCTATCGTAGCACGGCCACCGCTTAAGGTCTGCGTACGCATTACACCGCCGGCTACATCCGTGAGCGTAATGATGCCGGTGTTTCCTGCTTCATTCAGCTCAACGGTTAGCTTGTCAGATGCAGGGTTAGGAAACATCGTAATGCCGCTTGCCGGCACACCTGTTTTGCCAAGGGAAACGATTCCGGAATAGCTCGCACGCCCGTTCAATTCCAGCATCTGCAGGCGGTAGTAAGGCATTGCAACCGCAGAGCGCCATACATACGCTTTGGTTGCATTATCGCCGCTTTCATATTGCGCTCCGGACACGCTGCCGAGGGTGGTAAACGTCTTCCCGTCTTCGCTGCCCTGTACCTGAAATGAGGCGAAAGGCTCATTATCCGTTTTCCAGTAAAGGCGGTCGCTGCCGGCAGCGCGGTCGCCGTCAAACTGCAGCAGCGCCAGCGGCAGAGCTATAGGCGTTGAGCCAATGGCATTTGATCCCAGATCACCACGGATGGTGCCTGTGCTTGCAGACAAAGTTCTCATGTAGGTCACAGTACCCTGCGTTCCGGTTGACACATTGATCTTGTAGAGCTTCTTTGTATTGATATTCAGGCCAATCATGTCGCCGTTGCCGTCAAACATCACCCCGCCAAAGTTGTCATTGCCACTGGTAAAAATTCCGGTGCCCGCAGCGCCCACGCAAGTAACTACCTGTGTTTCCGGATCCAGCTTCATCAGCGTTCCCTCGTAGCTGGCGCCGTTCAGGTAGGTGCCGTAGGTGTAGAACTTATGGTCCACCGGATTTAGGGCGAAGTCGGCGTACTGCTTGCCGGTGCAGTTGAAGGTCATCGGGAAGTATTGCGGCGTCAGCGTGCCCGTTGAGGCGGCGAGCGCAGGAATGTTATTGATGAAACCCATGTAGGTGACGCCGCTCACCGTGGAGAAAAGTACGAAGCGGTTGCTGGGCACCACAAAGCCGATGGCGGCAGAAATAGAGGTGCCGCCCTGTGGGGGCGCGATGGTGCCGAGGCTTGTCACATTTCCACCGGCATCAAAGCGAATCAGCTTGTAGTTGCTGAAGTTGCAGGACCCGTCACGGTCATACTGGATACCGTAGCCATAGCCGTCCGTATTCAGGCCGATGCCGTTAATCTCCGTTGTAGTGCTTGTGCTCAGGAATGGCGTGCTGCTCTGCGTGCCGCTGTCCGGGCTTATTGTATAAAACTTATAGGAAGTAGCAGAGCAGCCGGTGCCTTCTTTATAAGCCGCTACATAGGATGTGCTGTTTGCCGGAAACAGGGTCTGCGCATTCGCATGGCTGTAAAAAGCGGTGGCGAGGATGCTTAAAAAAGGAACAAGGAAAAAGTGGCGCATGGTGTTGTTGTTAAGCGTTTGTTGCGGGGACAAAAATGGTTGCGGGATTGCAAACGGCTCGTTTATCAGATCATAACGGTGCCGGCATTTACACGAATTCAGCCCCTTGTTTGCAAGCCGTTATTTTATAGAAAAGCTTGCGCAACAAAGTCTCCTGAACGCGCTGTGCATACAGAAAGAAATATCTTCCTTAGAAGAAAACCGGCTTTTTAGAAATGTCGCGCAGCTTGCCAGCCTTTAGCAAAGCGTTTGCCTCTACCGGGGTTTTCCGGGCGCAAAATCATTAATGGCTGTGCGGCAACGGCCTTAATGCCCGAATTTGTCTTACTCCTTGCCCAATTAACAAGCAGAAAAACGAAGCATCTTTCGGATAGCTTTGCGGAGATGTATTCGCTGGCGGAGGAGAATTATCTCAAAGGGCTTTTTCATCTTTCCGATGAAGCGGGCGAGGTAGGCGTAAATGAGCTAAGCCGTCACCTCGGCATAAAAATGCCAACCGTCAACAGCATGGTAAAAAAGCTGTGCGACAAAGGCCTGGTACACTACGAAAGCTACAAGCCCCTGCGCTTAACGCCGTCCGGCAGGAAGGAAGCCGCCCTGATTATCCGCAAGCACAGGCTTACAGAAATGTTCCTCGTAGAAAAAATGGGCTTTGGCCCGGACCGTATTCATGAGATCGCGGAACAGATAGAGCACATCCAGTCGCCGGAGTTTTTTGAAAAAATGGATGCGCTGCTCGGCTATCCTACTGTAGATCCGCACGGCTCGCCCATTCCTGACAAAGCCGGCCAGATGCCAGGCCAGATCCGCTGAGCAGCATGGAGCTATGCCCTAAGTGCGAACGGCCGGTTGCCTCTCTGAAGAGCTGGCATTACTGCGCCAAAGTGGATATAGACAGCCTGTTTGAGCGTAAGGAAGATGTCGTGCTGCAGCTTTTTGACCGCATCGCGGAGACAGTTGGCGCATGGCCCGGCGTAGCTTTCAGCGCCACAAAAGCCTGTGTGGTATTTGTATCTGACAAGACCTTCCTTATCGTGAAGCCCATGAAGAAAGCCTTGGACATGCACTTCGGGCTGCCGGAGCCGCATCAGGAAGAATGCGTCTATAAATGCGTACGCTACGGCGGCAGATGGGTGCACTACATCCGCCTGCATGAGGAAGGAGACCTAAATCGCGACGTTCTGCGGCTCATCCGTCTGGCATACGAGGGCTGAAAAGCATAGCTTCGGTCTTCCTATGAATATCCAGGCCATCACCGCCAACCTCGGCGTGGCAGACGTAGCTGCATCCATAAAGTTCTATACGGAAGTGCTCGGCTTCCAGAAAGTGGCCACCGTTCCGGACGGCGCGCCCTTTGCCTGGGCCATGCTCCAGCACGGCAATACCTCTGTCATGTTTCAGGAGCGCGGCAATCTTATGGACGAATACAGTCAGCTTCGCGATAAGCCGGGCGGCGGCCTTTTTACACTATACGTGAGTGTGACCGACGTGGCGCAGTGGGCCGAAAGGCTCACCGGCAAGGCTACCATCATTATTCAGCCACACACCACATTCTACGGCGCCACTGAATTCTCCATTCAGGATGCCGACGGCTACATTCTCACCTTTTCGGAAAACGCCGGCGGCTGACGCCTTAACCTAAGATGACCGGTGGCAACGTCTTTTCTGCCAATTCCTGATATGAGCCAACAGAACTACGCCAACCACATTCGCTGGTACCCGCCGCATCACTTTTTCTTCCTGCCGCTTATCGCCGTGCTTATCGCCGGCAGCGCCTGGTGCGCCGTGCATTATCCGGAAGACCGGCTCGTCTGGATTGCAATTGCCGCGGCTTTCTGCGCTATTGCATTTGTGGGCGTCATTGACCGTCAGCACTACGCGCTGGGCAATCAGGACAGAATTGTGCGGCTGGAAATGCGGCTGCGTTACTACCAGCTTACCGGCCAGCGGCTGGAGCAGCATGAGGCGCAGCTAAGCCAGGGGCAGATAGCCGCTCTGCGCTTCGCATCAGACGGGGAACTGCCAGCGCTCCTGCAGCGTGCGCTGGCTGAGAAGCTGAGCCCCGATGAGATAAAAAAGGCAGTCAGGGCCTGGCAGCCGGATGAGATGCGCCGATAGGTCCCATGCGGAATATCTTCGCGGAGCAATGTCCTCATCTGTTTTTTCCCTCGCTATCCACGGTGGCGCCGGTACCATCCTGCGCAGCACCATGACCCCTGAGCTTCAGGCGCAATACGAAGCGGCGCTGAAAGCTGCCCTTCATGCCGGATACGCAATCCTGGAGCTGGGCGGCGCCAGCCTGGATGCCGTTGAGGCCAGTGTACGCAGCCTGGAAGACTGCCCGCTTTTCAACGCCGGGCGTGGCGCCGTATTCACCCATGAGGGGAAGCATGAGATGGATGCCGCCATCATGGACGGGCGCGACCGCAGCGCGGGCGCGGTGTGTGGCATTGCCGGCCTGCGAAACCCGGTAAGCCTGGCGCGTGCCGTGATGGAGCAGAGCGAGCATGTGCTGCTGGCGGGCAGGGGCGCTGAAGACTTTGCCAGGGCTATTGGGCTTGACTTTGAAGCAGAGCGCTATTTCTACACAGACCAGCGCTTCAATCAGCTGCAGGAGGCTATTGCCGAAGGCCGGATGCAGCTGGATCATGCCGATAAGGAAAAGAAGTTTGGAACGGTGGGCGCGGTAGCCTTAGACAAGTCCGGCAATCTTGCTGCGGCTACCTCAACCGGCGGCATGACGAACAAGCGTTGGGGCCGCGTTGGCGACTCGCCCATCCCGGGCGCCGGTACCTGGGCCAGCAATGATACCTGTGCGATTAGCTGCACCGGGCACGGGGAGTTTTTTATCCGCGCGGTGGTAGGCCACGACATCCATTGCCTGATGTCGTATAAAAGGCTTACCCTGCAGCAGGCCTGCGATGAGCTGGTGCATGGCAAGCTGGTAAAGATTGGCGGCGAAGGCGGGCTGATAGCTATTGACAGTCAGGGTAATGTAGCCATGCCCTTTAATAGCGAGGGCATGTACCGCGGCTGTAAGGATAGCGGCGGGCGGGAAGAGGTGCTGATATACAAGTAGCGACCCCTAAAATCCAACACCGATGCCGAATTCTACAAGCTCGGCAGCTGCCTGGTGCGTCTTCAGGAGTGCGCTGAGGCATAGCTCTTTCAGCGGGCCGCGCTCCCCGCGCAGCAGGTAAAAATTGTAGCCGAGCTTTTCGTAGTAAGGGTCCTGCTTCAGCACGGCATCCCTCACGTAATACCCGACCTGCGCCAGAAAAGACATCCTGCCCAACAGCCATTCGTGGCCAAGAAAAACGGCGCTTTTCCATGAATGCGCACGCTCTTCGCCCACATTTACTTCGTTGTTGCGCTGAAATGCGTAGATGCGTGTGTGATAAGAATAGTCTAAGCCGAGGAATACTTTGTTCTTTCCCTTATAGCGCTTGCTGAGGTATCCCGAAGCGAGATATACAGGATAAATGGGCCCGCCGATCACGCCGCTCTTTTCATCAATAGCCCAGCCGATCCGCGCCTGAACAAGCAGGCGATTACGTAAGTGTGGGACGTCTGAAACTATTCGGTCTTGCCCGGCACCTGCCGGACGATAGCGCAAGCCAAGGTGCCCGCCGTACATATTGATGCCCAGATTTGGCTGTCTGATAGCGCCATTGCTCAGATGCGAGAAATTCAGCCCTGCCTGAACGCTCCAATGACTGCTTATGCGATAACGCAGGTCTGTGGCAATAAGCGTGAAATTGTTGATAGCGCTGCCGATGACATTATTAAGCGTATCCCAATCGGGCGCATGGCTGTAATGTTTCGTCGCGTAACCGATGCCAAGCCCGGCGCGCAAAGTCCATTCAAGCCGCTTGCCGCGGATAATGTACGTCTGCAAAAAAGGGTACAAGCTGAACGCTGAGCCGTAGATGGAGTCAATACCGTAATTCGTATAGGTGGCGCCAACGCCCCACACCGGATAGTGTCGCCTTTGCTCCCATGCTTGCGTTCCTATAGTCTGCTTTACTAAAGCCACATCAACCGCCGTGCTTAAATCCGGCACAGGCGGGCGAAACCTGAAGCTGTGCTTCAACACTTTGCCAGCCATCAGATTGGCCTCAAGCGCTACGTTGCCCTGCGCCCGTAGCCACACGGAGCACAGGAGCATTGAACAGGTAAGCACGATCCGCATGGCTTTCAAAAATAGCATTTTGGGCCTCGCCTGCTTTGACCGGAGCAGGTGAATCAGCATGAAGACAAGAAAAAGTCGCAACTTTTGCGCCTTATGCTTCCTACAAATATTGAAGACGTGATAGACGCCCTGGTGGATATAATGGATGACTGTGAACGCAGCGGCAACCGGCTCGGTTACTTCGCGGCCCTTTATCACAAGGTTACCTTTCGTGTGCGGGAGGGCATTATAAATAATGAGTTTGAAGATGGAGCGAGAATGGAGCGTCTGGACGTCACCTTCGCAAACCGGTACATCAAGGCTTGGCAACAGATGCAGGCTTCCGGCAAGCCAAGCGACTCATGGGCTGTTTCATTCGGCGCGGGCGGCAAAAGTCGGGTACTCGTACTTCAGCACCTGCTGCTCGGGATGAATGCGCATATCAATCTTGATCTTGGAATAGCTGCGGCAGAAGTTGCGGCGGCAGATGGAATGCCCGCAATAAGAAAGGATTTTCTCGCCATCAATGGAATTCTTGCGATGCTGACAGGAGACGTGATGAATAATTTACGCCGCGTATCTCCCTTGCTTTCTTTAATGGGTCTGCATCAGTCACGCTACAATTCCATTCTTATTCAGTTCAGCATTTCTAATGCGCGTGATGGCGCCTGGTGCTTTGCGGAAGAGCTATACGAATCGGCTGGCCATAAAAATGAGATACTGATTGCGCGCGACAAGAGCATTGCGGAACTGGCGGATGGTATTTTGCACGTAAGTGGGCTAATGCGGCTCACACTCTGGATTATTCATCTTTTTGAATGGCGGAAGCCGGCCCGCATCATTCGCCAGTTGCGCTCTTCCGGGCCAGCCGTAATCAAAGTCGGGAAGTAAAAAGCCAGAAGCACTTACGGCTCAATGTGGTAGTCTGTAAGAGTATCCGTCCTGTCAACCGTATAGAATCCGAGGATATTTATATGTGCCTCCTGCTTGATAACACCAACATCACGTAAAATCCACATGTCCAGTGTGCCGACCCGCGTGTTGAGCGTCACAGTACGGAGGTCGCTATGCACATGAATTACATCATGAAACGTCTCATTGCCGGATTTCATTGTTACGCCGGTTTCAGATACATCTGAGGATGTGTAAACCTTTACATCTCCAAAGCCCGGATAATTAACGATGCCGGTGTTTTGCCACTTATCGCCTTGTTTAGAACCGTCAATCCAGAAAACGCTCTCCAGATAAGTTGTTTCGCTGCCGTCAAGGTCTATGAGCGTGATGTATTTATTGCCATTCTTGCCAAAATATTCAGGGGAGAGCGAGCCTGCGCCCGTATCTTCCTGCCGCTCGTAATAACTGTATTTCAAACCGTTCTTAACTGTGTCACGATTGCGGGCAAACCGTTTGTAAGCTACTACCTGCTGTGAGCCGTAATGCCAGTAACTGCCGGCCTTCGTGCTCATGAAGTCGTAATTAGTCTGAGCATTAGGGTCGAGATTCTCATTAACGCCTTCCTTCTTACAGCCGACTGCAAACAGGGCTACCGTAACAAAAAGCAGCAGGATAACATTATGGCGATTCATGGATGATTAAAGTTAATGCACGCTGATAAAACCCATAAAGCTTTATGCCACACCCACGTCAGGATTCTGCCGGCTGCGCGATAAACGCATTCATGTCCTGCCTTCGGGCATGGATTGAGGAGGCATAGGGAATCCAGATGCCCTTGGACGGATCCCAAAGCTCCATGCGCTCGGGCCCGGCCAGCAGCTTGTAGTCAAACTTGTTGAAATTCATGGCTATATAGCCGGGGTAATAAAACCGCTTGCCTGTTTCTGCCGCATAGCGGACGCCTTCAAAATACATCCACAGTCCCAGGCTGTACTTCGCGTAGTCGGGGTGGAAAAAATTGAGAATGCCGGCGCAGCTTTCCCGCCCTTCATCAAAATAGCCCACGCCCACAAGCCGGCCCTTGTCGCGCACTTGCCACATGCGCCCCGGAAACAAGTCGGTCGCTGCCTCGCCCAGCAGGCAGGCGGTCACAGAGTCGTTGCCGTCAAAATCTATAGCAGCCCGGTATGCTGCATAAAGACTTTCAATCTCGCTGGTTACGACTGCCGGGTGAAGGCTGATGCTCAGCCGCCTGCAGCGCTTGGCCAGCTTCAGATGCCGGCTGTTTGGCTGAAAGGCGCTCAGCATTACCCGCGCCCAGATTACCCGCACCCGCTGACGCTCATCAGTAAATGTATAGTCCAGTGTAAAAAGAGATTGCTGCATGCGGTAATAGCCGAATGAGAGCATCGTATCCATAGTCTCCGGGGAGAGCGCGGTTTCCAGCTTAATGAAGTCCATGGTGGGGTTACGGGAGGTTTCCAAAATTAATCCACGCTTCACAAACCATTAGTAATGTTTCAATCAAATGCGTAACGTTCTTACTGTATGGAACTCCGGGCCGCGCGGGCGGAGATTGATAATCAGCAACTAAACGATAGGCCCGCCTACGATTATAATAATTATGCGAAGGCCTATATCTTAGCCCGCGCTCAATAGCCCATCATCAAGCCCATGCACAGGCTCCGAAAGCTCCTGATTCTCTGCTGCCTGCTGCTGCCGGCTGCCGCATCTGCGCAGGAAGACGGCTGGACCTGGCATGGCACCTTCAACTTTGGCGGCACCGTTCAGTTTATTTGCGGCAAGGGTCAGCAGTTTCCCGGCTTCAAGCTGTTTGCAGGCTTCAGCGCCTCTGCCAACTACAAGAATCACTTCCTTGTCAACTACGGCCCCGCGCTCACTATCTACAGCCATACGCTCGGCGCCAACTTAAATCCGCTGGTGGGCGATGTGCAGGTGGATTTTGTGAATGCCGTTACGCTCGGCTACACCTGGGGCGATACATTCAGCTATTACAAAGACTTCCGCACACTTGGCAACAGCTCTTACTATAACATTTCAATTAATAATAAGAACGCGGCCCTGCTGACCAGCAATTTCATCTTCAACAATCACAGGCGCAACCAGATAGTCGGCGCCATTGCGGGCTCCTTTCAGAACTTCTCCTTCTGCTACTACAACGACGGTGGGTTTCCCTTTGACCGCATCCCCCTTTCTGATCATTTTGACCGCTACTGGACCGGCGGCCTCGGCCTTTTCTTTCACAACCGCGAGGGCTACAACAAGGCAGAGTTTGCTTTTGACCAGTTTACCGGTTACGAACCGATGCTTTATGAGGTGGCCACGCGGCTGGGCATCCGGGTGCCCTCCTATAACTATCACGGCGCGGACGGTGAAAAGAAACACACGGTGCCGGCGGACTATAACACGTCAACATACAATCTCCGCATCTTCCCCTCACGCGGCTTCGGCATAGACGTCGGCTACATGGGCGCGGCCAAGGTGCATGGCATTCCCTTTGGACTGCAGGACCTGATCCACACGCTCGGCGGCTATGCGCTGCATCCCAACGACGATGTAAACCGGTTTTACCTCGGAGGAACTTATCTAAACGCACGCAATGTTCACTTCTAAGCGCTGTCGTCTGCTTTTGCTGCCGCTGCTCTGCGTGGCACTCTTCTGCTGCAAAGCCCCGCGGCAGATATTCGCCACCGCAGACATCAGTCGCGCCTTCCTGGCGCAGACCCTGGCTTTTGACAGGAAGAGCGCAAACCCTGCCGACTCTGCTATGGAAGTGCGGATTTACAAAACTGAATTTGCGGAGGAACGCGTGGAAAACAATGATGTGCTGGAGTACGCCCTGCGCAACCAGTCGGGCGGCAATCACTCTGTTCCTTATCTGCCGCAGACTGCCGGCTACCGGGAGGTCTTGTACCTGCTGCACGTTGTTGGCGGCAAGCGCAACGACGTTTGGGCCTATTTCTCCGTATGGTACGCGCGGGAAACAAAGCAGATCGGCTTTGGGCCTGCCTATCGCGGTGTAGCCAATGAGTTTCGGCACACCATCCAGTTTGACCGCAGCATGAGCATGAAGGCTGCAAACGGAAACCTGTACCTGAAGCGCGGCAGCGCAGGCGATTTCCTGTTTGCCGCCGATGCGCTGGCCGGCGATACAATCCGGGTGGACAGGATTGTGCTGGAAGAGCCGAATAAAATCGGCGGCATCAAGCCCTTTGTCTTCCGCGTCGGCGAGCACTTTAGAGACATTCCCTACCTGCCCTTCGCCTACGACACCACGATCACCTTTCACTAAAACGCATTACAAAACATGGGATGGTTCAGTTTCATAAGCCGCTGGTTCGCCAGGTCGCCGAAAAAGGAAGAGCCTGTTGCGCAGCAGGACTGCGGCTGCATGTTTGACAAGCCGAGCGGCAAGTGGTACCGGAGCAAGCTCATAAATGGCCGCTGCGAGCCCCATGGCATTCCGTATGGCACACAGGAAGAGTGCGAAGCGCTTACTGATGGCAGCTCCGGCAGCAGCGGCATGGCCTGAGGTGTTCTGAACACAGCTTATAGCTCCGCACCAGCCAGCCCGATGCTGCGCGAATGCCCCAGCGCCGTTTTGCTGTGGGTAAAGTAGCAGACTTCCACGCCGGCGGCTTTCATCTCCGCTTCATACTTACGCGTGCGCTCCAGATGCGCTTTCACGCGGTGGCGGATGTAAACGGCAATCACCCTGCCGGGAAAGTTTCGGATGATACGGGAGTAAATGTGCGGGTCGCGTTGCGTATCGTCGCCCATGAGCACATAACGCTGGGCAGGAAATTCCTCCAGGATGCGCACCACGCGGGTGAACTTGCCGTCGTGGTTATTGCCGCCCGTATTCCAGAATGAGTGCAATGCTTTCATGGAGTTCAGCAGGAAGATGCCCTCCGGCATGTTGTGCGAGCGGCAGAATTCTTTCAGGTAATCGTAAAGATTCCATTCAGAGGAAGAAACATAAAAAAACGGATTCGGCTTATCCGGCGTAGCGCCGCCGCCGAGGGCCAGCGCGCGGTAATGCTCCGGCGCGCCGGAAAAAGCCTCCCGCGTGCGGGCATTGTGCGAAAGAATGGTAGAAAGGCGGTGAAAGATGCTATCGGTATTCGTTACAAGGAAGGTGTCGTCTATGTCGGAGATGACGGCGAAGGGTGCATCGTGCGGCATGTAGATTTTCCCTTCTGCTTTCACGGAAGGATTATCTGTGAGCTCAGCGGCTATATCGCCCCAAGGGCCCGAAATGGGTTGCGAAGGCGGCCATTCATCCGCAAAGAAGCCGTCGTCCGCCGCCTGGATTTCCCGCACATCAGCGCCGAGGCAGATGCGCACCTTCGCGTGCGGGATGGGATGCACATTGAATAGGCGGAGCATGGCGGGGGCATTGTGCAGGAAGCCGTCTTTGTACAATTCCGGTTGCTGCGGGGGGCCAAGCAGGGCGTGGCCCATTACCAGCACGCGGTCGGCATCACCATAACTGTGGTAAAGCCGCAGTTGGGGTGTTGGCGCGGAGATTATAGAAGAAAGCATGGGCTATATCAGCCTCTAACAATGTGCCACGGTATAAGAACGCGCCGCCGCCAGGCGCGTTCCTACGAAACACTATGAGAATCCTCTTTGTCATCAATCCAACATCCGGCGGGACCACCAAGGAAGCCTGGGAGGCCGGCATCGCTGATTACTTCCGCGACAGCCCGCACAGCTACGAATGGTATGAGATGAAAGGCGAAGGCGATGTAGGCACCCTGCAATACTGGATGGCCCATTGGGGGCCGGACCGAGTGGTAGCCGTCGGCGGGGACGGCACTTTAAAGTTTCTCGCCGAAAACCTTCACCATACGGGCATGCCAATCGCCTTCCTGCCCGCAGGCTCTGCCAACGGCATGGCGAAGGAGCTGAATCTCCCGGCCACTATTCCGGAAGGACTGAAGATTGCTGTTGAGGGTACGCCAAAGAAGATGGATATTATCCGCATCAACGGCGGGCATATCTCCATCCACCTCGCCGACCTCGGCATGAATGCCCAGCTCGTAAAATACTTTGAGCAGAGCGACCGACGCGGTATGTGGGGCTACGCGCGCGAGGTGCTCAAAGTGCTGCGTAAAAAGCAGCGCATCTCCATGAAGCTGGAAATAGACGGGAAGACGCTTGAGCGCGAGGCGTGGATGGTGGTGATAGCCAACTCCCGCCTTTATGGCACCGGCGTAGCGATTAACCCCAACGGCTCCGTACACGACGGCGTGTTTGAAATTGTGCTGCTCAAACAGCTATCGCCCTGGGAGATTCTAAAAATGGTGCTGCGCAACCGCCGCTTTAATAAAAAGAAAGTAGAGGTGCTTGTAGCAAAGAAGGCGAAGGTGATAGCTGAGTCGCCGGTTTATTTCCAGGTGGACGGCGAATATATCTGCGAATGCGCGGGGCTGGACTGCGCTATCGAGGAAGGCGCAGTAGAAATGATTATTCCGGACGCGCCTGCCGTTTAGGCGTCAAGGCACAACTTTCGCAAGACGGCTGCATATCCCATGAACTACCTCTTCCTTGCCGGCTCCCTGGCCATCTTTCTGCTCATCCTTTTCAACTCCATCCGCAAGCGGAAGAATCCTGTCGCACCCAACATCTCCCCGCGCAAAGCCCACCGTCTCCTGATGAAGCATGTCCGTTTCTATAAGGGCCTGAACCGCGACGAGCAAGCCTCATTCCGTATCCGCTGCAAGGATTTTTTAGACAAAGTAGCCATCACGCCTGTTGGAAAAGTAAAGGTCAAAACCCTTGACCGTATCTACGTGGCCGCAGCCGCCATCATCCCCATATTCCGCTTCCCCGACTGGCGCTACAACAACCTTAATGAGGTGCTTATCTATCCCGGCACCTTCTCCAAAGATTTTAAGAATGAGGGCAACGTCCTCGGCATGGTAGGCGACGGGGCTATGCACCGCACCATGATTCTTTCCATCGGGGCGCTGCGCACCGGCTTTGAGCAATGGGGCCGTGGCAATACGGGCATCCATGAATTTGTACACCTTTTAGATAAAGCCGACGGCGCGGTGGACGGTATCCCGGAAGCAATGCTGCCTAAAGAGCTGACTGAGCCTTGGATGCAGTACATGCACCGCACAATAGAGCAGATACGCGCCGGCAAAACCGACATCAATCCATACGCCGCTACGAGTGAGGCGGAGTTCTTCCCGGTAATTTCAGAATACTTCTTCCAGCGGCCGGAAGATTTTAAAGAGAAGCATCCGGAGCTATGGGGTTTGCTTGTAGAAATATACGGCGTGCCGGAACCGGCTGGGGAAGCTGCGCCTGAAGAAACCGGGGCGAAATAAGGCCATCCGGCTCCCTGCTATACACCGGACGCACAGCCGCTTTCAGGCATGATTTTACTCCGTGTCCCTTACAAATCCCTTTCTACAACATGGCTAAATCTACAAGCGCCTCTAAAAGCGCAAAGCCTGCCGCTGCGCTCCCGAAAGCGAAAGGCAACGCGCAACCATCTATCCCCTCCGGCAATACGGAGCCGGCGCTAATGGAGCTGTTCGTCAGCGAGCTGAAAGATATCTATTGGGCCGAAAACCAACTGGTAAAAGCCCTACCCAAAATGCAGCAGAGCGCAACGACCGCCGCCCTTGCAGATGCAATCGGCAACCATTGGGAGCAGACGCAGAATCAGGTAGCGCGCATAGAGCAAATCTTTGCCCTGCTGGGCAAAAAGCCCATCGCCAAAAAGTGCGACGCGATGGAAGGCCTCACCAAAGAAGGCGAAGCGGTGATTGAAGAAACGGAGGCAGGCAGCGCCACCCGCGATGCAGGCATTATCATCGCCTCGCAGAAAGTGGAGCATTATGAAATCGCGGCCTACGGCGGCCTCGCGCAATTGGCGCGCACGCTCGGCCTTACAGAGGCAGTAGGCATTCTGGAAGAAACCCTCACAGAGGAAAAAGAAAGCGACCGCCTGCTGACTGAGATTGGTGAAAGCGGCATCAATTACGAGGCGGGCGAAGAGGCGTAATGCCGATTTCGGAATTCGGAGGACGGAATTCGGAATCAGGAGTTGAATCAAAAGAGCGCTGCTGCTGCACCTGTGGCATTTCACAGCAGGCAATTCACGTCTTCTTTTGTCATCCCGGAACGGGAACTTGTAAAACACATAACACAGATGCAAGAGAAAGTTCCCGTTCCGGGATGACAAAAGTTGCTGTAAAAAACCTGCTCTAATTGTGGAGCACACCAGCACGCATGTTCGTATCAGACACTCACCATTGACCGTTCACTATTTACCACTAATCACTCATTTACTCCAATGCCCAAGAAAAAACCAGTCGCTAAAGACAACGTCAATCCCGAAGCCGGCGACCTCGCAGCCGTCAATCCCGATAACCGGAAGACCATGAAGCTGGCGCCGCATACCGCGGACGCCACCAATGAAATGATGACTACCAACCACGGTGTGCTCATCAACGACGACATGAACTCCCTCAAGGCCGGCGAGCGCGGGCCTTCGCTTTTGGAAGACTTCATCTTCCGCGAGAAGATGACGCACTTTGACCACGAGCGCATCCCTGAGCGTGTGGTGCATGCCCGCGGCTCCGGCGCGCATGGCGTCTTCCGCGTGTACAAACCCATGGCGGAATACACGAAGGCGGGCTTCCTGCAAGACCCGGACGTGGAGACGCCCGTGTTCGTGCGCTTCTCTACCGTAGCCGGCTCGCGCGGCTCTACCGACCTGGCGCGCGATGTGCGCGGATTTGCCGTGAAGTTCTATACCGACGAAGGCAACTTTGACCTTGTAGGCAACAACATGCCGGTCTTCTTTATCCAGGACGCGCACAAGTTTCCTGACCTCATCCATGCCGTGAAGCCGGAGCAGGATAATGAGATGCCGCAGGCGGCCTCGGCGCACGATACGTTTTACGACTTCATCACGCTGATGCCCGAAAGCGCGCACATGATGATGTGGCTGATGAGCGACCGCGCCCTGCCGCGCTCCTTTCGCATGATGGAAGGTTTTGGTGTGCACACGTTCCGCTTTGTGAATGCGGAAGGCGTTTCGCACTTCGTGAAGTTTCACTGGAAGCCCTTGCTCGGCACGCATGCCGTGGCCTGGGACGAGGCGCAGAACATCTCCGGCAAAGACTCCGACTATCACCGCCGCGACCTCTGGAACGCGATTGAAACCGGCAACTTTCCGGAATGGGAATTCGGCGTGCAAATCATTCCGGAGGCCGACGAGCACAAGTACGACTTTGACCTCTTGGACAGCACGAAGCTGGTGCCTGAAGAGCTGGTGCCCGTCACGCCGGTGGGCCGCATGACGCTCAACCGTAATCCCGACAACTTCTTTGCAGAGACCGAGCAGGTAGCTTTCCACATCGGGCATGTGGTGCCGGGCATTGACTTCACGAACGACCCGCTGCTGCAAGGCCGGCTGTTCTCTTATACCGATACCCAACTTATCCGCCTCGGCGGGCCTAATTTCCACGAGATACCCATCAACCGCCCCATCGTGCCGGTGCACAACAACCAGCGCGAGGGCCACATGCGCCAGACCATCAACAAAGGCAAGGCAAGCTACAGTCCCAACACGCTGGGCGGCGGCTGCCCCTTTCAGGCGGCGGCAAAGAGCGGTGGGTTTACTTCCTTCCCCGAGCGCATTGACGCGCATAAGGTGCGGGAGCGGAGCGCGAGCTTTATGGACCATTACAGCCAGGCGCGGCTCTTCTTCCGCAGCCAGACAGAGCCGGAAAAGCAGCACATCATTGACGCGCTTTCCTTTGAACTGGGCAAGGTGCAGACCATTTCTATCCGCGAGCGGATGCTAAGCATTCTTGCGCAGATTGATACCGGTCTCGCGACAGAAGTAGCCTACAACCTGCGGCTGCATGTGCCGAAGGAGATTCCCCAAAACTTTGGCATTCCTGCGGACGGCAATCCTGACCATTACGCTTCTATCATCAAGGAGCCGATGCTGGACATGTCGCCCGCGCTGAGCATGTTGAAAGGGCCGATGGATTCTATTCAAACGCGCATGGTGGCCATCCTTGCCGCCGATGGCGTAGACGCTGATTCGCTGAACACGGTGAAGCAGGCCCTGCTGGATGCTGGCGCGATTCCCGAAGTGATTTCCACCCGGCAGAATTATGTGCTGGCGGCTGACGACACCGAGATTCCGGTGGACAAGAGCTTCCTCACGGCGGCCTCTGTCTTCTACGATGCGGTGTACGTACCCGGCGGCACCAACAGCGTAGCCACGCTGGAAGCCTGTGCCGATGCGGTGCATTTCCTGAACGAAGCCTTTAAGCACTGCAAGGCGATTGCCGCGGATACAGATGCCATTCAGGTGCTGGAAGCAACGTACTTCCGCCGCCGCATTCCGGAATCCTTTGATGAGGAAACGGTGCTGCGCGAAGGCGTGGTGGTGAGCGATGATGTGGCGGGGCTGGCAGACCTGTTTATCAAGGCCATTGCGATGCACCGCTTCTGGGAGCGCGAGAAGCCGCGGAAGGTGCCGGCATAGAACCGACTGGAATATTGATTGCTGCAGCGCCGCCGGATTGTCCGGCGGCGCTGCTTGTTTAAGAGCCTATCCGAACAATACTGTTGATGTCTCTTTCCCAATCTTTTGTCATCCCGGTCTGCCATAGCTTAGCATTCATGACCCGCTCCGAAGTCGTCAAGGCCATCCTCGCCCGCTGGGACTTACGATGCTGCCCGAATGGGCGCAGGGCGCATCGCTTGTTCATTACAAGAAGTATTACCTACTGCAATGTTTCGTGCGCGGCTTTCGCTTTTACGAAGGGCCGAATCTGCTGGGCGGCATGGCGGAAGGCCACGAGCTGGAGCTGGTGCGCGAGCCGGACAATGAGTACGACGACTGCGCCATTGCCCTGTACTGGAACGGAAAGAAAATCGGCTTTATCCCGCGAAGTGCAATGAAGTACTGAGCCGGCTTTCAGACATCGGCGTGCCGCAGCTACGCGGTGGCGAAAATCTCCAACCTCGGCGAGGCGGTGGACGGAATTCGTTTATTGAGCTGGTGATTTAGTATCGGACTTTGCCGCGCTGGGGTCCGCAGCTTTAGCCGGGGCGACAGGAACATCTACTTTTTTTGTGTCGTTACCCTTTCCGATGGGCAGGTTATAAGTGAAGCTCACAAAGCCTTTAGCCTGGAATTTCCGAACGTAGCTCACATCGGTCGCGCTGAAAGGCAGAGCGTCATATACGCCCGCCGTTTGTGTGTATTGTTTGCTCAGCTCATTTACAAAGCCCATTGCGGCGCCGGCGGTTACCGCTATCCGGTTTTGAGTGCCTATCAGGGCGCTTATGCCGCCAAAGTATCGGACGACCGCCTTCTCCTTCCCCTCCGTAAAAGTCAGGCCCGCGCCTATAGACCCGCCGAGGCTGAAGCCCGGTGACATCTTCGGGTAAAAGTGAATGAAGGAAGAGAAGCCAAACTCTCCGACCCGCTCTCCCTCATTGGTCAGGGCCGCGCGCCGGTCAATCACCGTGGAATCATTCCCTTTAAAGCCTTTGACAACGGTGCTGTCCCTGCGGATGGAAAAACGGGGGTCCCGAAAGCCAGCGTAGTAGATGCCGGAGCTGAAGTCTATCTTAAAGCCGCCCACGGTATAGGCCACAAGCTCCTGATTGGGGACGATGTAGGGCAGGCCGTCCTTGGCATTTTTGATATCCAGCTTGTAGATGATTTTGTCCGCCTGCCCGTCCACCGTTGGCAGGTTAATGACGTAGCGAAACTGCCGGGATTCCAGTCGCTCATAAGCTTTTTTGAAGGCTTTGTACAGGTCAGAATCCACCTTATTTATGTCCAGTTGGCCGGCTGTGAATGCCAGCGCATTCGCAGACGTGCCGCCGTTTAGGATATTACCAAACCAATTATCCACCGCCGCCCTCGCCTGTTTTTTATACTCAGCGTATTGATTGCTGATATTAATGCAGGAGGAATTGTCCAGCAGGTTAAGAAAGGCGCTCATTTGCTCCAGCGCGAGTACGGCCGCTACTCTTGCCTTTTCTGTAGGCGTGAGCGCAGTTGCTGGCTGTTCTTCGCCCTCGTCGCCCATAATATTGGTCATACTCGGCGTAGTAAGCAGCGACAGCAAGTTGGGTATGTCAACGTTGTAAGAAGTCGTGCTGGGTGTCGCGGTCACCGTGAATAGGTCGCGGTTGAAGTTGCGGATTTCCAGCGTTACCGGATAGCCGGCGGTCACGCGCAACGGATTGCCTCTGAACCATCCCTGCCTGATTTTCCCTCTCTGGTTGTATGTGTAGGAATACTGCGGATAGACAGAATAGACAATGCGGTTTCGCCGGAAGCGGGCCGGATCGCGTTCTGAACCGTTTATTACTGGTTTCTTGTCTTTGCAGCACGCATCTATGTCCACCTCGCCATGCTTATCGCATGCATCCTTAATGCAGGGCACAATATCCTCGCAGCAGCAATCGCCGAGGCTGGAAAGCAGGTCAGCCAAATGGGGTGGCGCTTTGTATCCCTTCATTTCTTTAAACAGCTTCAGCAGGTCCCGGTCTTCTTTTTTTACCACAACCTCGCTTCTTTTATCCGTAACGGCCACCTCTTTCTTCACGCTGCCAATTTCAATAACCACTATTACCTGCGCCGGCGCTCCCGAACCAAAATATTTCTCGGCAACATTGTATTGCAAAACCCCGCCCACTTCTTCCGCTGCCGCCTTATCGCCAGGGTTCTCCTTCTTGT
Source organism: Chitinophagaceae bacterium (assembly GCA_965246765.1). Classification (GTDB taxonomy): domain Bacteria; phylum Bacteroidota; class Bacteroidia; order Chitinophagales; family Chitinophagaceae; genus UBA1952. The sequence continues at coordinate 1,017,038 of CBDFFJ010000005.1, forward strand.
ACACTTTTACTGCGTCTTTCTTCACCCCTTTGATGATGATGAGTCCGCCTTTTTCCTTATTCGTGACGGTTCCGGACGCCGGCGAGGGATTTTTTTTGATTTCTTCGGCGCTTGCCTCAAAAATTGCCTGCGCGTGAAGGCCTACGGCGCCACACAGGCAGAAAACGATTGTAAATAGAAGCTGTTTCATGGTTGAAGGCTGACGTTTAGGTGATTTAGAATGCTTTGGATTGGAATGATGTAAGACTTGGACTCATTGCCGGCTATCAACATACCTGCTATCGCGCCCTTGCTCGTATATACTGCCGCTCCCGAATCGCCCGGCTCTACTTCGTAGTCCAGCATGATAAGATCTTGCATCGGGCGCAGATTGGGCGTTGTATGGGTGCCGAAGTTTATCTCCTCTGTATGGTAAGGCTGCCAGGTAATATTGTAAACTGACCCGCTCTTTGCGCTCGTATACTTCAGCGTCACGCCGTCCTGAATATGTTTTTTATACTCAAAAATGTCGGGGGTGTCGCTTAGAGCCAGGCCGTCCGGCTCCAACAGCTCCGCCACTGCGGCATCTACGAAATCATTCAGCTTTCCATACAGCTCACGGCATAATTGTAGTTGCGGGCTTAGCTTAGTGGCATTACCGGGCGTATGAAATATCTGCCCTTTACCGCGTGTAATGTCAATCTCCCGGTCTTCCGCTGCGGTGGCAGGTATGCGGTGCGGAAACAGCACATGAAAGCATGACAGCAGGCAAGGCACTGCTACATCGCCCACATATTTATACACCTTTAGCCCGATGGTACCTGTGTTCGGCAAATCCACCCGCGATATGCTCTCCCCGCAGGCCACAGGCTTTTTCCCTCTGCCCGCGTTAGCCCAGCGCACACCCGTCTCCGGCGCTTCCACCACATCCGTCGGTATCAGCAGGTCGCCGAAGCGGAAGTAGGACGGTACCGGACGCGCTATGGCCTGCATATCGTCCACCTTCCGGCTTACGCGAAACTGTATGACCTGCTGCCCCGTGGACTGCCCCTCGCGCAGGCGCGTATGGGGGCCAAAGCCGCGCACATTGGAATACTCCGTAAGCCATTGCGCACCCGCCAGCTTAATCAGCCCCGCTATAGCCGCCGCCTGCTCATCTGCCGGCAGCATCGCGTAGCGCTCCTCGCCGCTCAGCGCCGTCCCTCCCTTTGCCGCGCCTATGCGCTGCTCCTTCAGGTTCTTGATGGCCAGCACAATGTCCAGCACATCATGCCAGAACTTGGAGCCCATGCTCAGGAAAAAGCCCGTCAGTGCACAGCCTGCCGGGATGCTCAGCCAGTCCCACCAGGTTCGCCCCTCATTTTCGTTGCCGAAGTACCAGGCCCAGCCCAGGCGGGCCTCTCCGTCCGACAGATGGCGCAGCATGTCTATCAGGTCGGCCCGCAGCGCCAGTGCCAGGGCAATGCCGAAGAACACATTCACCTCCAGCAGCCGCCGCGAGCGGTTCAGCTCCAGTGCTCCGTCGCCCAGCTTCTGGCGCAAATTGCCGAAGCGCCCCGCCCGGCCCCACAGCTTCCTGCAACCCGAGTAGCGCAGCTTCACCAGGTTCACGATGCGCTCATTGATAGTGCTTAGCAGGAAGAGTGTAAGCGTAAGCTGCACGACAGGCTCCATATCCGGTAGATTTTCGGTTCCCGCCTTTTGCAGCGGCGACAAGCGCAAAGGAATAGCGCCGCCTCCGCTTCTCATAGCGCAAAAACACCCTTTTCCCACCGTATTTCTACGCGCCGCCGCCCTTAGCCGGCACCCCTGCCATGCGCCCTAACGCCCCCGCCCTCCTCCACAAGCTCGCCACACTGGCCGAAAAAAAATCCCCTGTTTGCAGTCTGCTGCCCGCTTTAGCAATCTATCATCTGGATATTCACAGCGGTTTGTTACCCTGGAAAGGTCTGCGCTCGTGTAGCGGACAGATTCTTTCAGCAACTTGTCCTGAACCCTGAATCAGGTTCAGGGCAAGCATTGTTTCAGGATGACAAGTCGCTGAATTATAATCGTCATATCCCTCGCAGCGGCTTGTCACCCTGGAAGGGTCTGTACGGTTGATGCGTAGATTCTTTCAGAATGACAAGTCGCTGCGAGCTTGGAGCCGCCCGCCTGCCGTAATATCGCAGCCCCCCTTTTACCTTTTTACCTTTTACCTTTTGAATTCCCCAGCCCTCCTCCAAAAGCTCCAATCCCTCCCCGGCCTTACCGACGACGAGCGCGCCGCCCTCACCGCCATGCTGGCCACCAAAAAGAAATACGGCCTTATCTGGGAAGACAAGCCCGAAGCCGTGGAAGAGCAGCTGCGCACGATGCTGCCCGTGCTGGAAGAAGTGGCGGAGCGGCGGGTGGTTGGAGGTTGGAAGTTGGAGGTTGGAAGTGAAGAAACCGGAGCGGGAGGCAACAGGCTCTTTCCTGACAGCACCTCCAACCTCCAACTTCCAACCTCCAACCTCCAACCTCCAACTTCCAACATTATCCCCGACCACACCCTCATAGAAGGCGACAACCTCCACGCCCTTACCGCCCTCTCCTTTACCCACGAGGGCCGCATAGACGTCATATACATAGACCCGCCCTACAATACCGGCAACAACGACTTTAAGTACAATGACTCCTTCGTGGACCGCGAGGACAGCTACCGCCACTCCAAATGGCTCTCCTTTATGCACAAGCGCCTGCTGATAGCCCGCCGCCTGCTGGCCGATACCGGCGTCATCTTTATTTCTATTGATGATAATGAGCAGGCACAATTGAAGCTGCTTTGTGATGAGGTTTTTGGGGAGGGGAATGAAATTGAAACCTACATCTGGGAAAGCACATTTAGGCCTGATAATTCCAGCAAGATTCTACGTAAGAACGCTGAGTTTGTGTATTGCTACGCAAAACTTAAAGAGAATGTCAAGGAGTTCAAAGGACTGGAATATACAAGAACAGGCCTGCCGAGTTTGACAAAAGCAACAATGCCGGTCGGCATTCTATCATTTAAAAAAGAGGATGTTGACTTTCTCCTGAAAGATGGAGACTATGATGCAGGTGCAAAAGGCGAGTATGAACTGCTTGATAATGTTACTGTGCTTGGAGGCAAAGCGGTAGCAGATTTCCGGCTAAAAGGAAGAATGATTTGGGGGCAAGATTATCTTGACGAAGAGACAAAGAGAGGTACAAGAATTATCATTAAAACAAAGGGCTTTATTCCTTACACGAAAAAGCCGGAAGAAGGTATTATCCGGCCTCCTAAACTCATTCCTAACGAAATTGTCGGAGATGTGTTAGCTGCCAATGCCGAATTGGATGCATTATTTGGCAAACGCCCAATTAGGTATCCGAAACCGTCGTCACTCATCAAATACCTTTTGAACTTCTCTTTAGAAAAGAATACTTCAATCTTAGACTTCTTCGCCGGTTCCGGCACCACGCTCCATGCCACCATGGCGCTCAATGCGGAGGATGGGGGCAGCCGGCAGTGCATCCTCGTCACCAACAACGAGAACAACATCTGCGAGGAGGTCACCTACGAGCGCAATAAGCGGGTCATACAAGGCTACGTCAACAGCAAAGGCGCGGCAGTGCCCGGCCTCACGAATAACAGCCTGCGGTATTACAAGACCGCCTTCGTGCCCGCCGAGAAGACCGAGGCAAACCGTCGCCGCCTTACAGCGCTGTCCACTGAGCTGCTCCAGATAAAGGAAGGCTGCTACGAGCCGGTAGCCGTGCCGGGCTTAAAGCCCGCGGAGGGCCGCGTATTCAGCGGGAGCGGCGGGCGCTGCATGGCAGTCATCTATCACAGCCGCGCGCAGGAGGCGGCGGTAGCGGCGATTATAGCGTGGGTTTTAGAAAGTCAAAAGGTAAAAGGTAAAAGTCAAAAGGGGGAGGGGGAAGGGGAAAAGGGAAAAGGTAAAAGTCAAAAAGAGGGGCCGGGAACCGTTCAACGCGAAGCCTCCGACGCGAAGCCTCCAACAGCGCAGCCATCCAACGCCGAAGGCATCCAACGCGAAGCATCCAACCTCGTCCGCCTCTACGCCTTCTCGCCCGATGGAGACGCGCTGGCCGAAGACTTCTGGGAGGTACGCGACCGGGTGGAGGCGGTGCCCTTGCCGGATGCCATTTATAATGCGTACCGGGCTACGTTCCGGAGCATTGGGATTGGGCGGTAGCGTTGAGCGGTCCGCATTACATCATTTTCAGCAACTTGTCATTCTGAAAGAATCTACGCCCAACATCAGCACAGACCCTTCCAGGGAGACAAGTCGCTGCGAGAGGGAAATCCCGCCACGCTTCCCCACGGGCACAGCGCAACCGGGCGGGTTTTAGAGATTTCCCAAAGCAGGGCAGCATGTTGACGAACAGTGGCTGCCCCTGCTTTATTTTTACCGGCACAGACCGCCAAAAGCCATGAGAACCGCCGAAGATATTAAAGCGCTGATAGCGATGGGGGAGGGGCTGCGAATAGAGTTTAAGCGCTGCGCTACCTCGGTGCCGTCAGATGCCTTCCCGAGCGTCTGTGCTTTTCTGAACACCGAGGGCGGCATCCTGCTCTTTGGCGTAGAAGACGATGGTACCGTATCCGGCATTACAGGAGACATTCCGGCGCTGATGCAAAATCTCATTACCACGCTTAATAACCCGCAGATGATACAGCCGCCGCATCCGCTGCACCCCTGCCCGCTGCAGGTGGACGGCAAGGCGGTGATATGCCTGGAGGTGCCGGTATCGTCGGGGGTGCATAAGTGCCGCGAGACTATATACATCCGCGCCGGCTCGGCCGACCTGGCGGTAAAGGAGCCGTCGGCTATTGCGGAGCTGGTAAACAGGAAGAAGCAGCATTATTATGAGCGAACGCCGCTGCCCTGGCTTAGCCTTGCTGACCTCGACAAGGGGGCTTTCAGCATTCTGCGCAAGCGCTTGCGCGAGGTAGAAGATGACCATCCATGGCTGTCGCTGTCGCCGGAGGAAATCTTGGAATCGGCCAACCTGTATGATATAGACCCTGCTACCGGCAATAAGGTGCTGACGCTGGCGGCCCTGCTGCTGTTTGGCACACGGCAGGCCATCCTGCGCCAGTTGCCTGCGTACCGGATAGATGCGCTGGTGCGGCGCGTGAACCTGGACCGCTACGACGACCGCGACATGATAGAGACCAACCTGCTGGAGAGCTATCTGCGCCTGGACGGCTTTGTGGAGCGGCACCTGCCCGACCCGTTTTTTCTGGAAGGCGATGCGCGCATCAGCCTGCGCAAGAAGATATTCCGCGAGGTAATAGCCAATATGCTGGCGCACCGCGAATACTCAAAGGCGGAGCGCAGCCATTTTGTAGTGGGACAGGAGGCAGTGGTTGTAACCAATGCGAGCAATCCCTTTCAGGTGGGGCCGCTCAACCCCGCACGGTTTAATGCGCATCCCAAGAATCCGAAGATTGCGACTGTATTTAATGAGCTGCGCTGGGTGGACGAGCTGGGCTCCGGCGTGCGTAATATCTTTAAGTATTCAAAGCATTATTCCGGCAAAGAGCCGCTGCTGGAAGAGGGTCCGGTATTTACAACCACGGTACCAGTACCGGCAGACAGGCTCTATGCAGACACCGGCTTTAATTCCGGACGTCTTAATCCGGCTTTGGAAGGCATCAATTACCGGCAGTTGCAACTGCTTCGTCACCTGAAGCCGGGTCAGGCCATAGGTATTAAGGCTTATAAAGAAAGCCTGCCGGGCAGCATTTCGCTTGCGGCGGCAAAGAGGGATATGAATAAGCTGGTAAAAGACGGCTGGCTCCATCCGCCGGGAAGAGGGCCGAAAGCGGAATATATGCGCACCTTGAAAGCGTTCTCACTGCCCGACGAACCAGATACAGGCTTGTCATTGTGAGCCATTATGAGCCATTATGAGCCATTATGAGCCATTATGAGCCATTCATCTCTTTACCTAAGGATATTGTGCCGTATAATTCTATAAAGATAATTGCTGCACATGCCGGAGTATTCCGTGATTAGCCAATTAATTAGCCAACTCTGGCTAATTAAGTTGGCTAATAAGTGTCCGATAAGCATTCCAACCCATGTTCCTCCTCAAGCCCTACCAGCACACCGCCGTCCAGAAACTCACAGATGCCGCCTGCAACCTGCTGGCCGACAGCGCCCGCCGCCAAAGCATCCTGCTGCACGCCCCCACCGGCGCGGGCAAGACGGTAATCATGGCCGCCGCCATCAGCGCCCTCACCGAAGAGGTGAAGCTGCGCCCCGGCCTGCCCCGCAATGTGGCGTATGTATGGATGGCCCCGCAGACGCTGCATAAGCAGAGCTACACCTCGCTTACCGGCTTTTATGAGGCCGCCCGCGACCTGCAGACCCTTCAGGTAGAAGACCTGGAAAGCGGGCAGGGGCTGCCGCCGGCATCGCTGCTGTTTCTCAACTGGGCCGGCGTGGATAAGGATAAAAACACCTTTCGCCGGGAGAATGAGCGCGGCTTTAACCTGGATACGGTGATGCTGCAAACACGCGCCGCCGGCACGGAGGTGATTGTGATTATAGACGAAGCCCACGTAAGCGCCTTTAGCGGCGAGCAGGCAAAGAAGGTGCTGGAGATACTGGACGGCAAGATAGAAATCCACGTAACCGCCACACCGCCGCAGCGCCACTTTACCGAGACAGTGCGCATCCCCCGCAAAGACGTGACGGAGGCAGAGATGATAAAGAAAGGCGTTCGGATAAACCCCGATGTAAGGGCAGAGGAGCAGACGGGCCGGGAAGTGGAGCTGTATCTGTTGGAAAAAGCCCTGCAGAAGGGGGCGGAGATTGCGGCTGCTTACGAAGCCGCCGGCTCGTTTGTAAAGCCTTTGCTGCTCATCCAGCTTCCAAGCGAGATACAAGCGCTATCCGACGAAGACCGCCGCCTGAAGACGGTGCTGGAAAGCTACTTAGAAACGACCTACGACATCTCCGTAACCAATGGCCGCCTCGCCATCTGGCTGAGCGACGCAAAGGACAAGCAGAACAAGGAAGGCATAGAGCGGATAGATGCGCCGCAGCAGGTGCTCATCTTCAAGCAGGCCATAGCCTTAGGCTGGGATTGCCCGCGGGCGGCGGTGCTGCTTACATTCCGGGAATTGGGCAGGCCAGAAAGCTCGTCGTTCGGCATACAGACGGTGGGCCGCATCCTGCGCATGCCCGAGCAGAAGCATTATGACGACGAGACTTTGGATAACGGCTGGGTCTATACCAACATCCAGAACAACATCATCCGCATTGTGCCGGACGACGCGGATTATATAGCTACGAAGGAAGCTTACCGGCGGGAAGGGCTGGTATTCCCCTGCCTCGCGGCTTCCAATCTTGTGAACGACCGGGAGACGCCCGGCTTTCTCACGCGGCAATTCAAGAAGCAGTTTTTTCTCCTTGCGGAAAAGAAATACGGCATCCTGCCCGCGCCGGAGGAAGACCTGTTCAGCGGCGTGACGGCGGAAGCGAAAGCGGTACAGGAAGGGGCCAATAAAGCTGCCCTCGCCGCCCACTTCTGGGACATGGCGGTGGAAGACATTGAAATCACTATCCCGGCAGACCTGACGGTTGACCCGTATGAGGAGCGCGCCATTCAGCTGCAGCCCGGCCAGCAGGAAGAATTTGTAAAAACGCAGGCCCAGCTATCTGATATGCTGGATGCTTTTTGCTACGGCGCGGTGACGAGCCTGAACAAAGCCAAGAGTTGGAAGACACTGCGCGAGACGCTGATAGAATTTGCCGAGTATTATCCCGGCATATGGGAGCACGACGCTCGCAAGTGGCTGCTGCACGGCCCGAATAACCAGCTGCTCGTATCGCTCATCAACGAAGCGCTGGAAAGCTATGGCGAATGGCAGCGCGCGCAGGGCAACAAGCACCGCCGCCGGATAGAAACGGAGTGGACGGTGCCCGAAAAACGCAGCTATGCGGCGGGCGCTTTGGAGCATGATGATGTGGATACGCACGCGCTAGAGCCTTTCTATGAATACAAACCCAGCACGCCGGAGCGCGACTTTGTAGCACTGCTGGAATCGCACGCCGACAGTCTGGAATGGTGGTACAAAAACGGCGACAAAGGCAAGGAGCATTTCGCGATTACCTATACCGATGCCGGCGGTCGCGAGGCAGTATTCTACCCCGATTTCATCCTGCGCTGGAAGAGCGGCGCGATGGGGATTTTTGACACCAAAAGTGCCGGCTCTGACCCAAATGCTACGCACAAGCATGCGGCACTGATTGGCTATTTAGAAAGCAGGCGTCAGGCGGATACGAGAGGGCGCTGGGCAGGCGGCATCATCCTCAAAGACGAGCGGCTGCAGGGAGCGCCGTTCCGGTTTTCGCACGCGCTGATTGAGAATACAACCGACCTTGCCGGCTGGGAGACATTTGACCCGAGAAATTATAACTGACCATGGCCAAAAAAGGACTGGACTCCACCTTCGTGCATTACGGCATCCGCCGGGAGGATATGAGCCTTATAGAAGCCCTCAGCCTGCAGCACGGCATAGACGCCGACTGGCTGCGTGATGATGTGCTCAAAGAATACCACGAGCGCAAGCTGCGGGCTACCGACCTGGACGAGCGGGGCGTGGAGAAGCTGATAGAGAAGGCGCTGGGAAAATTAGGGAGGTAAGGGAGGTAGGGAATGTAAGGGAGGTAGGGAATGCAGAGAATGTATAGAAAATCTGAGCTATGCCGACTACGCATTTTGAGCAATTGGAAGTCTGGAAGCAGGCGCATGCTTTTGTGCTTTGGACTTATGATGTTACTAAACGCTTTCCCAGAGAAGAGTTGTTTGCATTGACAAGCCAGCTTCGCCGCGCTGCGGTCTCTATACCGGCAAATATTGCTGAGGGCTATAAAAAGACCGGTCTCAAAGACAAGCTGCGGTTTTACAATATCGCGCAAGGATCGCTGGAAGAATGCAGGTACTATCTCATTCTCTCAAAAGACCTCAACTATCTGCATCCCGACGCCCACCAGCAAGGCACAAGCCTGTTAGAATCAACCAGCAGGCTCCTCAACGCCTATTGCCGCACCATCCGCCTCCCCTAACTCCCCTAACTCCCTTAAATTCCATAACTCCCTTACCTCCCCCTAAATTCCCTACCTCCTCTACCTTCCCATGCTCATCAAGCGCATCAAAGCCACCAACTTCAAGACCTACCTCGCGCTGGACTTAGACCTCGCGCCCGGCGACGAGCGGCCCATCATCCTCATCGGCGGGGCCAACGGCGGCGGCAAGACCACGCTTTTTGAGGCTATTCACGGCGCGCTCTACGGCCTGCACATCCGCAGCGCGCAGCATTTTAATGAGCTGCTGAACGCCGGCGCGGCAGGAAAGGCGGAGGCGAAGATTACGTTGGAGCTGCACTTCTCCGGCAAGGTGCTGAATGAGAAGCAGCAGTATGTGCTTACACGCACCTACATCCTGAATCCCGCGAGCCAGCCGGTAGAAAGCGTAAAACTGAACCTGAACGGCAACACCTTTACCTACGGCACCGCCACGCCCGCCTTGCAGCGCGCGGAGCAGGAAGCGCAGGTCGCCAAAATCATTAAGGCCAACCTGCCGAAGGAGCTGAGCCGCTACTTTCTCTTTGACGCTATGGACGCCGGCAATCTGCTGAAGCGCGACGTGCTGGCGCAGGTTATCCGCGAGAACATTGAGGACGTGATGGGCTTCAACAAATACCTGCAGCTCGCCCGCGCCTCCGAAAGCCTGTTGCAGCAACACACCGCGCAGCGCCTGGAGGTGGAAGGCGAGAAACAGGAATACCTAAAGCTGCTGGACGAAAAGAAAGTACACGAATCCGCGCTGACAGCCGCCAAAGAGCGGCAGAAAACGGCGCTCCAATATTCGGTAGCCAATCAGGAGCTGTACGAAGGCCTCAAAAGCGGCTTGAATCAGGAGACCACGTTGAAGGCTAAAATGGAGCAGGCCACAGGCCAGATAGAAAGCATCCGCAAGAAAAGCAGTGCTTACAGAGCATCGCTGGATAGCGCGGTGAGCACAATGGAGCTAACAGCCTTCCTGCCGCGAATGGCCGAAAGCCTGCGCTCGGAAATGCAGCTCATTCTGAGAAGCCGGAAGGAAGGCGAGGCGGCAGGCGATTCGGTAGCGAAGCCCGAACAGGTAGCCGGCATTGCGCAGCTCCTTATTCAATACCTGCGCGAACAGGGCACACTGCCGGAAGGCCTCACAGCGCGTGAACTGGTGGATTATGTGATGGCGGCGGCGTACAGCGGTAAGGACGACGCCTACGCATTCTTAGACCATTCGGAATTGACGGCGCTGGAGGAATTGCTAGGCGCGAAGGGCGGAAATCCATTTCCGGCGCTGGCTTTGCAGGCCGAAGAATTGGAAATTTCCTCCGCGCAAATACCGGTGTTGGAAGCGCAGACAGAAGCCATACGGCAGCAGATAGCAGGCAAGGATTATTCACTGATGAAAACCTTTGAGGATAATGAGGCAGCCATTAAAAGGGCGGACGGCGAAATCGCGACCATCAGCGAAGCCATCACCGGCATTGACCGCCGGCTGCACCAGTTTGACATCAACGTAAGCCAGGAACCTGACCCGAAATATGAAGCGCTGCAAAAGCTGAAGCCCTTCTTTGAGGAAGCCGCCAACGCGCTGCTGCGCCGCAAGAAGCTACAGATAGAAATGAAGATGAAGGCGGACCTGAACCTCAATCTCGCCGCCTACCGGGATGTGATAGACCGCGTGGAGCTTTCCGACAATCTGCAGGACCTTTCCTTTAAAATATTTCATAAGGCAGGCAACGAAATTTATCTGAACCAGCTCAACACCGCCTCTAAGCAAATCGTAGTACAAGTGCTGCTCAAAGCCCTGCACGAAGCCGGTGACTACGACCCGCCGGTGATGATAGACACCGTGATGGGCGTGCTGGACGAGACAAGCCGCGCCACGGTGCTGGAAAACTATTTCCCGGAGCTAAGTCATCAGACCATCCTCCTTTCATCGGACAGCGAAATCCGCGCGGGCGGCGACCTGGCAAAGATTGCGCCCTTCGTGGCAAAGGCTTATACGCTGGAGCGCGACCGCGAGGCGCAGTTAACGTTTGTAAGCAACGGGTATTTCGGAACAGCGGTAAATGAGTAACGCAATCGCTACATCTCGCGTTTGGCGGAGTCCCGAAGGGACGGCCGAAATAATAGCCAGGGATTTCAATCCCTGGAAAAGAAGAAATAATAGGCCCGGATTCCAATCCCCTGACAGAAAAAAAGCAGCACGCCATGAGCCTTACCAATCTCACCAACATACGCCAGGCCGAGGGCATTATGGATATGCTGGAAGACCTACGCGGCGCCATTCAGCGCCGCATCAACCTTTCGCGCTACGAGGAAGCGACGAAGCCGGTTGAAATCAACAACAACCGGATGCTGCGGCTTTGCCTGCTGGCCGGTCTCTCACGCTCCGAAAGGCGCGATGCGGCGGCAGTGGAAGCAGTGAAGCTTTCCGGCAGCGGCAACCGGATTTTTGACACCGTCTTCAGCCTGCATGGCCTGACGCCCCTATACTCCGCATTGCTGAAGCTTCGGTACAAAGAATTGCCGATTGACTGGGAAGGCGGCGCGAGCCGAAGCAAGGTCATCAACCACGAAATCATGCTTGGCCGTGAGCTGCTCAGCAACGAGACGCGGCTGGACGAATGGCTCTTCACGTCAATAACCGCAGCCCGCGGCGGCAGCGGCGGCATCCCCGAGCTGAAGCTCGCCATCGGCTCCTACGAAGGCGACATACCAGCCCTGCTCAACATGAACGGCGCATCCATCCCCAACACCCAAATCCTGATTGCCGGCACTACCGGGCAAGGAAAGAGCAACCTGCTGGCGGTGCTGATAAATGAGCTACGCGCCCTTTCCATAGACAGCGCCTACCCGGTCAATTTCCTGCTCTTTGATTACAAAGGCGAGTTTTCCGACCCGGCGAATGCGGCCTGGCTTCGGCACTTTGAGGTGGACGGCTCGGCCATTCTGAATCCGGTGAATGCGCCGCTGCCCTTCACGCCCTTCAAGGATTTTACAGGCCGCGCGCAGAATGAAATCAACCTCTACAGCACTGAGCTTGCGAACGCGCTTTGCGCCATAGACCGCGCCGCTATCAGCGCCAACATGAGCAACCGGCTGAGCGAAGCCATCATCGCCGCCTACCGCGCTACAGAGAATAAGCCGGTGACTTTCCAGAACATCCTGGACGCCTACAACCGCCTGCTGCCGGAGAAAGAACGTGAGAAGACCGACAGCGTGAAGTCGGTGCTGGCGCAAATAATCCGTACCAATCTATTCGCGGAGCGCGACAGCGTAAACCTTATCAATGATAGCTTCGTTGTAAATCTCGGCGGCTTCGCCAAAGACGGCCCTATTGCGAAGGCAATTGTTTACTTCATCATCTCCAAGCTCAACACGCTCTACGAAAGTCTGCCGAAGCAGGCGGCGGATGAGCACGGCGTGGAGCTGCGGCACTTTACCATCATAGACGAGGCGCACTACATGCTGGGCTTTGAGAATAAGCCGCTCGCCAACCTCATTGCCGTAGGCCGTAACAAAGGCATGAACATCATTCTTGCCACGCAGAGTATGGATAGCTACAAGACCGAGCATTTTGACTTCTTCGCCAATGCGCAATATCCGCTGCTGATGAAGCAGCAGACGATGGCCGATGGCGTGCTCAAAGATTTGTTCGGCGTAAGCGGAAAGGACTTTCAGGAGTTGAAAGCAGCCATCGGCGGATTAGGCAAAGGCGAGCTGATTATAAAAGATGCCACGGCGGTAGCGCTTGGGTTGGGAAAGCGGTGGAAGAAGATTGTGGTAAGGCATTTGATATAAACCAGGATCCGCAACTGGTGTTTTGATGCTTCACTTTGCACATGCCGTGGCAATGCTTTCCGCTTGCTGCTAGCGATGGAAGCCTGATTACTGTCGATAAAGCGCAAATGGCTGAAACTTTTTAGCGCGGTGACGCTCATACACACGGGAACTGTTCCGTCATCGCATTCCACCAAACCCCCACCTTTACCGAATAAATTCAAAAGGCATGGCGCCCACCGTCATCTACATCTACGATGCCCTCTGCGGCTGGTGCTACGGTTTCTCCCCCGTGATGCAGCGGCTGGAAGCGGACTACAGGGACAAGCTGGCCTTTGATGTCCTTAGCGGCGGGATGGTGCCACCGGAGCACGCGCAGCTCGTCAGCGCTAAGGCTGGCTACATCGCGGGCGCTTACAAGACGGTAAAGGAGTACACCGGCGTTCACTTTGGCGAGGCATACCTGCACCATATATTCCATCCCGAAGAAAGCCCCTGGGTAGAAGAAAGCCTGACGCCCGCCATTGCGCTTTGCCTGTTCAAAGCCGGTGACGGGCGGGCCGCGATTTCCTTCGCAAGCGCCATACAGAAGCTGCACATGGCGGAGGGCAAAGACCTCTCCGATGGCGAGAGCTACCGCGCATTGGCGGAAGGCCTGAACCTGGACGGCGATGACTTTATCCGCCGCCTGGGCGAGGAGGAGTGGATAGAAGAAGCACGTTATGAGGCGGCGCTGGTAAAGCAACTCGGCATCACCGGCTTCCCGGCCGTAGTGTTGCAGACAGCGCCGGATAAGTTCTATCTCCTCGCCAAAGGCTATACGCCCTACGAAGATTTGAGCGCAAGGCTGAACAATGTTCTGACCGAAGTGGCGCGGTTATAAAGCATCAGCCCCTACGGCTTCGGCTTGTAGGCGCCACGCCAGGGCAGCTTCCAGCTAAAATTCACGCGGAAAGCGCCGAGTACGGCTTCCGTGATGGGCGATACGTTGAAGACCTCTTTGGGCAGACCTTCAATATCCAGGACATCAATCTGCACATCCGCGGGCTGCACTTCCAGTATTTGAAACTGATAAGCTGCCGTCCAGTACCGGTTTTGAGTGCCGGGGCCGCCGGCATAGCTCACAATCAGGGCATCGGTAGCAAGGAGCTTTCCCAGCGTCTGTACATTCGGGTAATGCGCGGGTGCAGCGGTTTTGCCGGTAATCCGGCAGCTCATGGCAATGCTTCCGTGGTCTTCCGAAAGACTTTGGTGGAAAGGTGCTTTACTTCCGGTCGCATGAGCTGCTGCGTGGCAAGTTTCATTGTGAATACCGCGGCAAGATTCAAGCGAAGAGCAAGGGTGAGATTGACATGTACTGGGTGGCGTAGCCCGAGCCCTACAGATGCTTCAGCGCCTCGCGCTTAGATAGCGGCGTTAAGGGATGCGTATCTGCAAAGGCCCGCACCCAATCCGCGTCTGTACGCGCGTATTGCCGCAAGGCCCAGCCGATGGCTTTCTGGTGAAAAAATTCCTTGCTGCGCATATGCGGCAGGATGCAGGCCGTGAGCAGGGCGGTGTCTGTTTTTTCCCGGTACATTAGTTGGTGGATGATGGCGCTGCGCTCTAGCCACAGATTGCCGGATGCGGCAAATCGCCTGACCGTTTTCAAGCCCTCCTCCGGGAAGCGCTGCACCCATTCGCCAAGCGAATGCGCTGCGATGGAATCAACTGTATCCCACCAGGATTTTGTGCTGAGCATGTACTCTATGAGCTTAATCGTTTCTGCCGTCCATTCCTTACGGCGATGGTAGAGCCAGTCTATGGCGAGGTAATGCAGCTCGCGTTCGGGCTGCGCGAATAAATCCCTCATGGAGGCCGACACAGCTTCAAACGGCAGTGATTTAAAGGCGGCAAAGATTTCCCGCTGCATGGCTTTGCGCTGCGGGCTTTTGATGCCGAAAAAAGGTGCAATGTCTTTCATGTAAGCGGCCATAGGAGCGGCATTCGCCGGGTCGGCCACCTCGCGGAAGGCGGAAATTATTTCCTGAAAGTGTGCTGCATCAGGCTGATTGTTCATAAACCGGGTTCAATATGACATGGCTTCAATCCATGCAATGGCGGAAAAGAAATGTTTTTAATTATTGTCGGTCAGTAGCGAATGACATAAAGCATTAGTAATGTATCAAATGTAATTGGAAGAAATGATTTTGTATTAAATGTTATGAATTGCAAATATGGGCTATTACTTTTCGCGCTCATCAAACCAAATCCATTGTCCTATGCACACACCACTACAAAGGCGGCAGGCAGGGGCTTCCGGGCGAGCGATGCTCCGGGCGGCACTCTTCGGGTTGGCGGTTCTACTAAGCTTTACGGCCGGCGCAACGCACTTCCGCTATGGCAATATGAGCTGGAAGCGAGACCTGAGCTATACAGGGCCAGGCTACAAGATTGATTTCACCATCACCGAATCATGGCGGCGGGGATTTGCCTGGTCTGGCTACGCCACGCAGAGCTTCGGTGCGAATAATCTGCCCGACCCGGGGGAGCAGATTAAGTTCGGCACCAATTTCCCAATCATCTGGGGCGATGGCACGCCCAGCCAGCAGGTGACGCTGGATGTAACGAGCGTCATCCCGACAAGCGCCATTGCGGCTGAAGATATTGTGAACGGCGTATTCAACGTATCGCACATCTATACGCCTTCCGCTGCCACGCCGCTGCCTGCGCTTTATACCGCCTATTTTGAAGGCGCAGCCAGGCTGAATGCCGGCACAGGCGCAACATTCCTGCAGAATAATGGCGGTGGCTCTTTCAGGGTGGAATCCAAGATAACAGTAGGTAACAACAACGATGCGCCGGTATCCACGCTGCCTCCGGTGGTGAACATGGTGAAGGGCGCCAGCATATCAAGCCCGCCGGCAACTTACCAGATACCCGCTACTGACCCGAATGGTGATGTAATCACGTTTTCGCTGGCGCCCTCTGCCAGCTTTACGCAAACCAGCACGGCTCCAAACACGCAGCCATTCCAAACGACACCGGGCAAGTTTACGGTGTCGTCAACAGGGCTAATTTCCTTTGAGACTTACAACCTGACCATCGGCGCTCAATACAACGCCGTCATCCGCCTGACCGATTCCAGAGGGGGCTATGTGCATCTGGATATTATTGTCAGAATCACAGGGCCGTCCAATCCGCCGGTGTTTGATTATACAGCGGGCAATACGCCGGCCAACAACATCTCATACACCATCCCGATTGGCCAAAACCTGAGCTTTAACGTAAAGGCTACCGACCCTGATGCGGCTGATGCAGTGACGCTGTTCGGCGTCGGCATCCCGGTAGGCGCAACGCTTACACCGGCGCTTCCCCTGACGGGCCCGGTGAATGGCGCGGCGGTGACGGCCTTTAGCTGGACACCGACGGCAAGCCAGGTAGGCAGCAATGTCATTTCCTTTATCGCACAAGACCCGCAGGGCGTACAGACATCCACAACCGTGAATGTAAATGTGACCTGCGCAGTGAACTTTACGACCAGCGTGGTGGATGTAGCGTGCGGTGTGCCGGGCAGCATAACCGTCACCGCTTCGGGCGGAACGGGGCCATACAGCTTTTCCAGCGATGGCGGATTGAACTTTGTTTCGGGCAGCAGCCCTTATACGTTCAGCGGGCTAACTGCCGGCACTTATGCCGTTCAGGTGCGGGAGTTTAATGGCTGTGTGGTAGAAAATTCCACCACGGTAGCCAACATCCCCGACAATACGCCGCCGACGATTAATAACCTTCCGGCGAACATCACCGTAAATAACGACCCCGGCGTTTGCGGCGCGGCGGTGACATGGACGGAGCCTACGGTAACGGATAATTGCTCCGGCGCGTCCATCGCGCAGACAGCAGGACCTCTGAACGGCGCTGTTTTCCCGCAGGGAACAACGACCGTAACCTATACGGCCACGGATGCCTCCAGCAATACCACAGTGCAGAACTTTACGGTTACGGTGAACGATAATGAGGCGCCGGTAATCGTGTCTGTGGTCATTCCGGCCAGTCCAGTGGACATCAGCCAGCTCGGCAGAAAATCTACCTACACGAATGTGAAGCTGAATGGCGGCTCTAATACGATTGTAGTCAATCCGGGTGCGTCTGTGATGCTCACCGGCAGCTACAGTATGGTCTATGACGGCGGGGCGGGATGCTCCGGCTGTATTACCCAGCACTACGTAGGTGTAAACGGCACAACATTGAATTGCCATCAGACAGGCGGCGGAGGTTCCAGCACTTCCGGCAGCATCAACCAGGGCTTTACAGCGCCAATTACTCCCGGCGTTTATTACGTCACGCAGGGCGCTACCTGGCAATACAATTGCGGAGACCAGACGCCAACATACAACAACGTGCCGGAAGAGGCGCTTGCGGTAGTGATTGTGCGCGGCGGCCCTTGCCGGCCGGACATTACAGTTAATACAGCCACCGGCTCTTGCGGCGCGGCGGTCACGTATGTAACGCCACTTGGCTTTGACAACTGCTCTGCCATTACAGTAATGCAGACTGCCGGGCTTGCCAGCGGCAGCAGCTTTCAGGTAGGAACGACGACTAATACGTTCTCCGGAACCGATGCGGCCAGCAATACAGGTACTTGCAGCTTCAACGTCACAATTGTTGACAATCAGAAGCCAGTCATTACCACCAACGGCAACAAGAATGTGAATACAGACGCCAACGTTTGCGGCGCGTCAGTAACCGTGAGTGCTACAGCATCTGACAATTGCTCCGTTGGAATGCCTGTCGGCGTACGCAGCGATGCACAGGCGCTGAATGCGCTTTATCCCGTAGGCACAACGATTGTTACCTGGAACGTGACGGACGTAAATGGCGTTGCCGCCGATGCGGTGACGCAGACGGTTACGGTTACGGATAATCAGGCTCCGGTGCTCACCGCGCCTGCCGCCATTGCCGCGAATGCGGATGCCGGAAAATGCTATGCGACGATTACGGCACTCGGCTTACCGACGGCTACGGATAATTGCAGCCTGCAGCCTGTTACTAGTACTGCGCCTGCCAACAGCCAATATTCCGTGGGTATCAATACGGTTACTTACAAGGTATATGATGTGAACGGCAACATGGCAACTGCCACGCAAAACATTACAGTAACGGACAATCAGAACCCGACCATCGCGCCCCCGGCCAATGTAAGCGTGTTCACCGATCCCGGCCAATGCAGCGCGACCAGTGTGATGCTTGGCAATCCGGTAGTGGGCGACAATTGCGGCGTGCTTTCTTATTCTAACAACGCGCCTTCCGTTTTCCCGAAAGGCAACACAACAGTAACCTGGACGGTAACGGATGTGAACGGCCGTACTGCTACAGCCACGCAAACCGTGACGGTGACAGACAATGAGCTGCCAACTATAATTGCACCGCCTGCCGTGACTACCACAACTTCCCATGATGGCACTGGCAACTGCTCAACGACCTATAACATCGGCTTCCCGACAGTGAGTGACAACTGCGGAGTTTTCGCCATCGCGCCGAGCGTAAATGGTATCGTGATAAGCCCGATGAGCTATCCTTTCCCTATCGGCACTACCACCGTGCGCTGGGAAATTCTGGACAACTCGTACAATTATGCCTTCACCACGCAGACGGTGACCGTGACGGATGACGAAGTCCCCACGCTTTCCGGCGTGCCGGCCAATGTAACAGTGAGCTGTAATGCGGTTCCTGCAGTTGGCTCACCCACAGCGAATGACAATTGCACTACTAACCCGGCAGTTACTTATCTCGGTCAGGTGAGCACTCAGGGCAGCAGCCCGATAGCGGCCAGTTATTACAATTACACCATCACGCGCACGTGGAAAGCAATGGATGCCTCCGGCAATTCCAGCGCCATCGGCACGCAGGTAATCACGGTGCAGGATGTAACGGCTCCGACATTTACCCGTCCGGCGAATGTTACGATTTACAAGACGGCTACCTGTAGCTACGATGCCAGCCCCGCCATTACCGGCGATGTAGTGAATGAAATGGACAATTGCCAGAGCGGCCTTCAGGCTACTTATACGGATGCGGCCTCCATGGTTTGCATCGGCAATCTTACCATTACCCGTACCTGGCACCTCGTGGATGCAAGCGGTAATGCCGCTGCCGACCAGGTGCAGACCATCCTCGTGCTGGACAATATGGCGCCGACCTTCACCGCGCCGCCAACCGCTACCGTTTATACATCAGCTACATGCGCGTATAACGTCAGCCCGAGCGTGACGGGAGACGTGACGAATGAGGCTGACAACTGCACCACCGGCCTGCAGGCCAGTTATACTGATGCGCTGCCGGTTAACGGCTCCTGTCAGGGCAGCAAAATCATCACCCGCACCTGGCATCTGGTGGACGATTGCGGCAATGCCGCCGCCGATCAGGTACAGATTATTAACGTGAAGGACAACACAGCGCCGACCTTTACCGCTCCGCCAACCGCCACGGTTTATACTACTGCCAATTGTAGCTACAATGCTTCGCCTACCGTAACCGGTGATGTAACGAACGAGGCGGATAACTGTTCTACCGGGCTCAATGCCACCTACACAGAAATCGTTGCAAACGGAACTTGCCCGGGCAGCAAAGTCATTACACGCACCTGGCATTTGATAGATAACTGCGGCAATGCAGCGGCCGACCAGGTGCAGACAATTAATGTAAAGGACAACACGGCACCGAGCTTCACCCGTCCTGCCGACGTTACCATCTATACAACTGCTGCCTGCACCTTTAATGCCAGCCCAAGCGCAACCGGCAATCCGACCAATGTGGCGGACAATTGCTCCACAGGCCTGCAGCCTACTTACACAGACGCCGTAGCAAACGGTTCCTGTGCGGGCAGCAAGGTGATTACCCGCACCTGGAAGCTGGTGGATGGCTGCGGCAATGCAGCGGCTGACCAAATTCAAACGATTAATGTAAAGGACAACATCGCCCCGACCTTCACGCGGCCTGCCGATGCCACCATTTACACTACCGCTGCCTGCACCTACAATGCCGCGCCGTCTGTAACGGGAAGTCCGACCAATGTAGCGGACAATTGCTCTACAGGCTTGCAGCCGACTTACAACGATGTAATGGCTAACGGAAGCTGTCAGGGGGCGAAAGTTATCACGCGCATCTGGCATCTTGTGGATGCCTGCGGCAACGCCGCGCCTGACCAGATGCAGACCATTAATGTGAAGGACAACATTGCTCCGACATTTACTGCGCCGTCGGCAAAGACGATTTATGCCGGCCTCAATTGCAGCTACGATGCCAGTCCGGCTAATACCGGCGATGTAACCAACGAGGCGGACAACTGCTCTACGGGTCTCAACGCTACCTACACGGATGCCGTTGTCGCAAACAGCACAACCGGCGCTAAGACTATCACCCGCACCTGGAAGCTGACGGACGCTTGCGGCAATGCCGCCGCCGACCAGACGCAGACCATCACGGTGCTGGACAATACGCCACCAACGCTTGCCTGCACAGGCAATATCACTGCCTGCGACAACTTCTCCGGCAACAGCAAAACCATTACGCTGGGCGTAACGGACAACTGCACCGCGACGACGACAACCTGGACGATGACCGGAGCAACTACGGCGACAGGAACCGGTAACAGCATCGCCAAGTCGTTCAACGTAGGCACATCCACGATTGTATGGACGGTGAAGGACGGCGCAAACAACACGAGTGCCTGCACGACGACTGTGCTTATCCGCACAGCGCCTGTTGCCGGCATCTCCCCTTCCAATGCCGATGCCTTCTGCAATGCGGTAGAATTGACCGGTAGTGGTACGCCAAGCGGGACATATTCCTACGCATGGACTTACAACAGTGCTGCTTTTGCCGCTACGCAAACCATTCGCCTGAGGGTGGCCAATGGCGACGGTAACTATACGCTCGTTGTAACAGACGGAAACGGATGCGCGAGCCAGCCGGTTTCTTATAACCTGCAAAAGCAAACGCTTGCGGCGATGTATGTATTGATAGGCATGAGAGAAGTAGAGCTGGCGCAGAGCAACGATGTCTTTAACGGCAGCGTAGGCGTAACCTCTTCTTATGGAGAGGCCGAGTTTGACAAGTATTGCACCGTTGCCTCTCCCGGCGCGTTTGTGAAGGCTTATGATATTGACGTGAACAATCCCGTCACCATCCCGACCAGGATTTCCAGCCCAGCGGTCGTGACCTTCCCGACGATGCTGCTGAATACGGCAAGCACTTCCGGCCTGAGTAATTACACCATGACGACCAGCGGCACCGTGACTGGCAACAAGAAGGATTTGACCATCAACTCCGGCAAAAGCGTTACCGTGACCGGCAACATCTTTGAAGACGTCCACATAGGCCATGACGCTGTGGTAACCTTCATTGCTTCCGACATCAGCATGGAAAGTCTGGAAATGGATTACGGTGCTAAAATCATCTTCAGCGGCAACACGAACCTGCGTGTGAAAGATGAAGTGGACATTGATAAGGGCTGTACGGTGAACCCCACCGGCAAGAAGGTAACCTTCTATGTGAAGGACGCTTCTTCTTCCAGCCACAACCACAACTGCTACTCTTCTTGGAGCAACTGGCACAGCGGCAATCATACCGATGAGAAGTTCATTGTAGATGGCAAGAACACGAACATCATTGCCAACGTCTATATGCCCGGCGGCAAGCTACGCGTGCATGGCAACGGCTACAGCTGTAGCTGGAGCAGCAACGATGTGTGCAACATGACCGGACTCTTCATAGCTGAAGAGATAGAAGGCGACGGCAAGAACATCAATTGGAGCAGCTATGACTGCGCGATGCCGCCAAGCTGCCGTATGGCCGCGCCATCGGTAGTTGCGCAAGTAGAGGAAGCAGCGGACTACAAGGTGCTCGTCTATCCAAACCCTACCACCGGACAGTTCACGGTTCAGTTTGCTCAGTCAGCCGATGCCGAGCTTCGGATTACGGATATCCAGGGCCGCCTCATCAGCCAGCGCAGCATCACGACCGACCAGATGCCATCTGCAACCATTGACATCAGCAGCCAGGCTGCCGGTGTCTATATGGTAGAAATAGTGCAGGGCGGCTACACGCAGCGCCTGCGGATGGTAAAGCAGTAAACGCGAACCGGATTTAATGAAAAGCGGCAGCCGGATGGCTGCCGCTTTTGTTTTGAAAGACCGTAAATCAAATACCCTTCACTCGCGCCTGCCCGGTCGGGCAAATATCCAGCAGCACGCACCGCTCACAATCCGGCCGGTGATGGTGACAGACCTGCTGGCCGTGCTTCATCATGAGCTGATGGTTGTCGTAAACGTCCTGCGCGGAGAAGTCTTCCGGTAGCAAGGCTTCCAGCACACGGTTCGCCTTGCCTTCGCCAATCTTTTCGGGGATGATGCCCAGCCGCCACGCCACGCGAAAGTGGTGCGAATCCACCGGCAACGCCTTGCCGCGCAGGGTGGAAAAAGAGAGAACGGCTGCGCTGGTTTTCGGGCCTACGCCGGGGAGGGTTTCTAACCAATCGCGTGCTTCGGCTGCTTCCAACCCGCCGAGGAAATCCAGCGAGAGGCTGCCCTTTTGCGCGGTGATGTCGCGAAGCACCTGCTGGATGCGCGGCGCTTTGTGCTCCGGCCAGGTGCAGGGTTTGATGGCTGCTTCTACGGCGTCGTTCGGTGCATCGCGCACGGCTTCCCAGGAGCCGAAGGTTTCCATGAGCGTCGCGTAGGCTTTTGCGGACTGGCTGTTTTTGATGCGGTGGGAGAGGAGAGAGGAGACAAGCTCGCTGAGCGGGTCAAGGTTGTGGAAGTATTTGATGCCGGTGCCGTACACCTCGGATAGCCGCTTGTGGACTTTTAGGGTGAAGGCGGTGGATTGGTTTGGGGCGAGGGTGGGCGGCATTCTAAAGCTAGCTTTAAATCCTGTGCCGTACAATCAAAGCGACATAAGCTCACCGATGCTGCATCTCCACCCGGTTCTTAATTGTTTCAGTCAGCAGCGCATAGAGCTTCGGTAGCAATGCGACATCATATCCGAATGCAACCAGCACAGCTTTATCAAAAGCTTTTCTGTCGCTCTGGCTATATTCTAGATTGTAAGACTTGACTGCCCGTCCGCTTAGTATCGCAAACTTGTCTAAAATGGTTTTCTTGTTCTGCTCATTCAATAGCGCAGGGTTCAGCACTTTCATTTTGGTCTTGAAGAAATCCGCGTTCAGGTCAAGTGCGCCCATGTTGCGCTCTACGCCGTTTACTTCTACAAAAAGCAGCGACACTATAGAATTGAGCAACGCGGCAAGAAGCTGAACATCCTCCGGCTCGGCGCGCATGGCTACAAGGCGCTGGTTGCAAAAGACGGGGGCAGGTGTATAGGCGAAGAACATCTTGTCAGATGGGTTAATGGAGATGAAGATGTTGGCGGCATCCTCGCTGCTTAATGTGTACCAAAACGATTGCCGCTTTCCCAACACATCATTGTGCGTCAGAGGCTTGCCAATGTTATTCGCGCCACCCTCAAAATTGCACACGTGCCTGTACGCATTCGGGTAGTCGCGTCTGAGTTCGGCAAGCGGTCTGTCGCAGACGAAGAGGTTTGTAGCAGGGGCAGCGGTGTGGGCAATCTGGGTAAGTTCCCCGCTGCTCTTCAAAATCGGTAGCAGGAACTCCCGCTCTATATGCAGTGTCTCATTCCGCGCATCTGTAATGATGTGCATCGCATCCCAGCCGGTGCGCGTGCCTCTTCCCACATCGTACAACACGCTAAACGGATTAATCAGCTTGTCGCGAAAGATTGCAAACGGGTCAGGACTAATAAAGAATCTTGACCAGCTCTCATTTTCGGTAACCGCATCGGTAAAGAAGCTGCGCGTCACCAAGCTTACGCGAATGCTGCCGTCCTTGCGCTCATAGACACCGGTATGGTCGGCGCTTGGCTGCCAGTCAACGTTGGCCGGATTATCGCAGTGGTCTATTTCGGCGTAAAACTGTTCGTATGCCGACAGCGGCTTCCCCTCAAACATCGTCTCCAGATTGCCTGCGATAGTGATGAATCTGGCGGGCGCTGTGCTTTGGCCGCGTTGCAGGGTGATGAAGATGGTACTCACCTTGCTATCCTTAAACCAGTGCTCGGCAGTGCTGCGCACTACATACCTGATATGGAAGTTGTCCAGCAGGAAGCGCTTGAATTGAAAGCCGTAATTCTTACCGAGCCAGGCATTGCTGGTGATGGCGGCAATCATACCGTCGTCTTTCAGGAAACGGAGCGATTGGTAGAAGCAGTAGATGTAGTAATCGCTGCGCTCATTGATGGCGAACTTCCGGCCCTTCATAAAAGCCGCCTGTGTAGCCGCAAAGGTTCCGCGGAAATGAGCCGTCAGAATTTCGTTGGGAATATCCTCTTGCTGAATAAAAGGGAAGTTGGAAATGATGGCGTCAAACAGCGGAATCGGTACCTCGTTGACTACCTGATAATCTTCGTTGTCGGGGAATTGAATGGTCTGGCCGGGGACGAGATTAAAGAAATCGCTGCGAATGACGCGCGGGAAGTTCGCTATGTCAGTAACCTTCTGTTTGTAAAGGTTGATTACGGACAGCATTGCATCAATTTTCGTTCTGTAGATACCCGTCTGTCTCGCAGACTGGACAGCCCCTATAAAATTCTCCGGTTTCCGTGTCTGTCAAGATAACTAAGGCATTATCATTTCTTTCGTCGTCCACCATTTCATAGAAATACAATCCGCAGTTATTGCACTTGACAATATAAGATTCCCAGTCTGCATTTTTTAAATCATAGATACCATATCTCATTTGTTTCTCAATCTTTCTAAAGGATGAACCTTGCCGGTTTTATGGTCTGTGAACTTCCAGAATTTCCAGCCGTTTACAGGCAAACCATTGTGAACTTTTGTGCCAGCGGCTGAAGGGGATTTAAACACCGCCCCCTCATACACAATCTTCGTTGGCGAGAAGAACACAGCAAAATGCTTATGGTTTTTGTAGTTAACAAAAATCTCAATGCCTTTCTCGTCAACGGCGGTTTCATTAGGAAAATCAAAGGCCATTTCATCCTTATCAACCTCATAAATCGTGACGCGCTCTGAAATAACGCCGATGCTGAACTCACACAGCAAGTCAACAAGCTCATTGCCGTTCATCAAAGAAATAGGCGCCTTGTAAGGGTCTTCTGCTTCTTCTATTGCTTGACGGGAAAAGTCGGAAGTCGTGACGAACAAGCCAGTTTGGTGCGGACGCAGACTTCCTCGCAGTTCGGAAATGCTCCCGCGTTGAACGTTATTACGCCAGCGCTTTACCTGAACGCTGACGCTGCTGCGAATTACACCGGCAACGACAAGCCTGCCGTTCACATCAATCCCTCCATCACCGCTCTGCCGTGTGACCTCTACTTCTTCAAAATTGAGCTTGCGCAATACTTCACCGATAAGCTCTTCAAACTTCGTCGGGTGCATTGCATGGAGCGCTTCAAGTAAGCCCTTCTTTACTTCCGCATTCTTTTGGCGGATGTCTGCGAAGATGCCCTTTGGCTCATTTTCGGTAAGCCCGTAAATGCCCTTGCCGTAAGCGATGAATTTAGGTTCCGTTCCGGCTGACGTTGCCTTTCTGATTTCGCTACCAAGCGCGGACGAGAGGTTTCCGGCAATCAGGATATTGTCACTTTCAAGAAGCTCAAGGTCAAAGGCACGCTTGGCAATATCCCGATAATGAAGCTTACTGTGCTTCGGGTCTTCGCTTAAAATCTTGTAAGCGATTTCAACATAGGATAGACTTTCGGCCATGATGCGGGGCTGAAATTATGCAGCTAACCGAACATTACCCAAAACAACCGCCTCCCTATCTGTAAACGTCCGGATAAGCCAGCGCGCAAGGCGCACAGGCTTTTGCGTCGGGTGCAGCACTTTGCCTTCGCTTTGCGCCCTTTTAATGTAAATGGCTTCCGTCTGGCAATCTATCTGCACTTCCTTATCAGGCGTGCGAAAAAAAACATTGTCGCCATCGTTGCCGTTCAGGTTCATCTCAATCACGTCCGTCGGGTAGCGGCCGCCCGCGCTCTTTACATGGCGCGGCTTAAAGTCCCCGTAGCTGCCGGTGTACTGGTCGTTGCGAATGCCCTTGTCGTAAGGCTCGCCATCCGCCATCTGCGGATGATACGGACTGCTGCTTGTAGAAGATGCAAATGTCCTCGTGCTTGCGCAACGGCTGCACCTTCGCATTCAGGAAGTTGGTCGCCTTGCTCTTTATCCAGACAATCTTGTACTTAAACAGCTTCTCATTGCTAAGAATCAGCTTAGCCGTAAACACGCCCTGCGCCGTGAGCACAATGGCGCCGTTGTCTTTGATGATGCGCTCATATTCCGCCCACAGCTTTTTGAGGTCAATTACGCTGTCCCATTTGTTCTGCGTAGTGCCGTAGGGCAGGTCGCAGAGTATCATGTCTATGCTCTTGTCCGGTATGCGCTGCATCACGTCCAGGCAATCGCCCTGAATAACCTTGTTGTGAAACTCCGCTATGGGTTTGCGCTCGGGAATATCGCCGCTAAGTGACAGGCTGCCTTGTAGCGGCGACACTTTCAGCTTCTGCTCGGCAAGGGCCATTGCCGCAAGCGCTTCGTCCTCGTCGGCGCATAGCTCATGTACAATCTTCTCGCTGGATAATTCGGCGAGCAGCGGCCCCAAAGATGCGCCGTACTGATTGCTTAGCAAGCGAAGCTGTTCCCGGGTCGGGAGCTTATTATTGCCTTCAATCCTGCCTATAACCGCCGGGCTGATGCCTGTTGCTTCGGCCACGGTTTTTTGGGAAAGGGCTTTGACTCTGCGCAGCCTTTAAGCTGTGTTCCGATTCTTTTCATGCTATCTGTATGTCCGCGCTGATTGTTTAAAGCATTATTGGCCAAAGGCCATTCCAAATCCGGCTGCCCTTTACCCCACAATCCCAAAAGCCGCCCCTTCCCCAAGCGCCTTCTCCCCCTCAAAAAACTGCACGCCAATCCCCGCCATCAGCACCAGGCCTTCGCCAACCGGCAGCGGGCATTCCAGTGCCTTGTCAATTGAAACAGAACTCTTCATCAGCAATCCTGTGGAGGCAGAGGCGCTTGTCGCTGTCTTAGCCGCAAAATCTGCTGCGATGCCCACCACCTTGATTTCGGCATGAGTGGCATTGGCGGGCCAGCCGAGGTCGCGCTTGGGCTGTAAGGACGGCATGGTGATGGTCAGGACGCCTTCAGGGCTCATACTACCCCCACATTGCGCCCAGAAGGAGCGGCTGAGCGGATGGTCTTTCACCCATTCAAAAGTCTTCAGCGGGCCAATGTTTTCGGCCAGAATCTGCCGGTCGCCTTTGCCGTTCTTCACATCCGCGCGGATGATTTCTCCAAGCACCTTGGAGAGGCGGGCGTGGGTCTCGCCGTCGCCGGCATAGGGGCAATGCTTTTTGATTTCATTCCTGATAAGACCGGAACCCGAACCTGCCCGGCCAAATTCGGAAGAGGCCTTGCGGGAGCCTTCAAAGGCAGCCTCAGTAGCTACACGCTCTTTATTCAGATTGCCCTTGCGGCGTACGAGGTTGCCGTGCTTAGTCTTGTAGAAAACGAAGTCGCCGAAGGAGCCAATGAAGGGGAAGTCGCCGGATTGCTTTGCCATGTGGTGTGTTATGGCGGCTAAGATAATGATAACCCCGCCTTCACTCCCACCCTTCACTTATAATTGCACGGCGCGTACACATAAAGAAATCCACCTGGCTATAGCCACTTCGAGGCTGAACTACAGCCGCATTCATGTCCCGGCATGGCCTTCGTACCTTTTCTTTTTTAAAAAAACTGGCTCAGCGATGAATCAAACAACTTACACCCTGCGCGGCGGACTGACCGTAGCAAGAATGGGTTTTGGCGCCATGCGCATCACCGGCAAGGGCGTCTGGGGGCCTCCTGAAGACAGGGACGAGGCGATGCGGGTGCTTCAGGCTGCGGTAAAACTGGGAGTAAACTTTATAGACACTGCCGACTCCTATGGCCCGAACGTTTCCGAAGAATTAATCGCGCAGGCCCTCTTCCCTTATCCGGCTGATCTCGTCATTGCCACTAAAGGAGGATTTATGCGCAGCGGCCCCAATCAGTGGACTATGAACGGCGATCCCGGCTATCTCCGGGGCGCTTTGGAAGGCAGCCTCAAACGCCTGAAGCAGGAACGAATCCAACTATACCAGCTTCATCGTATAGATCCGTCTGTAAAGCGTGATGACACGTTTAAAATGCTGCAACACGCGCAGGAAGAGGGACTCATTGAGCATATCGGGCTTTCGGAAGTCAACATTGAGGAGATCAAGGCCGCCGGTGATTTCTTTGAGGTTGCCTCAGTGCAAAACAAGTATAGCTACGACTTTCGCAAATGGGAACCGGAGCTGGAATACTGTCGCGCCAATGGCATCGGCTTTATACCCTGGAATCCGCTTAATGCCAACAATGTGGAAAGCATGGGCCGGATTGAAAGCATCGCTGCCCGGCGGGGCGCGTCGCCGCATCAGGTAGCACTGGCCTGGCTGCTGCAGCACGCGGATAATATTCTATTGATCCCCGGCACCTCTAAAGTGGCGCACCTGGAAGATAATATGTGTGCAACGGCATTACAGCTCAGCCCGGAAGACATAGAAACCCTGGATAGCTTATCCCGCTGATTCAGGCCTTCAGTCCCAGGTCCTGGAAAAATTTTTCCGCAGTCAGCTCCCTGACCTGCCCGACCGCAAGATCGCCGAGCTCCATGCCGCCTATACTCAGCCGTATCAGGCGGTGGCAGGGATGCCCTGCGCCTTGCAGCATCTTCCGTACCTGCCGGTGCTTTCCTTCGGTAAGGGTTATGCTGAGCCAGTCCTGGGGAATATCCTGGCGTAGCTCGTGCGCGATGCCCGGCAGGCCGGCTGGCCGCTGCCGCCGCGCTACGATTGCCGGCGCGCTACGATTGCCGGCGCTGTCGTATAATTTTCACCGCCGCGAATGCGGATGGAGATGCCGCTTCCAAGCCGCTGCATCATTTCATCGCTCACCTGCTTATAGACATTCACCAGGTACGTGCGGCGATGCGCGGCAGCGGGGTCAAAGAGCATCTTCGTCACCGCCTTATCTGTTGTAAGCAGCAGCAGGCCTTCTGAGGTGAAGTCAAGGCGGCCTATGGCATGTATGCCCTCCGGAAATGGGAATGCCAGGGCGCCAAGCATGGGCAGTCCGGGATGCCCGCCGCTGAATTGCGACAGCATTCCGTAAGGCTTATTAATGGCGAAATAGCGGTGGCAGGCCTCTGACATCGGGCTGCAAAGTCCGCATATTCTTAAAGCAACAGGAACATAAGGACAAAAAAAGGCCGCCCGGAATTTCGCCGGGCGGCCTTTTCAGCATCAGGCTTCCATTACCTCGTCACTTTGGTAATCTTCTCCATTTTCAGATAATTACCGGCCTTGTCGGTTATCAGTATGCGATACACGCCGTCCGCGAATGCGCCGACGTTTATCTCATGGGCACCCATAGCCGACAGTATTTGCTTGCCGTCCATACTGCTCACCGTAATGTTGACGGAAACAGGCGCGTCAATGTGTATCAGGTCATTGGCCGGATTCGGATACAGCTTAATTGCATCGGCGATGGTGCTGCCGCCCACACCCAGATTTCTGAACACAAATAGGCCGGAATTGCCGGAGCAATGCAGCCCGGTGGTGTCCGTAACCGCTACATAGTATGTCCCATTGGCGGTCGGCGTGTACATCTGGCTGGTAGCACCGGCAATATATACGCCCGGCTGATACCATTGATACGTGGAATAGCCGGCGCCTGCATCAAGCGTTCCGCCATTGCGGGTGACGACCGGAGACGGACGCTGCGTAACCGTAATGACGGAAGGCGTTGCCGTAGTAGAGCTACACCCGTTTACATCCGTCACCTTCAGCGTATAGAATCCGCCGGTAGTTGTGCTGAAGGCATTTACCCCTGTCTTTACCGGCACGCCATAAAGCATCCAGACATAGTTTGCGTAGCCGGCAGCCGCCGTAAAGTGTACGGAGTCGTCCTGGCAGATGTTGATATAGTCTGCCGGCGTAATGCCGGAATTAGGCGCCGGAATGATTGTAACCGTCTTCGTAGCCGTGTTGGTGCAGCCATTGGCGCCTGTGCCGGTCACGGTGTAGAGCGTAGTGCCTGCCGGCGATGCCACTACCGATGCGCCGGTAGTAAGGTTCAGCCCCGCCGCGGGCGACCAGCTGTAGGTAGATCCACCGGAGGCCGTAAGCGTAGCGCTCAGGCCGCCGCAGAACGAGACCGGGCCGGCCGGCGTAATGGCGATGTTCGGAAGGGCGTTGACCGTCACCAGCCTGGTAGCCGAGCTGATGCAGCCGTTTAGGTCCGTACCTGTCACCAGGTAGGTGGTGTTTCCGGTTGGTGTAGCCGTAACGGAGGATCCCGATGTGCTGCTCAGCGTAGCGCCCGGCGACCAGCTGTAGGTGTTCGCGCCGCTTGCCGTAAGCACCACATTCGCGCCCGCACAGATGGTGACAGGCGCCAGCGGGCTGATAGAAATATTGGGCAAAGGATTTACCGTAATAGTGCCCGCAGCGGTTGCCGTGCCGCAGCCTCCACCAGGAGTCACTGTATAGGTGAACGTTCCGGACGCAGTTGGCGTACCGCTGATGGTAACCACATTGCCCGCCCAGATTCCGGTGACGCCGGCAGGCAGACCCGTGACTGTCGCGCCCGTTGCGCCGGTAGTGGCGTACGTGATGTTGCTGATGGCGGTGTTCAGGCACTTTGTCTGTGCGGCAGTAGCGGGTGCAGAGCTCAGGGCGATTGTATTGTTAGGCGACACCACCATAGTTCCGGTCGCAGTCACTGTGCCGCAGCCGCCGGTAAGCGTTGCGGTATAGTTGAAAGTGCCGGTGGCAGTCGGTGTACCGCTGATGGTTATCACATTGCCCGCCCAAACGCCGCTGACTCCCGCCGGCAATCCGGAAACTGTAGCGCCGGTAGCGCCGGTGGTAGCATAGGTTATGGTAGTGGCAGGCGTGCTTACGCAAACGGTCTGGGCGTTGCTGCCGGTTGCTGAGGTAAGCGTAACTGTATTGCCGGGCGTGACGGTAATTGTGCCGGTAGCGGAGATAATGGCGCAGCCGCCGGTAAGGGTAACGGTGTAGTTAAAGGTGCCCGACGCTGTTGGCGTACCGCTGATTGTAGCGACGTTCGCGCCCCAGCTGCCGTTTACACCCGCCGGGAGGCCGGAGAACGTAGCGCCGGTAGCGCCGGTAGTAGCATACGTAATATTGGTCAGCGCCGTATTAATGCACTTTGTCTGGGCATTGCTGCCGGCGGCAGAAGTAAGCGCCACTGTATTGGATGGACTAACCGTCAATGTGCCGGTGGCTGTCACCGCGCCGCCGCAGCCTGCGCCGCCGGTGAGGGTCGCCGTGTAATTAAAGGTGCCCGAGGCCGTTGGCGTGCCGCTGATCGTTATCGTGCCCGCAGTCCAGTTACCGGAGACGCCAGCCGGCAGGCCGGAGAACGTAGCGCCGGTAGCGCCGGTGGTGGTGTAGGTGATATTCGTAGCCGGCGTGCTCACGCACAATGCCTGTATGTTAGACCCGGCGCCGGAAGTAAGCGTGACGCTGTTGTTCGGCGACACGGTTATGCTGCCTGTTGCTGTAGTGGCGCCGCAGCCGCCAGTGAGGGTAACCGTATAGTTGAAGCTGCCTGATACACTCGGCGTGCCGCTTATGGTGACCACATTGCCGGCCCAGGCGCCGCTTATCCCTGCAGGCAACCCGGTAACTGTAGCGCCTGTAGCGCCTGTAGTAGCATAAGTGAGGCTGCCGAGTGGCGCTCCCATACATATGGCTTGCGCATTGCTGCCTGCCGCCGAGCTGAGGGTCGCCGTATTGTTAGGCGTCGCGGTTATTGAGCCAGTAGCCGTAAGCGTGGCCCCGCAACCGCCGGTCAGCGTTACCGTGTACGTAAAGCTGCCGGAAGCCGTTGGCGTGCCGGTAATTGTAACCACGTTAGAAGCCCAGCTTCCGCTTACCCCGGCCGGCAGGCCGCTTACAGTAGCGCCGGTGGCGCCGGTTGTTGTGTAAGTAATATTAGCAGCCGGGTTATTGATACAAACAGTCTGCGCATTAGTGCCTGCGGCAGAGCTTAGGGTTACCGTATTAGCGTTTATGACAGTTATGGTACCCGCAGCCGTTGTTGTTCCGCAGCCGCCGGTAAGCGTTACCGTGTAGGAGAAGCTTCCGGAAACTGTTGGCGTACCGCTGATGGTAACCACATTTGCCGCCCATGAACCGGTAACGCCCGCCGGCAATCCGGAAAAGCCCGCGCCGGTTGCCAGCGTAGTGTTGTAGGTGATATTGCTGATTGCTGAGTTTACGCATACGGTCTGGCTGGCCGTACTGGCTGCCGAGCTGAGTGCAATCGTATTCGCGCTGAGTGAAGCGATGCTTCCGGTAGCCGTAACTGCGCCGCAACCGCCCGTGAGCGTGACGGTGTAATTGAATGTACCGGAAACCGTTGGCGTGCCGCTGATAGTTGCCACATTGCCCGCCCAGGTTCCGATTACACCGGCCGGCAATCCGGAAAAGCCTGCACCCGTAGCGCCTGTTGTTGCATAGGTAATGTTCGTGAGCGGAGTGTTTGTGCATACAGTCTGTGCGTTCGTGCCGGCAGCTGAGCTGAGCGTTGCGGTATTAACCGGCGTAACGGTCATAGTGCCCGTAGCAGTAACTGCGCCGCAGCCGCCGGTGAGCGTGACAGTGTAGCTAAAGCTGCCCGAAGCGGTTGGCGTACCGCTGATGGTAACCACATTTGCCGCCCATGAACCGGTAAGGCCGGCAGGCAGACCCGAGAAGGTTGCGCCCGTAGCCCCGGTTGTCGTGTAGGTAATGGCTGTAATGGCGGAATTGGTACATACGGTCTGGCTATTGGTGCCGGCTGCCGAGCTAAGCGTCGCGGTGTTGACAGGGTTAACCGTTGCCGTTGCCGTTGCCGCCGTGCCGGTGCAAGTCGTTCCTGCATTGGTGTAAGACGGAGTAACCGTAAATGTCACTGTAACCGGAGCAGCCGTGGCGTTAACCGGAGTACCGCTGATGGTGCCAGAGCCGGTATTGGTAAGGCCGGTTACAGACACGGTATTGTCCCTGACCCAGTTATACACAGTTCCCGTTATGGTGCCGGTATTTAAGACGGCCGTAATTGCCGTGCCCGTGCAAAGTGTCTGGGATGCCGGTGTAGCTGATGCATTCGGAGTCGGATTGACGATTACCGTCCTGGTTATATTGGTGCCGAAGGGGCAGCCATTGGCATTAAGCGGCGTAATGGTAAACGTAACCGTAACGGGGCTTGTGGTCGTATTGGTGAGTGTGCCCGAGATGCTCCCCGTGCCGCTGGCAGCAATGCCGGTAACCGTTGCCGTATTATCTCTGGTCCAGCTGAAGGAACTGGCAGTGCCCGCAAGCGCGATAGTGGTAATGGCCGTGCCGGAGCAGGCCACCTGCGAGGTAGGCGGGCCGGTGGTGTTATCCGTAGGCGTAAATTCATCTGCGCCCATGTCCGGAGGCGTGGTGCGGCCCTGGCCGTCAATATCCGTTGTGACGCCGGCGATCGCAGCACCTGCGCCATTCAGGCACCAGTTGGCGCCCACGGCATTGCTGAGGTGCAGATCGGCCGGCGCTGTAGTGCTCGTAAACACGGGCGCTACATTGAGCGATTGGAGATCAAAGCCGGTAGCAGTCCGCCATGCGGCGATGCTGGAAATATTGGCGCCGAAGTAACCAAAGCTTGAGGCCGCAGAGTAATAATCATTGTAATTAATATCTGCAAAAACAGTGGCAGGCGCATTGGATATAATGGCGAAGCGATTCGTGCCTATCGTCTGAATGTTTGCAAAAATGTTGTTGCGGATGTTGAGCGAGCCGGCCGTTACGATGCCTGAGGTTATGTTGATGGCGGCCGGGTTGCCTGTGGTCGCCGTCTGGTCGGTATTCATCAGCACAGTGTTGTCGTAAATATTGTATCCGCCGCCGCTTGCCAGAACGATGCCGTAGCCATTGTCGCCGATAGCCATTCCGCTAAAGCCTGCGCTGGCCACGTCGGATATAAAGTTGTTGTACACATTAATGCCGGAGGTGTTGGAGGTGCCGCTCAGCGCAATGCCATTGGAACCGAAGCCCCCGGTATTTGTGCTCTTAATGTCGCTTATCTTATTGTTGAAGATGTTGCCGTTGGTCGCCGTGTTGAATGTGCTGATGCCTGTGGCGGTTCCGGTGCTGGTTGCCGCCGTAAATACGCCATTGATGATATTGTTGCTGATCGTGAAGTTGTTCACCCATTGCACCGACAATCCTCTGAAACCCAGCTTGTCGGCAACCACAGAAGCGGATCCGAATGTATTGCCGTCAATGAGCCAGCCCTGATCTAAAGTAGTGGTAAAGCCGTTGATGTAAATACCGTTTTGAGTTGCCGTAAATACGTTGCCCTGAATCGTATTGTTATTGTTGGGTGCGTCTCCGGCCCCGCCCAGCGCAGACCCGCTCCCGGCAATGATGCCGGCAATGGCAGTAGCGGTTGCCCCGCAGGCAATGGTGCAATTCCGGATCGTATCGTTGCTGGCGCCATCCGTAGCGCTGACGCTGGCTATCCAGAACACCGAGCCGCCTGTATTGGTGTTGATGATCTTCAGCGACGCTCCGCCTGCGTTCAGGCCGTCAAACGTTACGCCGTCTGCGCCATTCAGCTTGATAAGCGGATTTGCCGAGTTCCCTGTCAGTGTAGTCGCCACTGCCGGAGAAGCCTGCGGTTTGACAGATAAGGAGAACGCCCCGGCAGCGCAGCCGGTATTGACTATTGCATTTAGTGCAACAGTGCCCCCCTCGGTAATGCTTGCATCTATGATGGTCGCCGTTACATTGCCGGTTACGCCATTGGTATTTATTGCATTAAAAAGCCCGCTTGCTCCGGTTAGGCTGGTGTAGGTGCCGGTAGCGCCGATTGTAACCGCCCCGGCCAGGCCCGACGATATGATTGTATAGCTGTTAATAGTGCCTCCGATCGGGAAGGCCGCGGATGTAAGGGCTACGCTGGCCGGTGTTGCCGTAAAGGTGCCGCTGCCGATACCAACGTTTGGCGTAGATACAAGGTCCTGAGCCACTACAAAATATTGAATGACATCGCCGCCGGCTACCGCGGATTGCAGCTTGGAATAGTCAATGGTAAACGAAAAAGGCGCCGCCGAGTTGGAGGCCTCCACAAACTTCCAGCCGTTATCTGCGCTCGTATTGCCCGCATAAGTATTCGCATCGGCAGATTTCTTATAATAGAGCCTTGGCTTGGTGCCTGTAGCCACATTGATGCCGCTGCATTCAATCATAGTGACCCCTGAAAGCACACGCGTTGCCGGCGAGATGCAAGAGGTATTTGTGAGCGCTGTATAGTTTATGATCGGCCCTGTTACGTCCAGCGGCACGCCGTCAAATTCGTCAGCGCCAAGGTCAGGCGCGCAGGCGCCGCCGTTCAGAGACCCGGACGGGCCCGGCCTTACCTGGTTATCGTAATCATTGGCAAAGCCGGGTATAGCAGTGCCGCCGGACTCAAGCCGCGTAGCGGTAGTTCCGGAATTTATATGCAGATCGCCTGTAGCCGTGTTCACAAAAGGCACTGTAACGCCGGAAACCGAATTCGCATCGCCGGAAGAGCTGGTCTGCCAACCTGAAAATGAAAGGTCGCCTGACCAGTAGCCGACGTTCGCAGCCGCAGCGTTAAGCACGTTGAAGTTGGATGCGCCCGTGCCCCAGCCTATAGCAGTAGCAGTTGCGCCATAGTTGTTGGCAATAGCATAGTGCTTACCCGTGCCGCCGCTACGGGTGTTGACTACCACATTATTCCGGACTACCATCGGTGCCGTCCTGGCCGTCGCGGTAAAGTCTGTACGCGCGATGCCGAAGCTGGGCTGCGCACCCGAGCCGACTGTGCCTTCTATATTTATAGAATTGTAGTAAATGTTGTTGGTCGGATCAGGCGTTGAGCCATGATTGCACTGAATGCCGATAAAGGCAGTATTGGTCGTCTGGCCATTACCCAGCGAAATCATATTGTTAGCAACCGTAGCTGCCGTGGTGCCAGAGCGGATAATAATGCCTGCGGCGATAGACGGTGCCGTCGTCGTTGTGCTCGTACCCGCATTGCTTATTCCATAAATGATATTGCGCGAAGCGGTTGAGTTTGTGCCGTTGGCCATGGTGATGCCGGCTACAAACGAACCCGTGGAAGCTGTATTTATGTTGGAGATATTGAAGATCGTATTCTGGGAAAGGATTGAATTATTGCCCACCGACAGGTTGATGCCACACGCGCCTACCTGGCCGCTGGTGATAGTCGTCAGCGCAGAGTTGGTAGTGAGATTGCTGATCGTATTGCCGGAAAAGAGGTTGACTGACGTACCTCCCGAAGCAGCGGCTGTCCAGATGCCTCTTATAAAAGAGCTGCCCGTGCCATAAGCAGACAGGTTGCGGATGGTATTGTTGGAGACCGTGATGGTGCCGGCGGCCGTGGAAGGCAGATTAATGCCGCTGACCTGAGCAATAACCGTAGTAGTGCCGTTTATGCCGGCGGAGATATTATCTGCCGTCGTATTCCCAATTATGTTGCCCGATATTGTGATGGACGCGGTATTTACCGACACATTCACGCCCATGATGCTGCCGCCGATGGTGCTGGTAGTGCTGCTGTTATTCCAGGATCCGAGAATATTATTCTGAATAGAGATGGTGCCGGCGGAGGAGGAGTGAATGCCGACCAGCAGCGTGCTGGTTACGCCGGGGTTGATGCTTAATGAGCTGGTACCGGTGGTTGCGCCAATAGTATTCCCGGTAACGTTCACATCGCCTGAAGTGATGTTAATGCCGCAGAGGTTGCCATTTGTAGTAGTAGTGGCGACGCCGGTTGTCATTGCAATGCCCGCAACCATATTGCCCTGGATGGTGCTTGCCGGCGAACCCACGGTAAATCCGCCATTGATGGCCGTGTAGCGCAGTCCTACAGTGGAGTTCATCGTCATCGTGCCGGTGGCTGATGATGACGAATAGCCGATTACGTTGTTTGAGATCGTGTATCCTGTACCTGCGCCAATAAAAATGCCGTAATTAATACTCGCCGTGGTAACGGAACCTGCCGCAGTCAGATAGACTTTGTTGCCGGTGATAGTCCAGCCGGAGTTGCCGGTATTGACGTTAATCGCGGCATAGGACGAGCCCGCGCTGAACACATCAGCAATGTTGTTTGAAGTAATGCTGTTGCCGCTATTGTCAATCGCGCTGCCCGTTCCTAAGGAATAGATGCCATTAAGCGGCTGATTAGCCCCGGCCGGGCCAACATTATTATTGCTGATGGTATTGTTGTCATTACCTGTGATAATGCCGCCCGCGAAAGACACGACGCCGAGCGAGGTACTAGCCGAGCCGAGGATGGTGCAATACCGCACTGCATTGTTAGACGCATCGTTGATAAATCGGACAGCGCTTGGCGAGCCGGTCGCGGTATTTGAGATGGTCAGCTGCGATGTGGTGCCCGTGCCGCCCGGCCGGCCGTCAATGGTCACATATGTGGCGCCGTTTAGGTCAATGGTTGCGGTGGTATTGGAGCTTACGATAGAAAGGGCGGTAGCGCCGGTAGCGGGGCGCACCGTAATAGTGCGTGTAGCTGTGACGCAGGTATTGACCGGGAAGGTGAGTGGAAAAGTCTCGCCCGAGCTGCTGTAAGTGGACTGCAGCTCCAGAATGACGCTGCCGCTAATGGTGCTGGTGGCCGCTATGGCCGCCGTCAGGGATGTGTAGGTGCCGGTCGGGCCTACCGAAATGGTGCCGCTCGGGCCGGTACACTGTGCCTTGGCCTGCTGCAGGGCAGAAAGGCCAAGCCCGCAGAAGAGGACAAGAATGCAGAAGACGGGTTTGATGAACAGGGCGCGGGTAACATTCCACCTCATAATTTGAATATTATTTGAGGTGAAAATATAGTTTACCGCGCCAAATTCATAATGCTTTGAGGATTTCCTTATTTTATGACAAATCCGGATGAGAAGTCCGTCTA
The DNA here is from genome assembly GCA_965246765.1 of Chitinophagaceae bacterium. Taxonomy (GTDB): domain Bacteria; phylum Bacteroidota; class Bacteroidia; order Chitinophagales; family Chitinophagaceae; genus UBA1952. The sequence continues at coordinate 1,054,982 of CBDFFJ010000005.1, forward strand.
TTTCCCGATGCAGAACTTCCCGAATATGGCGCCCAGAATATCCCGGTCATGTACCACCTGCCCGGTTATCTCACCGATATAATGCAGCGCCTGCCTGATATCCAGCGCAATCAGGTCGCCGGGAATGTCGCCGTCCAGGCCGGCTTTTACGTCTGCTATCGCGGTGCCTATTTTTTGCAGCGCAGCCAGGTGGCGGGTGTTGCTGATGATCGTATCGCCCGGGCGAACCGTCTCCGAAACAATCATCTGCCGCAAACGCTCTTTCAGCGCAGCTACACCCGCTCCGGACTTCGCCGCTATGAAATGCACCTCCGGAAAGCGTTGCTGAAGCACAGATACATCGCTCACCAGATCAGTTTTATTGAAAACCAGTATGCTGTGCTCCCGCTCAGCGCCGAGCCTTTCACCCGACCAGGCCGCGCCGTCAGCCAGCTCAATTACGATGTCTGCCTGCTCCGCCTTCTTCCGGCTGCGCGCTATTCCTTGCTGCTCAATGGCATCTCTGGTCTCGGCCCGAATGCCGGCTGTATCTATAAAGCGAAACAGGATGCCGTCAATATTCAGTGTCTCCTCAATCGTATCGCGCGTGGTACCGGCTATCTCGCTCACAATGGCCCGCTCCTCATTGAGCAGCGCATTGAGCAGCGTGCTCTTCCCCGCATTCGGCGCGCCTATGATGGCTACGCTCACACCGTTCTTCATCGCATTGCCCAGGCGGAAGGAATTGATTAGCCCGCCTGTTGATTCCCTGATTCGCTCCAGCAGGGCATAAAGCTGGCTGCGATCGGCGAACGCCACGTCTTCCTGCGAGAAGTCCAACTCCAGCTCTATGAGCGCAGAGAAGGTGATCAGCTCTTCCCGCATGGCCCGCAGCTCTGAGCTGAAGCCGCCGCGTAGCTGGTGCATGGCCGTCTGCTGCGCTGCTTTGCTTTCCGCGGCTATCAGGTCGGCGACGGCCTCGGCCTGTGTCAGGTCCAGCTTTCCGTTCAGGAAGGCTCGGCTGGTAAATTCTCCCGCGCCTGCCGGCACTGCGCCGGCGTCTATGCACAGCTCCGTAACGCGCTGCAGCACATACGGCGAGCCATGGCAGCTTATCTCCACCACATCCTCGCCCGTGTAGGAATGCGGCGCGCGAAACAGCGATACCACTACCTCGTCCACAATTTCATCGCCCGACGCGATCCGCCCGAAGTGCAGCGTATTACCGGCCTGTTCTTTAAGCGCTTTCCCATTGAATAGCTGCCCCGCTATCTGAATCGCATCTGCCCCGCTCAGCCGGATGACGCCGATTGCCCCCGCGCCGGGTGGCGTGGACAACGCCACTATCGTACTCGTAGAAAACCTCATTGGCCGGCAAAGGTGCGCCATGCGGGGCCAATAAAAAGGCCGCTCATTACGAGCGGCCTTTTTAAAAACTTATCTGAAACGATGAGCTTACTCGTCGTCATTCTTGCGCTTGCGACGACGGCCACCGTCACCATTGTCTTCCTTGCTGTCGCCTTCCGGAGCATCCATGCTGTGGGTGTCGTCCATTGGCTCGTGATGGCCGTGCATCTTGTGGCCACAGCCAAAGTACTTCTGAACGCCGATATTGACCTGCTGGCCGAAACTCACGTTGAAATCATTCGTCTTGGCAGTATGCTCAAAGCCTGCAGGCTGGCCCTGTGTGCTAAAGTCATACTTGCGGTACTCGTAGCCAATGCCGCCGATACCGAATGTGAGGGCTACGCTCTTGCAAACCATAACGCCTACAGCTGGTGTGTACATGGCGTCAACGCCCTTGTAGTTGTCATCCTTTACAAATGAATTGCTGCCTGTCGCGTTCGTAGAGCGCGTAGTGAAACGGCCGCGCAGGTAGTGCGCCTCAAGCTGGCCATACCAGAAGAAGTGCTCGCCGATCGGCATTGAATAACGAACGAATGGACCAACGCCGTAGTTGAACGTGCGCGTCATATCCGTACCATAGCCGTTAGAGCCGAAGCTTACGTCCTTGCGGTCGTAAGTGGTCTTGGAGCCATTGTAGTTGAAGTCAACGCCGATGGTCAGGTTATCTGCCACGTTGAAGCCGATGCCCGGAGACACCGTCCAGTTCAGCATGCGGGGGCGGTCAATGGTAGTGCCGCTGGCGCTTGCGAAAGATGTGTTGTCAGAGCCGTGGGAGTTGGTGTAAGAGCCTACGCCGTACAGGAGGATGTTGCCTGCATTAAAGCAATCATTGCCGCCGTGTGCGAAAGCGCTGCCGGCTGCGAGACCGCCCGCCAGGAGTGTGAGGATGAGTTTCTTCATACCGTGTAATGAGTGGTGTTTGGGGATTTTGATGGCGACAAATGTAACCGCGAATGCCTTTCTGTGCAAGCTTTCTAAAAAAACCTTCAAAAAAATCACCCCGCGCCCCCGTCCCCTTTAAACCAGCCGCTATACATCACATAATTATTCGCAATCCGGTCCACCTCACCGCTCAGCAGCTCCGGCGATATATTTTTCACCTTCTTCGCCGGTACCCCAGCCCAGATACTGCCCGGCCCCACCTCCGTGCCCTCCAGCACCACCGCCCCCGCCGCTATGATGCTCCCAGAGCCTATCCGCGCCCCATCCATCACTATCGCCCCCATGCCTATCAGCACATTATCCTCCACCGTGCAGCCGTGTACAATAGCCCGGTGACCAATGCTCACATTATTCCCGATCACCGTCGCCGCCTTCTGATACGTGCAATGGATGCACGCCCCGTCCTGCACATTCACCTTTGCGCCCATCCTGATGCTATTTACATCCCCCCTTACCACCGCCCCAAACCACACACTGCACTGCGGCCCCATCGTCACATCCCCCACAATCGTCGCATTCTCCGCCACAAAACAATCCTCAGGAATCACCGGGCGCTTGCCCTGCACAGGTAGTATAATAGCCATAGTTATAAAGATGCGGAAGATTTCTTTGTTCACCAGCGTTCCCTTCGCTCCCAGTCAGCCGTTGCGTCGCACACTGAGGGGCCTTTCAGTCTGTTGAGCTTTTCCCCAATGCCCGCAATAGTACATCGCGCTCCACCCTCAGCTTATCCAGTTCAGCCTCCACACTGCCCGATGCCTCACTTGCATGCTCCGGCGGCGCCAACGCCGCGATGTCTGAAAAAAAATTGTAGTGCAGCGCATGGCCAATCTCCCACAAAATAGCAGACTGCATACTCGGCTGCTTCAGCAGAGCACGCGTAGTGCTGTCATTTTCGACGAATGCGGCGCGCCAGCTCTGCAACGTTCACGCCCTTGCTGGCCAGGATGCGCAAAATGAGCTTGCCAATGTGCGGCGCAGGCGCTTCCTGCGGCTGCTGGTACCGTCTGCCGCCTAACGAGATTGGTGATCGCATGGAGAATCAGCTTAGAATGACATAAAGCTCGCAAAATGCCTCCACAATAATGCATCAGACAGCAAATAAGATGCCTCAGACAAGATAATAGCTGTCTGAGACTATTAAAAGGCTGTCTGAACCAGCATAATACATCCTTAAGACATAATAAAACCCCCATCAGACATCAATTAAATAGTCTCAGACAGGATAAATCATGTCTGAGACATACTCCACGTCTTTCCGAGCAAGATGCAGGCTGTATCCTACTCCAATCAAAGTGACCGCCCAATCTTTGTAATTCCCGCAGGCAATCTTATGCTCGTATAACCCGGGCAGCGTGACCAAATAAGATTGCGCATCAAAAGATGCAGCGTAGCCGCTGGAAAAAAGAATCGTTATCGCCCCATTCCATGCGCATAAACGCCATGCAAGCCGGCGTGAGGCGCTAACTTCGTCCGTTCCATCAAATGCGAGGAGTATAGTGGCATATCCTAAAGGATTTTTGGTTTCGGTAGGCGGCGCAGAAGACAAGGGTACAGATCTGGAGCGCGGCATTATAGAGCGCAACCGCCTTAATTTTTTTGAGCTTGGCATCCTGCGCAAAGTGCTCAGCCTGGTGCAGAGCGAAGGCGAGCCGGTGGTAGAAGTCATCACCACCGCCTCCCAGATACCCGACGAGGTGGCGGTCAACTACCGCGACGCATTCTCCAAGCTCGGCTGCACGCAAATAGGCCACCTCCGCATCCGCAACCGCGAAGACGCCGCCAACCCCGACTACCTGGAGCGCCTGGAGAAGTGCGATTGCATCATGCTCTCCGGCGGCAATCAGCTGCGGCTCTCCTCCATCTTCGGCGGCACCCGCTTTCTGGAGATTCTCCGGCGGCGCTTTGAAGAAGAGCAGTTCGTGATAGCCGGCACCTCTGCAGGCGCCATGGCCATGAGCAATACCATGATCTATGAGGGCAATGCCGCCCTGGCGCACCTCAAGGGCGAGGTGAAGATCACCACCGGCCTCGGCCTGATGCAGGGCGTCATTATAGACACGCATTTTGACAAGCGCGGCCGCTTCAACCGCCTGGCGCAGGCCGTAGCCGCGCAGCCAGGCGCCATAGGCATAGGCCTCGGCGAGGACACCGGAATGATTGTGAGCGAAGGCCACCTGATGACGGTAATAGGCGCGGGCTGCGTCACAGTTATTGACGGGAAGTTTATAGACTACAACAACATTGCAGACATCGCCTTCGGCCAGCCGATTGGCGTAGAAAACCTGATCGTCCACCTCATGAGCCAGGGCGATAGCTACAACGTAGAGACTCGGAAGTTTGAGGGGGTGGAAGTGGTGATTGAGGATGATCTGAACGAGGGGTAACTTTAACCCGTGCGCATCCACACTGTCAATCTCGTAAAGCGCTACCGCAAACGCACGGTGGTAAACCACGTATCCTTTGAGGTTTCGCAGGGAGAAATCGTAGGACTGCTTGGCCCTAATGGCGCCGGGAAGACGACTTCCTTCTACCAAGTAGTAGGCCTTGTGAAGCCTGACGAAGGGGACGTATTTCTGGATGACCTCAACATCACGAAGCTGCCCATGTACAAGCGGGCGCGTATGGGCATTGGCTATCTGCCGCAAGAGGCGAGTATCTTCCGCAAGCTGAGTGTTGAAGACAACATTCTTGCCGTGCTGGAGCTTACGAAGCTGACCAAAGGTGAGCAGATAGCCCGCCGTGATGCGCTGCTGGATGAGTTTCGCCTGACGCACGTGCGCAAAAGCCCCGGCGACGTGCTGAGCGGCGGTGAGCGGCGGCGCACGGAGATAGCCCGCGCGCTGGCGGTAGATCCGAAATTCATCCTGCTGGACGAGCCCTTTGCTGGCATTGACCCGATAGCCGTTGAGGACATCCAGACGATAGTATCCAGGCTGAAGTTCAAGAACATCGGCATCCTCATCACCGACCACAATGTGCAGGAAACGCTCTCCATCACCGACCGGGCGTACCTGCTTTTTGAAGGCAAAATCCTGAAGGCCGGTACGGCTGAGGAGCTTGCGGCGGATGAGCAGGTGCGGAAGGTATATCTCGGCCAGAACTTTGAGCTGAAGCGGAAGAATCACCTGCTGGAGCGGTAGGCATTTTTATCAACGCCGCAACAGGCTGGCGCGGGTTTATTCACGAAATTCGTGAACACGATTTTTCTATGCAGTTTGATATTGAGCGCCCTTACTTACCGGCGGGCGACCAGCCTACGGCCATTACAGAGCTGGTAAGAGGCCTCCGCGAAGGAGAGCCGCACCAGACCCTCCTGGGCGTTACCGGCTCGGGCAAGACATTTACGATGGCCAATGTGATACAGGAGGTGCAGAAACCTACCCTTGTACTCACGCACAACAAAACCCTTGTTGCGCAACTCTACGGTGAGTTCCGGCAGTTCTTCCCGCGAAATGCGGTGGAGTACTTTGTCAGCTACTACGATTATTACCAGCCCGAAGCCTACATCCCTACCAGCGATACCTACATTGAGAAAGACCTTTCCATCAACGAAGAATTGGAGAAGCTGCGGCTGCGCGCCACATCCTCACTGCTGAGCGGCCGGCGGGATATAATTGTGGTGGCGAGTGTAAGCTGCATCTACGGCATGGGCAATCCGACGGAGTATGCCAACGGCATTATCCGCCTTAAAAAAGGAGAGAGCGTGGGACGAAATGCCTTTCTGCACAACCTGGTCAATGCCCTTTATAGTCGCTCACAAGGAGAGTTTGGCCGGGGCACGTTCCGTGTGAAAGGCGATACTGTGGACATCAACCTGCCTTACGTGGACTACGGCTACCGCATCACCTTCTTCGGCGACGAAATTGACGAGATAGAGACGTTAGAGATAGAGACAAACAAGCGGATCGGGATGGTGCAGGATGCGGCCATCTTTCCGGCCAGCCTCTATATGGCGCCGAAGGGCCAGATGGGCCAGATCATCCGCGACATCCAGGATGAGCTTCACGGCCAGACGGAGTATTTCAAAAGCATCGGCAAGCCGCTGGAGGCGCAGCGCATTAAGGAGCGTGTGAACTATGATCTGGAGATGATCCAGGAGCTGGGCTTCTGCTCCGGCATTGAAAACTATTCCCGCTTTTTTGACCGTCGCAAGCCCGGCGTTCGCTCCTTCTGCCTTCTTGACTACTTTCCGGACGACTTTCTGCTGGTAGTGGACGAGAGTCACGTCACCATCCCGCAGATCTCCGGCATGTACGGTGGCGATCGTTCGCGAAAGCTCAACCTGGTTGACTTCGGCTTCCGCCTGCCCAGCGCGCTGGATAACAGGCCCCTCAACTTTCACGAATTTGAACGGCTCACGCACCAGGTGGTCTATGTGAGCGCCACGCCTGCGGAGTATGAGCTGAAGCAAAGCGAGGGTATTGTAGTAGAGCAGATAGCAAGGCCAACCGGCCTCTTGGATCCGCCGATAGAGGTGCGTCCATCCATCAATCAGATAGACGACCTGCTGGATGAGATAGATAAGCGCGTAAAGAAAGGCGACCGCGTGCTGTGCACCACGCTCACCAAGCGCATGGCCGAAGAGCTGGATAAGTACCTGGCCCGCATCAACATCCGCAGCCGCTACATCCACTCAGAGGTAGATACGCTGGAGCGTGTGGAAATTCTGCGCGACCTCCGGCTCGGTAACATAGATGTGCTGGTGGGCGTAAACCTGCTGCGGGAAGGCCTTGACCTTCCGGAGGTATCGCTCATGGCCATTCTGGACGCTGATAAGGAAGGCTTCCTGCGCAATGAGCGCTCGCTTACGCAAATGGCCGGCCGCGCCGCGCGAAATGTGGATGGTCTGGTGATATTCTATGCCGACCGCATCACCGAGTCCATGCAGCGGACCATAGATGAGTGCGACCGCCGCCGGGCCAAGCAGATTGCATACAACGCGGAGCATGGCATCATCCCGACTACGGTTCGCAAGGACGTAGCGCAGATTATGGGGCAGACCTCTGTGCTGGACATTAAGGGCTACGACAACAAAAGCAAGTATGCCGTACCGGATGAAGGCGCCGTTGCGCTTGCAGCTGAAGACGTCGTAGAATACAAAGGCATTGCGCAGCTGGATAAACTGATCGCATCCACGAAAAAAGCGATGGAAAAGGCGGCTAAAGACCTGGACTTTATGGAAGCAGCCCGGCTGCGCGATAAAATGCTGGCCTTGCAAAAGGAACGTGTGGATATGAAGTAGCGGCTTCCCGCAGCGCCTGGCATCATTCTAAAACGATTGGGAAAACACGAGCTTTTATGTCCATTACCCGCTTTATAGTCACCGGGGCCCACATCACAGAAAATCTGCAGCACCACAAAAAGGGAGATGTAGAGCGGATACTTGAAGACAAAGGCTTTTCCGGCATGCCCGCTGAAGATGGAATATGCATCTACGCAAAAGAAGGCACGCCGGACAGCCCGAAGCGCACCGAAATCAACTTTGACGACAAGGGATTTGTGCTGCCGGGCCACGAAGGCGTGCGGCTTCAGGAGTAAAAGTTGTGGGAGGATGCATGACGCGTAACAGTGTATGGGGCTGATACTCATGAGATAGTTGCGGGCTTCTTTTTGAGGCCTTATTACTTAACAAAACTTAGGGTGGCGGCTACTCACGTTTGTTCTGCCGTCAGCGTCTCTTTGCCCATATCATCTCCTGCATATGAAGCAGCGACTTCTTATTTCCATGCTTGCAATCGGTCTGAATCCGGCGCAGGCGCAAATCATAGAAGGCTTCGTGCGGGACGGAGCCGGTAGGGGAATAGAAAGCGCAGTCGTCTCACTCCTAAAACCCGATTCTGCCTGGCTGCGCAGCGAGGCGACTGCGACAGATGGCCAGTACCGCATCAAGTCGGAAGCAGGTGCGTATATCATTCAGGTAACGGCAACAGGCCTGGCCCGGCAGGAAAAAAGTATTGTTGTCACAAAAGATTCTTCGCAATCGGTCAGCTTCGTGCTTCTTCCGCAGTCGGCGGCGCTTGATGCCATTTCTGTAAGCGCAAAGAAGCCTTTTATTGAAGCCCGGCCGGGCATGATGGTTGTCAATGTGGAGGCAAGTGCCGCAAGTGTCGGCTCCAATGCCCTGGAACTATTGCAGCGCTCGCCAGGCGTGCAGGTAGATCCGAATGGCGCCGTCTCTATGCGGGGCAAGAATGGCGTGCAGGTTTATATAGACGGCCGCCCGTCCCGACTTGCCGGCGATCAGCTGGTTGCTTACCTGAAATCGCTCACTGCTGAGGAAATTGCCCAGCTTGAGCTGATCACGCAGCCCGGCGCCAGATATGAAGCCGCGGGCACGGCGGGCATCATCAACATCCGCACCCGTGCAACACGTAAGCAAGGCATAAACGCAAGCCTGAGCGGCACGACCAGCCGTGCCACGGAAAACTTCGGCAACCTTTCGGGGCGGATTACCTACCGCCGCAATAAGCTGACCCTGTATGCGAGTGAATACTTCAACTACGTGGCCAATCACAACCATCTGGAAGTAGATCGCCGCTACTTTGCGCCAGTTACAGGAGCGCTTTCCGGCGATGTTTTGACTACGCAGGATGTGCGCTTTGTCTCGCGTTTCCACCGGATAAAGGCGGGCGGTGAATACGCGCTTGGCAACAACACCAACATCGGCATCCGCGCGCAGGCGCCTATCGGGCATCCCACGGTTGATTACAACAACTTCACGACGATCTCCGACATTGCCCCGGCGGTAAAGACCTACAATTCCGGCCGTCGCCTGATGGATAATCACTGGCACGAGGCAGAGTTTGGCGTCGTGGCCAGGCACCGGTTTCATGATGAGGGCGAGCTGAGCTTTGATGGATTTTATATCAGCAATCAGAGTGCTGATCATGGGCTGTTTATCAATGAGCCCACCGATGCCGCAGGCAAGGCCATCGCAGCGCCGGATCTCTGGGACATGGCTTTCCCGGTTTCTATTAAGCTACTATCCCTGCAAAGCGATTATTCGCGGGCCCTGGGTAAGAAGACGAAGCTGGAGGCAGGTGGAAAGTTCACGCAGGTTTCTATAGACAATTCAGCCAGCTACCGCATTCCTGACCCGGCAGGCATCTTTGTGAATGACACCACGCGCAGCACACGCTTTCAATATAAAGAAACCATAGCGGCTGCCTACGTCAGCATCAACCGGACATTCAGCGAAAAGCTGGAGGCACAGGCAGGCCTGCGGGCAGAGGAGACCATTGGTGAGGGGCACGTAGAGAAAACAGCTGAGTCTTTTCACCGCGCCTATCTCCAGCTTTTTCCAACCCTGTTTGCCACTTATAAAGCGGACTCACTGAACAGCTTCACATTTAGCTATGGCCGTCGGCTGGACAGGCCCGATTACTACCTGCTCAATCCCGCCCGCGATTACATTGATAAGTACTCGTACCGCGTTGGCAATCCAAAGCTATTGCCGCAGTTCGTCAACAATTTTGAGCTTGGATATTCTTTTAAGGGCGAGCTCACGGCTACGCTCAGCTTTATGCAGGCAGACGGCATTATCAGCGACTTCTTTGTGCAGGACGATGTAACGAAGACCGCCTACGAGGTTCACGATAACATTGCCGGCTACAAGCAAGGCGGGCTTAGCATCAATTACAACAAGGCACTAAAAAAATGGTGGACGGCTAATCTCTACGGCGATTTCTATCTGCGAAGCTTCAGCGGCAATTACTATGGCATTGACTACCTGCAGCGTGGCGGCTCCTATAGCTTTAATGTAAGCAATCAGTTCAGCTTCCGCCGCAAATGGGGGGCGGAGGTCAGCGGCTGGTACAACGGCCCGGCGCTCAATACGGTGTTTACAAGGGCCGCCATTATGGGATCGCTGGACGTGGCTGTGAGCAAGAAACTGCTGTCCGATTCACTGGTGGTGAAGCTCGCATTCAACGATGTGCTGGGCACGCAGCAGTACCGCGGCAGCGACCGCTTCGCCAATTTTGACACGGACGTATTCTCTACCTGGGACGCGCGCCGGGCTACGCTGTCATTAAACTACAGCTTCGGCAAAAGCATAGACCTGATGCAGCGGAAAAGCGATGCCGAGAAGCGCAGCATGTAAGCCGGCTTAAGCCGGATGCGGATTTCTAAAGCACGCCGCCGGATGCATCCTCCGCAGCTTTGTATTGCTTTACCTGCTCCAGCGCATCCGGTATCACATCGCTCGTTATCACGATGAAGCTGTCCTTCTTTGCATGCTGCAGGGCATAGTCAATGGCTTCGGTCTCTTTATGAATGGCTGTGACCTTTTTGGCCGGCTGCACGCGCTGCACCCCTTTGGTAATCCACTCAATGATTTCCTCTGCGCTGCGCCCGCGCGTATTGCGGTCCTGGCGGATGATGATTTCGTCAAAAATCTTCGCGCTCTCTTCTCCTAAACTCATCAGGTCTTCGTCCCGACGGTCGCCCACGCCAGCTATCATGCCTACCTTATATGGGCTGTCCACATGCTTTACCATCTTGCCCAAAGCCTGCATGCCGTGGGTGTTGTGGGCATAGTCCAGCATCACTGTATAGTTCTTGAAGTGGAAGACATTCATCCGGCCCGGCGTCATGGCGCCGCCCGGCACAAAGGTCTGCAGGGCCTGCTTGATGTCTTCTATCTTAAAGTCGCGCACATATACGGCAAGCGTTGCCGCCATCACATTGGCTACGTTGAATTCCGCAATGCCATTAAAAGTCAGCGGGATGTTGCGGACGTGCTCTACGCGGATGCGCCAGCCGCCCTTGATGATGGTGATGTATCCATCCTCATATACCGCCGCGAGTCCGCCTTTGGCTGTATGCTCCTTCACCCGCTTGTTGGCGGGGTCGAGCGCGTAAAGTGCCACTTTACAGTCCAGGTCTTCGCGCATCTTATAGACGAGGTCGTCTTCCGCATTCAGCACCGCGTAGCCGTTGCGCTGAACGGTCTGAGGAACCGTGCTTTTCAGGCGGGCCAGCTTTTCAATCGTGTCAATGCCGCCGAGGCCCAGGTGGTCTTCGGCTACATTGGTCACCACGGCCACGTCGCAGGTGTGGAAGCCCAGGCCGGCGCGAAGCATGCCGCCGCGGGCGCTTTCCAGAACAGCGAAATCAACGGTCGGGTCTTTCAGCACAAACTCAGCGCTCACCGGGCCGGTGCAGTCGCCGCGCACCATCAGCTGATTCTGGATGTACACGCCGTCTGTAGTGGTGTAGCCTACTTTATGGCCCATTTGCTTCACGATGTGGGCAATCATGCGCGTGGTTGTCGTCTTGCCGTTCGTACCGGTGATGGCGATGATCGGGATGCGCGCTGATGAGCCCGGCGGATAAAGCATGTCTATCACCGGCTCGGCCACGTTGCGGGCGAGGCCCTCCGTAGGCTCCAGGTGCATGCGAAAGCCGGGAGCGGCATTCACTTCCAGGATGGCGCCGCCATTCTCCTGAATAGGCACAGACAGGTCGGGCGCCATGATGTCTATGCCGCAGATGTCCAGGCCTATGATGCGGGCGATCCGCTCGCAGAGAAACACATTACTCGGATGCACCACATCGGTGACGTCTGTCGCTGTGCCGCCCGTAGAGAGATTTGCCGTTGGCTTCAGCCAGAGCTCCTCGCCTTTGGGCAGCACCGTCTCCAGCGTGTGCCCCTTCTTCGCCAGCATATCGTTGGTGAAGTGATCCACCTTAATAGAGGTCAGCACCTTCTCATGCCCGTAACCACGACGCGGGTCAGCATTCACTTTGTCAATAAGCTGCTGCACCGTGCTTGTCCCATCGCCAACAACGGCTGCAGGCGTTCGCAGTGCAGCGGCCACAAACTTGTAATTGATCACGAGGCATCGGAAGTCGCGCCCGGTAATGAACTTCTCACAGATCACGGCGCGGCCGTACTGCTGCGCAGCCTCAAGGGCCACCAGCGCATCTTCCCAGGTCTTAATGTTGGTGGTCGCGCCCTTGCCGTGGTTGCCGTTTACCGGCTTCAGCACAATCGGGTAATCTATCCGCTCTATCGCCTCTTGCAGACTCTCCTCGCTGCGCACAATGCGGCCGCGCGGCACCGGTATCTCAGCAGCCTCCAGCAGATTTTTTGTTTCCTCCTTATCGCACGCTATATCCACCGCTATGGACGATGTGCTGCTGGCAATCGTTGCCCGGATGCGCTTCTGATTAATGCCGTACCCGAGCTGCACCAGTGATGAGCCGTTCAGGCGGATGTATGGAATCCTGCGCTTTGCGGCTTCCTCTACAATGCTGCCGGTAGATGGGCCGAGGCGCTCGTTCTCGCGTATCTCGCGGAGGTTCTGGATGTCTTCTTCCAGATTATAATCTAGGCCGTCCACCAGGGCCTGTGCCATGCGCACGCACGCGTGGGCGGTGTATTGTCCGGCCTTTGCCTCCGTGTATGAGAAGACGACGTGATAAACCCCTTTCTTCTGCCCGCCGGCCTCGCGTGTGCGGCCAAAGCCGGTGTCCATCCCGGCTAGGGTCTGCAGCTCCAGGGCCATGTGCTCTATTACGTGGCCCATCCAGGTGCCTTCTTCCACGCGTTGAAAAAAACCGCCGGGCACGCCTTCCGAGCAGCGGTGCTCATAGAGCGATGGCATCAGCGCTTTCAGGCGCTCTAAAAAACCGGGAATCTTGTTTGTAGGGCGCTCCTCCAGATCCTCCAGATCCAGGAGCATTACAATGAGCTTGTGGCGGGTTACGGACCAGTAGTTCGGCCCAATCATAGTGCGGATGTCCAGGATCTTCATAGCTGTTTCGGATTGGCTGACAAGCTACGGAGAATTTGCAGTGTGCGCCAGCCAGCAGACATTTTTGTTGGATGCTGAGGTCAGTGCCGAACGCCCTAAGGTCAGCAAATCACTGACCTTAACCCGTCCGGCACGGCCTGAGGTAAGTAAATCACCGACCCACGTCCGTCTTTTACTGACCTCAGGCCGTTCAACACTGACCATAGGCCCTTCCGCACAGCCTGCAGGCTGTCTTTTACCCCTTGCAACCGGTCTTTTACTGCCTGCAGGCAGTAAAGCAGAGCCTGTTTCCCCTCCGGAAAGCCTTTTCAAAAATTAAACCGGCTGCGAGGCCGGTTTAATCTGATAATCGTGAAGCTATAAACGGCCAAATCCTGCTACCGGATCAGCGTGATGTCGCCCTTCCATACCACCGGCTCGCCACTGGCGCAGCGGGTCTGCATGGTGTAGATGTAGGAGTCTGGCGCAAGCACCTTGCCCTTGTAAGAGCCGTCCCAGCCGCTGGCCTCGTCATTAATCGGGAAGTTCTGGCGCTCAAACACCAGCTCGCCCCAGCGGTTGAACACGCGCATGGAAGTCATGTTTATGATGCCCTTGCCGCGCGGGAAGAAGACATCGTTGTTACCGTCGCCATTCGGCGAGAAGGTATTGGGGATGAATACAGAGTCGCCATTGCAGCGCACGCGCACGGTGACAGAGCTGGAGTCCACGCAACCCCACTCGCTCCAGGCCTTTGCGTAATAAATGGTGGTGAACTCAGGGTGTGCAACAGGCCGGAAGCAGTCCAGGCAGGAAAGCGAGGAGTCGGGCTTCCATTCTATGCGCTGAATGCCGGCCTTCGTAGGCTGCAGCACCACGGCGCTGCCGTAGTTGATCCATTCATCCGGGCCCGCGCTGAAGGCCGGCGTTGGATGCACCGTTACGCGCACGGTATCGTAGCGCACAAGGCAAGTGCCTTCCTGGGCTTCCACCACATAATCGGTGGTGGTGATGGGCGTAGCCAGCGGGCTGGCAATGTCGGGCGTATCCAGGAAGCGTACCGGGCTCCACTTGTAGATGGTAGCGCCTGCGGCAGAAAGCCGGAAGCTCTCGCCGATGCAGATGTCGCCACCAGGCTTCACATCGGCAGTGGTATTGATCTGGATGCGGGCGGTGATGGAGTCAATGTTTTTGCAGCCGTGTATGTCGGTGCCGATGACGTAATAAGTAGTCGGCGCGGCGGAAGAAACGTAAGTAGTATCGCAGGCAGCGCAGCTCACCGATGCAGTCGGCGATGACCAGACATAGTTCAGCGCGCCGTGCCCGATAAGCCGTGCCTGATCGCCCGGACAAATGCCCGTATCCGCCGGCCCCGCATCCACATCCGGCTTCGGATTGACAAAGACGTTTTTGGTAAGCGTGTCCGAGCAGCCAAGGCCGTTCGTGGCAATCATCCTCACCGGATGATTGCCGGGCGCGGCGAAGGTGTACTTCACAACCGGACCGTTGGCGGAGTCTGTCGGGGTAAAGAACCAGCGCCAGCCACTCGGAACATTATAGGCCGCTGTGGCAGTCTGCGTGAGCGTAAAGGGCGAGTCGGCGCAGGGAACGCTTGTGGTAAAGTCGGCCTTCACCTTGTCGGGAATAATGGCGATGCGGCCGGAGTCGCTGGGGTTGCAGTTGGGCCCGCCGTGGAATACCGCCTTGGGAATAAAGGGCCCGGTGCCGGTGTAAGTATGCGTCACCACATTGGCAGGCGTATCGTTCAGCACGGTGCCGTCGCCAAAGTCCCAGGTGTAGCTTGGGATAAAGGTGGTGGGCGAGGTGAAAGTGACAGTAAGGGGCAGGCAGCCGGTTTTGGGTGTGTAGCTGAAGAAGCCGTTGAAGCCAAGCAGGGTAGCGCTCTTGCTCACAGAGTCTTTACAGCCCTCGGCATCTACGGCCACCAGGGTCACGGTATAGTTGCCGGGTATCCCGTAGGTATAGACAAGGGTGGGATTGTTCAGGTTCTGCGGCGGGTTGCCGGTGCCGAAGTTCCAGAAACTGTTCAGGGGCGCTGTGCCGGTAGAGGCGTTTGTAAAATTGATCTTCAGCTGGCCGCAGATGGAGAAGTTCGTATCCATCGTAAAGGAAGCTTTCGGCGCATTGACGGTGATATAACCACTGCGGGTCATCACATCGCTGCAGCTGCTGGCGTCGCTGACGGTGAGCGTAACCGTGTAGGTGCCGGCGGCAGTGTAGTAATGCACCGGCACTTTCGCGGTGCTGGTGCCGCCATCGCCGAAATTCCAGAGATAGGTAATAGCCGTGGAGCCTGTAGAGCTGTTTGTAAATACGGGCGCTTCTCCGGCGCAGATGGTGACATCGGCAGCGGCGAAAAGGGCGTAAGGCTTGCGCGCTTCCACGTAAGCCGGGCGAAGCAGGGAATCCTTGCAGCCTGCATTGTCCGTCACCCTCAGGAAGATGTCGTAGCCGCCAGTGGTGAAGGAATGCGTCGGATTTTGCAGAGTCGTGAGTGTTCCGTCGCCGAAATCCCAGTACCAGTTCGTAAGGGTCGTCTTCGTATTCGGCGTAGCCGTAGAGCCGTCTGTAAAGACGACCTGCAGCGGCGAGCAGCCCAGAAGCGGTGACGCGGTAAAGCTGACTGCCGGCGCGGTCACCGTATCAAAATTTACTTTGGTCACAGAGGTCAGGCAACTGTTGAGGCCGTAAAGTGTATTGAGCTTCACCGTATGCAGGCCCGACGTCTGGAAGGTGTAGTTAAGCTGATTGTCCGTGCTGTAAGGCGTTGCAGGGTCGCTGTCTATAATCCAGGAATACGTAGCGCCCACCGGAGCCGCAAGGCTGCCAGTGAAAAGAACCTCTTCGCCTTTACAGCTCCGGCGCTTGTTGACAGCAACATTAGCCACCGGCGTAAATACCGTTACCGGTTTTGTAATCTGGTCGTGGCACGGCGGATTAAACGTTGTGTTCTTAGTTTTTAGCGTCACCTGATAAGTGCCTGCGGCGGCATATGAGTGCGGCGGCGGCGTGCTGTTGGCCGACGAGGTGCCGAAGTAATGCGCGGAGCCATCGCCAAAGTCCCATTCCCAGTCTGTAGGACCGATGCTCTTATCCGTAAAGCTTACGTTGAAACCGGGAGGGCAATCCACGATAGACTCAAAATCGGCATTCGGCGGATTGACGACGATGTAGTTGTTCTTGGTATAAGTGTCCTGGCAGCCGTTGTGAATTGTGCGGTGGACAACGGAATATGAGCCGGGCTTTTTGTAGGAATGGGTAAACGTCGTCTGGTAGTTCGCGGAAGTGAATTGATACGTGTCATCGCCCAGATCCCATATGTAGTCGGTACTGGCCACATTTGGCGAAGTGTTGGTAAAAGTCACCGGATCGTTGACACATACACTCAGCGGGCTGGCTGAAAAAGAAGCCGGCACAGTGACATCCGTATTCACGCTTTTGCTTACGGTGAAGGGACACCCGTTTGCCGACGTCGCGTTCAGCGTAACAGTATGCGGGCCGGGTGTGGTATAGCTTGTGGATGGGTTTGCCGAGGTAGAAGTAGTCGGTGTGCCATTGGGGAACGACCAGGCGTAGGAGGCCGGATCAATGCCAACAGGATAAGGCGCAGGACTCGGACCGGGAGGCAGAGAGCTGAAAATAACCGCAGTAAAAGACGGATTGAATGTGGGCAGGCAGCCTGATTCCGGAGTAGGCAAAATCTGCGGAATAATGCCCCGGATCGGCAGATCCTGAATCTTCATGCTGTCCGTGCAGCCTGAGGGGGTGGTTACATAGACTGTTGCTGTATAATAGGCATTGGCAGTGTAGGTATTGCTCACAGCCGCGCCCGATGCCGTATGCGTGTCGCCAAAGCTCCAGGTAAAGGAAGAACCCGGAAAGGAGCTCGTAGCAGTGAAGCTTACCAGCGAAGGCTGCGGGCAGGGTATGGCAGGCAGGAAGCCCATCGTAATCACCGGCCGCTTATTGATGGTGATCACCTTTGTAGTGGTTTTAAAGCAGCCGCCGGTGCCGAGATAAGATTTCAGCTTTACGGTATAAGATGCCTTCGCTGAGTTAAACGGATGGCTGACGATGCTTCCTGCATCTATAGTGCTGCCATCGTCATAATCCCATTCGCTGCTGGTGGCCCCCGGCGTGGCATCTATGAAGGTGACAGGTACATCCTCGCACGCAGCGGCAGGCGCAGTAATGACTGCAGGCGCAGTATAAACGTTTACGTAGAGAAAGTTGGAGTCCTTGCAGTTGTGTCCGTCCGTCACGGTCAGCTTTACTGTCTGGGTGGGGCCGGTGGTGTAGTTGTGCGTAGGCGCCTGCAGGTTGCTGGTGCCGCCATCGCCAAACTCCCAGAAATAGCCAAGGGTAGGAAAGCCGCTGGAGCTGTTGGTGAATGTAGCGGTGTAAGGAAAGTTGCAGAGCTCCGTATTGCCGCCAATGCTAACAATGGGCTTCGGCCAGCCGGTGATATAGGCCAGCTTGGTAAGATTACTTTCACAGCCTGCCCCGGAAGTCACCTTCAGATTTACATCAAATGGCCCCTGGCTCGTGTAAAGATGCGAGGGATTGGCCTGGCTGCCCGGAAATGTGCCGTCCCCAAAGGTCCATTCATAAGAGGCAGGGCCGGGCGACACAACCACGCTTGCCGAGCTTAACTGCGCCGTAAAGGGCAGGCAGCCGGCAGTAGAGGCGGCGTTAAAATTTACGGTCGGTTTCGGATTCACGGTAACCGTCTTAGTCTTCGGCGCGCTTGTGCCGGAGGCATTGCTCACCGTCAGCGTTACCGTGTAAGTACCCGCAGTCAGATACACCGTGCTCTGAGGCCCTGACGCCGAAGCGCCGGAAGGGTTAAAGCCATTCCCGAAGCTCCAGCTCCAGGATGTAGGGCTTCCGCTTGACATATCCGTCGCGGTGACAGATAAGCCGGGGCAGCCTGTGCTGTCTGAGAGTGTAAAATCGGCTACGGGCGCTTGCGCCCCCGCAAGGGCGGCACATAGCAGGCAGCATATAAGGAAACAATAACGTAACAGTTGGCTCATGCAATCAGATTGGCTTCAAGACGTCTGGGCGCCTTATATCTCCGGAAAATTACACCCATTCCCCTACACAAAAAAGCCCTTCGCCGCATTGGGCGGCATCGCAGGGACTATGCCGCAAAAGATTTCCTTACAGTGACAAAAAAGCCTGCGTGTCTCTTCTTATCCCTTACCGCATCAGGCTAATGTCGCCTTTCCACATAATAGGCTCGCCATTGTCGCACAAGGCCTCTATGATATAGACATATACGTCCGGCGCCAGCTTCTGTCCGCCAAAGGTGCCGTTCCAGCCTGCGTATTCATCATTCACCGCCATGCCGTTCCGCTCAAACAGCAGCTCGCCCCAGCGGCTGTACACGCGGAAGGAGCTCACAAAGTCAATGCCTTTGCCCCGCGGGAAGAAGTAGTCGTTACTCCCGTCGCCGTTCGGCGTGAAGGTATTGGGTATGAATAGCTGGCTCGCGTCGCACAGCACGCGGACGGTCACGCTGTCGGTAGCTGTGCAGCCCTTGGTTGTATAAGCAGTCACATAGTAAGTCGTTGTTGCCTTCGGCGATGCGTCGGGACTGTAGCAGTCCGTGCACGAGAGCGTCGGGTCAGCCTTCCAGGCCAGGTGCTCAATGCCGGAGCCGGATGCCTGCAGCGAAACGCTGTTGCCCGCCAGCAGCCTTTCGTCCTGACCGGCATCCACTGTGGGCAGCGGGTTTACGATCACCTTCACGGCATGCGTATCTGCGGCGCAGGAGCCCTCGCGGCCCGTAGCGATATAAGTGGTGGTAACCGTAGGGGTCGCTACGGGGGCCGAGGTATCGGCATTGCTCAGGGTAGAGGCCGGCGTCCAGTTGTAAAGCGTTGCGCCGTTTGCCACAAGGCGGAAGTGTTGCCCCAGGCATATCTCGCCGCCGGTAGCCACCGTAAACGTTGTCTTCGTCTGGATGCCGATCTTAACGGTGTCCTTATTCGTACAGCCATTGGAATCTATGCCGATCACCAGATAAGAAGTAGGCGCAGTTGGCGCCGCCCGCGGGCTGACGCAGCTTGTGCAGGATAAGGTAGCAGCCGGCGACCACGTATAGCTTAGCCCGCCCTTCGCCGAAAGCGTCACAGCATCCGGCACGCAAACCATCGTGTCCGGCGAAGCGGTGATGACCGGCAGCGGATTGATCGTAATATTCTTGGAGAGCGTATCCACGCAGCCGCGGGCATTGGTCACAATCAGCGTTACCGGATATTGGCCGGCAGCAGGGTACACCCGCGTTGTGGTGGACCCCGTGGCTATCTGGCCGCCGCCAAAATCCCAGCGCCAGGAAGTAAGCGCGGAGAAGAGGCTGTGCGAAGTGTCCACAAGGGTCAGCGGCGTGCGCTCGCAGGGCGGCAGCACCTTAAAGCCGGCAAACACATCATCTACCTTGATAGTGTCCAGACCGGTGGAAGAAGCGCGGCAGCCCTTGCCATCGTAGAATACCAGCTTCGGCACATAGACGCCGGCGGTGGTGTAGGTATAGGAGTATGTCTTGCCGGTTACCAGTGCGGTATCGCCGCTGGAAAAATCCCAGACCATCATGGGCACATTGCTCACATTGGCGGTGAAGTTTACCGTAAGCGGCACGCAGCCGGCAAGCGGTGTATAGCTGAGCGCGCCGGCATAGCCAAGCACACGCACGTTGGCATAAGCAGTATCTGTGCAGGCATTGCCGTCATAGACTATAAGCTTCACCTTATAGACGCCCGCCGCCGCGTAGGTTGAAGACGGGTTGGCAATGATGGCGCTACTTCCGTTGCCAAAGTCCCAGTCCCAGACGGTTGCGGTCGGCGAGTTGGCGGTAAAATTCACAATCAGCGGCGGGCAAACGGCCAGCGTGTCTGAAAGGGAAAGGCTTGCCGTAGGATGCGTCACGGAGATGGGCAGACCTGTGACCGCCGTATCGCTGCAGCCGGTAGAGTCTGTCACAATCAGCCTCACAGGATAGCTTCCCGCGGCTGCATAGGCATGTACCGTATTCTTCGCTGTGTCATTGGTGCCGTCGCCATAGGTCCATTGATAATGCAGACCGGTAGCGCCGAAGCTGGTGTTGGTAAAGATGATATTCTCACCGATGCAGGCCGCAATCTTGTTCGGATTGAAGAGGGCTGTAGGATGCCGGGCTTCCACATAATTCACCTTCGTCAGCGAGTCGGTGCATCCGAGCCAGTCGGTCACCTTCAGCTTGATAGTGTATTTGCCGGGGGTGGTGTAGGTGTAACCGGTGCTTGTATTATTATTATTGGCAGAGAAGCCGTTCCCGAATAGCCAGTTGCGGATGGATGGCTGCGTACCGGGCGTGTAAGAGGTAGTATCGGTAAAGGTCACCGGCATCGGCGTGCAGCCCAGCAATGGCGAAGCGCTGAAGCCTGCAATCGGATGCGAGACGAGTATCCAGTTGGGTTTTCTTACACTGTCGTAGCAGCGCCCGCCCGGGCCGCTGCGTATCACCCAGGTTGCACCGTAGTATCCGCGTGTAAGCGGTATATACATGGCCGAGGTGGTCATTGTATCCGGGCCGAGCAGGGTATCATTGATGTACCAGGTGTAGCCGGGGCGACCTTTATACGGGCCGGGCTGCCAGACGGGCAGGCCGCCGAAGCTGCCGAAAATCCTTATTGTGTCGCCAAGGCATAAGGTGGTGTCGGTGGTGATGTTGATAGAGTTCGGAATCAGCGTAACCGAATCTTTTACCGTGTCCCGGCAGCCGTAGGTGGAATTCCAGACTATGTGTCTGATGTAGTATTTCGCGAAGGCGGGATAAGTATGCGGCGGCGGGTTAGCCGCTGTGTCGTTGGTGCCATCCCCGAAATCCCAATAGTTGGTGGTAGCGCCGACCGACAGGTTGGTAAAGGCGACGGTCTTGGACGGCGGGCAATACACGGAATCCCGGAAGTGACCGTCGGCGGGGCGAACGGTGATATAGCCATAGCGGATTGCCGTATCGCTGCAGCCGCACACCGTGGCAATCAGCATGACGGTATCTGTCTTGGCATATTGATATTTGTGGTAGCCGTTATAGTCGCCGTTGTTGGTGTCAATCTCAAAGCTGCCGTAGTCCCAGGTATAGGCAATGGTCGTGTCGCCGGTCGTATTCTGGAAAAACACGGGCGTTTTCACACAGACTACCGTATCGGGATAGGCGTAAAACGAAGGCTTCACCTTCATGCCGGCGCATACGTAAAACGTATCGTAGCGCACACAGCCGTTGGCGGTCACCGTCTTCAGCACGGCCACATGCGCGCCGGGCGTCGGTATTGTGGTGCTGTAAGACATGGCGTTGGACACGAGCACGCCGTCGTACCACCAGGTAAAGGATACAATCTTGTGCGGATACCTGCAGGGGGTTGAGCATGGAATCATTCGCCACGGATTGCACGGAATATGGGAGCAGGGAAAGGAATCCTGCACTACAAATGAAACCGACCGCGGCGCGCATCCCGTCTCCTTATAAGTCACCTGCGGATACCAGTCCTTTACAAACGTAGTATCCATCCGGATGGTGTCGAAACAGCCTGCCGCAGTGGAAACGATCAGGTAGGTCGTATCTATCCGCCCGCCCGCGTAAAATTTCGTTACCGGATTGCCGCTTGCCGTGCCGCCGCTTGCCCAGACCCAGCTGTAATTCGCCACCGGCACGCTGGTGCTGGCGGTAAAGGTCATAGTGCCCGGGATGCAGGGGGCATCGTGGCTGAAGCCTACAACAGGCTTTGGATTAATGACGATACTCTTAATCACCGTATCCAGGCAGGGGCCCACCTGCGTCACCATCGTTACCTGATAGGTGCCGGAAGCGGTGTAGAAATGGGTCAGATTCTTCCCCGTGTCAAATCCGCCATCTCCAAACCACCACCGGGTGCCTCCCGTAACGCCGCTGCTGATATTGCCGAACGGTACGGTCGTGGAGTCGCAGGCGGAAGCAGGAACGCTGGCCGTGGCATTATTGGCCTGCACCATTATATAGGCAGGCTGGATCACCGTATCCCTGCAGCCATTGGCATCTACCGCCGTAAGCGTTACGGTATAGGTGTTGGCCGCATTGTAAGTATGGCTCGGGTTGCCGCCGCTTGCCGTGCCGCCGTCTCCGAAGGTCCAGCTGTAGCTGACGCCTGTGACCGGGGCATTGCTGAACTGCACATTCGCCGGCACGGCGCAATAGACATTGGTGGGCGTAGCGGAAAATGAGGCGCTTGGCTTCGGGAACACCGTGGCCGACGGGCTCACAATAGTGCTTGTGCAGCCTGCCCCGTTTGTTACGGAAAGCGTCGCGTTAAACGTATTGGCGTAGTTGTAGGTGTGCGTCGGGTTGGCCGTGTTGCCCGTATAGCCATCGCCGTAAGACCAGACGTACGACAGCGCTCCCGGAGCGTTGGCCGTCACATTGGACGTAAAGGAAACGGCAAGCGGCGCGCAGCCAGATGTAGGCGTAGCGGTAAATGAAACCGTGGGCGCTGCATAGACCGTGATAAATGCCGTCTTGGTGATAGAGTTGGATCCGCCGGGGCCGCTGACCGTCAGGGTAATATTGTAGGTGCCCGGTGCTGTGTAAGTGGTGGTAGGATTCTGGTTGCCGGATGTGATGGTGCTCAGGTTCCAGCTGTAAACCGAGCTCGCATTGGTGCCTGTTGATGTGCTGGTAAACTGTACGATCAGCGGCGCGCAGCCACTGGTGGGCGATGCAGTAAAATTTGCCACCGGCTGCGCGATGACCTTGCCCGCGCTTAATAATGACAATATCAATAATACGCGTAGGAATAGAGACATAGGCGCAGGAAAGACGTGTAAGGAATAGGTATAGACAGCACGCCGGGCCGAAACGTGAGTAAATTGGTCCGGAGCCGAATTTGGGAAAGTTACACAAGTATCTACATACACCGGATTCAGATATGACAGTGATCTGACTACGTCCGCGTCTCTCATAGGAAAAAGGCGCAGCGCTTGCTGCGCCTTTCCGGCAATGTCAGTTTTTAAATGGTTACTGCAACAGCAGCTTCCGCACCTGCGTCTCACCGTTTGCGCCGCGCATCTGCAGGTAGTAAACGCCCCGGGCCAGTCCGGCCACGTCCAGCACCGCCTCGGCCTTATCGGTGGATGTCTCCAGCACCACGCGGCCATTCAGATCATTGATAACAAGGGTACAGCGTCCGCTGAGACCCGCAACGCGCACGGTGTTGCGCGCAGGATTCGGCAGAGCGGTCGCATCGGCGCCCTTCGCGATGCCGCCGACGGCGTTTACAAACAGGGGGCGCGTCAGGCGCAGCTTGCCAAGATATGGTACCCATTTGCGGGCGGCCACCCGCAGCTTCAGCGTATCCATAGTCACAAAAGCGGAAGTAGAGAAGGCATTGCCGCAAACCCATACGCCGTCGCCCTCGCCCGCAATGTGCGCATCAGTGGTATTCTCCGCCAGAATAGAGCGGGCCCAGCGGGTTTCGCCGCCTGAGCCGCGCGACACTACAACCGAGCTGTAGGTGCCGAATAAATTCGTGCTGACGCCATCGCCCCAGTCAAGGAAGGAGTTAGCCTGCGCAAAAATCACCAGGGCCGTGTCCGGCGTAACGGTAGCATGAAAAGCGCCGGTACCGAGATATGCCTCCCCGCCGCCAACAGTATCTACCTGCTTCACCCACATCACAAAACCGCCGGTATCCAGCCGGGCCGATATATAGTCAAGCGAGCGCAGCGGCTGATGCACAGGCACAAGGCCGAGGGTGAGCGAGTCGTGAATGGTGCCTGTGTAAAACAGAAACTGGTTTTTGTAAAGCGAGAGCTTACGCTGCGCGCAGGCAGGATCGTTGAGCCAGTGGTGCCAGCGATAGCCGCCGGCAGGGCCATACTTCACAATGTAGGCAAAAGACCTTCCCGGAATTACCGGCTGCAGCTTGCCATTGAAGTCAATGCTGCCCTTGTTGGCGCAGGAGCCGGCCATATAGATATTGCCGGCAGCATCAGCCTGGATGGAGGTTGTGGTGCTCTTGCCGCCCTGGCGGAACATCGGCGTCACATTGCCGGTAGCCAGCGCCAGACTGCGTACATAAGTCGCGTCGGAAGAGTCTGCAGCGAGAATAATTTTAGAATTGTCAACGGTAAAAGCCCGCGAGCTGACTGAATTCACAGCGCTGATCAGCCTGAACCAGGGCATATACAGGGATCCGGCGTTCAGACGGAACATAAAGTGATCTGCGTCGGTGTTCAGCGCCGGGTTTGGCCGCACAAGCGTGGTGGTGGGCAGCACCAGGGAGTCGTAGAACCGGCCCAGCACATACCAGTTGCCGGCGGTATCTGCCTGCACGTCAATCAGCTCCACCTTCCCGCCAAAAGCTGCCGCGCCTTTGCGCGCCCCGGTAGAGTCATACTCAAACAGCGTCCAGGTACCCATAACGGTCCCGTTCACCACTGTCTGGTTTGCGGTAGGATACCCCCAAAGAGCCTTTCCGCCGCGCGTGGCCAGCACGCTGCCGCCGCCCGCATAGCTGAGCGCGGCATTGGTATCGGCACGCGCCCACTGCCACCAGGGATCATATTGGGCAGAGACAGAAGAGCTGCCTGCCAGGAGCATCAGAAGGCAGAGGAAGTATTTCTTAAGCGTCATAGGATTTGAAATATAAGCCTGAAAATTACGGCCAAAATGCGGTGCCGGCAGGTCGCTTGTCAATGGTTTACTTTTGTATGATGGATACAGCAGCCCGCCTCCGCGCACTATTAGACAGGCAGATTCTGATTCTGGATGGGGCTATGGGCACCATGATTCAGCGTCATATGCTGGAAGAAGCCGACTATCGCGGCGCGCGTTTCCGCGACTGGCACCTGGATGTGAAGGGCAATAACGATCTGCTCTGCCTCACGCAGCCTCAGGTCGTAAAAGACATTCACAAGGAATACCTCGCGGCAGGTGCGCAGATTATTGAGACGAATACGTTTAACTCCCAGCGCATTTCGCTGGCAGATTATGAGATGCAGGAGCTGGCCTACGAAATTAACGTAGCAGCTGCCCGCATTGCTAAAGAAGCCATCGCGGAGCATACTCAAAACGCAGCACTCGGCACGCAGAACTTCTTTGTAGCCGGCGCCATCGGCCCGATGAACAAGACGCTATCCCTGTCGCCCGATGTAAACCGGCCCGGTTACCGCGCCGTCACCTTCGACGAGGTTGCAGATGCCTACTATGAGCAGATTCGCGGCCTCGTGGACGGAGGCGCCGACATCCTGATCGTAGAAACGATTTTTGACACGCTCAATGCCAAGGCGGCCATCTACGCTATCAACCAATTCTTTGCAGAAACAGACAGCAAGCTGCCGGTTATGATTTCCGGAACAATCACGGATGCATCGGGCCGCACGCTGAGCGGCCAGGTGCTGGAAGCCTTCTACATTTCGGTAATGCATGCAGAGCCGGTCTCCATCGGGCTTAACTGCGCGCTCGGCGCCCGCCAGATGCGCCCCCATATCGAAGAGCTTGCCTCTATCGCTTCCTGCTACGTAAGCTGCTACCCCAACGCCGGTCTGCCAAACGCCATGGGCGAATACGACGAAAGCCCGGAAGAGACTGCTGCCATAGTAGGTGAGTTTGCAGCCAACGGCTGGCTGAACATTGTGGGCGGATGCTGCGGCACCACGCCGGCGCATATCGCGGCTATTGCTTCCGAAATGAAACAGCATGCGCCGCGGCCCTTGCCGGAGCTGGAGCCTGCGTAACCGCCTGCCTTCAACGCAGCCGCTTTTTGACAAGATGATTCGCTTTACCGCCACCATTCTCAGATTTGACAAGCAGGGCGAGAAAACCGGCTGGAGCTATGTATCCGTACCCGCCCACCTGGCCCGGGAGCTGAAGCCGGGCAACAAAAAATCCTTCCGCGTAAAAGGAACGCTTGATAAGCACGTCATAAAGCAGGTGAGCCTCCTGCCGATGGGTGATGGCGATTTTATCATGGCGTTCAATGCCGCCATGCGTAAGGGCACAGGCAAGCGCGAAGGCGCATTGATAGAAGTGGCCCTGCAGGAAGATAAATCGGAGATTGCGATGCCGTCGGACTTCGCAGAATGTTTAGAAGCGGATGCGGATGCACAGGCAGTTTTCAATAAGCAGCCTAAAAGCCACCAGAACTACTGGATCAAATGGATTGAGGCGGTAAAAGGAAAAGAAGCCAGAGACAGCCGCCTGATAAGAGCTGTTGCAGCACTTGCCCAAGGTCTGAATTTCGCGCAGATGCTGCGGGCCGAAAAGGCATTGCGCAGCTGAATGCTATAGCCCTGCTGCGGCCTTTATAACCGCCGTTGCCGCTTTTGCGGAGGCATTGCCACCTTCCAGCGCGCGCCAGAGGCTGCTGTAGTCTTTCGCCATTTCTTCCCGGTAGGCAGCGTCTTCCAGCAGCCTGCGCAGCTCTGTTTCCAGGGCCGCTTTATTCATGTCGCCCTGTATCAGCTCCTTCACTACCTCACGGTTCATAATAAGGTTCACCAGCGATATGTAGGGCACCTTCACCAGCTTTCGCGCCAGCCAGTAAGAGAGCGGGTTGCCACGATAGCACACCGCCTGCGGCACGCCGAAGAGCGCCGTCTCCAGGGTGGCAGTGCCGGAGGTGACCAGCGCTGCCCGCGCCTGCTTCAGCAGGTTGTAGGTGTCATTGCGCAGCAACATTACCGGTGCGGTGCCGATCAGCTCATTATAAACCTCATCGGGCTGAGCGGGGGCTCCTGCAATCACAAACTGGTAGCCGGGAAAACGTTCAGCCATCTGAAGCATCAGCGGCAGCTTCTTGCTGATCTCCATAGCCCGGCTGCCCGGCAGCAGGGCTACAATCGGCTTATCGGTAAACAGCGGTACAGGCGGTTCCTTCTTTTCGGCCTCAATCACTTCCAGCAGCGGGTGGCCGACATACTGCACTTTGTAATTATGCTTCGCATAAAAGGCTTCCTCAAAGGGAAGGATGACCAGCATCTTGTCCACGTACTTCCTGATGTCGGAAACCCTTCCTTCCTTCCAGGCCCACACCTGCGGAGAGATGTAGTAAACGACTTTCAGGCCTTGCTCGTGCGCCCATTTGGCAATGCGGAGGTTGAAGCCGGGATAGTCAATCAGGACAAGCACGCCGGGGTTGAAGGCCTTAATGTCCTTCTTGCAAAAGTCGATATTGCGCAGAATGGCGCCCAGATGCTTTATCACTTCCACAAAGCCCATGAAGGCGAGGTCGCGGTAATGCTTTACGATTGTGGCGCCCGCGGCTTCCATTTTGTCGCCGCCCCATGCGCGGATTTCGGCGGTCTCATCCTGCGCGCGCAGCGCCTTGATGAGGTTAGAGCCATGCAGGTCGCCGGAAGCCTCGCCGGAGATAATGTAGTAACGCATCGGGGGGGGGGGAGAAATTCGGATTTCGGAAGACGGACTCCGGAATGAGCCGGAAACAAAAGTCGCTCAAAGCATCACGCCAACATGGCCCGGCTTATTTTTACGGCGCCTTACGTTCCCCGAAATTCTATCCATATCCCGAAACATCTGCTATGTCAAGCCACACTTTTTATCAGCGCATTCAATCCGAGCTGTCTGAGATCCGCGACGCCGGCCTTTTTAAAACGGAGCGCGTCATTCAAAGTCCGCAGGGGCCCGAGATTGTTGTAAACGGGAAAACCGTGCTGAACTTCTGCGCCAACAATTATCTCGGGCTCTCGTCGCACCCCAAGGTGATTGAAGCGGGCCGGAAAGCCATAGATGATCGGGGCTACGGCCTTTCGTCGGTTCGCTTTATCTGCGGCACGCAGGACATTCACAAAGAGCTGGAAGAAAAGCTGAGCACATTTCTGGGTACAGAAGACACCATTCTCTATGTGGCCTGCTTTGACGCAAACGGCGGCGTGTTTGAGCCGCTGCTCGGTGAGAATGACGTCATTATCTCCGACGAGCTCAACCACGCTTCCATCATAGATGGCGTCCGCCTTACCAAGTGTGTCCGCGCCCGCTATAAGCACGATGACATGGCCGATCTGGAGGCGCAGCTTCAGACGCATAGCGATAAGCGCACGCGCTTTATCGTCACCGATTCCGTCTTTTCCATGGATGGCACTATTGCGCGCTTAGACAAGATCTGCGACCTCGCGGATAAGTACGATGCGGTGGTAATGATTGATGAAAGCCATTCCTCCGGATTTATGGGCAAAACCGGGCGCGGTGTGCACGAGCTCTGCGGCGTCATGGACCGGGTTGACATCATCACCTCCACGCTGGGCAAGGCGCTCGGCGGCGCTTCTGGCGGCTTTACCTCCGGCCGGAAGGAAATTGTTGACATGCTGCGCCAGCGCAGTCGTCCCTACCTGTTTTCCAATACTGTCGCGCCAAGCGTGGTAGGCGCATCCATAGCCGTGCTGGATATGCTGAGCGAAACCACCACCCTGCGCGACAAGCTGGAAGAAAACACGAAATATTTCCGGGAGAAAATGACGGCCGCCGGCTTTGACATCAAGCCGGGCATTCACCCTATCACGCCGATTATGCTTTACGATGCGGTGCTGGCGCAAAAGCTGGCAAGCCGCATGCTGGAAGAGGGTATTTACGTCATTGGATTCTTCTTTCCCGTGGTGCCTAAAGGCCAGGCGCGCATCCGGGTGCAGATCAGCGCCGCGCATGAGCGTCATCATCTGGATAAAGCCATTGAGGCATTCACGAAGGCGGGAAAAGAGCTCGGCATTCTCAGGGAAGCGGCGGCAGTATAAGCACCTATGCAAAAACCTACCCTCGCCGAGCTCAATGCCGGCGCCCTGATGCTGGTGGACAAGCCGCTGCGCTGGACCTCCTTTGATGTGATCAACAAGCTACGCCGCCCGCTGAAGGCTAAGCTCGGACACGCCGGCACACTGGACCCCCTTGCTACGGGCCTCCTCATTGTCTGCACGGGCAGGATGACCAAAAACATCACCGAATATCAGCGCCAGCCGAAGGAATATACCGGCATTATACGTCTCGGCGCTACTACGCCCACCTATGACCTGGAAAGTGATCCGCAGGATTTTAAGCCGGCGGAAGGCCTCACAGAACAGACATTGCTGGATGCCACGGAGGCATTTAAGGGAATCATTCTGCAAACGCCGCCGATCCATTCCGCAATTAAAAAGGATGGGAAGCGTGCCTACGAGCTGGCGCGTGCCGGAAAAGAAATTGTCATGGAGCCCCGCCAGGTATCTATCACGGCTTTTGAGCTTACAAAGGTTTCGCTGCCGGAGATTCACTTCCGTGTGGCCTGTAGCACGGGCACCTATATCCGCTCGCTGGCGCATGACTATGGACAGGCGCTTGGCTGTGGCGGCTACCTGCAAGCGCTCCGGCGCACAAAAATCGGTGATTTCAGCGCCGACGATGCTCCGGGCGTGGAGGAATGGCTGGCTCATATACACGAGCAGCGCGGCCTGGCTCAGGACTGGAAGCCAGCCAATACGGATATGTAGTGCAAACAAAACCCCGCGTTGTGCGGGGTTTTGCTTTTTTAAAAAAAAAAGGGCTTCGGGATCTAATACTCATCCTCATTAAAGAAGAAGTCTTCCTGTGTAGGATAATCCGGCCAGATGTCTTCAATGCCTTCGTAGATTTCGCCTTCGTCGTCCAGCTCCTGCAGGTTTTCTACAACCTCAAGCGGCGCGCCCGAGCGTATGGCGTAGTCAATCAGCTCGTCTTTGGTGGCAGGCCATGGCGCTTCTTCCAGATGCGAGGCCAGTTCAAGGGTCCAGAACATATTTTAATTGTCGGGTATTTTTTAGAGAATGCGGGCAAATGTAGGGGAAATGGGTTACCGTCAAAGGGCGTAGAAAAATCTTGTGCCGGGGCGGGCATTAAAGCGTTGAGTCGTTAAAGCGTTGAGATGGTGAAGCAGGCTTGTGGAAAGGCAGAACGGCTGCAACTTCGCACCATAGTCGGTTTAACGACTTAACGTCTCAACGCTTTAACGTGCTCACCGCCACCAGCCTCACCAAATCTTACGGCGCGCTGACCGTAGTAAGCGATGTATCGCTGGAAGTAGCATCAGGCGAGATGGTCGCCATCATCGGCCCATCGGGGGCGGGCAAAAGCACGCTGCTACACTTGCTGGGCGCATTAGACAGGCCGGATAAAGGCAGTGTGCGCATCCGGGATACCGATGTGTTTAGCCTTGGGGCGCGAAGGCAGGCCCGCTTTCGCAATGAACAGCTTGGCTTTGTATTTCAGCAGCATCACCTGCTACCCGAATTCTCAGCAATAGAAAATGTAGCAATGCCGCTCTGGATTGGCGGAAAAGGCCGGAAGGCCGCCATTGCGGAGGCGGCCAAAGCGCTGGAAGTGGTTGGACTTGGCGCACGTAAAGAGCATAAGCCATCAGAGCTTTCCGGCGGCGAGGCGCAGCGCGTAGCTATTGCGCGGGCGCTGATTGGCAAGCCAGCCATCTTAATGGCGGATGAGCCTACCGGCAATCTGGATACGGTAAATGCGGAGGCCA
The DNA here is from genome assembly GCA_965246765.1 of Chitinophagaceae bacterium. Taxonomy (GTDB): domain Bacteria; phylum Bacteroidota; class Bacteroidia; order Chitinophagales; family Chitinophagaceae; genus UBA1952. The sequence continues at coordinate 1,085,583 of CBDFFJ010000005.1, forward strand.
TTCATAATCTTTTTCTGTCGCTACGGAAGGATTTGGGACAGACGATAATTCTCATTACCCACAATGAGGCACTGGCCGCCCGCACAGACAGAACGCTCGTGATGCGGGATGGCGCGATTGTGGAAGAGCGGCGCCATCCGCTGATGAATGCATAGCGACATTGTAATGCAACATCATAACAACAATGATAACTGATGTCAGACTATAAATTTCCCGCTCAAATACAGCTTCGCCTTGATTGGAGCGAGCTGGACCTTTTCGGGCATATCAACAACGTCTCTTACTTCAAGTATCTGCAAGCCTCACGGCTGAATTATTGGGAGCAGCTCGGACTAACAGACTGGTATAAAGAAAAAGGCATAGGCCCGCTGCTGGCGTCCACGCGCTGTGAGTTTCGTAAGCCGCTGCACTATCCGGGGAAGATTACCGTGCATGTCTCTGTGACAGAAATGCGGAATACATCATTTGCCCTGTATCACCAGATATTGAATGAAAGCGGCGAGCTTGCGGCGGAAGGCTACGATATAGTGGTGCTATATGATTATCGGAAAGGCGAGAAATTTTCGCTGCCGGAAGCACTTCGGGCACAGGTGGCATCTATAGAAGGGCGGAAATTTCCGGCCGTAGCGCCAGATGGCTGAAACCTTTCTGCCTTGAGAAAAAACTTTTTACGCCCTATGGTATTTAGTGGGAACCGCTACTTTTGCCCTCAAACAATAAACAGCACAAAACCATGTCTGAAATCGCAACCCGCGTCAAGAAAATCATCGTGGACAAGCTTGGTGTGGACGAGAGCGAGGTAGCTCCCGAAGCATCCTTCACTAATGACCTCGGCGCAGACTCTCTGGATACCGTTGAGCTTATCATGGAGTTTGAGAAGGAATTCAACATCTCCATCCCCGATGAGCAGGCCGAGACTATCACTACCGTAGGCCAGGCCGTCTCTTATCTGGAAGAGCACGTAAAATAGTGAGTAGAAAGTAGTGAGTAGAAAGTAGAAAGCTAAGCTGTATGGGTATCCAAATGCAGCTTTCTACTTTCTGCTTAATACTCATGACTGTCGCTCCGACAGCTTTCTACTTTCTACTAAAGACTTTCTACTACCCTTGTGAAGCAGCTCCCGAACCGACGCGTTGTAGTCACCGGCCTTGGCGCCATCACCCCGCTGGGCCTTTCCGTAGAAGCCTACTGGAACGGCCTTCTGGCGGGTGTGTCCGGCTGCGATTATATTAAGGCCTTTGATACGGAAAAGTTCAAGACGAAGTTTGCCTGCGAGGTCAAGGATTTTCAATCCCGAAAATTACTTTGACCGCAAGGAAGCGCGCAAGCTGGACAGGTTCTCTCAATTCGCGCTGGCTGCGGCCGATGAGGCTGTGAAGCAAAGCGGATTAGACCCAGGAAGGCGCTGTAAACAAAGACCGCGTGGGCGTTATCTGGGCCTCTGGCATTGGAGGGATGGTGACGTACTATGAAGAGATGAAAGGCTTCAATCAGGGCGACGGTACGCCGCGTTTCAATCCCTTCTTCATCCCGAAAAATGATTCTGGATATCGCCTCCGGGCATATCTCCATGAAGTACGGCTTCCGCGGGCCCAACTTCGCTACCGTCAGCGCCTGTGCTTCTTCTACACATGCGCTGATAGACGCGGCTACCTACATCCGCATAGGCATGGCGGATGCGATTGTGGCCGGCGGCTCCGAGGCGGCCGTTACGCAATCCGGCATCGGCGGCTTCAACGCCATGAAGCACTTTCTGAAAGAAACGACGACCCGAAGACGGCTTCCCGCCCGTTTGACAAAGACCGCGACGGCTTTGTGCTGGGCGAAGGCGGCTGTGCTCTGGTCTTAGAAGAATATGAGCACGCGAAGGGTCGCGGCGCGACAATCCTTGCAGAAATAGGCGGATGCGGCATGAGCGCGGATGCCTATCACCTCACTGCTCCGCACCCGGAAGGCCTGGGCGTGACGCTGGTGATGAATAATGCACTGGACGACGCCGAGATGAGGCCGGAAGACATTGACTATATCAATGTGCACGGCACCTCCACACCATTGGGCGATGTGGCGGAGCTGAAGGCCATCTCTGAAGTGTTCGGCGAGCACGCTTTCAACCTGAATGTGTCTTCCACGAAAAGCATGACGGGTCACCTGCTGGGCGGCGCGGGCGCTATTGAAGCATTGCCACCATCAAGGCTGTGATGCACGATACAATACCGCCGACCATCAACCACTTCACCGATGACCCGGCGATTGACCCGCGCTTTAAGCTGACGTTTAATACGCCGGAGAAGCGCAACCGTGCGGGCTGCCCTGAGCAATACCTTCGGCTTCGGCGGGCATAATGCTTCGGTGATTATCAAGAAATACAGCGGGGCGTAAACTGCGCCTTGCGGTCAGCTGTAGTTTATCTTTACAGGGCTATGCTGACCAAAGAAATCATTCTGGAAAGGCTGCGGGAAATAAAGCCCATGCTGCAGGAGCGATATGGCGTGACCGAGCTGGCGCTCTTCGGCTCTTACGCGCGCGACGAGCAGACGGAGGCGAGCGATATTGACCTGATGGTGGCGCAGCCGGTGCCATCGTTCAGAAAATATTCAGACTTGTATGATTATTTGAATGGCCTGTTTAATGGAATTACCCGTGCAAATAGTTAGCGACAAGGGCATACGCCCGCAATACTTTGAGTTTGTGAAAAGAGACTTATTGTATGCATAAGCGTGAAGTCTGGCTGCTCATAAAAGATATGATAGATTGCTGCGAAGCCATTTTTGACTTTACGCGTAATTTTTCCTACGAAGATTTTATTGCTGACCGTAAAACACGCGATGCTACAGTCCGGAATTTTGAAGTTTTGGGTGAAGCTGCGCGTATAATGGGGCCGGATTTTCAAATACTGCATCCGCTTATAGAGTGGCGCCGTATTTCCAACTTTCGGAATGCGCTTATCCACGAGTACTTCGGCGTGGATTACGAGAAAGTCTGGGAAGTCATCCACAATGAACTTCCCTAAAATTACCAACTGCTGAAACAAATAAACCTCTGAACCCCGCGCCCGTGCGCCGCTTTACATCTATTATTTCCGGGCTGTTTACGCCCTCGCAGCCTTTGGCGCTGCAATTAGAAGGCCTGCTCGGCTTCCGGCCCAAGCATCTTGCTTACTATCAGCTCGCCCTTTCCCATCGCTCGCAAAGCGATACGGTGGCTTCCAATAATGAGCGGCTGGAATATCTTGGTGACGCCATTCTCGGCGCTATCGTAGCCGAATACCTTTTCAAGAAGTACCCCACGCAGCCGGAAGGCTTTATGACGGAAATGCGCAGCCGCATGGTGCGCCGCGAGAGCCTCAACACGCTGGCTATGCAGATGGGCATCAACAAGCTCGTCCAGTTTAATAAAGCGGATAAAGCCCTGGGCCGCTCACACATCTTCGGCAATGCGCTGGAGGCCCTTGTGGGCGCTGTGTACCTGGATGTGGGCTATGCCAAGACGCGGCAATTTGTGCTGCGCCAAATGGTGAAGGCCTACATGGATATGGACCTGATAGAGTCCACCGACACCAATCATAAAAACAAGTTGCTGAGCTGGGCACAGCGTGGCGGCCATAAGATTGAGTACGTCACCGTGAGTGAGAAAATGGTCGGCGCACGGAAGATATTTACCATCGCTGTGATGATGGATGGCGCCCAGGTGATTACCGGCACCGGTTATACCAAAAAAGAAGCGAGCCAGGATGCATCGCTCAAGGCTTTACATGCGCTGAAGGTTGATGAAGCGCAATAATTGACAACAATCGGCTCATCACAAGGCATCTGCGGTTTGTAAATCCCCTCTGTTGCAGCAACACAGGTCATTTGCATTTTGTAAATGAGCTCTGTTGGCGCAACACAGGTCATTTGCACTCTGTAAATGGATACTGTTGGCGCAACACAGGTCATTTGCATTTTGTAAATGGGCTCTGTTGGCGCAACACAGGTCATTTGCATTTTGTAAATGAGCTCTGTTGGCGCAACACAGGCTATTTTCACTTTGTAAATGGGTAGTGTTGCCATACCCTGCTTCAGAAAAGGCAATTACAGACGCGCGGCCCTACTCGGCATCCTGTTCGTCAACATGCAGCCGGTGAAAGAGGCGGTGAGCCGCCGGCGCGAGGATGATGCCGATGTTGGTGATGAACACTACGCCGCTAAAGAGGGCATAGCAGGATGAGAAGAGCTTCCCGCCCGTACTCCTGATCTCCACCACCGGCCCCATGCCGCTTAATATCATGGAGGCATTGTGCAGCGCATCTATCCATACCATTCCCCCAAGAAAGTGATAGCCGGTGATGCCGATGGCGAGGCATGCGGCAAGGATAATCAGCGCAATGGAGATGCTGTAAGCCATGCGTCCGTAAAACACCGGGGCCGGCGCTATGGGTTCTGTCTTCTTCTCATAGCGGCGGCGCATGCTCAGTGACATTTAAAATGCTCAAAAGGCTCGTGGCAGCTATTGCATTGATACATGGCCTTGCAGGATGTAGCGCCGTAGTTGCTCACCAGCTTTGTGTCTTTAGAATCGCAGCGCGGACACAGGGTAAGGCCTTCCTCCTCAAACAAATCCAGGCTTCCTGCCGCTGCCATGCGCGTGGGCGGGGCTATGCCATATTCCTTAAGCTTTTGCTTGCCGGTCTCGCTCATCCAGTCCGTAGTCCAGGCCGGGCGGAGCTGCATTTCAATGTGAATGCCCGAAAAGCCACGCCCTGCAAGAGCCATGCGGATGTTCATGCCAATCACATCCATAGCCGGGCAGCCACTGTAGGTGGGGGTTATTACTACGGTTGCCTCGCCTTGCGCTGAAATGCGCACATCGCGCACAATACCAAGGTCCAGAATGGAAAGAACGGGGACTTCGGGATCTTTCACCTCTTCCAGGTAAGCATACACGCTGTTTACCTGCTGCTGCTGCTCCATAAGCTTCGGGATTTAATCATATAAATGATGCTCTAACCCAAGATGAGGGTAAGCAAATCCGAACTTAAGGTACATATAGTTGAAGTGGCTGTTAATAGCAGGAATCAATGCAAGCATAACGGCGCATATGGCGATGACGATGGCGAGCCGTGCATGGCGCGCGCGGATCATCTTAAAATAATGAATGCCGGCATGAATGCCGAATGCGAGCATAAATGCGTAGAAAAGTCCGAAGTGCCGGACGGTGAACAGGTGTATGTAGGTGTGTTGTTTCATAAACACAATCCAGCTTGCGCTGGCCAGGAAGAGCGTTATGCCGATCCAGAAATGGCGGCGCCGGGTCCGCCACAGATGCACGAATCCAAGCAAGGCAATCGCAATAAATGGCTCCGTACCAATGAAAAATTCGCGTGTAAACCGAAAGAAAACCTTGTCAGGCAGCTCCCGTATCTCCTTAGCGCCAATGGTTACCGTTCCTTCATGGCCAACCGTGCGCTCCACATAAGCGCCGGTGATGTCTTTCCACACAAGGTCCCAGTTTCCGAAATAGCTGTAGTTCTGAAGCACATGAAGCGCAAGGCCCAATAACGGCATAGCCAGCAGCAAGACATTCGTCCAGGTAAAAGGCCTTCTTTGAAAAATGAGGGAGAAGCCGGCTGTTACGATTCCATAGTATAGAATGTGCTCAAAGGTGATCCAGGTATTGACAAGCGCCAGAAAAGACGCGCCGGCCAGCAGGGCAGCCCGCTTTTCCTTTTTCAAATAATAGAGGTAGAGCAGCAAAACATACAGCCATTTGCAAAACTCGCCGTACACATGCTGGTGAAAGTCATCGGCCCAGGAAACAAAGTAGCAGGAGATTACGGTAAGGATGCCCGCTGCCATCGCTGCCGGCCTGTCTATGGCGCAGTACATCTGCAAGGCAAGAAATATGAGTCCGAAGAAGACCAGAGAGAGTAAAACAGGCAGGATAGACAGCACCCTGGTATCGGTACTGCCTGTAACCACTGCCGTGATACCCGCAAGCTCGTCGGGCAGGGGCGGGTAATGGGTATAAACAAATGTGTGGTCTTCAGAGCCAATGCCCGTGTAGTTAAATACCGGCAGACCGGAAGATTTTGCAAAGCCATGGTCGCGGAAGTAAGTTGCTGCCGACTGTACATTCAGGCAGCTCCACACGTCGCCATACACGCCCGTGCGTGGCGGATACACATTCTCCGGCATCGGGATGCAAAACCAGCGAAAGCAGATAAGCGAGAAGCAAAACAGGAAGACAATTCCAAGCGCCGGCCTCTTCCCTTTAAGATACCGCAAAGCGTCCTGCATAATGGGCGAAAAGGGTGGATTGAATAGCGATGGTGATAGATGAAGCGGTGATATGCTTCATACAGAAATTGTCGCCTCCGCAAGGTAGCACGTCCGTATGATGTACACAAGGCGAGCAGGGCGCCGCCAGGTAGATGTGCTCGTGCGCAAACGCAGCCGGGATCCTCGTTTCAGGCGCGGTAGGCCCCCACACCGATATGGTGGGCATATTGAGGCGGTACGCAAAATGAAGCGGTCCGCTGTCAATTGTAAGCATCATCGCGCAACTGTTTTTGAGAAAGCCCAGGAAATCAGGAAACGGGTATTTACCCGCTACATTAATTATCCGGTGGCGGATGGGTAAAAGGGCGGGCTCAAGCATCAGGGCCTCATTATAGTCAAAGTCGGGCCTGCTGCCGATCAGCGCAATGTCAAGCGTAGAATCCTTCACTATGTGCAGCAGCACAGCTATCAGCGTGTCCTTAGGAATGACCCGCTCCTTGGCCAGCTCGCTGCAGCTGTTATTTACGGCGATATACCGCAGCTGCGCGCGGGGGTCCGCCTTTACCGGCAGCCGGTAAATTTCTGAAACCGTGGCGCCCATCGCCAGCGCCATCTGCTCATAGTTGTCATAAGCAAGACGGTGCTGATTAAAGTACACGTGATGCGTGTTGAGCGTGTACTTGAATTTCACCTCGCTGAAATAGAAGCCGAAGCGGTTTTTAGCTAAAGTCCACAGCGAAAAGATGGTGCTCAGCCGGGAATACACCTCCAGGTTTACAGACCAGAGCCGTTTTATCTTCCAGCTCTTGCGCAAGGCATGTAACGATGTGACGCACAGTCGCAGAAACGATCGGTCGTCTATCGGCCAAACCTCGTCAAACAGCTCAAAAGTCCTTGCTTCCTTCTCCAGCGAATTGCTGCATACGAGAATGAGCTTAGCCGAAGGGTAACGTGTCCGGATGGCTATTATGGCATCCGCAGCCATAAGAAGACTGCCAAGGCCCAGCATTTTTGTTATGATGATTGCATCCGGCGCGCGCCTCAGGCTGTGATCAATACGCAATATGGCGCCCAGCAGCCGCGCCATAAGCTCATTAAGAAACACCAGCACCCGCCCGACGGTATCATCCAGCGACTGCTTGCTGCTAAGTTTCATGATACTTGACGATGGTGGCGGATTGTGCTGCGGGTTAAACGTCGGGAAAGATCGTTTCCGTATGGCATGGCGGTATATTGACGAGCCAGGGACAGACGAAGAAAACTTTTTACCACTCCATCCCCGGATAAGCCCGCTGCATGTATTGCATCTCGGCCAGGATGTATCCGAGGTGCTCGGAATGAATGCCTTCCTTGCCGCCGCGGTGCATCCAGTTTGATGCGGGCGCGTTGATACGGGCTTCTTCAAGAATGGCTTTTACACGTTCATCCCATTGCGCTTTAATCGCGGACAAGTCGGCTCCGATACCCCTTTCCAGCGCCCAGGCATCTGCAGCAGAAGGCGTGAACATTTCGCCCACATAAGGCCAGCGATCATTGATAGCTGCCTGCATCCGTACTGCGCTTTCCTCCGTTCCGTCGCCAAGGCGGATGACCCATTCGGAGCTCCACTTGAGGTGATAAGTGACTTCCTTCAGCGACTTTTCCGCGACAGCGGCCAATGCCTTGTCGCTGCTTTGCTGCAAGGCGGAATAGAAGAAGAAGTTGAAGCAATCCAGGAAGAAGGAGCGCGTAACGGTGTATGCCCAGTCCTCATTCGGCTGCTCGGAGAGGAGCACATTCCGGAAATCCCATGCATCGCGCAGGAAAGCAAGGTCATCTTCTTCGGCCTTGCCTTTGGCAGCAATAGCGGATTGTAATGCCGGCGAAGTGAAGAAGTCAGTGCGCTCGCTTTCTGACAGCGAATTGAATTGCTCCGCCGCATATTGGTACAGGCTGCGCGTAGCGCCGATGTGGTCAAGGGCGGTATTAGTGAGCGCGATGTCCTGCTCCAGAATAGGCCCGTGGCCGCACCACTCGCTCAGGCGCTGGGCATGAATGAGGATGGTATCCGCGATTTGCAGGGTATAGGCCAGCCGGTGGATTGCGTCGTTCATCTGTTCTAAAAACGCAAACTTACATGTGCCCGACTTCATCCGGAATGTCGTAGAAGGTTGGGTGGCGATACACCTTATCGTTAGCAGGCTCAAAAAGCGAGGTACTGTCGTTTGGCTCGGAGGCGTGGATGTGCTTGCTTTCTACCACCCAGATGCTCACGCCCTCATTGCGGCGGGTATAGACGTCGCGGGCGTTTTCAATGGCCATCTGCGCATCTGCGGCATGCAGGGAGCCGGCGTGCTTGTGGTCAAGGCCGGCTTTAGAGCGGATGAATACTTCCCAGAGCGGCCATTCATTTGTGCCTATCTGGGCTACCGCACCGTTCGCGCCGCCTGTGGATTCTTTGTCGCCGTAATCGCCGTAGCGGTGGAAGGTATTTTGGTGTTTCATTAGTTGAATGGAAAATGATAAACGCGGTTTCCACTTAAGGTCATTTCTTGAGTTTCCAGATAAATGACCGGGTCAAAATAAAGGTACAATCCGGCATCGCTCACCAAGACATTCTCATCGTGCAGGTCTTCATGGATGATTCCCAAGTCCGGGCTGTAGTAGTCATCATTTCGGGTGCGCCGGAAGCCGCGAGCAGACAGGTCAGGCTCAATTTCTTCTCGCGTAGCGCCGCGTTCGCTTTGCAGGAAAGGTTGCTGGATGATGGCAGCAAATCTAGCTTTCACTTCCGTGAAGCCGGTAAGCAGATAAGCAACTTCAGGGAAAAGCCAGTTGTGAATGGCAAGCCGGTTAAAGAACTCCATCCAGGTGCCGTGCATGATGGCATCGTTCGTTTTCAAAACGTGGATACCATCGTAAGAATGATAAACCTGCTGCTCTGCTCCTTCGCCAATTTTACGTTCCGCGAATGCAGCGCCGAGTGCTTCCTCAGAAGTAAAATAGTCAGCCTTTAAAGCAAGTGAGCGCAAGGCCGCTTCTTCTAAGGGACGCATTAATTCGCTGAACTGTGCCCTTTCTTTACGGTTGAGCGGCTCCCGGATTTTATCTTTTGCACCTGCGCTTTGGCGTCCTGCAGCGATACGGGTCGCTTCATGAAGGAGGCTACCACCTCTTGCGCGGCCTTGCTCTGCTTCTGGTGATAGATAGTTAAGGTTCCAGCTTTCATTGGATAAAGCATTCATGAATTATGCAGCCAATGCCTCCGCATTTTCTTCCTTTCGCGCCTTACGCTTTTTAGCATGGGCCAGCGCAGCATCCCGCACCCACTGGCCTTCCTCCCATGCCTTCTTCCGCGTATCAAGGCGCTCTTTATTACAAGGGCCTTTGCCGGCGATGACATTGAAAAACTCATCCCAGTTAATCTTCCCGAAGTCGTAATGCCCGCGCTCCTCATTCCACTTCAAATCCGGGTCGGGAATGGTGAGGCCGAGGATTTTCGTTTGCTCCACCGTCACGTCCACCATCTTCTGCCGCAGCTCGTCGTTGGTGAAGCGCTTGATGCGCCAGCGCATGCTCTTGGCGGTATTTGGCGAGGCATCATCCGTCGGGCCAAACATCATCAGGGCAGGCCACCACCAACGGTTGAGGGCATCCTGCGCCATCTTTTTCTGCACCGGTGTTCCTTTAGCGAGGTTCATCATCACCTCAAAACCCTGGCGCTGATGAAAGCTCTCCTCCTTGCACACCCGCACCATAGCCCGCGCATATGGCCCGTAAGAGGTTCGGCAGAGCGGAACCTGATTCATAATAGCAGCACCGTCCACAAGCCAACCGATGGCGCCCATATCCGCCCAAGTGAGCGTCGGGTAGTTGAAGATGGAAGAATACTTGGCCTTGCCGCTATGAAGCTGCTCATACATCTGGTCGCGCGTGATGCCAAGGGTTTCGGCGGCGGAGTAGAGGTAAAGACCGTGGCCGGCTTCGTCCTGCACTTTGGCCAGCAGCACTGCCTTGCGCTTCAGCGAAGGCGCACGGCTAATCCAGTTGCCTTCCGGAAGCATGCCTACGATTTCGGAGTGCGCATGCTGGGAAATCTGGCGGATGAGCGTCTTGCGGTAATCATCCGGCATCCAGTCGCGCGGCTCTATGGAGATGTCGTTGTCAATCTTGGCGTCAAACACTGTTTGCAGCTGCTCTTGGTTCATGTGTTACTTTTTATAGTGGAAACGGCAACGGGAAATTTCTATAGTGCTGTCGTCAACGACGCGATAAACAATACGATGCTCATCATCAATCCGTCGCGACCAGTATCCTTGTAAATTCTCCTTCAATGGCTCCGGTTTTGCTATTCCCTCAAACGGACTTCGCTGAATGTCTTTTAGAATGGCGTTGATGCGTTTCAAAGTCTTTTTATCCGTCTCCTGCCAATACAGGTAATCCTGCCAGGCATAGGCGCCAAAAGAAATATTCATTTGACCATAGCTTCTAATTCCTCCATGGTCTTAGTCACAACCCGTCCTTCCTCCAAATCCTTCATGCCCTCGTATAATGCATCAGCATTGGCTTTTGACGAAAGTAAATACAAGGTCTCCTGCCAGGAACGAAACTCTTCTTCAGACATTACAACCACATTCCGGCCCTTTGGACGCGCCACTACAAGATAATCTGCATCGTCCCAAGTGGCATCCATAAATTCCTTAATGTTATTCCGGAAATCGGAAACGGTAGTTACTTGCATGAGACTCAATTTGTACAAAAATAAGTACAGAAGGGTATTATACGGGTTAATCCCATCACAACAAAAAAGCGCCACCCTTGTTCAAAAAGGTGGCGCTCCTATTATCTGAATCCGGCTTAGCGGTTCTCTTTATTTTCCTTTGCACCCTTCACGCCGGCCTTAATGTCGTCGCGGGTGTTCTTGTAGCCCTGCTTAACATCATGACCTACCTTGTCGGCGGCGTGGTCAATTTTAGCGCCAGCTTTTTCCGCGCCGCGGTCGCCGGATTCAGGAGCGGTGCCTGCTGCGTGGTCGCCGCTGCCGTTGGCGGAACTGCTGTTCATATTGCCAGAACCGCTGCCGCTGCTCATATTCCCTGAACCGGAGCTCATGTTACCTGAGCCACCATTCATACTCCCATCAGTATTGGTTGTAGTCGTAGTGCTGGATGTGCCGCCGTTCATAGCGCCCATCGTGTCCATTGGCATTGGTGCTGCCGGCGGCGGGGCGGCCATCATGGCAGAATCCGTCGTAGTGGTTGTAGTTGTCTCAGTAGAGCTGTCGCCGCAGGATGCAATGGCGAGCATGGCGATAGCGGCCGTAGCCAGCAAAAATTGCTTTTTCATGTTTGGTGTTTTGGTTTTAAAAAGGATGGATAATAAAAGTAATGCCAGCTCCGGCTTAATGCGCCCTGAAAAACGCCGCCGTCTCTTTAATGCAAGGCTCCCAGGCATTCCCCGATTGTGCGCGGAAGTTGTGGTCGCAGCCGGGGTATAAAGAGAAAGACTCCGGTACACCCTGCTCGCGCAACAGCGTATGAAAACGCTTCGTCTGTGTCAGCCCCAGAGCACTCTCGCCCGGAAAGTGCAGCACCGCATTGTTCTCCGGATAAATGGAAATCACCGGCTGCCCGCCCCGCTTCGTAGCTACCCAATATGGCGAGATACCCTTCGCATCGCCGCTGCCGCCGGAAAGGGCCGTGTAGTCAATCATCTTGTCGTACATAGACTGCATCTGCTGGCGCTGCCAGGGCTGCAGGAATCCCGCGAAGGTATCCATCGGCATCGTAAGATCAGTGATGCCCGCCCAGTTGCCCGCCGCGCGAAGGCCTTTGCTATGCCCGTCTGTCAGGATATAGAGCATGCTCAAGATAGCGCCCGCGCTGTGACCGGCGATATACATGCGGCCCGTGCCCACGCCCCAGCCTGCCGCCTCTTTCTTAAAAAGCTTCACAGCATCGTCCACGTCCTTTAGCTGGTCGCCAATTTTAGTGCCGTCCTTCTTGGAAGCGCCTGTCTTGGCAAACCAGCCGGAATCTATCAGCCGGTGCGAGAGATTGACCACCACAAAGCCTTCTTCACAGAAGAGCTTTGCCTGCGGCTCAAAATCCTCCTTCCGGCCTACAATAAAGCCGCCGCCGTGGATGAGGAACACCACAGGCGTGGCCGTATTATACCCCTGCGGGAAGTGCACGTCCATGCTTTGGAGGGCCAGCTTCCCGTAGGAAATGTTTCTTTTTGTATCAGTCATGATAGGGAAATGTGCCGGGTCTCAGCCCAGCCAGCCATCCAGCTCGTCTTTAGGAAGGATGGAAAATACTTTTTTGCCGGTTGCCGTAAACTCCGGCTGCCCGCAGGCAAACAGCTCATCAATAATCGTGCGCAGCCCTTCCTGCGTCGTAGGCGCATCCGAGTAAGCCAGCTTCTTAGACAGCGCAATCAGCAGCTGTGCCCCGCGCCCGCCGCTGCCCGCTGCGTTGTGCTTCAGGTTATTCACCACTTCCTCAATAATGTCTTTCTCACCGCCTGAAGGCAATCCCGGCGGCGTGCCCTGAATCACGAACGTCCCCGCACCGAAGGGGGAGATGTCAAAGCCGGTGCGCCGCAGGTCGGGCAAAACCTCGGCCAGCAGCGCGCCATCAACCGGCGGCAATTCCATGCTTACGGGGAAGAGGAGGCGCTGCGCGGGCGTGTCGCCGCCGGCCCATTGCGCTTCTAAGCGCTCGTACCAGATGCGCTCGCGGGCGCGGCGCAGATGGACGAGGAGGAGGCCGCTCTTTACAGTAGTAACAAGCAGCGAGCCTTGCACGGACAACACCGGCTGCCCGCCCGAAGTATTCACTTCTTCCGGCGCGGATGCTTCGGAGCTTTTCATGCTGAACGTCATTTGGGCGGGCGGTAAGGCGGCATTATGCTCCGGCCCTTGCAGGCTTTCCGGGGCGGGGGCGGTGAGGCCGCGGTAGGCATCGCGCCAGCTTTGGGCTTCGGTAGATGAGGCTATGCGGTGTGCCTGGTTGGGCGCGGTGAAGGTGTTGTAGAGATAGCCGCTCTTCGTTTCGCCTTCCTCCTTTTCTGTAACCGGAAGCTGCACCGAGGGCAGGGATTGTATTTCGGGGGCCAGCGAAAAGTCCAGCGAGGGCGAGATGTTGTATCGCGCCAGCGCGTGCTTTACCGCTGCTTGCAGGTAGGCGTACATCAGGCGGTCGTCCTCAAACTTTACCTCTTGCTTTGTGGGGTGTACGTTCACATCCACGCGGGCGGGGTCTATTTCTAAGAAAAGGACGTAGAACGGGTACGCATCCTTCGGAATGAGCGGGCCGTATGCCGTGCTCACCGCGTGGTGCAGGTAGGGCGAGCGGATAAAGCGGTTGTTGATAAAGAAGAACTGGCTCCCCCGGCTTTTGGCCGCCGCCTCGGGCTTGCCGATGAAGCCTCTTATCCGCAGCACATCCGCCTCCTCCTCCACCGGCACAAGATTCCGCGAAGCGGAACCGCCCAATAATCCAACGATGCGCGTCTTCAGATTGCCCGGCTCCAGCCGCATTTGCGCAGCGTCGCCGTGCCAGAGGGCGAAGCCGACCTCCGGATACGCCATCGCTACGCGGGTGAATTCATCCAGAATGTGCCGCATTTCCGTCCCGTTGCTTTTCAGGAAATGCCGGCGGGCCGGTACGTTGAAGAAGAGGTTCTTCAGCATCAGGTTGGTGCCCTGCGGCGTGACGGTGGGTTCCTCGCTTTTCAGCTCGGTGCCTTCTATCACGATGCGCGTGCCTACACGCGCGTCTGCCGGACGGGTGCGCAGCTCTACCTGCGCCACGGCGGCTATGGAGGCCAGCGCCTCGCCGCGAAAGCCCATGGTGCGGATGGTAAAGAGGTCGGCTATATCACTGATCTTGGAGGTGGCATGGCGCTCAAAGGCCATGCGCGCGTCGGCGGGGCTCATGCCCCGGCCGTTGTCTATTACCTGAATCAGCTCCTTGCCCGCGTCGCGGAGATGCACCTGTATGTCGGTAGCGCCGGCGTCCACAGCATTCTCCAATAGCTCCTTAATGGCCGATGCGGGGCGCTGAATCACCTCGCCGGCGGCTATCTGGTTGGCTATGTGGTCGGAAAGGCGGCGGATAATGTCGGACACGGGGGTAAAATTACGCCGCTTTGCAGCGGCAGGCGGCGCCATGTGGTACTCAGCCGCCCTTCATACCAACGGCTGCCTGCGGCTATGGTCCACCGCGGCTTTTGAGTAGTGTCTCACTTTTGAGTAGCTGCTCGCCCAAACTTGTCATTGTGGAAGAATCTGCGCAGCTAACGTATAGACCCTTACAGGGTGACAAGTCGCAGGTAACATTCAAACTGAGACATTACCGGCTTTTGTGGTCCCGGAACGGGACCTTGCGCTAAGCAGCCATTCATATACAGTGAAAAGCTGCCCCTGCGGGATGACAAAAGATTGGGGAATAGCCCGTTCAAGGTCGGATTATAGCTGCTTGCTAAGGAAGAGACCTTAGAAAAGACTATTGGTATCAGCAACCTGTCATCCTGAAAGAATCTACACAATTAAGATTGGAGCCCCCCGCATCTGGCGAGGGCGATGAAATGGGGCAGAAAGCCCCGGCAACTTCCAGCCGATTCGTCTGCCTCCGGCAGATAATACCGATGAGATGGGCGCATATAACCTGCCATTAGCAGATGATAATGCATAAATGACAGCCAGTGTTCGTGCCATAGACTACTTACATTAAACCGGGCATTGCACATAATCTACCCCGGGCAGACAAGGTCCTTATCATTTTTCCTACCTTTCTGCCTCATAAAGGACCGCCATTCTACAAAAAAGCCCCCCATGCGCACCATCAGAGGCCTCAAAATGCTCTGGCTTCACAATGCCGAATACCTGCAATTCCTCCGCGACGTGCGGGATGCCGTGCAGTCAGCCGTGTTGCCGCCATCGCCGCCGCTGGCGGAATGCCTGGCAGATCTGGTAGCTGCCGAAGCGGCTGTGTCCGCCATTTTCGGCAGGGCCAGGGGCTCCCTGCTTACCCGCGAGCTTGAGGTGCTTGACGCGCGGCGCGATGCCGCCGTCACCGGCCTGCGCATGGTGGCCGGCGCCTACACGCGCCACCCGGCGGCCGATAAACGCGCGGCGGGAGCGCTGCTGAGCCATGTGACAGGCCTGTATGGCGGCATTGCGGGAAAGAATTACAACGAGGAAAGCGCCGGCCTGGGCCACCTTGCCCACCGCCTTGCCGACAGGCCGGAGCTGGCTGCCGCTATTGAAACGCTGCATCTTGGCGATTGGGTGGCGGAGCTTGCCGCCGCAAATGCCGCCTTTGACGCGAAGTATGCGGAGCGCATCAGCGCAAAGGCCGCTGCGGCCACGCCCGCCACTATGGTGGCCCTGCGGGAACGTGCGAATAAAGCCTGGTATGCGCTGCGCGAAAATATTGCCGCCTACCACACCATCAACGGCGGCGCGGAGCCCTGGGGCAGCCTGGCGGGGCGCCTCAATGCGCTGATAGAGCAGTATGCGCAGACCCTGCGTGTGCGCAAGGGCAGAGCCGCGGCGCGTAGCGGACAGAAGGAGGGGCCGTTGCCGGAATAAGGGGGGCCTAATGGGAAACGTTCCGCTTCAGAATGCCGCCGGCGGCTTCCTTAATGGTGTTTGTGAACACGAAGGCTTTGGCATCAATGCTGTGAACCAGGTTGCGCAGCCGGCGCACTTCTAAGCGTGTAATGACGGTGAATACAATGTCCACATCGGCACTTTGCTCAAAGGATTCTTTCATAAAGCCGCGCTCGCCTTTATAGACGGTGATGCCCCGGCCCAGCTCATGCACCAGCCGGCGCTTTATCTCCTCGCTCTGCCCGGATATGATGGTGACGCCGGTGAACTCTTCCAGGCCTTCTATCACATAATCTATGGTGCGCGTGGCTATGTAATAAGTAAGGATGGCGTACAGGGCCACGTCAAAGCCTACAAATGCGGCGGCGAAGAGGAAAAGGACGGCATTGATGCCGAGGATGATCTCGGAGATGGTGAAGGAGGAGTGCCTGAGGGTGTATAGGGCAAGCACCTCAATACCGTCCAGCGCGCAGCCGCCCCTCATGCCCAGGCCAATGCCGAGGCCGAGGAAGAAGCCGCCGAAGACGGAAAGCAGGATGCGGTCAAAGGCCTGCGGCAGGTGGTGGCCGTGCAGCGCATGCTCGCTGTGGCCGCTCAGGGCGCCGGCAAGGTGCTGCGGGTCAAGCAGCTGCGGGAAGGGGAGAAACGAGAAGCACAGGGCCAGGAGTATGACGGCGACGATGCTCTTTATCACAAAAGTTTTGCTGACGGAGAAGTAGCCCATCACGATAAAGGGCAGATTGGTGGCTATGAGTATCAGCGAGAGGGTAAGATTGCTGGTATGGAGGCTCTCGTGCAGCAGCAGGGAAAGACCGGTGACGCCGCCGTCCAGGAAGCCGTTGGGCACCAGGAAGCTTTTGAGGGCAAAAGACATGAGCACCGCGCCGACTGATATATACGCGCTATCTACCAGCAAGTGCGACAGGGGATACTTTTTGGACATTTAAGCTTCGTTCTTCCCGGCAAGGGCGCTCTTAATGATGGCTACGTACTGGTCTTTCCGGCCTTTGCGCGTGGCAATGGCGGTATCTGTGAAGTAATGATGCTGTTCCAGAAATTTTACCTGCAAGGCATTCCACTCGTCTTCCGTCTGGATGATGCCATACATCTGCAATTCAGTAAAGAGCTTGTTGCCAATAGCCCAGAAGTCGTCGCGGCCCAGATAGTCAAGGTCGGCGTCGGCAATAATGCGCTCCAGGAGGTTTTTCGGTTCCTGCGGGATGCGTGTGGCCATGATCATGCCGCAGATGCGCTCTATCTGCTCCGGCGAATAGTCGAAGCCGGGCAGGCTTTCGCGCGCAATGTCGCAGCCTATCTTTTCGTGCTCCCTGCTTTGGATCATAAAGCCGCAGTCGTGGTACATCACCGCAGTGAGCAGCAGGGTAAGCTCCTCACCCTTTACGCCCTCAGCCTTCGCCAGGCGCTCGGCAGCGGTATAGACATCCTTTACATGCGCCACACTGTGATAGGAAAGATGCCTGGGCAGCTCCTTGCGGAGACGGCCATTAATGAACGATTTTGCCTTCTGGAACTGCATAGTAATGGGAGTAATAATTCCAACGCCGGATTGCGGGCGGTAAAATAGCCCGCTTCTCTGATAAAAAGAAAACATGGCCTGCGGGATAACCGGCGCTTACAGGCTTGCGGCTTACTTTCGCCGTCTTTCTGAAGAAGAACTGAATGGAACCGTTGAGGAAGAGAAACGCCCACTTCACCAAAGACCGGATGGATGCCGGCGAGGCACTTAACCGTGCTCATTTCCTGGCCTTTGCGCCATTCGCATTTGAGGCGGCCCGCATCCTGCGCGACAGCGGTACCCTCGCGCTGCTTGACGACAGCGGCGACAATGGAGCGACTACCGAGGCGGTGGAAATGGCTACCGGCTTTTCGCCCAACGCTGCGCAGGTGCTGCTGGAGGCTGGTCTGGGCACCGGCCTGGTAGCCTGCGACGGCGCCCGCTTTTACCTGACGATGGCCGGCCAGTATTTTTTGCAGCATGCCGCCGTGCGCGCCAACACAGACTTTATGCGGGACGTATGCCTGCCGGGCATAGGCGGTCTGAGTGACAGCCTGCGGGCGGACAGGCCCTGCGGCCTGGAGCGCTTCGGCGGCTGGAAGAATATATTTGAGGCTCTGCCACACCTGCCTCCTGCAGCCCGCAACAGCTGGTATGCGTTCAACAACCACCACAGCGACGGCGCGTTCCGGGATGCCCTGCCCCTGGTACTGGCTGCGGCACCTAAGCGGATTTTAGACCTTGGGGGCAGCACCGGACGTTTTGCCCTGGCCGCGCTGGACCGCGACGCCGCTCTGCACGTAGGAATCGCCGAGCTGCAGCCGGACGATACCCAGCTGGAGCCGGGGGTGCCCGCCGCAATCCGGGAAGGGCGCATCACACTGCACCATCTGGACGTACTGGCCGAGGACGCAGGGCTGCCGGAAGGCTATGACGCCATCTGGATGAGCCAGTTTCTGCCCTGCTTCTCAGAAGAGCAGATAGCGGCTATTCTGTCAAAATGCAGGGTCGCGCTGCCCGAAGACGGGAGCATCTGGCTGCTGGAAACCTTTTGGGACCGGCAGCGTCATGAGGCCGCCGCCGCCGCTTTACAGCTCACCTCCCTTTACTTTGTAAATGTCGCGACCGGCGTGAGCAGGATGTACCGGAGCGATGAGCTGCTGAAGATGATCGGGTCAGCGGGATTCACCGTGGCTTCTGAAAAAGACGGCCTTGGCCGCGGGCACACACTGATGCGGCTGCGCAGAACCTGACCACAAGCCTAATACCAACCGAATGCAAACAATACATAAAGAAGTTGACGTACTCGTAATAGGCGCAGGCCCGGCGGGGTCTATTGCGGCAGCCATTCTGCATAAGAACGGGCTGAAGGCTCAGATCATTGAAAAGCTGCGCTTTCCGCGCTTTGTGATCGGTGAAAGCCTGTTGCCCCGCTGCATGGAAGCACTTGATGAGGCCGGTCTGCTGGACGCGGTAAAGGCCAAGGGCTTTCAGCAGAAGAACGGCGCCAAGTTCGTGTGGGGCGATCAGCTCTGCGATTTTTCCTTTGAGCAGCAGCACACCAGGGGCTGGGCCTGGACCTGGCAGGTACAGCGGGCCGAGTTTGACAAAGCACTCGCAGACTCCTGCGAGGCCCGCGGAATTCCCGTCCATTACGAAACCGAGGTGACGGACGTGCAGATACATGAAGACGGCTCGTCCACGACGACGGTAAAACGTAAGGACGGCACGACGGAAGCGATAAATGCCCGCTTTATCGTGGACGGCTCCGGCTACGGCCGTGTGCTTCCCACCTTGTTCGGCCTCAATAAGCCGAGCACGCAGTACACGCGGCGCGCGCTGTTCTGCCACCTGCAGGATCCGCACCGCCTGGAGGTGACCGAGCCGGACAGGATCATCATCATCGTACACAACCTGAAGACCTGGATCTGGGTTATTCCTTTCTCAGACGGCACTACCTCGGTGGGTTACGTGGGAAGCCCTGAGTTTTTTGAGGGCTATCCCGGCAATGTCACAGAGCAGTTTCTGGCCATGCTCCGGGCAGAGCCTTCGCTGGCAGAGCGCTTCCGCGACCCGCAGATGGTATGGGATGAGCCCCGCTTCCTGCAGGGATGGAGCGCCTCCTCCGAAAAATTCTACGGGAAGGGTTATGTGCTTACCGGTAACGTGACGGAATTTCTGGATCCTGTATTCTCCTCTGGTGTCACGCTTGCCAGTGTATCATCGCAGACCGCTGCCAACCTGGTAGTGAAGCATCTGAGGGGTGAGCAGGTGGATTGGGAAGGCGACTATATGAAGTTTATGGAGACAGGCGTGGGCGTTTTCCGCACGTTTGTAAATGGCTGGTACGACGGCACCCTCTTCAAAATTTTCTTCGCCAATCAGCGCGACCAGAAGCTGATGAACCAGATATGCTCGGTGCTTGCCGGCTACGTATGGGATACCAGCAATCCCTTCGTAAAGAACTCGGAGCGCACCGTGCGGAATCTTGCGAATTTCCTGGAAGCGACCGGCGCGGGGTCTGTCGCCTAAGGCACAATTACCTCCAGCGCGGCAGGCGCTATGCTAAACCGGAGCCGGTTGCCGCAGGGCTGCGCGTCGCCGTCGGTCTGCATTAGCCGGAGGTCCGGATGCGAGATAATAACCTCCCTGGCGTGATAATGCGTCACATAAGGGCTGCCGCCGATTGCGCCTGTCAGGCCGCGCAGGGCAAGCGCGCCGCCGAGCATTTTAGGGAACTTCCGGATGATGGTTACGTCCAGCAGGCCGTCGTTGTAGGAAGCCTGCGGGGCTATCCTGAAGTTGTAACCGAACTGCTGGCCGTTGGCGACATTCACAAGGAAAGCGCGCTCATTATGCTGTTCGCCGTCAATGGTAATCCGCCAGTCCCATGCTTTATAGAGCCAGAGGTGCCGGGTAACAAGCCAGGAGTAAACAGCCAATCCGCGCCGGCGGCTTTTGGCGAATTTGTTAGCGATCAGGGCATCAAACCCGACACCGGCATTTGAGAGGAATATTCTGTCATTCACATAGCCTGCGTCCATGCGCCGCCGCTGTCCTTCATTTATAATACGTATCGCATCTTCCGTGCTCATCGGGATGCCGAGTGTACGGGCCAGGCCGTTTCCGGAACCTTTGGGTATAATGCCAAGCGCGGCAGGGCTACCGGAAAGCCCGGTTGCTACATCTGCCACAGATCCATCTCCGCCAACGGCAACGACGGCACAGGCTCCGGCGGCGGCGGCCATCTGCGCCAGCTCCGTGCCGTGCCCGGGCCGCTGCGTGTACTGCGTCTCGTGGCTGTAGTAGCGCCCGTCTATCCCGGCATCTATAGCAGCCTGAATTGCCTTGACCCGGTCAGTGCCGGAGCGCGGGTTGATAACGAACACAAGATGCTTCTTGTCTGAACCCTGATTCATGGCTCAAAAGTCGGTCATTACAAAGTCTTCCGGCGGAGTCGCATTGGGATGGCCTAATACAATAGCAGTGGGATTTCAATCCCTGGAAAGCAGCCTATCGGTTGTAAATTTGAGTCTATGCCCGCCCTCCAGGAAGAAGCCGCCTTTTTAGCCCGATATGAGAAATTGAATGCTCAGCAACGCGAAGCTGTGGACACCATCTATGGCCCCGTCATGGTCATCGCCGGGCCGGGCACCGGCAAGACCGAAGTGCTCTCTATGCGTATCGCTAACCTGCTGCGCTCCGAGGCACAGGTGCAGCCGCACGAAATTCTCTGCCTCACCTATACCGATGAGGCCGCCAACTCCATGCGCCGTCGCCTTGTGCAAATCATCGGCCCTGCCGCGCACAAGATTGCTATCAACACCTTTCACGCATTTTGCAACAGCGTCATTCAAAGCAATCCCGATTACTTCAGCGACCGGCCGCTTCAGCCTATTTCAGATTTAGAGCGCGCAGAGGTGATGCACGACATTCTGGACGGCCTCACGCCCGGTCACCCGCTGCGCCGCCTCGGCGGCAACGTCTATTTTGACGTGCCCCGCCTCGCTGCGCTTTTTGAGGTGATGAAGAAGGAGAACCTCCGCCCGGAAGTGGTTTCCGGCGCGATTGATGCCTACATCGCCGACCTGCCAACACGCGAGAAATACATCTACAAGCGCAACGGCAAAGGCTTCCAGAAAGGTGATGTCAAGCAGGCCGAATTAGATGAAGAACTGCGCAAGATGGAAACGACACGCGCCGCCTCCCTTCTTTTCAAAGACTATGAGGCGCGGATGAAGGAACTTGGCCGCTACGATTACAGCGACATGATTCTTTGGGTGCTGGATGCCCTGCGCCGCGAGCCATCGCTGCTGCAGAGCTATCAGGAGCGCTACCAGTTCATGCTCGTGGACGAGTTTCAGGACACCAACGGCGCGCAAAGCGACCTGCTGATGACGCTCACCCAGTTCTGGGAAGACCCCAACATCTTCGTGGTGGGCGATGACGACCAGAGCATTTACGAGTTTCAGGGCGCGCGCATCCGCAATATCATTGACTTCTACCAACGCCACACGGGCAGCGTAAAGGTGATTGTGCTGCCGCAGAATTACCGCTCCTCGCAAGCCATCTTAGACAGCGCCACAGCTACGATTGCCAACAATACCCAGCGCCTCATCTACCAGCTCACAAGCCTGAATCTAAACAAAGACATCGTCGCTTCCAATGACCGCTTTAAAGATGGCCGCGACACGCTGAAGCCGGTGGTGAGCATCTACCCGAACGTGCTCAGCGAGGAAGCCGACATCGTAATGCAGATTGAAGCCCTGCGCGCGCAGGGCGTGCCGCTGCACGAGGTGGCCATCATCTACGCGCAGCACAAGCAGGCGGAGAACATCATGCAGCTTTTTGAGCGCAAAGGCATTCCCTATTGGGTAAAGAAGCCTGTGAACGTCCTACGCCAGCCAGTGGTGGAGCAGCTCATGCTGGTGCTACGCTATCTCATTGCGGAAAAGGAAAAACCCTTTTCCGGCGAGGGCTATCTCTTTGAAATCCTACACGCGCCGTACTACGGCATTCATCCCACCGACCTTGCGCAGCTGTCACTCTTCGTTCAGCAGCTTCCGCGTGCGGACGGCCTGCGCAACTGGCGCATGTTGTTGGCCAATGGCATGAGGCTGCAAATGCTGGATTTGCGCTCCGATGCTGCCATCATCCGCATGGGTCACAATCTGGATAGCTGGCTGCAAAGTCTCAGCACGCATCCGCTGCCGCTGCTGGTGGAAAGGATTGTCTATGAAAGCGGCATCGTGGCCTGGCTGCTCAATGGCACCGATTACATCTGGGATATGCAGGTGCTGCATACCTTCTTTGATTTTGTCCGCGCGCAATGCGCGGAAAAGCCGCACCTGAAGCTGCCAGAGTTTATCCGTACCGTGGATAAGATGGATGCGGAAAATATCTCGCTGCCCACGCAAAAAGTCATTCAGAATGATAATGGCGTGCGCTGCTACACGGCACACTCGGCGAAGGGCAATGAGTTTGAGCACGTCTTCCTGATTGGCTGCTGCAAAAAATACTGGGAAGGCAAGGCAGGCAACAATCGGGAATTCAAGCTGCCCGACACCATTACCTCCACCGAAGACGATAACGAAAAAAGCTACAAGACTGAGGTTGCCCGACGACTTTTTTACGTAGCCCTCACCCGCGCCAAAAAGCACCTGCACGTCTCTTACGCCCTTCAGGACAATGAAGGCAAGGAACTGGCTAACTCATGCTTCGTGGATGAAATCAGTCGCCCAGAAGAGCGCCGCAAGGTGAGCGTGAATGCAGACGGACTGGTAGAACACCTGCAATGGGCGATGGAACCGGTGGACGCGGTGAAGATTGAGGTAGCCAACATCGCGTGGGTGGAGCGCTGCCTGCAGCAGCTCTGCATGAGCTACACGACGCTCTCCAAATACCTGCGCTGCCCGGTGGCCTTTTATTATGAGAGCATCCTGAAAGTGCCTTGTCTGAAGGGCGATGCGCTGGCCTTCGGCTCTGCAGTCCACCATGCGCTGGAGAAGTTCTTTAAAGAAATGAAAGCGACGGGCGAGTGGCCTTCCAAAGACGACCTGCTGCGCTTCTTTGACCAGGGCCTCTGGCGCGAGCAGGAAAGCATGACCACGATTCAGTACGAGCGCAGCCGGGAACGCGGCCAAAGCATCCTCTCCGCCTATTACGACCGCAACATTCTCCATTGGACAAAGACAGTAGAGGTAGAATGGAAAGTGAACCGCTTCATGCTGGACGGTGTGCCCGTAACCGGCAAGATTGACCGGCTGGATTTTGATGGCGACACCTGCACCCTCATTGACTATAAAACCGGCAAAAGCAATCCGCAGAAAATCCGGGAGCAAACGTCCCAGCCCAACGACAAGAACCCGGCCGGAGGCGATTACTGGCGGCAGATGGTCTTCTATAAGCTCCTCATAGATAATCAGCCCGACAAGCGCTGGCACGTCCGCATAGGCGCCTTTGATTACGTGGAGCCCGACCGCGAGACGGGTGAGTTCAGTCCGCTGGTGTATGTGCCGGTGTATGAGGCGGATGAGCAGATTGTGCGCCAGCAATTACGTCAGAGCTACGGCCGCATTATGAACCATGAGTTCACCGAAGGCTGCGGAAAACAGGATTGCCACTGGTGCAACTTCGCCCGACGATATGCGGTGGTAAGGACTCCTGCTGAGGCTTTTGTGGAGATTGATGATGTTTAAGCATTGTTCGTGAAATCAAAATGACCATGAGAATTTTCCTGCTCCTTTTTCTATTGATTATCGGAGATGCGGCCTTTGCACAAGGCCCGCCGATTGGCATGTACAAAGGCAGCGAAGATTACCTAAGCCAGCATCCGTCCAATACAGCGGTAGTATTTCGCCACATCGCTCAGATGGAAGGCGATGGCCTTAATAGCTTTCACCGGCTCTTGCCCGATGGAAAGCGCGGCAATGAGCTTCCGGCAAAAGACTATTTCGCGGCAAGCGATGGTAAGACCTTCTACATTTCATACGATGGCAAGTGGTACAAAGCGCGCAAGGCAGACAGCGCCTATTACTTCATTCGTCCGCGCAATGCGGAAGAGATTGACCATCGCGGCCACCCGCATATCTATACGCGCGATTACGCAGGCTCCGGTTACAGCACAACAGCCAATTGGACTGCCATAGCGGAAGGAGACCAGAAATACAGATGGTTTTACGATGCCAAGGAAGGGATGTGGAAAGCGGTAGATAGGTTTAGGAAGCGATAAGCTGATGATGTCTTTGGCATGTGCCGTTTATCTGACATCTTTCCAATCTTCCTTTCTCATCATAATTTTCAGCGACTTTGTCATTCTGAAAGAATCTATTCTCTCGCAGCGAATAAGCCGTTTGCCCAAGCCACATGCGCACGTACAGATTCTGAACTTACATCCTCACGAACTGGAACAAAACGGTTCTCTATACAGGCGTCACCAATGACCTCGCAACGCGCTTGATAGAGCATTGGATTGGCGAAGAAGGCAGCTTTACCGCCCGCTATAAGGTGCATTACCTGCTTTGGAGTGAGGAGACGAAGTACATTCTAAATGCCATAGACCGGGAGAAGGAAATAAAAGCGTGGAACCGTTTGCCTAAGAACGAACTGATTAGCGCGGTGAATCCTGCATTGCTGTTTTGGAATAGTGATGTATTAGGTAACTGGCCTCCGACGGAAGAGCAGATTGAAGCTGTGAAGGAACGATGGCGTAAAGAAGAGGCAGGCATTATTGATGACCCACTTTCATTTTTAAGGCAAGTGCAGCTTCCGGGATAACCCATTCGCTACGAGAGAATAGATTCTTTCAGAATGACAAAGATTGGGCGAGCACGGTACATGCCACTCATAATTCAGCGGCTTTTGTCATTCTGGAAGAATCTGCTTTCCCGCAGCATTGGAAAAGAGCTTCCGAAAGTGCTATTGATGCTATAAAGCCCAAATCATGCATCCCCGGTAGCCTAATTTTACCCCCGCAATGCCCCGCCACCTATTCCCGCTTCTCTTTCTATTCCTCCTCCCCGCCCAAAGCCCCGCCCAGCCGAAGGCCGACCGCAAAATGGTCAAGTCCCTCAAGGCGGATATTACCTTTCTCGCCTCCGATGCGCTGGAAGGGCGGCGTGCGGGTACGGAAGGCGAACGCAAGGCGGGCGACTATATCATCCGGCGCTACGAGACGCTAAAGATTCCGGCATGGGCGAGCGATTACCGGCATGCGTATCATTTTAACCGCGGCATGGAGGCGGGCAGCAGCCTTATCCGGCTTGGTGGGCAGGCGATGACGGCGGACAGCGGTGTTTTTCCGCTGCCTTTTTCTGCCAATGGTGATGTGAGCGGTGATGTGCTTACGGATGTGCAGGAGATGGGCGCTATCTGGACGCTGCCGCTTTATGCGAGCGCCGATGAGGCATCCGACCCGCACTTTGAATGGGAGAAGGCCGCTTACGAAAAGGCTAAGGAAGCCGCAGGCGCAGGCGCTAAAGGCGTGCTTTTCTTTGACCCATTCGGCGCGAAGTATCCGCCGCAGTATAATCCGCACTCAGAGCAGGATGTCCTCAGCATTCCGGCGGCATTTGCGCCGAACAGCGTGTGGCAGCGGCTGACTGCCGGCGGCGCAAATGCCGTGGCTATCACGCTCAACATTCATCTCCAAAAGACGGAGTACACGGGTAACAACGTCGCGGCCTACATTGACAATAAAGCGCCTCTTACTGTGGTGCTCGGCGCCCACTATGACCACCTCGGCTATGGCGAGGACGGCGGCTCGCTCTATGCAGGCAAGGACAAGCAAATCCATAATGGGGCGGATGATAATGCCAGCGGCACTGCTGCACTGCTGCAGCTTGCCGAATGGCTTAAGAAGGATGGGAAGAAGCATTACAATTACCTCTTCGCCCACTTCTCAGGCGAGGAGCTTGGGCTGATTGGCTCCAAGGCTTTTGTGAAGGAGGGCGGCATGGACAGCAGCCGCGTAGCCTACATGCTCAACATGGATATGCTGGGCCGGCTGGTGGACAGCACCAAGGCGCTTACGCTGGGTGGCATTGGCACGGCGCCGGAGTGGGCGAAGGTTACGGCTGTTGTACAGAAAGACGGCTTCCGGCTGGTGACCGATTCATCCGGTACCGGGCCTTCCGACCATACTTCGTTTTATAATAAGGGTATTCCGGTGCTGTTCTTCTTTACCGGCATTCACTCCGATTATCACAAGCCTTCGGATGATGCGGAGAAGATCAATTACGCCGGTGAGGCGCGTGTGATTCGCACCATAGAAAGTGTGGTGAAGGCGGTGGATGCCGGTACGCGCCCGCGCTTTACGCCTACGAAGCAGAGCAGCATGGGCAAGGTGCGCTTTAAGGTGACGCTGGGCATTATGCCGGATTATTCCTTTCAGGGCGAGGGTGTCCGGGTGGACGGCGTTACAGAAGGCAGGCCTGCGGCGAATGCAGGCATTCAGGCAGGCGATGTCATCATCCATCTTGGATCCGACGCTGTGAAAGGCATGCAGACCTATATGGAGGCGCTTAGCCATCAGACAGCCGGCAAAACAGCGGATGTAGTGTTGCTGCGGAACGGAAAAGAGCTGCGACTGAAAGTGACGCTTTAAATGCAGCAGTCATCGGCAGACAATCAATTAATTTGTCTTGCACGCCGGGCCTAACGCTCCACCCGCACGCCACGTTCTTCCATCACCATCCGCGTGGTTCCCGCGCGGCTTTCCTGCGCCTCTTTTGCGGCCTTTACAAATGCCACAAACAGCGGGTGCGGAGCCTCTACCGTGCTCTTATACTCCGGATGAAACTGCGTGCCGATAAAAAAAGGATGATCCTCAATTTCTACGATTTCCACGAGGCCCGTCTCAGGATTAATGCCGGAGGGGATCATTCCCCCGTCCTCAAAAGCCGTCAGGAACTCATTATTGAATTCATACCGATGGCGGTGACGCTCGGTGACGCGGTGGCTGTTGTAAAGCTCCGCGATGTGACTGCCTTCACGCAGGTTGCACACGTAGCTGCCCAGCCGCATGGTGCCACCCATTTGCGTGATGGATTTTTGCTCTTCCATCATGGCAATAACCGCTGCCTCTGTGGATGGATTCATTTCCGTGCTGTGCGCGTCCTTCATTCCCAGCACATTGCGCGCGAATTCCACGCAGGCCATCTGCATTCCAAGGCATATTCCGAAGAAGGGAATCTGCTGCTCTCTGGCAATTTTAATAGCTTCAATCTTGCCTTCTATTCCGCGCGAGCCAAAACCTGGCGCAACGAGGATGGCATCCAGATACTGCAGCTTGTCTAATGCGTTCTCGGGCGTTAGGTGCTCACTGTGAATGTTGCGAACCTCAACCTTGCACTCGTTCATGGCGCCGGCATGGATCAGGCCTTCCAGGATGGACTTGTAGGCGTCCTGCAGCTCTACGTATTTACCAATGAGCCCGACTACAACTTTGCTTTTCGGATAACGAAGCTTATTGAGAAATTCTTTCCACTTCGTCAGATCTGGCTCGTCGCCGAGTGGCAGATCCAGCTTTTGAAGGCAGATGATGTCCAAGCGCTCGCGGAGCATCTCCAGCGGAACGCCGTAAATCGTGTCGGCGTCCAAGGCTTCTATCACCGCATCCTGACGGACGTTGCAGAAGAGGGCGATCTTTCTTTTTAAATCCTTGTAAAGCGGCTCTTCCGTGCGGCACACAAGTATATCCGGCATCAGCCCGTTCTCGCTCATCAGCTTTACGCTGTGCTGCGTAGGCTTCGTTTTCAGCTCCTTTGCCGCTTTCAGGTACGGAATGAGCGTCAGGTGCACGACAATACACTCGTCCTCTCCCAACTCCCATTTCAGCTGCCTTACCGCCTCTACATAGGGCAGGCTTTCAATGTCGCCCACCGTGCCACCCAGCTCAGTGATGATGATGTCATACTCTTTCTTCTCGCCCAGCAGTTGTATGCGCCGCTTTATCTCGTCTGTGATGTGGGGAATTACCTGAACCGTCTTGCCCAGGTAAGCGCCTTCGCGCTCGCGGTTTATCACGTGCTGATAAATGCGACCTGTGGTTACATTATTGGCCTGCGAGGTAGGTGCGTTCAGAAAGCGCTCGTAGTGACCGAGGTCAAGGTCTGTTTCCGCGCCGTCGTCGGTCACATAGCACTCGCCGTGCTCATAGGGGTTTAGCGTGCCCGGATCTACATTGATGTATGGGTCAAACTTCTGAATAGTGGTGCGGTAGCCCCGCGCCTGAAGCAGCTTTGCCAGCGATGCGGCAATAATGCCTTTACCCAATGAAGAAGTGACCCCGCCGGTCACGAAGATGTATTTAGCCATGGCTTTGGAATTTCAGACTTGTGGTTGCGTGACCGGCGCTGAAAGCTGCGCCATTGAGGTCGGGCAAAGATAAAGAACTGCCCTTGCCCGGCACGAAGGATGTGCCAGCATCCGCATGATTTTTAACCTTGTGCGGAAGCTGTGGATTACTTTGCCGCCGGCACTTCTTCCAATGCGTTATATACTGGTAAGCCCCTGGCAATGAACCAATCCCGCTCTTTGTTTGCGCCCGGACTTTCCCCGATCAGCAGCATTCCCTCGCAGGCGCCGATCGCCGTTACGGATATATTCAGGATGGCAGCATAGCAGTCGGCGTCTTCCGGCATGCCGGCCACCACGGGAAGTGCGGCGTTCACGCCTATCACCGGGATATGTCCGGCCTGAAGCAGGCCCGCGCCTGCCGCATTGAGGGCCTCCAGGTTTTTGCCGCGTCCTTCTTCTGTAGGTGCGGAGTAGGGGCCGGCAACGGCAATCTTCATAAAAAGCGTCCTGCATAAGGCGAGACAGCCTCCAAAGTACACAGGCAGCAGGTGCCGTTTATCGCTTCCCGTCAGAAAGTATTACCATGTACCCTGTTTACTGCTTCCCGCTCTACTTCCATAAACGTGAGCAGCAGTAAACCGATCAAGGCAATGGCTGCCAGCAATACCAGCAGCCAGGATTTATTTCTCTTGTAAAACTTCCCGATCCGCTGCCGCACTCCCGACCATAGCCCGCTGCGGCTGCTTTGCTTGCGGCGGTGCCGCCTGCTGCGGCTTCGGCGGCGGTGGCTGCCGCTGCCAGAGCTGCCGCTGCGCGGGTCGCCCGATGATGAAGATAAAGAGTCCGGTTCCATGGGTCTTCGCGGTAAATATATACGCGGCGAAAGGTCTGAAGTTTTCTAATGCGGTGAAAGCCTTAAAGTTGTATGTGTTCCGCGCTCAGAAGCTCGCCCCAGAAGGCGCTTCCACGCTCTTCAAATGAGCTGGCATCGTCCGTTGTGTAAAAGCGGGTAGTCCTGCTGCGCGAGAGCATGCTTTCAAGGCCGGCGTGGCGGTGCAGGTAATCAGCCAGGCTTTCAGCTACAATGCTGCCCTGGGAAATAAGGCGGATGCCTTCCGGCAGATGTTCCAGAATCTTTGGCGCCAAAAGCGGGTAATGCGTGCAGGCTAAGAGCACGGTGTCAATATCCGGCGATTGCGCCAGCAGCTCATTCAGATATTTCTCAACCAGGTAGTCTGCCGCCTCGCTCTCATGCTCTCCGGCTTCTATCACCGGCACCCACAGCGGACAAGCCTGCTGATACACCCGCACATCCGGAAAGAATTTTTCAATCTCAATAGGATAAGACCCGCTTTGTACGGTACCCTTTGTGCCCATCACGCCTACATGGCCGGTATGCGAATAGGCGCCAATCACTTCAGCTGTTGGCCGGATAACGCCTAATACGCGCTCAGCATCGTGCGTGCGCGGCATGTCCTTTTGCTGAATGGTACGGAGCGCCTTTGCGGATGCCGTATTGCAGGCAAGGATAATCAGCGGGCAGCCCCGTCCGAGCATCCACTGCACGCATTGCCAAGTATAGGCATGAATGCTTTCAAAAGACCGGTTCCCATAGGGTGCGCGGGCATTGTCGCCGAGATACAGGTAGTCGTAATGCGGCAGCGCGTCGCGGATGGCGCGAAAGACGGTGAGGCCGCCGTAGCCGGAGTCAAAGATGCCAATTGGGTGCTGTTGCGAATTCAAAATGCAAAATGCAAAAGTCAAAAATGCTGCCGGTAATCCGCTAGTTTCCTCTTCCGTAAGGAAACAAGCTTTTGAATTTTGTATTCAAAATTATTCCTCAGTCATCGCCTGCCACTTCCGCGCCAGCGGAATAAACAACGCCACGAGCAGCACCATAAACAGCACAAAATTTCCAAAGCCAATCAGCGGCCAATTGTGGTTGATCCAGTCGTGGAAGGGTGCCGGCTCATAAGTAGTCACGCCTGTTTTTGCATTATAGAAATCCTTCGGCGCCGTCAGGTGCTCCAGCCACGCGAAGAACAGCGGTACTACCGACGGCAGGCTCCAGAGCGCCCATAGATAAGAGACGCCGGCATTCCGCTTCGCCAGCTTTTCGCGGATAAGATAGATGGCTGCCGTCAGGAAGCTCAGCGATAATAGAATCACGATAAGCGTCAGCAAATAGCCTGAATTCATCCTGCCAATGAACGCGCCCAGCACGCCAAAGATCGCTCCCCAAATCCCCGAGCCGATCAGCGCAATGAACCATGGGCGCACTGCCGTAATGCGGAAGGAGAAAATAGCCAGCGCCAGCCCGAGGCTCCAGTAAAGCAGGAACAGCGCCATTCCCGTATCCAACCAGCCCTTCCGCGCCTCATCGGTGGCGTTGATGGCCTCCGTTATCTTCTGGTGTTCAATAAACAGTTCATCCTTCCGGTTGTCGCCCGGCGCTTCCGGACGGCCATAGAGATATGGCGAAGCGCTGACCTCCCGCCGCACAGGAAAGCCCGGCTCCGCAAAAATCTCCCGCACCTGTGCATCCGCATCAAAGCGGTAGCGGGCGCTGTACTTCTTCGCAATGGCGAGGTATTCTTTCAGAATGATGCGCACCGAATCCTGCGCCCCGCCCAGCAGCCAGCGCTTTGCCACAGAGTCATTGCCGCGCTCGCTGCGGATGCCGGGAAGGTCATATACGTTCACATCATTGTTGCAGTAATGGAGGTAGCTGAAGGTGTCCACTGCCGGATTTCGCTGCCGCTCCTGTTCCAAAGAATCTTCTACATGCATCCGGTGCTCATCATCTTCTATGTAAGACTTCCGGTAATTGCAGTCATTGGAGGAGGCAAACGCAGCCCGCGAAAACGGAATAAAGTGATGCGCCAGATTCACCACATTCGCCTCGCGTACTAAATCCGTCCCCCGCGTGAGGGCACGCATGTGTGTGTATGCGCCGCCCTGATACGCAGGAATGAGCGTCGTCAATCCGAGGCAGGTAACAAACGTGAGCGCTGCCTCTGCCACCAGCCGCCCGCGCTTCAGCGGGTAAAAGCTCTTAAAGGCATTGTTGCGGAAGTACAGCACCAGCCACAGCACGCCCACAATCATCGCGCTCAGCACGCCCATGCTCACCGTGCCGCCCTGCGCCCGCAGCGCATAATAGTTGAGCGATTCCGGAAAGGAGATGGACGCATAGCCCGCAACATAGAACAGGATATTCAGCAGCAGGATAGCTGGCCATACAATCTGCCTAATCGGAGTTGTCTATGTGTGCTGTGGAAGCCCGGCGGATTCCTCCTTGCGTCGGAATGACATCCTGATTGGGCTGTGGAATGAACCATTCTTCGGCATTAATTCTATGGTGCAGTATTATATCAATTCAGAAAAAAACGTCGCGAAGACGCCGAGATATTCCGCAGGTATTGCAATGGAATGCCCGCATCGGCCAGCGCGCGCAGCACATCGCCCTCACCTGTACCGCCTGCAAACTGCACGATAAACACGCCGCCATTAAACGAAATCCCCTCCACTTTCAGGCCCCCAAACGCAGTGGCCAGCGCATCGCGCGTGCACGGGGCTTCCATCTCATACATCAGCGGGGCGCCGGCGGCTACGGCGGCCTCCACGGCCGCAGCATCGGCGGGGGCACTGTATTGCGGCTTGCCGTTCTTGAGGAAGATGATGCGGTCGCTTACCTTCTCCACCTCGTAGATGTGCTGCGACGACAGCAGCATCCCGAAGGGCGCCACCGCTGAGCGGGCCATGTAGCGGAGGTCTTGCAGGATGGTTTGCTGTGAAAGAATGTCCAGATTGGCCAGCGGCTCATCCAGCAGCAGGATTCTTGGCTGGCGCAGCAGTGTCTTCGCCAATTCAAAGCGCGTGCGGTAGCCGGAGGATAGTCGGCTCCACGTCAGCTTTCGGAAGGGTCGCAGGCCGAGGCGGGCAATCATCAGCTCCGCCCATAGCAGGTTATCCTCGCCGTGCAGCCCGTAATGCGCGAGGGTGAATTGCAGGTTGTCCATCAGGCTGCCGTACCAGCGCGGGATGCGCTGCTCTATGTACACAAGGCGCGTGCGCAGGTCGTAGTCATCCTCCGCATCGTGGATGAAGGGGTAGCGGATAGCGCCGGTATCGGGCTTCAGCTCCGTAGCAATGAGGCGCAGGAGCGTGGTCTTGCCGTTGCCATTCTCAGCAACCAACCCGATGATGCCGCCGGCGTCTAATTCCAGATTGACGTCCTGCAACGAAAAATTGCCTTGCTCATACCGCTTACCGAGGTTGGTGACGGAAAGAAGGTGCGCACCGGCATTCTGGCCGGCACTTGCAGCACCCGCCGCTTCTATCTTATCTAAAAGCGCCATCGCCTTATCCGCAGCTTCAACGGTTTGCGCAGCGTAGGGGTGGGCATCCAGCCAGTCGGCGTATTGAAGCACTTCGCGGAAGATGGCGGGCCGGCGGGTGTCCAGCGCGGCATCCAGCAGGCGGCGGTGGGCAAGGGGGTAATCGCCGGCGGCGTAGTGGGCGCGGACTTCCTGGTGGAGCATGGCGGGCGGGGGTTAAGAAATGGAAGGTAGGGCGGATTGCAGGCACAATACTTTATAGAATAATAAATACACTACCCTGCGCAAAGTTTGCGGAAGCCGGTGTCGGCAAATAGTACCCTGCGCAAAGTTTGCGGGGGAAGTGTAAGGCTAATAAGTTGCCGTTTAGTGCGTATTACTTGCCGCTGAAGGCAGGTGCAAGATGATCCTAAAGGACTTTTGCAGAAAGCCTGGTCGCTGAGCGAAGCCGAAGCGCCTATTCGTTAGCTGTGCACATAACATCGGGGATGGCGCTTCGGCTCCGCTCAGCGACCGGGACGCTGCGAAACCGCTGCGTCCGCTGCGTGAAAGACAGCTTCCGGAAAAAGCCCGACAGACTGACGAACGATGAAATGTGCGACGCAAGGGACGATTGGGAGCGCGCTGCAGCCGACTGACAAAGAAATCCTTAAATGCTGCGCCCTGCCTTTCCTTTGTTAAATAAGCCCCCGTCTTTTCTTCCCGCAGAGCCGCGCCCCTACTTTTGGCCGCGCCCACAAAAAAGAATTACAACCCATGCGTTACACCTTCAGACGTCGCCGGCTGGTTGACGAGACCGATGCGAAGCAGATTAAGAAGAAGAAGCCCATCTGGCGCGAGTGGCTGGATGCGGCGGTCTTTGCCATTGTGGCGGCTACCATCATCCGCACCTTTCTGGTGGAGGCGTACACCATCCCATCAGAGAGTATGGAGGGAACGATGCTGGTGAATGATTACCTCTTTGTGAGCAAGCTGTCTTACGGCCCGCGGCTGCCCATTACGCCGCTGGCCGTGCCGCTGGTGCATAATGTAATGCCGCTCACAGGCGGGCGCTCTTATACGGACGCGGTGCAGTGGAAGTACCGCCGCCTGCCGGGCTTCGGCCATGTGGAGCGCTATGACGTGGTGGTCTTCAACTTCCCGGACGGCGATACGGTGTTTAAGGATGAAGACGGGGCCGTGCGGCAGGAAGATTACTACACCATCCGCCGGCTGCCGGCGGAGGAGCAGGCGCAGATACTGAGTCACGGCATTGAGCACCGGCCGGTGGATAAGACGGACAACTACATCAAGCGCTGCGTGGGCATTCCGGGTGATGTGATAGAGCTGCGCGGCAGTGTGCTGTATAATAATGGCAAGCCTGCACCGGACTTCCCGCATCTGAAGCATGAATACAGTGTAGTTACGAAGGGCGGCGGCTTGGGCGATGATACTAAGGAGGCAGCGGCTATCAATGAGCAAAAGGATTTACGCCAGGGCCCTCCGGGCGCCACGTTTAATGTGCTGCTGCAGAACGGCGTGGTGGATGGCGTGCGGCGCTCGCCCGAGGTAGCTTCCCTTACCCGCTACAGCGAGCCGGCGGGCTACGTGGGCGGCCCCATGAGCTGGACTTTCCCGCAGGATACCCTGCATTATAAGTGGAACGTGGACAATTTTGGCCCGCTTACCATACCGAGGAAAGGGACGAGCGTGGCGCTGACACCGGAGAACATCGCGGTATATCGCCGCCTCATTGCTACTTACGAAGGCAATAAGCTGGAGGAGCGCGACGGGCAGTTTATCATTAACGACAAGCCGGCCACGAGCTACACCTTTAAGATGGACTACTACTGGATGATGGGCGACAACCGGCACAACTCGCTGGACTCGCGCTTCTGGGGCTTTGTGCCGGAGAGCCACATTGTAGGCAAGGCCTCATTTGTATGGCTGAGCTATGGGGAAGGCGGCATCCGGTGGCGGCGGATATTCCGGGGCATTCACGCTTTGGAGCAGTAATCCATGCAAAATTCAAAATTCAAAATGCTAAAGGGTTGGTTGGCGATGCTGGCCGGCCTGGGGGTATTTTTTTCAGCCTGTAGCAACGAGGCGCCCCAAAAGCAGCCCGAAGTGACGCAAGGCAATCCGCAGATTGAAGAAGGCAAAGCCATCTTCCGGCAAAACTGCACGACCTGCCACCTGATGCAGGCAAATGCCGCCGGCCCGGCGCTGCAAGGCGTCCTTACCCGCTGGGACGGCGACAGCGCCGCAATGAGGGCCTACATCCGCAATCCATCGGCAAGCATTGAAGCGAAGGAGCCACATGCACTAAAGGCCTGGGAAAAATACAAGCCTACGGTGATGCCGGCATTTCCGAATTTCAGCGATGGCGAGCTGAATGCGCTGATCGCCTATCTACAACGCGGGCAGTAGGCATCGGCCCATCTTTGCCAACGGCTATGAAGGTTCTCGCTTTTTCCGGCTCACTGCGACCGGGCTCGCTTAATACCGCCTTGCTCCACGCCCTTGCACCCATGATGCCGGAAGGCGTCAGCTATAAAGTCTGGGAAGGCATCGGCACGCTGCCACATTTTTCACCGGAAATTGACAGTGATGCCGCTCCGGGGCCTGCCATTGCGTACCGGGCGCTGCTCAGGGCCGCGGATGCGGTAATCATATGTACGCCCGAATATGCTTTTGGAATGCCGGGCGTATTGAAGAATGCGCTGGATTGGGCGGTCTCTTCCGGAGAACTGGACCGGAAGCCAGTTGCCACTATCTCAGCATCACCGCTGCCCAGCGGTGGCCAAAAGGCGCACGACTGGCTGACTCAGACACTAACCGCGCTCGGCGCTTATCAGGTAGATGGCGCGAAGCTGAGTGTGCCGGCGGCGAAGGGAAAGATCGGCGAAGACGGCGTGATCAGGGACGAAGCGCTGGCGCAGGCCCTCCGCCAACTGCTGGGTACATTGCTGAATGCCGGTAAACCTTCCTGGTAGCCATGATTTCCTACAATCCAAAGGAATGGTTCGGCATTTTCCGACTCCACAAGGCCGATACCTTCCGCAAGCTGCTGCCGCTTATCCTATGCATCGCTGCCTACACGGCGCTGATAGCGTTGCTGGAAAAAGAGTGGCTGTCCCTGGCAGACTCATCCCCGCTGAAAAACATTACCTCCATGCACTCGCTCATCGGCTTTGCGCTGAGCATGCTGCTGGTATTCCGTACCAACACTGCTTACGACCGCTGGTGGGAAGGCCGCAAGCTCTGGGGCGCCCTCGTAAACAACAGCCGCAACCTTGCCCTGAAGCTGGTACCAATGCTGCGCGCGAACGAAGCGGAGAAAGCGTTTTTCGCGTCGGCTATTCCCACATTTGCGGTGCAGCTGGCTACGCATCTTCGCTCGGCAGCTTCAAAGTTTGAGCTGGACGAGCGGCCGCACCCGGAGATTCCGGATTTTGATACGGCGCGCCACGTGCCGGCGCAGGCGGCAGGCCTGGTGATTGGCCGCATCTATGAGCTGCACCGGGCCGGCGCTATTACGCACGAAGAGCTATTGCTGATGAACGGGGAGATGTCGTCTTTTATGGATATCTGCGGCGCCTGCGAACGTATCCGCAACACGCCTATTCCTTATTCCTACAGCGCATTTATCAAGAAGTTCATCTTCGTCTATGTGATCACCCTGCCTTTTGGGTTTTCGTTTACGCTGGGTTATTGGAGCATACCGGTTGTGGCGCTCATCTTTTACATCCTCGCATCGCTGGAATTGATTGCAGAGGAAATTGAGGAACCGTTTGGATCGGATCAGAACGACCTGCCCATGGATAGGCTATGCAAGACGATTGAAAAGACGGTGCGGGAGATTTTAGCCTGAAAGCAGCCGACCTTTGCGGCGTGCAGCCCGTGTCCGTCCTTCTCATAACGCCCCCTTTTACACAGCTCAATACGCCTTATCCGGCTACAGCTTACCTGAAAGGCTTTCTGGCCACGCGGGGCATCCCGGCGGCCCAGGCCGACTTAGGCATTGAGGTAACGCTTGCACTATTCACACGCGATGCGCTACGGGAGCTGTTTGGCCGGATCGGGGCTGCTGAGCTTAGTACGAATGCGGCCCGAATGATCATGCTGCGTGAAGAATACCTGGACAGCATTGATGCCGTTATTCTCTTTTTACAAGGGAAGAACCCGACGCTGGCACACCGTATTGCACAGCGGAACTTCCTGCCCGAAGCATCGCGCTTTGCACAGGCAGCCGACCTTACGCATGCCTTTGGGCAAATGGGCGTTCAGGATAAGGCAAAGCACCTGGCGACACTGTACCTGGAAGACCTTTCCGATCTTATTCAGGAATGCCTTGATCCCCACTTCGGTTTTTCCCGCTACGCGGAAAGGCTGGCACGCTCCGCCGGTTCATTTGATGCGATGCAGGATGCGCTGGATGCGCCGCCGTCGTTTGTGGATGCGCTGCTGCTGCGCATCCTGGAAGAAAAGATTCAGCAGACAGCGCCGCCGCTTATAGCCTTGTCTGTGCCTTTCCCCGGAAACCTCTATTCCGCGCTCCGCTGCGGCCAATACCTCAAGGCAAAGCATCCACACATCAAAGTGGCTATGGGCGGCGGCTTTCCGAATACGGAGCTGCGCAGCCTGAGCGAACCACGGGTATTTGATTATGTGGATTTCATCACGCTGGATGACGGCGAGGCGCCGTTGGAGCAATTGGTAGCCCATGTGCAGGGGCTTATCCCGGTGCAGGCGCTGAAGCGGACATTTACTTTAAGCAAAGACAGCCAGGGAGCGTCATCGGTCATCTTCATCAACAATGCGGCATGCGCAGACTATCGCCAGGGCCAGATAGGAACACCGGATTACGGCGGTCTGCCGCTGGGCGGCTACATATCGGCCATTGAGATAACCAACCCCATGCACACGCTCTGGAGCGACGGGCGCTGGAACAAGCTGACGATGGCGCATGGCTGCTATTGGGGTAAATGCACCTTCTGCGACATCTCGCTCCCCTACATCGCGGATTACGAGCCGCTGACGGCTGCCATGATTGCCGACCGGATGGAGCAGCTCGTCGCGCAAACGGGTACCACGGGCTTTCACTTTGTGGACGAAGCGGCGCCGCCGGCCCTCATGCGCGGCTTAGCGCTGGAGCTTCTTTCCCGCAGGCTCGTTGTAAGCTGGTGGGCCAATATCCGCTTCGAAAAAGCATTTTCCCGTGACCTGTGCCAGCTGCTCAGCGCTTCCGGCTGCATAGCGGTGAGCGGTGGGCTGGAGGTTGCATCGGACAGGCTGCTGCAACTGATTCAGAAGGGAATTACCGTGGAACAGGTGGCGCGTGTGAACAAACATTTTACCGAAGCCGGCATCATGGTGCACGCTTACCTGATGTACGGTTTCCCCACGCAGACGGCGCAGGAAACGATTGACTCGCTGGAGGGTGTGAGGCAGATGTTTAAGGCCGGCATTCTGCAGTCCGCCTTCTGGCATCAGTTTGCCATGACTGCCCATGCGCCGGTAGGTCTGGAGCCGGCGGCATTCGGGGTCGCGCACCACGAGGCGCATACCACCGGGACTTTTGCCAACAACGATATTCTACACACCGACCCTGGCGGCGCTGACCACGACACCTTTTCTTACGGACTGAAGAAATCACTGCTCAACTGGATGAACGGCATTGGCCTGGACGCGCCGCTGCACAGCTGGTTTGACTTTAAGACGCCAAAGCCGACAGTGAAGCCAGACTATATCGTTTCCGTACTGGAAACTGAAACTTACACCGCTGCAAAACCAACAGCCCGCGTTGTGTATGCAGGCGCTGCGCCGCGCTTTGAAGTCGTGACGAAAAGCAAGAAAGGTGCAAGCTGGGAAGTCGCATCAATCACCTTTGAAAATCTGCGTGGAACCCATAACATCAAAGTGCCGGTAGCGCAAGGCGAATGGCTGATGAGACTGCTGCCCAGGTTGCCGCTCACACTGGCGGAAGTAAAGGCTGATTTTGAAGCGGAAGGACTGGATGATTTTGAGCTGTTCTGGGACAACAAGCCAGTGAGCGAGCTATGGAAGGCGGGACTATGGCTTTTGTAACGCCCGTTACTCGTCGTCCTTATCCTCGCGTTCTTCTTTTTTTACTTTCCGCTGATCAGCTTTCTCGTCGCGGGCATCCTTGCGCGAGTCTGTTTTTTCGGCCTTCTTGTCCGCCTTATCTTCAGCTACTTCCTGCTGAGCCTCGGCGCTGTTGTCGGTACTCTTGGTCAACTCCAGACTGAAGGGCGTCACCCAGCGGAAAATATCCACGCTCGTCTTCGTCCCGCTTTTGCAGGAAGAACGCAGCGTTTTGTCGGCGGCATTCAGGCGCACATTGCTAAACACGCCGCACACTCCGCCGGGGTTTTCAGGCGCTTCAAAGGTCTTTTCCTGCGGGTTGTACAGGAAGATGTCATAGACGGTCGGCGCGGCAGGGTTTGCAGCGTCCTTGCTGGTGAAGGCAAAATCTTTGGCGCCGTCAAAGTTGTAGTCGGCTGTTTTTATAAGAAACGCGTTACTGCCGTTTTGCGTCAGATCAAGCTCAATGGCCTCCACGCCCGGAATAAGCACCTGCACAGTCTTGCTTCCCACAGCATGACTGATGGTTGCTGCAAGGCCAGGTGTTATCTGCAGCTTCTTCGTCTGTGCCATTGCCGACATGGAGAGCGCAAGGACGAGCATTGTGAATGAGTATTTCATAGCAGGCATTCTTTGCCAAAAATGAGGCCGGACCGGGGTTGGGGCCTTGTTAATCGTCTAAATTAAGTCCTTCGCTCATGTATCCGTTGCCGGCTTTTGCCTCAATTCTGCGAAAGGCTATATCTTTCGCTCATGTACCGGTATGCCGCGCTCTTCGGGCTCCTCTTTTTAAGTGCGTGCTTTCTAAGCAGGAAGTCAACAACTACTACGACGGCGACAGCGGTGGCAGCGAGGAAGAAGACGATCCCTTTCCGGTACGGCAGCCCCCGCGACGAAATTCTGGCGCAGATCACCGACCGCAGCGAGCTGATGATTGCGGAATTCAACTACCCGCAGGGGCACCTCGTGACGTACCAATACGCCCGCTTCGGAAAGGCCGGCTATAAAACGTCCAGGTATTATCTCTACTTCATGAACGACACGCTCATTCGCAAGAGCGGCGAGGAAGATGTGGTGCAAGGCGCGCGGAAGGCGATTGCGGAATATTACCGCGCTGACAACGAGGATTAAGCTATTCGCCCTTGCCATCGGCTACCTTTACGCCCGCATGAACTGGCAGAGCCTCTACAGCCCCCGCCGCACGGGCGACCGCCCACGGAAAGACGCTAATCCCGACACGGCGCGCACCTCCTACATCCGCGACTACGATCGCATCATTTTTTCCTCGGCATTCCGGCGGCTTCAGAATAAGACGCAGGTTTTCCCGCTTCCCGGGGCCGTATTCGTTCACAACCGGCTGACGCACTCGCTGGAGGTGGCCTCCGTGGGCCGCTCGCTGGGCAAGGCTGTTGGCGACGCGCTTGCAGAAAAGCATTTTGGCAATGACGAAGCCGGAGCCGTTTTTTACCGGTATGAGCTTCCATCCGTAATAGCTTCGGCCTGTCTTGCGCATGATATCGGCAATCCGCCATTCGGGCATTCCGGCGAAGACGCCATTCGGACATTCTTCAATGAACTGGGCGGCAATGAGGGCAGGATGCTGGAAGGCGCCCTGACGCCCAACCAGCTGGCAGATTTCCGGAAGTTTGAAGGCAACGCCGCAGCTTTCCGCATTCTCACGCATCACTTTAATGAAGCGGACGAAGGCGGGTACCGGCTCACCTTCGCTACGCTTGCTTCCATCGTTAAGTATCCCTGCATCTCTGCCGAGGGCTTTAATAAAAAGACGGGAAAAGTGGCCACGAAAAAGAGCGGCTTTTTTGATTCCGAACGGGAAACTTTCCGGCAAATTGCCGAGACGCTGGACATTCCGAAGCTGCCGGGATTTGAAGCCGTTTACAGCCGCCACCCCTTTGTTTTCCTCGTGGAGGCTGCCGACGACATCTGCTACCGCATCATAGACCTGGAAGATGCACACCGCCTCGGCATTCTGTCGCTGGATAAGTTTAAGGAGCTGTTTCTGCCCTTCTTCGCTGAAGAAACCGGCAAATATGACCGGCTGGACTATCTGGAAGGCAAGCTTGCAGCTATCAATGATGAAAATCAGCAGGTACAATTCATCCGCGCCAAGTGGATTGGCCTCATGGTCAAAAAGCTGACAGCGGCATTTCTGGACCGGGAAGAAGCATTGCTTGCCGGCCGGCTCGAAGATTCTTTGCTGGATTGCCTGGATGATCGAAGCCTCCGGCTGATTGCCCGGATCAACCAATTCTCAGTGCAATGTGTTTATAGCTACAAGTCGGTGCTTGAAATTGAGGTGGCGGGCTACCACGTGATCGGCGGGCTGCTCAAGGCATTTGTTGGCGCGGTATTGCAGCCGCAGCAGTCGCGCAGTAGCAAGCTGCTTCAGCTTATACCAAGGCAGTTTCCGGTGCGTAATGACATTCTGTATAATGATATTCAGTCCATCGTTGATTTCATTGCCGGCATGACGGATCTGTATGCCCTGGACCTTTACCGAAAAATAACCGGCATCTCCATTCCTGACCTCCGATGAGCGACAATCCGAGAGGCCTGCCTATAGCCGACTACAGCTACAATCTGCCCGATGAGCGCATCGCCCGCTATCCCTTGCCCGAGCGCGACGGCGCCAAACTGCTTATATACGAAGAAGGGGAAATTCAGGAAGACATCTTCCGGCATATCGCCATGTACGTTCCGGAAGGCGCCTTGCTGGTAGTGAATAATGCAAAGGTGGTGCGGGCAAGGATGCATTTTCAAAAGCCGACCGGGGGCCTGATTGAGATCTTCTGCCTGGAGCCGCATCAGCATTACGCAGATATCACAACCGCCATGGCGCGGCAGGGTGAGGTACTCTGGCAATGCCTGGTAGGTGGCGCCGCTAAATGGAAGGAAGGCGCCACCCTGAGCCTTCAAAGCGGGAACCTCACCGTGCTCGCCGACCTGCATGCACGCAATAAAACAGACTTCACCATCCACTTCCGCTGGACACCCGAGGCCAAAACCTGGGGCGAGGTAATGGAAGCCGTAGGCAAGGTGCCGCTGCCGCCTTACCTGGGCCGCGAGGCAGAGGATGAGGATGAGCAGAGCTATCAAACCCTTTTTGCAGCCCACGAGGGAAGCGTAGCCGCGCCAACCGCTTCGCTGCACTTTACGCCCGGCGTGCTGGACAATCTGGCTGCTATGGGTGTGCAAACGGCCAGCGTAACGCTCCACGTAGGCGCAGGCACGTTCATGCCGCTCAAAGGCGAGCTGACCGGTGAGCACCTGATGCACGGGGAATGGATTGAGGTAAGCGCCGATACTATAGCCCGGTTGATAGAAGCGCGTGAAAACCCCGTTATCGCGGGCGGCACCACGGCGCTGCGCACGCTGGAGAGCCTGTTCTGGCTCGGCTGTAAAGTCGCCTCCAACCCCGCTGTTTCGCTTCCCGGCCTTACTGTCTCACAATGGGAATGGTGCGACTCCCCATCCAGCTTTGGCGCGCAGGAAGCGCTTGCGGCGCTGCAAGGCTGGATGGCGGCGCGTAACATGAGCCGGCTGATCACACGCACCGGCATCCTGATAACGCCGGGCTACAAGTTCCGGATGGTTGATGCCCTGATCACCAACTTTCACCAGCCGGAAAGTACCCTTGTGTTACTGGTTGCAGCCTTCCTGGGCAAGGACTGGCGAAAAGTATATGACTATGCCCTGCAAAAGGGCTTTCGCTTTCTGAGCTATGGAGATGCCAGCCTTTTGTGGCGAAGGCAGCACTGAGTCCATGCAGCTTACTTTTGCTTGCCGGCTTTACATTTTCAAACAAGCATTGTGACCCGTACAGAATTCATCACTGCCGCCCTCTCTGAAGACATTGGCCGCGGCGACTTCTCCACGCTCTCCTCCATCCCGAAAGGAACGACGGGAAAGGCCGTGCTGAAAATCAAGGAAGATGGCATTCTCGCAGGCGTATCGCTGGCGCAGGATATCTTTCATCATCTGGAGCGCTCCGCTAAATTCATTATCCACAAAAAAGACGGCGACCGGATGATGAAGGGCGAAGCTGCTTTTGAAGTGGCGGCCTCTGTTCACACCATCCTGCAGGCCGAGCGCCTTACGCTGAACTGCATGCAGCGCATGAGCGGCATTGCCACACTCACCCATCAGTATGTAGATAAGGTGCGCGGATATAAGACCCGCATCCTGGATACGCGGAAGACCACGCCCCTGTTCCGCCAGTTTGAAAAAGAAGCGGTACGCCTCGGCGGCGGCGTCAACCACCGCATGGGCCTGTACGATATGGTGATGCTGAAAGACAATCACATTGATTACGCGGGCGGCATCCGCGAGGCCATTCATCAGACCAACGACTACCTGCGGGCCAATAGCCTGCCGCTCCGGATAGAAGTGGAGACGCGCAGCATAGCCGATGTGCGCGAGGTGCTGGCCGTAGGCGATGTGCAGCGCATCATGCTGGACAATTTTGACCCGCGCGATATTGAGGAGGCTGTGAAGCTGATCGGGGGGAAGTATGAAACGGAGGCCTCCGGCGGCATCACGCTGGAAAATATCGTGTCTTATGCGCGCACCGGTGTTGATTTTATCTCTGTGGGCGCCATTACACACCACGCAGTCTCGCTTGACCTGAGCCTGAAAGCTCAACTGTGATCCCGGATTGAAACCTTGTACAATAAACTGGTTAATGAACGCGGGCCTTATCAATGCCCGATCCCGTATAGACTTATGAAAAAGCTATTTGCCTGTCTGGCCTTCTGTCTCCTTTCCATTACAGCGCAAGCGCAGCTGAGTGCCCGCGACTCCATGCAGCTGCCGGCTTACCAGCGCTTCCCTACGCTGCCGGCCTTTAACCTGCTGCTGCAGGACAGCGCCACGGAATTCAATACCTACAACATTAAAGAAGGCCGCCCGACGGTTCTATTCTTCTTCTCGCCCGATTGTGAGCATTGCCAGATGACTACCGACTCGCTGATGAAGCATATGGACGAGATGAAATCGGCGGACTTTTATATGTTCACCTTTATGCCGCTTGCTTTGCTGCGGCCGTTCGCGGAAAAGCGTCATCTGAACGACTATAAGAACATTACTCTTGGAAAGGATTATCAGTTCTTTTTTCCGGATTTCTACAAAGCGACAACCGTTCCTTACCTCGTCGTGTATGACCGGAAGAAGCGGCTGGTAAAACTCTGGAACGGCACCGTTAAGATGCCGGAGCTGATTTCGGTTTTAAAATCTTTATAGAAAAAGGGCAGGACTTTTACAAATCCTGCCCTTTTTTAATCCTTTCAATCAAGGTTTTATTTCTTGTACACCTGCACCAT
Source organism: Chitinophagaceae bacterium (assembly GCA_965246765.1). GTDB lineage: Bacteria > Bacteroidota > Bacteroidia > Chitinophagales > Chitinophagaceae > UBA1952. The sequence continues at coordinate 1,130,018 of CBDFFJ010000005.1, forward strand.
GCAGGTATAATCCTGAAGCTTTTCTATCTGCTGCTGGCGGCTGAGGCCGCTCATGCGGTTAGCCTGCGGCAGGCGGGGGCGTTTTTCCTTTGGCACATCCTTTAGCAGGCGTAAGAGGGTTTTGGAGGTTACGGCAAACGTGATGCTCTCCGTCTGCGCATCCTTGCTGCGGATAACGCCAATAATATTACCCATGCCATCCACTACCGGTGCACCACTTTGCCCGGGGCCAGCGGGAACCTCTAAACGATATTGAGCCGAATCGCCTTCGTAACCGTTTCGCGAAGCAATGTAGCCTTCATTATATACAATCTCATCCTGCGGGAAACCGAGGGTATAGATGCTGGCGCCAAGCGGGGCTTTGCCGGCAAGGAAAGAATACGGCAGCTCGCCTTTACCAAATCGGAAGTCCTCGTCCGCAATCTTCAGCAGTGCAATATCGTTTTTCGGCTCATAAGCAATGACAGCTGCCGCATGACGCTCCCCGTTGCGCGTTACAATCTGCAGGTTTTCGGAGCCTTCCACAACGTGATAGTTGGTTACCAGATAGCCATCGTTGGAAAGGGCGAAGCCCGTTCCGCTGTAGTTGGTTTGCGGAAGAGCAGGCTGCTGTGTTGTAGTCGCAACGTCTTCCTTGAGCGCATAAATCATTTTTTGCTGCTGCTGCTGCTGTGCCTGGATGCGAGCCACTTCATGGCGTACCCGCTCTAAATTTTGGGTGGTTGCACTCTTCGGCTCACTATGGCGGATAGTGAATACCGTAACAGCAGAAGTGAGCAAGGCAACACCTGCCGCCACCGCCGCCGTGCGCAGGTGCCGCGGGTTAAAATGAATGATCAGACGCTTCATGCCCGGCTTCTTTGCGCTCATCTCCGCATGAATATCCTGCAGCGCTGCCTTGTAGCGACTGCGCCTGCCGCCATCCGTCAGGCTGCTGATTGTGTGAAAATATTCTTTGTAAGCCTGCGCAAATGCCGGCTCGGTGAGGCGCGCATCCAGCCCGGCACGTTGTGCGGGCGTGAGCGTGCCGGCGGATTCGGCTTCCGCCATCTGGGCTATATATAGTTCGTCTTCCAGTCGCATCTTTCTGATTCAATCGGTTTTTTAAGCCTTTGTGCTAAAGAAAATCCGCTTTAGCCGGGTAAGGCATTTATACTTCTGTGTCTTCGCGTTGTCCGGGTTGGTGTACCCGAAGTCTGTTGCTATCTGCTGCATGCTCTTATCCTGATGATAGTAAGCCTTTAGCAGTGAGCGGCAGGGTTCTCCCAAAGCATCAAGCGCCGTGTCAAGCTGCGCGTAATGCTCTTCCCGCTCCTCATGTGCCGCTACATCGTCCTCATACGCCTTATCATAATCGCCTTGCTCCTCCGTAAACGTCACCGGCGCCCGCTTGCGCTGCTCCAGCTTTTTGTACCACAAATGCTTGCAGATGGCAAACAGATAGGTGCCTATCCGGCAGCTAAGCCGGAAGTCCTCGCTTCGCGCTTTCTCAAAGAGCACCATCATCGCCTCCTGAAATACATCCGCCGCATCTGCCTCGTCGCCACCGGCGCCGCGCAGCCAGTGCATTACGGTGGGGTAATGCTGCCGGTACACCTGTGCCGTGGCCAGCCGTGTGCCGGCCGCAATACCCTGCAACAGCTGTGCATCCGACTGAAGGATTGGCTGGCTCACGTATTAATACCGAAATAAGGGAAAAGGTAACCCTGCTAAGATACTTTGGCCGGATTGGCTCCCGGCTTCCAGCGAAATATTTTGTTCCGGATGGGGCGCTACCATTTTCCGCCGCCGGGCTGCGATCTGATTTAAAATGAAAAATATCTGTTTCCCCGGGTTACCTTTTTCTCCGGCGGGTATAAATGGGAAATCAAACCACAAAAACAAACGATTATGAAGCTTGTAAAGTTCGGCGCTATCGCCCTCGCACTGTTCGCAGTTTCTTGCAGCAACGACACTGCTACTACTGAGACCACCACTACTACTGACTCTGCTGCTATGGCTGCTCCTGCTCCAATGGAAGCTCCTGCCGCTGCTCCTGCTATGGACACCACGCACATGGCTGCTGCTCCTGCTGCCGGCATGGACACAATGAAGATGAAGTCTGAGACTAAGATGGAAACTAAGATGGAGAAGAAATAATCCATCAGGGATATTTCCACACACAAAACGGCCGTCCTGCAAAGGGCGGCTGTTGTTTTTTATGCCTTGTCTTTTGGCCCGATTACAAGCACTATTTCGCCTTTGGGCGGCTTTTGCTCATAGTGGGCGGCTAATTCCGCAAGGGAGCCGCGCCGGGTTTCTTCAAACATCTTGGTAAGCTCGCGGCATACGGCGGCGGGCCGCTCATCGCCGCAATGCTCCCCCAATTCGCGCAGCGTGCGTGCGAGCCGGTGCGGAGATTCATAGAGAATAACCGTCCGCCCTTCCTCCGCGATGGCTTTCATGGCTGTCTGGCGGCCTTTCTTCACTGGTAAAAATCCCTCAAATACAAAGGAGCTGGCTGGCAGCCCACTTTGTACGAGTGCCGGCACAAAAGCCGTGGCGCCCGGCAGGCATTCTACCACAATCCCTTCCCGCACGCATTCCCGCACCAGCAGGAAGCCGGGGTCTGAGATGCCGGGCGTGCCGGCGTCGGTGATGAGGGCAAGTTGCTCGCCCGACTGCAGGCGGCCCACGAGCCAGCCGAGCGATTTGTGCTCATTGTGCAGGTGGTAGGCCGTCAGCGGCTTGGCAATGCCGTAGTGCCGGAGGAGGACGCCACTGGTGCGGGTGTCTTCGCAGAGGATAGCGTCGGCAGACTGGAGCACGCTGACGGCCCGGTAGGTGATGTCTCCCAGATTGCCGATGGGCGAGGGCACAAGCCACAGCTTCCCGGCGCTTTTCTCCGTATCGCTCAGGGCTGCCATCTATGCCGCGGCGATGCTGATATCAAAAGCCTCCATGACGGGATTGGCCAGGAGCTTTTTACAGGCATCCTGCGCCATGGCGCGCGCGCCTTCCTCATCGGGGGCATCCAGCTGCAGGGAGATGTGCTTGCCGATGCGCACATCCTGAACCCCTGCAAGGCCGAGGTTGTGGAGGGAGCCGGTTACAGCTTTGCCCTGCGGGTCAAGCAGTTCTTTCAGGGGCATTACATTGATGTGGGCAGTGAAGCGCATGCGGGTCAGGCGTTTGGAGTGAGGGGTTGGGCAGGCGCTTTTGGCGCTATGAAGCTGAGGATGATGTACAGCAGGAAGGCAAGCGGTATCGCGTTGGCCCGCGTTTGCGGAATGGCGAGGGCGGCGAGGCCTGCGATGACGATTAACGCCTGAGGCCAGGCTTGCGCGAGCTTCCACTGCGACGGCATCAGCTTCAGAAAGCGGATATTGGACACCATCAGGTAGCAGAGCAGCGCAATAAGCGCATACAGCGCCCAGCGGGAGTTGAACAGGTAAGAAATCCAGCCGGCAGGATTGTCCCATTCTACCAGCGCAAGCGATGCTACAAACAGGCCCACTGCCGGCGTTGGCATTCCATTAAAGCCGGGGCTTGTAGCCGGCACTACGTTGAAGCGCGCCAGGCGCAGGGCGGCAAAGCAGGCCACCAGGAAGGCCGGCGCTATGGACAAAAGATCCACATCCGACACATTCGGCTCCCGCGACACGCAATCCCAAAGCAGCTTGTACAGGATTACGGATGGCGCTACGCCAAATGAAACCACATCGGCCAGCGAATCAAGGTCGGCGCCGATGGGTGAGAACACGTTTAAGGCCCGGGCAGCAAAGCCATCCAGCAAGTCAAAGAGGCCCGCCGCGAAGATGAGCACGCCGCCCCATTGCAGCTGCTGCACGCCATAGCTCCAGCTCCAGTGCAGGTCGGGGTCGCCGGTGGGCGTCTGGTACAGGAAGGGCTGCGCATTGAGCACGCATACGATAGCGAGGCATCCGCAAAAGAGATTGGCTAATGTGAGGATGTTTGGAAGGTGCCGCATTGAAGATGGCGTAAAATTAAGACGTAGCAGCGGGCCGCGCGATGGAGAATATGGGTGAGCTGTGCTGCGTAGGCTGCCGCCTTTAGCGGATGGCTTGAAGATGTGTTTCGGAAGCGCATTCCCCGAAGGGATATTGGCTGCGCAACGCACTTTAATGCATTACTTCTGGAAGGAATGGTCTCAAGTATTCACTTGAATAGTTTTCTTCTAAAGGAAATACTTTAAAGTATCTGCTTTAAGGCAGGTTGCGTAGAGAGATTATGTTGAAGCATCTACTTGAAAGCATTTTGTCTAAAGAAATAGGAGTAAAGCACTTACTTTATAAGTATTGCTCTTGAAAGATGGCATTCAAGTACATACTTTAAGGCTATTTTTCTAAAAGAATTGCCTTAAAGTATCCTGTTCAGGTCGCCGGGCTTGCGGGAACCCGCCAAAACACTGCTGCTTATTGCACAAGCCAGACGGAAGGCAGGGTTTGCAGCGCTGCTTTGAGCAAAGGTGATTCTGTTTACGGGCGGAGCAGAGGTGCCAAGACGGGTGCCGATGCGCCGGCCTACTTCCGCCAGATGCAGATGCGTGCCACCTCGCCGTTGTTGCCGCTTACCGACAGCTCGTAGGTCTGGCTGCCGTCGTGCAGGGTAAGGTTGGGCGTGTTAGGCGGGTCAAAGCCCTCCTCGTGGAGGTAGATGTAGAGCACATTGAGGCCGCGGGTGAGGGGCATGCTGAAGCGCTGCTTTGTCTCGCTGAGCTTCACGTGCTGCAATAGGCTGCGGCCACTCATGCTCAGGCTCACCACATCGCCGTCAATGGTCCAGCCGTCCCAAATGTCAAACACAAAATCGTCGCTGCTCCATTGATACGTACGCTGACAGGTATCGGGGGCCGGCGGGGGCGCGGCAGGCGGCTGAATGATGGTGGTGACGGGCTTTGGAAGGGCTTTGGGCTTTTGCACAACGGGCGGCGGGGGCTTGAGCGTGTCTTTAGGCTTATGCGCTACCGGGGGCGGGGGCGGCGTCCGCTTTGGTGTGTCCGCCTTTACGCGGATCGGCTGCGGCTTAGGCACTTCCACGCGGGCTATGTTCGGCTTAGGCTTTACATCCTCCAGCGGCGGCGCATTGTCCATGATCGTCATTACACCGCCTTCGCCCAGCGAGGCCGGGCAAGGCGAGCCGTCCGCCTGGCGGCTTTCAAAGGCGCCGTTCCAGCGCTTGCGGCCATTCATCATGACAGTCAGCTTCAGGTGCGCGGAGAAGTAGCAGTAGGTCATCTGGCGCAGGTCCCGGCCATCCAGCGAGGCGGTTTCGCGGATGTAGAGGTCGGACTGGCTGGTGAAGTAGCCGGTGACTGCGGCCTTCAGCCGGTTGCCATCCTGATAACCGGTGATGCTGTAGCCGCTTACGTTGCTGCCATTGATCTGGAGCTCCACATAATAAGATACCAGGGGGTTATTGGGCATCTGCACGTAGCCCGCATAGCGGAATTGCTTCTGTGCAAACGCGGTCCCACACAGGAGCAGGCAGCAAAGCAGGAGCAGGCAAGGGCGCATGATGACAAAGCTAAAGGGGGCTTTGTTGCGAATGGCTTAAAAGCTGTGGCGGCTTCTATACGGTGATTTCTTTGTAGAGCATCTTAATCAGCCCATCCGCAAGGCCGATTTTGGGCACATTAATCTCTTCCGCATCGGCCCAGCGCATGACGGAGATGTAAATCTGGAGGGCCGGCACAATCACATCGGCGCGGTCGGCGCGGAGCTGGTAGCGGTGCATCCGCTCCTCCACCGTTGCGGCAGCCAGCTCTTTGTGATAATCGCGCAGGAGCTCAATAGGCAGCGGCTTGCCTTCTTTTCTTTTAGAAAGGGAAAAGACCTTGTTGATATTGCCGCCGGAGCCAATGGCCTCAATGGGGCCGTAAGCCTTCACGCCATTCTTGATGAATGCCTTCATCTCCTCCCAGGTCTTATCCTCCACCTTATTCTGTAGGAGGCGGATGGTGCCGATGTTGAAGGATTCTTTGAAGACGATTACGTTCTTTGAGAAAAGCGTCAGCTCCGTAGAGCCGCCGCCCACGTCTATGTAGAGGTAGCTTTTATTAAAGGCCAGGTTCTCCGCAATGTGGGTTTCATAGACAATGTCCGCTTCTTCCTGCCCGGTGATGATTTTGATGTCTACGCCCGTCTCTTCCTTCGCGCGTCGGATGATTTCGGCGCCGTTGGTGGCATCACGCATGGCGGAGGTGGCGCAGGCTTTCAAGGCCTTCACCTTGTAAATCTTCATCATCAGCTTATAAGCGCGCAGCGTGTCCATGAGCTGCGTCACCTTTTCTTCGCCAATGAAGCCTTTAGAAAAAACATCCACTCCTAAGCGCAAGGGAATGCGCAGCAGCGTAAGCTTGGTATAGTCCACAGCGCCGGCCTGGTAAGGCGATGCATCCGCAATGAGCAGGCGGGCGGCGTTGGAGCCAATGTCAATGGCGGCGAGGTTCATGGGCTTATTGTACGCAACCCTTCGGCTACGCTCAGGCTAAAAGTCGCAAAGCTTACGCAAAGGCGCAAAGCAATTTTACGGATAGGTCTTTGCCTGTAGATATTCATAGATAGCTACCTGGCTCCGCACCTCCGGCTCATGCTCGTGCCTTGTTACGTAAGCATTGCTCTGCTCATTGTCCAGAATGCGCGCCTTCACATTTTCGGCAAGCTGAATATTGAGAATGTCTATCAATTCCTGCTGAATAATCGGGTCGTAGATGGGGCAGGCCGCCTCCACGCGGTGGTCCAGGTTGCGCACCATCCAATCGGCGGAAGAGATGAACACACGCGGCTCACCGGCATTGTGAAAGATGAAGACGCGGGCGTGCTCCAGATACTCGTCAATAATGGAGATGGCCTTCATGGGCTTTTTGAAAGACTTCTGCTGCGTATATGGCCCGAAGATGCCGCGGATGACCATGCGCACCTCCACGCCGGCGCGGCTGGCTTCGTAAAGCTGGTTAATCAGCGCCGCATCGCTCAGGCTATTCATTTTTATGATGATGCCGGCGTCTTTCTTCTTTCTCGCTGCGCGAATTTCCTTTGCAATCAGCTCCGAGAAATAGCGCCGCATATTGTAAGGCGAAACCGGCAGCGTCTTGCAGCTTCTTAAATCCTCAACGCGCGCTGTGGCGGAAGTGAGGAAGGCGAAGACGCGGCCCACATCGGCGAGGATATTATTGTTAGTGGTCAGCAGCAGATGGTCGCTGTAAAACTGGGCGGTGCCTTCATTGAAATTGCCGGTAGAGATGAAGCCATACACCTTCGTCTTATTAAACTCCCGCTTGCGGATAAGGCAGAGCTTACCATGCACCTTCATATCGTGCTGCCCGTGGAATACCTGCACGCCCTCATCCTCCAAAAGGCTCTTCCAGTAAAGGTTTGCCTCCTCGTCAAAGCGCGCGCGCAGCTCTATCACCACCGTCACCTGCTTGCCATTGCGCACCGCATTGACAAGGGCGTTGATGAGCTTGGAATCCTTAGCCAGCCGGTAGCAGGTAATCTTAATGCTTTGCACAAAAGGGTCAATAGAGGCCTCGCGAACAAGGTCTATCACCGGGTCAAAAGAGTGGTAGGGAAAGTGCAGCATCACATCCCGCTTGTCAAGCACCTCCATGATGCGCACAGGCTGCCGCAGCAGCGGATGCACGAAGGGCCTGTTCCGCGTAGGCCGGTCGGTAAAGACCTCCTTCGGGAAGTTCATAAAGTCTTTAAAGTTGTGGATGCGCCCTCCGGGAATGAGATTATCCTTGCCGGTAAGGGCGAGACGCTTCACGAGGTAATCCAGCAGCCCGGCGTCAATCGCCCGGTCAAAGACGAAGCGCGTGGCGCGGCCGCGCTTGCGTGCCTTGAGGCTTTTCTCAATCTCATCAATCACATTCGTGTTGATGTCGTTGTCAATATCCAGCTCCGCGTCGCGCGTCACCTTAATGATGTAGCCGAGGAAGCGGTTGAAGCCAAACGGCGCGAAGATGTGCGGTAAGGAAAGGCGGATGATGTCTTCTAAAAGAATGATGTGCTGCTCCTCATTCACCGTAGGCAGAATAACGAAGCGTGGTAGCACCTTAGTAGGCACGGAGATGAGCGCATAGCGCTGCAACATCGCATTCTCCGTAGAGCCGAGGACGCAGGCGAGGTAGATGGCCTTATCGTTGAGCAGCGGCATGTTGGGGATGCTCTCAATCATGAGGGGCACAATCTGGGTGCGCACTTCCTCATCAAAATACTGCATCACAAAGTCGCGCTGGGCGCGGGTAAGCTCCTTATCGTTCTTGATGAAGATGTTCTTACGCCCCAGCTCGGCGATGATGTCGGCATAGGTGCCGTCAAAGTGGCTTTGAAGCGCAAGGAGGCTCTTCTGGATTTCCTGAAGGATTTTGTCTGGGTCGGTCTCTAAATGCTCTTTGGCAGCCCTGCCGGCCTTAGTCAGCCGGGCCATCCGCGCCAAGGCGGCCACGCGCACCCGGAAAAACTCATCCAGATTATTGGAGTAGATGCCTATGAAGCGCATCCGGTCATACACATGCACCGAGGGGTCGCGGGCTTCCTGCAATACACGGCCATTGAAGGCGAGCCACGAGAGGTCGCGGACAATGACTTTATGAGTGCTCTTCACAGGCTGCAAGTGGATGGATATTGGCTTGCAGACAAAAATAGCGCCCGTGGTGGGGGGCGGAGGTTAAGTTTTGGGCGGGTTGTCTTCCTCAATAATGATGATTCCAGCCGGTAGTATGCCCGCATCCAGATATTCCAATATACGCGGCACGAGTGGAGCGAGCGCCTGATAATAGTCGTCGCGCGTCTTGAGTACAAAAACCGTTATGGGATAATTGAGAAAATTCTGTTGGTGTTGCAGGCTTCTGTCCCGCGTGACTAATGCATCAAAGCCATCAGCCAACATAAGCTTTAGCAATTCACCATTCTTTTTGCCTTTCCATCCTTTATAGCGGACTGTAAAAGCATCATGCGGCAAAAAATCATGACGAAGACGTGTCGGCAGATTTTCATCAAGCAGCAGACGCATATAGTTGCGCGATATTTTTTGAAGTAGCCAATTTGCTCATTGCGCTAAGCAAGGCTACAGCCTGCTCACGAGTTACCGTAGGAAAGTCATCTAAGAATTCATCTAAGGGAATCCCTGCTTCCAAATGATTAAACATCGTTTCAACTGGCACGCGTGTACCCATAAACACCGGGCAGCCACCCAGTATCTCCGGGTCAATGTTGATGATTTCCTGAATGTCCATAACTCTAAATTACACCTTTCCACCCTCCGCCTCATCCGTACTATCCACTACATAAAGTGGTCGCTGCCGCACATTGGAGATGATGCGCGCAATGTACTCGCCGATAATCCCGACGGATAAAAGCTGCACGCCGCCGAGGAAGGTCACCGAGATAATCAGCGAAGCCCAGCCCGGTACCGTATTCTGCCCGAAGAAGTAGCTGTACAGCGCATAGACGCCTATCAGGAAGGAAATCGCACACACGATAAAGCCCATGCTCGTGGCCCACTTCAGCGGACTATCGGAGAAGGCTGTGATGCCGTTAAAAGCCAGCCGCAGCATCTTCTTAAACGGATAATTCGTCTTCCCGAACTTCCGCTCATCCCGGTCAAAGAAGACGTAGGTGCTCTTAAAGCCCAGCCAGGCAATCTGCCCGCGCAGATACTTGTCGTACTCCTTCATCTGCTTCAGGTATTCCAGCACGTCGCGGGAGATGAGGCGGAAGTCGCCTACGTCCAGCGGGATTTCAAAGGAAACGAGGCGGGCGAGGATTCGGTAAAAAGCCCTTGCAGTAAAGCGCTTGAAGAAGGTCTCGCCTTTGCGCGCGCGCCGCTTTGCATAGATCACCTTAAAGCCGGCTTTATACTCCGCGTACATCTCCGCAATCAGCTCCGGCGGGTCTTGCAGGTCGCCGTCAATGGTTACGATGGCGTCGCCTTTGGCGTAATCCATCCCGGCAGTGATGGCTATCTGATGGCCGAAATTCCGGGAGAAAGCGATGTAATGCAGCTTCGGATTGCCGGCGCAGGCCGCTTTCAGCTTTGGCAGTGAATTGTCCCGGCTGCCATCATTCACGAAGATGATTTCGTAGGAAGGCGTGATGCTTTCCGCGGCAGCTGACATGCGGCGCACCAGCTCGTCAATGATAAGCTCTTCATTGAAAACCGGAACGACGATGGAAAGGGCGATGCCTGCGGACTGCATAGCTGCAAAGAAAAGGAAAAGCGGCGCGTCCTTAGCCCGCCCAGCCCTCCCGGTCAAGGCTGCGGTACTGAATAGCCTCGGCCAGATGCTCCGGCCTTATCTCTTCCCGCCCGTCCAGGTCTGCAATGGTGCGCGATACCTTCAGGATGCGGTCATACGCTCGGGCAGAAAGATTGAGCCGCTCCATCGCCGTCTTCAATAGGTTGGCGCCTACCTGCGAGATTACGCAGACCTCCTTCAGCAGCTTGCTCCCCATCTGCGCATTGGCATAGACGCCGGGATGCGCGGCAAAGCGTTCCCCCTGCCGCTCACGCGCCTTTATAACCCGCTCGCGGATGGACGCGCTGGCTTCCGTGCGGGAATTATTATTGTCGCCGGCCAGCTCATTAAAGGACACCGGCGTCACCTCCACATGCAGGTCAATCCTGTCCAGCAGCGGGCCGGAAATCTTGTTCAGGTAGCGCTGCACCATCTGCGGAGAGCAGGTGCATTCCTTCTCCGGATGATTGTAATAGCCGCATGGGCATACCTGCGTTGCCTTTTTTCGGAACTGAATTAATAGACAAGCTTCCATCAGAAACGATTGAAAATCCGCATACTATTGGAGAACATATCAGAAAGCGCAGGTCGGAACTACATCTAAAGCAATCGGAACTGGCCTCCATACTTGATGTAAGTGATGACACAATTACTGGTTGGGAAAATGAAAGATGCCTTCCGAGGATTAAGCACTACCCTAGACTTATCAGCTTCTTTGGCTACAATCCCTTTCCTATGGATGCATTTACTCTGGGAGGCCGCATTAAAAACTTCAGAATTGAGCGAGGACTAACCCAACAAAAACTTGCTCATTTAATTGGAGTCGATGAGACTACAATCCGTTCATGGGAGAAAAATCTGCATGCTCCCTTGTCACGAAAATTAAAACTGATAGAGAGCATAATCAATCAAAAAGAGTCTTCGAAATAAGACTCTTTTTATAATTGTGCCGCAAGCTTGACCGGCAGAGTTGATCATGGACGAATGGAATGTCGGTACGTTTGAATGGAAAGTTAGCGCTACTCGGCACCCGAAGACTTAAGGACGCTTGCCCTTGTAAAGGCATAGTTAACGCGGTAAACACTGCATTTGTGCCGGTTATCTTCGTCACAGTTTCAATCAAGAATTATTTGCAGAAGGCAAGCCGGATCAACGTCCGGCTTTTCTTTTACCTACCAGTGACGCTTTCTGATGATGATAAAAGTTACAGCGACCGCAGCCGCAGCGATCCCTAAGCTTGCAAAAAGCCATGACGCGATACTCGTATCAGAATAGGGCATATCCCTCTGTTTTATTCAGTGAACTATGCTGCACAAAGTGTGCCCAGAAACAGCCGATGACAGAGCGGCATTCTCTTCTCTAGCGAAGGGTACACTAGACTCCCGGATTTCAAACCGTATCGGATACGGAACCGCGTATATGTGCATGATATAGCTCGCATTCTTACTATTCCTACAGGTGAATAATTTTCGCTTGTCTGATGGACGGAGCTTGGGGACACTTCAGAAAGCTATGACATTCGTTCACTGCCGAACGGGCATTACCTTTTAATTGCAGAAGGTGCAGGCATTCGGCAAAGGGGGCGGTTTGTTAGTGCACGTTGATGTTGCTTTATTAAGTACTGTAAGCGTTTCCAAAGCTGGGCCAGTTTAGGGTAAAGGTTATCTAATCTTAAAATACCAATAAACAAGCGATGGAAAAAGTCACGATTCACCAATAGAAGAAGTAGGCTAATAAAAACTGAGGCAGGCAAGGCAGTTAAAGAGGTACACCGGATGCCTGACATATTAAACGCAACAATTTATTATTGGAAGGCGAAGAGCACAGGATGGAAGTCAGCGGAATAAAGCGTTTCTAAGAGTAGAGGCAGAGTTTTCAACTTGCTCCCTTTCCCTTGATAGAAGAATCAGTGCTAGACATAGTAAGGATGCATGTAAGAGCACCGAGCTAATTAGTACGGGTATTATGATATAAGGTGTTATGGCATTTGTGCCACGTTATGGCCGTTTGGCGCTGCTTTTCCAGATTGTATTATTAAATAAAATGTTTAAATGTACCGTTTAAAAACGCTTGCAAACGGGTACGCCGGAATTGTATGTTTGTCGCTCACTAAACCAATTCTTTTATGAAAACGCTTTTACTTTCTGCTGCCGCAATCCTTGCAATGGCGGGCACGGCTTCCGCACAGTTTGTAAGGATTGACAACAACTCATCCTGCGACCAGTACGTCACCCTCTATGGCTACTACAATGGCACTACCCCGACATCGCCCTACACACACACTTCGGTTGTCATGATTCCGGCAAACACAATCTACGGCCCTGTGAGCGTGGGCTCATTTAGCTGGTCTTCTGGGTCGCCTTCCTGCGCATGGCAGTTAGCAATATCTGCCACAGAAGATCTGACTTGTGGTACCGGGGGCACGGGTGCACCAATGTTTGGCGGAGGCGTTCAGCATACTTATTACACTACGTGTAATAAAGGCTCAGGCTGTGCCTACAACACACCAATTACAACAACCCAGAACTGGGTAGAACACTACACATGGCCAAATGGGAATCCTAACGGCCCAACGACTTGTTTCGCAAATGGCGAAGTCAACCCGCCCGACATGCATATAACTATTAATTAGAATTAAAACCCACCACAGATAAAGCCGCCCAAGTTGGGCGGCTTTATTTATTTTCCCAGCCTAAGTAGATGTTGTCGCTGCCCGTAACTAGCGTCTCAATTAAAAAGTAAGTCTTACCGCATCCCTACCCAGATATTGATTCTCTCAGGCCTTCTGATCATAAGCGGTATGGAGTCAGCATGAGGTGTCAGCTCAATGAAAGATATCAATCAGCAGAATCACCAACAGGCATCCGAAATGAAAAAGCCCGGTTGCGAATGCAGCCGGGCTTCTATTTCCGTATCAACGGTATGGTTAGTACACAGTTACCGCAATAGCCATAGGATTGGTGTTATTCCAGCTGATTGTGACACTTGGCAGCGGTTTTGTGCAACCTGAAGTCTGAGTGTTAATCTGTCCGTATCCGCAGACTGATTCCCCGACAGTGGTTTCAACAATAGGCGGCGCACTACAGCCGTCCACAAACGAAATACCGTCTATAGTCCAGGCACAGGTAACAACGGGTGCATTCGGGAGTATTGCGACATTGGTGTAATCGTACGCTATGCTGGTGCTGTTAGGCCCGAGTGTGTACATGACCGTTTTGGAACCGGAATTGTAAGGCGGTACACACGAACTATTGCCGAAACGGATGTAATAATAGACGGTGTTACCTGTCGTATTGCTTACCGTCACGTTTTGCTGCGCATGTGCTACGGAGCAGATGCAACAAAGTAGGAGCAGGTGGAGCAGTTTCTTCATAAAAAAGAATTTGGTTTGGTAAGCCATAAACGTACCACCATTAACAAACGGTTTGCAAGCGTTTTTAAACGGTGAAAATGAAGTTTTTATTTATCTATATATTAGCGGTTGCAAAATCGGAGCGCGCTGCATTTCGGGATGGCTGAGCCCCAGATGAGATCCTCTAAAAGACAGTAATCAACAGACTATGATGAGGAAAGCGCGGTACTGATCGCGCACGCTTTCCCCCGTGGAGGTCTTTGCTGTTTTTCTTGTCGGTCACCGTTTCCTGCATGTTTGCTAAATGATTCACCAACTCGTAGAGTCATTCAAGGGCTTAGCAATGGCCGCGCACACCAAACCCGGTTGCTCATACTCCACCCTTACTCCTCAAATGGGTGCCAACTTTACTCCTTGAACATACTCGCGCGAACTGATGCCAAAATCCATTTTGTATAAGTCGGTCTCTTATCTCAAGGATTGGCAATCCACCTGTTTTTGATCTGCATTAACCTTTAGCGATTAGTGGATCCTACATTAGGCGAAAAAGCCGCCCGGACTACCGGACGGCTTCTGTCGCAAACCAATTAAAACAGTCGCTTACTTCATGATGCGGAACGATGAATTGCCTGCTAATGTTTGCACTTGCAGCATATACACACCTGCAGGAAGCGCAGCAACAGAAACAACCGCATTGCCTTTCTCAAGCACCTGACGGCTGATGATTGTGCCAGTCATGTTATTCAGAACAACAGTCTTGCTGCCTGCGACGGTCTCAAGGCCGTTTACCTGAATGGTGGTAGTAGCTGGATTCGGGAATACGCTAATTGCATTGAGCGCCGGGTTACCTGACACTCCTGTTGTCTGCAGGTGACCTTCAAACTTCTTATCGTTTTCCTCAAATACAATGTTGTTTACGGTAGGTGTGGCACTTGTCACACTGAATGACAGAACAGGGTTAGACTTACCCCACACGTCGCCGAAGATTTTGTAGCTGCCAGTTGGAACACTTGGGAACTGGAACTTACCGGCCGTGTTGGAGTAAGTGTATGCTACCGGCTCCCCGTTGCTCTTAGTCAGGATCAGAATGCGCTTATTCAGTGGATCACCTACTGCAGTGCCTTTGTTTGCGCCTACCAGCACACTGCCGCCGATAAAGCCGGGGCCGCCGGGATTTGTGCCTGCAATCAGATTGATGTTTGTCACATTGCTAGAGAAGTTGGCAACACCCAGTGCGGTTGCCCCACTCCAATTGAGGGAGCTTGTGAAGTACGTAGGCAGGTAGCCGGAATAGTTCGGGTGGCCGGTGAGTAGTGCTGCTTTGAGGAGTAGTGTGCCGGACGGCATTGAAGTATACATGCGGCTAAATGCGCCGGTAATACCAGTGTAAATGGAATCAATAGCCGTCAGCGTCGTATCCCCGAGGGCAGGGCTGTAGGCCTTGCGGATGAGATACACAATGCTGGTATCTGTGTTAGCAATGCCGCCCAAGGATACAGTGCCATGCAGGTTGTACACCGGAGTGGAACTAGTGCAGATGTAGAAGTTGACCGTAGGATTGCCTGAGTTAATCGCGATAAGACGCAGGTATTGGCCGCAGGCAGTCGTGGATACATTAATCTGGTAGCCTGGAATAGTTGTCGGAACGGTAGATGGGATGGTAACGCTGTAGTGACCAGCTGCGTCGGTTGTTACCGTTGTGTTCCAGGTGTTGGTGGTATCGGCAATAGTGATTACCTGGCCGACTACCGGAGTGGTAGTCGTTATATAATATACAGTACCGCTAAGGGTACCTGCATAGGTCAGTCCGCACGCTGTGCAGAGTAAAACCAGCAAGGGTAAGATTCTTTTCATGAGGTTGGTTTTGTATTGATTGATGTGAAGTGGTTTTTGACGCAGAATGTTTTTCCGGAAAGATGCTGCGGGATGAATGACGGAGGGACATCCATGATTGTTAGTAGCGCAGAAAAAGTATTCCGCAATGCTCATACTACTCGTACGCCTTTTTTTGTGGCGCGTCAGAAAAAATCCTAGCCAGCATGTTTTAAGGTCTAGGCTGTTGATCCCTAAGGCCAGATCAGTCTGTAAAGGTGGCAGGAGGCACTATGCACTGGCTCCTCTGTCTTGTTATCGTGCCAAGAACAAATGGCGTCCGAGATATTGAATACTACAGACAAAACCGGCATGGAAAGGCATCGGTAGAACTCTCTGAGTGCGTTCAAGCCTTAGCAAGAAATGCGAATCAACCCGACTACATGTCGGCTCTTTCTTCCGCATGAACTCAAGGTTTACAACTGACTGTACCTAGTAATGAATGAGTTTATAATTCGCAGTCGCGCCACGCGTATCCAAAATCTGTAAAAAGTAGACGCCCGGTGCGAGGTCTTGCCTGAGGTCAATACGCGCGTGCGGTGTGACCACAGAGCCATTTTTCAATACCTTCCCATCCATAGATCGCACCTGGTAGGACAACGTAGTCGGAGTTGCTAAACTTGTTGAAAGATAGATGCAATTTGCAAAGGGATTGAGCACGGAAATTGAGCTTTGTAGTTCAGCATGTGCTGCCGTGATACCGACTAGAGGGATAAGATGCAGCGGCGTAAAAATAACATCGGCAAAAACTGGCAAGTGGTCCGAACATTCGTATAGCGCCTGTGCAGTAGAGGCACTAACCGAAGTGTTCGCAGGCAAATCCATCAATGCCTTTCCATAGTGCTGTCCATCATTGCCAAAAGACTTGTAGGAGCCCGGTAGATATTTCATTCCTAGTGAACCGTTCATAACCGCATCTGAGACGAGAATAAAGTCAAAGCGCGAATCAAGGCCTCCGCTTGCTCCACCGTCTGATAATGCAGCAAGACGCGGCGATTGCGTATGAATATCTGCAAATGAACTGTTGTTGTCCCATGTCCCCGGACGATTCAAAGGATCATTGAGCCGGGCTCTAGTACTGGCAGGATTAGTGAGGTTCTGATACGCTACTTCGCTACTTGTATAGAGATTAAAGTCTCCAAGCATAATGATATTGCTGCTTCCATTAAGCGCAGATAAGTACACGGAAACTTTCTGCGTCTCCCTCGCTCTTTCTGCTCTATCTGAAGAAGCATTAGACGATTTAAGGTGTGCAGTTATTACGGTGAGCTTTAGGGTGTCATGATAGATGCCGAGATCAGGGTATTCCCAATACAGCTCATAGGCAACAATGTCGCGCACATCACTGCAGATAATGCTGTCGTGGAGAAGATGGAATTTGCCTTGGCGCCAGAATAATCCGTAAAGCTGCGTAGTGCTTGTCGTGTTATGCACTTGACCATGCTGCGTGGCATAAGGCATTACACTCGACAGCGTATCCAGTAGTCCAGGGACAGCCGTAGAGACCTCATTGAAGCATTGCAAGGAGGGTTTAATCTGCTGCAAGATTGGTTGCAAGCGCTGATTCTTGACCGAGTAGGTATTGGCCGAATTGCCGTAGTTAAGCAGATTATAAGTGCATACGCGCAGTGTATCGCTTTGAGCCATGCAATTGGATGCAGTCAGTAGCAATGCACTGAATAGTCTGAATGTTTTCATCACATGCGAAAGCTACGAGGTATGCTGTTAAACCAAGTTTGATTGCCATATAGCTAACCTCAAGTTGGGTCGTGCTATTTGAATGACAGTAATTCGGCCAATGTGATTTTGAGCACGTTTGCCACATTATTCAGCGTAGATACCCGCGGATTCGTGCGGCCAGATTCAAGCCGACTCATGTTGCTTTTCTCATAGTCAAGCTCGGCTGCGAGCTCTTGTTGTGAGAGGCCTTTTTCTATTCTGATTTCCTTTATTCTCTGCCCAATCTTTTGAAGCAAAACTTTTTCCTCCACTGTTATCAAAATTGATAACCAAGATTTCGGAATGTTGTACGTTTGTGGTTATCGTATATGATAACCAAGCTAAACAATTTCTTAAAACTACTCTCATGAACTCACTCATCATAAAAGGCCTTCTCATCCTGAACTTGGCCGTAGTCTTAGCAAGCTCGTATAGAAAAAGCGACATCTCAAACTCGTCATTGCACGATCAGTTTATTAGTCGCTGGAAACCTTCGGGTCAGGCGGGCTCAGGTCAAACAGACTACAGTATTAAACACTTCAATCATCAAATCTTATACACGCTATTATGAAATACTCATTCAGCATTCTGATCACCTTTTTGACATCCCTCGCAGTTTATGGCCAGCCAATGCCGCGCTCTGCTGCCAGCGATACCCTCGTGACAAGTGAGGGGACGCGCTTTATTGTTGGAGAGGACATAACACTTGGAACCGGCACCATGCAGAACGGGGACTTCAAATTTGTTACTCCATCACGGGCCAGCTGGACCGTGCTTACCGGCACCGCGGCTTATAAGAATGTGCCGGCCAAATTCAGTGGCCATAAGTGCAGTATCAAAGCCATCAAGCTATACGGTAGCAAGAAGCATGGCTATGTTCCGTACCTGATGCTCGGGGGCGGTGAAGCCATGAACTGGGAGTGTGATATACAGAATGCATTGAAAGCCGGTGAGGTTTCAGCGTCTGGATATACGCCGATCACAAACCATCCAGTCACAGTGCAGCTAAAGGCCACGGGAGGTTTAGCAGATGAACTCCGGCAGCTTAAGGCGCTGAAAGATGAAGGCCTTTTGACTGAAACGGAGTATCAGGAACAGAAGAAAAAGCTGCTTGCAAAGTAATCAAGCCCAGAGAACATATAATGGCAGAAGCTGAGTTATTGCCGTAGTGCTAATTGATACTGTAAATAGCTCCTTCAGTCCATAATCGGCGACAAAGAATTTCATCGTACTACCACTGCGCTTGCAAAGAGGAGTCAAAATTATATTCATGAGCGAAAATTATCTTTAAAATACCGTTTAAAAACGGTAAGAAAGTTCTTTAGCAGAAATATACTTTTAACCGCTCGTTAAGAAATTGCGTTTTCGTGGATTGGATAAAGTGGTCGGATTCACACCTAAATTTTCCCTTGCTGAATTATGCAGCAAAGACGTATCGCCAGGTGGTTCTGCACGACGCAAATAGCGCCTGTACTACGATATGTGGGGATAAGCATACCGCTGCTGACGGCGGCAGTATGCATGGCGAAAGGAGTACCGGATTCAAGTATTAAGGCAGGTATTGATTTTCCCTACTTCGGTAAAGAGCATAAACTCGTCCAAGACATTCAGTTTTCTGCTCTTGATAAAACAACCGGAAAACTTCAGTTTAATTGTTTCCGCTATACTGTATCGCAGGACAGCATATGGGTGTATGGGCAAAAGGAGGTTTCCTTCAAAGCATCATCTGGAGTTTCCCAATTCCCAATCAAATTCGGCCCCAATAGCGCAAACAGCTTTGTGCTGCCACAGTTCTACGACATCCTGCGCAAATGCGGTAACGTCCCAGCCGGCACATACAAAGTATACCTGACGATTGTTACAGATTCTGCCATTACGATACAAAGGGTATTCCACTTGAATGCAGACTCTACGTTGCCGCCAACCTCTTCCCTCAGCAAACAGCTCAACACCACATTTTCTTTAAACAGTGAAAAACAAAAGGGACTGTTCGGGAGCGTGAAGAATACCGCCACGCAAACCGTTTCTTCCATCCCTGCCGCAAAGATTATTGAGCGAAACGCCAGCCGCCTGAACAGGCAACTAAAAACACGCGGACTTACTTCTCAGACCGAGCAGCGAGGCGATAAATCAGTGGTCAACGTCTGGTATGAAAACTGGTTCGTTGGCCGCTATGAACTGGAAGCTAATAAGTCGGCTTCCTCGCAAATCAAGCAGAAGCAAGCGCAGGTAGCAGGCAATGTCTCGGCTTTTGCTGGCAACGAGCTGGAAACCTACCGCTCACTGTTTTCTCAAGTCCGCGAACTCGCTAAGTCCGACAAAGAGGACAACGAGCTGCGAGGAGAGTTATCCACCAACGGCAACTTCTCAAACGGCCAGCCCGAATATTCTGCCCAGGACAACAACTACTATGAGCTGCGCGGACGTGCTGAAACCGAAGTGGCCGACATTCCGGTAAGCATAGAAGGATACTACACCACTCAGGATGCATACCGCCATGTGAAAGGCAGCTATATCCGGGTGCATTACGATGCTGAGCGAGCCAAGAGCAAGCTCATGAAGATCATCACAGGCTACAGGAATCAATTCAGCCAGACCCTTGCAAAGGGAGCCGGGCTGGAACAGGTGTACGGCTCCTACCTCGGCAACCTGCAAAACTCAAAGGACCGTGCGCTGATAGACCTGAAGCGGGAAGCCGGAATACCGCTTAGTAGCGGAGGCAGTGGGCTAGATACTAGCGGCCTTCAGGATAGGATTCAGGAGGCTCTCTCCAAGAAGATGCCGGATACGGCAGGCTTAGCAGGCAAGACTGAAGGCAAGCTGGACTCGGCAGGCGCCATCAAAAACAGCGCTGCAAAAGCTGCAAAAGTCAAAGATTCCGCTGTTCACAAGTATGCAAAGGCTATGAAGCAGTATGAGCAAATTCAGAAAACCCAGGCACAAATTGAAAAGTATAGCGCCCTTCTGGAGCAATACCGTAACACGACCTACTTTGACTCGGCACTCGCATACAGTAAGATCAAAGACCTCAAAAGCGGCGACGAGACTACCTACAAGCAGATGGCGAAGTCAGCCGCAGGGCTGCTGCCTGAAGGCAAAGCCAAAACTTTTATCGCAGGGCTGACCAATCTTGATGCCGGCATTTTTTCAAAATACACCTCTAAATACACCGCTGCCGGACAGCAGCTGAAGGGTATAGACGTAGGATACGATATCGGCTTCGCGCAAATTGGTCTGACAGCGGGCAGCACAGAATATGCGGGAAGAGACGGTAGCCTGGATAAGTACACCACCTATTCCGGCAGAATGCTTTTCAGCCCTGCCAAAGGACAGAAAGCCGGATTGGTCTATTACGGCTACACGCCGTCAAAGAGCATGGTGGGCAGCAATGATTTCTTCAAGAACGCCGGCATAGCACTGCCGACGTTCCGGGCTCCTGTACATATCGTATCTGCCACTTATGAAGGAACAATCGCAAAAACAGTATTGGTAGAAGTAGAGGCCGCGACGTCCTACCGCAACGGAAGCGGGCAAGCATTCAGCAGCAGCTTTAATGCCGACCGCATCGCCTGGCACCTGAATGCTGAGAGCGCTATTCCAAAGACGCCGCTAAGTCTTTTGGGTTCTTACGAACACGGCGGAAAAGATTTCGAGAATAGCACGCTTCCGCTTACCATATCCGGGATTGACCTCTACAAGATTGGCGCGAAGGGCGAATTTCTACATGGCTTTCTGACAGCGGGCATCCAGTACAACCATATCCAGCAATCCAATCTGTATTCTACCGGCGGCAATAGCCGCTGGGGATTTGATATTGCCACGCATTCCAAGCAATATCCTTCCGTCTCTTTCTCCTACAAGCCATTTGCAACCTTCCGTGCCTCCAGCGATACCCTGACTATTCCGCAACGTCCATTGCAGGGAGCAGTATGGACCGGAAAGGCCACCTACCAGATTAAAAAGAAGGGCGGTGTTTCCTACCGCTTTAGCGCAGTGCTCAACAGAAGCACGTCGCATGCAGACTCTATCAGCTATGGGGCAGACCTGTTGCAACTGAATGCGATTTACACCGATAAGCAGTGGATGCTCATGCTTTCAACCGGGCAAAGCATGCTTCAGACTAATAGTGGCGGCTACAGGTCTGATTCACTTAACCCTGCGCACGTGCGTACCACATTCGGCATGGGCAGCGTCAGCTACAGCTTTTCAAAGACAACCAGCGTGACTGGCGGGGCGGACATTGGCTTTGCACCCTTCGGTCTATCCAAATGGGGACTTAGTGCAGGTCTTAGCTACCGTATGAGTGCAGCACCGCTGACTGCAAGACTTAGCAGCAGGTATAGCGCATATCGCCTGGCTGCCTATAGCGGCGCAATAGGAAAGGACATGGGAAATGCAGAACAGTCAGAGCCGATGAGCTGGAGAAATCTGATAGGCGGAAGTGTAGAGCTGATATGGCAATTCAGAATGAAGGTCAATGGATAGCAGAGATACTACAACCACGAAACAATCCAATGTCTATGAGACATCTTATTAGTCGGAGCAGGAGCAAAATGCTTTTACGATGCCTTTGCGCATTGTTGCTCATAGGCGTGACAGTAAGTGAATCGTCCGCACAAAGCGGCACTATTCTAAATCTGTCACCACTGGAGGGCATCGCACTAACGCCAGAGACTATTTTCTCATTTGCCATTCAGTCAAACGCAGCAACAACGCGGGATGCAGAGGTGAAGGGCACCGTCCGATACAAAGAGACTGGGCTTTCTTTCTCTTATAAATTCCGCACCACGATTCGGCCAGGCATCAACAGATTAGAAGGAGGCGCCCTGCGGCCCGAGTGGACATTTTCAAGCAGTGTACTGCGCGAGCTGTTTATGGACTACCGGGTGCTTCCACAGGGAACATACGAATACTGTGTCAGCATCAATGCAATTAGCTCTAGCGGAGAGATCGCACCAGGAGATGAGGTATCCGAGTGCCTGTATCAGCGTGCCGAAGACTTGTTCTTAATCACTTTAGTTGACCCCGAGAATAACGCGAAGCTTTATGAGCACTACCCGGTGTTCTCATGGATAGTGAATTATCCCTTTGCCTCGCAGCTTACGTACCGTATTAGAGTAGCGGAAATCAAAGAAGGTCAGAACACAGTCAATGCCGTAGTACGTAATAATCCAGTATATACGGAAAGCAATTTGCCACAAACAACCACTACATATCCGGTATATGGAACACCGCTGAAGACGTTTCAGCCTTATGCCTGGACGGTAGATGCTTACTACAAAGGCATTCTGCTGGGCGGCGCCGAGCCCTGGAAGTTTACGATTGTGGAGGATAGCGAGCTGATTGGCATCCCGCGCGTCAGCCCCTTTGTTGACATACGAAAAGAGCAAAATACAGCTACGTATTACGCGGTCGGAAACGTAAAACTGAAGTATGTGCTGGAAGAAAGCGAAGAGGAGGTTTTGCAGATCACGCTCAAGAACGACGCAGGCAAATTTGTCAAACTCAATGATCAGACAATCAAGGTGAAGCTTGGAGACAATCGTCTTGAGATCAATTTAAGTGGTCAGAATACGCTAAAACACCTTGGCAAATATGTCCTCGGAATTACGGACAGTAAAGGCCAGAACTATGAATTGCTGATGAAGTACGTAAACCCAGACTACCTGAAATAACCTTCCTGCTATGAGTTTAAATAGATTTAAAAAGCCGGTTGTGCAAATGCTGTGCGCGGCACTGATTATCGCAACAGGTTGTAAGCAATCGTCTCTGATACGCCAAAGCAGCCCATTGGAAAAAGAGTTGTTGGGAACGTACAGCCGAGGCTGGATAACATACAAAATATACCGGCTTCCCTTGGCTAGTACTGCGCGGGGTACCTCTAAACGGAATACCGAGCTCGTATTAAGCATCAAGATCATTAATACTGAAGAAAATGGTGCGAGCCCACTCCGCCGTCAAAGCAAGAATCTGGATCAGTACAACGTCCTATATGAATACTTGCTTAACCAGGCAAAGAATGACCTGACGCTGGTTAGCGGTAATGCTATTGCATACCCTGTCTATTACGCGTTTGAAAACAACTACAATGTTGTTCCTTTTGAAACCATCAATGTCGGCTACGATATAAGTAGTCTGCAACGCCGCCGCAGGAAGAATAATGCAGAGCTGAGACTCTTTTACATGGATAAAATTTTTGCGCACGATACGCTTTCCTGTAGTCTTACTCATCCCCAATCAATCTAAACATACTGTTCATGATACAGACATTATTTACTACGGGGTGTCGGAAAAAAATCAGCTGGGTACTGTTTAGCATACTCGTTGTTCAGACAATCTATCCCGCTGCATCATTCGCGCTCTCGTCAGGTCCGGTGCAGCCAGAGGCGCAAGGGTTCGAACCTGTTGGCACCACCGACATGGTTGATCTCTTCACGGGTGACTTTGTTTACAATATCCCGTTGATGGATGTAGAGGGATACCCGATTAATATCTCGTATCATGGCGGCGTGGGAATGGAGCAGGAAGCCAGTTGGGTAGGGCTGGGCTGGAATATCAACCCGGGGGCTGTCAATAGAGCCGTACGGGGACTTCCCGATGATTTTGCCGGAGACACCGTAGAAAAGCACTTTTACGTAAAGCCGGAGAAGACGACTAAAGTAGGGCTGTCTGTAGGTGCTGAATTGCTAGGGTTCGGTGATCCATATATCAGAGTCGGCGCGGACATGGGAGGCTATCTGACACTCAGTAATTATCGCGGAGTAAGCGTTGACTTTACAACAGATGTCGGTGTGAATGCTAAGGTGGGCGCCTTTAATGCGGGAGTAAATGCGGGTGTTTCGGTTGGATCGCAGACAGGTGCGGCAATCAACTATGGTGCGCAGTGGGGCATAGGTCTGAATTTCAATGTTGGCAGTGACGTAAGCGCCGGCGCGAGCTTCAACATGAATACCGGCGGCAATTATAGTCCGCGCACGGGAACGCATGATTACCGGGGAATGGGAATCAAGGTGTCCCTAAGCGAGCGTACAACCGGTGCGGGAACCAGTTTCTCCATGGGAACGTCCGTGCCGATCGGGATGCAAAATCACACTGCGGCCATAACCAATCCGTCGTACACAAATACCTATTCAGGGCAACTTAAGCTGGGAGGCGAACTCTACAGTGTGTATTTGCATGGACAAATATTCGGGTCGTTCACAAAGACGGAGTTTGGACAGAATGGATCCCGCCGGGGATATGGATACTTCAATCTGGATTTAGCCAATCAGCAAGGTCATGATCTGTTGGATTTCTCGCGCGAAAAGGACGGCATGTACAATGCCACGATGGACATTCTGCCACAATCCCATCTGACGTATGATGTTTACAGTGTGTCGGGGCAAGGCACAGGAGGATCTTTTCGTCCGCATCGCAATGACATTGGCAGCATTTATGACCCGATGACAGAAAGCAGCAGCACGAGTGATGACGTTCATATAGAGGCCGGACTGGGGAACTTATTTGAAGTAGGTGGCGAATACAAGCACGGCTACACCGACATGTCCTCAGGCTTATGGGATGAATACAGTCGGCGATTTCATCCAAGGGAGACTTCAGGTTTATACGAGGATTTTTATTTTAAGGAGGCTGGAGAGCTAAGCGAAAACAATCAATCCTACCTGGCAACCTGTGGCGGAACAGGAATGATGACGCCCGAAGGGATGAGTGGGCAGCCCGAAGTAAAGCCCGGCGGCCAGTGGCGCGTAACCAGGGCAAACCATATTTATCCTGTCTATGCTGCGGAAAGAGATACGCCGCTACTGCTTGACGGAAAGCAGTTGGTATCGTACCAGACCCAAGGGTTTAAAACCTATCCAAACATTACCAAGACGCTGATATCCAGATTGGATGCCGGCGATCCACTTAAGCGAAAAGCCGCGCAGGTATCAGAAATCATCCAGCTTCAAAAAGACGGAAGGAGATATATCTACGGTCTTCCGGTGATGAATAATGTAGAGCGGGAAGCTGTGTACGCAATAGGGGGGCGGCCAGTTAATAAATCCACGTTCTCTGTTGAGTATCCTACCGACCAGGTTGGGGACGACAGGCCTGAGAACGGCAATGGCCGGGATCATTTTTATTCATCCTCGGTAACCCCATCTTACGTCGCAGCTCATTTATTGACTGGCGTCCTGTCCAGCGACTATGTGGACGTTACGGGAGACGGCATATCTGATGATGACTTGGGCACCTACACAAAATTCAACTACACGAGGAAAAGCAAGGACTATCGTTGGCGTTCTCCGATTGACAGCGATAAGGCTCAGTACATTCCTGGATTCATCACTGATACAAGGGACGATAAGGCAACCTACGTAATTGGATCCCGTGAAAACTGGATGATGCATTCGGTGGAGACGAAGAATTATGTCGCTGAGTTCTATGTTTCTCCTCGCAACGACGCAAAAGGCGTCAATAATAAAATCCTCAGCAGTCAGGGACTGGTGTACCACGACGCCAAGTATCTGGCACGAGGACATGACAGTGATCAGAAGTCGTATAAGCTTGACTCCATTGTTCTCTATAACAAGCACGATCGGTTTACCAATGGCGCTAACGCGCAGTCAATCAAGACCGTCTTATTCACCTATGATTATAGTCTTTGTCAGGGAGTTCCCAATGCGCCAGGCGGTACGGGAAAGCTGACGCTGCGCGGCATTCAAATGCGATATGGACATTCTAATATCAACATGAGCGCCGGCTACACGTTCAACTACAGCAGCAAAAATTACAACTACAGCAGCGTCAGCAAAGACCGTTGGGGCACATATAAGCCAAACGACAGCACATTCAATAATTACGAGTTTCCATTCACTACCCAGACAAGCGCAACCGACGAATACGCCCAGGCATGGTCGCTGACAGAAATAGGGCTTCCCTCAGGTGGGCAAATTAAAGTGGATTATGAATCAGACGACTACGCGTATGTACAGGACATGCAAGCAATGGAGATGTTCAAAGTTGCGGGTGTGGGGAACTCCAACAACTACGATGACGGTAATGAGCTATACCATAATGCCGACCAACCAAACCTCTTTTTGTACTTCAACAGGCGAAGCAGCGGAGAGAATCCGCAGTTGAGTTTCCGGGATAATTATCTAAAGGGGACCAGCCTGTTATATTACAATGTACCGGTTCAACTGGCGGACGGAAAGTTTGAGCCCATTAAAGGCTATGCGCAGGTTGCCTCAATAGGCATATGTCCAAACGACAATCAGAGAGGATATGTTGAACTGGTCGCGCAGCAATTTGAGCGTAGCGACGGTAATGCGAACCCGATTACCTACACCGCGCTCAACATAGGCAGATACAACCTGCCGCATATCATGTTTCCCGGTTCTAATCCGGAGAACTCTGATATCAGTAATGTGGTCGCCGGCCTCAAGAATTCATTCGGAGAGCTCTTCAACATTGCGAAGAATCCCATCCAATATTACATGGAGCAGTCACGCGCAAAAGAAGCGGACTTAGCTAAATCTTTTGTTCGCCTTACCAGCCCCGGCCTTAAAAAGAAAGGTGGCGGCCAAAGAGTGCGTCAAATACGGTTTTACGATAAATGGGCAGACATGGCAGGCGGCAACGATGCCGTCTATGGAAAGACTTACGATTATACGATCCAGCGTGAGGATAAAAAAGGTTTCATTAGCAGCGGAGTGGCAAGCTGGGAGCCGGTCGCAGGTGGCGACGAACTGCCGCAACGACAGCCGAAGCCTTTTGAGGCGCAGGCCGGCTCCAAGTTTCCGCCAAATGACCCGGTAGACCTCTATCAGGAATTGCCGATAGGAGAGAGTTTTTTCCCGGCGCCGGTCGTGGGATATCGCAAAGTGACATCCCGTTCTATCCACAAAGATGAAGGGCGTTCCTCGCAAACGGAAGACGTCAATTACTTCTACACCGCGAAGGAATTTCCGATTGAGACAGATTACAGTCCCATTCGTAAGGTGAACCACGATGAATTTGAACTGCAAAACACGAAGATTGAGAGCGAGGCTACACAGGGCTTTACGATCAAGCTGAATGATATGCATGGCAAACCGCTCAATACGGAGCATTGGGTGCTTAAACCCGATACTGGCAGCAAGGCACGAGAGCTTGTGAGTTACCAGCGCAACGAGTATCTCGGGCAAATCGGACGGCTCAGTAGCGATGTACCGGTAATCGCCTATAGTGGAACGCAAGGCGCATTAAGTCTGGCTAGTAGAAAGCTCGGCTTGGAAACGGACATAACAGTAGATACCCGCAAGAAGTTTGAGCACACGCAGACTGATGATTATAGCGTCAATGTTAATGGCTTTATAGTAGGGGTTGTCCCAATTGTAATTCCTATCCCATATCCCTGGGGTTTTGAAAACAGTGTAAGCTTCAAGTCGGCGACTGTCACTAAGGTTATCCAGCAATATGGCGTGCTCAGCAAAGTTACGAGCTTCAATCAGGGCGCTGTAACAGAGCTGAAGAATGAAGCCTTTGATCCGCAGACCGGGAATGCGATTATTACTTCCGTCAACAATGAATACAAAGACAGGGAATACAGCGTAAGCTATCCTGCGCATTGGGCCTACAAGGAGATGGGACCATCATTTGAGAATCAGAATATGCAAGGTGTTTTTAAAAACACCTTCATTATCGACACATTCGGCACCTACACAAGTCGATTCATCAATTATAACGGCGCATACAGTCACCATTATGATCTGCCGAGTAATATGCCTATTGCACTGACCGCCGTGGACGAGGATATGCCCATGTATAAACTCGGCGACCAAATGCTCTTACAACTCACATCAAACAGCAATCCTGTGCGGACTTGGGTTATGGGCTACACTTCTGATACTTCCCATTGCTATCTGGTACTTGCACCTCGCGAACCCTATGTTCAGTCCGGAGTATGGCAGGTTGGGCAAAATCTTAGCGCGGTGCCTTACAGGGTAATTCAATCGGGAAACAAAAATCGATTAGGCGAAACAATTCAGACTTACACTACTACGGACCGAAACAACATCTTTCCTGCGCTAAAAGACACGCTGTTTAATCTGATTTCTTACAACGCTAAACGCTATAATCACAATCTAAATCAAGTTTATGCCGCAAATGTGAGCAGTGACTCGCTCAATCCATTTGTCACTGGGAAAGTCGGCACTTATCGGCCGGAAATGGATGTCATCAATTTGAAAAACAGAAACTACAACAATACAACGGCACGTAAGCAGGGCACTTACAACACCCGGTCATATTGGCCAACAGAAAAGAGTTGGCTAGGGTACTGTATGGATAGTACATTGAATTATGAACCGATTGGTGACACTGCACGATTCTGCGCTGACTTGGTCGATTCTATTAAAGTCTCCAAACTTACTGGAGGGTATGTAAGGCTTGATATCTATCCACACGCCTCAAATACATGTGATACAAATAATTTGTATATGTTCGCGAATTGGTCACTCCCATACCATGCAAAGTTTCCAAGTACCGCGCCTAAATCCGTCACATACTATGCTCCTATATACAGTCCATTTCATGCGGCTGGGTTCACGATGGAGTATAGTAATGGCTGTTGTAATGGTGCTTTTGAAGTTATTTACAATGACAGCAATAGCAATGTAACCATTAGCAGATATGACTATTCAAACCCTGCAGTGCAGCCGGGGGTCTACTATAACAACGGATCTGCGTATGGTGGAACACCACAACCTTTTACTATATTAGGTTGGGGCTATGGAATACGACAGCCTCAAAGAATCCGCAAAAAAATCCTTCTTGGCAAAGTCGGCCATTACGATGGCACTGATAATGAGAATTGGGTCAAAACGAATCAGGTCACTAAATATAACTGGTATGGTGCGGAGCTGGAGAATAAAGAGGAAGGCATCGGCTACAATTCCGCCGTGTACGGTTACAACCAGCAATTACCCGCCTGCGTAGCTAAAAATGCACGTGCCGGGGAAGTGCTGTTTGACGGCTTTGAGGACTACGCCTTGTTGCAGGCTAAGCCAACGATGCGCGAGCAATACCGCCGGTTGCTCTACTCACCATTTGCTGCATATCTCAGCGGAGTGAACGGCCTGGGAAGTCTGTATCAATTGTCCACGCTGGTCGGTAGCAACTCCGTCGGATTTAGTATCAGCAACGAAGACGCACATACCGGCGTGTATTCCTTGAAGACGGATAACAGCGTCACGATATCTCTTAATCCAAATGCAGCCACTGCGAAGGGTTATTCATTTGGCTTTGATACGGGCAGAACCTATATAGCATCGCTTTGGCTGAAGCCTCAGAGTGTCAGCTCTTCAGTTACAACACTCGGGTATGCAGGACACGCGTCCATCATCATGGATACGGTGCTCACTGGCGGCCCGACAAGCGCAAAGATTACCAGGTTCCTTGGGTCCAAGTCAAACATTATTGATGGCTGGCAGCAGTATGAAGTCACGTTCAAAGTGCCGTCAAAGTACAAGGACTTTCAGATGGTTCTTGATGCCGGGTACTACTACGACGACATCCGCATTTTTCCATCCGAATCCAACTGTAAAAGCTTTGTGTATCATCCGGTCACGCGCAAGCTCATGGCCACCCTGGATGAGAACAATTACGCCACGCTATATGAATACGATGCGGAAGGCAACCTGATACGCACCAAGAAAGAGACGGAGCAGGGGATCATGACTGTGTCCGAGTCAAGAAGCACTCACCGGAAAATTCAATAGCGTGTATGCGTAAGCTAATTCTAAGTCTATGCCTTACGGCCTATTGTGTCCCCGGCATGGCTGCAAGTGGGGATCCGCATGCTGATTCCAAGCTGATGGAGATACTTAACTGGCTGCGTCAGGCAGACGGGTATGCGTATGACTTGACCATTACGTCAGCCATGAAGATGAATGCCAAGGACACGTCCGTGCAGCACTCAACCATATACTCGTCAAACGTCTCATTCGTTCGCTATGCCAGTTCGGCCGAGGAGGGCTCGTTCATGAATAGTGATGGCATGTACAAAATAAATCATCGCAAGAAACAGATTGGGTATGTTCAATTTGAATCCGATACGATAGTCCGTAATGCGAAGGCTGCCGCACTCGCAGTTGACGCGGGTAAGTTATTGGACAGCGTCCTGGTGAGGCATGCGGTGCTCAGCAGTAAAAAGAAAGTCGGAAATCTGCTCCGTTACAAGCTCAGCTATGAGGCAGGATATATGGTCAGGAGCCTTGATCTGGTGTTTGATGAACGGCAAGGCAAGCTGGTAAGCCTATCGTATGTCCTGGAGCGGTACCTAAATGGTGTTAAGCGTGAAGACGCGATTCTAAGACAAGAAGTGGTCATGAGCGGCTATACCCATAGTCTGCCGGTCGCGGTAGTAGGGATACTTGACGAAAGCAAGGACCTGAAAAAATATCTCAATTCAAAGTACGCAGGCTACACCGTTCAAAAGCTGTAATAACTATTCTACAAAAGCATTGCCCGCTATGAAAACATTAATACAACGTAGTTTCTACCGCTTGTGGTCGCTAGCGGTGCTGTGCTTTAGTTTATGTCCGGACAGTCAGGCGCAGAATAAGCTTTTTCCTGTGCGAGAGGTAAGCAACATCTTGCCAGCTTCCTTGTTGAGCACAACTGCTGCCAACAACCTTCTGTTTATTCAAAATGATGCCCGGTACACCCAGATCAATGATGCAAGCTTTCCGGCGAAAGTTAAGTATAAGAGTAACTATACGCTGGTAAAGCTGAGTATTAATCATGCAAGCGCTAGCATTCCCACGCAGGCATACAGCTACAAAATGGTGTATCAACTCGAGGGAAGCACCAAGATCGATGATACGACTTACAATTTTTCCGTAGTTGATTCCGTATCCATTGCCTATAACCCAGATTCACTCACTGCCTTTCAGGATCAGGACGTCAAAGTATACCCTAAGCTCTTTAATGCGAAGCTCAGTATCCTTCAGTTTTATGACGCCAATAACACCGGTACTCCGGTTACCATACCGCTGAGCACGGTTCGGCAGAAGAACCTGAATGTGGAGTTGGCAATGCAGTACCAGCTGTATTTGAAGACGCACTATGCGCCGGCCGATATGGGCCTGTACATGCTGCAACCAAATTACAATGCGACGAAAAGTGTGCTGAATATTGGGTGGCTTCCAAGCAACTCTCCCTACTTAGGCAAGGTGACGCCCGTGCAATACGAACTGGAGTGGACGTATGTTGACGACTATGCCAACAATCTAAGTCCTGCGCTCTCAAGCTCGGCCATACGCTATGATTTCAAAAACAATGCAACCCGCGTCGTTACAGACACACCCGGCTACCAAATTCCGGTGGTGTATCCGAGGGGCTATCTCGCGGTGCGAGTGCGCATGGTGCGTGTAGATTCTAATAATTATTATCAGCCGATATACGGGCCTTGGTCGCTCAGCAATGGGAGCGGTTATGTAAGTAGCCTTACCGGCGGATATAATTGCTACTATATAAGTCAGGCGCATAGCGGCGATGCGCTTAACTGGAACTATGCCATACAGTTTGCCGAGGGCGGAAAATACAAACACGTACAGAGTTACTATGACGGCCTGCTTAAAAACAGACAGACCATTACCCGGTTCAATAGCGATCCCTCCCGCCTGCTTGTAACGGAAAAAATATACGACTATGAAGGCCGTCCCGAGATCACCACAATTCCTTCAGTATTCGCCACAGACAGCTTCGGCTACCTGCATAACGTAAGCCTCAGCAGCACCACAAGTTTGCCTTACGCTCCGTCTGATTTCGACTGGAAGCCGACACTCTGTCCGGATGAGTACACGATTCCCCCTTTTACAACCGGATCACTGGCAAACAGGTACTATTCAACATTGAATACGGACACCGCAGGCATGCAGAAGTTCGTTCCGCGTGCTAATGGCTACCCGTTTGTACACACGCAGCTTTCGCCGGGCTTTAGTGATCGGGTGGACATTATGGGAGGCGCAGGAGACAGCTTGCAGATCGGCCGCAGGCATGACGTACGCAACCAGTATATGAGCGCAGATCAAAGCGAGCTGGACCGGATGCTCGGCATTAACTCGGGCTACAGCAGCTACTACACCAAAACTGTATCCAAAGACCAGAATGGGCAATATTCACTTTCCCTAAAGGACTTTAGAGGGAGACCTGTGCTCACTTCGCTCATCGGCGCGGCTGTGGACACAACCAAGGTCGCGATCATGTTTAATGAGGAGGTGCCAAATGATAAACTCTTCCAGGAAGACAAGCTCGCAAATGCTACGCAGCTTGTAGTGGGGCATGAGAAGCGGTATGACGGCAGTCTGTACATGGATGAAACAGCGCTAACAAATGTGCAGTATGAGTACACTTTCGCGCCATATCCTGTGTGCACGTTTAACAACTATATACTCGGGCTTTCCGTCAAAGGTGATTATGATTACACGTTCATTGACGACTGTGGCCTTGTTGATTTGCATCGCTCCGGCACGATAGGCACTACTGGCATCGTAATCAGTCCAACAGCCGTTCCGTCTACAGTCTCGGATACGGTAACCTTGAAAAAAGGAAAGCATGTAATCAATAAGACACTCGCTATAAGCACCGACGAAATTTATGCGGCGGTAGATTCCTTCTTCGCGTTCCCTGGCCCTAAATGTTTCAAGACAAAGGAAGAGTTTATCAAAGAGGAGGTTGAGAATACGCCATTCCCGTGCCCCGACAGTATAGACAATCCATGCCTGGCACTTGAGCGCAGGATGATGGAGGAACTGTTTCCAGACGGTAAATACGGCCACGTTCCCGGCTCGCTGCCGGCACCGAACAACAGCAACAGTACGGCCTGTGCATGCATATCAATTTTTGACAAAATCCCACCGGATAGCTTAAATGTCCGGTACCTCGGTCCCTGCGTTTCCACCGCACTAAACCTTGTTTCCTTTACCCGGTACGGCATTACCTACTCAAATCTTGCGAGCATGCCGCGAGATACGTTCATCGCCATCTTCCGCAATGCGGGCAAATACAAGTACGATATCGCCAGAGCACTCTTGCCGCTGCATCCGGAATATTGCAAGCTTGCAAACTGCTTTATTGACACGTTTGAAAAGCGCTTCAAGAGTTTCCCTGACGCGCAGGCGGCTATTAAGAGCGGGTATTTTTCGCTTAATGACATCGTCACCAAAGACTCGCAGCTCCGATCCAAGCTAAGCTTCATCAGCGGTATTGACGATTCCCTAAAGACAGTGTGGGGAGGGCGCATGCGCATGGATACCGTCATGGCGGAAATAGCCTTTTGCATGAATGACCAGACCGGGGCCTATGGCGATGCCAGAAATTATTTTCACAACGACATTGTCAATCTAAACTTTCCGGACTATAACATCCGAAATCTCTATTTTGATAAGCTCCGCAGCATCTACTTCGCCAACCGAGCGAAGTACAAGTCAATGTCGCAGACCAATGGCAGCAATAACTGCAGTGGCTGCAGCGACACAGCCTATCAGATCAAACTGATTCCGCCGCCGCTGATTCCGGTTATGTATACGCCTACCGGAGCTTTTGACACCTCGTATGGCAGCCTGTTTTCCTTGTTCGCAAGCGACACAACGATACAGCAAAAACTGAAGGCCTTTCTTTTTTCCACCACCCACAAGCTCATAACCGACACGGCGCTGCAAAATCGCTACCGTGACACGGCAAATATGTATGTAGCGCAGGCGGATAGTACGCTCAACGCCATTGCGGTGGATAGCATCGGAGCGAAGCTCGTGAATTGCTTTAGCACCAGTACTCAAAAGGGTCGCCTTCAGGACACGTTACGAGCCATGATCGCGCGTGGCGAGGTGCATAATGGCGTATTTATGCCGCAACAGATACGCTATGCCATCACCGCAGCAGGCCTTTCGCTCAGCGGGCTGTGCCA
Source organism: Chitinophagaceae bacterium (assembly GCA_965246765.1). Lineage (GTDB taxonomy): Bacteria > Bacteroidota > Bacteroidia > Chitinophagales > Chitinophagaceae > UBA1952. The sequence goes on from CBDFFJ010000005.1 coordinate 1,164,137, forward strand.
CCCGTACCTGTTTAATTATGACTACTATCAGAGTGGCAATCCCTCAAAGGCGACATGCAAGTCGGGCCAGTTCTACGACAATGTGCGCGACTTTTTTAATGGCAGCCAGATTTTGAGTGCGCTGAAGCAAGCCACAACCTCTTTCAACACTGTCAGCCTGACGTGGAGTAACACCAATCCGTTTGCCGCCCAGATAAGTGCCAAACTGGGCACCACCAATATTGGCCTGCGCACAAATTATGTAAATGCGGATAAGACAACACGGCTCATGTTTTACGACGTGAACGGTACGAGTACGGATTCAGTGATTGTAACCATACATAGCACCGTTGGAGCGCCATATGCATCAGGCCAATCGCCCTTTTATCAGCCAAACATATCCTTAAGCATTGATCGCGTGTCCTGTTACATGGAAGACCCGCAGGCACAGGCGGAAGGATATATCGGGCGGTTTATGTTCCGTATCGCAGCTACCAGAGTTGAAACGTATATTGCTATCCCCGTGACCACAAAGTTTACGGCTAGCGGCTGGAACAATCAGATTGAGATGGCTGATGAAGGGGACAACAAGATTGAGGCCTGCGTCGCCTGCCCGCAATTCAAAGATATCTTTAAGGGATATGCGGACACAATGACCGCTTACAGCGCCTTTTTCGGAGACCATCCGCTCTTCATTAAATCACTACGAAATTTCTCCAACTACAATCTGAAGCGCTGCTTCGGAGACGACCAGTACCGTCGTTTTCTCAGCAGCTGCGCACTAGCGGACTCTATGCTGATTCCGAGTTATGGCGGCTACGGCCGTATGAGCTTCTCGGGCGGCAGTAGCACATTTGCTGCATTCCGTCAGACAATGCAGAACAGCGCGGACAGCATTAATGTGCTTCCCGTAGTAGTTGATTCCACATCTTCAGGCGAACGTGCGGTCATTGACTACACCAGCATACCGTATCATCTTCTCAGTAAGTTCAACGGCATCGTCACTTCGTACGGTGGCTCGGTTGCTCAGCCGGTGACGGGATCTGTTGGCATTTTGCTGATCCCGCAAAGCAGCATTAGCGGTGCAACCATAACGAACGTTCTTGCCAGTACCGGCTTTACCAATTCCACAGCACAATCGGTATGGGTAAAACGCGGCACCAGTAAGTACCTCTATTACCGCTACACTATTTCCGCAAGCGGCTCACCAACCCACGCACAGCTTTCCGCCGGTATCGCAAAAGTGGACGACAATATGTATGCAAACAGTGTGCACGGCTACTGGATGCCAAACGCATATGCAACGGTCAATAAGGACTATTACAAGCCGCAAAAACAGCAGTATCTCCGCTACGCCTATTCCGCGCAGAATATGAGCCCGGCAAAAGTGCTGGATACCCTGCAGGGAGCCGTTTCTTGAGGCCAATGTTTCTGCACTCGCGAATACCGAAACCAGCTACACCGACCCGCATAATCCAAAGCGTCATACCGACCTTTACTACACATCGCCGGCCGACACCTTTACCAGCTATGGCGTGCTGAACCAGATATTCAGCATGGCGAAGACGCAGCTCGGCAGCAACCACATTTTCATTCCTAATTCTGTTAATACGGTTGTTGCTACCAGTGCGCCAACAGGTCATAGCCTGAACCTGTACCGGTGTTCGGATGATCTGTACTGGTACCGGTATTTTGGGGTAGGCAAGAAGTTGTACAACGTATATGTCCGCGTACCAAAGTGGATGTATAAAAGCAGCCATCCGACCATGACGGTAGCAGGTATCCGCTATCAAAACGGTGATACCGCCACCCGTCGCTTCAGCCTTCTTCTTACTACTGCTGCATCGCCCTACGATACAATCGTTGCAGCAGGCAGCACCGATTTTGACCTGTTATGGAGCACAAAGCTGCGCGATGTACTCCTTGATAATGAAAATCCGAATGGCCCCGACAATCCGGAAAGTGGTGAAATCGGCGGCAAATCCAACTGCGAGCAGCAATTACTGTCCAACGCTATTTACATTGGCACAACCAACTACAACCGCTTTATTGATTCGTTCCGCCGGGCCCTCCGCTCCGACTTCTATGCGCATGTGATGAGTCAAATCGGGGAGAAGCTGAAGGTGGAGTATATAGACAAGCGCTTCGCCTATACGCTCTACAGCTACGACCTTGCTGGAAATCTGATCACTACTGTGCCGCCCGAAGGCGTCCACCCGCTGAGCACTACCAATGCCGCGACAGTAGCAGCGTTGCGTAACACGAATGCCATAGCGGCTAGCGGCATTCCTGCGCATGACAAGGTCACGCATTACGAGTACAACAGCTTCAATAAACCCGTGCGCGAGCTCACACCAGACGCCGGTCAGAAGACAATGACCTACGATGCGAAGGGCAATGTGATTTTGTCACAAACGCAAAGGCAGAAAGATTCCGGATTCTATACGTACATGCTCTATGACGGACAGAATCGCCTTACGGAAACCGGCCAGGTGAAGTGGGCCGACTGTCCCCAGTTTGCCGATCAGCCGCTCTACTCAAGCACCGGCGGCTGGCATAAAACAACGCCGCCTAATGCATGCGCCTGCGAGAATCTGACGGATAGCCTGTGGACGTACTGTGCCCCTAGCACTAACAGTACCTATGACAACCTGCTCTTTGCGAAAAAGATTCGCCGGATGGCCCGCAGGCAGGTAGTTGAGACCGTCTACGATACCGCCCTCATCAATTTAAGCCTGCAGGCAGGCATGAGTCTCCAGGAAAACCTGCGCAGCCGCATAACCGCCAACATGTATTTTGAAAGCGTCCCGCCTGATACGGCCGGATTTCCTCCAGCTTCCAATTACACGCACGCCACCCATTACAGCTATGATGTGGCAGGCAACGTGAAGACGCTGGTGCAGGAATTCCCCGACCTTACCGCCGTGCGCCAGCGCTACAAGCGGGTTGACTATGAGTATGACCTGATATCCGGCAAGGTGAATATGCTCGCCTATAACCGGGGCTTTGCCGACCAGATGTACCAGCGCTATTCTTACGATGCAGACAATCGCATCACGCTGGCTGAGACCTCGCGTGACGGCTTTATCTGGAAGCGCGATGCCGGCTATAACCTATTACCAGCACGGCCCACTTGCCCGCGTATCCATCGGCGACCAAAGGGTGCAGGGCATGGACTATGCCTACACCATCCAGGGCTGGCTTAAGAGCATAAATGGCGACCGCACGGACACACTGCGGGACCTTGGGGGGGACGGCCGTAAGAGCACTATCACGCCTAGAGACGTCTATACCACCACGATTGATTATTTCAATAACGACTACCAGCCCATTGGAGCAACGCCGGTGAGCTATCTGGCAAGTACCGCCAAAGGGCTCTACAATGGCAACATTGCACGCCAGACGACAGACGTGACTCCGTTTGGCGCTATCACGGCAAATTATACCTATGATCAGATGAATCGTATCCGCAAGGCCGGATACGCAAAGGACAGTGCCGGTGTGCTCCTTTTCAATAACTGGTATGCATCAGCCTACAAGTACGATCTGGATGGCAATATCAAGAGCCTGACCCGCAAGGAAGGGACTGGCACCCACGATGGATTCGTTGGTGTATCGGTATCCAAATGGTACCCACGACAACAAATTGACTGACGTACTTGATTACGCCACGTACTCGCCAACTCCCACCCTTGACTTGCAGCATTACGTTGCTACTAGCGGCACCCGGTTTACGTACGATGCAGATGGCAATCTGACAAGCGACCTGAGCAGCAACACTAGCGCTATAAAATGGAATATTTACGGCAAGACGACCGATCTGACGGTTTCCACGGGCAGGCCCTATCATTTCTTGTATGACGGTACTGGCAACCGCGTCGCAAAAAAGTATTCGTATACCGGAAGCGGTGGCAATTATAAAAATGATTTTGCCACCTATTATGTGCGCGATGCCCAAGGCAATATCCTTGCTGAATACAATGCGTTTGCCGGCTTCAATACCCAAAACAAGCTTACAACCATTATCAGCCTGCACAGCTCTATCACTGGCGTGTGGGTAGATGGAAAACTCATCCACTCATTAGGCTATTTAGGATATACTAATAATGAAAAATTCCAGGTTTTTATTACC
>CBDFFJ010000006.1:0-37588 GCA_965246765.1 Chitinophagaceae bacterium
GTTTCTTAAACTGCCAGCACTCTGATCATCTGCAGCATGTCCCGGTTCATCCGGGCTTGCTGCTTTATAGCGTTTTTAAACGGCGTCAGCACCAACTGGTCATTGACGATTCCCGCCATCACCTGCGTTTGTCCGGCACGCAATGCTTCAACAGCTGCGTAGCCAAGGCGGCTTGCCAATATCCGATCCGCGCAGGTAGGCGCGCCGCCGCGCTGGATATGGCCAAGCACGCACATACGCGTATCCAGATTCGGAAAGTCTGCCTTAATTCGCTTGTAAAGTCCTTCCGCCCCACCCTGCATATCGTCGCCTTCAGACACGACCAGTATGTGTACCGTCTTCTTTCGCCGCTCATCATTGGCTATCCTGGCAAGAACGGAATTTACGTCGGTAGCTACTTCGGGAATCAGAATATCTTCGGCGCCGCAGGCGAGGCCGCTGTGCAAGGCAATGTAGCCGGCGTCGCGGCCCATTACTTCCACGATAAACAGGCGGTCGTGCGCTTCGGCGGTATCCCGGATTTTGTCTATAGCCTCAACGGCGGTGTTTACGGCAGTGTCAAACCCTATGGTGCAGTCTGTACCCGCCAGGTCTTTGTCAATAGTGCCGGGCAGACCCACGGCGGGAATGCTGTGCTCAGCGAAGAAGGCGTTCGCGCCGCGAAAAGTGCCGTCACCGCCAATGAGGATAAGGCCTTCAATACCGCGCTGCTGCAGCTGTGCGAATGCCCGGGCGCGTCCGTCAACTGTGTGAAAGTCCTTACTGCGAGCCGTTTTTAAGATAGTGCCGCCCCGGGCTATGATGTTGCTTACATCCTTTGCCTGCATGTGCCGCATATCGCCTTCTATAAGGCCCTGATAGCCGCGGCGAATGCCCCAGACCTCCATGTTGTGATAAGTGGCCGTGCGCACTACTGCGCGGATGGCGGCGTTTCATGCCGGGGGCGTCGCCGCCAGAGGTAAGAAGTGCTATGCGGTGCATTGGGAGTGCGGGGCCGGCGTTGAATATGCGGAAGATCCTGTTAGCAAAAATGCTTTCCTGATAGAAATGTGCCGCCACATTCCGCGCAGGTGAAGTTTTGGATGCGGGAGCCGCTTAACGCGCCTTTATCAAATGTCTTTCATTCTGGCATAAGGCTTGCCTTAATCCCCTTAAAATCACAAACGATGAAAAAGATTCTCTTGCTCGCCGCCCTTTCCATCAGCCTGCTCGGCGCCACCAGCGCGACTGCGCAGGTACGCGTCAATATCAACGTAGGCGCACCGGTTGCCCGTCAAAGCTGGTATAGCTACGACGATGACTACTATTACATGCCGGATCAGGACTGCTACTATAACGTGCGCCGCCAGGTGTATGTATATCTTGAAGGCGGCGGCTGGGTGTATGCGCCTGCCCTGCCACAGCGCTATGGCGGCTACAACTACAATACCGTGCGCTCCTACCGCGTCCGGGCCCGTGCGCCTTTTGACCGCAACGACTACTACCGCCGGCAATATGCCACAGCGTACAATGGCGACTACCGCCACGATAATGGGAACCATAACGGATGGAATACACAAGGCGGCAACTACAATGGCCATCGCAATGGCGGCTGGAATGACCAGCACAATAACGGAGGCCGTCGTCGCTAAACTTCTGGAGAAATAATGCCAAAAGTCCTGAGCCGTAACTCAGGACTTTTTTATTGCTCCGCCTTCCTTAGCTCCAGCAGCGCTACATTCTCGATGTGATGCGTATGCGGAAACATATCTACCGGCTGCAAGGCCTTCACATCGTAAGCTTCGTGCAGCAGGGCGAGGTCGCGGGCCTGAGTTGCGGGATTGCAGCTCACATATACCACGCGCGGGGCGCGGATGCGGAGCAAGGTTTCTATCAGCTTAGCGTGCATGCCGGCGCGCGGCGGGGTCGGTGATGATGACGTCGGGGCGTCCATGCTGCGCGAAAAAATCTTCTGTGCATACGTCGTTTACATCTCCCGAAAAGAACCGGCAATGATCCAAATTATTCAGAGCCGCATTTTGCGCCGCATCGGCTACGGCATCGGGTACGGCTTCAATGCCTATTACCTTTTTAGCGCCCCTGCTGCAAAAGATACCGATTGAACCCGTGCCGCAGTAGAGGTCGTAAAGGGTTTCGGCACCGGTAAGGCCTGCAAAATCGCGGGTGACGCGATAGAGTTTTTCCGCCTGGGCTGTATTTGTCTGAAAGAAGGACTTGGGCGATATTTTAAAAAGAAAATCATCCAGCCGCTCGTGAATAGCGCCCGGCCCGGCGTAGCCATGTACGGGCAGGTCATAGAGCGTATCGTTTACTTTTCCATTTATAGTATAGAGGAGCGTGGTGATGCCGGGCACGTTTTGCAGCACATGCTCCAGCAGGGCCTCGCGCTCCGCCTGCCGCTCGTGCTGGAAGACGATGTTCACCATTACTTCTCCACTCCGCGCTACGCGGATAATCACATTGCGCAGCCAGCCTTTCTGCTCCCGCACATTATAGTATTCCAATCTGTTTGCCTCCGTATAGGTGCGCAGGATATTCAGCAGGATGTTAGTAGGCTCTGACTGGAGATAGCAGGTGTGAATAGCTACTACTTTATCAAAAAGACCAGGCGCATGAAAGCCGAGCGCAGGTTCCTGGACCATATAGGCATCGCCGGCACGGGCAATCTCTTCGGCGGTAAAATATCGGGTGGCGCTGAAGGTAAATTCCAGCTTGTTGCGATAATAACGGGTCCCCTCATCAGACGCGCCGATAATCGGATTAATGGCCGGAAGAGGGATACCGGAAATACGGGTCAGCTGGTCGTGCACCTGCTGCTGCTTATATGCTGCCTGCTTCTCATAAGGCAGCATCTGCCATTTGCACCCGCCGCAGACGCCAAAATGAGGACAGAAGGGTGTGACACGATCGGGAGCGGGCGTGGTGATTGCGATTGCCCTTCCTTCCGCGAATTTTTTTCTGCTTCTGCCGAGTCGCAGCGTGACCACATCGCCCGGCACGGCACCCTCTACGAATACAATTTTTCCATCGGCGAGCTGAGCGATGCTTTTTCCTTCAGCGGCATAGGCGGTAATGGCGATCCCCTCAAGCGGGTCGGCATTCTTCTTTCGTGATTTTCGGGACAAGGCGGCAATCAATGTTGTATCGGCAAAAATAGCCCGCGGACAACCGCCCGTTTCAGGAAATGCGCGTCACCAAGTTTCTGCATACTCATTAGCCATGATACCAACCTTTCGGATGAAGAATACGTCTAACAATGTGTATCTTGGAGCCGGAAATTTATTCCTGCCCAATAAAGGCTTATTTTCTTTCTATGAAATCAATTTCACGATTCCTAAAAGGACTTGTATTGACGGTTTTAACGGCAGGAGCAGCACTGAGCGCATCTGCCCAGAGCAATCTGCCGATATGCAGCGGCACCGGCGCCGGGCAGATATATTACGCTATTTCAAGCGGCGATATCTACCGGATGGATCCCAACAATCCTGCGGGCGCAACTTTTACAAACATTACGCTGCCCTTAGGTGTGGCCACGAATGCTAAGTCGTTGGCTGTAAGTAGAAACCTGAATGGCGGAACACCCAGCCCGACGTATTACACCACATTCCTGGTAGGCGCCTCCCGCTATGTGCACTATTGGAACGGCACGAGCTGGATCAACACTACCCATATTATGAACGTGGATCAGATCGCCGGTGGCGGAGGTTACCTATTTGGGCTTGACACAGGATCCGGCTACGTTTATCGCTATGATGGTACTTCTACAGCTTCTTTATTGGTTGCTCTCGGTACCAGCATCAACATATCAGCACCTCAGGATATTGCCGCGGATTGCGCGGGCAATTTTTACGTAATCATTACTACCGGCACAGGCGCCACTATGAGGAAATATACCTCCACGGGCGCGTTGTCAACTACTTACACTTTGGCCGGTACTTTTGCCGCGGGTGGCGGCGGCCTTGCCGTAAATGGTAATAATGTTTTTTACGACGGTACTGACGGTAAGCTCTATACCGGCATAATCAGTGGGACAACTGTTACATTTTCGGGCTCTGCAGCCATGCCGTTTACAGGCGGTAATAGGGTACTTGACATGGGCAGCTGCGGATATGCCGGCTTTAATAATAACGTAGGCACACGCGATTCATTTAAGTCCTGCAATGGCGCGCAGAATGTGGTTCTGACCGCTACGGGCCCCGGTCCTTATAACTGGACCGTTGTTAGCGGCCCGGCTGTTATCACCGGCAGCGGCCAAACCGTTGTTGTGAATTCTGCGGCAGGCTCAATCATTACGCATACCGATGCTAACTGCGCGGGTAGTAATCAGATTGTAGATACCAATATACTTTATGTAATTAATGCCAAAGTAAATGCAGGTCCTGATAAGCGTATTGTTGGCTGCGGCATTTACCAGGATACTTTGCACGCAACACTGTCTGATACGACGGCCGGTATTCTGTATGCTCCTTTCTGGTCTGCGCTTGGCACATCGGTGTACGTTGGCGGTACCCAAGTGACATTGGATCCCATTGTGCAAATCACCAAGACGGACACACTTATACTGACCGTATCCACTTACGGCTGCGATTTCAAAGACTCTGTAATCGTAACCACGGTTGACTCAACGCCAAAAGCCAACTTCCAATATTTGACTCGTTTAGGCTGCGAGGCAGATACAGTGCAGTTCTTTAATACCTCCACAGGTGGCATAGACAGCGTTGCCTGGGATTTTGCGGATAGTGCCGGCTCTACCAGCATATTCTTCCCTAACTGGCACTACAGTAATGCCATTTCGCCAACTTATGTATTTGTACATCAGGGTATTTATCCGGTGCTGCTGCTGGTCAAGAACAAGTACTGCTTTGATACGATCCGAAAAAATCTGGTGCTGCTGCACCCGCTTAAGGCTAAGTTTGGCATCAGCGACAGCACTGCCTGCGCCAGTAAGATCATCGTGTTTAGTGATTCTTCCGTTGCGCCGCCACCGCCTCCGGGCAAGGCGAAGACTACATTCTTCTACAGATTTGGGGACGGAGCCACGTCCACTCTTTCTTCACCAACGCATCAGTACACCCGATCGGGCGTATATACCGCAGTCCTGACGATACAGAACTATTTGGGATGCAGGGACTCTTTTAAACGAACGATTATCGTTGATTCGCTTCCATTCGCCCGGATAAGATCGGCAGATACGATAGTGTGTCAGGGGCAACAGATAAATCTGAAGGCGGAGTATCTGACCGTTGGTAGTACAGGCATCACTTACGCCCTTGGAGACGGCAGCGTATTCCAGAATACGAATGACATTTCGTACGCGTTCGTAGAGCCTGGCACCTACAATGTCACGCTTACGGCCCATTACCGTTACTGTCCTGATGTGGTCTTCTCTTACCCTTTCTCAGTCCGTCCGTTCCCTGGCATCAACCTTGGCCCTGATACGGTTCTTTGTCCTTACGGTGCGCCGGTAATACTCTCTGACCGTACCAACCTGGGCAACACGAATGCACGCTACGTCTGGAGCACGGGCGAAACAACGCCTGCTATCGCCGCGCGCAATATCGGGCTCTACTGGGCGCGTGTGAATATCGGTGGCTGTTCCGCTACTGACAGTATAATGGTTAATAAGGACTGTTATGTGGACATTCCGAATTCCTTTACACCGAATGGCGACGGCTCAAACGACTACTTCCTGCCGCGCCAGTATATGAGCCGGTCTGTGAACAACTTCCGGATGACGATTTACAACCGTTGGGGTCAGGAAGTATTTGAAACAACAGCTATCGGCGGCCGAGGCTGGGATGGCAAGTTCAACGGCGTTGATCAGCCGCTCGGCGTTTATGTCTATGTGATAGATGTAAGCTTTGACAATGGCGTTAACGAGCATTACACAGGAAACCTCACATTGCTCCGGTAACTACATCGGATAGCAGGTACATAGAAAAGCGCTGAGAGAAATCTCAGCGCTTTTTTAAGAAGCCGACAAAAAATTAAACGCGCTCAGGTTGCTTGATTTCGTCCTGCTGCGGCTTTGGATTCGCCATTTTCATAGTAGTAGTAAGGCCGGACTTGGTAAGCTCAATGGCCGCTTTGGCGGGACCTTTAAACTTGAGCAGATCCATTGCCTGAAGACCACCGAGATGTCGCGCAGCTTCGTCGGCGTCAATAGAAAGCTCACGCATAATGACACTGACAAGAATCTGCGGGTTAGCCACCGTCATCCGGTGATGCAATTCTTTAAGCTTCGTAAAGACTTCTACCTTGTTTGCCACTTGATAAGTTTTTATAAAGGTAGGCATTTCACTTTGCTGCAGATTGTAAAAGTTGTAACTAAGCCGTCCTTATGAAGGAAATTTCCGCATGGCTAATGGCATCGCTATATACGACAGCAGGAATTTTTCATTTTCTTTATCCGGGGCCTTATCTCGACCTCATGCCGTCGTGGATACCTTTTAAGTATGCTGCGGTAATGCTCAGCGGCATCTGGGAACTGGCCGCCGGCCTGTTAATGCTCTACAAGCCAGCGCGACGCACTGCCGCGTGGGCGGTCATTCTGCTACTGATAGTCGTATTTCCCGCGAATGTCCAGATGGCCTTTAACTGGCATCACATTCACCATCCCTTTCTTTGGATCGCTTATTTGCGTCTGCCTGCTCAGCTTTTGCTCATCTGGTGGGCATGTACATTCATGCGTACTTGGTCATAAATCGCAGAGAACCACAATGTGCAGATTGCTACGCTATACTCATAATGACGCTGTCGCCAATAAATTACAGTCGTACCTTTGACTCATATACAGCGACAATTCGGCGACTGTAATCAATTTTTAACGATGGCGATTCTGCTGTTCTTGGTACTGCATTGGTACACATCTCTTTTCTTTCAGTCAGTTTTTCACCACCGCTATGCTGCACACAATGCCTTTACCATGAGTAAGGGCTGGGAGCGGGTTTTCTACATCGGCTGCCTGATCACACAAGGTTCATCATATATAAGCGCGCACGCTTATGGCATTATGCACCGTCTGCACCATGCGCATACAGATAAAGAGTCTGACCCACATTCGCCAAGCTTTACAAGGAATGCGCTTCATATGATGTGGGTAACGCGAAATAATTACTTTGATATATTCATCGGCAAAACGCCGGTGGATGAAAAATATAAGAAGAACCTGCCCGATTGGCCCGCATTTGAAAAGCTTTTTCATAATTTTTATGTGCGCTTCGCTTTCGGCCTGTTTTATCTTTGGTTTTATATCACATTCGCTACAGCCTGGTGGCAATATCTGTTCCTGCCGCTCACCTTGTCCATGGGCGCGCTGCAGGGCATTTCCGTTAACTGGTGGGCTCACCGCTTCGGGTATGAGAATTTCAGGATGAATAATACATCCAAAAATATTCTACCGGTTGATCTGATATTTTGGGGCGAAGCTTACCACAACAACCACCACCGCTTTCCAGGCCGCGCCAATAATGCGGTTCGCTGGTTTGAGATAGATCCCGGTTATCTGAGCATGCGCCTGTTAGCCAGGCTGCATGTAATTAAGATAGCGCCGCAGCCGGCCAGACCGGCATATGTAAGAGATGCGCCTCTTGCAGAGATGGACCATTAAGCGTCTCTGCGCTCCAGAATCGCTTTAATTGCTGTGATGTCTTCCGGTGAAAGATTTTTTGGTGTACGTAGATTCATATGTACAAATGCGTCTCCCCAGGTTTCCACCTTGCCGTAAACGGGCATGCCCTGGCCTTTAAGTCTTAACGCATTGCCTGAGTCAGAGCCGGCTGGAATTGTAAGGCTAAGCTTTTTATGAAGCGTTTGCACGGTGATTTTCCCCCCGACGGCAGCAAGCAGTGAATCAACAGGCTGATGAATGTAAATGTCGTCGCCATGGCGTTCATAGCGTGGATGTGGCGAAACCGTAATCGTTAGCAGCAAATCGCCTGGCTGTTGGCTGCCCGCGCCCGGGTTTCCTCGTCCTTTTAGCCGCAGAGTTTGCCCGTCGGCAATTCCGGGCTTCAACTTCAAGTTGACGGGTTGCCCGTTAATATTGATGGTTTTTGTTACGCCGTGAAAGGCCTCTTCAAGTGTGATCCCAAATGTCGCTGTAAGGTCGCCACCCGTCTTCGCGCGTTTACGGCCTCCACCGCCATTGAAAAAATCCTGAAAGAAATCTGAAAAATCACCGCCGCCATGGCCTGCGCCTTGTGTAAAATCTTCAGAACGAAAACCGCCGCCCGGCTGGCCATGATTGCCGGCCTGTTCATATGCTTTCCAGTTCTCGCCAAACCGATCATACTTCCGGCGCTTTTCAGCATCGGACAGCACATCGTAAGCCTCATTAATCTGCTTAAATTTTTCTTCTGCAGTTTTGTCGCCTGCGGTTTTATCCGGATGATATTTTACGGCCAACTTCCGGAACGCTTTTTTGATTTCGTCTGCAGAAGCCGTTCTTGCGACGCCAAGCACACTGTAGAAATCTGTGGTCGCCATTGAATTTTATACGCTTTGAAGCGACAAAGATGCGCCAGCGCGCCGGAATCTTAAACCTCGCTCAACTCCATTTTAAGACCGCTCAGGCTTTCGGTAACCGGAACAATAATATCTGCGAAACGTTCGCCTGCATGGATTGCGAGTGCAGAAATCATGTGTCCAATCGCTGAAATTTGCAAAGTCATGTGCCGTGTAAGGTGCTCGGTTAATACCGGATCAAGATCAAAAAAGAATTTTGCGCTGCTCTGCAATGTATGTAGTAATGCCTGGGGTATCATCTTCCGTTCATTGGTCTTCTATACCCTTGCTAAAGAAAAGACTATGCCATCTCCTGTAAATCATCTCACCTATACATCAACAGCCGTGCTGGAAAACCTGTTCTCGGTGGGCATCGTAAATTTACGGATGCGCGGAATCAGGACCTTAGCTATGTTTTTTGCCGGATGTATAATTGCATCCCATGCCAGGGCACAGCTCAGCAATGCTGAATATAGACCAGACAGCAGTCGCGTTGCTGCAAATTTTCCGACGGCGTTCCGCATATCGCCGGTACCATTATTTCCTGCCGTCACAATCATAGAATCCGGAGCGGCGGCAAGGCATCTTCCTTTTTTCTGCGAAAGTGAACGAAGGCTTGACAAGAAGCTACCCGTTCCGTTGCGGCTCCGTCTGGGAAGCCTGCAACAAGTAGATTGGCTTGAAAGCAAGCCGTCTGCTATACCGCCGCAGCCGTAAAAGAAGATAGCTTTACGGATATGATCCGTAACATTCTTAATGACAGGCCAACCCGGCTTTTCGTGATTCTGTCCGCTTTTTTTGTTGCTAATGCGTTGATTGCTGAGTGTATCGGCACCAAGCTATTCTCGCTGGAGCGAACGATTGGTCTGGAGCCTCATTCCTTCTCACTCCTTGGTCAGGATGGCCTTAGCTATGTGCTGACCTGCGGTGTATTGCTATGGCCGCTTGAATTTGTGCTCACGGACGTAGTCAACGAGTTTTACGGGCCAAAGGCCGTACGCCGGATTTCTTATACCGCCATTGCACTTATAGGCTATGCTTTCATGATGTTCTATCTGGCCATTCACATTCCTGCGGACACCTCTTTCTGGAAGGGATCTCAGTCCGCTGCCGGCGTGCCGGATATGCAAGCTGCGTTCAACGCAATATTCGGCCAGGGAATGTGGATCATTTTTGGAAGCCTGGTCGCATTTTTTGTCAGTCAGCTTGTTGACGTCACGGTTTTTCACCGGATTAAAAAGGCAACCGGCGAGAAGGCTGTTTGGCTCCGCGCAACGGGCAGTACACTGGTTTCGCAGCTTGTGGATTCATTTATCGTGCTCGGCATTGCCTTTGGCAGCAGCTGGGGCTGGCAGCGGGTACTTGCGGTGGGCTTAGTGAATTACAGCTACAAAGCAGTTATGGCAATAGTTCTGACACCGGTCATTTATCTGGTTGAAAACAGAATAGCGGCCTACTTCGGGCCGGAGACTACGTACCGGATGAAGCAGGCCGCTATGGGGAAAGAGTCTGAATAGTGTTATTTCTTAGCGTTGAAGCGGTAACCCACAGAAATCTGGATTGAGGGGGTGCGCAATAGGTCTTTTGATACTTGCTTTGCGCCGCCTGTCTTAGAGTTGTCCCAGAAAGTATGGGTTATGCGGGCATCAACATATACAGCGGGCGAGAACATATATCCGCCGCTCAGCACGTAGCCGGTTCCGAAACGGCTGCCAAAGTCGGTAAGCTCAACGTTTGGATGATCGTTCCTTATAAAAGGCTCGGGCGTCGTCCCTGGCCTCAACTCACTGTGGTTTTTATAATCGCTCAGCGCGCCGTTTACCTCTTTGGCGGCAATGGCACTACTGTAAACAAGGTTTACACCACATTGCGAATACCACTGACCCCAATGATAGCGCAGCATGACTGGCAGCTCTATAGTATTGACGATGTCGTAGTTAAAGCTGTGCTGAATCGTTCTGTCTGTCCATGTATAAGACAGATAGCCCGGATAATTTGGATCCGGCACAATGCTGCCGGAATTGTCAATGACCTGCTTGTAGTCGTCGCGTACACTGCTGCCAGTGTTGTAGCGTAGAGCATATTTTGGCTCCAGCATAAGGCTCCACCACTCGTTGATCATAAAGAGCGAAGTCAGTCCCAGCTGAAAGCCGCCAAGGGCATTCGGCGTAAACACACTCGCATTGATACCGCCCATAATGCCGGGATACATCTGGATGCGATTTACGTCAGACTTAATCTTATCAATGGCTGCGGCGACCTTCTCCGCATTCCAAAGACGGAAGTGCTTAGTAGCTATGCCTGCGGCGGCAAAACCGGCTTCCTGTTCAGGAGTTTTTGCGGATGGAGCAGCCGCGTTCGGGATAATGGCTGCGGGTGCGGCAACAGGCTCGTTGGCAGATCCGGCAGAGACCTTTGCAATAGGGCCGTTCACTACTAAAGATGGCGCATTCCCGGTCTCAAGACTCTTAGCAGCGCCTGCTTTACGACCAAACAGGCCATGACGCTTCTGAATGGCTGGCGCATCTGCTACAGCAACAGTTTCAGTTGCAGATGGCAGAATGCGATCTACCACTACTTTTCCAAGCGCATACGTATCAATCCGGTAGTAACGGGTGCGGGTGCCCGCGTCATACATCCGGCGATAAACAAGCTCCATACGCTCAATAGTATCGTGCTTTACAAGCACAGGACGCTCCTCAGGACGGATAGAAAGCGGGCCGGCCGGTGCTGCGGATGCCACAGTAGCAAGCGGAGCGCTTACAGCAGCGAGCTGCGCAGGCGGCACGACAGAGCGGTGGCTACGTACAGTTGCCCCTCCGGCAGAAGCATACAGGGGTTTATTAGCCGCGATTTGACCATTTGCAACAGCAGGCGTTCCTGCATTCTGAGTAGAATTAGAAGCAGTCGCTTCGGAAGCCATAGCTACGCTGGCAGACGGTTCTTGCGGCGTCGCGCTATTCTCAGTATTGCCGTTGACAGCGGCGGTTGGGATAGCAGTGGCCGCCGATGCGTTTTCAGCTAAAGTATTATCGGAAGAAGATGAGTTTGATTTTGAAGTGCTGTTATCAGCGTTCTTGTTATCCGAAGCTTGTCCGGGTGTGCTCAAAGCATCACTAGTGCCCGATGGCACGCCATACGCCCCCTCTCCATCCCTGCCGCCGCCACCGCCTGATGCGATGCCGGTATTCGCTACACGGTTGCTATACATATGGAAGCCGCCCACCGACGCCGTCGTCAGCAGCAGCAGCGCTGTGAAATAGCCCATTATGCGGCGCCAGTTGTAGCCTGCCTGTACGGGCATCTCTTTGTCCAGCAGCTCGCGCATGCTGAGCCAGGCGCCCGGGCGTTCAGGCTCCTCGCCCCCCCGCAGTCGCTGACGCACCAGGTCGTCAATGTGAATCATGTTGTTATCCATCGCTCTATTCGGATAAATTTCTTTAGTGTTTAAAATGCAGCTCCAGCTTCTCAATCTTGTTTTTCAACTGCTTACGCCCCTCGCTTAAGTGCCATTTTGATGTCCCTTCTGAAATGTTCAGCATCTTCCCAATCTCTTTATGCGAAAAACCTTCCATCACATACATATTGAATACCGCTCTCGTCGCATCTGGCAGGCCCTGCACTAATTGCAGCAGCTGATTGTAATACAGCCTGTCCGCATGATCTTTGTGTACCAGCTCATCCTTTTCTACCAGCACGGTATTTTCATTATACCGCACATTGCTCTTCACATAGTCGCTCACAGAGTGAAACACGATTTTGCGAAGCCATCCTTCAAAAGAACCCTGAAAATTGTATTGCGAAACTTTTTGGAAAGCACGCAGAAATCCATTGTTCAATACCTCCTCGGCCTGCTCCTGCTGGTCAATGTAGCGCCGCACCACACCCATCATGCGGGTATAGAACATACGATACATCTTCTCCTGCGCCGCACGTTCATTGCGGGCACACCCCTGTATCAGCTCCTGAAGCTCATCGGCCTGACCGGGAACACTATATGCCAAGGCTAAAGACAACTATTGGTCGGTTAACTTAAGTTCAGAATACAAGACGACTCCGCAGCCGCATGGGTTGGGTGCCGTATGTATTATGTCTGTCTAAAATAGGGAATTAGTCCCGGTTTCTGAGGCGAATGCCTGCCCCAAGGCTCCAATTCAAGCCCGGCATCGGCCGAAAGGCCACCACAGCATAGCGCTCATTAAAAATGTTATTCAGGGAAAGTTGGACATTGTACGAGTCCCGCCCTCTTTGAAAGCTGTAAGCAATCCGCAGTCCGGAAAGCGCGTAGCCCGGCAGCCGCTGACTTTCGTCGGAGGTCACGTAGCGGTGGCCAGCCACGATCGTATTCCAGTAAACAACCAATCCCTTCCAGCCAAAGCGCGCGGTGGCGGCAAGCGTACTAAGCGGTACGTAAGGAATCTGGCGGCCAATGGAATTGTCGCCTGGAAGGTAGCTTTCAGTTGTTGTGGAGCGGGTATAGGCAGCGTTCAGCGTGAATTGCCAGCTAAAATCCTTTCTGTATCCGTCCAGACTGTTTTCTAATTCAATGCCTTGGCTATGCACGGCGGCAAGATTGTGCGGCGTCCAGATGGTGCCGCCAAGCCAGATTATCCAGTCCTTAATAAGGCGGTTGTAAACAGCGCCACTCTGGCGAAAGTGCCAGCTGACTTTCCGCTGATAGCCGCTTAATTGTTTACGCCAGTCATACCCGCCATCTACGCTCCAGCCACGCTCCGGCTTCAGGTCCGGATTGCCGCCGGGCTGGTAATACAGCTCATTCAGCGTGGGCGCGCGGTAGGTGTATTGCGCATTCGCGCGAATATGGAAGGCCGTAGAAAGCGCGTAAGTCGCATTCCCGCCGGGCAAGGCTATTACAGTCCCATCAAATGATTCCAGCCGAAAATTGGCGGCAGCCTGCATCCGGTAATGCTGCGGCGGGAGCTTTTTCTTGAAGAAAGAATACGTCAGAGCCCCTGCAATCGCTACCCGTGTCTGCGCCGTATCCGGCGAACGCGCCAGCCAAAAGCGCTGCACCGGCGCAAACAGCAGCCAATGCCCCCGCGCGCCGATACGTCTTTCCAGCCCGCCTTCGGCGAACGCCTGCCGCGTGGCGACTTCGCTGTATTGGCCAATACTGGAATCGCTGTAACTGAAATCATTTCCGAGCAAAGCCGCTTTCAGATAATGCCGCTTTCCGGCTTCAGAATAACGCCCATGCTCCCAATGCAGCATCGCACGGAAACCCTCGTCAGTCTGCCGCTTCACCGAGCCGGATTCAAAAAGCGCTCTCGGAATCCGGCGGTCGTAATTGTACAGCCACGCGCGCGCAGTCAGTTCGTCTAGGCCATTCTTTCCAAGCTTATAGCCAAGCGTGCTATTGATGTTGTAGCTCAGCTGACGGGCATTTTTTGTAGAAAAATGCTGCCCAAGCTCGTCCACCGCTTCAAAATCATTCTCCGCCCCCACCGCGCTTCCCGCAGCGGCGGCGAAAAGCCGCTTGCCTTTATAACGAACGGCAGCAAGCCCGCTGTGATGCCCGAATGAGCCAGCATTGCCCGCTACTTCCCCACTCCATGTGCCGTTGGCAAAAAGGGGCCGCTCGTCCTGCAAGAGAATAGCGCCGCCGACATTTCCGCTGCCCCAAAGCGCCGCGCTGCTCCCGTAATCCACGGTGATGCCACGCATGGAAGAAACCGGAAGTAGCGAAATATCGGTGATGCCGGTTGCGCCATTCATCAGCGGGACACCTTCCCAATAAACCGCCGATTGCGCCGACGAGGCGCCGCGCAGACTAAGTGTTGAAAAAGTATTAAGGCCGGTGGCGCGGACGAAAGCCGTTGTATTAGCGGCCAGTAGTTCGGCAAGGGTTTCCTGTTGGTAAAGGAGACGTGTAGGCTCGTCAATGGCCATTTTTTTTGCGCCTGCAGAATACTGCTGTTTGTCGTCAGGAATGGTGCGCTCACCAATAACTTCGGCAGCTTTGAGCGTGTCGCCAATGATTTGGCCGCTCATAGCGCCCGCGCTGCAACAAAGGATTATGGTCAACAAGTATTTCACGTCACAACTCTTTCACCGCACCACAGCGACTTTGTCATTCCTGAAGGGAATCTTGCGACACGTAAAAACGGCAACTGTGAGATTCCCTTCGGGAATGACAAAGAAAGCGTGTAAGAATTCCTCATCATTCAAACAAAAAATGCCCTGGCCCGACGCCGGTTGCGAATGAATCTACACCATTGCCGTTCGGCGCATAAACGCGTACCATGCCTTTTTGAACAAAGCCCTTCGGGTCTGCAACATAGACGTTGCCGCTTTCCGGATGCACGCCAATGCCCCAGAAGTATTGCAGGCCCTTTGCGGGAATAAAAGCTTGCATGGGCAAGGCTGCGTCGTGGATGCTCATGCGGTAAACGCCATTGTTGGCGGTCCCCCCGCTATAAGAAACCTCAATGAAGTAAAGCGAATCCTTCGCCGCATTAAATACGAGGCGAAGCGGGTCGGCTGCGCCGAAAGGATACTGCTTCAGGATGCTGCCGGTTGCAGGATTAATCCGCGTAAGCGCTGCAGCAACACCCTGCGCCTTGTTGCCGGAAAGCACCCAAAGCATTCCCTCCGCATCCTCTGCAATCTCCTGCGGCGCACGTCCGGAAATGCTTATCGGCGAGCCAACTGCATCCGTCGCAATTTCAATCGGATAAATGGCACTTGCCGCAGAATCCCAGGTTGCGACATAGACTTTGCCGCCGGCGCGGATAATCCCTTCGGGGTTTTTAGCCGGCATCGTAATGCTGCCGCTCACGCTCATGCTGCGCGGGTTGACGATATAGACTTTGTTGCTGTAAAGGGTCGTCACATAAACTTTTGTGTCGCTGACCTGCAGGGCATAGCGCGGCTTAGGAACCGCGATGGTGCCGAGGTCAGTGTAGTTGCCCGTGCTGATTACATTGATGCGGTCGCTGTTGTTGACGCAGAGAAAGTAGAAGGCCTGCGTCGTCTGAATCATGCTCTGAAAGACATCGCCGAGGCTATGGCCGTTTGCCTGCATGTACATATCCTCAACCACGAGGCCGGTATCGGGATAATAGATGGTCAGCGCACTATTGCCATTACCGTAAGAACCCTCACAAACCACATATACTGCCGGACCAGACAGCGCCGGATATGGCGCGGGCGATTCCGTCTTACAGGAAAGCACCGCAGCGCAAAAGCAAACGGTCAGTAATGCGAGAATGCGATGCTGCATACGCTTCCGGTTTGGGTTCTAACAATGATGAAGTACGTGCCCGCTTCTAAATCCGTCAGACTAAAAAAGACGTGGCCGTTTTCGGCAATCGCCTTATGTAATAATCGCCCGATGGCATCATGAAGCATTACGTCAGCGCCGGGTTCTTTCAGGTTCAGCTCTATTCTACCGCCGGCAGGATTCGGAAACAGGCATACGCCCGAAAGCGCGCTAATGGCCCCAATTGCCGCAGGCGCAGCATTGATAACGCCGACCGCATCCAAATCAAATCCGCTGCCGGGGAAAGGCGTCGGGAAAGGGTCGTTTACCTTCCTGCCGCCGGCATCGCGCGAACCTTCGCCGCCGATGGAGCCGATGGCATCAACGATGCGCAGGTGCGTAATGCGGTTAATGTCTAAACCCGGCGTACCGGCCAGCTCGCTCAGGTCAAAGGGCGTGCCCCAGCCGCTGATGTACTTTCCTGCGAGGTTGTTGAGCTGCCGCGCATTGGTATAACTCGGCGCCGCCACGCTGGATAGCTGCACCGTATCCTGCGTATTGCTCGTAGTCGGGAAGCGCGTGAAAGTCACGCCATCCGAGCTTACTTCCACAAAAGCCAGCTCCAAAAAAGCCTCTTCCGCATTCGCAGTGTTGGGAAAGCCATTTTCAAAGACAGCAAAGTCCGGCCCCAAGCCGTTTGTGATTGGCTGTGCGAATGTGAGCACGGCCACACCGCTGTCTCCGAGGCTCACGACATCGCCATTCGGCGCACCGAGTGCAGATGTAGAATCGCCGAGCATTGCATAATCACTGCTACCAACGCCAATCTGCTGCAAGCCGCGCTTTACCGTGCAGCCATTCGCCCAAGCCTTGAAAAGCGTGCTCGTCTTTGCGATAGCGGTGCTGCCGGATATGCCCGCCTGCGGCGCGTATTGCGCGCGTGCAGAAAGGCTTTCCAAGAAGGCGAAAAGAAGAAGATAGCAGTAACGCATAGCTGCTTTATTTACGGCTTAATAATGCGCTGCATCGCTGTCTGCCCGCTTCCGTTGCTAAGTTGCAAAAGATAAGCGCCCGCAGACAGCCCGCTCATATTGAGGCTTTCTTTTGTTGCAGAAACGGCTTTGGAAAGCACGGTTCTTCCGCTCATATCCAGCAGGGAAAGCATTGCTGCATCGCCGGCGGAAGCCAGTTCGACAAAGAGCATATCGGCAACAGGATTCGGATAAACCTTTGCAACGATAATGCCGGAAGTCCTTACGCCAACTGTTTCATTAGTAGTAAAGTTGTCCATGCAGAAATAGAGCGGCGTATTGACGTAGGTGAAGCCGCCGAATGAGGCCGTATCCGTTGATTGCAGGGTAAAAAGCAGGCTGTCCACCGCACCAAGCTTTAGCAGGCTTACCCACCGCCAATCCTTCACGATGTAATCTTTTGTGGAATCAGGAGAGCGGTAATCCGCCAGGTAAAAATGCACGCTGTCGGGCTTTAACGCGCCGCCGCGGTAGCCCTGCACAACAAGGCGGAAGTAATCGGGCATGCTGCCCTGCGGCAAGCCGGACTTGGTACCGGTCGTATCGCCAAACTTGCGGGAGAAGAAGTCTCCGTACTTAATGCTGTTCCAGGCATAGCTGGAGTTGGTGATGTAGAAGCCCTGCACACCGCGGCCCTGCGCAGCACCGGTAAGAAAAACCTTGTTGGTCTCGCCATAAGCGACCGCGTACTGCGAGTCTGCGTAAGCCTTGCCGGGCCTCGCCGAATACTGATTGCCGAGGCCGCCGCTGATGCTGTCCGTCATGCTGGAATACGTGAAGCCGTGGTCCCAGAAAGCGAAGCCGCCGGCGCTGTCGGCGAAGAGGGGGAAATGCGCGAGGCCGCTGTTGAAGCCGATGTCTTTGCGCGGCATATCGTAGCGCATGAAAAAGGTGTCCTTCTTCGGCAGCGCGGGCGATTCAAAAGTGGAGATTGTCTGCGCGCCTGCGGCGAAGGGCAGGAAGGCGAGAAGCGTGAGTAAGCGTTGACGCATATGGTTATGTTGAGCAAAAAGTGACATCCCGGCATCACCGCCAACAGTCAACAAAGAATACGGAAGAAGAGAGCACGACGGCGGTGCCGAAGGCTGTTCTGTCCGCGCCCTTATTCCCGAAGGCGGCGAAAAAATTGTGCTTGCGGCAGGTCTTCTGACTTTGCTTCCTTCTCTCGCGGCCTTCCCGCTGTGAGGCAGTGGCGTAGTGCAAGAGAAGCTTTGTGAAGCTTACAGCATCGGGTAATGTTGCGGATTCGCACCGCATTCCCTTTTCATCTTCCGCGTGAAGCGGAGGAACCGTTTTGCCCCGCAAATGTAGGGCGGGAAGCCTCAATAGTAATCGGGAATTTCCGGCGGTGCTTCCACTTCTATGACCGGCTTCGGCTGTTCCGCCCTGAGTTTGGGCACGAAGCAGTAACCAATTATAAGGCCTGAAATCAGCCCGCCAAGATGCGCGGCATTGTCAACACCTTCCCTCAGTCCGCCAAGTAGTAAGCATTGCCAGAAAGACACCGTACATCCCGAAAATAGCGCCCGATGCGCCCGCGCTGATGGTATGGCGGTGCCACCAAAGGCTTGTCCCGCTTGCGATGATGCCGGTCAGCAAATATGCGACAGAAAAGCGCAGCTTGCCGAGCCGTGGCTCCAATTGCGCGCCGATGAGCAGGAAGGCGTACATGTTCATCAGCAGGTGAACGACGCCGATATGCAGAAAACAACTGCTAATGAGCCGCCACCATTCGCCGGCCAGGGTTAGTGGGCCATAATTAGCGCCCCAAGTCAGCAGGCTGCCGCTGTCCGGCTGCACCATGCTTACGCCCATCATTGCCATTAAGAGAAAGATGAAAAGATTTATGTTGAGGATGATGGGCGTGATGAAATAATCCTTTGCCGGCTTAAAAACAGCAAGCAAGTCGGCAGCCTGAGAACCTTCCCTTATAGCCATGTGGTTGGCGCCGGGTTTTGTTGCACCATGCACCGGATTGAAGCTTTCAACAAGTTATCCAATGCAGCGTCGGATGCCAAACTGTCGCGGAATAAGGCAATTGTGCCACTGAGAAATTCCGGCACGCCTACTTCACGGCTGTGCGTTGGCGCATCGCTTCATACAGTACCATACCTGTCGCGACGGAGACGTTTAGCGAGTCAAACTTCGTAGCCATCGGGATATGGATGAGCGTATCGGCGCGCTTTAGCACTTCTTTGGAAATGCCCTTGTCCTCCGCACCCATCACGATGCAGGTTGGAGCAGAAAAATCCGCCTCGTGAACGGGAATGCTGGCCCGCAATTCTGTGCCGAGAATCTGAATGCCGTTCAGGCGCATCACGTCCATCGCCTGCTGCGCGGATGGCGTGCGGAGGAGCATAATCTTGTTGAGCGCCCCGGCAGATGTCTTAATCGCATCCTCGCCAAGCGTAGCCGCGTGAGACGTTGGCAGAATAAGCCCCTGCACGCCGCAGCACCAGGCCGTACGCGCAATCGCGCCGATGTTGCGGACATCCGTTACGCCATCCAGCATGATGAGCAATGGCGTGGCGCCGCTTTCTACCACATGGCTGATGCCGTCCTGCAGTTCCGTGTATTGAAGCAGGCCTGCAAGGGCTATTACGCCCTGGTGTTTGCTTTTAGTGAAACGGTCAAGTTTCTCCGCCGGGACTTGCGTGAGTGGGATGTTGAGCTGCGCGGCGAGGCGCTTTATCGTAGAAATGTCTTCACCGGATGCAGAGCGGAGGAGGAAGATTTTTTCTATAGCTACGCCGGTGGCGAGGGCTTCCGCTACGGGGTTGCGGCCTACAATTAGGCGCAAGGGCTTAGAACGGGGAGCATTCTCGCGCATTATGCCATGTTAGAAAACACCCGCTGCACATCGTCATCCTCTTCCAGCTTCGCAATCAGCTTTTCCACATCTTCCGCCTGCTCGTCTGTAATCGCGATGGTGTTTTCAGCAATCCATTCAATTTCTGAGGAAGTCACCGCGATGCCGCGCTCTTCCAGCGCCTTCTGCATATTCCCGAACTCGGTGAAGGCGCAGCGGACAATTACGTTGCCTTCACTGTCCTCGCCCAGTTCTTCCAGTCCGAAGTCTATTAGCTCCAGCTCCAAATCTTCAGGGTTGACGCCGTCTCCTTTAATAGTGAAAACGCCAAGGTGCTTGAAAAGGAAGCTAACCGAGCCGCTGTTGCCCAGGGAGCCGCCGCCTTTATTAAAAACAGCGCGCACATTGGCTACCGTGCGGGTTGTATTGTCCGTAGTCGTTACGACCATCAGCGCGATGCCATGCGGCGCGTAGCCTTCATAAATGACTTCGTCGTAGTTGCTGGTGTCCTTGCCAAGCGCATTTTTAATCGCCCCTTCAATGCGGTCTTTCGGCATGTTGTAGCTCTTCGCGTTCTGCATCACGCGGCGGAGCATCGGGTTGGTGTCCGGGTCAGGCCCTGCCTTCTTTACAGCAATAGCTATTTCGCGGCCTACGCGGGTAAACTGCTTCGCCATACGATCGTAGCGGGCGAACATGGAGGACTTCCGGACTTCAAAAATGCGACCCATATATTCAATGAAGAGTTGAGAATGAAGAATTGAGAATTGTGGCGCGAAAATAAGGCAAGGCGCTGCGCCGCTTATCTTCGGATGGCTATTTCCATGAAATGCTTTTTTGCTATGCTGCTTTGCTTACTGCCAATGGTCGGTAGTGCACAACGCTACACAAACCTCGCGCTGGAAGGTGGCGGCATTCGCGGAATTGCTTACGCCGGGGCTTTTGAGGAATTGGAGCGCAGGCATATCACCGACAGCATTCGCAAGGTTGCCGGTACATCGGTCGGGGCGGTAGCGGGCAGCCTGCTTTGCGTGGGATATTCGGCGGCTGCAATAAAAGACCTGATGAACAGCCTGCGTGTACAGACGTTCAACGACGGACGCTGGATATTCTTTGGCGGGCAGCAGCGGATGCGGCGGCAATACGGCTGGTATCGCGGTGATGCTTTGGAAGGTTGGATGGAAGACGCTTTGCAAGCGAAGACTGGCATCTCACATATCACATTCCTGCAACTGCACAAGCTTGCGGAAAAAGACAAGCGCTTCAAGGACATCTACATCACTGCCAGCAATCTGAGCCGCCAGTCGCTGACGATATTTAGCTGGCAAAGCTTCCCGCAAATGGAAGTAGCCACCGCCGTCCGCGCCAGCATGTCCGTGCCGTTGTATTTCCGCGCGCTTTGCTTAGACAGCCTCGGCAGGAAAACGGATGCGGCCCACGGCGACGTATATGTGGATGGTGGGCTGGTGATGAATTATCCGCTGGCGCTTTTTGACAGCGGCGTGGTCAATCCGCACACGCTCGGCCTGAAGCTGGAGCGGCCTGAACAACTTGCATACTATGGAAAAAGCACAGACATTGCGCCCTACCCTATTTCAAATTTTCGCAGCTATGTAGGCGCGCTTTACAACCTGACGATTGAGACACTGGCGCGAAAAACGCCGATGACTAACGAGACATTCCGGACGATTTACATCAGTACGGCGGGCATGAATCCGAAGGTGCGCCGGATAACGACGGAGCAGAAACAGGTTCTTTATGAAAGCGGGCTGAAGGCGGCAAAATCATTTTTCAATAACCCGCAGGAACGCGCCGCGTTCCTACCGGGGCACATACACGATATACTTATCCTGAAAAGCCTCCTCTTCAAAAATATCCGCAACCGGCAGCACGCGTGGCTTCACACCGCTTTCCGCGAACTCCTGCGCGAGGTCGCCGCCTTTAAGACAAATGAGGCCATTGCCGTACTCCTCACTTTTTCTACCAACGCGCAGCAGCGGCTTTATCCAGCCCCAAAGCGTGCCGAGCGGCGCCACAGCTCTTGAAACCGCAAAGTCAAAGCGGCGGTTTTTTAAATCTTCTACACGGGAATGAATGGCTGTTACATTCTTTAAGCCGATTGCATCCGCCACGCCTTGTACAACTTTTATTTTCTTGCCAATGCTATCGGAAAGCAGAAACTCTACTTCGGGAAAGAAGATAGCGAGCGGGATGCCGGGAAAGCCGCCGCCGGTACCGATGTCCACCACCTGCGCGCCGTCTTTCAAGCTGCAAACGGCAGCTATAGCGAGGGAATGCAGCACATGCCGCTCGTAGAGGCTGTCAATGTCTTTGCGGGAGATGACGTTTATCTGCGCGTTCCATTCTTTATACAACGGGCCGAGCGCAGCGAATTGCTCATGCTGGGCCGGCGAGAAATCGGAAAAGTATTTGCTGATTATTTCCAGCGCTGCTTCGTTTTCCATAGGATGTAGGGAGCAAGTACGGCATTGTAGAGCGTCCAGCAAAAAAGAAAGGCCAGCCACTTCAGCATATTCGTGCGCTGCTTCAGATGCGGCGCGCCTTCTGTCAAAGCCAGCGTGATTAAGGTAAGCGGCAACAGCGCAAGAATCCATGCGGGCCAATACACAAACAAGCTTATCAACGCGAGCAGAAAGCCGAGCGCGATAGTGAGCGCATAGCCGCCAAGCAGCGCCTTGACCTTCCATGAATACAGCTTGCCGGTGGACACGTGACGCTGTTTCTGCGCAACATATTCCTTCCAGGTTTTCTTGGAAGAAGTCCAGGTAAAAGACGCCGGATGGCTGATTACAGCGACGTTCGTCCGGCTGCCGCAAATCCGGATGAGCAGGTCGTCGTCGCCGGAGGGCGTAGCCTGCCAGAAAGGATGCGCCTGCGCAAATTGGAAAGCGGTTTTTGTAGCCGCAAGATTGCGCCCGACCGCCATGTACGGAATCCCGGCTTTGGCAAAGGAGTAATAAAGCAGGAAGGTGTGCATCGTTTCATAGCGTGTAAAGACGTTCACAGTGCCTTTTTGCAACACATAGCCGCCGTAGCCGGCCACTATCTCCCTGCCGGCCAGCAGCGGCGCAGCGAGGCAGTGAAGCCACACATCGGTTGCGGGCGCGCAATCGGCATCGGTGCAGGCTATCCAATCGTAGCGAGCGGCGGCAAGCGCTTTTGACAGCGGAAATTTTTTGCCCGGCAGCGTTCGTACCTCAGAAGGCTCAATAGTAATAATGCGCAAGTGCTTCCAGCTTTCTGCAAGGCGATGCAGCACACCGGCGGTATTGTCGTCTGAGGCATCGTTTACCACAATTACCTCAAAGGCCGGCTCGCCGTTTACAAACTGGTAGTCCTGCGCGAGCACCTTGGGCAGGAATGTTTTGAGATTGGCTCCCTCATTGCGAGCGCAGATGATTACTGTGAAAGCATTTGTCGCCCATTGCGGAATGGCCGCGCGATGATTAATCCCGTCGCTATCGTTTGGCAGGCTGAAAATTCTTCTGAAGAAAAACAGGAAATAGGCAGCCTGCGCCACGGCAATGCAGATTATACAGACTATTAGAACGATTGCCATCCCAGAGGGCAATGTAGAAAGAAAGCGGCGGCCTGCGTTGTTCCGGTCTGCCCGGCTCTTCTGCTTTGGTCAGCCCGGCTGCGCCGTACCGACCGAATTGTCCCGTTCCTTTGCAACAGAATGGATTTTTTGTTAGAAAAAACGGACAGTGCTACAAGTGCCCGCGCCGGCACCATCACCACCGCGCATGGCAAGATTGAAACACCCATCTTCATGCCCGTAGGCACAGTTGGCAGCGTAAAGGCGGTAACACAGCAGCAGCTCAAAACACAGATTGACGCCCAAATTATTCTCGGCAATACCTATCACCTCTACCTCCGCCCCGGCACCGGCGTGCTGGAAGCGGCAGGCGGCCTCCACAAGTTCAACGGCTGGGACAGGCCCATTCTGACAGACTCTGGCGGCTACCAGGTTTTCTCGCTTGCAGCGAATAGAAAGCTCAGCGAGGAAGGCGCGCTATTCCAATCGCACATAGACGGCTCGCGACACCTCTTCACACCGGAAAGCGTGATGGATGTGCAGCGCAGCATCGGCGCGGACATCATTATGGCTTTTGACGAATGCCCGCCCTACCCGAGCGAGTACGCGTATGCGAAGAAGAGTATGGAGCTGACGCACCGCTGGCTGGAGCGCTGCGTAAAACGCCTTGGCGAGACCGAGCCGAAGTACGGTTATGAGCAAACGCTGTTCCCGATTGTGCAAGGCAGTACATTTCGCGATTTACGTCAGGCTTCGTCAGAGTTTATCGCCAGCGTGGGCGCGGACGGCAATGCGATTGGCGGGTTAAGCGTGGGCGAGCCGGAGGAAACGATGTATGAGCTGGCCGGGCTGTGCTGCGAATACCTGCCGCAGGATAAGCCGCGCTACCTGATGGGGGTGGGCACCCCCTGGAATATCTTAGAGAATATCTCGCTGGGCGTAGATATGTTTGACTGCGTGATGCCGACGCGCAATGGTCGCAACGGGATGCTGTTCACCTCTCAGGGCGTCATCAATATCAAGAACAAAAAATGGGCGACGGATTTTTCGCCGCTGGATGAGGGCATTGCTTGCGAGACGTCCAATTTTTACAGTAAGGCTTACCTGCGCCATCTTTTTGTAGCCAATGAGTATTTAGGATTAGTGATTGCTTCTATTCAAAATCTGGCTTTCTATCTTCATTTAGTTAAAGAAGCGCGGGCGCATATCCTTGCAGGCGATTTTGCCGCCTGGAAGGCTGCAACTTTACCGCTGATAAAGCGAAGGCTCTAAACGCTCCGCCCATAGCGGAATCAGGCGGTCCTTCCTTTGTTCGGTCAGACCGATTACTATGAAGAAATTAGACTGGTACATCGTCCGCAAGTTTATCGGCACCTTTTTCTTCGCCATCTTAATACTGGCTGCGGTAGCCTGCGTGGTGGACATCAGTGAGAAGCTGAACAAGTTTTCAGAAAACAAGGTGCCGCTTTTGCCAATTCTGAACTACTACAAGAATTTTATCCCCCACATATCGGCGCTGCTTTATCCGCTGTTCATTTTCATCGCTACCATTTTCTTCACCTCCAAGCTGGCTTATAAAACGGAAATCGTTGCCATGCTGGCAACAGGCATGTCATTTAATCGCTTTTTGCGACCATTCTTTATCGGGGCCGGGCTGCTTGGCGCGCTTGCGCTCCTCGCCAACCACTGGATTGTGCCCGTGGCCAACAAATCCCGGCTCAGCTTTGAGGACAAGTACGTACACGAGAAAATCACTTCTTCGGACCGCAATGTGCATATGCAGCTTTTGCCCGGCCTGCTGATTTACATGGAGTCGTATGATTACAGCAGCAACAATGGCTATCACTTTACGGCTGAGAAGATAAAAGGTACCCACCTCACAGAAAAACTCATGGCCGACCATGTGTCTTACGACAGCGCCAGGAAGATGTGGAAGCTTTATTCAGTCACCGTGCGCACCAACGACACGTTGAAGGAATCACTGCAGCAGATACCTGAGATGTTTGCCGAATACCCTTTTTCGCCAAAGGACCTCAAGGAGGATGCGGATGTAAAGGAAGCGCTTACAACCCCACAGCTTGACCACTTCATTGAGCGCCAGAAGCTTCACGGAAACAACAACCTCAACATTTACTATGTGGAAAAGCACCGGCGCACCGCGCAGCCGTTTGCGGGCTTCATTCTTTCCATCATCGGGGCATGTATGGCCAGCCGCAAGATCAGGGGGGGCAGCGGCTTTCACCTTGCTATTGGCATAGCCATCAGCGCTATCTATATGCTTTGCCTGCAATTCTCCACTACCTTCTCTACCAAGGCCGGCATGAACCCTTTCATCGCGGTCTGGATTCCGAATTTTCTGGCAGCTATTATTGCCTTTTTCGTGTACCGGCGACAGGCAGCCGGAAGATAATGATAACTGCCGCTTTGCTTAGCGCGGCGCGGTCATGTGGTTTGCGGCAATCCACCCGCTGCTCCAGGCGTGCTGAAAATTGTAGCCGCCGGTAATGCCATCCCACATCCAGAGCTTCGCCGGCAAAGTAAAGACCGGGAGCAAGCCTGCTTTCCATGATGTGGGCATTGACTTCAGAAAGCGTGACGCCACCGCAGGTTACAAATTCCTCCTTAAAAGTCGTCTTACCGCTCATCTGGTAAGCGTCGGCCACAAGTGCGGTAATAAGCCGCTGCTGTGCTTTCGCGGGCAGCTCACCCCAGCGCATACTTTCGCTGACGTCGCTGCGCTGCAGTAAAAACTCCCAAAGTCTGCGCGGAAGGCCGAAGGGATTCCGGCCACTGAGGGTTGCCCGCCCTTCCCGCTGCCGCAATTCCTGAAATTGCACGCGCAGATCGGGCTCCGACATATCCTTCAGCCAGTTTACCAGCACCGTCGCCTCATACCCGCATTCCTGCAGTGCTTTTGCTGCCCAGGCTGAAGTCTTTAGCACGGCGGGGCCGCTGAATCCCCAGTGCGTAATGAGCAGGGGGCCTGTTTGGATACCTTTTAAGCCCGTGATCCGGACGGAGACATCGGGTACGGACACGCCCATAAGCTGCGTGATGGCATTGCCGGGCAGCTTAAAGGTGAACAGCGAGGGCGCAGGCGGCTGAATGCTGTGGCCTAAAGCCGTCAGCCAAGCCCATTGCTCCGGTTTTTGAATGCTGCCGGCGGCAATGAGAACCCGGTCGCAAAGGTGAGTAGCGTCGTTTTCCAGGATGAGCCTCCATCCGCCTTCATGCGGCGCCGCGGCCTTTACGCCGCTGCTGTAGCGGATTTTGGCCCCGGCACCCGACATTGCTTTCAGAATGCAGTCTATTATAGTCTGCGAGTCATCTGTAGTGGGAAACATACGGCCGTCCGCTTCTTCTTTTACAGACACGCCGCGCTGTTCAAACCATTTCACTGTGTCCTGCGGCCCGAATTGGTGGAGTGTACGCTTCAGCAGAGAAGCACCCCGCGGATAACGGTTTATCAGCTCCGGAATGTCGTAGCAGGCATGAGTCACATTACATCTTCCGCCGCCGGACACCTTTACTTTCTGCAAGGGCTTTGAGCCTTTTTCAAAGATGACGACTTCATGCCCGGGGCCAACATTCGCCGCAGCGAAGCATCCGGCCGCTCCTGCGCCTATAATGGCTATGCGAGACAATGGCGAGCGTGTTTTATCTGTTTCGTTTTACGTTTTAAGCTCTGGCCTTCATCTGCGCGTCAATAACCGAAATGGCAACCATATTTACGATCTGGCGCACGGATGAGCCAAGCTGAAGTACGTGCACAGGCTTGCGCAGACCAAGTAAGATAGGTCCGATGGCTTCAGAGCCGCCGACCTCCTGCAAGAGATGATATGCAATATTGCCGGAGGCAAGATTGGGAAAAATCAATACGTTCGGCTGCTCGTTGGCCAGCGAAGAAAACGGATAATTTTCCCGCAGCAAGTCAGAATTAAAAGCAACGCCCGCCTGCATTTCCCCGTCCACAATCATATCCGGATAACGTTCGCGGAGCTTTGCGACAGCACTTCGCACGGTGATGGCCTCCGCCGATTCGGAGGAGCCGAAGTTGGAGTAAGACAAGAGCGCAATCCGCGGCCTGATGTTGAAGCTTTCTACCTCACGAGCCGTCATGCGGGTAATCTCTACCAGTTCCTCGTCGGTGGGATTAAAGCTTACCGTCGTATCTGCGAAGAATAGCGGCCCCCGTTTCGTGAGCATCAGATACATGCCGGCCACCCTTTTTTACACCTTCTTCTAAACCGATTATCTGTAAAGCCGGCCGCATGGTATCAGGATAATTGCGGGTGAGCCCGGAGATGAGCGCATCAGCCTCGCCGGAATCCACCATCATGCAGCCGAAATGCACGCGGTCGCGCATGGCCTTACGCGCTTCATACAAATTATAGCCCCTGCGCTGACGCTTTGCAAAGAATATGTCCCCATAAGCGTCGCGTTTGGCGGCGCTGGCATCACTGCGGGGATCTACAATTTCCACGTCGTCCAGCTGCAGGCCGTTATCCCGAATAATTGCGCGAATGGCCACCTCGTTGCCCAGCAAAATAGGAGTGGCAATGCCTTCGTCGTAAGCAATCTGGGCTGCTTTCAGCACTTTGAAGTTTTCCGCCTCTGCAAAGACCACCCGGCGTGGCGACTGTTTCGCTTTATTGATGACATAGCGCAGCACATTGTCGTCGCCTCCCAGGCGGTGGTGCAGCTCTGCATCGTATGCGTCCCAGTCGGTAATGGGATGCCTTGCTACACCGCTTTCTATGGCGGCTCTTGCTACAGCCGGCGCGACTGTAGTAAGCAGTCGTGGATCTATCGGCTTTGGAATAATGTAAGTGCTGCCAAAATGCAGGCTGCGCTCGTTATAAGCTACGTTCACAATATCCGGCACCGGCTCTTTGGCGAGAGCTGCAAGCGCCTTGACTGCGGCAAGCTTCATCTCCTCGTTGATAGCGCGTGACCTTACATCAAGTGCTCCGCGGAAGATGTAGGGAAAGCCAAGCACATTATTTACCTGATTGGGATAGTCGGAGCGGCCTGTGGCCATAATGACATCCGGACGCGCGGCGACTGCCTCATCGTAACCGATCTCAGGCGTCGGATTGGCCAGGGCAAATACAATCGGCTTCTCCGCCATGCTTTTGACCATTTCCGCATTTACCACGCCGCCTTTTGAAAGGCCGATAAACACATCAGCGCCAGCCATTGCCTCAGATAGAGACTGATCGGGCGCCTGCTGGGCAAACTGCTGCTTGTGCTCGTCCAGATCAGTGCGGTCTTTAGTGATGAGGCCTTTGCTATCGTACATGTACATGTTGGCGACATCCGCGCCAAGCGCGAGGTAAATCTTGCAGCACGAAATAGCTGAGGCGCCTGCGCCGGAGATCACAAACTTTACCTGTGCAATGTTTTTGCCCACCAGCTCAAGCGCGTTAAGCAGCGCAGCTCCGGATATGATGGCGGTTCCATGCTGATCGTCGTGCATGATGGGAATATGCAGCTCCTCCTTCAATCGCCGCTCAATTTCAAAGCACTCAGGCGCTTTTATGTCTTCCAGGTTTACACCGCCAAACGTCGGCTCCAGCGCTTTCACTACGCGTACAAACTCATCTACGTCGCGAACCGCCAGCTCTATGTCAAACACGTCTATGTCTGCGAAGATTTTAAACAGCAGGCCTTTGCCTTCCATGACCGGCTTGCTCGCTTCGGGTCCGATGTCGCCCAGGCCAAGGACTGCCGTGCCGTTGGATATGACGGCCACCAGATTGCCCTTTGCAGTGTACTGATAAACGTCGTCGGGATTTTTAGCAATTTCAAGGCAAGGCTCGGCAACGCCGGGGGAATAGGCAAGCGCCAGATCCCTTTGCGTTTTGGTTTCTTTAGTAGGAATTACTTCAATCTTGCCGGGACGGCCTTTGCGGTGGTATTCAAGCGCGTCTTCTTTCCGAATGAGCTGTGCCATTGGGGCAAGTTACGCATGCGGGAGATGTCGGCTGCGTTGAGCGTTGCCGAACGCATTGCTGCGCAGTTATGTATCTTATCTTGCGGCTCAAACAGACTTTTTTTCATTGAACCGGCCACCGAGCCAACCCATTAATATGAAGCGCCTTTCCGCAATTTTCCTCCTGGCCCTGACTGCCGTATCCTGCAAGAAAACGGAGACCAGCGATACGCCGCAGACCGGCAACTTTATCATTACAGGTGTGCGCGATGCCGACCTGAGCAATACTTCTAACAGCGCCTACTCATTCCCTGTATCGGTGACACAGACCGGAAGCGCGAGAGATACAGTGACGCTCAACGGCGATTTTCTGCCAGGCGGCGTTTTTGCGAGCTTCCAGCCGCAGGTGGGCATCACGCCCTTTACCTCGCTGGTTACCTTCTCCACTGACTTCTCTACCGGCGGCGGTACATATCCATGCAAAGTGAAGGGAGTAGGTCATTCCGGCACGCGATACTACGACCTGAATGTAACAGTCGCCGCGTTTCGCGGATGGAAGCTGGGCAGCATCGTCTATACGCGCACGGGGCTTGTAAAGGAAACCGGGAACGGCGTTACATACCCGAGTATCCGGGTTTCAGGCCCTGGCGGGCAAACGCTTATACTTTCCTTTTCCTCCAAAGGAGCGCT
The DNA here is from genome assembly GCA_965246765.1 of Chitinophagaceae bacterium. Lineage (GTDB taxonomy): Bacteria > Bacteroidota > Bacteroidia > Chitinophagales > Chitinophagaceae > UBA1952. The sequence continues at coordinate 29,752 of CBDFFJ010000006.1, forward strand.
GCCTTTGAAAAATGCAACTTATAAGATAGCCGCTGACAGCAATACCGCAGATAACGTCCAGATTGCTATGTACGACGGTGCGCACATCTATCGTGCAACAGGATTTAGCAGTGATGGCGTAAAGGGCGTCACCGGCACTTTCTCGTTTGACACCCTGAAAAAATTCACCTTCCACTGTGCCAATGTGCAAATGAGCGATGGAACCGAAAAGCTGCCGCTTGAGTGCAATTTCAGCGAATGAGCAGATGATCTCCACAAAACAAAAAGGAGCGCCGAAGCGCTCCTTTTTGTTTCCGTGAACCTGACAGATCTCTAATGCGTAACTGTAATCGTTTCTGTAACGCCTGCCGCATCCGTACTGATGCACAGGAGATAAAGGCCCGCCGGCAGCCCGCTGACGTCAAGACGACGGGTGCGGTCTGTTCCGGAAATTGAAACCTTCATTGCGCGCCCGCTCATATCTGTAAGCCGGAGCGATGCATTGGCCGGCACACTTACCGTTATGACAGCGCTGGCCGGATTAGGCACCACGGAATAAGACTCGCCGGCCAGCGTGCCGATGCCTAGCTTAGCCTGCACGGTAAGGGGCACGGTAGTAGCGAAGCAGGAGGTGGCAGCAGTGGTAGCGCGAAGCGTTACCGTATAGGTACCGGCAGAGGTAAAGGTGCGCGAGGCGTTGGTGGTGGTCTGGGCAGGAGATCCGTCGCTGAATGTCCATATGTAAGTATGCGATGCTGGTGAAGGCGTTGTATTGGTAAAAGTGTAGGACAGGGCGGTATGCGCTTCGGTAAACGCAGGAACCGGAAGGGCGTTAATTGTTACGGTGAAAGGCGCGGAGACCGAATCCACGCTGCAACGGCTCACCTTAACCGTATAGCTGCCGGCATTAGCCGCGGTGGTCGCCACATTCAACGATGCAGCGGTAGCGCCGGTGACGGCTGCTGCGCCATTAAACCATTGATAGGTGGCGCCAGCCTGGGCTGGAATACTCAAAGCGAGGGCAGTGCCGCCTGCGCATGCTGTAGCGCCGTTGCTGCTTGTGATCACAGGTTTAGAGGAAGGTCCCGAGCAGCCGGTTACAGTAAAGGTCCCAGACATGCCGGGGTGAAAGGTGCACACATAGTTATACGTTCCGGCTACATTAGGCACGTAGATGTAGGTGGAACCCATGGGACTCGGCGAGCCAAATGCCGTGGCGCCGCCTGGAATTGAGGAGGCGGTTACATTATGGCTGCCTCCTGCCAGACTGAACTTGATTGTATCCCCGATGGCCATGGTGACGCCTGAAGACGGAGAAAAGGTGTTGCCGCCAGACCCAACGCTTACGTTGAAGGTGGTAGCGTCCGCGCGGTCTGAGCATATCAGTGCTGCGGTAAAGAGAAAGAGTAGTTTTCTAAGCATTGCGTGGTTTTTGTGCGGTGAATGAATTTGATTATGCGGCTAAGGTATTGTTGTAGCCACAGCATTTGCATCTCACCCTGCACCATTTGACAGGCTCATGGCAATGCTGTCAGACAGTCTTTTAGCCGCCCGCAGGCTGTCTCTATTTCCTGAGGAGAAATAGTCAGCGGCGGCGCAATGCGGATGCAGTCTGGAGCAAACAGGAACCAATCGCTGAACACGCCTTGCCCCAATGCTTCGCTTAATACGTGTATTACCTGCTCCGGGGCATCTAGCTGGACGGCCATCAGCAATCCTCTGCTACGAACGGCTTTGACGCGGCCGTGAATGAGATGTTGTTGAAACAGCGCTTCTTTTTCCGCAACGTCGGCAATCATTTCTTCATCCAGCAAAGCGCGCATAGCCGCCATGCCCGCCGCGCAGCATACCGGATGCCCGCCAAAAGTCGTGATGTGGCCCAGTACCGGATTTTCGGCCAGCGCAGCCATCCGCTGGCGCGAAGCAATAAAAGCGCCGAGCGGCATGCCACCGCCCAATGCCTTGCCCAGCAACAGGATGTCGGGCGTAAGGCCGTAGTGCTGAAAACCCCATAGCGCGCCCGTGCGTCCGAAGCCGCATTGAATCTCATCAAGGATAAGCAATGCGCCCTTAGCGCGGCAGCGCTCGGCTACATCCTGCATCCAGTCGGGCCACGGCTCTATAACACCTGCCTCCGCCTGAATGGTTTCCAGCACGACGCAGGCTACGCTTTCATCTATCGCAGCAATCAGCGCCTCCGAGTTATAGTCGTGATGACTGACACCGGGAATAAGCGGCCGGAAGGCCTGGCGCCAGTATTCATCGCCCATGAGCGCTAATGCCCCGGTGGTGTTCCCATGATAGCTCTTGTTGGCGGCGATCATCCGCGGCCTGCCGGTAAGCCTTCTGGCAAGCTTTATCGCACCCTCTGCCGCCTCGGCGCCGCTATTGGTGAAGTACACGCAATCAAGGCCTTCCGGCAGATGCCGCGAAAGCAGCTGCGCATATTCTGCCTGCGGACTCTGCACCAGCTCACCGTAAACCATGACGTGGAGGTAGGCATCTGCCTGAGCCTTGATGGCCGTTACGACCTTAGGGTGCCGGTGGCCTACGTTGCAGACCGAGATGCCACCGATCAGGTCAATGTACTCTTTTCCATCCGCGTCCCAGAGTTTAGCACCATGCGCACGCGTAATGTGCAGGCCGACAGGCGCCGGGGATGTGGGCGCTAGATGCTGCTGGAATAGCTGGCGGACGTTCATGGCTGCAAAAGAACAAAAAACCGCCCCGGGAGAGCCGGGGCGGTTTTTAATAAGACGGACGATTACTTACTTAACTACATTAAGCTTCGCAGTTCGCGAGCCATTCTCTGTAGAGATATGCACCATGTACATACCTGCGCTGAGCGTAGAGATGTCAAAAGGAACTGCGCTAATGCCAGTATTCTTTTCACCGTTAAACACATTCAATACTACGCGCCCGGTCATGTCCGCAACACTCACTACAAGCGTACTCTTTGCATTGAGGTCAATAAGAACTGTGGCAGTGCTTGAAGCCGGATTTGGCACAACCCGTGCATTCTGAATATTGTTGGTAAGCGTGTTCACACCAACGCCGCCGCCGTTAAGTACATATTCATAGTTAGTAGTAGTCGGTGTCCAGTTTGCCCAGCCAGCAGTCCAGTTGTCTGACGTGGTCTGTGTGCCAGGGAATGCGCCCACATAATTTACTTTAGTAAAGAATGCATCTGCGCCCTTGTTATTAAAGCTTGGTGGAACCTGCGGCACGTTATAGTTTGCGTAGCCGTTTGATGTGTCGTAGTTGATTGCCTTATTCGGGTCAAAAAAGCCAGCTGTCTTGCTGCCATTACCAACCGTATTGAATACAACAGGCGAGGCGGTTGTAGGGATGAAGTTTGGATTGTTCAGGTCAAATGGCGTGAACAGCCTTACACCGCTGGTAGCAGACGGGTAAATTTTATTGCCGAAAGCAGGATTTAAGAAGAAGTTATATGGGCCGCTAAATGGAGCAAACGGGCTGTTGGTAGTTGTGTCTGCCCATGTTGCAGTGGGTGTAAGGCTACGCGCGCCGTTGATTACATAAAACAGGTCTTTATTACCGGTAGGGCTGCTGGTTGTTGCATTACCCGCAACAATCGTATTGCGGATTTGCAATGCACCATTACCAATGTTTGCAACTGTTGAACCTACCGTGCTTACAGACTCGTCAAACAAGATGCCGCAAGGCCAGCCCATCACGATTGAGTTGAGCAGGCTCATAGCCGAACCACGGCGAATCTGAACGCCCGCAACATATTGGTTGTCCCAGGCAGTAGAGGTGGCGCTGTTAAGTGGGCCCACGCTGGTCATGTTAGAGAATACAGGACGGGTAGCAGGCATGGTGTCACCAATACCCGTAGCAGTAAGGCCCGGCTGATAGGAATCGCTCTCGTAGCCCTTTGAGCCGCTCTGATCCGCGTCAAGCGGGTCGCGCAGGCTAACACCAAACTGCACCTTGCCGTTCCATCCGTTATCCGTATCAAAGTCATCGTCATGGCCGCGGAAAGCAATAATATACTTGGCATTTACCGTACCGCCAAACCACTCATAGCTGTCATCGCCGGAGTAAGAAACCTGGATGTGGTCAATCTGTGTGCCGGTGCCTACGCCGCAAAGCGTAAGGCCGTTCACCTCATTGTTTGGAGAAAATGCGATACCCGCAAACTCAATGCGCACGAAGCTCATTGTGCCGCTGTTGTCCCCAGCGTTTGTACCACCATAGTGGGAACGCGGGCCGCCTTCAACGATACCATCATTACCATTCCAGTTTACAGGCGCCTGGCCGCAAAGGATGACTCCACCCCAATCGCCGGGGTAACGGCTGCCGGCGGGTTGATTTGAAGTGAAGATAATCGGCTGTGTAGCGGTGCCAATGGCAATAAGCTTTGCGCCTTTCTCAATGATGAGCGAACCCTTCGTGTTCTTATCACCACGGATGATTGCGCCGGCGTCAATAGTCAGCGTAGTGCCTGAGGTTACATAAACGTAGCCTTTAAGCAGGTATTGGGAGTCGGCTTCCCAATGTGTATTGGTGGTGATATCCCCCTGTACGGAAACAGTGCCGTAGGCAGATGCAGAAACGATGCCTGCAAGGCCTAATGCGAGCGTGAGTAGCGCTTTTTTCATGATGATTTTCTGTGGTTGTTATTAAGAGGCAAAGGTGCCCGGAGGCAGTTACCCCTCTGTTACCACAGTATTACCTTAAAATGAACACGGGCTTTATCCACGGCTTACCCACGCTTGCAAGGCCTTTCTTCATTTTTCCTTGGGCGTCTTCTTCGCTTTCGGCGAATCGTCAATCTGGTAGCCCCAGTCTGCCAGCTTTTTAGGGTTTTTCGCATACCTGCCTTTCAAGTACCTGCTGCTCGCTTTCGTGATTTCTACAATCGGTTTTATCAGGCTGTCGCGCAGACGGTATTGCTCCTCCATCTTGCCTTTAAAATCTTCGGCGGCATTATGATGGTCACGTGCGGTGGCTATTGTTGGGCCGGCAGTGTCCCAATTGAAGTCCACCAGGTTTTTCAATTCCGACGATGCACCGTCATTCAGATGCTTTTTGTACACCTTCTCTGCAGTGTTTAATATCTCGGAGGGATTTTTTGAGCTTACAATCCGGCCCGTAGTCAGCTTTGCCATGGTACATTATTTTTTGATGAGCTACTAATGTACTATTCTTCTATCAACTATCTAATTCGCCCCTTCTGCCGCCGTATTTGCCAGCGCTACAGGAAGAAGTGACATATCTATTAATAGAAGTCTCATATCCACTACCAGAAATGCTATTTCTATTGACAGAAATGGCAGTTCAGTAGATAGAAACGACAGTTCTATTGCCGGAAACCATATTTCTACTTATAGAAACGACGTTTCTACCTATTTCCAGGGCATGACAGGCCTTTCTACCGAACCAGGCATTCCCTTAAATGAAAAAGCCACGGATTGCATGTAGCAATCCGTGGCTCTATAGCAGAAAAAATTCAGGCTGGCCCTAAAACCTCAGACGAATGCCGGCAGTAAAATAGCGGCCCGGCTTATAAGTAGTAAAAGGCGTGTCGTCCTTTTTGTCAAACTTATTGTCGTGGTTCGCGTCTTCTACGAAGCGGATGGTTTGGTCAAGCAGGTTTTGCACGCCGAAGGAGAAGCTGTAATGTTTCAGGAAGCTCTTGGTAAGCACCACGTCAAGGCTGTGGAAGGCAAGCTCGCCAACACTGCCGTTACCGCTAAGCGTACCTACTGCGTACAGGCGGGGGCCATATACATTATAAAGCAAGGAACCTTGCAGGCCAAGGGAATCATTCTGATAGAAAAGCCCGGCATTCACAACGTAGTTGGATTGGTTTTGGAGCGGCCCGGTAGGAATTACATTCTTGATGCGCGCGCTGTCAATTTTCAGCTCGCTCTTAGAAAGCGCAAGATTGCCTACCAGTACGAAGTTCTTCAGGAACTTACTGCCAAACTTATCGTCTAAGAACATGAGATTCTTACGGACGTCAATCTCAACACCGGCAACATAGGCGCTGGTACCATTGTGGAAGGTGAAGGCTTTGTCGGTAATGCCGGGCACCTCCGTTTGCTGCACAGGATTCTTAAAGCTCTTGTAGAAAACACCCGCATGAATCAGCTCGCCTGCGGATGGGTAAAACTCCCAGCGGGCATCGAGGTTATGTATTTCTGCCACTTGGAGCGTATCGGCCAGGTAATAGGCGCCATAGGTGCCTGCACGCAGGGAGAAATCGTAGAAGTAAACAGGCGCCTGCTCGCGGAACTCAGGGCGGTTAAGCGTCTTGCCATATGCGGCGCGAACCAGCATCTTGGGGGTAAAGTTGTAGGTAAGGTTGACGCTTGGAAGCAGGTAGTTTGTCTTCAGCTCAGCATTAATTGTATCAAGGCTAAGCTGGGTGTTTAGCGTTTGCTTGTTGGCTTCATAGCGAGCGCCGATAAGGGCCTTGATGCGATTACCGAGCGGCACATTGAGCGATACAAAGGATGCGATAAGGGTATTGTCGGCGGTATAGTGATCGTATGGCGCGGTTGCATCCTCTATCATGAAGTTGGTCTGGTCGCCAACGTTGGACGCGCCGAAAATTTCTGTGACAGGAAGGTTTAGCAGTGGACTTTGGGTCCGGAGGGTATAGCCAAATTCGCGGGCGTCAAAGCGGCGTTTTTTGTACTCTATGTAATTACCGAGGCTAAGGTCAATCGCATAGTCATTCTTAAAAGAAATCTTCTGCGTGAACTGGTGAGAGAAGCTGTACACCTTCTCATTTAGCTTAGCAAAGTAGCGGCCACCGCCAAAATTCACGTCAACTGAGGTAACAGTTTGGGCTTTGTAAATGCCGGGCGTATTTGTCTCTGCATATTGTATGCGGCGCAGGTCAGGCTGATTACGGTCTAGGTTAGAATAGCCGAGTGTCCAGGTGTACTTGCGGCTGTCACCTTCATTATGATGGCTGCCCGTTAGCTGACTGGTATATGTTTTACGGTTCTCATAGCCAAACTGGTAAGCGCGAATGTTGGTGTTTGCGGCAGTTGGGTCGGGCACTGTATTACGAACGGTAACGCCTGTAGTGCCAATCTGATTGTAAAGATTCTTCCACTCCAGCTTCGTATTGCCGATTACCGCAGCCACGTTCTCAAGCACGGCCGTGTTCACCTTGTTGATGGATTCCTGGTCATTGTACTCGTAAGACTTGATCGTATCCAGATAGTCGTAACGATGTACATTATAATTAGTGCAGGTATTTGTGTAAGAAGCTCCGAACGTATTACCGAGCTTGAACTTGCTGAACTTGAAAACATTGCTGGCAGAACCTGAAATACGCAGGTCGGGGTTTTGTGTCTTCGTGCTGTAATCACCGAAGCTGCCGAAAGATTTAGTAATCGCTGCAGCATTCGGGCTGTTGCGGTTAAAATTGTCAGCAGGCACGCCATCAGGGATATTCCTGCTACCGTTGTCGTATCCGAACATATCGCCAGATTTGGTTGGCTGGGCATTGAAATCGGTACCGGTTGAGCCTGAGCGGTAGGAGCCCTGAACCGCAAAATTGTACTGATTTTTCTCAGGAATGGAAGTGGTATAAATCTTGACCATGCCACCCGCGAAGTCGCCGGGAAGGTCGGCAGCAGGGGTTTTGAAAATCAGGATACGCTCAATAAGACCAGACGGAATCAGGTCAAATGAAAATGACTTCTTATCAATTTCGGAGGAGGGAGCGCCTGCATCATTAAGCCATACTGTATTATAACGGTCGGCAAGCCCCCGGATAGTGATAAAGCGATCATCCTGAATAGATACACCCGGGATACGCTTCACCACGTCGGCAGCATTGCGGTCTTGCGTCTTAGAAATCTGCGCCGCA
>CBDFFJ010000007.1:0-233181 GCA_965246765.1 Chitinophagaceae bacterium
TTCCTGACCAAAGTTTTCTGCTAAAAAAAGCCCGGAAATCCTAAAGATTATTAAGTTGCTCTTGCATTCTCTTTACTCTGTCTTCCAGCTTTTCGCTGCTCAGTTGCTCTCGCAGGCTGTCAACCTTAATTGGGAAGCAGAATGGTGTGAGCTGTTGCGGATGTGTAAGGATGATTTTGTGCTTGTAAATACGTTCCATTGCGACGTAGAGCCGTTCCGCCTCCACTTCATAGGTAAGCGCTTCCGTATCGGCTTGCTGAAGTAACAGGTGATTAGGCTCTTCCTCCCGCAGAACGTCATAAATAAGCGATGAAGAGTTCTGCAGGTGCCGGTTCTTCTTCTTAGCACCTGGATAGCCTTGAAAAATCAGGCCTGCTATTACTGAGATGTCCCTGAATTTTCTCTTCCCAAGCTCTGCGGCGTTGAGACTGCGCTGCAAGTCCAGATACCAATCTTTTGGGTTGAAAAAGCCGCGGATATTCTCTTCTGTTACCGGAATCGGCTGGTCGCTAAGTAACTCAAAGCCGTAGTCGCTCATGGCAATAGAGAAAGAAATAGGCAACACCTGCGCAATCCTGTAAGCCAGCATCGCCGCCATTGCCTGATGCACAAGCCGGCCTTCAAAAGGATACACAAAAAGGTGATGGCCGTCCCGTGTATCAATAAGCTCTGCAAGTAGCTCGCCGTCTCCGGGAATGTGGGACAGCGACTTCTGCGTGTCAAACAGAGGGCCTAAGAAGGAAATCAGCGGATTGCCTTCCGGATTGTCAGCGGCTTGCTCATAAGTATGACGAAGCACCTCGCTCATATTGGCTGACAGCGGCAGCCGCCCGCCCAGCCATGCCGGCACAATCGCATTCTTTGCATTGCTTTTGCGCACCAGCGCATCCATGTCCTTTACCATCACCAGCTCCAGCTTTCTGCCGGCAAGGACAAATGCATCACCCGGCTTGAGGCGAGAGATAAAATTCTCCTCAATGGTGCCCACATAGCCGCCGGTAACAAACTTCACCCGCATGGAGGCATCACTTACGATAGTACCTATGTTCATACGATGCCGCAAGGCTACCTGACGGCTGGGCACACGGTACACGCCATCTTCTCCCCGCACCACCTTATGGTACTCTTCATAGCCGCTGAGTACAGCGCCGCCTTGCGTGATGAAGAGCAGCAGCCATTCCCATTCATCCCACGTTACATCTGCGTATGAATGCGTGGAGATGATTTCGGCATACAATTCTTCACTGCGAAAGCCATCGCCGATAGCGCGCGTAACTAAGTATTGAACGAGCACATCCCAGGCCATCAGCACGGGTTTGCGTTCTTCAATAAGTCCTGCTTCGTAGCCTTTTTGCAGCGCAATCGCTTCCATAATCTCCAGCGAATGCGTAGGCACAAACCAAATTGTACTAACCTCGCCCGGCTGGTGTCCGCTGCGGCCTGCGCGTTGCAGGAATCGGGCAACGCCTTTAGGCGAGCCGACCTGAATGACATTATCCACCGGGCGAAAGTCAACGCCGAGGTCAAGAGACGCCGTACATACTACACATTTCAGCGTGCCTTCATGCAGCTGCTCCTCCACCCAGGTGCGCGTCTCGCCGTCAATGGCGCTGTGGTGGAGGGCGATTTGCCCGGCAAGGCTGGGGTCTGCTTCAAGAAGCGCCTGATACCACCTTTCGGATTGCGAGCGGACGTTGGTGAAGAGCAGCGTTGTGCCTGCATTATGAATGATGGGCAGCACGTCGTTCACCATTTTCAGTCCCAAATGCCCCGCCCACGGAAAGCGCTCTACAGACTCCGGCAGCAGCGTGCGGATGGCAATTTCTTTATGCAGCATCGCGCGAACGATGGTGCCGCCTTCCCAATCGCCCAACAGGACTTGGCAGGCTTCTTCAAGATTGCCAATTGTAGCAGAGATTGACCAGATACGAAGTGTTGAGTGTTGAGTGTTGAGTGTTGAGTTGTCAGCAGCTTTTGCATTTTGCATTTTGCATTTTGCATTTTGCAACGCCTTCAGGCGTGACACACCCAGCTCTACCTGTACGCCGCGCTTGCTGCCCAGCAGCTCGTGCCATTCATCTACTGCTATTCCTTTAAGATCTTGAAAGATGCTTTCGTGGTTCTTAGTCGCTAAAAGAAGATGCAGGCTTTCCGGGGTGATGATGAGAATTTCCGGCGCGTTTTTCGTCTGCTTTCCTCTTTCCGATACGCTCGTATCGCCATTGCGCACACCTACGCGCCAGGGGATTTCCAGCTCCGCCAGCGCGATGTCCATGGCGCGATGGATGTCTTTGGCAAGGGCGCGGAGCGGTGTTACCCAGAGCAATTGCAGGCCGGAGCCTTTCAGCTTTTTATAGTCTTGCGGATGCTGGTTTATCCAATCAATTACCGCCGCGAGGAAGATGGAAAAGGTTTTGCCGAAACCCGTTGGTGCGTTCACGAGGCCGCTTTCTCCCCTACCCCATGCCGCCCAGGCTTCTTCCTGAAATGGAAAAGGACGCAAGCCTTTAGCTGCCAGCCAGTCGCGGATGATGCCATAGCCGTCTTTTTTCTTGCCGCCTTTTGCCATGTTGTATGTTGAAGATACGGTTGTAAAGAGCCGTGCCAGTTCTTTAATGGCTACTTGAGGACTACCAGCTTAAGAAGGAAGGCTACTTAAAAGTGAAGCTCATCAACTTCTACGGATGCATTGCCACGCATCATGGATGTCCATCCACCATGCGTGGATTGGCATCCGCCATCCATAGCATTGCATCCACCATGCGTGGATTGACATCCGTCATTCATGGATTGACATCCACGATGCCTGGATGACGTTCCACTTATCATGGATGGCATTCCGCGATAGGTGGATGAACATCCATAATAAGTGGAAAGCCAAATAGTAATTCTATCGCTTAAACGGTGCCATCGCCACTGTCGCATCATAGTAGCACAACAGCTTAACCAATAAAAAGTCACATTGCCGCTTCTGCCATCACAGGAACGGAGCTGCTATCGCTAAAGGCGATTTTTCGCGTGCGGCTCTTGAGGAAGGCAATCACCTCGGCGTCATTCGCGTAGCGGTCGCCGAGGTTGACGAAATGCTTTGCCAGCAAATCGTAGCGGCGGCGCATGAGCCAGATATAGACGTGCAGGAAGTGGATGCCGTCAAAGACGATGGCCTCGTTGGCAATGTAGCGCGGCAGATTCTTTTGGAAATGGATGGGATGCTCGGTGTAGTGCATCGTCTGCTTCTCGTGGTGGGAAATATGGTAGCCATCGTTCCAGCACTTCACGTTGTACTTCGTGTTGATGCAGGTGATGCTGTTTTTGTAGGCATTGCCAGGGTCGGAAGCGTCAATGAAAGCGTGCTGCGCCCAATTACCCATCATCGCTACGAGGCGATAGAGGAAGAATGGAATGATGAAAACGATGAGCGTAGCGGGCCAATTCACAAAGCACATGGCAGCGCAAAACGCCATAAACATCAGCTCACCGCGCACGGAGCGCATCAGGAGGCGCTGGCGCTTTTTGCGGAAGAAATAAGCGGCAAGATGATAAATGCCGGTGAAGAGAAACTTGCCGAAATAATGCGCCCATCCGGCGAAGGAATCGCGCTGATAAGGCATGGTCGTGCTCTCGTCGGCCTCCAGATTATTCTCGGCATGGTGCATGCCGATATGGTGGGTGTAATAGGTCTCCGGCGAATGGCCAAAGAAGGGCGCAATCACCCAGGGGATGTAATGATTCAGGCCTTCGTATTCTTTCTTAAAAAGCTTGCGGTGGCTGGTGCAGTGCAGCATCAGTCCAAAAGGGCCTTTGTAAGCGAAGTTGTTGAAGTAATGATAAGCTAAGGCAGCCAGTGCAAACCACCATCCGTTCACGAAAGGCAGGTAGCAGATAACAGCAAGCGGCAGCAGTGTGAGGCTAATGCGCACTGTCAGCTTTATAAAAGGCAGGTCGCGCTCATCACGGATAAAGCGGAGATAGAAGCGCTCTACGGAACTGTACGCGGCGGGCTTCACAAATACGGGGTCGGTAATGGCGTTCAGCGTTTTCATTCAAAAAGAAGATGCTGCAAGTTAAGTGTCCGATGCGCGTTACGCGCCACACAGCAGACCGTTCGCCCGCGTCCCCCGACGCGCGGCGGGGCGGTGGCGCATCCCCTGATGCGCGAGGGTTACACGCCATCAGGGGATGGCCGCCCGCGCGACGGCGCGTCGGGGGACGCGCGTCAACCCGCCTGCTATGTGCCCGCATCTTCCCTCAACGCCAAGCACTATACTCCTAACTTTTCGCTTTAGGTTTGCGGCAATAAACGCCACAAATGAATCAATCCGTCTTTGAACTGATGCAGAGCATGGGCCACGAGCAGGTTGTGTTTTGCCACGACCCGCACTCTGGTCTCAATGCCATTATCGCTATACATAACACTACCCTCGGCCCCGCCCTCGGCGGCACCCGGCTCTGGCCTTATAAGAGCAGCGACGAGGCAGTGGTGGATGCCCTGCGCCTCTCCCGCGGCATGACGTTCAAAGCAGCCATCTCCGACCTCAACCTCGGCGGCGGCAAGGCCGTCATCATGGCCGACCCTAAGCAGAAGAGCGAGGCCCTGTGGCGCCGCTACGGCAAGTTTGTGGATAGCCTGAATGGCAAGTACATCACCGCCGAAGACGTGAACACCGCCGCACACGACATGGAATACATCCGGCTGGAAACAAAGAGCGTAACCGGCGTGCCCGAATACATGGGCGGCTCCGGCGACCCTTCTCCGTTTACGGCTTACGGCGTGTTTGTAGGCATGAAGGCTGCGGCAAAGAAGGCCTGGGGAAGCGATAGCCTTTCCGGAAAGAAAGTGCTGGTACAGGGCGTAGGGCATGTAGGCCAGTACCTTGTCGGGCATCTTATAAAGGCAGGCGCAAAAGTTTACATCACTGACATCAACGCGGAAAAAATCAAGGAAACAGTAGCCGCAAATCACGGGGTAGAAGTGGTGGACGGTGCAGACATCTTTAATCTGGATATGGACATCTACGCCCCCTGCGCGCTCGGTGCCACAGTGAATGATGATAGCATTTCCAAAATGAAGGCGAAAGTGATAGCCGGCGCGGCGAATAATCAGCTTGCGGATGAGAACGTCCACGGCCCTAAGCTGATTGAGAAAGGTATCCTGTATGCGCCTGACTTCCTGATTAATGCCGGCGGCCTTATTAATGTGGCGGCTGAGCTGGAAACCTACAATGCCGACCGTGTGCGTGGTAACGTGGAGAAGATTTACAACCGTACGCTGGAGATATTTGAGCTGTCAGAGCGCGAAGGCATTCATACGCAGGCCGCTGCTATGAAGATTGCGGAGAAGCGCATTGCAGATATCGCTGCGGTGAAGTCGCGGTTGTGATTATTTGCGATTTATGAATGAAAGCGGCCCGGAGGTGTCGCCTTCATTTTTTGTTTGTCTTGCTATGCGTTGCAATTGCTCAATATCCGCTTTATCCTTCAACCTGCCGTTGGCTATCTTGGAAAGGACAAGGTGATGTAGATGGAGAATCGGTAAGCTTAGCCCATCCACCTCCGCGACGTGTATCTCTGGTTTTGCATCCTGATAAGTTACCCCAGAGATATGAGTTATGAAGTCAATCTTCAATGGCTCGTCGCCAATGCTGAAAACGTAGTGGTCTTCAAAATTTTGCTGGCGGAGATAATCAAGGCCCTCTTCATCAAAGTCCAATTCCCGAAGCGCATCCAATAGCACAAGCTTATTTTCATTGTCCGCCCTCAACCAAATGTCCATGTCACCAGTTGTCCGCTCATAGCCATGCGCAATGACTGCATAGCCACCAACCAGTATAAAATCAACGTCTTTTTCAAGAAGCTTTTTTAGCACCACTTGGTGCTCATCATATAGAACATTAATCATGAGCGGGGAAAGTAATGACGCGCTTCATTTTCGCGTCAAGTGGCACGCCATACACTCTTGAAATAAGCGCAACGGTGTCTTTCAGCCGCTGGACAGGCGTACGAAGCGCGTTGATTCGGTCTTCATATTCGGCAGCCTCCTCAAAAGAATGGAATATGCGTATCGTTTTTTTCTTCGGCTGTTCCATTTCCCAAAAATAAGCCTTTCCCCCACCGCCTATATTTGCGCCACAAATCCTTCACAATGCTTCAATTTCAAAACCAGACCGCATTTTACCGCGGCAAAGTCCGCGACGTCTATACTATCAACGACAAGTATCTCGCGATGATTGTCTCTGACCGGATTTCCGCCTTTGACGTCGTGCTGCCCTACCCGATTCCATACAAGGGCGCCGTACTGAATCAGATTGCGGCCATCATGCTGCGCGCTACAGAAGACATCCTGCCGAATTGGGTGATTAATGTGCCCCTGCCCAATGCGACGATTGGTTACAAGTGCGAAACCTATCCGGTAGAAATGATTGCGCGGGGCTACATTGCCGGCAGCATGTGGCGGGCGTACAAATCAGGTAAGCGTGAAATGTGCGGTGTTCCGCTACCAGACGGCCTGAAAGAAAACGATAAGCTCCCCCACCCGATTGTTACGCCAACAACAAAAGCGACTGAAGGCCACGACGAAGACATTTCCCGTGAGGAAATTATCAGCAGCGGCCTGATACCCGAAGCGGAGTACGACCAATTAGAGAAATATACGCTGGCGCTTTTTACCCGTGGAACAGAGATAGCAGCCGCACAAGGCCTCATTCTCGTGGATACGAAGTATGAGTTCGGCAAGCGCAATGGTGTGATTACCCTCATTGACGAGATTCACACGCCGGACTCTTCCCGCTTTTTCTACAGGGAAGGCTATGCCGAACGTCAGCAAAGCGGCGAGCCCCAGAAGCAGCTTTCCAAGGAATTTGTCCGCGAGTGGCTGATGGCAAATGGCTTCCAGGGCCAGGCAGGCCAGCAGGTGCCGGAGATGGATAAGGAAGTAATTACCCAGATTTCGGAGCGCTACATGGAGTTGTTTGAGCAGGTTATCGGCGAGCCATTTAATCGCGAGCAAGCGGATGAGCAGCATACGCAGGCGACTTTAGAAGCTGCATTAGCAAAGCTTGATTAAGAACACTCCAACATTCCAAGATAAAATGGCCGGCATCGTAGAAACCAACCGCATCATCCGCGCCCCGCGCGGCAATAAGCTGACCTGTAAGAATTGGCCGACGGAAGCCGCCTTCCGCATGATTCAAAATAACCTTGACCCTGAGGTTGCGGAGCGGCCGGAAGACCTGGTGGTGTATGGCGGCATTGGCAAGGCTGCGCGCAACTGGCAGAGCTTTGATACCATTCTGAACTGCCTAAAAGAGCTGGAAGAAGACCAGACGCTGATGGTGCAAAGCGGCAAGCCAGTCGGCATCCTGCGCTCGCATAAAGATGCGCCGCGCGTGCTGATCGCTAACTCCAACCTTGTGGGCAAGTGGGCGACCTGGGAAGTCTTCCGCGAGCTGGACGCCAAGGGCCTGATGATGTACGGGCAGATGACGGCAGGAAGCTGGATTTACATTGGCTCACAAGGCATCGTTCAGGGCACTTACGAAACCTACCTCTCACTTGCGCAGCAGCATTTCAACGGGACATTGCGCGGCAAACTCAATGTCACGGCAGGTCTCGGCGGTATGGGCGGTGCTCAGCCACTTGCTATTACGATGATGGAAGGCGTTTGCCTCGCGGCAGAGATGGAAGAATGGCGCATCAAGAAGCGCATTGAGACGCGCTATCTGGACAAATGGACTTCCAATTTGGATGAAGCAATTGACTGGAGCGTAGAAGCCAAGAATGGCAAGGAAGCCATTTCTATCGGCTATTGCGGCAATGCCATTGACCTGTTGCAGCGCCTGATTGACCGGAATATCATCCCCGATACGCTCACCGACCAAACGAGCGCGCACGACGAGCTAATCGGCTATTTCCCGGAAGGTTTAGATGTTGTAGAAGCGAATAAGTTACGCGGAGAGGCTCCTGAAGAATACAGCAAGCGCTCCCTTGACAGCATGGCGCACCACGTCCGCCTGATGTTAGAATTGCAAAAGCGCGGCGCTATCACCTTTGATTATGGCAATAACCTGCGCGGACAAGCCAAAGACAAGCGCGGCGTAGAAAACGCATTTGATTTCCCCGGCTTTGTGCCGGCTTACATCCGCCCGCTTTTCTGCGAGGGCAAAGGCCCCTTCCGCTGGGTAGCTCTTTCCGGCGACCCGGAAGACATTTATACGACCGACAAGGCGCTGACGAAGCTATTCCCAAAAAATGAAGGCCTGCATCGCTGGCTGAAGATGGCGCGGGAGAAAATTGCATTTCAAGGCTTACCCGCCCGTATCTGCTGGCTGGGCATGGGCGAGCGTGAAGAAGCCGGGTTAATGTTCAACGACCTTGTGAAGAAAGGCAAAGTCAAAGCGCCTATCGTAATTGGCCGCGACCACTTAGACTGCGGCTCCGTAGCTTCTCCGAACCGCGAGACGGAAGCCATGAAAGACGGCTCCGACGCCATTGCCGACTGGCCGATTCTCAACGCCCTCATCAATACTGCCGGCGGCGCAAGTTGGGTGTCTTTCCATCACGGCGGCGGCGTAGGTATGGGCTACTCGCTGCACGCGGGGATGGTGATTGTGGCAGACGGTACGAAGGATGCAAAGAAGCGCCTCAAGCGGGTACTGCACAACGACCC
Organism: Chitinophagaceae bacterium; assembly: GCA_965246765.1. GTDB lineage: Bacteria > Bacteroidota > Bacteroidia > Chitinophagales > Chitinophagaceae > UBA1952. The sequence goes on from CBDFFJ010000007.1 coordinate 8,666, forward strand.
CGCGATGGGCGTGCTGCGGCACATGGATGCGGGTTATGAGAAGGCGCAGGAGTTTGCGGAGAAGTTTGGGTTGAATATTTGGTAGGACAATTCCGTGTTAGCTTTGTAGGCATGGGCCTGGTCAGTGCACAAATAATACTCTCTAATCTGATTGAAACGGGGCTTCAGTCCATTACCACTAATTCGCTCGTGGACACTGGCGCGAATTATTTGTGCATTCCGCAGCACATTGCCAATCAGCTTAGGTTGAAGACGCTGGAGGAGCGAGAAGTCACGGTTGCGGACGGTTCAAAGAAAATTTGCCCCTACGTCGGGCCGGTAAAAGTTGCTTTTGCAAACCGCCAGTGCTTTGTAGGTGCTTTAGTGCTTGGACAAACAGTTTTGCTCGGCGCTATTCCAATTGAGGATATGGATTTAATCATTCATCCTGCCTTACTAAAGCTGACTGTTAATCCCGAAAATCCAAACATAGCCGGCGCAATGGCGATGGGATTGAAATAAAGAACATTATCAATGTCATACCGCATCGGCCAGGGCATAGACTTCCACCAACTCGCAGAAGGCCGTGAGCTTTGGCTCGGCGGCGTCCATATTCCGCACAATAAAGGCTGCGTAGCACATTCTGATGGCGATGTGCTGCTGCACGCCATTTGCGACGCGCTGCTTGGCGCAGTCTCCCTTGGGGACATCGGCCTTCACTTTCCGGATACAGACGTGACTTATAAAAATGCCGATAGCAAAGTGCTGCTTAAACGTTGCTACGCGCTTGTTCGCGAAAAAGGCTATTGGCTGGTCAACATTGACAGCACGCTCTTATTGCAAGCGCCTAAAATCCGGCCTTATGTAGAAAAGATGCAGCACACCATCGCGCACACGCTGCATATCTCCGCCGATGACGTCTCTATCAAAGCAACGACTACCGAAGGCCTAAGTTTTATTGGCCGGGAAGAAGGCGTTGTAGCTACCGCAAACGTCTTGCTTCAGAAATATTAAAACGAACCTGCTTGCACAAACCGATTGCTATTTTCACCCTCTTCTGCTTCCTGCTTATCGCTTGTAGCAAAAAAGAAGACGCGCCCGACCCTGTATATCCTGCCAGCCGGCTCTCTGCGAATGTGGACGGCAAACTTTTCACTGCCTCATTTGTCCGCGCAGAAGTAAGCGGCGGCAGCATCGTGATTAACGGGACGCGCAATGAAGGCACCAGCAAGGCCGAGACTATTGCGGTTCACATTTCGCATTATGTCACACTTGCCAGCTATCCTGTTGATACAGGCACATCAGCCTCCTTTTTCTCATACACCGGCGCCTTCATGGCAAATGGCGGGAGCATAACCATTACTACTTACAACGACGAGCATATTGCCGGTTCGTTTGCATTTACTGCGGCAGATACGCTCCACAATACAAAATCAATTACGAACGGCTCCTTTGACATGTACCGTTAAGGCATAAAAAACCGGGCTTACGGGCCCGGCGTTTCTTATCACACACACAACTTTTAGTCTCAAATCGGTTTGTATTCCTGGCGTGCGCCATTGCTTCCTCCGCCGGAACCAGCATCCTGCTTGCCGCCGCCATCCTCGTCAAGGATAGTGCGGATGCGGCTGCGAACATCATCGCTAAGGCCTTCCACACCATCTTCCAGCATCGTTTTCAGGTCGTCCATGCGGGCGCCGGCGCGGCCTATTACGCGGTTAAATTTGTCTTTCAGCTCGCCTGCGGTTTCTGCAAGTGAGTCGCGCGTGTCTGCACCTTTTTCAGGTGCAAGCAAAACGCCGAGGCCAATGCCCATCAGCAGGCCGGTCATAAAACGTGACATACTCGGAAGTTTATTTTGGTTTACGGTTAGGGGTTGTATTGAAATTGAAAGGAATCAGCGGCCACCGCCAAACAGCTTTGCAAGGATAAAGATTACAAGGCCTACAACAACGACGACCATGAGCACGCCCGCCCATACGCCCGCTTTGAATATTCCGCCGATAACCTCGCACGAGCTAAGTGAGACAAGGATGGCCAGAAGCGGAAGGAGGCTGTACTTTTTCATGGGAGCGGCTGTGTTTGAATATTCGTAGCGGCGAAAATCACTGCACTCCCGAAGGCTTAAAAATCCATGCCATCCCGCCTGGATGCCTAACCGGCTGCATTCATCAATGGCAGTATTCCAACAGCCCGGACGGTATCTTTGCGCCCGCTCATGCCTTCTAAAGAAATTTTGCTCAAGGCCTATCGCCTGATGATGGCCGCCCGCGCTATGGCCGACATTTACGAGGCCAATCGCCCCATCTGCAAATACGTTCACAGCACCTCCCGCGGCCATGAAGCCATCCAGCTGGCTACCGGCTTCCTGTTAGAAAAAGATGATTGGGTAAGCCCGTACTACCGCGACGAGAGCCTGATGCTGGGCATGGGCTGGCGGCCTTATGAGCTTATGCTACAGCTTCTTGCCAAAGGCGACGATCCATTTACCGGCGGGCGGGCATATTATAACCACCCCAACTCCCGCCGCGAGCAGTTTCCTAAAATCATTCATCAGAGCAGCGCTACCGGCATGCAGGTAATCCCGACCACCGGCGTGGCGCAGGGAATCAAGTATATAGAACGGCAGGGATTAATAGACTACCCAACCCCGCCGGTCGTTGTCTGTTCTTTGGGCGATGGCTCTGTAACTGAGGGCGAGGTGAGCGAGGCATTTCAGTTTGCGGTGCTGCACCAGCTTCCCGTCATCTATCTGGTTCAGGATAATGACTGGGGCATTTCGGTAAGCTCCGACGAAGCGCGTACGATGGACGCTTACGAGTATGCCGCCGGGTTCAAAGGCATGGAACGCGTGCGTGTGGACGGATCCGACTTCGCCGATAGCTACAAGACCATGGCTTATACCATTGACTGGGTGCGCAAAGAGCGAAAGCCGATCCTCGTACACGCCAAGGTGCCGCTGCTGGGCCACCACACGTCCGGCGTGCGCAAAGAGTGGTATCGCCATGATCTGGAGCAGCATGCAACTGATGATCCAGGGCCTAAGCTGCGCAAGCTGCTGCTGCAACGGGGCGTGAAAGAAGAGGCGCTTGACGCGATAGAAGCAGAAGAAACCGACTACATCCGTCGCGAGTTTGAAGCTGCCGCCGCTGCTCCCGAGCCAGAAGTTGCCGAGGTGTCAAGCCATGTGTTTGCACCGACGAAGGCGCTGGAAGAAACCGGCACGCGCAGCCCTGCAGGCAAGACTGAAAAAACGGTGATGGTGGATGCCGCACTGCATGCGGTGGAAGAAATTCTTCAGGACTACCCTGAGGCCCTCTTCTACGGACAGGATGTGGGCAAGCGGCTTGGCGGCGTATTCCGCGAAGCGGCTACACTGGCGGATAAATTTGGTGATACACGCGTCTTCAATACCGCCATCCAGGAAGCGTACATTATTGGTTCTACCGCGGGCATGAGCGCCGTCGGGCTGAAGCCGATCGTGGAGGTGCAGTTTGCCGATTACATCTACCCGGGGCTCAACCAGCTGGTGACGGAGATCAGCAAGAGCAATTACCTCTCCTGCGGGAAGTTCCCAGTAGGCTGCATCATACGGGTGCCCATTGGCGCGTATGGCGGCGGCGGCCCTTATCACAGCGGCTCTGTGGAAAGCACGCTCGCAACCATCAAAGGAATCAAGATCGCTTATCCAAGCAATGCGGCGGATATGAAGGGCCTCATGAAGGCCGCCTTCCTCGACCCAAACCCTGTGGTGATGCTTGAGCATAAAGGCCTCTACTGGAGCAAGGTGCCCGGCACCGACGAGGCTAAGATGGTAGAGCCGGATCGCGACTATGTGCTGCCGCTTGGTAAGGGCGCTATAGCGCTGCAGGCAGATGATGATATGCTTGACGAAGGCGCAACGATGTGCGTCATCACTTACGGCATGGGCGTGTATTGGGCAAAGGCGGCTGCAAAAAGCTACCCCGGCCAGGTAGAGGTGATAGACCTGCGCACGATCTACCCTTGCGATGAAGCGCTGGTAATGGATACCGTCCGCAGGCATGGCAAATGCCTGGTGCTGACGGAAGAGCAGCTGCTCAACTCCTTTGCCGAATCGCTGGCATGCCGCATTGCGCAGCAGTGCTTCACCTCGCTGGATGCTCCGGTGCATACCATAGGCGCGCTGGACCTGCCTGCCGTACCGATGAATGTGGGCCTGGAGGCGGCCATGCTGCCCAATGCAGAAAAAGTAGCCGAAAAAATCGGGCAGCTGCTTGCTTACTAAGCATACTCAGCATTGCTGTAAGCGCATATATTCGTAAGCGGTATCCCGATGAAGGGCGCCCTTCTCGCCTATGCAGCGCTGCTTTTGTGCCTTACTGCTCTGCCTCACGCTGAGCTCCTGCGCCACGCTGGTGACGCGGCGCAGCTATCGCATGGCCGTGCGCAGTCGCAGTGCCGATGCGCGCATTATGTATGAAGACAGCACTTACAAGCTGCCTGCTATCCTGAGGGTGCCGCGATCCGGCTATCCGCTGAAGCTTCAGTTTATTGCGGGCGATACTACCCGGTCTTTGTCCGTCTGCGCGCGGCCTAATCCCGCATTTCTCTTTGGCAATCTGGGCTGGCTGCAGATGGCTCCGGCTGCTTACCTGATAGACCTCACAAATCCCAAGCGCTTCTACTACGGCAAAAATCTGGCGATTAATGCTGAAGACACCACGACCATCTATCGCGCTACCTCTGCACGATGGCGGGCTTATTGGGGCAGGTCTTATGCGGCCCAAAAGGGCGATGTGGCCTTGCAGCTATCCATCCCCATAGTCAGCAGCTTCCTGCTGCGGCCAGAAGGTGAAGGAGCTAAGGAGACCGTAGGATGCTTGGGGATCGGAGCCGGATTTAGCTATGCTTACCGCGACAGACGCGGCCTGGGCCTGAGTGGCGGCGTGGCCATTGACAATGTATCGCCCTTCCCCGCGGCTGTGGACTACGCAGGATTGTACGAGCGCTACTCGTCCCTATGGGCAGCGCTGATGCATTATCACTATCCTTTTCGCCGGCTGTCATTTGGTTATGGCGTGGCCTACAGCCTCACCTCCTGGAGGCTGGCCTACGGGCACGATGCCGGCACTACCCCGCCCGCCCGCACGCCTGTTACCCAGAGCAGCGTAGCGCTGGGGGTGATGGCCGCCGCCTCCTTCCGGGTAAATAAAGCACTGAGCGCCGGCCTCAGCTACCGCGCATCCCTGCTGGGCTTTCACCATGGGGACGCCGCGCCTTACGAGCACGTCATCAGCTTTGAGCTTGCCTATCCGCTGCGCCTGCGGCGGGAGATGAAGGAGCACTAACCGGGCAGCCCGGCTTGCCCCGGCGGCATGCGCATGCCGAATGGCAGAATTTGTGAACTTTTGAAGCCTGCCAAGTCGCTGCCCCTGAAGATCAGGCCTCCGCTATGCCGCCGCAGTTGGCTGCTGCGCAAAATGTAATGTCTTCCCTGTCGTATGTAATGTCCGCTGCGCTGCATGTAAGGACTCATGCGCCACATGTAAGCTTACATGCACTGTGTGTAAGCTTACATACGCCGTATGTAGGGACGCATATGCTGCATGTAAGGACTCATGCGCTGCATGTATGCTTACATGCACTGTATGTAGGAACGCATGCGTTGCATGTAAGCTTACATGCGCTGTGTGTAAGGACTCATGTGGCGTATGCAATGTCTGCGGCGATCGGGGGAAGGGCAGCTTTGGAAAAAGCTTAATAGACTGTAAGGCCTCTCAGTGTGCGACGCAACCGTTGCTCAATAGCGAACCGAACGCCGGCTAACAAAATACCTTTTTGCAGGATGGCTGCAGCCGGTCACGCGTAGAAGGCGACCTCTGATGCGCCGGCGGAGTTGCGGAAGGCGCGGTACATGCCGGCGGAGTTGAAGCAGAACTGGTGCACGCCTTGGGCATTGACGGCGATGAGGCCACCTTCGCCGCCGATGGCTACGAGCTTTTCTTTGACCACGCGGGCACAGGCGTCGGCGAGGGAGAGGCCGGCGTACTCCATGAGGCAGCTGATGTCGTAGGAGACGACGGCTCGGAGGAAGGGCTCGCCGTGGCCGGTGCAGGAGATGGCGCAGGTGCGGTTGTTGGCATAGGTGCCGGCGCCTATGATGGGGCTGTCGCCGATGCGGCCGAAGCGCTTGTTGGTCATGCCGCCGGTGGATGTGCCTGCGGCGAGGTTGCCGTTGGCGTCGCAGGCCACTGCGCCTACAGTGCCGAATTTGTGCTCGGTGTTGGGGATGGCGCCTTTGAGGTTGTCGGCTTTATGGTCTAATTGGTAGAAGTCGGAGTCGCGGATCTCTACCCATTGGTCGTAGCGGTCCTGGTTGAAGAAGTAGTCGTCGTGGGCGAGGTCCAAGCCTTGCTTGAGGGCAAATTCGTTGGCGCCTTTGCCGCTGAGCATGACGTGGCCGCTGTGAAGCATGATCTCGCGGGCAAGCTTTATGGGGTTGCGCACGTTGCGCACGCCGGCTACGGCGCCTGCCTGGAGCCCGTTGCCATCCATGAGGGCGGCATCCATTTCGTGAACGCCTTTTTTGGTGAATACAGAACCGCGGCCGGCATTGAACAGGGGGTTGTCTTCAAGCACGGTGATCGCTGCCACGACGGCGTTTGCAGCGGCACCGCCGGCAGCGAGCAGCCCGTATCCTGCATCCAGGGCAGCCCTGAGGCCGGCGCTGTATTGGGCTTCCTGCTCTGCGTTCATGATGGCCGGTGTGATGTTGCCGGCGCCGCCGTGGATAACGAGGGTGGTCATGTGGATGTAGCGATGATTTGGGATGGACGGGCTGGGGCGGTGTTATTCAAGCCAGGCGGTGATGCTGTCGCCGTCTATGGCTACGAGTATGTTTTCCTGCAGGGTGGTGGCTATGCGCTGGCCTATGATGTCGGGAGTGATGGGGAATGCTTTGTGTTTTCTGTCCAGCAGCACTGCGAGCAGAATTTGTTCAGGGCCGGTTTCCATCAGGGGCTTTAAGGCGTAGAGAAGGGTCTTTCCGGAGTTCGCCACATCATCTACCAGCACGAGCGAGCTGTCATTGATCGCACCGCTCAGGTTGATCGGCTCGTCCAGCGGACTTTTTTTATTCAAATCCATGCGCAGCACCTGCACGTGCAGCGGGCTGATGACCTTCAGGTGCGCCGCCAGCCGCCGGGCGATGTGGGCGCCATTGTCTGCGATTCCGACCAGGGTGATGGAGTCGCGGTTGCTGTTGTGCTCCCATATCTGCCAGGCCATGCGGAGGAGCTTGCGCGCTACGCGGTCTGCATCCAGGATGGGTACCCGCTGAGGAATAGTGGCGTTCATGGGATCGGGACTAAAGACAGATTATGTGGTGCGAATGGCTACGACGGGATCCAGGCGGGAGGCGGTGATGGCGGGAATGATGCCGGCGATGGTGCCGACAATCGCAGATATGCTGACGCCGAAGATTACATTTTTAAGTGACAGGCTTACGGCAAAGTCTGCGCCATAAGTAAGGCCAAGGCCCATGAGAAAAACGAGGAAGATGCCCACTGCCCCACCAATGATGCAGAGGGTAATGGCCTCTACCAGGAACTCGGTAAGAATGACTGAGCGGCGCGCGCCAATAGCCTTCTTCAGCCCAATTACTTTGGTGCGCTCGCGCACGGTGACGAACATGATATTGGCAATGCCAAAAGCACCAACAAGCAGCGAAAACGCGCCAATAGTGCCGCCGATCACATTGATCGTGGCAAACATCTTGTCCATCGTCTCCGACACCTGCGAGAGCTGGTTGACGGAAAAGTCGGGCCTTGCGCCGGGCCGCACTTTGCGCATGGTACGCAGCACGCCGGTTACCTCATCGCGCAGCTCATCTACTGGCACGCCGGCCTTTGCCTTTATCATCATGATCGGGTCATTATTCCAATCAAGCGAATGGGTGTCGTAAAGCGCGGACGCGGTAGCGTAAGAGATGATAATGGCGTTGTCAAAGTTGAAGCCGGCCATATTCTGGCCTTCTTTCTTGAGCACGCCGGCGATGGCAAACGAGCGCCCGCCGATGCGGATGGTGTTGCCCACAGCTTCCTTTGTACCAAAGAGCGATTCATAAACTTCGTTGCCGATAACCAGGTTATTGCTCCCGGTCTCCAGCTCGCCCGCACTCAGATAGCGCCCTGTGGCGAGCTCCACATTCTGGATGCGGTCAAAGCCCGGCGTCACCGCGTAGAGGCCTACCCCTTTCAACTCCTGATCGCCGGTTTTGACTTCCAAATTGTTTTTCGGGTAGCAGATAGTGGCAATGGCGATGCCCGGCACGTTTTGCTGCACACCACGCAGCTCTGCAATGGAAATAGGACGGCGCTGCAGGTATTCCCACCACTTGTACTCGCCATTCTCTGGCATCCAGGGCTTACGATTGATGTAGAGCACATCAGACCCGAGGGAGGAAACGTCCTGCTGAATTTTTCCTTCCATGCTGTTGAGCACAGCCAGCACCGCTACAATGCAGAATATGCCGATGGCAATGCCCATGAGCGAGAGCGTAGTACGCAGCCGGTTGCCGCGCAGCTCGCCAAAAGCCTGCGTGATGCTGGTACCAATAATGCTGCCGACGGCCATGTGCACAAATGTATGATGGCAAATCGGCAGGAGCCTGCATTACATCGCCCGACGGGCACAAGGGTACGCCCCTACCTTCGCAGGGCTTTGTCCCGCTACTCCCGCTTCCTGCTGAAAAACCGCACGCTGAACCTGCCGCTTTTCCGGCGGTATCTGCTGATCCGCTTCTTCCTCATCATGGCCCTGAATATGCAGACGACAATTATTGTCTACTGGGTATATCAGCTCACGCATGACGTAGCCACGGTTGGACTGCTTGGGCTTTTTGAGGCGGTACCGGCCATAGGCTTCTCGCTTATATCAGGCCACGTGGTAGATCAGCGGGAGAAACGGACGATGATTTTTGGCTGCATCCTGGCTTATCTCGCGCTTAGCATCGGATACATCACGTTGGCGCTGCCGGCTTCGCTGGCTAATGTGTCTCATATCGGTATTGTCCACCTCATCTATGCAGGCATATTTATAGGCGGGTCTCTGCGGGCATTTATATCGCCTGCCACGTTTGCGTTGCTGGGGATGCTTGTGCCACGCAGGCATCTGCTGAATGCAGGTACCTGGAGCTCATCGGCCTGGCAGCTTGGCGCGATCGTCGGTCCGCTGCTCGCGGGTTTTCTGATCGCAGCGATCGGCATTGGCGGCAGCCTTGGCTTTGCACTCTGCTTTATCGCCATTGCACTGGCGGGCATACTGGGCATTCCGAAGCAGGCCATTATGAAGAAAGAAAAAGAGCCTATCCTGCACAGCCTGAAGGAGGGCATGCGCTTTGTCTTTCGCACGCAGATCATCCTGGCGGCGCTGGCGCTGGATATGTTCGCCGTGCTGTTTGGCGGTGCAACGGCCCTGCTGCCTGCCTATGTGCACACGGTGCTGCGGCTGCCCGAGGGGACAGAGGAGATTGCGTTTGGCTGGCTTCGCGCGGCACCTGGGATTGGCGCTATCATTATGTTCTTTGTCCTTGCCAACCGGCCGCTGAAGACGAATCCGGGGCCTAAGCTGCTGCTTTGCATCGGGGGTTTTGGCGCGTCCATCATCATTTTTGGCTTGTCGCGCTGGTTTGCGCTCTCGCTGGTAATGCTGGTGCTGAGCGGTGCCTTTGACGCTGTGAGCGTAGTAATCAGAGGCACAGTGCTTCAACTGAACACACCGGATGACATGCGCGGACGGGTGGCTGCGGTCAATACAATGTTCATCTCCTCATCCAATGAGCTGGGCGAGGTGGAAAGCGGCTTCACGGCAAAATGGATGGGCACCGTACCGGCGATCATATTCGGGGGCTGCATGACTCTATTAGTTGCCGGGTTTACCTGGTTTGCTGCGCCAAGGATGCGGACCCTTAAGCTGGAAGCGGGAGAAAATGCACCACAGGGCTGAGCAATCAGCGGGCTCTTCTAAGGCTATCGGTCCTCAGTTCCTGACGATAGGTCTCGCGAATGCGCATCTTCAGCTCTGCTTCGGAGGCTGCACGCAGGAATTCATTCGGAATCGGGTTGCGAACGATAAAGGCTTCGGCAGCGCTGTCTGGAAGACCGGTCTGGGAAGCGACGAGGTTTGCATTGTAGCGGATGTTGGAATACTGCAGGCCTTCCAGGAAAAGCATTTCCTCTTCAAGCCGCCGCGCTGCTTTTCGTTTGCCGCTTACGATCAATGCAAGCTCGGAGACTAGGCCGGAGGATCCTACGCCTATACCGGAATTGCTGCTTCCAAAGCTCACCTGCGAACGCGCGTACCCCAACTCTTTGTGGAAAAACTGCCGGTTAAAGGCTGAGTCTTCGCGGAATCTGGCGAGTGGTGAGCGCACTTCCACCCCCCTTAGCTCTACCGGGGCCCGCTCCAGGGGTACTGAAATAAGCTGACTGTAAGTAGTTACCGGCAATGCATACGTCTTGAATCCCGTCCGCTCAAGACGCACGATGTCCCCCGGGAATGCGGTAAACGCAATCTGTCCTGCCGAATCGCTGAGCCAAAGCGCCCCGCTGCGGGTGTCAGTGACCAGCACTCCGGCTATCGGCGCATTTGTAAGTGCATCGTAAACTTTTCCATGAAACTGCTGTGCTGCAGCCTGCTGGCAGCAGGCCAAAAGAAGAATAACAGCAGACAGGATAACGCGCATAAAGGAAACAGCGCCAAATTTCGCAGCCCTGCATCCAAAGGAATGTTAGAAAAACGGGAGGGCCTGCATCATCCGTTACCTTTGCGCGCCATTATGGAAACGAAGCAGAAGTACCCGGAATACAGCCGTCTGAATATGCCCGGGATAGAGCAGGAAGTGCTCGCCGCCTGGAAGGCGGATAAGACGTTTCAAAAGAGCGTGGATGGCCGCGAGGGCGCTACGCCCTTTGTATTTTATGAAGGCCCGCCGAGCGCCAATGGGCTGCCGGGCATTCACCACGTAATTAGCCGGACGCTGAAGGACTTGGTGTGTCGCTACAAGACAATGCAGGGCTTTCAGGTGACGCGCAAGGCGGGCTGGGATACGCACGGCCTGCCGGTGGAGCTGGGTGTGGAAAAGGAGCTGGGCATCACGAAGGAGGACATCGGGACGAAGATTTCGGTGGAAGAATACAACCAGAAGTGCCGCGAGGCGGTGATGCGCTACACGGCGGAATGGGAGAGCATCACGGAGAAGATGGGCTATTGGGTGGACATGAGCGACCCGTATGTGACGTACAATACGGACTATATGGAGAGCCTGTGGTGGTGCCTGAAGCAGCTTTTTGACCGCGACCTGTTATATAAGAGTGTGAGCATCCAGCCGTACTCGCCGGCGGCGGGGACGGGATTATCGTCGCATGAATTGAACCAGCCGGGGACTTATAAGGATGTGAAGGATACTACGGTGGTGGCGATGTTCCGGACGAATTCGGAAATCGGAATGCGGAATGCGGAATGGGGGCCAACGTATTTTCTGGCTTGGACTACTACGCCTTGGACACTGCCTTCTAATTGCGGTTTGACGGTTGGGCCCAATATTGACTACGTTCTGGTGAAGACCTTTAATCCTTACACGCATGAGCCGTGCAATGTCATTCTGGCGAAGGCATTGATAGGCAAGTGGTTTAAGGCAGAGGGGGAAAGAGGTGATTTTGCTACTTATGCGGCTACAATGGTAGCTCCGCTGGAAGGCGGTCAGCAGGGACGGGGCGCTACTATTACGCGGTCTCACGAGGATGCTGCCAATACTTCCAATGCTCCTGCCCCACAATCGGCGGCTGCAAATAAATTGGTTTTGCCTTGGGAAATTGTTGGGGAGTTTAAAGGCCGCGACATAGAAGGCATCCGTTATGAACAGTTTCTCCCTTTTGAAGCCAATCAAAAAGGCCTCTCCGGCGGCGACCCATGGCGCGTCGTGCTCGGCGACTTCGTTACTACCGAAGACGGTACCGGCATCGTACACACCGCCCCGGCCTTTGGCGCGGATGACTTTAAGGTGGGGCAGAAAACCGGGCTCGGCATCTTCACGCTCGTGGACAAGCAGGGCAAGTTCGTGGACGGCATGGAAGGAGGGCCGACCGACCTGCATCTCAGCGGGAAATTCGTCAAGAATTATCGCTCAGAATCGGATTGGAAAGACACTGATTTGGAAATCGCGCTTAACCTGAAGGCGGCCGGCAAGGCGTTCAAAGTGGAAAAGTATGAGCACACCTACCCGCATTGCTGGCGCACGGATAAGCCCATCATCTACTATCCGCTTGACGCCTGGTTTATCCGCACAACGGCGGCAAAGGAGCGGATGGTGGAATTAAACAAAACCATCAACTGGAAACCCAAAAGCACCGGCGAAGGCCGCTTCGGCAACTGGCTGGAGAATATGGTGGACTGGAACCTCAGCCGCAGCCGCTATTGGGGCACGCCGCTGCCTATCTGGGTAAGCGAGGACGGCGCGGAAATGAAGTGTATCGGCAGCGTGAAGGAACTGGAAGAAGAAATTACGCACGCCAACAAGGCGCTGAACCTCAATCAATTCATTCATCCGTCCGTGTTAGCAGACGGCGAGCGGGAGCGCGATTCTTTTTCCAAAGAAGGCGGCGGCATAGACCTCCACAAGCCCTGGGTTGACCAGATTGTGCTGGCTACGAAATACGGCAAGGCCATGCATCGCGAGCCAGACCTGATTGACGTGTGGTTTGACTCCGGCGCAATGCCCTATGCCCAACAGCATTATCCGTTTAAGAATAAAGAAGCAATAGATAAGAACCGGGCGTTTCCGGCCGACTTTATTGCCGAAGGCGTTGACCAGACGCGGGGCTGGTTTTATACGCTGCACGCGCTGGGCGTCCTTCTTTTTGATTCCGTAGCTTATAAAACAGTGGTTTCCAACGGACTTGTCCTGGACAAGAACGGGGCTAAGATGAGCAAGCGCCTCGGCAATGTGGTCAATCCCTTTGAGACGATAGACAAGCATAGCGCCGACGCCACCCGCTGGTACCTTATTACCAATGCTTCGCCCTGGGACAGCCTGCGCTTTGACATCGGCGGCATAGGCGAAGTACAGCGTAAATTCTTTGGTACGTTATACAATACCTATCAATTCTTTGCGCTCTACGCGAATGTGGACGGCTTCAACTTCAGCGAGCGCTACATTCCGCTGGCCGAGCGCCCGGAAATTGACCGCTGGATCCTTTCCTCGCTGAACAGCCTCGTGCAGGAAGTCTCTGCGCAAATGGATGATTATGAGCCGACTCAGGCTGGTCGCGCTATTGAATATTTTCTGGACGAGCATCTAAGCAACTGGTACGTTCGCCTTTGCCGCCGCCGCTTCTGGAAGGGTGAATATGAGGGAGATAAAATTGCCGCGTATCAGACGCTTTATGAATGCCTTGAAACACTGTCCCTCCTCATCGCGCCCATTTCACCCTTCTTCTCCGATTGGTTGTATAAAAATCTGAATGGAACAACTGGCCGCCTGAAGGCCGCGTCTGTACACCTTGCAGATTTTCCGGAAGTTGATGCTTCACGCATTGATAAAACGCTGGAAGAGCGCATGAGCCTTGCTCAGGATATTTCATCGCTTGTCCTGTCCATCCGTAAGAAAGTCAATATCAAGGTGCGTCAGCCGCTTACCCGCGTGCTCATTCCTATTACAGACGCACACATGGAGGCGCAAATCCGCCTTGTGGATGAGCTGATTAGAAATGAGGTCAACGTAAAGTCCATAGAATATCTGACTGATACAGAAGGCTTTATTAAGAAAAAGATTAAGCCTAACTTCAAACTGCTTGGCGCCCGCCTTGGTGCGCGTATGAAGGATGCGGCAACGGCTATTGCCGCTATGAGCCAGCAGCAGATTGCAGCGTTGGAAAAGGCTGGCACTGTGGAGGTGATGGTTGATAGTGAAGCCATTAGCATCGCCAAGAGCGAAACGGACATCATCGCCGAAGACATTCCCGGCTGGTCGGTGGCGAATAAGGATATGTTGACGGTGGCCTTAGACATCAAGCTCACGCCGGAACTGGAGCAGGAAGGTCTCGCCCGTGAGTTCGTCAACCGCATCCAGAAGCTGCGTAAGGACGAAGGGCTGGAGCTAATCGACCGTATTAGCGTTTCTTATACAGGGTTTGACGCGTTGAACCTTGCCGTAATGAATTATCAACAGTATATTTGCGCCGAAATTCTGGCAGATGATATTAAATCTTTGTCAGGCATGTCAGGTGGGCACGTTGTAGAACTGAACGATGTACATCTGAATGTTTTAATTAAAAAAACATCCTAAAGAATGGCTACGCCAAAAAAACCTGTTGGTAAGGTGATAAATAAGAAAGCAGCGCCCGCTCCGGCAACGAAAAAAGTGGTTGTCGCTGCCGTGAAGAAGTCTGCTTCAGTTGCTCCAAAGGCGGCGGGAATTACTTCCAAATCTGCGCAGGTTAAAGCCGCTGCTCCCGCCAAAAAGGCGGCGGTAAAAGCTGCTCCGGCACCCGCAAAAAAGGCCATCGGTTCGCCCGCAAAGGCGGCTGCGGCAAAGAAGGCTGTGGCTCCTCCGAAGGCCGTAGCTAAGCCTGTTACAGCGCCGGCTAAGGCGGCGGCCGAAAAGACTGTGGCGCCGTCAAAAGCTGCCTCTCCGGCAGTTAAGAAGCCTCTAGCCAAGGCTCCTGCTCCGCTGAAAAAAACGGCGCCAGTGGCAGCGGCATCTGCGAAGAAGGAGACTTCTAAAAAAGAGGTCCCTACTGCCGAGACGCCGGTTGTGGTTAAGAAAGAGACGAAAGCAGAACGAAAAGCCGCGCTGAAGCGCACAGCCTCTGCCGTTCAGCGTGTTCAGGCCCGCATAGCTACGTCAATACCTAAACCGCAGCCTAAGCCTGCACCATTGCCCACTGTTATGCCGGGCCGTGATGAAAAAAAGAGCAATGTGATTATCGCTCATCGCCGCATTGCCAAGCCGAAAGAGGAAGAAGTGGTTGATAATAGCTTGACTATGACTGAATATCAGCCTGAGTTCAAGCGCTCTATCTTAGATAAGGAAGAAAAGGAGACCGGGCCGACATACCGCTACAGTGACGAGGATCTGAATGAGTTTAAAGAATTGATTACCGGACGCCTTGCTACAGCTCGTCGTGAGCTTGCTTACCAGCAGGGCCTTATCACTCACCGCGATGCTACGGGTGCTGAAGACACGGAGAATCGCTACATGAATATGGAAGACGGAAGCGGTGCCATGGAGCGTGAGCAACTTGCTCAGCTTGCCAGCCGTCAGATTCAATTCATTAATCACCTGGAGAAGGCGCTTATCCGCATTGAAAATAAAACTTATGGTATCTGCCGTGTAACGGGCAAGCTGATTGATAAAGCCCGCCTTCGCGCAGTGCCGCATGCGACACTGAGTATTGAGGCGAAAAATCTGATGAGCTCAAAGTAACAGGTTGCTTATTATAGAAAGCCGCAATCAATGGTTGCGGCTTTTTTATGTCCTCTTTATAGGGCAATATTTTAAACGGTTGAGGTCGTACTCTATGCCGTAACGTGTTTGTGCCAAAGTATGTGACCGTTTCTTTCCCGGAATGATCATGACTATATAGGCCTGATTCAGAAAAGCTCAAATAAAAATCCCCTGAAAAATTTTCAGGGGACTTTTTTACTGCAATATATTTTCAGCAATGTTACTACCTGAGCAGAGTAACGTTACCTTGTTTGGTGAACACTTTACCGGTATTGGATAGGGCCTCCACCGTATAGATGTACACCCCCATCGGCTGCGGCGTACCGTTATAGGTACCGTCCCAGCCCTTCGTGATGTCGGAGCTCTCATACACCTTCGTGCCCCAGCGGTTATAGATCCGGAACGCACGCAGCGTGGCGGTGCCAAGGTGCGATACCCTGAACTCCCCGTTTGGCGCCGAGCCCGGTGAAAATGCATTGGCCACTCCTATCGCGCTCTCCTCACGAACCAGAACATACACCGAGTCCGTAGCTACGCAGCCCGCCTCCGTTGTGCCGTTCAGATAGTAGCGCGTATTCACCGTCGGGCTCGCCAAAGGATTGGATACGTTCGGGGCAGGAGACAGACCTACGGTCGGGAACCAGTTGTAATAAAGCAGGTTGCCCTCCGGATGGAACTGATATGACTCACCAGGGTACAGAACCACCGAATCAGGCAGGCTTACCACCGCCTCCGGATGAACCGTAACCGTGGAGTGAAGCGTATCTATACAGCCGTTCCTGTCGGTAATATACAGGGTATAAGGAGTCGTGGTAACCGGCGTGGAGCTTACAGTAGCTGCCGTGCTGTCGCTCAGGTACAGCGACGGGCTCCAGCGGTATTTAATCCCTCCGCTCGCCTTCATGGTCACCGTGTTGCGCGGACACATCTCCGGATCTACCGGCGAGAGCTTACCGAAGCCTGCCTGATATACATGAATCCGTACCGAGTCGCGACCACGGCAGCCCAGCGGCGTGCGCACCGTTACCCGAAGCGTAGTGTCCTCTCGGCCTGTAAACTGGATGATCGGAGAAGAAGGCTTGTCTATGAAGTCATTGGCTCTCCACGCATAGCTGTAGTTGTTGAACCAGGTCGGGAATACCTGAGTGGTGATGTAGATCGGCTGATACAGACACTTGAACACCGTGTCGGCCCCCAGGAACACACGCGGCACCGGCTCCACACGCACGTTCAGGGTGCGGACGATATCGGGGCAGGTAGGGTATTTGGCCGTGATGGTGAAGGTGCGCGTCGTATCCACATTGAGCCACGACGGCTTCTGGTCGGAGCCTGAAGAGGCCGGGGTCGGGAACTTCAGCAGGTTGGAGGAGGTCCAGCTATACCTGAAGTTCGTATCGGCACCAATCAGCTTCAGATTCAGGTCATCCCCCTCGCAGGCGGTCGTATCTATTGCCGTGAAGGTGTTGGGCAGGGTGCGGATATTGAAGGTGTCGGCGGTGGCGCAGATGCCGGAATCCACCCGGATGATATAGCGCTGGGTGCCTACCCCGGAAGGAGTGAAGGTCGGATTGACAATGGTGGTATTGGACAGGCCGGTGCCGGGAGTCCAGTTGAAGATAAAGCCCGCCCCGTTGGCAGGGGTAAGGGTAGGATTCAGGTTCACCGGCGTGCCGATACAGGTAGTGATGTCCGGGCCCAGGTTGACATGAAACGTGGGATTCTCAATGCGAACCGTGTCGGAGCGGAAGCATCCGTTGGTGTCCGATACGGTTGCCACGTAGTAGCCGGAATTGGTCGGATAGGCCAGCGGATTGGTGCACTTGTAGCACGACAGCGGGGTGTCGCCTGTCCAGTTGTATGTAAATCCGCCCAGGCCGCCTGTCGCCGTTACCCCAAGCTGAATCGGCTTGCCCAGGGTATTACACACCGTGTCCGGAGTAGCATTCATCTGGAAATCGCTCAAAAGCTTCGTCTTAATCGTATCCGGACAGCCGTTAGCTGCAAATGGCGTAAGTATGAGGTTATAATAAGTAGGTGTAGGAGGCGCAGGCACGTTGATAGTCTGTGCCGTATGTGGCGGCGAGGAAAGAAGTGTTGTAAAATTCTGATTGTACCACTTGTAGTTCTTATAGCCGGCAGGCCCCTGAAGTGTCAGGATGCCTTTTTTCAGATCGCAGAAAGTAATAGCAGCATTGAATTGGCCGCAGGAGATAACGTCAAAGTAGCCATAGCCAAAGTGACCGCTCTGTGTACAGTCGGCAGAAATAACTTCCACGATAATAGTCTTGCCGCCGGAACCGGAAAGGTTCAGGTTACCGACCGTCCAGGGCAGGTAATATACAGGAGTGCCTGAATACTTCGGATTAGGTGAGGTCATGAAACCCGGCAGCAAACCACCGGACACGAACGTCTGAGAGGCACATACAATAGGGTCACCCGTGGCAGAATCAAAAGCGCGCACAATAAAGCGTGGCTGGTCTGCCGCGCTATGGCTCGGATCTTCAAACACTACTGCGTACTTAAAGTTGAAGGAGTAGTTGTTGAAGCCTACAGGCACGTGGATATAATACTGCACGCGCTCCGCTTCCGCGTATTCCCGGTCATTACCGAGGCGAAGGGAATAAAGGCCGCCGCCCGGAGCCACCTCAGGAAAGCCGCCATAATAATCCAGTCCCGTGCCAGTGGTTAACGCGTGACGCGAGGTACCTACCGCAGAAGCCCCGCCAGGAGAAGTACCACTTACCGGACCGGAAAGATTCCATGTGCCAAACGATGGTCCGGAACTCACGGTAGTAGTGTAGCAAAGCCAGTTATTGAAGTTGCCGAAGCTAAAATCAATGTTTGGTGGACAGGTAACAGATGTTTGCGCATGCAACAGGGAGGGCGCTGCGAAACAGAAACCTAATACAACAAAAAGGCCTTTTAAAAGCCTGCTTGTCTTTCCTGATAATTGTGTAACGGTTTTCATGGGAGCAAGATAATTCTTTTTTTTACTTAAAAGTTCTGCCACGATGTGAAGACAGAAAGTTTACGGTCTGCTTATGAACAATTTTGGTTGCCTGAACGGAAGACAGCAGGACTTCTAAAATGGTTGGGGAAAGTTTTTCAAATGACATATAGAAAAACATTGTTTGGCGAGACAATTCAATCTGCAAAAGCAGTTTATATGCCAGGCACCGGCTGGCAAAATCATTTGCCTGAAGCCTGCGAACGAGAATTGTCATTCCAAAAAAATCTCCACATATGTGGAGATTTTTTAAAAGACTGGCTGTCGCTACTGCTTACCTGAGCAGAGTAACGTTACCTTGTTTGGTGAACACTTTACCGGTATTGGATAGGGCCTCCACCGTATAGATGTACACCCCCATCGGCTGCGGCGTACCGTTATAGGTACCGTCCCAGCCCTTCGTGATGTCGGAGCTCTCATACACCTTCGTGCCCCAGCGGTTATAGATCCGGAACGCACGCAGCGTGGCGGTGCCAAGGTGCGATACCCTGAACTCCCCGTTTGGCGCCGAGCCCGGTGAAAATGCATTGGCCACTCCTATCGCGCTCTCCTCACGAACCAGAACATACACCGAGTCCGTAGCTACGCAGCCCGCCTCCGTTGTGCCGTTCAGATAGTAGCGCGTATTCACCGTCGGGCTCGCCAAAGGATTGGATACGTTCGGGGCAGGAGACAGACCTACGGTCGGGAACCAGTTGTAATAAAGCAGGTTGCCCTCCGGATGGAACTGATATGACTCACCAGGGTACAGAACCACCGAATCAGGCAGGCTTACCACCGCCTCCGGATGAACCGTAACCGTGGAGTGAAGCGTATCTATACAGCCGTTCCTGTCGGTAATATACAGGGTATAAGGAGTCGTGGTAACCGGCGTGGAGCTTACAGTAGCTGCCGTGCTGTCGCTCAGGTACAGCGACGGGCTCCAGCGGTATTTAATCCCTCCGCTCGCCTTCATGGTCACCGTGTTGCGCGGACACATCTCCGGATCTACCGGCGAGAGCTTACCGAAGCCTGCCTGATATACATGAATCCGTACCGAGTCGCGACCACGGCAGCCCAGCGGCGTGCGCACCGTTACCCGAAGCGTAGTGTCCTCTCGGCCTGTAAACTGGATGATCGGAGAAGAAGGCTTGTCTATGAAGTCATTGGCTCTCCACGCATAGCTGTAGTTGTTGAACCAGGTCGGGAATACCTGAGTGGTGATGTAGATCGGCTGATACAGACACTTGAACACCGTGTCGGCCCCCAGGAACACACGCGGCACCGGCTCCACACGCACGTTCAGGGTGCGGACGATATCGGGGCAGGTAGGGTATTTGGCCGTGATGGTGAAGGTGCGCGTCGTATCCACATTGAGCCACGACGGCTTCTGGTCGGAGCCTGAAGAGGCCGGGGTCGGGAACTTCAGCAGGTTGGAGGAGGTCCAGCTATACCTGAAGTTCGTATCGGCACCAATCAGCTTCAGATTCAGGTCATCCCCCTCGCAGGCGGTCGTATCTATTGCCGTGAAGGTGTTGGGCAGGGTGCGGATATTGAAGGTGTCGGCGGTGGCGCAGATGCCGGAATCCACCCGGATGATATAGCGCTGGGTGCCTACCCCGGAAGGAGTGAAGGTCGGATTGACAATGGTGGTATTGGACAGGCCGGTGCCGGGAGTCCAGTTGAAGATAAAGCCCGCCCCGTTGGCAGGGGTAAGGGTAGGATTCAGGTTCACCGGCGTGCCGATACAGGTAGTGATGTCCGGGCCCAGGTTGACATGAAACGTGGGATTCTCAATGCGAACCGTGTCGGAGCGGAAGCATCCGTTGGAATCAGTAAGTGTGACGCAGTAATAGCCCGAGTTGGTCGGATAGGCCAGCGGATTGGTGCATGTATAACACGACAATGGCGTATCACAGCCCCATTGCAAATATTTAATGCCTATTCCCCCGCTCCAGGTAACACCCAGCTGTATCGGTTTACCAAGTGTATTACAAACGGTATCGGGCGTAGCGTTCATCTGAAAATCGCTCAGCAGCTTAGTTTTAATCGTATCCGGACAACCATTGCTTGAAAACGGCGTCAACACCAGATTATAATAGGTAGGTGTAGTTGGCGCAGGCACGTTGATAGTCTGTGCTGTATGCGGCGGGGAAGAAATTAGGGTCGTAAAGTTTTGATTGTAGAACTTGTAGTTCTTATAGCCCGGAGGGCCCTGAAGCGTCAGGATGCCTTTTTTCAGATCACAGTAAGTAATGAGCGCGTTGAACTGACCGCAGGAGATAACGTCAAAGTAGCCATAGCCAAAGTGGCCGCCAAGTGTGCAGTCCACTGTTGTAACCTCTACAATGATGGTCTTGCCGCCGGAACCGGAAAGGTTCAGGTTACCGACCGTCCAGGGCAGGTAGAATACGTCTGTACCTGTCGTTTTTGGATTGGGCGAAGTCTGAAAGCCAAGCGCCGCGAGATTCGGATCATTAGCCACATAGGTATTGGAAGCGCAAAGAATAATGTCGCCAGTTGCGGAATCTTTTGCCTCTACTTTAAATTTCGGCTGCTCAATACTGGTGTGGCTGGCCGGGTTTTCAAATACTACTGCGTACTTAAAGTTGAAGGAGTAGTTGTTGAAGCCTACAGGCACGTGGATATAATACTGCACGCGCTCCGCTTCGTTATACTCCCGGTCATTACCGAGGCGAAGGGAATAAAGGCCGCCGCCCGGAGCCACCTCAGGAAAGCCGCCATAGCAATCCAGGCCGGTGCCGGTGGTCAATACGTGCCGCGATGTGCCTACGCCGCCGCCGCAACCTGCCAGTGGAGAAGAGCCGCTGACAGGGCCCGACAGACTCCAAGTATTGAAAGTGCCGTTAGTGTTTACTGTGGTGGTATAACAAAGCCAGTTATTGAAGTTGCCGAAGCTATAATCTATATTCGGTGGACAAGGGACTGATATCTGAGCCTGCGCGCTTTTAAGCACGCAGGAGGCAAGCAACAGGAGCAGCGCAAAGCGCCGCAGGGGGTTCCAGCAGAAGCGAATGTTTTGAGTAAGGTTTTTCATGAGCAAAAAATGATTAGCGGGTCGTGAGCGTTTGTGTCAGAACTGTCTGTTTTTGCGGAAGTTCCAGCCGGTTCTTTTTACGGAAGCCTGACTGACCGTGACAATTAAGGAGACGCGGTCAAAGTGTTTACGGTTGGGCTCTTTAAAAAAAAGAAAAGGCGGGGCGCCTGCCCCACCTTTTCGTGATTTTACCTGTCGCAGTTCCCTACTCTGCCATCATTCGCTGTATTGTCTCCGCAATTTCCTCCGCGTTTGGCTTGCTGAAATAGTCGCCATCCGTTGCGTAGGCAGGCCGGTGCGCTTTGGCCGATAGCGTGCGCGGCGCGGCATCCAGCCAACGGTAGCCGCCTTGCACCTCTATCACCTGCTGAAACATATAAGCACTCGCGCCTCCCGGCACGTCCTCATCTATAAACAGGATGCGACCGGTTTTCTGAAGACTTTTCAGGATGATGCTGTTGATATCAAAAGGCAGCAGCGTGCGCACATCAATCAGTTCAACGCCGATGCCTTGCGGACCAAGGTAAGCGCTCATTGCATCTTCTATCACCCGAAGCGTAGAGCCGTAGGATACGACCGTTATGTCTTCTCCTACATGCATCAGCTCCGGCACGCCGAAAGGCACCGTATAACCGGCAAGATTAGCCGGCACTCGCTCTTTCAGACGATAGCCATTGAGGCATTCAATGACGATGCCCGGCTCATCGCTTTGCAAGAGCGTGTTGTACATGCCGGCGGCCTGGGCCATATTGCGCGGCACGCAGAGATACATGCCGCGGATGGCATTTATAATCATCCCGATCGGCGAGCCGCTGTGCCAGATGCCCTCTAAGCGGTGACCGCGCGTGCGAACGATAAGCGGACACTTTTGCCCGCCGCGGGTGCGGTATTGCAGCGTGCTCACATCGTCGCTCAGCGGCTGCAGCCCATACAGCAGATAATCCAGATATTGAATCTCCGCAATGGGCCGCAGCCCGCGCATAGCCATGCCCAGTCCCTGGCCAATGATCGTCGCTTCACGGATGCCCACGTCCGAAATGCGTAGCTCGCCGTACTTCTCCTGAAGGCCTGCGAAGCCCTGATTTACGTCGCCGATTTTGCCGAGGTCTTCGCCAAAGGCAAGCACTGCCGGATTTGATGCAAAGAGCTGGTCAAAATATCTATTCAGTATCTCGTAGCCATTGAGCTGCGCGTCGCCGTCATACCGAGCGGCGACTTCCGGCACCTTCATCGCGCTCTTCGCGGAAGTAGAATGGAGATGAGAGTTGAACTTTTCCGCATTCTCTTCAACCAGCGAGTCGTAATAGTTACGCACAGCACGCATGGCGGGGCTAAGGCCGGCATTGCCGCCCTGTCCGCCAAGCGCAGTCACTTTTTGCAGCGTCTGCATTATATCCTTGCGGATGGGCTCCTTAATTGCAGCAAGCTGCTGTGTGAGGGCCGCTATCTGCTGCGAATTGTCGCCGCCTTCGTACACCACCTGCTGCACGAGGCCCGCTACTCTTTGCACCTGCGCCTTGATCGGATTGATGAAACCGTCCCAGGCCCTGCCTTTGGCAGCCCGCGCTTCATCTTTAGCCTCGCTTTCTATTTGAGACAATTCTTCCTCAGTACCGATTGCATTTTGAAGCAGAAAGTTCTTCATTTTGCCGATGCAGTCGTATTCCTTCTCCCATTCCAGGCGCTCCTTGCTTTTATAGCGTTCGTGGCTGCCGCTTGTTGAGTGGCCTTGCGGCTGCGTCACTTCCTGCACATGAAATATGGCCGGAATATGGGTTTCCCGCACGCGCGCGATGCCTTCCTGAAAGGTGCTTACAAGACCGGCATAATCCCATCCTTTCGCACGATAGATATTCACACCGCCGTCCTCCTCGTTCCACTGCATGCCTGCCAGGGCTTCGCTGATGCTGTTTTTTGTCGTCTGGAAATGCCGGGGCACCGATATGCCATAACCGTCGTCCCACACGAAGATGGCCAGCGGCACCTTCAGGACGCCCGCGGCATTCACTGTTTCCCAGAAATGCCCTTCGCTGGTGCTTGCATCGCCGATGGTGCAGAAGACGACCTCATTGCCGCCATTCGTAAACTTTTCAAAGCCCTGGCGCAGCACATCCACGTTCCGGTACATCTTGCTGGCCTGCGCCAGGCCAAGGGCCCGCACCATCTGCCCTGCCGTGGGCGAAATATCCGAAGACGACTGCGGCGCTTTGGTAAGGTCTTTCCAGTCGCCGCGATCATCCAGCCAGCGCGTGCCGTAGTGCCCGTTCATCATGCGGCCGGCAGTGCTCGGCTCGTTTTCCACGTCCGGATTTGCGTAAAGCTGGGAAAAGAACTTTTCAATGTCGCTCATGCCCGTGGCAAACATCAGCGTCTGGTCGCGGTAGTAGCCGCTGCGCACATCGCCGGGCTGCATACACTTTGCAGCCGCAATTTGAGCCAGCTCTTTGCCGTCTCCGAATATGCCAAACTTAGCCTTGCCGGTAAGCACTTCCCGCCGGCCAATCAGCGAGGCCTCGCGGGATGCGATTGCAAGCCGGTAGTCGCGCAGCGCCTCTTGTTTGAATTCTTCAAATGAA
Organism: Chitinophagaceae bacterium; assembly: GCA_965246765.1. Classification (GTDB taxonomy): domain Bacteria; phylum Bacteroidota; class Bacteroidia; order Chitinophagales; family Chitinophagaceae; genus UBA1952. Next base: position 32,752 of record CBDFFJ010000007.1, read on the forward strand.
AGCCGGTAGGTAGGGGTTTGAGGAAGCATGATAGCAAATATAGAATTTAGGCCCGCCCGCTCATCGTCTGCATCTCTTTCTCCAAGTGATATGGCATGGTTTTACGCTCGCTCCCCCAAAACACCTGATCGCCGGTATGAAGAATTTTTCGCTCGCAGCTTTCCTTTTTCTCTTTATCGCAGGGCTGGGCGCCTGTCACACCTCCAAAAAGCTGGCTGACGACAGCGAGCCTTTCCGCACCCTACGCGCGGAGCTGAATCCGACCGCCGCTGTGCTGCGCATCGCAGACACCATTAAGGTGATTTACCCCGAAGCCGCGATGTTTGACTTTGGAAAAGATGAAATCAAAAGCGACGTTAAGCCAAAGCTTATTCGTTTCGCCGGCGTCCTCCGCAACTACCCGGATATCCGGATATTGGTCAACGGATACACCGACAATGTTGGCCCTGATGAACTGAACACGGCCCTCTCACGCCGGCGCGCCGTGAATGCCTACAACCTACTGAGTGATAATGGCGTGGATGCAGCCCGGATGAACACCGCAGGCTTTGGCCCGCAAAACCCGTTGCAGAGCAATGAGGATGAGGCTGGCAGAGCCGCTAACCGGCGTGTAGAGTTCATGCTGTATCGTCAGCGGAAATAACCAGGGGATTGCTGAAACTGTAGCGCTAAAATGCGGCAGGCAGGTGGTGGAGGTGCCCGCGAAGTCAAAACACATGCGCGGTATGTGCATAACCTGTTTAAAAATGCTTTTGCCCTGCTTCCCCGGGCGACATTATCCAATAGATGAGCGCTTTTTGTCCAACGAATGCATGTGTATAAAAGCTGCGCAGCTCCCTCTGTCAGGAAAGCGGCATAGTAATCGGAGAAGATATGTAGCGGGTTCAAAAATGCCCGCTCAGGTTATGGTATCTGTAGCCGACATACTTCAGCACATTGCCCAGGAATTCGGCGACTATCCTGCGCCACAAAAATCCGGGATAAAGGGCAGGCCGGCGGCCGATGCCTGCCATATGCGTATCTCCGTTGCCACCGATCTGGAAGACTCCGAGCTGCGCCACCTGAAGGCCTATGGCATGGGCTGCACGCTGTACTTCCGCATCCGCGACCGCCAGCAGGGCCAAAGGCTGGCCAGCGACCTTTACGACATCTTTCAGCATGTGGAACCCGATGCCAGTCTGTATTCAGAATTGATGAGTCCGGAGCCATTGTACCTTTTCATTCATATCCGCGGCAATAGCCCGAAAGCCTTATGCGCTGCGCGTTCCGACAGACGCATCTTGCCCCGGCGGGCTGCGGCGCGCGGCTTGCCACCTACCCCTTACCTAAAAAACATAGCATGAGCCTGGCCAGATACAGGGACAAACGTTCCTTCAGCAAAACGCCTGAACCTACCGGTGGCAAGCCGGCGGACGATGCGCTGCGATTTGTAGTGCAGAAACATGCGGCGAGCCATCTTCACTACGATTTCCGGCTGGAGATGCGCGGGGTGCTCAAAAGCTGGGCCGTGCCCAAAGGCCCAAGCCTGGACCCCGAGCTGAAGCGCCTGGCTATGATGGTTGAGGATCACCCTTACGACTACCGCGATTTTGAGGGCATCATTCCCGCGGGAGAATATGGCGGCGGGACGGTGATTGTATGGGATGAAGGCAGCTATGAGCCCGCCGGCGCTGAAGGAACGGACAAGAAAGAGCAGGAGCGGCAGCTCATGCATGGCCTCAAAAGCGGAAAGCTGAAGATCATCCTGAAGGGCAAAAAGCTCAAAGGAGAATTTGCGCTCGTGAAGTCGCATGGCCGCGGAGAGGCCGCATGGCTGCTGATGAAGGTGAAGGATAAGTTTGCTACAACAGATGACATCACGCTGAAAGAGCGCTCTGTCATCAGCCGGCAGACCCTGGAGCAGGTTGCAGCAAGCTCTGAAAATATTTATGGCCGGCAGCCGAAGCCCGGCCCGAAAAAAACTGGTGCTAAAAACACGAAAGCAGCGAAGCCGGCATCGCCTAAAAAGGCAGCGCGCAGGAAGGCCACCCCTGCGGCGGTCTCCGCCATTATTAAAAAGGCCGCCGAGGCGCCTTTTCCGCAGAGCGCCAACCCGATGCTGGCAACGCTGGCAAAGGGCTTAGCGACGGACGCGACGGGCTGGGTTTACGAAGTAAAATGGGACGGCTATCGCGCGCTTGCCCTGATGAACGGCGGGCAGCCACACCTTCAGTCGCGCAACAATAAGTCCTTCAACAAAAAGTTCTATCCGGTTTACGAAGCCATCAGTAACTGGGGCATCAACGCCGTTGTTGACGGTGAGATCGTTGTTCTGACCGAAGATGGGCGCTCCGATTTTTCAGCCTTGCAAAACTGGCGCAGCGAGGCTGATGGCGAGCTGATCTTTTACGTATTTGATCTGCTATGGATGGACGGTAAAGATCTGTGCCCGCTTCCGCTGAATGAGCGTCAGAAAGTGTTGCGCAGCCTGCTTCCGAAAGAGGGTTCCCTGATTCGGTTCAGCGAGAATTTCAAGGCGAGCGGAGAAGATTTCCTGGAAGTTGCAAAGAAGTTTAAGCTGGAGGGCATCATGGCTAAGAAAGCAGACAGCCCCTACGTCCCCGGTGCTCGCAGCGCGGCCTGGCAAAAGATTAAGCTCAGCCGGAGGCAGGAAGTTGTCATCGGCGGCTTCACCAAAAACAAAGACACGAAGAAGGCTTTCAGTTCCCTGCTGGTTGGCGTATTTGAGGGAGGCGAACTTCGCTACACCGGCAAAGTGGGCACCGGCTTCACCGATAAGATGCAGCGTGAAATGATGGCGCAGTTTCGCCCGCTGATCACCAAAAAAACGTCTTTCAGCACCGAGCCGGACGTCAATAAGCCTTCCCGCTTCCGCCCCGTTTCGCCGGATGCAAAGCCGGTCTGGCTGAAGCCCGAGCTGGTATGCAGCGTAAGCTTTACAGAGATGACGGCGGATGGCGTGATGCGGCACCCTGCCTTTGGCGGATTGTGTGATAAGAAAGCATCTGAAGTCGCGCGAGCCGGGAAGGAAAAAGTCACAGCCAGCAAGCAGGAACAGACAAAGCTGGCAAAGGAGAAGGTGATTGTTCCGCCGGGAAAAAAGGAGCGCGCCAGCCTCTTGAATCCCAATGAGGAAACCCAGACGCGGCTGATCTACGGACACGAGCTGAAATTCGGCAGCCTGAGTAAGCTGTACTGGCCCGATGACGGCATCAGCAAGCGCGATATGCTCAATTATTATTACCAGATTGCTCCCTACATGCTTCCCTATCTGAAGGGGCGGCCAATGTCGCTCAACCGGCACCCGAATGGGATAGAGGGGCCCGCCTTTTATCAGAAAGACATTACCGGCAAAGCTCCCGATTGGCTGGAAACCCTGCCTTACAAAAGCAGCGACGATCCGAAGCAGAAAGCCTTTCTGGTATGCACCGATGAGGCGAGCCTGCTTTACATGGCCGCCATCGGCTGCATAGAAATGAACCCCTGGAGCAGCACTGTGGCGAAGCCCGATAATCCCGACTGGTGCGTGATAGACCTTGATCCGGCCAAAAACTCCTTTGAGCAGGTAATAGAAGCAGCACGGGTGACTAAAGACATTCTTGATGCCTTAGGCGCCCCGTCTTACTGCAAGACATCGGGCTCTACCGGTCTGCATATCTACATACCGCTGGCGGCTAAGTACAGCTTTGAGCAAAGCAAGGAATTCGCGCGCATCATAGCTACGCTGGTGCAGCGGCAGCTGCCAAAATTTACCAGCATTGAGCGGATGGTTAGCCGGCGGCGGGGTAAAATGTATATTGACTTTCTTCAAAACCGCCCGCAGGCAACGCTTGCCGCGCCTTATAGCCTGCGGCCAAAACCCGGCGCTACGGTCAGCATGCCGCTCCATTGGGAGGAAGTAAAAAAAGGATTGCAGATGAAAGATTTCACCATCCGCAATGCCGTTGAGCGGGCGCGGAGCGTAGGTGACATTTTCAAGCCGGTACTGGGAAAAGGTATTAGTCTGGCTCAGGTCATTAAAAAAATAGACCTCCTGTAGTGCTATCCTGAAAACCCGGAAGCCTTCTCTTGAGGCCCAGAGTCCATCTCTTCCCGCCCAGGTGGCAGCTATAGACGTCCAGACCCCATCTCTTCCTGACTAGATGACAGCTTGAATGGTCCAGATAGCATCTCATGAAGCCGAGGAGACTTCTCTTGTCGTCCAAAATGCGTCTCCTGTTAGCCAGAGGGAATCTGTTGCTATCCAAACAGAAAGGATGGCAATCAGGCTGCATATAAATCCGGCTGCAGGCAGTTAATGAAACGCCTGTAGCTGGTTGTAAAAATCCGGGGCGGCTGGCCTGGCTCAGCTTTCCATACCTTTCATTGCCTGCTCAAAGGCCTTGCTGATTGCCGCTTCTACTTCGGCCTCCAGCATGGTATTAAGCTTATCGTGAAAAGGCTGGCAGCAGGCTGCGATGCTCATGCCCTCGGGCAGCACATTGAGCGTCGGGTGTTGTCCGTGCTCCGGACAGGTTTGCTCCTCCAGTTTTGCTTTGATTACCTGTATATCTATCATATGGCGGTGAAGCTACTCATTTATGGCATTGTCTGGCGGCGGTGAAGTATTTCCGGAAGACCTGTTTGTTGCGCAGGCCTGTTAAGATGATGGCGCGGGCGGCTGTCACGGGATAATTACACCCCTACATTTGCGTCCCACCCCGTGATGACGCAGATGAAGTCCTTTTGCCTCTTTTTTTACCTCGCTCTTTTTGCCGCAACCCGGGCATTCGCCCAACCAGCCCTGCCGGATATGGTGGGCGTTACCCAAAAGGGTTTAAACATTCTCAGCTGGACCTCTCAGTACGAGAAGCTGAAAACAATCGCAGTTCAGCGCAGTTCCGACTCATTCTTCAATTACACTACCATCGGTTATGTCAAGGATCTGAAGAAAGGCCCGCAGGCGTTTATAGACGGGCATCCGCTGCCGGGCAAGAACTGGTACCGGCTGCAGATTGTGTTCGGCTCCGACCTCAATTGGTATTCCAACCGCATAAAGCTGTTTGTGGATAGTGCTCAGCTGCTGCTTCAGCGTGTGATGCCGCCAAACGATTCCCTGCAGAAGCTGGCGGCTCGCGTGCGATTTACGGATACCGCCGGGCTGTCCGTGCTTCATCCGACCGATGCACCAAAGCCGGTATTGAGTGTAACGTTGCCCGATGCGAGCGGCGCGGACGCTTATGCTTACATCAAGAGCCAGTACGTGTTTACCAATCCTTTTACCGGCCATGTGAATGTGGAGATAAAGGACGCGAGGCAATATCGCTATAGTCTTCAGTTTTTTGACCAGAAGGATATGCCGGTGCTGGAGGTGCCTCGTCTCAGCGAGCCTGCCATCATCATTGACAAACGCAATTTTCAGCGCAAAGGCATTTACCGCTTTGATCTTTTAAGAGATAAGGAAAAGCTGGAGTCGGGCTACATTACCATTTACTGACAGCGCATTCGCGATTGCATAAAAAAGCGGGAAGAGCATTACGATTGCGCTCCCCGCTTTTGCCTTTAGGGCATGGAGCCAGGGGTGTACGGAAGATCATTTTCAGCTTAAAGCTTCGTGGAATTAAGGGCTCGCAGCGGCTTTTGTCATCCCGGAACGGGAACTTTCTATACTTGGCTGAGGATGTATTATGATAAGTTCCCGTTCCGGGATGACAAAAGATTGGGAAAGGAAAGACTCATTTCCATTGAAAATCGTCTTCCGTACACCACTGGCATGGAAGCCGCTACCTGCTCATCACCAGCGGCAGCGCGGCTCTCATCCCGTCTTCAGAAGATATTCTGACCAGATAAAGCCCGTTGGCTACCGCATCGCCCAGCCATACATCGTGGCTCCACTTATCGCGGTCAGGCTTCAGCTCAGTATGATACACCACCTGCCCAACCGCATTAAGCACATCTACTGCAGTGCGCTTGCCGGTATGAACCGGCAGCCACGAAGCCGTTATCGTGAATCTGCCGTTTGTCGGATTGGGATAAAGCGTGACGCTTCCTTCCCACGCGCCGGCGCCCCTGACGGAAGTCGGCATATCCATCGTAATGACGTTGGAAGTCACGACGGAAGGCTGCGCGCACAGGTCGTAGCTCTGCATCCGCAGCGCAATCCGGTCTCCGCCCTGCAGGCTGCTCGTGGTGTATGAATTGTTAGTCTCGCCGGGAATGACCTTGCCGTTCTTCAGCCACTGATAGCCCGGAGTTTGTCCCCCACCCGTCTGCGACGAAGTGAATGTTACCAGCGTGCCGGCTGCTATTGGCCCGGATGGATTGGCAGTAATGACGACAGTTGGATTTACCACCGGATTGACCTTAAGGCCCACCTTGTTGGACAGGACCGTTTTCACCGCCGGGCATTGCTCCGACGAGGCAAGCAGCACCTGTATCGTGTCGCCGTTAGACAGCGCGGACGTAGTATAGCTGGCTGTGGTTACGCCGAGGGAGACGCCGTTTTTATACCATTGATAAGCGGGATTGTTGCCGCCGCCCACAATGTTGGTGGTAAAGGTGAGCGTCGCGCCCGCGCAAAGCGTTGTGGGCGGAACGGTGTTGATGTTGACGCCCGGCACTATCTGCGGACTAACGGTCATCTTGATAGAGTCGCTCACCTGGGTCGCGGTAACGCATGGCAGCGACGAGGTCATTGTAACCGTCACTTTATCGCCATTGGCAAGCGAGTAATCCGTATAGCTGTTCCCTGATGAGCCAACCTGGGTACCGTTCTTACGGAATATGAATACCGGCGTGCTGCCGCCATTGGTAGGCGTTGCGGTAAAGGTGACCGCCACGCCTGAGCAGATCGTGTCTGAAGGAGATGAGCGCGTAAGCTTGACGCCCGTCGTGGCAACCGGCACAGTAACCACAGCAAGGGTCTGGGCAGGCCCGTTGCCGCAGGCATTAGTAGCAGCTACGCTGATGCTGCCTCCCGAGGCGCCTACCAGTACATTGATGGCATTGGAGGTGCTGGCCCCGGCCCAGGATGCCGGGTAAATCCAGGAATAAGAGGTAGCGCCGGTCACGGCAGGAATGCTGTAAAGTTCCGTGCTACCGATGCATGGTGCTGACTTACCGCTGATAGCCGCGGGCTGTGCAGGCAGTTGCGTCACCGTGACCGGAAGGCTGCGGGCCGGACCGGTACCGCACATATTTACCGCTGCGACGCTTACGTTGCCGCTGGCCGTGCCAACAGTCAGGCTGATGCCGGCTGCTGTTGACCCGCCCGCCCATGCAGGAGTGCCTCCGGCAGGATAGCTCCACGCATAGGAGCTGGCACCTGTAACGGGCGTAATGCTGTACGGCTGAACTGAGTTAACGCACGGCGTAGCTAACCCGCCAATCGTCCCCGGCTGGGCAGGAAGAGAGATGGCTGTAACCGCGAGCGTCTGTGGGGTTGATGTGCCGCAGACATTGGTAGCGGTAACAGTCACATTCCCGCTGTTTGCCGAAGCGGTAGCAAAAATGCTGATGCTGGTAGCCCCGCCTCCGCTCCAGCCCGCTGGTACTGACCATGTGTACGAGGTGGTGTTGGGCACCGCAGAAATGAAATAGGTGGCGCTGTTGCCGCTGCAGATGCTGGCAGGGCCGGAAATGGATCCCGGCTGCGCCGGAATATTATTAACGGCGAGCGTGAGGCTGGCCGGAGTGCTGTTGCCGCAGCCATTGACGGCGACAACCGTAAGCGCTCCGGAAACGGTGCCTGTAGTAAGTCCGATAGATGTGCCGGAGCTTCCCGCAGTACTCCATCCATTTCCTGCAGGAGTAGTCCAGACATAAGATGAGGCGGTAGCGACAGAACCGATAGCGTAAGTATAAGACTGGCCGGAGCAAGGCGCTGCGTTTCCGGAAATAGCGCCCGGCGCTGCGGGCACTGTGTTCATTACTACTGTGGTAGTGGCTGCCGGCGATACGCAGCCCGCTACGGTTTGCGTTACGCTGTAGGTACCGGCGTTCGCTGCCTGAAGGTTTGCGAGAGTCGGCGTCGCTGATGCGCTGGCAAAGCTGGCCGGGCCCGCCCAGCTAAAGCTGGCTCCGGCGGCACCTGCAACACTCAGATTAAGCGTGCCGCCCTGGCACACGGGGCTGTTTGATGAAGCTGCAGGCGCCGCCGGCGTGGCGGGGTCTGTCAGCGTAAATGGACCGACTGCCGACGAGCTGCAATTATTCAGCGACACGGTTATGCTGCTGTAAACGCCGGCATTCAGTCCAGAGATTGTGAGCACACCACCCGCGGAAGAGCTGATGCCTGCCGACTGCGCGCTGCCATTCCGCAGGTAGCTTACCGTATAGATAGTGCTGGCATTAAGGCCATTGAGTGTAATACTGCCGCTCGCTCCGCCGCAGTTAAGCGGGTTAACGGATGTGGCAGCGCCGATCACGGGTATTGCATTCACTGTCGCCGAAAGTGAAGCTGGCGTAGAAATGCAGCCGGATGTAAGGCTTGTAAGCGTGAGTGTGTAGGTGCCGGACGCCGCCGCCGTAGCGGAGGCTATTGACGGGCTTTGCTGGGACGAGAAGAATCCATTCGGGCCATTCCAGCTGAAAATGACGCCGCTTGTTGACGGGCCTGTCAGTGAAAGCGTGCTGCCGGCGCAGATGGCGGAGTTGGAGCTGATGACCGGTGTGGCGGGCGCAGCAGGATCGCTGAGGGTAACATTACCCGTGGTTGCAGACGGACAAGACCCGAGCGTTACGACGAAGCCGGTGTAGCTTCCGGCAGAAAGTCCGTTGATAGCCACGATACCGCCTGCGTTGGCTGTGAGCGTCTGAGCGGCCAGCGCGGTTCCGTTCCTGAAAAAGTTAACCGTATAAACGGAAGAAGCAGTAAGACCACTGATGGCAATGCTGCCGTTGGAGCCGCCGCAGGTAGCCGGATTGGTGCCGGTCACGGAAGCAATCACCGGAGTCGGGTTTACGATGGCTGTTGTGGAGCCTGGGTTGGAAGTACAGCCTGCCACCGTTACCGTCACCTGATAGACACCCGCTGCCGCAGTTTGCGCCCCGGTTATAAAAGGATTCTGTGCGGCAGACGTGAAGCCATTCGGGCCGGTCCAGTTGTAAGAAGCGCCTGTAATAGTGTTGGAGGTGAGTCCAAGTGTGCTGCCGGCGCATATCGGGCCGCTATTCCCGGCCGTTGGCCCCGCAGGCGTAGATGGCGGACTGAGCAGGATAGGACCGGCAATGACGTTTGAGGCGCAGGGAGCGGCCGTGCTGACGCTGATGTTTGTGTAGGATCCGTTCGGGAGCCCGCTCAGGGTCACCGCACCGCCTACTGCCGTTTGCATTACCGGCGATTGCGCCACGCCATTTTGGGTGTAGTAAATGGTGTAGCTTGTACCATTCACCAGACCTGTAAGCGTAATACTTCCGTTAGTCCCGCCGCAGGTAGTAGGGTTTGTGGACGTGCTGCCGCTGATAGCCGGGGTCGGGTTTACCGAAATCGTGATAATGTTGCTGAAGGCGGTGTCCGCGGTACGGCAGGGCGCATTGGATATGATCCGCACCTGCACGGTGCTGCCATTAGCAAGTGTAGCATCGGAATAGGTCGCAGACGAGACGCCCACAGCTACACCATTGCGCAGCCATTGATACTGCGCCCCGCTGCCGCCGGCTACCGGCGTAGCCGTAAACACCACATTGGTGCCGGAGCACACCGGGCCCGACGGGTTTGCCACTATTGTTACCGAAGGCGTGACTGTTGTCACAACGGTGACGTTTACCACTGCTGACATCAGGAAGCAGCCGCTTGCGTTTCCTACGCGAACAGTGTAAGTACCAGAAGCCGCCGGAGTATAGGTACGGCCGTTAGCGCCGCCAATGAGCACGCCGCCGTTATACCACTGCCAGCTGTAACCCAGCGCGGAGTCGGCCACGAGCGTTAGCGGCGCACCTGTGCAGGAAATAAGCGTTCCGTTTGGCGTAACGCCTGCGGTCGGGAGGGGATTCACATCCACCGTTACGCGGGCGATATTGCTGCAGCCACTGGCCGTATGAGTTGTGGTCAACGTGTATTGGGTGGTGCCCGCCGGCGATGCTTTTACCGTAGCGCCGCTTACTGCGCTGAGTCCGGTAGCGGGGCTCCAGTTGTAAGTAACAGGTCCGCTTGCAGCATTATTGATAGGCGCGGTAGAAGGGATCTGGCGTGTATAGGCGCTGCCCGTGAGCGTACCATATTGCGCGCCCGGCGCCGCATCATAAATCTTGTTGCCGTTATTCTCATCAAACCGGTAGTAGCTGAGCAGGCCGGCAGCCGACGCCGGGATCAATCCCTTCATCATACCGCCAATGTCAGCCTGCGACTTTGCCACGCTCCAGACCGACACCTCATCCAGCCGGCCATTAAACACATTGCGGCCGCCGCAGCCTGGGTCCTGACCGAGGTACAGCGCTTCCGTGGAAGTGTAGGGCGTTGCGCCAAATGCGCTTGTCTCACCCGCTAATGAGCCATTCACATACATACGCAGCTTTGCGCCGTCGCAGGTGACGGAGACGTAGCTCCACAGATTGAGTGCAACATTGGCCGATGATGCGACGGGCGCGTAATAGAGCGAGCCGCCGGAGTTGAAGATGAATGAGAAAAACCACTTGCCGGGGTTCGGTTGGATCGTACCGTCCAGGCCGCCAATGCCGAGCGTCCACTGGCTAAATGTGGAACATCCAAGGCCTTTGAAGAGTATATTCTGCTGTGCATTGCTGCGCGGATATATCCAGGCAGATACGGTGTATGCGGTTGCGCCACCAAGGTTGTTTCCCGTTCCGGCCGGGATAGTCGCGTAGTTATTGTTAGAGCCGTCAAAATCTAAAGCATTGCCGGTCACCGCAGCCGAAGCGGCTGTAATACTCACGGAATCGCCGACGCAGATCTTCGGAGAAGAAGTGTCAACCGTAGAGAGTGGTAACGGACTGATGCTGTAAGAAGCGGTGGTGGCAGGGCATCCGTTTGCCGGCGTAATAGTTGCGGTATAAGAACCCGGCGAAACGGCGGTAATGGTGTTGATAACAGAGGGCGAGAAACGCTGCACACGATGGTTGCTGCCATCCGCAACATAAATATTGCCCGACGAATCCACATCTATGTCCAGTGGAAAATTGAGCTGATTAGCTCCGGAGCCGGCGCCGTTGCCGGCTGCGACGGTAGTGCCGGCCTGCGCGCCGGATTGCCATACGACAATTCTGTTGTTGCCGCCGTCATTGATGTACAGATTGCCTGCCGCGTCGCTCGCTACGCCTCTTGGGCCGTTAAGCTGGTTGCCGTTACTCCCCTGGCCATTGCCGCCCGCCACTACCACCCCGGCCGTGGCGCTTGGCGCCCACATCACAATGCGATGGTTGAACTCGTCTGTGATGTAAAGATTACGTGTGCTCTTGTCTAAGAACAGGTAAGATGGAAAGTTGAGCTGGTTGAGGGCTGAACCGGCAGTACCTGTGCCTGCCACCACCATGCCTGTAGCGGCACCCGGCGCCCATCTCATCACCCGGTGATTGTTGAAATCGGTCACGTAGATATTGCCGGAATCATCCACAACCAGAGAAGCGGGGTAATTAAATTGATTGAGGCCTGTGCCGGAGCCGTTGCCCCCGGCTACCGTGACGGCGGTATTTGCGCCCGGCGCCCAGCGCTGCACGCGGTAGTTGAAGCGATCCGCTATATAGATATAGCCATAGTCGTCCACATAAACATCCCCTGTTGAATTGAGCTGATGCGGAGCCGCGCCCGCCGTGCCCGTGCCCGCCACAAGAACGCCGCTGCTATACGGAGGCGCCCATTTAGTGACGCGATTACCGCCCTGCTCGGCTACATATACATTGCGGGAGCGATCTACAAACATGCCCCAGGGCGCATTGATCTGGCTGAGTGCGTTGCCCGCGGTGCCGTTGCCGGCCACAGTTGTTCCCACGCCGTAGCTGCTGTTCTGCATTACCAGCGGAGCGCCGTTCAGGTTCCATTGGATGGCCAGAGGATTGAGGCTGCTGTTGGCGGTAAGCGTCGCGCCGGCGCAGGAAGGATTGCCCGGGCCTGAAATAGAAACTGCAGGCGCAGAAGAGATTGCTACGCGCTGCGAAGCGCCGACATTATAAGAAGGGCACCAAGAATCTGTAACCTGAACCGTCACGCTGTCGTTACTGCTAAAAGTGCCGGAATAAAACTGGCTGTTTGTGCCTGCGGCGGTACCGTTGCGGTACCACTGATAGCCTGGCGTGCCGCCGGGACTCTGAAGATTGGCGTAGAAGGCAATCGTACTGCTGCCGCATTGCGCGGGCGTAGGCGCAGTGCTCAGCGTTACAAAAGGATTGAAGCCTACGCCGGCGTAAGCAGATTCGTATGCGCCCATGTCAACATTGGTTTGCTGCACGCGCAGGGCGGAGGCAAAGTCGGTAGTGATGCCGGAAGGAATACGGCTATTGTCGCCGGCATTAATGGCGGGCGAGCATTGCGTAAGCCGCAGCCCGTCGTCACCGGTGCCCCAGATGCCATCTGTGCCTACCGGGCTGGCCGCATTGACGAAGTTTGGATCCACGCTGAGGTTCGGCGAGGAGAGCGCTACATTTTTAAGAAGCGAATTGTTATAGACCCGCGTGCCGCCGGTGCCTGCCTGCGTCAGCTGCGCCGCGCCCCATACGATTGTATTATTGAGCACCACCGCCGGCGAGCCTTCCCAGGAGAAGTGGTTGCTGCCGGCATAGCTGCCGGTCGTGGCTGCCGTATTGTTGTAGAATGTGCAGTTGTTTGTTACAACAGTGCTTGAGTTGTTGGAGTGTATAGCGCCGCCGCCGTTGCCGGAGGCGGTCAGGATTGTATTGTCGGTAAAGACGCAATTGGTGAACGTGTCATTTACGGCATACGCATGAACCGCTGCGCCATAGTTGTCGCTCTTATTGCCGCTAAACAGACAGCTCTTGAAGACCTGCGCGCCATTGAGATATTGGTCAAACGCGCCGGTGACGTATCCGTAGCTATTAAGAAACCGGCAACGCGTGTAAGTAGTGGTGCCGGGATTGCCATTGCGGAAGATTGCGCCGTAAACCGTGGCCGTATCGGCAGAAAAGCTGGACGAATCCACCGTCATGCTCAGCGTATATTGAATCTGCGTCTGCATGAAGCCGCCGCCCTGCGCCCGATTACCGGAGGAGGTAATGCCCTTCATGTCAATCACGTTGGAATCCTGCGCGAGGATGGCGCCACCGTCGTTATAAGCCTTGTTGCCGGTAAATGAACAGTTGGTAATGGCGTGGTAACGCTTAACGCTGCTTGTGTAGATAGCAATGCCGCCACCCGAGGCATAACTCGTCCCATTCACGGCAGTGTTGCCGCTAAAGGAGCATCCAGACACCGCCGAGCTTGCATTATAGACCGACAGGCCGCCGCCAAGATTCAGTGCCGTATTGCTGCTGAAGGTGCATCCAGTCATTATACCGGCGGCGCCGTTCTCTAAATGAATGCCCCCGCCGCGATAAGCGGAATTACCACTAAAGCTGCAGCCCGTAATTGCAGGCTGGACTGTATCGGTAGTACCCCCGTTAGCGCGGATATAAACGGTGCCCCACATGTTGCCGGTAGTGCCGGGGCCATTGCCGGCAAAGGAACAGGTGTCCAGCTTCAGAAAGCTCTTACCGGTAGCGACGGGCACATTGATCCACATAGCCGAGCCCGCGCTTCCGGCTACATTAGCATTAAAGATGCAGTTTTTAAGCTGCCCGCTGAGCACGGGACTCGTGCCGTCGCCATAAAATGCGAAGCCGCCGCCGTTAGAGATTGCTCGGTTGTCGCTGAAGGTGCAGGCCGTGATGATTGCCTTGCTGGTACCACCTGAGTGACAGCTCGTAAGAAGCCCGCCGCCAACATCCGACGTGTTTTTCGTAAAGGTGCAGGAGTCAATCCTCGGAGAGCAGGTAAGGGCATTACGGGCGCAGATATTGAGGCCGCCGCCGTTATCGCGAAACGCGCCGGCCCCGCCGTAGGTCACCAGACCGCCCGCAGTATTGCCTTCTCCACGCGTAATGGTGAATCCGCTTAGCACGGTGCTCGTATCTATCGCGGTAAGGCTCGCTGGCGGGGCAATCACGAACACATGATATAGGTTGTCGGTAGAATCGTTGAGCGTACCGATGTCACCGGAAAGAATCGTGGGATTTGCAGAAATATTCCGTTGCGACAGCGCCGTCTCCGTGCCGGCAAAACCGCCATATACTTTGAGCCCGTTTTTGATAATGCGGAAGGAGGAGTCGCGGTTGGTGGAAGTGGTCGGATAATAAGTCCCGGATTTTACCCAGATTTCTTTCGCGCAGCTTGCCGCATTGGCGGCCTGCAGTGCGTCGGTCAGTCTTTTATAGGGAGATGCCCAGCTTGCGCCCGTGCCTGCGCTCGCTACGCTGCCGTCCACATAAATCCTGTTGGAGTATGGCGTCTGCGCAGACGCTATCAAGGCGGTGTTGGCAGCATTATTCCCTGCGCCCGGCGATTCGGCTGAGGTGGCCGCGGAAGTAGTGGCTGTGCCTGTGGACCATGAAGACTGCGTGAGCGGCGCGATCCCGTTATTGTAAGCAACAGTGCCGCCGCCGAAAGACGCGAAAAAGATGTTTGGCGTTTTTGCGCCCCCGGTAGCCGTGCCGTAGGCGAAGCTGTGAACAGGCGTCGTAGTGCTCACAGCGGGATTAATGAGGACGAATGCATCGCCTGAATTCCCTAATGCCATCAGATTTGTCCAGGAGGTAGATGTCGGTGCGGTCCAGGTGCCCGCGGCGGCCGTTGCATAGTCGTAAGTGGTGGAAGACGTCGGGGATGCGGTATTTACCTGCAGGAAACTGTTGGTGCTGCTAAGAATATACACACCGTCACCGTTTACATCGGTAGAATCATCCGGCGCGGTCAGCAGGACGTTCTTATCTGCCGAGTTGTAGATCAGGATGATAGAACCGTATTTCACATTCGCCCAGTTGCTGATATTGGCAAAGCGGTAGCAGCCTGTGCCTACGCCAGTTGTGGTGTACCAGCCCGGGTTATCGTCAAAGATGTAATTGCGTATATCCAGCGTGCTGTCGGTGCAGCTGCGCGTGCCCGACACAATAAACTCCACATACTCTTTACTGCCGGCAGAGCCTTGCGTTATTTCATTAATGTAAAGCTGCTGCGCAGCAACGCTGGCCGAGGAAATAAGGAGAATAAACAGGACGCGTAAAAAACGGCTCATGTGCTAATGGTATGTACGGGTTGGGATTATAAAGACGGCCTGAAACTGCCAGCTGTGAGGGCCGGGCGCGAAATTAGGGGCGCGCTTTAAAGTTTTAATTATCATTTCCTACCGTTTTTAAACGGTGTACGAATGCTGTAGATGGCGCCCCGGCTGAAAAACCTGCGCCGCTCCGGGCCGTTAACCGGCTACATGCAAAAAGCCCGGCCTGCAGATTGCAGGCCGGGCTTTTCCAATTTTCCTAAGAAGGACGATTCCTATTTGAAATCGCCTGCCTTCACCACAATCGCCTTATCAGGATTCATGTACTTCTTCAGCGCGGCATTCACGTCAGCGACTGTCAGGGCGGCTATCTTCTCGTCTATGCCCTTTGCAAATTGCATGTTGCGGCCCAGGAAGAGGTTGTTGGTGATGCCGCCTGCAAGGCCTGCATCGTTGGCGCGGGCGGTTGCACGGCTTTGAAGCAGGCCGCTCTTGGCGTCCTTCAACTCTTCTTCCGTGATGCCGTCCTTGATGATGCGGTTGATCTCTTCCTTCCAGGCTGCTTCCAGCTTGGTCTTATTGTCCGGGTTGTAGATGGCGAAAGAGCCGAACGTAGCATTCTCATCCTGGGAAGCTGCCTGGAACTGCGAGCCTACGCCATAGGAAATACCTTCTTTCTGGCGAATGCGCGTGGCAAGGCGCGAGTTCAGAAAGCCACCGCCGAGGATGTAGTTGCCCATCATCAGGGCCGGATAGTCCGGATTGTCGTCGCGCAGCTTTATGGGCTGGGCCGTAACGAAGATGGCCATCTTCTTATCCGGCGTCTTCAGCTCAATGTTCTTTACCGGCGCGTCCACAAACGGATTTGATACGCGTGTGTAGCTCTTGGTAGCGCTCCAGTTGTCAAACATGTGGTTGAGGCGCTGCTTCACGGCCTGCATATCGAAGTCGCCGATGATAGAGCCGGTGGCCGATGAGCCATTGTAGTAATCCGCATGGAATTTTTTGATGTCGTCCAGACTTACGCCCTTGTAGGCGCCCACCATTTCGTCAAAGGACATCGTGTATAGGATATGGCCTTTCGGAAAGTTGCTGGTCAGGCGCTGCAGCTCGTTTGGTGCAAGCGCATTCGGCTCACTCTTCTGCGCTTCAATGCCCACCAGGTTCTCGTCTATCAGCGCCTTAAACTCATCCTGCGGAAATGCTGGCTGATGCAGCATCTCGTCCACGAGGTCAAGTACCGCCGGCAGATTTTGCTTCGTGCTGGTGATATTGATGTTAACATTCTGGCCCTGGCCGGAGATGCTCACTTTGGAGGAAAGCTTGTCCAGCTCTTCATTGATCTGCGCGCGGGTATGCTTTTGCGTTCCGCGCATCAGCATGTCGGCGGTAATGTCGGCGATGGCGGTCTTGCCCATCATAGAGCCTTCGTCGCCGAGGCGGAATACGATGCGGCCTTCCACTACATTGCCGCGGGTTGTCTTCTGCAGCAGGCCAATCTTAGCGCCGGAGGTCAGGTTGAATACTTCCGTGCGCTTGTCAATGTTATCGGGCGTTGCTTCAAAAGCCTCACCCGAGGAAAGCGCTGCCCCACCCTTATAGTTGGCCACCAGCTTCTCCACATCAGGGTTCACCGGGATCGGCGAGCGGTCGGGCAGGTTTGTTGGGATAAACAGACCTGTAGTGCGGTTGGATGGCTTCAGGTAAAGGCGCGCCACGTTGGCTACGTCGGCGGGCTTTACATTCTTCAGACTGTCGCGGTAGATGAAGCCGAGGCGCCAGTCGCCCTGGCCGATAAACTCGGAAATGATAAGTCCGGTGATGTTGGACTTGCGGAATATGTTGTCAAAATCGGAAAGCAGCTTAGCCTTCGCCTTCGTTACTTCTGCTTCCGTAGGCGGGTTGCGCACTACGTCATCTATAGCCGCAAACATAGCGGTGCGGGCGCTGTCCAGCGACTTCTCTTTGCTTACGTCGGCGTTGAAGTACATCGTGCCCGGATCATGCTTGCCTTCTGCGTAGCAGTACGCCGATGCAGCCTTGCCCGTCTTCACCACTGCCTTATACAGGCGGCCGTCGGGCTCATTGGTCATCACTTCAGCCAGCACATCCAGCGCAGGATAATGATTGTGGGAACCGGCGGGAATGTGGTAGGCACAGGCCACAGCCTGAACGTCGCCCACGCGGCTGAGCACCACCGTGCGCTCGCCATCCTGAACGGGCTCAATCGTATAATCTGCCTGCAGCACGCGCGTCGGGCGCGGGATAGGGCCGAAGTATTTGTTGATCAGGCCCAGCGTTTTGGCCTCGTCAATCTTGCCGGCTACCATCAGCACCGAATTGTCCGGCTGGTAATATTTCTTGTAGAAAGCCTGCAGGTTCTTGATCGGCACCTTTTCAATGTCTTCCTTAGAGCCGATGGTGCTTTTGCCATAGTTGTGCCACAGGTATGCAGAGCTCATGATGCGCTCATTGAGGATGCGGGCCGGATTATTCTCGCCGCGCTCAAACTCATTGCGCACAACGGTAAACTCGCTTTGCAGGTCTTCCTGCTTAATAAAGGAATTGACCATCCGGTCGCTCTCCAGGTCCAGTGCCCAGTTCAGGTTCTCGTCTGTAGCGTTGAATGTCTCAAAGTAATTCGTGCGGTCGTCGCTCGTAGTGCCGTTTGGCTGCGCACCGTGGCTGCTCAGCTCTGCCGGCACGTGCGGATGCTTCGTTGAGCCTTTGAACACCATGTGCTCCAGCAGGTGCGCCATCCCGCTCTCGCCATAGCCTTCCATGCGGCTGCCCACCTTGTAGGTAATGTTGACCGTGATGGTGGGCTTGCTTTCATCCGGGAAAAGCAGCACGTGCAGGCCATTGGGCAGCTCATATTCGGTGATGCCTTCTACCGATGCCAGCTTCTTGATGCCGGCAACAGAGGGGGCGGCGGCGCCGGGTACCTTGGCGGCAGCCGGTTTTTTAGCCTGGGCGGCGGCGATGCCCGGAAGCAGCAGGCCTATGCCCGCGACAAGAAGCGGAAGTTTCAAATAACGCATTTGTGGGTGTATTTTTTTGCTTTGCGAATGTAGGATGCGCCTTTCGGATAACAAGGTGAGCCAAAGGGGATGCAAGTAGGGATTTTGTCGGCGTCTCGCCCGCCCGAAGGCACACTGGAAATATTTACCGCTACCATGCCTATCCTTACCGATGGTCTGACAACAGCTACCTAACCACTATTTCCCCCCGGCATATTCAGAAACTACTTTTACAAAAATCAAAAAGACAAATGGACCGTCCCGAAAACTGGCAGCCGAGGCATCGTGGCGAAGGAAAGGTGATTCTGGGCATTGCGCTGGCGGCCGTGGGCGTACTCTCGCTGCTGCACATGCTGCACCTGCTGCCGCTTTACTTCTTCAACTTTCATTTTGGCTGGCCGCTCATCCTGATTGTGATCGGCATCGCCATCGGCGTTAAAAACAACTTCCGGCGCAATGCCTGGTGGATACTCATTGCCATTGGCGTTGCGCACCTGGTGCCGTCTTTTTATATCGGCGATGTTCCCTCGCGTCGTCTGCTCTGGCCGCTGGTGCTTATTGCCGCCGGGCTCGCAGTCATATTCCGGAAACACAGGCCGCATGAGCACTTCGGTCGCCGCCACCGCTGGCAGGGAGCCCCGAACGTGGAGCAGCTGAGCCATGACGCCGATACGGTGAACATAGACGTCACCTTCAGCGGCAGAAAAGAGATCATTACCTCGCGCAGCTTTAAGGGCGGCACAGTGCGCGCTGCCTTCTCAGGCGTAGAGCTTAACCTTAGCAGCGCCGAAGCCGGCACGCTGCCCATGGTGTTGGAGGTTTATGCCTCGTTTTCCGGCGTAGAAATTATCGTTCCTTCTCATTGGGAGATCCAGAATGAGATCCGCCCCACCCTCGGCAGCGTGGAAGATTCCCGCACCATCCGCACGGGCGACGGGGCTGCGGAGCGCCGTGTGCTTGTGCTGCGCGGCTCCTGCACCTTTGGCTCTATTGAACTGAAAAGCTATTAAGAGCCATTCAGCGCATGGCAAACTGTAAAAAGATCTGGTGGCTGCTGCCGCTTTACTGCCTGGCTGCGGGCGGGCTTGCGGCGGCGGTATTGCAGGGCCTTGCCGGCTTTGCGCAGCATGCCGCGGCTAAGGAGGGCCTGCTGTTTTGCGCAATGCTTGTTATAGCCGGCTCTCAGGCGCTGTGGATTGTGCTGGCGTACCCTACCAAAGTAGGTCTGGCCGCTTATGCCTTTGCCACCGGCCTGCTTACGGGCTGCCTGGCCGCCTGGCTTCATGGCCTTGCGGAGGGATGGCTGATTTATGATGTGCATACGCAGTCGCCCTGCGCCGGGGGCGAGGCTCTTTCGGCTATCCGCTGGCTGCTTTATCCTGCCCTGCTGCTCATCTTCAGCATAACGGTTGCGCTGCAGCGGCGGCTTGCCGAAACGGAACGCAGGTATGCGCAGCAGCAGGATGCGGTGGCCCTGCTGCGCGAGGCGGAGCTGTTTAAGCTGAGGCAGCAGCTGCAGCCGCACTTCCTTTACAACAGCCTGAACGCCATATCGGCCCTCGTCATCACCGCGCCGGACAAGGCGGGCGAAATGATCAGCCGGCTGGCCGACTTTCTGAGAACGGCGGTGAAGCAGGGGCGTGCCGAGCAGACGCCGCTTGCAGAAGAGCTGGACTACCTGCGCCAGTATCTGTGGATAGAGGCCGTGCGCTTTGGCGACCGTCTGCGCATAGACTGGTCGGGCGGGGAGCTTGCTGCTGCGGCTACTATTCCGCCATTTTTGTTGCAGCCGGTGATGGAGAATGCCATCCGCTTTGCTGTGTATGGGACGTCGGGGCCGGTGACAGTGTCTGTGCTGATTGAGCACAACGAAGAGATGCTACGAGTCACGATCCGCAACCCTTACGATGCCTCTATGGAGGAAAGCAAAGGCACTGGCTTCGGCCTGGAAGGCATACGGCGCAGGTTTTATCTCATTTATGCCCGCCACGATCTGCTCCAGACGGCAGCTTCAGACGGTCATTTCACCACCACGCTTCTTATTCCCCAGTAGTCTATGTACGAGGTCATTATTATTGACGACGAGCCATTGGGTAGGCAGCTCATAGCCAGTCTGCTGTCTGCGCATCCGCAGTTTCAGGTAATTGCTGAATGCGGAGACGGCTTTGAGGGTTTTAAGGCTATTCAGCAGCACGCGCCCGATTTGGTGTTTCTGGATGTGCAGATGCCGCGCCTCAGCGGCTTTGAGATGCTGGAGCTGCTGGATAAACCGCCGGCAGTCATCTTCACCACTGCTTTTGATCAATACGCGATGGATGCTTTTGAAGCGCATGCCGTAGATTATCTTCTTAAGCCGATCTCACGCGCCCGTTTTGACAAGGCCATTGAGAAATGGCTGAAGGCGGCAGCTATTCCGCTGGCTTCAAAAATGCTTCCGCCCCTCACCGAGGCCGTGGCCGCCGGCTACGCGCAGCGCATCGTGGTAAAAGACCGCGGCGCCGTTCGTATCATTCCCGCCGGCGATATCCATTACATAGAGGCCGCGGACGATTACATCAAGATTTTCACTGCCGAAGGCGCTTTCCTGAAGAAGGCGACTATGGGCCATATTGAAGCGTCGCTGGAACCGGGCCAGTTTGTGCGGGCTCATCGCTCAGCGATAATTCCCGTGCGCCAGATTGCCAAAATTGAGCCTTATGAGAAGGAAAGCCACATCGCACGACTGCACTGCGGCGCGGCGCTGCCGGTGAGCAAGGCGGGCATGGCAAAGCTGAAGGAAGTGCTTGGCTGGTGAGCTTACCGCGCGTCGTCGGCTTTACCGATCCGGCTCTCCCAGTCGCTATCAATATCAGGTATCTTCTCCAGCTGGAATTTCATGAGCAAGTAGCCTCCGAATGCGCTGGCGAGCGCAAGCAAAAGCGCTAAAAGGATGTTCTGGCTAATGATCATCCCGACCATAAGCCCCACTACCTCAAACCCAAACCAGGTAAATACGGTGTATAGCTTCCAGCGCCCTGGCTTCTGGCCTTTTTGCGCAGCCAGGGCGCCGATTTTACGCGTCAGGAATATCAGGACGAATATTTCAATCATGTCAGGCTCTTAGTATTGCTTCATAAACTCCGTCACGCTCTCCATCACGTGCTGCAACTGCTCTTCGTTCAGCCCATGGTGGCAGGCGAGCAGCATGCCGCCGCGCATCACCTTATCCGCCTCGGGGTAACCGTCCGGCGAGGCCTTATGCGGAACGTTCTTAAAGCCGGGTTGGCGAAGGATGTTTCCGGTAAACACAGTGCGCGTCTGGATGTTCCGCTTCTCCAGGAATATCTGCATGTCGCGGCGGATAAAGGGCGCGCTTTCGCGGATAGTAACGGCAAAGGCAAGCCATCCGGTGCGGCTATCGGGAAGTTGATTGGGCAGTATGAAGAACTCCTCGTACTGTGCAAAGAACTCGCGCATCCTGCGGAAATTCTCGGTGCGTGTGTCAATATTCCAGCCCAGATTATCAAGTTGAATAAGGCCAAAGGCAGCGCCCAGCTCAGCCGGCTCTATATTGAAGCCAGGCTCTTCAAATACGAACTTGGCGTCGTAAGGAATGCCGTCCACTTCCACATTAAAGCGGTTTTCAATAGCCTCGCTTTCTACGAAGAGGGATGAAGAGCGGCCCCAGCTACGTAAGAGGCGGCCACGGTTGTAATAAGCATCGCCATTCACGCAAAGCATGCCGCCATTGCCGGCGCAGTTGATGATGTGCGAGCCATAGAATGAGGTAGTGCTCATATCGCAGAAGCGGCCGGAGGATGCCCCGCCAATCTCAGCGCCGAGCGTATCTGCGCTGTCTTCCAGGACGAACAGATTGTACTTATCAGCTATCTCCCGGAGCTTCGCCCAGTCTGGAAGGTTGCCGATGAGGTTGGGGATGATGAGCGCCTTTGTTTTCGGCGTTATCATAGCCTCCACCTTTGCCCAGTCGGTGTTGTAAGTGCCTTCGGCTACGTCCACATAGGCCGGCACCCAGCCCTTCTTTACAAAAGGGGCAACCGTTGTGGAAAAGGTGAGTGCGGGTGTAATGAACTCATCGCCGGGTTTCATATCCATCAGCTCGGCTGCGAGGTAAAGCGCCGAAGATCCGGAATTGACCATCACGCCGAAATCTTTATCGTAAAGCTTTGCCACGCGGCTTTCCATCTCGCGGACGTGCTTGCCCATCTGCGTGGAGGTGCGCAATACGCGGTTAACCGCTTCTATTTCGGCTTCGCCATAAACTGCTTTTCCGTAGGGAACGTGGATGTAATCGGTCTGAACCATTTTTTAATTAGAAAGGTGGAATGGGGAAGGCGAATGTAGGAGATAGTGCGTAGCAGAAGACGGAGCCGGCAACTGTACCGTTAGTTTTCACAAATACTGTTCGCCTGCTCAGCCTAATACGTCCGCATATTCCTGCTTGCGCTCTATAATAGCTTTTGCAAACGCGCAGACGGGCACGATGTGAATGCCTTTTTCCCGTGCGAAGGCGACGCCCGCGGCTACAAGTTCCTTGCCCACGCCTTTGCCTCCCAGCGATTCATCCACCTCTGTGTGCAGGATGACTATGTGCGCCGGGCCGCGCCAGTTGTAAACCATTTCTGCCATATCCTTTCCCGCGTCGTTGATAAAAAAGCGACCGAGCCTGCCGTCGTCTTCGTGCTGAATGTGCATGTTCATGAGATTGGCTGCAAGTTATCGGCCGAATTTTTGTTGCCGCGCAATACCCGCATTAGATACACATGGAACACTTTACAAATCAACCGGCTCCGGCAGCTGCTGAACAGATCGCAGGGTTTGCGGCGCTCTTTTCAGGCATACCGTCCATCAACCTTATCTTGCCGCATGGCTGATTACGGCTCCGTTGTAGGGGGATTGCTGCTGGGGCTGTTTATGGCCATCTCGGTCGGCCCAACGCTTTTTGCCGTGATTCGCTACAGCATGAATCATAGCTGGAAGAGCGGCGTCGCGTTTGTGCTTGGCGTCTCTGTGTCGGATATCATGTATGTGACACTGGCTAATCTGGCGGCGCCTTTTCTGGAAAAGCTTTATCAATATGAGCGCGCTCTGGAATGGGGCGGCGGCGGTGTGCTGATCGTGATCGGGCTGTTTGGGCTCCTTACTAAATACAAGCCCCAAAGGCCCTCACAAAAGCTGGCAGAAGTAGGCAAAGGGCATTACCTGCGCATATTAGTGTCCGGTTTTCTGATTAATTCCCTCAATCCGGCTGTGATATTCAATTGGCTGTTTGCCGTTACCGCGGTCGCCTCGCACGACCACCTCTATCGCTTTGCGTTCTTTTCTTCCTGCCTCGGTCTGGTGCTGGGCATTGACTTCCTTAAAGTGCTCCTGGCCGACTCTATCCGCAAGCGGCTGACACTGCGCCTTATGATGTATCTGAATAAGATCTCCGCCGGCATCCTGCTTGGCTTCGGTATCCTTATAATTGCGCTTGCGCTGTTCGGCGTGCATCTTGGTGGCAATAAAAAGGCGGAGGCGCTTAAAACCGGAACTGCAGCCGTGCGGTAAATACATCGTCCTTAATGTCTTCGGTGTAGCCGGTTACGTCCGTCTGCTCGTTCATTGGGTGTTCGTAATAAAGCATCAGCCTGATATTGGGCGCTGCGTACCACAGGTAGCCGCCGCCGATGGTAGAAAACTTTATATCTGCGGCATTGTGGCCCGCCGCGCTGCCGACTGCCTTGCCGGATACTTGACTGTTCGGGTCGTACCAATCGTATTTCAGCACGATCTGGTGCTTTATGCTGCCAAGGTGTTGCAGATAGTAGAAATAGGCCGCGTCAAACCTGCGGGTGGTGAGACCGCCCACCAGTGTGGCCGGCGTTTCGCTGGAGGTATGCGTGCCCGTCTGCTCGCCGCGTAGGTACTCGGCGCGCAGCTCTGTGAAACCCTTCTTGTTGGGGATTTTAAGCTGGGCATCTGCGCCGTAATATTTTCGTGGCAGCAGGCGGCCTATGTTATCTGCAGATGAGTCCTTTTGCACCGCTGCGCCTTCCGCCCTGTATATAAGCGCATTATTACTCACGATGCCGCCGTCCAGAACAGATGCGCCACCTGAGAGCGTCAAGCCTCCTCGGTTGAGCTTAACGGGCTTGCAATATATCCTACCAATCACGTCCTTGTGCGAATCGTAGTCTGTCGTCGCTGTCAGCCCTTGTCCGTTTACCAGCGCTATATCGGCGCGCAGCCAGTGCGCCTTACCGCCGATCTTGCGCGGCTCAACGGTAAACATTGCGCCCAGATCTCGCTCCACCCGCATCAGCAGCTGGGAGGCGCGGCCGCGCTCCGGGGTTTCGCGGTCGGCTGAGCCGAGCGGCAGCTCGTAACCGAATGGCCGGGCAAACATGCCGCCGGTGAGCGAGAGCGCATGCCAGCGATTCTCAAACACGCGCCCCCAATAGTCGCGCGCGAAAAAACCGCACTCCGTGCCGTCAAACTGGAATACAAGCTGAACTACCGGGTAGCCGGTCGTATCACGGCGCATGTAATCTATACGCATACGCCCACGGCGCAGGGAAAAGCGATTGTCCACGCCGGGAAGAAAGTCGCCCCCGTTTACGGAAGGCGCGCCGGCACTTTCGGCACGCTGCCATTGCGGCTGCAGATAGCCGGAGAAGCGCAGCCAGTTATATTGCTGGTAAAGGGAAAAGAAGCCTTTGTTGATCGCTGAGGTGGTATCCATCAGGTCATTAAGCAGGGTCTGAGCCTGGATACCGCTGCTGAAGCATAGCAGGAAGGCAAGTGGGTATATTTTCCGCATTAAGTAAAAATGATCTTTGCGTTAAGTTTTTTCCAGCGCGCAAACGTACATGTTGAGTCTCGGGCTTAGCAGCCCAAAAGCTGCGAGCCTTATTAAGTTTATGTTACCAATAGGCGGTCAGGTGCGTCGGAATCCACAGCGTCCGCGGTAAATGCGGGCAGGCGCTGCACATGAGGCCCGGGCGTGGAAATTGGGTGTCTAACATTCAATAGCTTCGCCGCGCAAAACGCAGCTACAACTAAATCGTAATTATGGCTTTCGGCTCTTTCCTGAAGATTTTCATGCCTAAGGACAAGGTGTTTTACACCATGTTTGAAGAAGTAACCGGCAACCTAAAGCAGATGAGCGAGGCGTTTATCAGTGCGCTGAGTCAAAGCGACCGTGCGGAGCGCGACCGGCTACTGCGCTCGCTGGAAGATTGGGAGCATAAAAACGATGAGGTAACGCACCGCATATTTATAGAGCTTGGTCAGAATTTCATAACGCCTTTTGACCGTGAGGATATTCACACGCTGACGACTTCGCTGGATGACGTAGCCGATTATATGTGGGGCTCTGCCAAACGCATCCTGAATTACCAGATTGACGAGATTGATGAAACGATGCGGGAGTTTGCGGCGATTATTGACAAGTGCATAGCATCGCTGCACCGCGCTGTGCATGAACTGCGCGACATGAAGGAGATCCGCGCTATCACCGACGCGTGCGTTGCCATCAATAAGCTGGAAAACGACGCTGACGATGTGTTTGACAAGGCTACCGTGATGCTCTTTTCATCGCACAACATTTCTGCAGTGGAGCTGGTGAAGCGCAAGGACCTGTATCAGGAGCTTGAAATTGTAACTGATAA
Source organism: Chitinophagaceae bacterium (assembly GCA_965246765.1). Lineage (GTDB taxonomy): Bacteria > Bacteroidota > Bacteroidia > Chitinophagales > Chitinophagaceae > UBA1952. The sequence goes on from CBDFFJ010000007.1 coordinate 58,621, forward strand.
GTGCGAGGACGCCGCCAACGTGATTGAGTCCATTATCATCAAGTACGCCTAAGCCTGCGGGCCTCCCATTTTATGACGATACTGCTGATTGCGATTATCGCCTGCGCGCTGATTTTTGACTACATCAACGGCTTCCACGATGCGGCAAACTCTATTGCCACGGTCGTTTCCACGAAAGTGCTTACGCCGCTGCAGGCGGTAATCTGGGCAGCCTTTTTCAATTTCGTCGCCTTTTTCATCTTTCAGGACCATGGCGTAGCCGACACGATTGCAAAGACCGTAAAGCCGGATGTGGTGGGCACGGGTCACATGCTTATCGTCATTATCTCGGGCCTGATAGCTGCCATAATATGGAATCTGCTTACCTGGTGGTACGGCATTCCCTCTTCCTCGTCACACACGCTGATCGGCGGCTTCCTTGGCGCGGCTATTACGAGTGCGGGTATTAATTCCGTTACCTGGTACACCCCCGTGAAAGCCGGCGAGTTGCTGCCTTCGGGAGTGCTCGTCGTAGTGGCTTTTATTGTGCTCGCGCCGGTTTTAGGAATGCTGATAGCCTATATTATCTCACTGTGGTTCATTCATTCTTTTTCTAAAAGCATCTGGCCGAAGCTTGTATCGCTGGCCGTTATCGCCGGCGTCATCTTCTTTATCACAACCGTTTTTGTAACCTCTACTTCCCGCGTGCTCGGCGTTAAAGGCGAGCCTGGCAAGGATGCATCAGGATTTGTGCTGAAAGACGTCGCGCATAATTCGCCGGCCATGAAAATGGGCCTCAAGAAAGGAGACCTGCTCCTGCAAGTGGACGGACATGCGATCAATTCCTCACAAGACCTGGATGCCGTGCTTAAACAGCACATCTATGACGACGACATCCGCTACACGGTGCATCGCAAGGATGAAGACAAAGTCCTGAATACCCATTACCAGACTAAGTACAAAAGCAAGGCGCTTCAGTTTGCTCTGTATGGCGAGAACTTTAAGTGGCTGCTGCTGGCGCTTATTATCATCTCAATCGGCATTTTCACGCTGTGGCTGAGTAGCCTTAACTATCGTCAGTCCACGGTTTGGTTTAAGCGTATGCAGCTTGTTTCTTCCGCCGCATTTTCCATAGGCCATGGTGGCAATGACGCGCAAAAAGTGATGGGCATTATCACCGCCGCCCTGATCGCCGGAAATCAGATTAAAGAATTCCGCGAAATGCCGACTTGGGTGCCGCTGGCCTGTTATGCTGCGATCTCCCTCGGTACGCTCAGCGGCGGCTGGAAGATTATCAAGACAATGGGCACGCGCATTACCAAAGTGACACCTTTTGAAGGTGTGGCCGCGGAAACGGCGGGCGCCATCACGCTGTTCGTAACGGAGCAGCTTAAGATTCCGGTATCTACCACCCATACCATCACCGGGTCTATCATCGGCGTTGGCGCTACCAAGCGCCTGAGCGCTGTGCGCTGGGGGGTGACCATTAATCTGCTTTGGGCGTGGATCCTGACCATTCCTGTAAGCGCCTTGCTGGCTGCAGGTGTGTATTTCGTGATGCAGCTGTTCCTAAAATAGCCTCAGGCAGCTTGTGGTTTAAGGAGAATGATTAATTGCTTGCTAAATGGCGCATAAATCCTTAATCCTGAAAATCATGGTCTATTTTTGACGCTTGCTTTTCGCGGATGTCCCTGCCCCCCTTTATTAAGTTTGCTTACAATCACGGCACGGAAGAAGTCATTCGCCGGGGCAAACGTATTTTCAATGCGCGGGGGGTGCAGTTCATGGACGTGGACCACCTCATTCACCAGGTGCGCTTCCGGGTCCGGAACGATCAATACAACAGCTATTACACCGTCACGGTTGCGAGGTTCAATGATGACCGGGCAATGTCGGTCCGCTGCCAGTGCCCTTACAATCTGGGCGAAATCTGCCGCCATGAGGTAGCTGCGCTCTTTCAGCTAAACGAGATGGCGACGGCGGGCTTCTTTGAAGACACCGATGTAACCTACAATCAGGAGCATACGCTGGTGCGTATGCGGGCGGTCACTTTTGAGCTGGTGGGCGTATTTACCAGCGCAGAGTCCTTTGAAACCGCGAAAAAATGGGCCAGCGAAAGGAAAGTCCGCAGTATAGTTGCGCAGCAGGAGCGGCTGTCCGCTGAAGTAGCTGAAGGCGCAGAGGTTTTTCAGGTCAGGCTTCGGCAGAACGACGAACGGTACTTTGATACATCCTGCGCCTGCGCAGAAACGAGTCACCCGCTTTGCCGGCACAAGGCGGCTGTGTTTCTCCAGGTATTGCAGGAGCGCGGCGCGGCTTTCTTTAAAAGCCTCCAGAACCTGGACGCCCAGAAGGAAAAGCTGCTGGCGCAATACGGCTACTCGCTAAAAGATGACCTTAGCGGCAAGTTTGAATTTAGTGATGTGGAGGGCCGGCCCGTACTGCGGGTAATGGACCCGTCCGTAAAAAAAATTGCGGCGCCTGTAGTTGTGCCGGAGCCTGTTGCGGAGCCCGTTCCTGCGCAGACAGACGAGCCGGTTGCCATCAAAACCAGGCAACGACTGGGGATCGTAGCCGACGCCGCAAGTCCGCTCTATCCCGGCCTGGCGTGGAAGCTCGTTGCCGGTGAAGCGGAAGGCGAGTCGCATCAGTTCAGCGGAGCTATTGAGGTGCTTGACCTGCAGCAATACATCAGCGCAAGCCGGTTCCCGCAACGCGACCGCGACCTGCTGTCGCAGGCGCGCAAGCTGAGTCCTGCCGACGTACTGCGCTATTTAAAAAAGACCCTGCCCTTTGGTGATTTGTGGGATGAGCCTGGTGAGGTGCTGCGGGAAGATATTGCGCCCGAGCTGAAGGACGCAGTATGGGAATATCTGTTACCAAGGTATCAACGGCTGCTCAGCCAGTGGAGCGCTCACCCCCTCTGCTTTGCGCACCGGCGGGGCGCTGCCCTGAGCAGCCAATCAATAACGCCTGTAGCTTTTTCGTCCGTTCCTGCAAAGCCCTCGCTGTTCGTCGCGCCCGTTGAGGATGAGATTGAGGTGCGGCTCTTTTGGGAAATCGGCACCCGCAGCATTCCGTTTGAGGAGGCAGCCATGCTTGACGATGCACTGGTGATGGACGCCTTCACGCTTCATGCGCTGCCAGATCTGCCGGCGCTAAAGATGGCAGCCGGCTTTATGCCCGACGGCCTTAAAAAAGTGGATGCTGCAGACTGGCCGCGCTTTCTGGAAGAGGAGGTAATGACCTGGCGTTCGTCCTTGCCCGTCCACTTTGACGATCGGCTGATTGAGCAAAGCAGCACGGTGAAGCCAACGTTCCGGATTCATCTTTCAGAACGCGAACGTGTGCTTGTGCTTCACCCCATTTTCACCTATGGAAATGCGGAAATCCGTTGGGGATATGAAGGCGACATAACCGTACCGCACCAGGGTCGTGTCCGGATTATTCGCCGCCATGCGGATGCGGAGGAAGCCTTTCTGCAAAGCATCAGGAACCTGCACAGCGACATGCAGCGCTCCGCGGCAGATCACTTTTTCTACCTGAAGTCCGATGCGGTGCTCGCAGGCTCATGGTTCTTCCGCTTTACGGATGCTATGCGGGAGCAGAATGTAGCAATAACCGGATTTGAAGGTTTGAAGCGACTGCGCATCTCCGCATTCAAGCCAAAGACGGAGGTGAAGGTGTCTTCTGGAATTGACTGGTTTGATACGGAAGTCGCGGTGACCTTTGGCGAGCAGCAGGTTTCCATCGCAGACATCAAGAAGGCACTCGCAGAAAAGCAAAGCTTTGTACCGCTACAGGATGGCAGCATCGGTCTGCTCCCGGAAGAATGGCTGAAGAAATACAGCCTGCTCATTAAAATGGGCGAGGCGCAGGGAGGCAAGCTACGCCTGCGAAAGTTTCATTTCTCCGTGCTGGACGCGCTGCTGGCAGAGGTAGATGAGGAAAGCATCCAGAATGAGCTTGAAGAAAAGAAAGAGCAGCTCGCCGCCATCATTGACCGCGACTTCTCCGACATGGCGCCGCCTTCGCAGCTGAAGGCGGAGCTGCGGCCTTATCAGCATGCAGGCTTCCAATGGCTGGCATTTCTTAAAGAAGCCGGCTGGGGCGGCATTCTTGCCGATGATATGGGCCTGGGCAAAACGGTTCAGGCGCTCTCTTATCTGCAGGAGTATGCCAACGAAACTCCCGAGGCGCGCTTCCTGGTCATTTGCCCCACTACGCTGATGTACAACTGGGAAGCGGAGATCCGGAAATTCACGCCAGAGCTCCGTCACTTTATCCATCATGGCCCGAAGCGCTCGCATAAAGCGTCCGATTTTGACCCCTATCACGTCATCATCACTACTTACGGCACTATGCGCTCGGATATCCGCTGGATGAAGGACATTGCTTTTGACTATGCCATTCTGGATGAATCGCAGGCAATCAAAAATCCACAATCGCAGGTAGCCAAGGCATCCCTGCTGATAAAGGCAAAGAACAAGCTTGCGCTCAGCGGAACACCGGTGCAGAACAACACATTTGACCTTTATGCGCAGATGAATTTTCTGAATCCCGGCCTGCTCGGCTCACGGGAATTTTTCGCCAATGAGTTTGCCACGCCGATTGACAAATTTCGGGAGGAAGCAGTGACGCAGCAGCTCCGGCAGCTTATTTACCCGTTCATGCTGCGCCGAACCAAAGAGCAGGTGGCAAAGGACTTGCCGGAAAAGACAGAGACGATTCTGTATTGCGAAATGGGGCCGGAGCAACGTAAGATTTACAACGCTTACCGCAATACCTATAAAGATCAGATTATGGGAATGATTGACGAGCGTGGCATTGAACGTTCTACATTCCACATACTACAGGGCCTTACACGGCTGCGCCAGATCTGCGACTCGCCGGCCATTCTCAATGAGGAAGAGCGCTTGCCCAATCATTCGGTAAAAAGCGAAGAGCTGACCCGCGAGATCCAGGAAAATGTAGGCAACCACAAAGCGCTCATATTCTCCCAGTTCCTCGGCATGCTGGCTATAATCCGGAAGCAGCTTGAAGAAGCCGGCATTCCATATGTTTATTTTGACGGGAGCTCATCGGCTACGGAGCGTGAGCGGGCAATTCAGGAATTCCAGACTAATGAAGAATGCAGGGTATTTCTGATATCGCTTAAGGCGGGCGGCGTGGGTCTGAATCTCACGGCGGCTGACTACGTCTATATTGTTGACCCCTGGTGGAACCCTGCCGTAGAGCAGCAGGCCATTGACCGTACACACCGCATTGGCCAGACTAAAGCCATCTTTGCCTACCGCCTTATCTGCAAGGATACGATTGAAGAGAAAATGCTGATTCTGCAGGAACGGAAGCGGGTATTGGCGGCCGATCTGGTTGCAGACGACAGCGCAGTTCTCAAGCGTCTGACGCGTGAGGATCTGGTATTCCTGCTTAGCTAATTAGGCCGGTTTATTTCTGCGCAGTCTTCGCACTCCACTTCTGCAAAGAAGGGCATGTGCCGTATTCAGGGTCTATTTTCAGATAATAAGTGGGCAGGCGCTCGCTGATCCACGTATCCATCTTTTCCTGCTCCTTTTGCGCTTTGGCTACATTCTGAATCTTACTATAATCGTCTTTCAGATTTGCTTTGTGCGGCTCCGTCCGGCCTTTCAGGAAAACGATGCGCGCGTTTTGCTCGCCACGCGGCGTTTTGTATAGCTGCGGCTGGGAAATGCTGCCCGGCTTCAATGAATCAATCATCAGGGCAAGCTGCGGATCAAGCTGATCTACCTCAAGCTGCGTGCTGCCGCTCCGCTGGTCGGTGATCATCCCTGCGCTCATTTTAGTCTGCTCGTCGGTCGTATATTTTGTAACAGCCTCGCCGAAGGTCAGCTTGCCTGCAATCACCTGCGCACGGATGCTGTCTAAGCGCTCTATAGCAGCCTTGTAGTCTGCGCTGGTATGCTGCGGCGCTACCAGTATGTGGCGCAGGTCCACTTGCTCGCCCCGGCGCTGCACCATCTGGATGATGTGGTAGCCGAACTGCGTCTTGATAACCGGCGAAATCTCGCCATTCTGAAGCTTGAAGGCTGCCTGCACAAATTCCTGCGCAAAACCGCCATCGCGGGTCACGTCTTTATAAAGCCCGCCATTGTCGCGGCTGCCGGGGTCGTCGCTATGCAGGCCGGCCATCGTCTCGAAGCTCTTGCCTTCTTTAACGATTTCCGCCCGGATACCTTCCAGCTTGTCCTTCGCATACTTGTCCAATTCGGGGTTGGTCGGCGGCGCCAGCACTATCTCGCCTACCTCAAGCGTAGCGGGGAAGAAAGGCAGGCTGTCTTTCGGGATTTTATTATAGAATGCCTGCACCTCGGCCGGCGTGACGCGTACGTGTTCCATCAGCTTCCCCCGCACTTTTTCCGCCATCATCTGCTCCTTGATCACATCGCGGTAGTCTTCCTTCATCTGGTACACGGTCTTGCCGCTCGCCGCCTCCAGCTTTTCTTTACCGCCGTACATCTTTACAAAGTAGCGGATCCGGTTTTCCAGCTGACCTTCAACCTCATCATCACTCACCAGGAGACTGTCGCGCTCTGCCTGCTCCACGAGCATTTTTCCGCTGATCATCTCCTGCAATATAAGGCAGCGCATGGAATCATTCATTACAACGCCCGGATTCTGTGCCTGAGTCTGCTGAATCGTCTGTTCCAGTTCACTCAGCAGCACGATGCGGTTGCGACCTACCACCGCAAGTATCTTATCCGCGGACTGGGTTTGGCCGATTGACATAAAAGAAGACAACAGCATCAGGCCGCAAAAAGCCAGACGCAGGATAGAGGCAGAAAATTTCATGTAAAGAATAGCGGATTGCCGGGACGGCAGCGGTTTCAAAAATAGGCTCTGTCTGCCGGGCAGCACCTCCTGTAAATCTTTTTAACGTTTTTGCGCCTTTAGGAAAATGCCTTTCAGATGCCTGTCATTGTAGGCGTCAGACGCACTTGGCTGCAGCGGGTGGCTCGCATAATACTGCTCGTATGCGCTTACCGCATCCGGGTGAAATTTAATCCATGCGTCATACTGAGCACCGTTTTCAGCCCGGCCAAAGAGCCACTGGTTATAAGCGTCAAAGTCGCCGCTGCGAAGCAGGTCATCCCAGTACCGGAACAGCGTGAAAGGATACCGCGCATGGTTTGCAGCCATCCAGTCCATTGCGAAGCGGGTACGCAACATTGTCAGATTTTCCGAGGAAACGCCGTCAGACATCACCGGCGCGAGGTGAAGCAGCGTCTGAGCTACCGTCAGCTCAAAATTTTCGGGTTGGTCTCCAGAGCCGTTCCTGCCAAAGCGTGGTACATCCGAAGCGTCCGGCGTCGCGTAGAATCTTTTGTATGCCGCAAGCAGCAGCTTCTTCGCTTCGCCGCTGCGTGGAGTATATCGCTCCAGATTTACGAATATCTCTCCGTATAAGATGGCCCATACCGGCTTGCTTGTACGCATGTAAGCGCGCGCGGCTTCATAGTAATTGATGTGATAGCCCGGGTCAGTGGCTATTCCTTCCAGCCAGGCCTTCAGCGCTTCATCGTCCGCTCCTTTCTCCTCATAGTATCTCCCAAGCTCATGTTGCAGAAAGCCGGAGGCCGGGTAGCGCTCCAGACCCTTCTCTAAGAGCTTGCGGGCCTTCTTGTCTTCTTTCAAAGCCGATTGCACGGCAGATGCGATAGCGTACGACTGCGCGTCTGCTTCGCCCTTATCTATCAATGGCGTGATGGTGCTGCCGGCGCGGGCATAATTGCCCGACAACAGGAATGCGCTGGCCAAATCGCGGTAAAGGACAGCCTGTCCCGGCGCAAGCGCTATGGCCTGCTGATACGATGCGATAGCCTGCCGGAAAGCGCCGGATGCAAGCGATGCCTGCGCGCTCTTATAAAGCGCCTCCACCTCTGGCGAGGGCCAGTTTATCTGGGCACCGACAGATGGCCCAAAGACGCACAGGGCCAGAACTGCGGCTATCGGGCGTAGTAAATGAGTAAGGATTTTCAAACCGGCGCAAAAGTAGGCTACGCCGCCCCACCCAAGCATTGATTTAACGCTGCCTTAGCGGCTGAATAATGGTGCCCGGTTATCTTCGCCACACTTTATGCGTCTTTGGATTGCCGCCTTCTTTCTCTTCTTTTTTTCCTGCCAGGCCCTGCCTGTAGCGGCTTTGGGAAAGGCTTTGGCAAAGACACAGATTTCGCTGACTGACGATGATGTGGACGATGGTGACGATGGCGATTCGTCTCCGTCTGACGGTGCAAAGCAGAAGAAAAGCACGCCCGTGCTCGGCGACTTCCTGCACTGTGCCGCAGATTTGTCCATGATGACGGCCGAACAGGCGGCTCAGCTCCTGTTTCTGCATCGTGCCGATCATCTCCCGGTGATATATGCCGGAGAAGTTGCTTCTCCGCCGCCGGATTTACACTGATTTTTTGCGCGCTCAGGCGCGGTGTGCATGGTAAGCCTGCATGCCACGATCATGCTCTTTGGGGCCTGATTTCGTTTTTCTCACCAAAAAAATCAGTTTTCATGTCTTCTGTTTTCAGAAAGGACGCGCTTGCGGGCCTTATCGTATTTCTAATTGCCCTCCCGCTTTGCCTGGGCATTGCGCAGGCATCCGGCGCGCCGCTGTTTGCCGGAATAGTCGCGGGCGTGATTGGCGGTATTATCGTCGGCTTTTTTTCAAAATCACAGGTCAGTGTCAGCGGGCCTGCCGCCGGCCTCATCGCCATTGTGATCAGTGCCGTTCAGGGGTTTGGCGCCTTTGAGATATTTCTCTGCGCCGTCGTTGTGGCTGGCGCGGTGCAGATTCTACTGGGCCTGCTCCGGGCCGGCACAATTGCCAACTATTTTCCTTCAAATGTGATCGAAGGCATGCTGGCAGGTATCGGCCTGACCATCATCATCAAGGAGCTGCCAAACGCCGTCGGGTTCGTTAAAGGCACTCAAGGCGGTGGCATGGCCGACGCCGATGACGGCTTCCAATGGGCAGACATAACTGCTGCACTGGATCGGATAGAGCCGGCCGCTGCCATTATCTCAATAATCGGCATCACACTATTAGCGCTCTGGACGACCAAAGTCTTTAAAAAAGTTGCGATTATCCCCGCAGGGCTGCTGGTAGTAGTAGTCGGAACGGGGCTCAATGAGCTCTTTATTGCAACCGGACATGGCATGGCGTTGGAACCGGCGCACTTGGTACGCCTGCCGATTCCGGGCAGCTTTTCAGATTTTGTTCACCAGTTCCGGTTGCCTGATTTCCAGGGATTTTTAAATCCTGCCGTTTGGAAGACCGGAGTGGTTATCGCGGTCGTCGCGAGCATTGAGACCTTACTTTGTATTGAAGCGACTGATGGAATGGATCCTCATAAGCGCTATACGTCCGGCAATGCGGAGCTTAGGGCGCAAGGCATAGGCAACATGCTGAGCGGCTTTATCGGCGGCCTGCCAATCACTTCGGTTATCGTGCGCTCATCGGCCAATATCAATGCCGGAGCAGAGACTAAGCGGGCTACAATCATTCACGGCTCGCTGCTGCTGATATGTGTGGCAGCTGTGCCAGCGCTGCTAAACCATATTCCAAAGGCGTCTTTGTCCGCCATTCTGCTTTTTACAGGCTACCGGCTGTGCCGGCCCGCGGTGATCCGCCATATGTGGCAGGGTGGCTGGACTCAGTTTATACCCTTTGTGGCTACCGCACTTGCGGTGGTGGCATTAGACCTGTTAAAAGGCGTGGGTATCGGGCTGGGTATTTCCGTTTTCTACATGCTGCGGCAAAATCTCCGCATTCCGTTCTTCTATCAGCGTAGCACCTTCAGCAATGGGGATCTCATAAAGCTGACGCTTTCGCAGGAAGTATCCTTTCTAAACAAGGCGGCAATCAAGGAAACCCTGAAGCAGGTGCCGGCGGGCGCGTCGGTAATCATTGACGCCAGCGGTACCGGGTATATAGACTTTGACGTACTGGATCTGATCCGGGATTTTGCCGGTACGCATGCGCCGGAAGCCAACATTAAAGTTTCCCTGATTGGATTTAAAAATGCTTACAATCTGCCGAAGGCCGCTACAGAGCGGGAAGTGGTGAGCCCGCTCATGCATGCAGGCGAGGTGCCACGGCGCTCCGCGGGCGGTTACCAAAAACTCATTAAGCAACTCACAAAATCTCAATAAATGCCTCAAAGCAGATTATACACCGATGCGTTTACGCCGAACGATGCCTTACAGCTTCTGAAAGAAGGGAATTTTCGTTTCATCAATGGAATGATGCAGCACCGGGACCTGCTGGAAGAGGTCACCCACACCAAAGATGGTCAAAAGCCTTTTGCCGCGATCGTTTCCTGTATGGACTCCCGCACTTCGGGCGAGATTGTATTTGACCAGGGTCTCGGCGATATCTTTTCTATCCGCATTGCCGGGAATGTAGTGACCAGCTACGTGCTCGGCTCTCTGGAATATGCGACAGCTGTAGCCGGAGCAAAACTGATCGTCGTGATGGGCCATACAAATTGCGGCGCCATTAAGGGCGCATGCGATGGCGTGGAACTGGGGCATCTGACCCGCTTATTGGCACACATTCAGCCTGCGGTTGCTATGGAGGCTACAATTACGGCGAACAGGACAAGCAGTAACCCGGAATTTGTTGATGCCGTTACGCTCATCAATATCCAAAATGCCGTGGAGCAGATAAAGGCAAGAAGCGAGATAATAAGCGGGCTTACAAACGATGGAGCGGTGGCGATCGTGCCTGCTATCTATGATGTGTCCACGGGGCAGGTACGTTGGTTGTAGCAGTTCTCATGCTTAAGCCCATTAAAAAAGCCGGCGCAGGAATGCGTCGGCTTTATCATAATGATTATAGGGGAGGTAAGTTAATTACCTGCGGGCTCTGCTGCCATCGTTTGGCGCCAGAGGTTCACTCTCATTGTTTGCGCGCATGTTACGGTACGCATTGCGGGCTGCGCCGTCGTAAGAGGGCGCATCGCCACCTTCATAGGGCGCGTTCATATTCACCGCCGTAGCGCCGTGCAGCGTAAAGTTGTTCAGTCCGTAGTACATAGTCTTGCCCATAACGTAGGGACGGGCCGCAGTGCCGGAACCAATGGTAAAATCGGCATCACGTTGCGGCGATACTGCCTGATCTGCCCATTGGGCACTAAGAGCTACGTCCTTGCTGTGGTCTATGTTTGCGCGCTGTCCTTTTGCTTTCATCTTGGAGGCTGCCTGGGCTGGTATTGCTGCTGCGCCGATAAAGAGCAGGCTTACGATTAGCTTTTTCATAAAAAGTATTTACGGGTGAATGAATGCTTTGTTCTGCCTATCCTTTTGGCAAAAACATACCGCGGAGGCATAAAGAAATCATAAAGCGTTTAATGCCGTATAGCTCTGCGCAATTATGCCGGTACGAGAAAGCGGCATCATGCGACCTATGTTTGCAGTCAAACATCAGGTAATGACTAAAGGCAGGCTGGAAGCGTTTTCAGACGGGGTAATGGCCATCATCATCACCATCATGGTGCTGGAGTTAAAGGTGCCGCACGGAGACACCCTTCAGGCCTTGCGACCGCTCATCCCGGTGTTTGGTTGCTACGTGCTAAGCTTTGTTTACGTGGCCATTTATTGGAACAATCACCACCATATGCTCCACATCGTGAAGCATATAAACGGCGCGGTGCTCTGGGCCAATACGCACCTGCTGTTCTGGCTTTCACTTGTGCCCTTTGCCACCAACTGGATGGGCGAAAATCACTTTACCACGTGGCCGGTAGTAGGTTACGGGTTTATCCTTTTCATGTGTGGTGCCGCTTACAGCATACTGAGCACTACCCTTGAAAAAGCCGAGGGTAAGGACTCGCAGCTTCGCGCAGCTATCGGCACCGACGGCAAAGGGAAGCTGTCTGTGGCGTTATATGTAGCAGCTATTGGACTGGCATTTGTGCATCCGGCCATCAGCCTTTGCATTTATGCAGGTGTGGCGGCCATGTGGTTTATTCCCGACCGCCGCGTAGAGCGGCATATCGCCGGAGAAGGCCCTCACCACTAAACAGTCTTCTTAGGCGGCAATGCAAAGGCCACGGCATCATGCTCAAAGTGGCCGCGGTGCGAGCCATCGCAAAAAGGCTTGTTTTTAGAAAGTCCGCAACGGCAGATAGACACCAGCTCGCGTCCGCCAAGCTCATACGCGTTGCCATCTTTGTCCACGATCTGAAAGTCGCCTTCTACCTTAAGTGATCCGTTATTGTTGACTGTTATTTTGGTGGACATATAGCCTGTTTGGGAGCAAGGTAAGATTTGCGGCGCTTGCACCTGTAAACAAAAGCGTAACAGAGCCCGGCTAAACCTTAGCCTGCGTGGCGGTCTAAAGTCCTACCCTATGATGACCAATGCGGAGAAGATGCAGTTGCTGTGGAGCCGGGCCGGCTTTGGGATGCCGCTTGCCGGCAAGGCGAACACAAATGTAGAAGAGCTGACCGAAGATCTGCTGCACCCGCCCGTGCCGCTACCCATTGAAGTGATTTCTGCCGAAGAATGGACAGAGTTCTATGACAACCGCGTGAAAAAGGGGAATACGCCGGAGGCAATGGCCTTTCAGATGAAGCTGCGCTCCTTTCGCGAGAAAGCAGGCGATCTCGGCCTGCTGTGGCTGCGGCAAATGGCTACAACAGGGCACCCGCTCCAGGAAAAGATGGCCTTGTTCTGGCACGGGCATTTTGCTACGAGGGTAGATAATCCATATTACGACCAACTGTTGTTGCAAACCTTTCGGGCAGGCGGTCTTGGCAATTTCAAGGACCTGCTTTTCGCCGTGTCCAAGAGCCCTGCCATGCTGGCCTTCCTTAATAATCAGCAAAATAAGAAGCAGCATCCGAACGAAAACTTTGCACGGGAACTGCTGGAGCTGTTTACCCTCGGGCGTGGCAATTACAATGAGCAGGATGTGAAAGAAGCCGCTCGTGCGTTTACGGGCTGGAGCTTTGATGAAGAAGCGCTTTTCACGATCCGGACAGGCCAGCACGACAATGGAATAAAAACATTCCTTGGCAGAACCGGAGATTTTAGCGGCGACGACATTCTGAATATGCTTTTGGAACGCCGCGAGACGGCGGAGTTTGTCACGCGTAAGGTGTACCGTTTTTTCGTGAATGAAGAACACGTTGATGATACGTGGCTTGTAGATCTGTCCGGGTCATTTTACGATAGCGGCTACGATATTCCGGCGCTCATGCGTGCCATCTTTACTTCTGAAAAGTTTTATCAGCAGCAAAATCGTGGCGCACGTATCAAGGCGCCTGTTGAGCTCTTGGCAGGCATGCAGCGCCATGTTCCGGCGACGTTTGACAAAGAGCGAACGCTCATTAACCTCCAGCGCGTGCTTGGTCAGCAACTGTTCTTTCCGCCAAATGTCGGCGGCTGGCCAGGCGGCAGGTCTTGGATAGATGCCTCCACCCTTGCCACACGCATGATGCTGCCGGAAGCTATCTACGGCTCGCGTGAGTTGGAGCTGCGTGCAAAGGACGCTGATGCAGAGATGGGCACGTTAAACAAGCAAGAACTTATGCCGGAATCGCCGGAAGGAAAGTTTAAAGCAGGCAAAGCCGAAATAGATTGGAGTACTTACCTCGCATACTGGTCGCCGCACGACGAGGATGAGCTGCCACATATGCTTGCAGACTACCTTTTGGCCGTGCCTGTGACGGATGCGCAACTTAAGACGGCGCTTCAGTATTCATCCGCCCGCAGCAAAGAAGAATTAATTAAAACGCTGACTATTCGCCTCATGGGCCTGCCCGAGTATCAACTGGCCTGAATATGTTACCGCCCTTTCAACACGTCTCATGAACCGCAGGAAATTCATACAGCTGTCCTCGCTGGCATCAGCCTCCGTAATGGTGCCCGGCTTTCTTCAGTCCTTCGCGGCCACACGCCCTGCGTTGTCCTCCGGCAAAAAGCTCGTAGTGCTGCAGCTCACTGGCGGCAACGACGGCCTGAACACCATTATTCCCGTACGCAACGACATCTATTATAAAAGCCGTCCCGGAATTGGCATAAAAGCCGAAGACGCGCTGACGCTTGATGGCGAGCTTAGCCTGAATCCCGTTTTGCGCAGCCTGAAAAGCTTTTATGACGAAGGCATCCTGACTGTGCTTAATGGCGTGGGCTACCCGCAGCCAAACCGCTCCCACTTCCGGAGTATGGACATCTGGCAGAGCGCCGGCGCTTCTGACGAAATAGTCACAACCGGTTGGCTGGGCCGCTACCTGGACTCAGCTTGCACGGATTGCGTGCCCCACAACACATTGGCCATAGAGGTAGATGATTCCATGAGCCTGAGCATGAAAGGAATCAACCGGAAAGCTCTGGCCCTGCGCGACGCTAAAACGTTTTATAACCTCACTAAGGCGCCCTACCTCAGCGCAGTCGCAGGCAGCCATGCATCGGCGCATGATGCTGCCCTGCCCGATTATTTATACAAAACACTGCGCGAGACAATTTCTTCCGCGGAGTATGTACATGAGCACTATCGCGCAGGCGCGCCCGCGCAGACGTATCCGGATACGCCATTGGGAAAGCGCCTGAAAACGATCGCCGCGTTGATGCTGGGGAAAGCTGATACACAGGTTTATTACGCATCTCATGGCTCGTTTGATACGCATACAGGGCAACGCGGCCGGCAGGATAAGCTCCTGAAAGACCTGGATGATGCTTTAGCCGCATTTGTAGCGGAATTGAAAGCCGCGGGACTGATGCACGATACACTGATCATGACCTTCTCAGAATTTGGCCGCCGCGTGTCCCAGAATGCCAGCAACGGTACTGACCACGGAACCGCTGCACCTATGTTTTTCATCTCTGGCGCGCTCGGTCGTCCGGGCATCTACAACCCGCTGCCCAGCCTTGAAGATCTGGACGAAGGCGACCTGAAATGGAGTATTGACTTCCGGCAGGCATACGCAACAGTACTGAAGGGCTGGCTGGATGCACCGGCAGATAAAATCCTCGGGAAGCATTACAATCAGCTAACATTTATCTGAAGCCAGAGCGCTTATTTTAGCGTAAATTGAGAGGCCTGCTTTTTGCTGCGCCTATTCGCTAAAATTTTGATTTTGATGAGCTTACGATTATGCCTTCTCCGCAGGCTTTTTATTCTTGTTTTGCTTGCCGGATACTTTGCCTTTCCCGCAGCCGCGCAGGATGGCAAGCAGATTACCCGTCTGGCAGGCCGGGATATACGGATGCCGGCAAACGCAACTGCCTGGCTAGACAGCTTTAGCAGCAAAGCTACTTCGCCGGCATTGGTGCTACTGCAATTCAACAAAATTCCTGATGAAGGTGCCATACGTCGTTTAGAAGAATCAGGTATCAGTCTTCATAGCTTTCTGGCGCCGGCTGCATTTGTTGCAAGCATAGCGCCGCGGCGGGCTTACCAGCAGGGGGCCGGCATTCGCAGCATAGTTGCATTGGAAGCCGGGTGGAAAATCGCGCCGGTTCTGACTGAGTTAGTACGGAATTCTGCGCCGGTAGAGGCCCTTATTTCCTTTCTACCAGGCACTGGCGAAGCGGAAATTGCCGCCCGTCTCCGGGATGTCGGCGGCATACTTCTGACTTCAGGCCTATCAGACCATTCATACTTTGAAGCATCACTGCCGGGCGACCAGATTATCATTTTCGCAAAGTGGCCGGCTGTGCTTTCTATCGGACAGGCCCCCAGAGATGTACCATTAAATCTGGAGTCAGAACGTACGACCAAAGTCAATGTAGCCAAAGCGCCTGCAGCGGCTGGCGGCTATGGCCTGCTTGGCGACAGCGTAACGGTTGGTGTGGGCGATATTTCCTGCGGCCTGTATCACGTAGATACGCGCGACCGGGTGACGAACTACAACTTTCTGGGCTACGCCAATCACGGGCAGCACGTGACCGGCACAGTGGGAGGTGCGGGCACGCTTGATCCGCTGGCAGAAGGCTTTGCGCCCCATGCGAAGCTTATCAATCACTACTTCAATCATGTGTGGGAGCGAACGGGTGCGATGCTCAGCGCGCACAATATGACGGTAACTAATAACTCCTACGCCGCCTCAGGCGCACCCACTGTAGCTGCTTACTGCGCGTACGCCGGCACCTATGACGGCCTCTCTCAGGCGCTGGACAGCATCGCACTTCAATACCCGACAGTGATGCACGTATTTGCCGCCGGAAACGAGGGCACTACCAATTGTCCGCCTTTCCTGCCCGGCTATGCAACGATCGCCGGCGGGTACCAGGCGGCGAAGAACATACTTGTAGTAGCCAATGCCCGAAAATTCTTTCCGCTTAACGGTGGCTCATCGCGTGGACCCCTGCGCGACGGGCGCATAAAGCCGGACATCACTGCGGTGGGCTCCAATGTCTATTCCTGCCGCGGCCTTGACCTGTACCAGTCTGCTATCGGCACCAGCATGGCCTCGCCGCAGGTGGCGGGCGCTGCTGCATTGCTGCAGCAGCACTATAAGCGTTCACATGGCGGCGCATATCCCCCATCCGTGCTTACAAAGACGCTACTAATGGATGCTGCGCTTGACCTCGGGCCTGCGGGGCCTGACTTTGGGTACGGCTATGGTATGATGGACCTGAACCGGGCCCTGAAGATGCTGGACAATGGCTGGTACACCTCGGGAACGATCGCGAATGCAGCTAATCAGACTCCGCTGACGATAACGGTACCTTCCAATACGGCACAGCTCAAGGTGATGCTCTGCTGGAATGATGCACCTGCAAGCCCGCTTTCTGCCATTCAGCTCGTGAATGACCTGGACCTGAAGGTTACGGATCCTTCCTCAGCGGTGCAGCTGCCATATGTGCTTAATCCTGCGCCGACGCACGTTGCCGACACTGCCACGAGAGCTGCCGATCACCTGAACAATACAGAGCAGGTTGTAATTGACAATCCTGCGAGTGGTAGCTATGTGGTTGGCGTTTCCGGATATTCGGTGCCGTCCGGGTCTCAGAGCTACATGATTGCTTACGACCTTATTCCGAAAGGAATTTCCATTAGCTCGCCGTTTAAGGGCGAGGCTTACAAGGCTAATAGCTCCCTAGAAATCTATTGGACGGCATCTGCCGATACCAACCGCTTTGACATTGACTATTCTACGGACAACGGTGCATCCTGGATATTTATAAATAACGTAGCAGCCAGAGACCGGGAGTATGCCTGGGTGCCGGCGGCGGGCATCAACAGCAGTCAGTGTCTGGTGCGCATTACGCGCAATGTGACCGGCGAGCAATTCACGACCGGCGCTTTCACCATAAACGATCAGCCTGTATTAAGCCTGCTCAACAACCAATGCCCCGGCTATGTGAACCTGAAGTGGACAAGTGTGCCAAACGCTACCGGCTATAGCGTGCTGCGCAAGGTTGGCTATTTTCTTCAGCCTACAGCCACTACTACGGATACCTTTTTCTATGCTTCCTCACTCAATCCGGACAGCATCTATTATTTCGCGGTGCAGCCGCTTTTCGGCGCTGTGAGGGGCTTTCGCAGCCTTGGCCTGAGCCGCAAGCCGGATACCGGTTCCTGCGCCGGCTCTTACTCCGACAATGAGCTGATGGCGGCAAAAATCACCGCGCCTTTTTCAGGACGCTCCGCAACCTCAACGGCTTTGAGCGCCAGCGAGACGCTGACGGTGCTTATCCGTAACCTGGACGATGCCGCAGCGGCGAGCTACAAGGTTTCCTACCAGATAAACGGCGGAAGCTGGCAGTCGCAGACTTTTTCGTCTTTGGCGGCGAATAGCACAGCGACCGTCTCCTTTACCGGCCTGAATCTGTCTGTTCCCGGAACCTATAGTATAAGAGCTGCCATTGAGAATCTCTCGGCAACGGATCCTGTGAAGACGAATGATACGGTCGTAAGCGTATTGCGGCAGCTGGCAAACGGCGCAGTGACACTGACCGCGAGCGGTCTGCTGGAAGATTTTGAAAGCACGCCGGCTCTTACGCTGCTCGGAGATACGGTTGGCTTTAGCACGAGTGGTCGCTGGGATTTCTTCAACAGTAATGACACCGGCAGGCTGCGAACCTATGTGGACGACGAGATTACGATAAGCGGCTCACGCTCTGTAAGCATGGACATGCAATATCAAACCGTATCGCCGCCCTCCTTCAACCGCCTGACCGGCACTTTTAATCTTTCCTCCTACAACGCTGCGAGCGATGAAGTGCGCCTGGAATTTGACTACAAGCTGCACGGGCACCCGAAATCTCCGGATAGCAATAAGGTCTGGGTCCGCGGATCAGATACGCAGCCCTGGACGCAATTATTATCATACAATCTTAGCGCGGCGCCGGGCGCTGTTGTTCATTCCGGTTCGCTTTCGGTGACAGATGCGCTTGTTGCCGCTTCGCAATCGTATGGCAGCTCTATGCAGATCGCATTTGGTCAGCGGGACACATCCGCCATCGCAACCAATCGGGATGGGAATGGCCTCACTCTGGATAATGTGCGGCTTTACCTTGTGACCAAAGACGTTGGTATTTCTGCAGTGACCGCGCCGGCAGCAGTAAACTGTGCGTTGAGCGCTTCTACCCCGCTTACGGTGACGGTGTTTAATGGCGTGACTACGAGCGCCACAGGTGTAGGCATGCACTACCAGCTGGACGGCGGAACGGTGGTGAATGAAACGCTCAGCAGCCTTGCGGGCAAGACCAGCCAGTCTTACACATTTACCCAAACCATGAATGCCTCAACGTTTGGGCGCCATACGGTCAAGGTTTGGGCGGAAATCACCGGCGACGACTGCGCCACAAATGACACCCAATATTATTCCTTCCGGAACGAGCCGCTGGTATCCTCCTTCCCTTACCTCCAGGATTTTGAGGCAAACGACGGCTACTGGTGGACTGAAGGCGTGCAGTCAAGCTGGGCCTGGGGCGCTCCTGCCGGGCTCAATATCAAGAAGGCTGCTTCCGGCACCAGAGCATGGAAAACGAACCTGACCGGTAATTATAACGATGGTGAGCTTTCTTACCTCTATAGCCCCTGCTTTGACATCAGCGGACTCAGCAGCCCTATGCTCAGCTTCTCCGCGAGCATGGAGATTGAAGATTGCGGGAGCACGCTTTGCGACGGCGCCTGGGTAGAATATTCGGTGGCCGGCGGCGCTTGGACAAAGCTTGGCGCTAATGGTCAGGGCACTAACTGGTATAGCAGTGCCGCCTTCCAGCTCTGGAATGTGCAAACGCCGGTGCGCTGGCGCGTCGCGTCCATACCGCTGCCTGCCGCATCCCAGCCAGTACGCTTCCGCTTTGTTTTCTCTTCCGATCCCGGAGCCAATTTTGATGGGATAGCCATAGACGACATCCACATATTCAACCGCGCCAACGCAATTTATACAGGCGGCGCGGTCGGGCCGGTTACGCAGACGGTTAGCGGTAGCGGCTTCACCAATTTCACCTCCGGCTCGGCATTGCTGGCGCAGATTTCTCCCGGCAGCAGCAGCAGCCTTGGCGCTACGGACGTCACTTTGTATAGCCATAGCACTATCAGCAATCCGACGTCCGGGCAATACTTCCTGCCCAAAAATTTTGTGGTCAACACGCAGAATGCGCCAAGCGACAGTATTACCGCCCGGTTGTACGTAACGGATGCCGATGTGCTGACGCTTGTGAATGCCTCCGGCTGCGGCGCGTGTACAAAACCCGCCGACGCTTACGAGCTTGGCATCACCAAATACGACAACAGCAATACCAGCCTTGAGAACGGATCGCTGAGCGACAATATCGGAGGCGCTTATGAGTTTATCCCATATACGCGTGTGCGCTGGGTGCCTTACGATGCCGGCTATTATGCGCAGTTCAAAGTAGCCTCGTTTTCAGAGCTGTGGTTTAATAATGGCGGCCCCGGAAATGTATTTCCGCTGCCAATCATTGCGCTGGATTTTGATGCGCGTAAGTCCGGCCCCAATGGTGTGCTCATCACCTGGCTCTCGCGCACAGATACTCAGATCATGAGCTACGAGGTGCAGCGTTCTTCTGATGCCAGAGATTGGGCTAAGGTCGCTGCCGTCGCTTCGGTACACGATGTAACGCGCCGCTATAGCTACACAGACGAGCCGGGTGACGACCAGAAAGTCCGGTACTACCGACTCCGGTATATCGCGCGCGATGGCCGGGCATACTTTTCGCCGATCCGCCAGATAATCTGGTCAGGCCGTGCGTCCGAGCTTCAGGTTTATCCAAACCCGACTACCGACGGAAAA
This sequence comes from Chitinophagaceae bacterium, assembly GCA_965246765.1. Classification (GTDB taxonomy): domain Bacteria; phylum Bacteroidota; class Bacteroidia; order Chitinophagales; family Chitinophagaceae; genus UBA1952. The sequence continues at coordinate 78,846 of CBDFFJ010000007.1, forward strand.
ATCAGCGTTGACTGGAATACAGAGCCAGGCACTGTTCTGGAAGCTTATATAAGCGACATAACCGGCAGAGTAGTAAGCCGCTTCTCAGCCGCGGCTGCTGACTATAACAACAGTACCAGCATTGATTTAGGAGGTCTCCCTAAAGGTGTTTACGTGCTTCATGCCACGCTGAACGGCGAGCGCTTTGAGATAAAGGTGGTACAGCGGTAGCCGCCGCTACCGGTTAAAGAGGATGCGTAGATAAAAAAGCGGCTGACGCAGCTTGCTGCGGAGATCAAGATCGGTAAACATGCCTGAGATGGTCGTCTTGAGCGTGGCACTGCGTGCGGCTTTACCAATAATGAAATTCATGATCCACGGATAGCGGCTCAGCCGCTGCAGCAGTCCGCTGATCTGCAGCTCGCTCCAGATGCCCTTGTACAATGGATCTTCGTACAGACGTTTTAGCGCCGGCGCTGTATAGTCTCCGTCTGCTAAGGCAGCAACTGCGGCCTTAGCAGCCTTCATACCGCTGTAGAGGGCGTTGCCGATGCCCTCGCCGCTAAACGGGTCTATAAGCTGCGCCGCATCGCCCGTGAGCATGTATGCATCGCCGCATACAGAGCGGCGTTCCGTGCCCATAGGCAGGCCCCAGCCAAGTATCTTCCCTTCAGGCTTCGCGGCTCCGAAGCGGGCGCTTAAGGTATCGTTGTGTGCAATAGCGTCCAGCATTCGCTCCCGCAGGTTCAGCTTTCTGTCGCGGACGTCTTTGCCGGGCATGCCTACGCCCACATTGGCGAGGCCGCCTGCCATTGGAAAAATCCAGAGATACCCAGGAAGGAGCTCCGGCAGAAAATGCAGCTCAATATTGCCGGAGCCATCTTCCGGAAATGTGACGCCCGAATAGTAGGCCCGTAGTCCGACTGCAGTGCTTTTGAGATCAGACTCGCGAAGGCCGAGCAGCTTCCGCACAACGCCCTTATCGCCATCCGCAGCAATGACAAGCTTCGTGCGCAGCTCTTGGGTGCCGCCCGGCGTGTGGATAGCGACCAGCCATCCTTCGCCCTCGCGGGACAGGCTTTCCAGCGTGCTGCCGGTGTGTACGGTGGCAAACGTTTTGTCTAAACGGCGAAACAAAAAATTATCAAAGAATAACCGGGGCGCGGTAAAGCCGGATGGCCGGCCTTCTTTGTCGCTAATGGCAACGGCGAGCGATTTACCATTGGGCGCTACGAATGTGAGGCCGGGAGCCTGCAGCACTGATTCTTTACTTTGCCAAAGATCATCCACCCAGTCGGCCCCTGCTGCGCGCAGCACATACATGCTGTTGCCGCTGACGGCATCGCCGCATACTTTGTCCCGCGGAAAATCTGCTTTGTCTATGATGACGTGCGGGATTCCGGCTTTACTTAAAAAAACCGAAGCACTGCAGCCCGCCGGTCCGGCGCCGACAATTAAAACAGGAGCAGTAAGCATAACCACGCGAATGTGCCCCAAAAGGGCTTACCCCGCAACAGGCATGGGGGTATGAATATTGAGCATCCCCTGAAATATTGCCTGATGACCACACAATACCGTATTACTGGAGAACAGTTGCTGTCTGACGAATGGGGTAAGCTTCGCAAAATCAGTTATGAGACCGGTGGTGCCGGAAACACCATTTCGCACAAAGCGGAACTTTATGACACCGGCAACGCTGTAGCCGTATTGCTGTACAGTAAAGCGCGGCGGACGGTATTGCTGAATCGCCAGTTCCGGATCGCCATTGTCTGTAACGGCCATCCTTCCGGTATGCTGACCGAAGTATGCGCGGGGAAAATTGACGACCTCCCGGCAGACGCGACGGTGCTGAAAGAAATCAGGGAAGAAACAGGCTTTGTATTGCCGGCAGTGCAGAAAGTGCTATCCGTCTATATGAGTCCGGGCGCCTTTACAGAGCGGCTTGATATGTACATCGCCGAATATTCACCCGAACAAAAACAGGCTAAAGGCGGCGGCCTCAAGGAAGAAGGTGAGGACATTGAGGTGCTGGAGGTGCCTTTTGACGATGCGCTAAAGATGATTGGCAACGGCGAAATCATTGACGCCAAGACCATCATATTGCTGCAATACGCCGCGCTGAACGGCATCGTTTAAAACAGAAGCGCGTCCACGAGGGGATGCGCTTCTGAGATTTGTACCAGTTTATTTCACGAGGTACATAACCTCCTTCACCAGCTTCACCGTCCGCTCCACATTTGGCAGCGCGGCTGCTACAAGGTTTGGCGCGTAGTGGATGTTGGTGTCCGCGGCCGTAATGCGGCGGATGGGCGCATCCAGATAATCAAAGGCCTCCTTCTGGACACGGTAGGTAATCTCTGATGATACCGAGCCAAACGGCCACTGCTCTTCCACAATCACAAGGCGGCTTGTCTTTTTTACAGACGCTACAATTGTCTGCCAGTCCAGCGGACGTATGGTGCGCAGATCTATCACCTCCGCATGGATGCCTTCTTTAGCCAGCTCGTCGGCGGCGGAAAGGGCCACCTTCATCATTTTGTTGAAGGAAACCATCGTTACATCACTCCCCTCACGCACCACCTTAGCCTTGCCAATAGGGATCAGATATTCTTCTTCAGGCACCTCTCCCTGTTCTCCGTACATCACTTCGCTTTCCATAAACACAACCGGATCTTCGTCGCGTATGGCGCTCTTGAGCAAGCCCTTAGCATCGTATGGATTGGAGACAGAAATCACCTTCAGGCCGGGGATATTGGCATACCAGCTTTCAAAAGCCTGGGAGTGCTGCGCGCCCAGCTGACCTGCTGAGCCATTTGGCCCGCGAAAGACGATAGGGCAGCTGAATTGCCCGCCGCTCATAGAGAGCATCTTCGCAGCATGGTTTAGTATCTGGTCCAGGGCGAGTACGGCGAAATTCCAGGTCATAAACTCAATAACAGGGCGGGTACCGTTCATCGCCGCGCCTACACCTATCGCCGCGAAGCCCAGCTCGGCAATCGGCGTGTCCAGTACCCGCTTGGGGCCAAACTCCTCAAGCATGCCCTGGCTCACCTTGTAGGCGCCGTTATACTGAGCTACCTCTTCGCCCATCAGGAATACGCGCTCGTCGCGGCGCATTTCTTCTTCCATCGCTTCGCGAAGCGCCTGGCGGAATGGAATTGTACGCATGGATAAATTGTGTTGAAAGCTTTATATGCAGCGGTAATGTCCCGCCTGGCGAAGATAAAGGTCTGCTATCGCTTTACCTTTCTGAAGTTGGCAATGCTGCTGAGGTACTTTTCGCTGTATTCAAGCCGGAGCTCGCTGTCATTGAGCGCTGTTACCTCCATTCTTATTTTGGCGCCGCCGCCTTTCAGCGCTTCTTCATCCAGCATCAGCGCACCGTCTTCCTCAAAAGACCATCTGGCTGAATCCAGTCCTTCCTGCGAATGTAGATAGGCGATGCCATTCTTGTGAAACTCAAACCAGGTTTCAGAAACAGCTTTGGCCTGTGCCCGCCGGAATGAGTCCATGTTTGCCCGCAGATTTTTCCGGAATGAATCCATGCTTACGGCGCCATACAAAGTGATATTGGTCAGCGAGTCAGTGCTCCTGCCAACCGTATCTGCAAATATGCTTTGCTGGTCAAAGGCCTCCGCCATCTGCGGATTCTTAATGCCCGTTTCCTGCCACAGGCCCAGAATGGAAGACTCCCGGGAGGGCTTGCATGAGGCGGCCAGAAGGAGGCAAACTAAAAGAACAATGAATCGGTTTCGCTTCATAAATGGGTTTCAACGTCGCACCAGCTTCGCAAATTCCGCCTTCCAGGTCTCAGCCGTAAACAGGTCGTCCAGGAGCGTGAAGGCGCTTTGGTCGGTGATGCGCGGGTATATTTTCTTGAGCAGTATAAATCTGGCCGCGTCTGTGCTGAGCATTCCGGCCAGCGCACGCGCCTGCCAGCTCTCGTAGCATACGTCCAGCCTGGTCATCACAAACGCCAGGCGATCCTCGTCTCCGGTATTGCCGGACATGCTGTTGAATAGCTTCCCAAACTCAGCAGTAGAAACGGCCGCCGGGCAATCGCTGTTCGTGATGACGGGAAGCGCCGGCTTTTGCGTCTGCGGCGCCTGCTCACCTTCCCGGCCATTCACCAGCTCTATCTCCGGGATGAAGCTTGGCTGACCATTATTGGCCGGCCTTGCAGGCAGGTCTGCGACAGGCTTGTCTGGTTTTGACGCTGTGCTGCGCCGGGTCTTTCCGCCGGAGCCTTTCTTTTCCGTCTGCGCAACGCTCTTTTGTGGATGCGGCTCGCTTACTTCTGCCGGTGATGCGATAGCAACGTTGGCCCCGCCCGCCTGTGGCAGTTTATCATCCTCCTGCGCATTGCCGGCAGGCAGGTAGAAGCCTTGCTGAAGGTCGTAGAGGGAGAATGCAGAGTCTTTTCTGACTAAGAGGAAACCACGGCTGCCGCCCTCCGGGATAAGCACCGTAAACTGCTGCGGCGGAAAGGCGTTTTGCTGAAACAGCACCTCAATGTGCGCGGGGCCGGGCGCAAGCTGCGGTATAATGCAGTAATTCTTCCCAAACCTCGGCTGCATGGCTTCCTCAAGCTTTACATAGAAGGGCGTCTGCTTGTCGCCCTGGATGTAGAGGTAAGACAGGCGCTCCTTTGCTGTGGCGGCAATGGCTGAAGTCAGTGCGATCAGAAAAAGCAGTCGTTTCATGTCCGTTATTCCAGATCTATCAGCACATCGCCTTTGCCTACCGCCGTGCGCTCCTGGACGCGGATCGCTTTTACCGTAGCGTCTGCCGGGGCTTTCAGCACGTTCTCCATTTTCATAGCTTCCAGAATGAGGATACCGTCCCCCTTTGCCAGGCGCTGGCCGGGGCTTACCAGTATTTTGAGCACCATGCCGGGCATCGGCGCCTTGATCGGCTCTATCTTCTTAGCCGCGCTCAGGTCCAGACCCATCTCGTGGAGCAGCTGGTCTATCGGCTCCTCAATACTTACCACATAGCGCTGCCCGTTAAGCCTCAGCGTCACCTCTTTCTTTGACTTATCAATGCCTTCTATAATTGCCTCATAGCTCCTGCCCTCATATAATACACTCACCAGGCCCCCCACCCCTTCGGCCACATTCATATCCGCAGGCTCATCGCCGAGCAGCCACTGGCTGCCTTCCTGGCGGATGGGAAACCGGTACTTGCCATTCACAGTCGTTTGCAGCATAAGGCGGCGCGCTATTATTTTTTTCTTTTTGCCGGGGGCGAAAATACGCCTTTGCGCTGCCCCGCCCCGCCGCCATGCCAAAAGCTTAAGGAAAATCAGAAACTTTGGCCCCATGCCCATCGCCCCATCCGAACTTATTCTGAACGCCCGTGGCGCCATCTACCATCTTGACCTGCTGCCCGGCGAGCTCGCCGATACCGTTATTACCGTCGGCGATCCGGCGCGCGTGGAGACCGTGAGCAGGCATTTTGACGCCCTTGAATACCGCGGCGCGCACCGCGAATTTGTGACCCACACCGGCCGCATCGGCGCGAAACGCATCAGCGTGGTGAGCACCGGCATAGGGCCAGACAATATTGATATTGTGCTCACGGAGCTGGATGCGCTCGCCAATATTGACCTTCAAAAAAGAGACTTACGGCCCCTTAAAAAATCGCTCAACATCATCCGCCTCGGCACCAGCGGATCGCTGCAGCAGGATGTGCCGGTGGACAGCCTCGTCGCCTCCTCCTTTGCCATAGGGCTGGACAATCTGATGCACTACTACCTGCACAGCGCCAACCCCGACGAGACCTACATGCTGCGCGAATTTGTAGCCCACACCCGGCTGCAAGGCACCGCCGTCAGCCCCTACATCGCCGAAGGCAGCATCCGCCTGCGCGCCGCTTTCGCAGATAAAATGACCAGTGGCATCACTGTGACCTGCCCCGGATTTTATGGGCCGCAGGGGCGGGTGCTGCGCGCGCCGGTTGCCTTTCCCAACCTCATAGATGCGCTGGGGAGCTTCGGCAGCAGGGGCCAACGGGTTACCAATTTTGAAATGGAAACCTCCGCCATTTACGGCCTGGGGAAGCTCCTGGGGCATCAATGCCTGTCTATTTCCGCCATTGTGGCGAATAGGGTGAGCGGAACTTTTTCTGCCGATGGCGGGAAGATTGTGGAGCGGATGATTGAAGCCTGCCTCCCGGTAATAGCCGGCCTTAGCAATTGAGGCATTATAGCAGCATTAAGCCCTAAATATGGCCCATAGCCCTACCGACGATGATCTGGAGCTTCAAATCCCATCCGGCATAGACACCGGTGCTATGCTGACGGCGTATATTAAAGAGAAGCGCATCTATCAGAGCGCATTAGGGCGCAGCTACGCCAGTGTGCGCGATTACCGTCAGCGCAAGTCTTTGCAGACCTCCGTGCTTTGGCCATCCGCGTAGCGCTGAAGCACAATTTCTTTGCAGACATTGCTGCGCAACTGCCGCTGCATACACCACCGCGGCGCCGGGCAATGCGGCTAAGGACGCGCGGATTGCGGAGCTGGAGCAGGCCTTGCAACTGGCGGAGGCAGAGCGGGATGTGCTGAAAAAGGTGCTGACGCATCGGGCTTAAAAGGCTTTAGTGCATTAGCGGTGAAGCCCGAGGCCTACATTTGCGCAGCTTTATGTATCCAGACTTTCGCTACCTCGTGTATGGCCTTACGGGCTATTTTCCGCCGCATTGGGTGGGTCTGTTTAAGACCTTCGGGGCGATGGTGGCAATGGCTTTTCTGGCAGCTACGATGGTGATGATCAGGGAGATGCGGCGCAAGGAAGGCGAGGGGCTGATACTGCCGGTTACGGATAAAAAGACGGGCGCGAAGATGTGGCCGCACGAGCGGATATCGGAGATAGTGATGATTGCGGCGATTGGCGGGCTGGTGGGGGCGAAGATTTTCAATGCGTTGGAAACGTGGCAGGATTTCCTGCGCGACCCGGTCGGCTCGCTCTTTTCGCGCAGCGGCCTTACGTTTTACGGCGGGCTTATTGTGGCGACGGCTATTTTTTATTATTACGCCAAAAAGCAGGGCATCCGGTTTGCGCACCTGTGCGATGCGGCGGCTCCGGCGATAATGGTGGCGTATGGCATAGGCCGTATAGGCTGCCAGCTGGCCGGCGATGGCGACTGGGGGATTTATAACAGCGCGTATGTGAGCCAGGTGCAGGTGTCGGCCAGCGGCGAGCCGGTATCTGACGGTACGCTGAGTAGGGTGCAGCCGGAGGCGGGGGGGACGGCGGTGGCCTATTATCACCGGGAAATGCGGTATGACAGTGACCGGCTTTATGTAGCTGCACCTGCCTGGGTGCCACGCGCGCTGGTGGCTCAAAACTACCGGCGTAATGTAGGGAATGAGGGGATAAGGCTGGCGGACGCGCCGAATGCGGAGGAATATTACCGGGTGCTGCCGGTTTCGGTATTTCCGACGCCTGTGTATGAGGCTATTGCGTGTATCGGGCTGTTTTTTGTGCTTTGGGGGCTGCGGCGGCGGCTGAAACGGCCCTGGCAGATGTTTGGGGTGTATCTGATATTTACGGGCGCGGAGCGTTTTCTGGTAGAATTGATCCGGGTGAACTATAAGTATGACTGGGGCTTTCTGCACCCTACGCAGGCGGAGATTATATCGGTGACGCTGATGCTTATTGGCGTGATGCTCCTGCTGCGGAAGTCTCAGGCTGCTACTTCAGCTTCAGCCATTGCCAAATGACCTTTATTCAGTTCCGGGTTTGCCCGCTCCGCGGCTTCAATAGGCGCGAAATCGGATAAGGCTTCTCCGCCGTTCCTGCGCACAACCGTAGTATGCTCATAGTGGCAGGAGGGCTTGCCATCTTGGGTGACAATGGTCCAGCCATCGTCCATAGTATATACTTCCTTGACGCCGAGGTTTATCATTGGCTCGATGGCGATGACGCTTTTCTCCTTTAGCTTTTTGCCATCGCCGCGCTTGCCGAAGTTGGGAATCTGCGGGTCTTCGTGGAGGTCTTTGCCTACGCCGTGGCCTACCAGCTCACGTACTACGCCATAGCCGTGTTGACCAAAGGTGTAATTCTCCACTGCCCAGGCAATGTCACCGGTGCGATTATTGGCGCGGGCCTGGATAATGCCTTTGTACAAGGATTCTTTGGTGATGCGCATCATGTCAAGCACCTCAGGTGCCACATTGCCGATGGCGAATGTGTAGGCATGGTCGCCGTGGTAGCCATTGCGATAGAAGCCGCAGTCAACGGATATTATATCACCGTCCTTTAGCTCATAATCGGATGGAATGCCGTGAACGACCACTTCATTCACAGAAATGCAAAGCGCAGCCGGGAAGTTGCCATAGCCTTTAAATGAGGGAATGCCGCCGTTATCGCGAATGAATGTCTCCGCCATTGCATCTATAGACGCTGTGGTGATGCCGGCGCGCAGCATTTTAGCAACCTCAGTAAGAGTGGCTGTAACCATCAGCGCATTTTCGCGGATGATGTCTATTTCGTCTTCGGTTCTTATGTAAATCATAATACGTTCTATAAAAAAGAAACGGTCAGCCCGCTCTCGCGTTCCGACCGAAATTCCTGAAAACCCGACCGGGTGTTATTTATACCGTAGCCGCCGGCTGACGACCAGCGATACGGCCCGTCTTCATAAGGCCATCGTACTGGCGCATGAGAAGGTGGCTTTCAATCTGCTGGAGCGTGTCCAGGATTACGCCAACGCCAATCAGCATAGAGGTACCGCCGTAGAAAGATGCAAAGCCGCTTGTGACGCCCAAGATGCGCGCAACGCCAGGCAATACACCCGCAACTGCAAGGAACAAGGCGCCCGGCAGTGTGATGCGGTCCATGATGGTGGAGATGTAGTTAGCAGTCGGCTCGCCCGGCTTTACGCCCGGAATGAATGAATTGTTGCGCTTCAGGTTATCCGCCATGTCAGTTGGATTGAATGTGATGGCGGTGTAGAAATAGGTGAAGGCAATTACGAGTATCGCATAGATGAGGTAGTAGGGCCAGTTGCCGTCATCGCTCAGAGAGCGGAGGAAACCGCCGGAGCCTGCCGGGTCGCCAAAACCGCTAAGCGTGGCTGGTATGAACATCAGGGCTTGCGCGAAGATGATAGGCATCACGCCAACCATGTTCACTTTCAATGGAATGAAGTCACGAGCGCCGGTTACTTCCTTGGCAGCATTTGTAGAGCCGATGATACGGCGGGCATAATTCAGCGGAACGCGGCGAATACCTTGCGTCAGAAGAATAAGGCCAACAATAATGGCTACAAAGAATGCCATTTCTATAAGGAATATCAGCAGACCGCTTGCCCCACCCTGGCCGTTACGTGCATCAAACTCCTGCGCCAGTGAGTGCGGCAGACGTGCCATGATGCCTACCATAATGATAAGGGAAGTACCATTGCCGATGCCTTTATCCGTAATCTTCTCACCCAGCCACATAACGAACAGCGTACCGGCTACAAGTACAACGACCGTTGTAAGGGTGAAGAGGAATGGCGTAAAGTGTGTCAGATCAAGCGCGGCCTGATATTGCGGCGAGCGGAGGAAGGTTGTGGCGTAAGCTATGCTTTGGAAGGCCGTTACCAGAACCGTCAGGTAACGTGTGTATTGGTTGATTTTCTTCCGTCCGCTTTCTTCCTTCTGCATCTTGGCTACCTGCGGCACAATGATGCCTGCAAGCTGCATGAAGATGGATGCCGTGATATAAGGCATTACTCCCAACGCAAAAATGGAGGCGCGTAAAAACGCACCACCTGAGAATGAATTGATAAGCCCAAGAATACCGCCGCCGCCAGCTGTCTCAGCCTGCTTCAGCATATTCGGGTTGAGGCCCGGAATGGTTATGTAGCAACCAACGCGGTAAACCAGAATGAGCAGCAGCGTATAAAGAATCTTTTTACGGAGCTCTTCAATGCTCCAGATATTCTTCAGCGTATCAATAAACTTCTTCACGAAATATGTGTAGTGTGGGGAACGAAAAAGGGAATGCGAATAAACGAAGAAAAGTTGAGTAGTTAAAGCATTGAAGCGTTAAGTCGTCAAATAGGCTTATAAGCCAACTGCAAACGACTCAACGCTTCAACGACCCAACGTCTCAACTTAGATAAGCTCAACAGTGCCGCCGGCAGCTTCAAGCGCTTCCTTAGCCTTGCCGGACATCGCTGAAATCTTGAAAGGCAGCTTTGCCTTCAGCTCACCGTTACCAAGAATTTTTACTTTCTCCGTACGGGAAATCAGACCATTCATATAAAGCGCCTCTTCAGAGAATTCCTTCAGCTCATACTTTTCAATGAGGAAGTCAAGGTCGCCGAGGTTGAATACTTTGTAATCTACGCGGAACGGATTCTTAAAGCCGCGCTTAGGCATCCGGCGCTGAATGGGCATTTGGCCGCCTTCTGATGCACGTTTGCGCTTAGAACCAGTACGGGCCTGCTGGCCCTTGTTACCTTTACCGGCAGTGGTACCGTGGCCGGAACCTTCACCGCGCGCGATGCGCTTTGTCTTATGTACCGCGCCTTCTGCAGGCTTAATGTTGTTGAGAGCCATTGTGTTCAGTTGTTTACTTGCGCGGCGAACGGGCCGCTCGCAATTGATTAATAAATTAGGAAGCCAATTCCTGCACCTTTACGAGGTGGGCAACCTTGGCGACCATCCCTTGAATTTGCGGAGTAGCCTCTACTTCAACTGTAGCCAGCATCTTGCGCAGACCAAGGGCGATGAGGGTGCGCTTCTGGCGCTCCGGGCGGTCAATACCGCTCTTTACCTGAGTAATCTTAATCTTAGCCATGTTATTTTGATTAGCTAATCAGCCTTGGCCAATTATCCGTTGAATACTTTCTTGAGGTTGATGTTGCGGTCGCGGGCTACTTTGGTAGGCTCACGAAGCAGAGACAGCGCATTGAACGTCGCCTTTACCACATTGTGCGGGTTAGCAGAGCCAAGGCTCTTACAAAGCACGTCTGTGATACCAGCGCTTTCCAGTACAGCACGCATAGAGCCTCCGGCAATTACGCCAGTACCATGTGCAGCCGGGCGAATCATCACCTTAGCGGCGCCTTCCTTGGCAAACTGCTCGTGCGGAATGGTGCCTTTCATTACAGGTACGCGGATAAGATTCTTCTTAGCGTCGTCAATACCCTTGGTGATGGCTTCCTGCACTTCCTTGGCTTTGCCGAGGCCATGGCCTACTACACCAGCACCGTCGCCGACAACTACGAGAGCGGAGAAGGAGAATGCGCGTCCACCCTTAGTTGTTTTCACAACACGGTTGATGGATACGACCTTGTCAGTAAGCTCCAGCTCGCTGCCCTTTACTTTATTTGATTCTTGAAATGCCATTGTATTGAACTTAGAATTTTAAACCTCCTTCACGTGCACCGTCTGCAAGACTTTTTACGCGACCGTGGTAGAGATAGCCGCCGCGGTCAAATACGCAGGTTTCAATGCCTGCCGCCTTTGCACGCTCAGCGAGGAGCTTACCAACCGCTGTGCTTTTTTCAACTTTAGCACCACCAGCCTTATAGATGTCCGCCTCACGGGAAGATGCAGCAGCGAGGGTGTGACCAGCAGTATCGTCAATGAGCTGTGCGTAGATGTCCTTATTGGAGCGGAACACAGACAGGCGTGGCTTCTGAGCCGTGCCGGAAACTGTGGTCCGAATGCGCCAGCGGAGTTTCTGCCGGCGGAGTTGTTTTTGAGCGATTGGCATTTTCTTTCTGTTTTTACGGGCTCACCCACTTGGGATGGCTACCGGGATTTTATTTATTCGTTGGCATGCTGCTTGCCCAACATCCCAACGCTTTAACCTTACTTACCAGCTGCCTTACCAGCCTTACGACGAACAATTTCACCCTTATAACGAACACCTTTACCCTTGTATGGTTCAGGCTTACGGAGCGAGCGAATCTTTGACGCAATCTGGCCTACAAGCTGCTTGTCAATGCCTTCCAGGATAAGGCGGGGATTCTGTCCTTTTTCTGCAATCGCAGATGCCTTAATCTCGCTTGGCAGTTCAAAAATGATATTGTGGGAGAAGCCAAGGGCCATGTCCACCTGCTGGCCGGTTACGGCAGCACGGAAACCTACACCTACCAGCTCCAACTCACGCTTGTACCCTTCTGTCACGCCCTGAACCATATTGGCAATCAGGGAACGATAAAGACCGTGAAGCGCGCGGTGACGGATTTGGTCAGTCGGACGGCTGACGTTAACGGCATTGTCCTTAACCTCAACAATCATATCACGGTCAATCTGCTGAGTCAGCGTGCCCTTAGGGCCTTTAACTGTGATTTCATTAGAAGGAGAAACCGTGAGGGTTACGCCTTGTGCCAGTGTTACCGGCTGCTTACCTATACGAGACATTTCAAGTAGTTTTTGAAAAGTATTATTGACTTAACCGGCTTTCAGCGATGTATAGTTTACGCTTAGATTCTCGGTATTTATTTCTTAGTAGATGTAGGCCATTACTTCACCGCCTACGTTTTGCGCGCGCGCTTCCTTGTCAGTCATCAGGCCTTTTGAAGTAGAGATGATAGCGACGCCAAGTCCGTTTTGTACCCGACGGATTTCTGCAGGCTTAGCATATTGACGAAGACCCGGGCGGCTTACGCGCTCAAGGCTACGGATAGCTGGCTCCTTAGTTTCCGCATTGTACTTCAAGGCAATCTTGATGAGGCCCTGCTTGTTGTCGTCCTCAAACTTATACTTCAGGATGTAGCCCTTGTCGTACAGGATTTCAGTCATGCGCTTCTTCACATTGCTCGCAGGAATTTCTACGATTCGGTGATTCGCCATCTGCGCGTTACGGATGCGCGTCAGGAAGTCTGCTATTGGGTCTGTTACCATCGTTGAGCGAGTTATTGGATTTGTTACCGGTTTCGGCTTTCGCCGACCTTGAAACGGTTAGATGATATTGTTGAATTAGCTTTTGCGAAAACGGACTACCAAGACGCTTTCTTAACGCCGGGAATTTTGCCATCAAGTGCCATGTCGCGGAAGAGTACGCGGCAGATACCAAAGTGGCGCATGTAGCCCTTTGGACGACCTGTAATCTGGCAGCGATTGTGCAGGCGAACCTTTGCGCTATTTTTCGGCAGCTTATCCAGTGCTTCATAGTCACCGGCAGCCTTAAGTGCAGCACGACGGTCAGCATACAGGGCTACCATTTTAGCGCGCTTACGTTCGCGGGCTTTTACTGATTCTTTTGCCATGTTTTATAGAAAAAAGTCTTTAGTAGATATTATTATTCTGCGTCCTTACGAACATTCTTGAAAGGCATACCCATTTCTTTAAGAAGCTCAAAAGCCTCTTCGTTCGTCTTGGCGGTAGTCACGAAGGTGATGTCCATACCAGAGATGCGATTGATTTTGTCAATGTTAATTTCCGGGAAGATAATCTGCTCGGTAACGCCCATTGTATAGTTGCCGCGGCCGTCAAAGCTCTTGTCGTTGATACCCTTGAAGTCACGTACACGCGGCAGAGAGATAGAAACTAGGCGGTCCATGAAGTCAAACATATTAGCACCACGCAGTGTCACGCGGGTGCCGATTGGCATGTTCTTACGGAGCTTAAAGTTGGAGATGTCCTTCTTAGACATTGTAGGCACCGCCTTCTGACCTGAGATAGTGCTCATTTCAGTTACAGCGTCATCTATGAGCTTCTTATCACTCACCGAACCCTTCACGCCTTGGTTCAGGCAAATCTTCTCCAGACGCGGACATTGCATCACGGTCTTGTAGCCAAACTTCTTCATCAGCGCAGGTATAACTTCATCGTTATACTTCTTCTTCAGGCGGGTGGTATATGTTGCAGTTGCGTTAGCCATTGCTTTTTGATTGTCGGTTCAGCAAGTCTGTATGTCGCTTGTTTCGCCGGTTAAACTATTTAGAACTTTATTACTTCGCCGCTTTTCTTGGAAACGCGGTTGAAGCCGGTCTCCGTGCGCTCACGCTTGATGCGAACCGGCGCCTTAGCCTTTGCATCCCAAAGCATTACGTTAGAGATGTGGATTGGCGCTTCTTCCTGGATGATACCACCCTGTGGGTTTTGCGCGCTTGGCTTCTTGTGCTTTGATACGGTATTTACACCTTCTACAAGAACTTTCTCCTTGCTTGGGTAAACTGCCATAACACGCTTAGGCGTAGCGCGGTCTTTACCTGAACCGGTAATTACCACTACTGAATCGCCCTTGCGAATATTGAACTTTGGTTGAAAACGCTTTTTCACTTGATTTTGTTCCTTTTAGCCATCCATTTCTAACGGGCGGCGAAGTTAAGGGATAATTACAATACTTCCGGTGCGAGGGATACAATTTTCATATATCCCTTGTCGCGCAACTCACGGGCAACAGGGCCGAAGATGCGGGTACCGCGTGGCTCGTCGGAATTGTTGAGGAGTACTACGGCGTTGTCGTCAAAGGCGATGTAAGAACCATCCTTACGGCGGAGCTTGAACTTCGTACGTACGATAACTGCTTTAGACACAGTACCTTTCTTGATACCGCCGGCTGGGATGGCGTCTTTTACGCTCACCACAATCTTATCGCCAATACCGGCAACGTTCTGGCCTGAATTGCCCAGTACACGGATGCAAAGAACTTCCTTAGCGCCGCTATTGTCGGCTACAGAAAGCCGGGATTCTTGTTGTATCATTTTCTTTGAGTATAAAGTAGTTAGCAGAAAGTAGAAAGCTGGTTTCTAAACAACTTTAGACTTTTGACTTTTACCTTTTGACTTTATTTAGCCTTTTCAATAACCTCCACCAGGCGCCAGCGCTTAGTCTTGCTCATAGGACGAGTCTCCATGATGCGGACCGTATCGCCTATGCCTGCTGTATTCTCCTCGTCGTGAGCGTGGAAAGATGTGCTCTTCTTAAGGAACTTTCCGTAAATCGGGTGCTTTACCTTACGCTCTACCTTAACGGTAATGGTCTTGGTCATCTTGTCAGATGTAACAACACCGGTACGTACTTTACGGTTAGCACGCTCAACGCCATGCTGGCCCTGAGTGGCTCCTACTGTCTCGGCTATATTCTGGTTTTCCATTGGTCTGGATATTATTTGGCGAGCGAACGCTTGTTTTGCTCAGTCTTCATCTGCGCAATGCGGCGGCGCAGGCTGCGAATGGAGAGCGGATTCTCAATTGGATTCACCGCATGGCTGAACTGCAGCTTTTTCATGCGCATTTCTTCGTCGGCGATGTTGTTGTCAAGCGCAGCATCGTCCCACTGACGATAGTCGTGAACATCTGCTTTTTTGTTCTTTGCCATTGTATTTCTGATTTCGGATTTTAGAATTGCTTCTTCTACCCTATTAATGTCTTCTTTCTACTTAAAGCTTATGCACCAGCGTAGTCAGCACGTACTACAAACTTGGTCTTAATCGGCAGTTTTTGCGCAGCAAGCTCAAACGCATGCTTTGCAACATCCAGCGGAACGCCTTCTGCCTCAAACAGGATAAGTCCCGGACGGATAACTGCTGCATAGTATTCCAGGTTACCCTTACCCTTACCCATCCGCACTTCGGCTGGCTTCTTGGTAATCGGTTTGTCAGGGAATATGCGAATCCACACGTTACCCTCACGCTTCATAGCGCGGGTCATGGCTTGACGGGCAGATTCAATCTGACGGTTAGTGAGCCAGATGGGCTCCAGTGCCTTCAGGCCAAATGAGCCAAAGGCTACAGTAGCGCCACGCTGTGCGTTACCCTTGATGCGGCCTTTATGTGCTTTCCGGTGTTTGGTTCTCTTCGGCTGTAACATGGTTACTTATTTTGGTATCAGGTAGCGAGTATCAAGTATCAAGAGCGGATGTGCTACTGACTGACTTTTCTTCTTTTATAAACGATTCAACATTCTTAGCGACGGCCTCCGCCACCACCACCGCGGTTGCCACCACCACCGCCTGCGCCTTCGCGGCGACGGTCACCACCACCTCCACCGCCTTCGCGGCGCTCACCACCTCCACCACGACGGTCTCCACGGTCACCACCACGGAAGCCATCAGGACGGCCACCTGCTTCGCCACCACGGCGGTCAGCAGCACCTGATGAGAAGTTCGGGTTGAGGTCACGCTTGCCGAGCACTTCGCCCTTGCAAATCCACACCTTGATACCAATCTTACCGTAAACGGTCATGGCATAAGTGGAAGCGTAGTCAATATCCATCCGCAGCGTATGCAGTGGCGTACGACCTTGCTTGTACTCTTCAGTACGGGCAATTTCAGAACCACCGAGACGACCGCCAACCTTAATCTTGATACCCTCGGCACCCATCCGCATTGCGGTCTGGATGGCCATCTTCAGTGCGCGCTTGTAGCTTACGCGGCCTTCCAACTGGCGGGCTATTGTTTCACCTACAATCATGGCATCCATCTCCGGACGGCGGATTTCCATGATGTTGATTTGAACATCATCCTTCTTAGTCAGCTTCTTAAGCTCTTCCTTAATCCGGTCCACTTCTGTACCGCCCTTGCCGATGATGATACCAGGCTTGGATGTGTGGATGGTAACGATGAGCTTGCCCAGCGTACGCTCAATCACGATACGGGCTATGCCGCCCTTGTTGATACGCGCGTTGAGGTAAGTGCGGATTTTGTGGTCTTCTACCAGCTTGGCGCCGAAGTCTTTCTTCTCGCCATACCACATAGAGTCCCAGCCGCGCACGATGCCCAGACGGTTGCCAATCGGATTTGTTTTCTGACCCATTTTTTGAGTATAAAGTCTTTAGTAGAAAGTAGAAAGCTGGATTGCGGTAGAAGAAGCGCTGGTTCAAGCCAGCTTTTGTCTTTCTACTATCTACTTTCTACTGTTTTATTAAGCTTGCGCTTCGTTTTGGCTTTGAGTAGTTGTTTTCTTGACGTTGCCTGCTGCTGCTTTGCTGTCAACAATCAGTGTTACGTGATTGCTGCGCTTGCGGAGGCGATAGGCACGGCCTTGTGGAGCCGGATTCATCCGCTTCAGCGTGCGGCCACCATCTACGAAGATGGTCTTCACGATGAGATTGGCGGCTGCCACATCCTGTCCTTCATTCTTGATGCCCCAATTGGCAATGGCAGAAAGCAGGAGCTTCTCCAGCGGCTGCGAAGGATGCTTGGTGCTGAACTTAAGAATGTTCAGCGCGTCTTCTACCTTCTGGCCACGGATAAGGTCGGCCAGGAGGCGCATTTTGCGCGGAGAAGTTGGTTGATTACGTAAGCGTGCTGCAGCTTCCATTTTTCTTAGTATAAAGTCTTTAGTAGAAAGTAGAAAGCTGGTTCCGGTTCTGCTAAAGCTGTTTGTTTATTTTTCTTTTTCGGTAGAAAGCTTTTTACTTTCTACTATTTACTTTCTACTTACCGCCGTGACCCTTGAAGTTGCGTGTTGGAGCAAACTCACCGAGCTTATGGCCTACCATGTACTCTGTCACATACACGGGGATGAACTTGTTGCCATTGTGTACAGCGAAGGTCTGACCTACGAAGTCCGGGCTGATTGTGGAGCGACGGCTCCATGTCTTGATTACCCCTTTCTTCGCTCTGCCTTCTGCGATAGCCATCACCTTGTCGTTGAGGTTGCCATCTATGTAAGGGCCTTTTGATACTGAACGTGCCATTTCTTTATTGAGATGTGTGGTTGTTGATTTGCGGAATTGCTATTTTAACGAGCCACGGTTAATTTATTTCTTATACTGACCGCTGAGCTTCTTACCATCCTTGCGCTGAATAATCAGCTTGTTGCTTGGATTAGTAGTGCTGCGTGTGCGTTCGCCCTTCGCATACTTACCGGTACGGCTGCGTGGGTGCCCGCCTGAGCTACGACCTTCACCACCGCCCATTGGGTGGTCAACAGGGTTCATAGCTACACCACGTACGCGTGGACGGATACCCTTCCAGCGGTTGCGGCCTGCCTTACCCATGCTCTGGAGCTGGTGGTCGCTATTAGAAACAGTACCTACAGTCGCCATGCAAGTGATAAGCACCTTACGAAGCTCACCGGAAGGCATCTTCAGAACAGCATAACGCTCTTCCTTATTCGCCAGCTGAGCATAAGTACCGGCTGAGCGGGCAATTGCACCACCACGGCCAGGCTGAAGCTCAATGTTGTGTACAACAGTACCAAGTGGCATATTCTTCATTGGAAGCGCATTGCCTACTTCCGGCGCCGCGCCTTCACCGCTCATAACTGTACCACCTACTTCCAGGCCTTGTGGGGCGAGGATGTAGCGCTTCTCGCCATCTGCATAATTTAGCAGCGCGATGAAAGCAGTACGGTTCGGGTCGTATTCAATAGTCGCAACGGTAGCAGGAATATTGTGCTTGTTACGCTTAAAGTCTATCAGACGATACTTAATCTTGTTACCGCCACCGCTGTAGCGCATTGCGCGACGGCCTTGGCTGTTACGACCACCGGTGTTATGCTGAGCTTCAAGAAGGCTCTTTTCCGGAACGTTGGTCGTGATTTCGGCGTAAGCGTTACCAATCCTCCAGCGGGTGCCGGCAGTGGTTGGTTTGTATTTGCGAAGTGCCATGATTTAATTAAAGAATTAAGAATGAGGGAATGAAGGAATAAAGAGCGGCTTGCTATTTTTTCATTCTTTCATTGTTTTCATTCATTCATTTTATTGGAAAAGGTCTATTGAATCGCCCTCTGCAAGGGTTACTACAGCTTTCTTGTAACCGCTTTTGCGGCCACGAAGCACACCGGCTTTGGTGAAACGGCTCTTATTCTTGGCAGGAACAACGATGGTATTCACATCCTGAACCTTTACGCCGTAGAACTCTTCTACCGCCTTCTTTACTTCCAGCTTGTTGGCAGCCTTCGCCACTTCAAAAGTGTAGCGGCTGGACTTCTCCATTTGAGCGTTCACCTTCTCGGTCAGTATCGGGCGAACTAAAACGTCAGCAGGTTTCATTGTTTATTCTTTTATAAAGAGGCAATGCCTCCGACTATTATTAAGCTTCAGCAGGAGCTGCTTCTTCAGTGAACATTTTAGCTGCGCCCTCAGTGAATACCAGTGTGCTGGCGTTCATCAGGTCGTAGGTATTCATATCGGAGAGGACAACCGTCTTGTTATTCTGCAGATTGCGGCCGCTGAGGTAAACATTAGCGTTATACTCAGGGACAATCACCATCGTACGGCGGGCATTCGCAGAAAGCGTACCGATTGCAGCAGCGAAATCCTTTGTCTTAGGAGCATCAAAGCTGAAGTCTTCAACTACTACGATTTTGCCTTCCTTAGCCTTATGAGCCAGAGCACTCATCTTAGCCAAGTCCTTCACCTTACGGTTCAGCTTGAAATCATAGCGGTGAGGAAGCGGGCCGTTTACGGTACCGCCACCCTTATAAAGCGGGTTGCGGATGTTGCCCTTACGAGCGCCACCGGTGCCCTTTTGCTTGTGCAGCTTGCGGGAAGAGCCATGCACTTCAGCACGGGTCTTAGTCTTGTGCGTACCCTGACGCTGAGCGGCGAGGTATTGCTTTACCGCGAGGTAAATACAATGGTCGTTCGGCTCAATGGCGAAGATTTCATCAGGAAGCTCCATGGAGCGGCCTGTCTTTTCGCCTTTATTATTCAGTACATCAACTTGCATGGCAATGATATTTTGCAGGGCCTTGCGCCCTCGTCAAAAACTTATTTTTGAATGAGAACGGTAGCGCCGTTGTGACCCGGAACTGAACCAGAAATGAGAATGAGATTTTGTTCAGGATACACCTTTACGATGCGCAGCTCCTTCACCTTTACGCGGTCGCCACCCATACGGCCGGCCATGCGCATGCCTTTAAATACGCGGCTTGGGTAAGATGAGCCACCGATAGAGCCCGGGGCACGCTGACGGTCGTGCTGACCGTGAGAAGCCTCGCCCACGCCGTGGAAGCCGTGGCGCTTAACTACGCCCTGGAAACCTTTACCCTTGGAGGTGCCGATAACGGAAACTTTTTCACCTTCTGCGAAGATGTCGCAGGTAATGCTCTCGCCTACTTCCTTTACAATGGATGTGTCGCGGAGCTCTTTCACGCAGGACTTAGGCGTTGTATTAGCCTTCGCGAAGTGCTGAATCATCGCCTTAGGCGTGTTCTTTTCCTTCTTCTCGCCAAAAGCGATTTGCAGTGAATTGTAGCCGTCTGTTTCAACGGTCTTCTTTTGAGTTACCACACATGGGCCAGCTTCAATGATGGTGCAGGCGGTCTGCTTGCCATTCGGCTCAAAGACGCTGGTCATGCCGATTTTCTTACCAATAATACCTCTCATAGTATTCTGCATTTTTTATAGCCAGCGCCTGGGTTGCTTTGTGTTTCTTGCGAAACTGCGTGTGGGCCAGGATAGCCTTTTTTCAATCTATTTTTAAGAGCTGCCTCCCTTCTACCCTTTCAGGTAGCGGTTGAGGCATTCACCGACGTTCAACCAGTTTAAGGCAGGTCAGGCCTTGATTTCTACTTCTACGCCGCTTGGCAGGTCAAGCTTGCTCAGCGCATCTACTGTACGGGAAGAAGAAGTGTAGATGTCAAGCAGGCGCTTGTGCGTCGCGAGCTGGAACTGCTCCCGACTCTTCTTGTTCACGTGCGGCGAGCGCAGCACGGTAAAGATTTTCATTTCCGTAGGCAGAGGAATAGGGCCAGTAACGACGGCGCCTGTATTGCGAACCGTTTTTACAATCTTCTCTGCGGATTTATCAACCAGGTTATGGTCGTAAGACTTCAGTTTAATCCGGATACGCTGTGACATACTGTAAAGAGCTTCTCCCGTTTTTGGGATTGCAAAGGTAGGGGGTTGGATTTTCTCTGCAAAAAGATTTTGAGAGAAAATTTCACTATTCTCACTTAGTATTCACACTTATTATCAATTCCCACATTATGCCATTATCTCCAAATACCAATTCCTTACAAGATTGATAGTCAATAAAAGAAAGCTCATCAGTGTGCGCTGCCTTATTCCGATAGTTTTTTGTCAGGATGTCAATGGAATTTGAAAGCCCAGTCTCTTTAACTAGCCAACCAGAAAATGGCAGTGTTGATAGGAATGGCTTCCAAGTTTCTTTCAAAAAGTCACTTGTTTCTAACCGGGTTTTACTGTTTCGTGCTGTTGAAAGAAATCTGCTAACTACTCCCGATTCTGGAGATTTTTCTGTCTTTCCAGCACAATATGAAACGATTCTTCCAAAATCAATGTCTTTCAAGTCTGTACTATTAAAACTTTGATTTTGGGCATAGTTTCTTAGTTGATTAGTGAATTTATCAGCAAGTTCAAGTTCAAAGGCCTTACAAAGACCAATTACAGCTGGCGACCAATCTAAATTTGCTTCTCTGCTTAAGGTGTCAGCAACACATTCAGAAGTCGCAAAAAATCTTAAAGAAGTCGGCAATAAAAAACTCGCTTGGTTTTGCCGAAGTAAAATCCTTTGAGTTTGCTTTCTAATAGTGTCTGCATCAATTAATTCAAGCAACAAATCAGACAAGACATCGGCTTTCTCATCGTTTGTGCCATTGCCGATTTTTATTTCAAATATGGAAAGTAACCTTCCATAGCAGGCATTGCAGAGTTTCTTTTCCCAATCTCCCTCGTATATCGCGATAAGCTTCGCAATCTTAATACTTCCACAACGGAAACAGCCGAATGAAATAGACTTTTCAAATCTGAATTGTTGAAGAGGGCCGCGTTGAGGATATTTCTTAGAAATTGCAATTAATGGCTGTGACATATTTGCCGATTAGTGGTATTTATTACTTTACATGCCCCCTCGCAATATTCGGGCTCTCCGGATTCACAGAAAGCCGCAACAGCTTTGGCTGAATCACCAAATCCATATCCTCCATCGGCACCGCGCCAAGCAATACCTCATCGCCCATAATCAGCGCGCCTACAAAACAGTTTCGGCCTTCAAAAGTGATGCGCACCGGCCCGGCATAAGGCACAGTATGCGAGCTGCCATCGGCAGTTGTAGCCTCGCGCGTCTCTAAAGTCTTCAGGCTAAGCTGCGTAGCCACATGCTGCGGCAGCACTAAATATGTGGAGCTCGAATGCACCAGACAGCGAATACTGAGCGGCTTTAAATCAGCCACTATCGGGTTGGAAAGTTCAATATTGGCGTAAACGAGGCCCATACAGTATTAGTCATCAAAGTTAACCTGCCTAACTTTAAAGCATGGAAGCCACGATTCGCATTAGTACAGACGAGTTGACCAATGATTTTCTGGAGAACATCAAGCGAATGTTTCCACACCATGCAGTGGAAATATCTGTTCAGCCTATGGATGAAACAGATTTCATCACATCCAGACCTGCTTTTGCAGCCGAATTGCTGGAACGCATTCAGCGGGTAAAAGATGGCGAACAGCTTATCACGATTAATCCCGAAGGGCTTTAGTAATGAGGAAAATATCCTTTGAAGCAAAGGCATTCGGAGAATATCAGCAATGGATTGCCACAGACAAAAAAACAGCGCTCCGCATTGGCGAGCTGATACACGACATCTTGCGTAATCCCTTTACAAGACTCGGGAAGCCTGAACCACTGAAACACGAATATCGCGGATTTTGGAGCAGGCGGATAACCAGCGAGCACCGGCTAATCTACTCTGTGTCTGATACGCAGATAATCATCGTGTCTTGCAATTCGCATTACGCTTAGCCCCGCATTGACGGACAAAAGCCTTACATATAGCTCATCGCCGGCAACCCCAAAAGCCGCCGCCACAGCGCAATCTGCCCAATCATATTCGCCTCGCGGTAGGTGCTGAAGTTGATGAGCTCCATATTGCTCGCTTCCCAGCCGCCCATATCCTTCCGCGTATCCAGCCAAGCGGTGTCCACTTCCAGCGTCTTCTCCCGCACAATCGGGCTTATCTTATCCCAATCAGCGAGGAACTGGGCCAACGGCGGATAGGTAACGCCATCCTGAATGCCCTTGAAATCCTTAAACAGCTCATCCGCCTGCTGGTAAATCTCCACGCCAAGATTGCGGGCGGCGACAAAACGCATTTCCACCGTGCTGCCGGCTATCCAGGCCACATGGTTAGCCTTCGTACTGAGGCGGTTATGCGCATCCTCATCTGAAATGCCGTCAATGGCTTTCCGGAAATAATCAGTTTGAAGGTCATAAAGGGTGAAGATGGCGAGCAGGCGGGCGTCTTTGGGCTGTGTGGTTTCCATGCTTGGATTGTTTCGCGCAAAGCTAATCGCGGCGTCCGCTTTTCGGTAAGGTGCGGTCAGGCCAAAGCTGCGGGCTGTTTGTGCCCTTCTTTATCCTAATTTGCCGCGATGGAATCCCAAACAGAAACCACCGTAAGCGCGGGCGTCGGCTCCCGCGTATCCCACAACCTCTTCGGCCGCGGCGTCATCGTTGACCAGACCTCCGAAACCTACACCGTCTGGTTCAAAAGCCAGCAGGCTACACGCAATGTGGCAAAGGATTTTTCAGGCATGAAAGTCACCGAAGCGGTAGCAGACGGCAGCACGCCGGGCCAGATTTCCTTGTCCGATATTGAAGAAGCGCTGGATACGGTGCTGGAGCGCCGGCTACATGAAGTTCAAATTGTTCCGCTCGGCACGCGCTGGGATGGCGGAACGCTCATCATGCAGCCAAAAGACACCAGTCTTCAGAATAAGGAAGTGCCGATTGATACCTTCTTTCACAAAATCACGATGGTGCGCGACCGCCTGCGCCTCATTGAGCAGAAAATCAATTCCAACAAAGTCCTCAGCGAGAGCGATAAGATTGACTTGCAGCAATACATCACGGCCTCCTACGGCTCGCTGACTACTTTTAATGTGCTGTTCCGCGAGCAGCATCACCAGTTTAAGGGCGCTTCTAAGGATTAGTAGTGATAGAACGCGGATGGTTATGATTATTAAGATGGTTTATGGTCAGCGTAAATCATAAGAATCATAACCATCCTCGTTCTATTAAAGTTTCCAAATGATAAAAGACCTTTTCCTCACTATGCGCTGGTACGCGGCTATGGGCGCGTGCTCGGGGCTGTTTGTGCTGGCCTTTTTCTTTCCCTTCCTGTTCACGCCCGCCGCGCTTATCACGCTGGGCGTTATTGGGCTTACCATCATTGATTACATCCAGCTTTTTGCCGGAAACGGCCGGATCTCGGCTGCCCGCACCATACCGCCGCGCTTTTCTTTGGGCGATGAAAACACCGTCCGCGTGTCGCTGGCGAATGGCTACAACTTTCAGGCTTCCGTTTTGCTGATTGATGAGCTGCCGGTTCAGTTCCAAGAGCGGAGCTGGCGCAAGCGCTTCACCATTTCTCCACGCATCAGGCGGGAGATTACTTATCCCCTCCGCCCTACTTCACGCGGCGAATACGAGTTTGGTAATGTGCTGGCATATGTCTCTTCCCCGCTCGGCCTGGTGCGCCGCCGCTTCAAGGCTGCGGCCCCGGTGACGATAAAGGTTTATCCTTCGTTCCTGCACCTGCGCCGCTATCAGTTGATGGCTATGGCCGATAATTCCGCCATCGGCGCGAAAAAAGTCCGCCGCCTCGGGCACAGCATGGAGTTTGAGAAAATCAAGAATTACGTGCAGGGCGATGACATGCGCTCCATCAACTGGAAAGCCTCTGCCCGCTCTGGCGACCTGATGGTGAACACTTACACTGACGCTCGTCAGCAGCAGATTTACTGTTTCTTGGACAAGGGCCGCGCGATGAAGGCCCCCTTTGACGGCCTCACCCTGCTTGACCATTCCATCAATGCCGCCCTCGCCCTCCTCAACGTCGCCTTGCTGCGTCAGGACAAAGCCGGACTCATCACCTTTTCGCAAAAAATAAATGATGTTGTGGCCGCCGACCGCCGCAGCGGCCAGCTTAATCACCTGCTGGAAGCCCTTTACAAGCAGGAAACCGACTTTAAGGAAAGTGATTACGAAGCTCTTTGGGCCGGCATCCACCGCCGCGTCACGCAGCGCTCGTTCATCCTGCTGTTTACCAATTTTGAGACGATGTCTTCATTGGAAAGGCAACTGCCCTACCTGCGGCACATGGCGCGGCAGCACCTGCTATGTGTTGTTTTCTTCCAGAATACTTTGCTCAAAGAGCTGAATGAATCCCAGCCGGATACTGTGGAAGGCATCTACGTCAAAACCATTGCAGACCGCTTTGACTTTGAGAAGCGCCAGATTGTAAAAGAGCTGCGCCGCCATGGCATCCTTTCCATCCTCACTACGCCGCAAAACCTGAGCGTGGACGTAATCAACCGCTATGCGGAGCTAAAGGCGCGGCAGATGATATAAGGCCGTATTACCCATTCACAGAAAAATCACATGCTGCGCTACCTACCTGTGTAAGCAAAGACTACATTTAGGTCGTGGCGACTAAACGTCGCCGCAAATACATCATGGTGACTGTGGACGATATTTTCCATCATATCGCACAGGATTTGCGTGGCTATAGTGGCCATGATTCCTATGCCGCCGCCGAGGAGTTCGTCCTTGGCTGCGCTTTTGACCTCCATATTTCTATCACCACCGATGTTGAAGAAACAGAACTGGACTTCATGGAGCGCTACGGAAAAGGCCATACGTTTTACTTCCGGCTGGCCGATTACAAGCATGGGCGGCTACTTGCAGGACAGATGTACTGGATTCTGCTGGGTACAAGGCCAAATATGGATGCCCATACCGGCGACCGGTTTAAAGAAGGGGATCGCCTTTATCTTTTTGTGCATGTGCGCAACATCACGCCGCCGCCAGTGCCCAGAGGCCTGAGCTAAGCGCCCTACATATCCATCCGCTTGATGCTGCAGCCGATGCTTTTCGTTTCAGACAGCTTGATGGGCTTACCTGCAACCATCGCGTTCATAGCCTCAGACAGGTAGTGAATCTTGCTCTTGCCCGGCTCGGCAGGATTGTCCTCCATCGCTCCCTTGTACACAAGCTTGCCGTTTTTATCAAAGAGGAATACTTCAGGCGTGCGCGTGGCGCCGAATGCATTTGCCATCTGCGATTGCTCATCAACAAGGTAGGGAGCTGTATAATTGCGAACCTGCGCATATTCCCGCATCCGGTCAGGCGCATCTTCCGCGCGGCGCAAGGCCTGGTTGCTGTTTATTACCACCATGCCGATTCTCAGGGTATTCACCTCGTCCATTGTCTGTGTCGTCATGGGTTGAGCCTTGATTACGTAGGGACAGGTATTGCACGAAAACATAACGAGCAGGCCGGCCGATCTTTTTTCCTGTGCGAGGCTGGTAGCCCTGCCGTCGCTGCTGATAAGCATTACATCGGCCATAGGAATTTCGGCGCCGATTGGAATGCTCTTGATTACGCCTGCGGTTGGCGCGACGGGGCCGGGCGGAGGAGTCATCTTCTTCCTACTTTGGGCGAATACCGGAGCAGAAGCGGCGAGGAGAAAAACGGCGAGGACGAGCTTGTTCATAATGGCAAATATTTGTGGCGCTAAGCTACGGCCTTTGCCCGCGGCGTGCCCGTCACCGAAAGTTAAAAACTCAGTTGTGCGATGCCTTTATGGCGGGTATTGGCTCGTGCTCCTCACGGTCCAGCCTGCGAAGCAGAATGCTTACGTTCAGCTCATACCCCAGCAGTATGACCTGCGTGTTGAGGAAAAGCCAGACCATAAAGGCCATTAAGGTGCCGATAGATCCATACACCTTGTTGTAGTGAATCACATTCTTTACCAAAAAGAAGAATACGGCGCTCAGCAGCACGCACATGCAGGTGGCAAAAACCGCTCCGGGCGATATAAAGGGAAAACGCTGACTGAGCGATGGGCCGTACGTATAAACCATGCACACAACAAGGAAGATCATTAGTACAATAATGAGCAGCGTAAGCACCTGTATGAGCACTGCATGACCCGTAAACCGCTCCAGCAGCTCATTGATATAAGCGGTTTGAAGAATCAGGGCGGCGATGGTAAAGATGGTCACAATCAGCACCATAAAAGTGAGCTTGATTGCCGTCCAGCGCCGCCGGAATGCCCCGCGCGTTACATACATGGGCAAGGCGCGGTCAAAAGACCGCATAAGACCCATGATGCCGTTGGAAGAAAAGAAGAATGTGGTGAGGATACCAAAAGAAAGGACATCACGACGCTCATTGTTGAGAAAGTCAACCACAATGGCGCGAAGACTATCGTAGGCGCCTTCGTTGGGCGTAATGACGTGCAGAATAGTCAGTATTGAATCCTGAACCCCATGCAGCGGCAGGTAAGGCACCAGTGAGCACAGAAAAAGCAACGATGGCGGGATGGCCATGAAGAAGTTGTACGTCACCGCCGCGCCGCGTACATTGAGCTTGTTGACCCTGATCTCCTGCAAAAGGGTCTTGCCGATCGTGTAAAGCGATTCTCCGCCAAAGCCCGGCAGCACCACCCGGTCCAGTGCCCGCATAGCGCGCCGGAAAGGCCTTGAGCGGGTAACAATTTGAGAAGGGCGCATCATCATTGGACCGGAAATCAGGGCGGGCAGCCGAGCCATTACAGATTGTCCAGAATGAAGTTCGTCATCCTCCGGTAGAGGTGCAGCCTTGTATTTCCGCCGGAGATGCCGTGCGCGCGGTTCGGGTAATATTCAGAATCAAATTCCTTACCCTCTTTGATCAGATTATTCACCAGTGACACGCTGTTCTGAAAATGCACATTGTCGTCGCCGGTGCCGTGGATCAGGAGAAACCTTCCCTTTAGCTTTCCGGCCATAGACTCGGGCGCATTGCTGTCATAACCGGCCTTATTTTCCTCCGGCTTGCGCATGTATCGCTCCGTGTATATGTTGTCGTAATAGCGCCAGTTAGTGACGGGCGCTACCGCGATCGCCATCTTAAACACATCTGCTCCTTTGAGGATGCAGGTGCTGCTCATAAAGCCGCCGAAGCTCCATCCCCATATGCCGATCCGGCTTTTGTCCACATAAGACAAGGCGCCAAGATATTTTGCCACTGCAATCTGATCCCGGCTCTCATACCTGCCCAGCTCCAGGTAGGTTTTCTTACGAAACGCCTCTCCCCTGAATCCGGTTCCTGTTCCATCGGCGCACACGACAATGTAGCCTTTCTGCGCCAGCATCTGGTGCCAGAAATAGTCGCGCACCGGAAACCGGTCGGCCACCTCCTGTGAGGCGGGACCGCTGTATTGATAAAGCAGCACGGGGTATTTTTTATTCGCGTCAAAATCGGGTGGCAGCATGCGCCACGCATTCAATTGCACGCCACTATCGCCGGTCACCTGCATGAATGCCATGTTTCCCAGCCTGTATTCCTTCATCTTCGCCTTTAGCCTGGCGTTATCTTCCAGCGTACGCACTACTTTGCCTTGCGCATCCAGCAGGTTATAAACCGGTGGCGTGTTGAGCGACGAGTAGCGATCCAGGAAGTATCTGGCCCCTTCAACCGGCGTTATCGCGTGCGTGCCGCTGTCCGGCGTCAGGCAGCGCTTCACTTCGCCGGAAAAGCCGACGGCATACAGCTTCCGTTCCAACGGGGAGCCTTCTGCCGCTGTGTAGTAAACGGTCTTGGCCGCTTCATTGATACCGACCAGCGCATCAACGTCGTAATCGCCTTTAGTGAGGAGCGTAAGGCGCTGGTTTGTCCATTCCCACACGTAAAGGTGGTTCCAGCCGTCCACCTCGGTAGTGAAGATCATGCTGTGTCCGTCTTTCAGAAACACAAGGTTGTCGCTTACTTCTATGTAAGACTTGTTGTTCTCATTATAAATGCCTTTCAAGGTGCCCGCAGCCAGGTCTGCAAAAAGGATGCGCAGGTTATTCTGCCGGCGGTTCATCTTGTAGATGCACAGCCCGCTGGCCGATGCCCACTTAATCCTCGGGATGTAGATGTCCGGATTTTCACCGGCATCCAGCACTTTCAGGTAGCGTGTCTGTCCTTTTTGAAGGTCGTGGCAAAGAATGGAAACTACCGAGTTGCCTTCGCCTGCCTTAGGATACTTATACTTATAAGGCGTGGGGTAAAGGCTGTCATAGACTGTCATTGTATATTCCTTCACTGCGCTTTCGTCAAACTTATAAAAGGCGATATACCGGCTGTCGGGGCTCCATTGATATGCCTGTGTAAACTCAAACTCTTCCTCATACACCCAATCGCAGTTGCCGTATATAATCCTGTTGCGCTCGCCGTCAGCGGTCACCGCAGTTACTGCGCCGGTGCTGATGTTCTTGTAGAAAAGGTTATTGTCCTTTACATAAGCCACCTTGCTGCCATCAGGTGAAAGTTGCGCATGAAGCACCTTAGCGCTGTCCAGCAATACAGGTGTTTTGGTAGCCCGGTCATACATATACACGCGGTGCAGGATAGAACGGCGGTAGATGGCCTGGCTTTCCGTCAGCAGCAGCAGGCGATTGCCGTCGGCAGAAATGCTGTACTCTTCTACCGGCAGATTCCCGCTGTAAAGAATGCCGGTTTCTTTGCCGTCGCGCAATGACTTGATGCGGATAATGTGTTTGCCGCCCTCCTCCGCAAGCTCTGTATAACGCTCGCCGTCCGGCAAGCCATTGAAGCCAGGCACCGACTTGGCGCTGAACGTGCCATCGCGCCAGATATCATCCAGGGTTATGAGCTTATTCTGAGCCGAGGCCGCCGCGCAAAGCAGCAGCAGAGGGAGAAAGAGAAAACGCATGGCGCCAAAAATACCCTCGCCAGCGCGGATAGCCCTCACCTGTTTTATCACCTTCATGCCGGAAGCTTCTGCGGGGCATGCTAAAGAATAGCCCGTACGCTCATCCGTCCGGTGTGTACTGTGGTTCCTATGGCTGGCTTGCGGCCTTCGTACTCAATGCTCAGCTCTATTCCTTTTGACACCCGCCGGTCCCAGGAGGCGCTCCAGAGGTAATTGGCGCCCGGCTGCAGAGCATCAAGGATTGAAAATGCGACCGGCGTACTGGTAAGCCCGTCGTAGGTGATGCCTGCATAGCTCAGCCGCAGCTGCACTACGCCACTCACCGGCCGGCTGTAGCGGCATTCCAGATCCACGCGTTGGATGCCGGCATGCTCACCGCCGTACACCTCCTCATTGCGGCGGTCTTCAAACCGGTAGGTGCCGGTAAGCCGGAGGATGCCACGGTGTAGCCAGGAAAGAGATGGCTCGGCGCTCTTGTTGTGTATGGCGTATGTGCGGCCATCAGAAAACAGTGCGCTTTCATAGCCCCGCAGGCCGCTTCGCGCGAGCAGGTTGGCGTTCAGGGATGCGGTAAAATTCCAGCGCAGGCGGCCCGCGTGCTGCGCATTGGAGAGCCCTTCCACGCCGTAGGTCAGGAGCTGCTTAGAGGTATTGCGCTGATAGGTGTAGTCAAGCCCCCAGACAGTGCTGCTCCGGTTGAAGAAGGCCGTATTGGAAAAAGAGGTGGCTGCAATGATGATCCGGTCGTCGCGCAAGGCCGGGATGAATGGGTTAACGGCCTCGCCCGCCGAAACACCGGTCAGCCGGTTTGTGATCTGCAGCGATCCCTGATCTGCAAAACGGGAGATGAATTTCTGCCAGCTTCGCTGATCCGCCGCACTGAAAAACTGGGATGGCTCAAAGGAAAGGCTTTGGTTGAAGGCTACATAGTTGACCCGCACATACTCATTGGTAGGCAGGAAGACACGGATGAATTTCTTCTGATCCGGATAAAGGGCTATTTCAAACTCGTTCGGCTGCTGCACACCGTCTCCGTTATAATCTACCCAGGTGTATATGCCCTGCCCTGCCGGCACTTCTACATAGGCATAGCTGCGTTTTTGCTCTTGGCCGGCGCCCGTTTCATAAAGCGTCTGCAGCTGTATGGCTCCTTTAAAAAGGTTGCCGGTGTACTCCAGTCTGCCGAGACCGGTCTCCTCTCCCCGCTGATTATTAAACAGGGTATCATCAACAATCAGCTTCCTGTACGATCCGGTTATGGCGAGTAAGTGGTTTTGTGACCGGGAGGTGCCGAATCGCGCATCAACCGTATGACTGTGGCTTTGGAGAAACAGGGCATTACCCCGCACATGCTCATCGCCACGCCTGGTATAGGTAAGGGAGTAGCGTATGGGCATTGTCTCCGGCGTGCGCAGATACGCAGATGTAATGCTGAAGCGGTAGGCGTCATAGCGTAATGTGTCTGCGTGCGCGTCGCGTATCCGATTATCTTCCTGCTGAAATTGCGCGCCGATCACAGTCTGATTCAACTTCAGCATCCGGTATTCGGCAACCGCGCCTGGACGGAAGAAGCGCGTGTGCTGAGCGGTGTCGCGGATTGAGGTGTTGTTCAGATTAAAGCCCGCCCGCCAGCGTAGCCCGTCAATGCCGTAAGAAACAGCGTTGCGAAAACCGGTGTATAAAGTTCCGCGGCCATAATAGCTGAAAGCATAGGCAGCATTGCCCAATGTGCGGTGCATGAGCGCCGTTGCGTATCCGGCCAGGTGCTCATCGGGCTTGTTGAGGTCCAGCTGAGGCACATTCCAGTCGCGGCCAAACTCCACATTCCGGTAAGGCGCGATGGCGCGAAAGCGATCCTGCACCTCTTCGTAGGAAGCCTCATTCTGCCAGTGCCAGGTTCGTGACCCAAGCGTGTCTTTCCGACCAAAGGCGCGGGATTCTGTATAGCGCACTTTGGTCGCAACGCCAAGGTGCGTGTGGTCGTCCTGGGCAGAAAACAGGTTGGGGTCGTAGTTGGATGCAGCCAGCTCAATATTCAATGCTTTGAACGAGTCTATCTGATAGGTGGTAGTCAGGCTGACAACCTGCTGCTTTTTGGGCGTGATGAGTAGTTGCACAGGCGCATAATCTCCCTGAGAACGCCCTCCGACGCGCGGCACCCATTCATACACGCGCCCATTGGCAGCTTTTGAAGAAATGGTGTAATCGCCTTTTCCGGGCCCGACATACGAGAATGAAAGCGCAAAACGCGCGGAGTCACGATTGGTGGAATAGACAAAGACGGAGTCGTAATGCAGACCGCCTACGCTGGTATCAATAATCTTGTACAGCACCTTCCCGGCGGCAAACGTGTCTGTGTTGATCACCGGATAATAGGCGTTGCTGATAGAGTCACCGACGGTAGCAAGAAACCGCTTCTGCTCTCCGCTGAGCGTCTGCGTATAGCCCTGATTCTTCGCGTCCTGATTGGAATAAACATTGAGGTGAACATTCACCTTTTTGCCGATCTGCGCCTCGTCCCAGGCATAAATGAGTGAGTTGAGAAAACTCCGGCTCTGGTATTCAAACTCCACCTGAATGCGGGAGTCCTTAGTGATGAGCCTGCGCGGCATAAAGCGGATTTCGCCGGTATTGTAATTGATGATGTAGTCCGCATTCTCGCCGCGCTCCTGGATGAGGCCGTTGATGTACACTTTTTCCGTTCCGGCCAAAACGATGAAGAATTGCTCTCCGTTGTTACCGGTAAGCTTGTATGGGCCTTGGTTGCCTTCCAGGCCACTAAAAATATTGCGTGCAAATTCTCCTTTCGCTACAGACCCACTCAGGCCGAAGGAATTGTAAGCCGACTTCCCAAGCCCGAAGCCCGACTGATAGTAAAGCCCTTGCACCCGTTTATTGAAATTGAGAAAGTAGCCTTTGGGCCGCTCAATGTTGTAATCGCCGATCTGGAGCAAATGCTGGCGTTTAGTGAGACGGATATATACCTGGTCAAATTCCTGCAGCCTTTGCGTATTGCCTTCAGGCTGGAAAGGCAGTGTATTATCGGAGATGGCGGCTTCCAGCCGGATGCTGTCAGGCAGATAGCCGCCGGCCTGCAGATTGAAATGAGATTGCAGGGCCGCATCCTGATTATTGCCCAGCGATATGCTGCGGCCGTATGAGCCGGTGTATTCCAGCGGACTGAAGTCAACAAAGGACGAAGCCATACCGGCAGCTTCGCTGAGTGGTACATAGTTAAAAGCGACAATAGAGTCTATCAGGCGCGTATCCTTGTGATAGTAGCGCCTCGCCAATGATAGCGGCAGAACACGGTACCGGATGCGGACAGAGTCT
Source organism: Chitinophagaceae bacterium (assembly GCA_965246765.1). Lineage (GTDB taxonomy): Bacteria > Bacteroidota > Bacteroidia > Chitinophagales > Chitinophagaceae > UBA1952. The sequence goes on from CBDFFJ010000007.1 coordinate 111,728, forward strand.
GCAGCCGGCTTGCGTTTCCAGCGGAACACAGAAGTATAGGCTCCCACCGCATAATCTGCAGCCGGAACGCCTTCTACGGAAAAGCTTCCGGGCGCTATGGAGGAGGAATCTATACGAAAGCTGTCCGGCCGTACGGCCACCATGCGAATGCGCCAGTTGCTGAGCCCGCCCATAAGGCCCTGAGCTTCTGCACCCATTGCAAGAAGGCAAAGCAGGCTTAGAAGAATGGCGGCGCCGGCATTGCCGCGGGATTGCAGTATTTTGGGCCGGGCTTTCAAGTCGTGAATCGGATAATGCAGGCAACAGCCGGCGGGAAAACGATAATAAAGGGAACATCGTATGCCGGAAGCGTCGGCGCAGCTTCGTGAAATTAGTACACCGCAACAATTTTGAGGTTATACGCCTGTCATTGGCTACGATGGTAGTCGTGCTACATTGCTATGACCTTACGGCAACACGATACATAGACTATATGGCTCGCCTGACGGGTGGACAGATTACGTTGCCGCACATCATCATTCACGGCTTTGTGATTATGAGCGGCTATCTCGTGCTTAAAAGTCTGCAGCGGAGCAGCTCCATCAGGCAATACTTGTGGCGGCGCTTCCTGCGCATTTACCCGCCGCTGGTCGTTGCGCTTGCGCTGTGCGCTTTTGTGATGGGTCCAGCATTCACCACACTGAGCCCCGGCGCCTACTTCAGCCACCCGGATACCTGGCTGCATCCGCTTTATTCGCTGCGCATCTTCCTGGTGCGGGCAACACCCTGTCTGCCGGGCGTCTTCAGCGCAAACCCGGATAGTTGCGCGGTAAACGGTTCCCTCTGGACGATATGGGTTGAAGAAGTGCTCTATGTAGCACTGATAGGTCTGTTCTTCATTCGCAGGAGGCCAGCGGTTATGCGGGCGGCAGTCGTCACGATCTGGCTGGCGCTGATTGTATTGCTGCAGGTGGCCCGGTCGCGGTGGGCAGACTTGGAGATTCCGTTTAGCCGCAGCGTGCAGTGGGATTATTTTGCCGACCTGCTTCTTTATTTCTGCTCCGGCTGCCTGATGACTTTAGTCTCCTGGAAGGATATGCGGCGAAACAGGATTGTATTGATTGCAGCCTTCGTGATGGCGGGAATTACCTGCTGTTTGCACATCTATCAGCCGTTTGCATACCTGCTTTATCCTGTGGTAATGGTGGCGGCGGGCGAGGACTGCGTGCCGCTGCTGCTAAAGCCGTTTAAATGGGGGAACCCCTCGTACGGACTGTACATTTATTCTTATCCGCTTCAGCAAATGCTTATACAGGCCCTGATGCCTTCTGCGGGCTTGCTGCTGGCTTTAAGCGTTCCCTTGTCCTTTATCGTGGGCTATGCTTCCTGGCATTTGGTAGAAACGCCTTTTCTGAAGCTTAAGGAGCGGGTAAAATAAGGAGGCAGCCCTGACTCAGGCAAGGCTCAAGGCACGCTCGGATTCCCAGATCATCCGGCCTTCGCCGCTGGATACATGACGCTCACTGTGGTATGAAGAACGGACAAGCGGTCCGCTTTCCACAAAGTCAATGCCCATATGATAACCGGCTTCGCGGTATACCGCAAACTCATCCGGATGCACAAATCTGGCTACCGGCAGATGCTTTTGAGTCGGCTGCAGGTATTGCCCGAGCGTTACGACATCGCACTTTACATCGGCAAGCATCTGCAGGGTTTCCAGCACCTCTTCGCGCTGCTCACCGAGGCCCAGCATGAGGCCGCTCTTGGTGCGCATGCCGCCTTCCTTAAGGCGTCTGAGCACTTCCAGCGAACGGTCAAATTTTGCCTGGATACGTACCTGCCGCGTAAGGCGTGGTACTGTTTCCATATTGTGCGATACCACTTCCGGAGCGGCATCAATAATGCGCTGCAGGTTTTCCCACTGACCTCTGAAGTCGGGGATAAGTGTCTCCAGCGTAGTGTCCGGATTCAGTGCGCGAACGGCTTTAATGGTATTGTACCACACGACAGAGCCTCCGTCTTTCAATTCGTCCCGATCAACGGAGGTAATCACCGCATGCTTCACCTTCATCAGGTTAATGGCTTCAGCCACGCGCTGCGGCTCATCCCAATCTACCGGCAGGGGCCGGCCCGTGGCAACGGCACAAAACCCGCAGGAGCGGGTACAGATATTGCCAAGAATCATAAAAGTTGCTGTACCCGCTCCCCAGCATTCGCCCATATTCGGGCAGTTACCGCTTTCGCAAATTGTATGGAGCTTGTGCTCGTTCACCAAGCTGCGTACATGGCGATAACCCTCGCCGGTCGGCAGCTTCACCCGCAGCCAGTCCGGCTTTTTGATCTTTGACTCCACCACAGCCTGAGGCTGTATCACCGGCAGCTCCTGTATCATAGCCCGAAATTACGCCCGCTACCAGCGGCGGCCAAACTGAAAGGATGCGAAGAGATTGACAAAATAGGGCTTGGACTCCTGGTTTGCCATAAGCTTTATAGCACGCATGTAGTATTCAACACCAATGCCCGTCTCCACAGCCATTACACTCCGGCGGCTGGCCGCAAAATCAAAATGAAGCGCTGTTTTTGCCTGCAGACCAGGCACAAACTGAATCTCGCCGAGGCCTTTCTGGAAGCCTGCGCCGCCACGGATGTACTGGTCATTAAGGAAAGACTCCTTTGTTTCCTCTGAATACTTGAATGTGGCCGGCACCAGGGTTCCGAAATTATCCTGAGGCACATAGCCGTCTAAATAATAAGGCTTTTCCATGCCAAGCGATAAGCCGCCGACATTGACCCAATGGATGGAAACCGTGCCCGGCTCAGGCTTGCCGGCTATCATTTTACGAATGCCATAACCCAGCTTCAGGGCGTAGAAATTGTTGATTTTTCCGAAGATGAATGGCTTGCTCTTCTGAGAGCCGCCAGAAGCCTGGTCGGTCATTGCATGCTTCACTTCTTTGGGATCCTTATGCTCGCTGAGCTCCAGCTGAAAAAGCCGGACATCATGAAACTGGTCCTGCAGCTTGGCTTCCTGGCTGCGCACAAAGCCCTTGTCCACATGTACCACCCAGCCATCGGTAGTAAGGCGGAAACCGGCGCTTAGCTCTGTGCGAATTGGCTTAGGCTTTTTGCCAAGCGTAAGCTTTGATGTACTAAGATTCGCCTGAGCGGAAGCCTGCATGCCGGCTCCGGACAATGCGAAAGCAAGGGGAAGAATAAAAAACAACTTAGACATGATATTGAAATAAGGGCTACTTGCCCTGCCATTTGGAGGTATAAGTTAGAAACTATTTACGGGACATAAGTAATCTATTTCCTAAACACTTCGTTATAAGCTCTCTCTACTTTCATGCCGCCGCTTAACCTTATGAAAACCCGGTGACACTACAATGGTGGGCTGAAGGCGGCTAATTTCGTTTTTTAAATCCCGACACTGTGACTGCTAAAGTAATCTACAACGGCGGACTCCTGACAGCCGCCACGCATCTGGGATCGGGTACTGTTATAGAGACAGACGCGCCGGTGGATAACGGGGGGTTGGGCTCAAAATTTTCTCCTACCGATCTTGTCGCCGCGGCGCTGGCGTCTTGCATGTGTACCATTATGGCGCTTACGGCCACAAAGCGGGAAATTCCGCTGGAGCGCATTGAATGCGGCGTGGAGAAGATCATGGTGCAGAATCCGCGTAGGATAGGACAGATAAAAGTGAGCATGATCGTACTGGGACCGCATCACTATACAGATCATGAGCGCTCCGTACTGGAACAAGCGGCGCTGACCTGCCCGGTTTACGAGAGCCTGCACCCCGACTGCGAGAAGAATGTGCTATTTATCTGGCCTTGAGCGGATTACGCTGAGGCCGATTGCGCATTCCAGGCACCGCTTTGCGGAGCAATAGTTATTATAAAGCTGAATGAGCGACTGAGTGCCGCCCGCGTGAGCCGGCTGCCACCCATATCTCTGCCACATCCGTATGATGTTGTTGTCTTCGGCGGGAAGGTCGTCCAGCATCTGTAGTGCAAGCTCTGAGGCCTCTTCCCGGCCTTGCACATGTGCATACAGAAAACGCAGGGGAGCAATTGTGTTTACAACAATATTCTGAACGGCATCCGCGCCGAGCATTTTTTTACCCGGTCGCTTTTGCAGCTCATCAAAGCGGTAATGCGCAGCCCAGTATTCACTCGCTCTGACAGAAAGCGATGCTGCCAGTTTCTTGCCTGTCTCCTTGCTGCCAATCATGGCAAAAAGACCGGGAGACCGGTGAAGCAGGGCCGCGAGCTGCGCCAGCCGGATAGTCGGAAAGTTGGCTGGCCGCAACCGTAAAAATTTCCAGAGATGCGGCTCCATCGCCTCAAGAGCATACGTTTGACGCAGGAAGGAATATTCCTTCTGAAGTTGCTGCGGATATTCATCCTGAAACTGGCCATTCAGAAAGCCGGCCTGCCCAAAGAGCAGTGCTTCTACCTGCATCAGCGAAGACTGCCTCGCAATGATTTTTAGCGGCAGCGACTGAGCCAACTGCAGAAAGGGAGCCGCATTTACCTTAAAGCCAAAGTTGGAGGCGAGCCGCCACCAGAACAGTGTATGCCAGTCGCCGCCTGCCCGTTCCAGCTCAGCGTTCCAACCGCCCAGCTTTTGCTCCCAGCGCTCCACCAGCATCCGGCTAAGCCAGCTTGACCGTGTGATGTCGCTGACGTGCTGTAAGACGCCCGCGCAGGGCAGCGGGGCAGTGGTCTGGATAAGGTTGCTGTAGCGCTCCAGCACGTAGCCGGGAATATGCTCCTTTAGCGCCAGTACAGGGATGCCGCCCGGCAGTCCGGCAAGGTCATGCTCGTACACAACGTGCAGTATAATGCGGCTGTAGGCGGCGTCAGAGTCGTGATGATGACGCTTCCAGTCTGAAGTCAGGCTATGCAGCTCTACATTGCCGACAAGTATGGTGTCGCCAATCTTAACCCGCGCCATGCTGAAGTCCGGGCCGGCATCCCGGTTAAGCGTGCCCGGGTGAATGACCTGCACCGCTTCTCCGGTACTGACATGCAGTGCTCCGGGCCGGTAGAGGTTATACTGCCAGATGAATTGAAGTAGCGCTTCCTGCATCTTTCTGAACAGCAAATTGCTGCCGCGAAAAATTACAGATATTTCGCCATCTGCTCTTGATAAGCTTTCGCCGCCACGCCGGCCTGCTGCGCGAAATCCTCGCCGCCGCCGGCAAAAATCACCGCGCGGGAGACATTGATGAGAATACCCGCATCCTTATTCAGGGCCGCCTTGCATACTTCATCAAGATCGCCACCTTGCGCGCCCACGCCTGGGATGAGCAGGAAGTGATCCGGAATGATGCTGCGAACGTGCCGCAGCTGCTCCGTTTGCGTGGCGCCGATCACGAACATCAGGTTCTCCGGGCTGCCCCACCCAATTACTTTATGCAGTGTCTCTTCATAAAGATGCCGGCCATCTGCAAGCCGCTGCATCTGGAAGTCCTGACTGCCTTTGTTGGATGTGAGGCCAAGGACAATGGCCCAGCGGTTGCGGCGTTGCAAAAATGGCTTCACGCTATCCTCGCCCATGTAGGGCGCAACGGTTACCGAATGGAACGGATAAACGTCAAAGAATGTGGTCGCATATTGATCGGCGGTGTTGCCGATGTCTCCGCGCTTGGCGTCTGCAATTGTGAAGATGCCCTGGGGAATGTACTCCAGCGTTTTTTGCAGGCTGATCCAGCCTCTGATACCTTGCGCTTCGTAGAAAGCGGTGTTGATTTTGTAAGCAACCGTATAGGGATGTGTGGCGTCAATGATGGCTTTGTTAAACGCAAAGACAGCATCCTCCCCGCCTTGAAGATGCTCTGGAATCTTTGAAGGATCTGTGTCTAATCCGACGCAGAGCACTGACTTTTTCCGGCGAATGATTTCAACTAATTCCTGGCGGGTCATAATGAAGTGATAGGGTTAATGTGCGGGCTTGCGGCTTAGTTGGCAGAAGAAAATCCGCATTGCGCGCTATTAGCTTGCCACTTCTACAACTTTTGTCGGTGCGAGATTCGCATTGCGGATAGAAACCTGCTGCGCCACGCGTTCAGCCACCGCCATAAAGGCTTCCTGACTGACCAGGTCATCGCCCATGAGTGCAGGCGTTCCGGCATCGCCGCCTTCGCGGATACTTTGCACTAAAGGCACCTCGCCAAGGAATGGCACCTCAAACTGCTCGGCCATCTTTCGCGCGCCTCCTTTTCCGAAGATGTAATATTTATTGTCGGGCAACTCCGCCGGCGTGAAATAGGCCATGTTCTCCACAATACCCAGGATCGGAACGTTAATCTGCGGCTGGCGGAACATGGTAATTGCCTTGCGCGCATCGGCAGCAGCTACTGCCTGCGGCGTTGACACAATCACAGCGCCTGTTACAGGAACTGTCTGCACCATCGTCAGCTGCACATCGCCGGTGCCGGGAGGCAGGTCAACAATCAGATAATCAAGATCTCCCCAGGCTACATCGGAGATGAACTGACGCAATGCAGAGCTCGCCTGCGGGCCACGCCAGATGACTGCCTGCTTTTCGTCTATCAGCAATCCGATGCTCATGGCCTTAATGCCAAAGCGCTCAATAGGCACGATCATGCCTTTGCCTTCCACATCCATCATCTTGGGCCGCTCGTCGCGGATGCCGAGCATAATGGGAATAGAAGGTCCGTGAATGTCGGCGTCCAGCAGTCCGACGGCGGCGCCTTCGCGGGCAAGGCCGAGGGCAAGGTTAACCGCCACAGTGCTCTTGCCCACGCCGCCCTTGCCAGAGCCTACCACAATTATGTTCTTGACACCGGTCAATATGCCTTTCGGATCTTTCCGGTTACTCATTACCCGCGAGGTCATGTTCACTTTCACCACAACATCCGGACTAACAATGATGCGGATTGCGTTGATACAGGCCTTCTCAATCATGTCCTTCAGCGGGCATGCAGGCGTGGTAAGCACAACCGTAAAAGAGAGGTTGACTCCGTCAATGCGAATATCCTCTATCATGTTGAGTGTCACGAGGTCTTTGCCCAAATCAGGCTCCTGCACTTCACTCAAAGCACGCAGCACATCTTCCTTTGTAAACGCCATAGAATCTTTCGTTAAATCACTTTTTATACATCGCAAAAGTACGCCCCCCGCCTGCATCTTTGTGAAGAGCGCGGGCGTAATTGAGAGCCGCCGGCCTCCCAGACCATCCCGACGACGCCCCGATCATGCTGTACCGTTTTCTTCTGCTCTTTTCCCTGCTTCCCGCTGCGATTCAATGCGTCTTTGCGCAGGAGGGCGGTGACCAGCGTATTGTGCAGATCAATGGGGTAACTATTACAGCGGACAGCCTGCGTGCCGTGCCGCTGACTACGGTTACCGTTAGAAATCAGTACCGCGGCGTTTACTCTTCCGAGCAAGGCGTTTTTTCTATAGTTTGCTATAAGGGGGATACGCTTGAGTTTACCGCCATTGGTTTCAGGCCAAAGGCGTATGTGGTGCCCGATCGTATTAAGGGTCAGTATTTCTCCATGATTCAGCTCATGGTTCAGGATACTTTCTACCTGCCGGAAACGATTGTGCGCCCTTTGCCTACAAAGGAGCAGTTTGATTACGCGTTCCGTCACTGGCGCATTCCTGACGACCAATATGAGGTGGCGCGCAAGAATACAGATGCGCTGACGCTCCGTGCGATTGCTTACACTATGCCGCGTGATGGCCGCGAAAATCAGGCGGTATATCAAGCAAGCATTGCGCGCGATGCCATTTACTACGGCCAGATCCGGCCTTCAAACGTTACGAACCCGCTCAGCTGGGCAGAGTTCTTTGAAGCCTGGAAGCGCGGCGACTACCGCAAGAAGAGCTACTGAGGCATCTGGCTCTGCTGCACCTGCACACTGCCGGTAATGTTCCTGATCTGATATTCACTAAAATCCTGACTGGCCTCCATGCCTGTTCCGGTCAGCACTTGCGTCGGCGTTATAATGCGCACAGGCTTTTCAGTAAAGAATTTTTGCAGTCGCTGATTCCAGACCAGTTCCTTTGTATAGAGTTGCTCGCCTTTATCGTTGATGATGTGGACGCTGTCGCGGATAAGCACGTTGCTTTCCCGCTCGTACGCACGGGCGTAGCGGGCGGTGAGCGTGCTCCTGATCTGCGCGCTGTCATTGAAAAACTCAACCTTCATTCCATCCTTCATTTCTGTGTAAGGAGGGTTCGCGCCTTCCGCGCGTATGAAGGTGTGCGCAAAAAGCCGCGCCTGAATCTTACCGCCTTTGCTGTAGAGAATCGTCACATCAGATCCGTGGTCTTCACCGACACGCTCACGTCCGGTCACCGCATTGATCTCGTTGATACTGTTGGTGCAGGCCGCAACCGAAAGGAGCAGAAGGCAGGCTGGCGCCAGGCTTCGCAACGGCGCTTTAATCATACCGGCGCTTGATAAACCAGCGGTCGTTGAGCGAGATGCCCAGGTGAAACTTGAAGTAGTTGGCCTGCACAAGTCCGTTTTCTTCCGTGCCGCGGCGGCCAAACTCTATAGCTGTATGTATGCGATCAGTCGTGCGCTTGAACGGAAAGGACGCGCCGAGCGTCAGGCCATAGTATTTCATGTCAGTGTTACGCAGCTGCACATAGTCTGTGCCGTAGTAAAAGCCCGCACGGTAGGTCACGCGGCTCAGGTAACCATAGACACTTGCAGGATCAGGCGTAAACTCACCGCCAACATTAAAGCGAATGGTCCTGTCTTTCACTGAATCACGAACCTCGTAGTTTTTGTAAACGCTCCAGTCTGTCTGCGAGGCGTCTGCGGCCACGCTCCAGTTGCGGCCACCCAGCTGGACACCGAATGTGTAGGTAGCCGGCAAAACGATCTTGCCGCTTTCGCCTGTAGCGCTGTAGGCTGTATCCTGAACCTCGGAGCCGGAATTATAGAAGAATGAAGAAGTATAGCTCTCGCGTGTGCCGTTCAAATCCTGACTAAGCGCCAATGTGGCGCCAAGGCGGTAATGCCAGCCATTGCGCATGGTATCATGGTACTGAAGGCCGCCTTTCCAGTAAATGCCGCCAATGCGTGTGTACCGGGAAAAGTCGGAGCTTAGCACATGCGTTGAATCCAGATTCACCAGCCGGCTTGTGTTGCGGATGTTACCAAACATATAGCCGAAGTTGGCGCCGAAGGAAAAGCCGCCAATCTGCCCCGCGCCGCCTATGAAAGCGTAGTTGAGTCCGCCTTCGCCAGTGTATTCAGACGCGGTTTTATTATAAAACGGCTGGGGTTTATTCTCATCGATGAGTGTGCTGGTGGTATCAACACTGTGATAGAAGATGTGCGTTTGTGGCTGCAGGCCAAAGGCCATCCCGGCATGCTTGCCGAGCGGGACACCCACGCGTAAATAAGCAAGCGTCGCCGAGCCCGTGCTGTAAGTTTTATTATCCGTAAGTATGTTGCGCAGGGAACCGGTGAAGCCGGCTTCATAAGTAGTCAGTCGCAGGGAAGGATAAGAGGCCGGGTTTTCTGTATTGATGGCTGCTGCGTTCTGATAGGCGGCAGCGGTATAGCCCATCGCCCGGTTCAGCACGTTGGTTCCGCTTATCGGCTCGCCAAGGCCGTAGCGGCTGTAAGGGTCGTTTTCTTTATTGGAATTACCATTCTGCGCGGCGGCGGCTGTGGCGGCACATACGAGGGTCGCGGTAAGCAGGCGCTTAGCGTAGGAAACGGACATTATGCTTCAGGATTTGATACAGTCCCTTTAGAATAATCTGAGGGTCGGCAAATATCCCGCTTTTGATGTGGCGTGCAAAGAAGGGTGCATCGCCCCCGCATAAAATTGCGTTAAACTCCCCGTACTCTTTTTCAAAGGAAGCCACCATTCCGTCTATCTCGGCAGCAATGCCGAACACAGCACCGCTTCGCATGCAGGTTGCTGTATCGTAACCTAAAAGGAGCGTATCGCCTTCCGGGCTTACCTGCGGCAGCCCGTCGGTAAACTGGTGCATTGCGTCCAGTCGCATCTGAAAACCAGGCGAGATAGCACCGCCCCGGAACGCGCCGTTCTTCGTGATGAAGTTGTAGGTGATGCAAGTGCCCATTGCAACTACGAGATTATTCTTGCCCGGATGGGCTGCATGTGCGCCTGCCACTGCCGCCAGCCTGTCCATTCCAAGACTATCTGCACGATAGGCGTTCATAATAGGCAGATGTGTCTTCTGATCCAGCTTCACGAGGTGCGTGCGCTCTGCCAGCAGACCTTCAATCTGTTCGTCATGATTGACTACGGAGCAAAGGATGGAGGCGCGTGGCTGCTCTTTTTCTATAAGCGCGCTTAGCCGATCTGCGGCTTCATTTGCAGTAAAGGTGTCCTGGGCGACGAAAATCCCGGTATCGTCTGTCACGGCGGCTTTTACGAGCGTATTGCCCCAGTCTATCAGTAGCAGCTTCATCTTGTGTGCGTTTATGAAGCCTAAATGTAGTGACTGTACCTATTTACCATCGTAAGTGATCCGGTAGATGCAATTTGCGAAGTCATCACTTACAAGTAGTGAGCCGTCTTTCAGCTGCATCACATCTACCGGACGCCCCCAGGCCTTGCCTCCTTTCAGCCAACCCTCAGCAAACGGCTCGTAGTGTACGCTGTCACCTTCCATCCGCACCATCATCACACGGTAACCGATCGGCTCGCTGCGATTCCAGGAGCCGTGCTCTGCAATGAATATCGTATTGCTATACGACTGAGGAAACATCTTTCCCGTGTAGAACTTCATGCCCAATGCCGCGGTATGCGGAGCGAGCCTCGCTACCGGCGGTGTAAATTCAGTACAGGAATGCCTGCCGCCATATTCGGGATCGGAAATGTTGCATGCATGACAGTATGGATATCCGAAGTGCATACCGGCCTGAGGCGCTTTGTTCAATTCATCGGGCGGTACATTGTCGCCAAGCTCGTCCCGGCCGTTTTCTGTAAACCAAAGCTCCTTCGTCTGAGGATGCCAGTCAAAGCCAACCGAGTTTCGGATGCCGGAGGCAAACACTTCAAAACCGCTGCCGTCTGCGTTCATCCTGGCTATAGACGCAAAGCGGGGATCGCGTTCGCCGCTGTCGCAAATATTGCAGGGCGCACCGATGGACACATATAGCTTGCCGTCCGGGCCGAATGCCAGATACTTCCAGCCGTGATGAGTCTCATGTGGAAGCTTGTTGTAAACAAGAACCGGCTGCGGCGGTGTCTTCAGGTTTGCTTCAATGCCATCCAGTCGCCAGATTTTATCCAGCTCGGCTATGTACAAAGCCCCTGCCTTAAATGCAAGGCCGTTTGGCATATTCTTACCGCTAAGGATGGTATATTTCTCTTCTGCCACGCCGTCGCCGTCCCGGTCTGCCAGAGCAAAAACTTTATCACCGGTTCTATTCCCGACGAAGACGGTGCCCTGATCTCCAAGCGCAAGCGAGCGGGCATTATCTACGTCTTTGGCCCATAGAGAAATGTGAAAGCCAGATGGCAAGTGAATATCCTGAAGCCGGGGATCGTCAACTTTTTGAAGCGCTTTGTTTTTGCAGGAAGCGAAGGGCGATATCAGGCAGAACAGGCTAAGGGCGAGTAAGAGTCGGGGCATACGATGGCGTTTTCAGCTCTTACAAAAATTACGTGCCGTTTTTTCTAAAGTTCCTTTGACTAATCCCCGGCGCAGTGCAAAACCTTATATCCCTTTTGCTCCAAAATTGTTTGCTGCACTGAATCAATTCCGGCCTCATAGGCAATACAGTCGCTCAGAAACATGGTTTCAATTGGGTGACTATTGTTGACCATAACCGTGGTACTGCTGTTGGCAGAAGATTTTTGCAGAGCCTCAATCTGCCTGTTCCATTCGGGATTGCGCTCCAAAACCGTAAATGGTTTTATACGCTCTATGGAATAGCGGATTGGCAATGCGATAAGCCCGATCCGTAAAAGGCTCATCGCATAGCGATACCGGACGCCGGACTTTGCCATTTCAGCCAGTTTCACAAGCGACCCGGCGGTGATAATAAAAACTGCCGGGGCGGCGATTACCGTATAGGCTTCCATCTTGGTAGCAGCAAACGAGAAAAAAATATAGGGAAGCCAAAACCAGGCAAGAATGGCGTAATCGTGCGCCTTTCTGCGCTTAATGCCGGTCCAGGTGGCCCACACAATCGGCAGATAAATCAGTTCGCCGTATTTCATTCGTAAATGATCAAAGTAGAAGAAGAAATTGCCGGAGTGGCCCTCTACGGCCTTGAACAGGTGCTCCCTATTGTATGAATATTCCCAATGCGCCTCGGCAGGAAACGCATGTAAAATGTATAGTTGCCAAGGGAGGGCCACCGCGACAGCCGCTATAATTATTGCAAATAAAGAAGTGAGAAATTTCAACCGTTCTGTTTTGAAAGCTGAATAAGCGATAAGGACCCATACAGGCAACGCCACGAGCGCGGGCAGCCATTTCGTAAGAATTGCAAAGCCAATGGCGGCTCCGACAAGCAGATGACCCGCAATGCTTTTATTACTGACCGCCTTTACAGATAGCCATACGGCCAACACAATAAGGGTGAGAAAGACCGCATCAACGCTGTCTGTGCCGGCGCGTCCCGCCGCCAGTTCTATGATAAAGCCGTGAATGGAAAACAAAAAGGCACTGAAAAAAGCCACCTGCCTGCCGCACCAGGCCCGGGCAATGTCGTAAACCAGCTTTATCGCTATTGTGCTTAGCAGAATGGCTGGCAATCTTATAACAAACACATGCAGGCCGAACACTTTGATGCTCAGGGCCATCAGCCAGAGTGTAAGCGGCTGCTTATGGAGCCAGATATGGTTTACCGACCAGTCTTTGTAGTCATATGGAAGAAGCGCCGTCTCATACAATGTGGGCTTCAGCCAGTGATATTGCAAATGCCTGGCTACAAGTGCGTGATAGCGCTCATCCCAATCATGCAGATTTGCGTCCATACCTGTATAAATCCGCAACGCCAGTCCGCAAAGAACAAGTATTGCGAGGGCGAAGGCATGTTGCTCTTTCTTATTTATACGCCACGCGTAAATGTACCCGGCAGCGCATGCCAATACAATGGGCGTGCCCCAGAGCATATTAGACATATGTCTCCATCATTATGCCTTTAAACCAGCATTAATAAGCGGTAAAGCGACAAGAAGCAAAATGCCGGGCGCAGTAAACGACCTTAGAAACGGCATCAGCAGCATTAACTTACTGCGCCGCAATCAGCTTGTACACCTTTCCCGTAGTGCCGGCTGGGCCCTGCACGCCAGCTGTTAGAATGTACATCTCACCGGATGCGTCCTGACCGAAGCCCTTGATATACTGACCGATACCGCTCTCGTAGCTGCGGATATCAAGCGGTACGTACAGGTGCAGGCCACTTGGCGTGGCGCTCTTATCAGCAGTGTAAACCTTGCCGTCGGGACCACCTTTTTGGGAATAGGTTCCGAAGATGTAAGTACCCTGAAGCTGAGGGAAAGTAGCGCCTCTGTAAACGTAGCCTCCCACTATGGCCGTTGCGATGCCGCCGCCATTTGGATTCGCTGCATTGTCAAGCTGTACGATCGGATCAGAGAGCTTTACACCCATCGGGTCCACAGTCGGACAGCCAGAGCGGGTGGTCCTGTCGTCGTCCGTATTGAAGCAAGCAACCCCTTCACGGACATTCCAGCCATAGTTGCCCCCTTTGGTTACAAGATTTATCTCTTCATACAGAGACTGGCCTACATCGCCGAGGTAAAGCTCCCGGTTGCCGCCCATATCAAAAGAAAATCGGTACGGATTACGGAAGCCATAGGCCCATATTTCCTCTTTTACATTCGGGGTGCTGACATAAGGGTTATCGGCGGGCACATTGTAAGGATTGCCGCTCACGTCAATGCGCAGTACTTTCCCGAGTAAATTGGCGCTGAGATTCTGAGCATTGCCGCCTCCGTTTGGCGCATACCAGTCGGCCACATGCCCCGCACCTACGTCGTCCTTGTCGCCTCCGTCACCTATCGCGATGTACAGGTATCCGTCAGGGCCAAAAGCAATGGCGCCGCCATTGTGATTCGCAGCAGGATGATTTACCTGCAATACTACGCGCTCTGTAGCCGGGTTGGCAATGTTCATATTGCTGCCCGTGACGCGGAACTCGGAGATACGGTTGACGTGGTTCCAGGAGACGCCCACCACCGGGCCGCCGCCATTTGATGGCGCCGTATAATAAACGTAGAATTTCCCGTTGCTCTTAAAATCGGGGTGGAAGGCCAGCCCGAGCAGCCCCCGCTCATCGTAGCCTGACTGCAGCGAAACCATTGAGGCAGAGATATCAAGGAAGGGCTGCGAGAGTTTCCGCCCATCTGCAAGTATTACCCAGATTTTGCCCGTCTGATCCACAACAAATAAGCGGTGTGTATTGTCCGGGGCTTCCGCAAGCGCCACCGGCGACGTGAAATCGCTTGCCGTAAGCTCCAGCGCCGGACGGACGCTGGACGAACTCCCGTTTCCTTCATCCTTTTTACAGCCGGCATTCCACAAGCTCCAGCCCGCAATAAGTATCGTCAGCGCCGCAAGGCTAAGGTATCGGCCAGTCTTATGAATCGTAGATTTCCCTGATTGCATAGGGGGTATTTTGGAGTTGGAAGATGAGTAACGGAAAAGAATCAAGGCGGAAAATTAAGGTAAAGACCGTAGCGCTGCAAGGCCGCCCGGGGATTACTGCCCCGTACAGGCACAAATTTGGTTTGGCATCCCTCCTAAAGCACTTCTTAACATGTTGCAACGGCTGCTTCCGGCCCTTTTCCTGATTATTCCGGCGCTCCATTCCTCGGCGCAGGACTCTGTGACCGCAGTGGCCAGCCGGAGATATGAGCATCCGTCTGCCGGAGATAAATTGTTCGTTGGAAGGAATTACCGCGAAGTCTGGGCAATGCCCGTCCGCGCGAAAGTCTTCCGGCTTAAGACGAGTCACGGAGGCTTTACGGTCAAAGAATTGGGCGGCGGCATGCAGACAAAAAGCCTCCACCTGGATGACGCCGCGGGGAGCCCTTGGGTGCTCCGCTCACTGGAGAAGAGTGTGGACAAGGCTATGGACGCCTCCGGCATTCACAACCGCCAGGTCAGGACGCTTTCACAGCAAATGATCTCTGCCGCGCAGCCATACGGCCCTCTTTCCCTGCCACCGATGGCGAAAGCCCTTGGCATTCTCAGCACCGAACCCGAACTGGTGTTCGTGCCGGATGATGCCGCATTCGGCCCCTACCGCGCCATGTTTGCCAACTCGCTCTGCATGCTGGAGCAACGGGAGCCGGTCTTCTTTGAAGGTGATAAGGTGATCGGCACGGAGAAAATGCTCCGGAAGATGAGCGATGAGCCGGCTGCTTTCCGCCTGGATCAGAAAATGCTGCTGCAGGCCCGGTTGCTGGATATGCTGGTGGCCGACTGGGACCGGCACGGCGACCAATGGAAATGGGAACTCCACAAAGAAGCGGGCGGCAAGACGCATATCTACCCTATTCCGCGTGATCACGACCAGGCGTACTTCAACTCAACCGGCCTCGTATTCGGGGCTACGCACCTGCTAGGCATACACAGTTTTGCCGGCTTTCGCGAAGACCTGAAGCTGCGCCCGCTCAATTACAAACAGTGGGCCTTTGACAAGACAATGCTGAAAGACCTGAGCGAAGATGACTGGCGGGCCGGTATCAGATCATTCCAGGAAAAGCTGACCGACGCCGTGCTCATTGCGGGTCTGCGGCGCATGCCGCGCGAGGTATATGCCGCCATAGGCGCAGAAACGCTAAGCATCCTCAGGCAGCGCCGGGACGACATGCTGCGTGCAGGCATGCGTTACTACCGCTTCCTGCAAACGCACCCGGAGCAGGTAGCCAAAGCTGAGGCCGACATGCAGCGGCGTGGTGAGAAGGCAAAGAAGATCAAAGACAAGAAAAATTAAGGGCACGACTCTGAGTGGGCGAAGGGAGGCGGCCTATTCAACGCAGGCCGCCGTGTTTTACTTCGGTGCGGCGATCCCGAACGCCGGTGAAAAAGCAGTTCCTGAAATAAATCAGCATTCATAGGACGGACTTTGATTGGTTGTATTGTACATATTACCTATGCTAAATACATTCAAACAAAGTAAGCCGTCTATTACTTTGAGTTGATACCGAACGACTGATGCGACTGTTGGCATTGTATTGATAGGCTGAGGTTATCGCAAATCTCGTTAACCAATCAATATGAAAAGACGCACTACCCGACCCCAAAACCATTCCCGCTTACTCGCCCCAATCCTGCTGAGGTGGTTCATGCTTGCCCTGTTTATCCTGACAGGCTCCGCCGCTTCAGCGGCAACCATTTCCATTACCGGCACCGTCACAGATGATGGCGATGGCGGCACCATTTCCGGCATTCCAATCTCTACTGCACTTGGCAACCAACTCTACGTGTACCTGATTGACAACAGCAACGTTGTTATTGATCGCTCCGCTGTGTCTGGCGTTTCCTTCACCTATTCCCTGACAGGCCAGTCTAATGTAAACTATAGCGTATCGCTGAGCAGCGGCTTCTACGCTATCAACTCAAACAACCCCATTATCGGCCTGCCCACCAGCTCTTTTATGCCCACCGCAGAAGGAGCTACCTCCGCCGGCGACGCCTCCCCTGATTATTCAGTTGCCATCAATTCCAGCTCCAATCTGATCATCAATTTCGCTGTTGACGCAAGGCCCACCGGTTTCGGATACGCCATGTCGTCGCTTACCTATGATGCTAATGGCAGGGTGATCATACCCTCAGGAGCTTTCACGGGGAATGATCCGGAAGACGGCACTTACAACCCGGGTTTCTTAGGCCGCAAGATTGACTTGTTTCAGGCAGCGGGCGGTTTGCTCTATTACAATGGCTCGCTGATTCCTTTTTCTTCCGCAGCTGCCGCTACACGTATCAGCAACTTTGACGTGAGCCTGCTGCGCTTTGAGATAGCGTCAAACCCAACGCACCAGTTTGCATTTTCTACCGTTGACAATGCTGGCATTCCCGAGTTCGTTCCTAACTCCATCACCCTTCCCGGTGTGGCCTTGCCTATTTCCTTCTCTTCGTTCAATGGCTATGCACAGGGCGCAGACAACCGCCTTACCTGGCACACCTCCACAGAGAATGGCAACGCAGGATTTACCATTGAACGCTCCGACGACGGCTCCCATTTCCGCAACATCGCAACGCTTGCATCTGCCGCAAAAGATGGCAACAGCACGCAGCCGCTTAGCTATGAATATCTGGATCGCGACGTAAATGCGACACCACATGCTCCTGTTTACTACCGCATCCGCCAAACGGCCAATGACGGCGCATTCAACTACAGCAACGTTGTGCGGATTGTGAATGCACATACTCAGGATGCCGCCCTTTCCCTTGCTCCGAATCCTTCCACTGGCACGGTAAGCATAGACATGGCTACCGGCACTGCGGCTGCTGCGAATGTGAGCCTGACGGTTGTGAACGCTACCGGCTCCCTGGTTGCCTCCCGCAGCTTTGAGGTGACTGGTGGCCGCCTCAGCACTGCGCTTGACCTGAGCACACTGCCCGCCGGCACCTATTACATGCAGCTCCGCGGAGCAAACATTGCTACACAGGCAAAGCAGCTGGTGCTGATGCCGCACTAATCAGCATTCCTTCACCCAAATAACAAGAAGGCCCCGCAATGCGGGGCCTTCTTCATTGGTACGTCGCCACCCTACTTCTTCCGCAGCTTGGTTGATTCATAGTTCACCGACTTGTTGGCCTTCTGGTACATGCTCCGGTCCTCGGTAGCCATGTTCTGCACCTGATCCATATCGTCGGCATACTTGCTGATCTGCGCCTCGCGCTCTTTGAGCGTGGCAGATGGGGCGGCGAGCTGCTTCTGCTTCAGCTTGCTCACCGAGCCTGCCGCGCGGCGTTTCGCCTCCGCATAATTTCCCTTATCCACTTCCGCCATGATGCCTTCAAACTCATCGTTGGCTTCAAACATCGCCACCTTCTCCTCTACCTCGCGGTCCAGGCTCTCGTCATAGACGCGGCGGCTGGGGGCTACCGCAAGGCGCAGCGATTTGCTGTCGCGGACCTTGTGCGAGCCTTCGGCTTCCGTGTAGCTGAGCGTGGCGCTGATGGCGAGGCCTTCAGAGATGCGGTTGCTGCGCAGCTTGATCACCACGCCCTTCTCGTCATTCGCATAAATGTCGGAGAGGCGGATGGTGATGCGGCCGTCGGTGACTTCGTAGGGATACCCGTACACCTTCTCGCACATCGTGCCGGGTGGCAGCGCAATCGTGGCTACGGCATCCTGGCCCAATACACTCAGCAGGCCCTTCAGCTCGCGGTCAAAGATGCCGGCGATCTGCGCGCCTTGTTCTATGAAGTAATAATTGCCTCCACCCACTTCCGCCATGCCCGTCAGGAGGTCTTCATTATAGCCCGCGCCGAGGCCGAATGTGGAGATGGCAATGCCGCTGTTCTGATACTTCTCGCGGGTGATCTCGCGGATTTTGGAGGGCGACACAATGCCGATGTTGGCCAGGCCGTCCGTCAGCAGCAGCACGCGGTTCACATAGCCCTCCCGCTTTTGCGACTGCACCTGCTTGTAGCCTTCCAGCATGCCCGCCGTGAGGGCCGTGCTGCCGCGGTCGGTGATGCGGTCTATGAGGCGCTTGAGCTGCTCTTTGTTGCGCACCGGCTGCTGCGGCGATGTCACCTCCACGTTATCATCGTAGTTGACGATGGATACTAAATCTTCGGGGCCGAGGCGGTCTATCACTGCCTTCGCGGCCTGCCGCGCATAGGCCATTTTATCGCCGGCCATGGAGCCGCTGCGATCCAGCACAAGGGAGATGTTGAGCGGGGTGCGCGCGCCTTCGCGCTCGTTGGCGCCGCTGCGGAGGCTTAGGTAAAGGAAGGTCTCATGGTTGCCATCAGCCAGCACGTAGCTGTTGCGGGGTGTGATGTTCCAGGTGATGCGGCCTGCGGGCGGCGGGGGCGGCGCGCCGGGATCGGCGGCCGTCTCTTCTGGGAAGGAAGTGGTGGCCGTGTTGCGCTCGGATGGCGCGGCGCAGGCGCTGAAGGCAATGGCGGTGGCCATGCCGGCGGCGGCGAAGAGTTTTTTCATGTGCGGTGAATGTTTTTGGTGCAAGAGGAAGACGTGCTTGCCCTCCGGATTGCATACACAACGCCGGGCTTTGGGATTTTATTGGGAATAATCGGATCTCCACGGCCCAATGCGCCGGCGTGGGCAAAAATCCTGAAAACCGCATTCCGAAAATTCCGAAAGGGGTTTTTGACATTAGAAACGGCATTCCGAAAATCCGGAACCCGGTTTTCAAGCCTCAGGATGGCATTCCGAATATCCGGAACCCGGTTTTTGGCGCTCAGGATGGCATTCCAAATATCCGGAATGCAGGTTTTGAACCTAAAAATGGCATTCCGGATATTCGGAAGTGTGTTTTTCAATTGAAAAGTGGCATTCCGAAAATCCGGAAGGCATGTTTTGAAGATTTTGGGAGCCGGAGGCTTCGGGATAGTGCGGCGCAAGGGATATCCCCCTCACGGAGGGGGAACGCCGTTAGGCGAGGGGGAGGGAATGCAGGCGAAGGCCACCGGGGGTTTAAGGCCGGATATAATCTTCTCCATGTTGCACGCCTTCTGCCCCGGTGGGCTGATGCTGCCGTCCCGCCCCCTGCCCTGCGGGCTTCCCCCTCCGTGAGGGGGATATCGCGGCTGCTTTGCCCGTGGCGGGAAAGGCTGAATAGACTGACGAACGATGAAATGTGCGACGCAAGGGACGATTGGGAGCGAGCGGAACGCTGGTAACATAATGGTCCCCGCTCCCGGTCCCGGTCGCTGAGCGAAGCCGAAGCGCCGAAGCGCGCTCCTCTATCTGCACTGTCTCGCTTCGGCTTCGCTCAGCGACCGGGTGGATTGGCGCCGAAACAATGCCTCCCTTTAAGCCGTTTCAGGGTTCAGGATGACGGAAGCGGGGAGAGGCGG
This sequence comes from Chitinophagaceae bacterium, assembly GCA_965246765.1. Classification (GTDB taxonomy): domain Bacteria; phylum Bacteroidota; class Bacteroidia; order Chitinophagales; family Chitinophagaceae; genus UBA1952. The sequence continues at coordinate 131,722 of CBDFFJ010000007.1, forward strand.
GCGGCTTGCGGTATCTTCGCCCCTGTTATTATGAAGAACATCAGGAATTTCTGCATCATTGCCCACATTGACCACGGGAAGAGTACGCTGGCGGACCGGCTGCTGGAGCATACGAATACGATTAGTAAGCGCGATATGCAGGCGCAGGTGCTGGATGATATGGATCTGGAGCGGGAGAAGGGGATTACGATTAAGAGCCACGCGATCCAGATTGATTTCCCGTACAAGGGGGTGCAGTACACGCTGAACCTGATTGATACGCCGGGCCACGTGGATTTCTCTTATGAGGTGAGCCGGGCGCTGGCGGCCTGCGAGGGCGCGCTGCTGCTGGTGGATGCGACGCAGGGCATTCAGGCGCAGACAATCAGCAACCTCTACCTGGCGATGGACAATGACCTGGAGATTATCCCGGTGATTAATAAGATAGACATGGACGGGGCGATGATACCGGAGGTGAAGGATCAGATTATTGACCTGATTGGCTGCAAGGAGGAGGATATTATCCTGGCGAGCGGGAAGACGGGGATTGGGGTGGATGAGATACTGGATGCGATTATTAATAGGATTCCTGCTCCGCAGGGAAAGGAAGATGCGCCATTGCAGGCGCTCATCTTTGACTCGGTGTTTAATTCCTTTAGGGGGATTATCGTCTATTACCGCGTTACCAATGGGAAGATTAAGAAGGGCGAGAAGGTGAAGTTTATCAATACCGGCAAGGAGTACCACGCCGATGAGGTGGGCATCCTGAAGCTGACGATGACGCCGAAGGACGAGGTGAAGACGGGCGATGTGGGCTACATCATCACAGGCATCAAGAATGCGGGCGATGTGAAGGTGGGCGATACGATTACAAGCGCCGTGAACCCGACGCAGGAGATAATAAAGGGCTTTCAGGATGTAAAGCCGATGGTGTTCGCGGGCATCTTCCCCGTGGAGACGGACGACTTTGAGGAGCTGCGGGATTGTATGGAGAAGCTGCAGCTGAATGATGCGTCATTGACGTTTGAGCCGGAGACGAGCCAGGCGCTGGGCTTTGGCTTCCGTTGCGGATTCCTGGGGATGCTGCACATGGAGATAATCCAGGAGCGGCTGGAGCGGGAGTTTAATCAGACGGTAATCACGACGGTACCGAATGTAAGCTTCCACGCCTTTACGACGCGGGAGCCGGACAAGCTGCTCATCGTGAATAATCCGAGCGAGATGCCGGAGCCGAGCAGGCTGGACAGGGTAGAGGAGCCGTTCATCCGGGCGCAGATTATTACGCTGCCGGACTACATCGGGAATATCATGAGCCTTTGTCTGGGCAAGCGCGGGATATTGATTAATCAGCATTACCTGACCACCACGCGGGTAGAACTGGTGTTTGAACTGCCGCTGGCAGAGATTGTGTTTGACTTCTACGACAAGCTGAAGAGCTGCACACGCGGCTACGCCTCCTTTGACTACCAGCCCTTAGACTACCGCGACAGCGACATCGCTAAGATGGACATCCTGCTGAACGGCGATAATGTGGATGCGCTGTCGGCGCTCATCCACCGCAGCCGCGCGCAGGACTTTGGCCGGAAGCTGTGCAGCAAGCTGAAGGAGCTACTGCCAAAGCAGCAATTCGTAATAGCCATTCAGGCGGCCATAGGCGCCAAGATTGTAGCGCGCGAAACGATTTCAGCCATGCGGAAGGATGTAACAGCAAAGTGCTACGGCGGCGATATTTCGCGCAAGCGCAAGCTGCTGGAAAAGCAGAAGGCCGGTAAGAAGCGCATGCGTCAGATTGGGAATGTAGAGGTGCCGCAGGAGGCGTTTCTGGCTGTGCTGAAGCTGGATGAATAAAGAAAAGGCCTCGCAAATGCGGGGCCTTTTCTTTGGAATGGTGTGCTCTAAGGCGTAGGCTTCTGCTCATCCACAACCTGCTGCGGAGCGTTCTTCTGATACATGCCTTCCTGATGGCTGCCGGTTTCGTCGCTGCCATGATGATGGCCCTGGCCGTGGGTGGCATTGCTGCCTTCGTTGCTGCCTTCGTTGGCGGCGTGGCTGCGCTGCCGGGCCTCGCTCCGGGTGACGTCTGTGCCTTTGTCGTTGATGCTGTCTTCGTCTAAACGGTCTCTTTCTTTTTGAGTGTCCATAATTAGCTGGTTATTTTATGCGTTAAGGATTGCCAGATCATCTTAAAGATTGTACCTGCAAAAAAAAGGATGCGCTTGTGGCGCATCCGGCGATTAATGAGTTTGAAGCACTATAGTCCCATGAGGCGTTTCCTTAGCCACCAGCGCTGGGCGGTGCGCTGCTCATCCCGCGAGTCGTCGGCTAAGCTGTCGGCGCTGCATTGTGCATTCTGCCGCGTTCCGGCATCGGCATTATTCAGCGTAGCGGTTTCGCGAAAGCCGGTGCTGTAGGTTTCGGTAAGCGCGTCTTGAGATGGCTCGCGTGTGAGTTGGTTTTCCATATTGTGTGTGTTTGATTGTGTATGATTTATATCACAAAAAGATTGTGCCTCCAACTGACCGCAAAGCGCCGGAAGCCGGGCGCTATTTCCGTCTATCTTTGTCCACCCTGTTATAAATAAGCCTTTGCTGCTGCAAACTTCCGCCTTTACAATGCGCAAACTTTTCTCGCTTCTTTTTCTGCTGTCTGCCTGTCTCACCTCATTTGCCCAGACCGGTGTCATTAAGGGCTTCGTGTATGAGCGAGGCAGCGGTGAGCCAGTGATTTATACAAATGTATTTCTGCTTGGCACAAGTTACGGCGGCCAGACGGATGTGAACGGGTATTTTTCGCTTGCGGGCATACCGGCCGGCACTTATACGCTCGCCTCTACGCAGTTTGGCTATGATACGGCTACAGCGGCCGTAACGCTCGCAGCAGGGTCTATCGTGAACCATAAGCTTTTTCTGCGCCGCAGTGGCGTTACGCTTACGGACGTTACCGTATCCAGCCGAAAGCAGGAGCGCCGTACGCTGGTGAATGTGGGTACTACGACTGTAACGCCTCGGGAAATGAAGTTGCTGCCTTCCTCAGGCGGCGAGCCAGACATCGCGCAATACCTGCAAGTGACGCCGGGTGTCGTATTTACCGGCGACCAGGGCGGGCAGCTCTACATCCGTGGCGGGGCGCCGAGCCAGACGGGCATCCTGCTGGACGGCGTGACAATCTATAATCCGTTTCACACCATTGGGCTTTATTCAGTTTTTGAGACAGACGCGATCCGAAGCGTCGATATTCAGAGCGCGGGCTTTGGCGCGCAATATGGCAACCGCACCTCTGCCATCCTGGACATTCACACCAAAGACGGGAACAAGAATCGGACGTCAGGCAAGCTTTCAGTATCGCCTATTATGGCGCGTGCCATGCTGGAAGGGCCCATTATGAAGGCAAAAGGCGATGACGGCAATAGCATTACTTATCTGCTTAGCGTAAAGCACAGCTATCTGGATAAGACCTCCAAGTCGCTCTACGGGGGCTTTGGCGAGCCCTTTTCCAATGGGCTGCCCTATTCCTTCACCGACTTGTACGGTAAGGTTTCCATCAATGGCTCTAATGGCTCCAAGCTCAATCTGTTCGGATTCAATTTTGACGATAAGGCCCAGTTTCTGAAGCCGCACAGTGATGTTGCCACGGCCGACTTCCGCTGGAATGCTGCGGGCGGGGGCGCAACGTTTGTCGTTTCTCCTTCCGGCTCATCCGCCCTCATTGACGGCAAGTTTGCCTATTCCAAGTACCTGATTGACTATAGCGAAGCAGGCAGTGAAACGCCGAGAAGCAGTGGCATTTCCGGATTTGAAGGCGGCATTAACTTCACCAACTTCCTTTCTAACTACAGTCAGTTTAAATATGGCCTTGAGGTAAGCGGTTTTGCCACTACATTGAAATACAAGAATACGTTTGGCTTTGACCAATCGCTGGACCGCCAGAACACGCTTGCCTCGCTGTTCGTTTCTTTCCGCAAAAACATCAAGGAGAAGTTCATTATTGAGCCGGGCCTCCGTATTCAGTATTATGCTTCGCTGTCCAAGATCTCTCCGGAGCCTCGGATCGGCATGAAGTACAATATCACGCCGGATATCCGCCTGAAAGCTGCCGCCGGCCTGTATTCCCAGAACATCGTTTCCACCAAGAGTGACCGCGACATCGTAAACTTCTTTACAGGCTTTACCCTTTCGCCGGACCGTACGCTTAAGAACACAGAAAATGAGGATGTGGCTACTAACCTTCAGACCGCATATCATGTCCTCGGCGGCATTGAGGTTGACGTGCGGGACGTAGAGCTCAATCTGGAGCCCTGGTTTAAAAACTTTACTCAAAATATAGAGCTCAATCGCTACAAACAGTACTCGTCCGACGCCGACTTCCTTGTAGAAACCGGCAAGGCATACGGCGTTGACCTTTCGGCTAAGTACAGTAAGCGCCGACTGTATCTGTGGGCGGTGATGGGCTATCAGTACGTAGATCGCTACGATGGCCGGCAGACTTATGCGCCGCCGTTTGACCGTCGGTTTAATGCCAACTTTCTTGGATCCTACACCGCAGGAAAGAAAAAGGATTTTGATTTCTCACTGCGTTATAACCTGGGCTCACCATTTCCTTTTACCCAGACACAGGGCTTTTACGAGAACCTCAATCTCGTGTCTGGCGGCATAGGCACCAACTACCTGCAGCAAAATGGACAGCTTGGGCTGCTTTATGCCAACGAGATTAATGGCGGAAGACTCTCCTACTACCATCGTGTAGATGTGTCTGCCAAGAAGCGCTTTGCGCTGTCGGCCAACTCAAATATTGAGACGACGCTGAGCATCACCAATATCTTTAGCCGCAACAATATTTTCTACGTCAACCGCATTGATAACACCCGTGTGTATCAGCTGCCAATTTTCCCTAGCCTGAACGTAACCTGGAATTTTTAGGAATTGTTTTTAGCCGTAGGGGCGTACCCTTGTGGTAGCCCCGTACCGGGCACACATAGCATAAGGGCATGCGCAATGCGGCCGCCCCTACGAATCTCCGATTATGCATCTGAAGCGGTATCTGATTTCCTGCATTGCCATCGCCGCGCTTAATCAGACGGCAGCTTCTGCGCAGGAGCTTGCCCGCTTCCGGCAACCGAATGAAGCCATCTTCCGTGCGAAAGACGCTGCCGCCGGTCAGCTTTATGATATCGCCTCGCTTGCCGCCCGCGAATCGCTGGCAAAATCCATATCGGGCATTCAGCCCCCATGGGCATCTGAACAGGAAACTGCCGGATATATTATCGCCGTCAGTGGCCTGAAGCGCGATGAGCCCGGCGCGCCGGATTCTGCCCTTGCCCTGCTCCGTGCTACCGTGGCCGCACCCGTCCGCGACCGGCTGTCGCTCGCCGTTGCCCGCTATTACTTCCTGCACAGTCAGCTTGCTGCCGCCATTCCTTACTATGAGCATGCCGGCATCGCTAACCTGACTAATGCGGAGATTGCTGATACAAAATTTGAGCGCGCGTACTGCTATTTCAACAACCGGCAGTTTGCGCAGGCAGATACGCTGTTCAGGACTATGAAGGAAGTGCTCGGCAGGTATTACAGCCCCGGCAATTATTACTATGGCCTGCTGGCCTACAACAAAGGGGAGTACAATGAGGCGCTTAAAAGCTTTGACCGCATTAATAATGAGCCTATCTACCGGCCGGTGGTTCCCTACTACATGGCGGAGATTTACTACTTCATGGGCGACCGCGCGAAGGCCCTTACAGAGGCGCTCAGGCTTATCAAGCGCCCGGAAAAGCTCTATTACGACAATGAGCTGCACCTGCTGGCCGCACAGTGTTTGTTTGAAGACGGACGCTACGGTGATGCACTTCCTTACTTTGAGCATTACTATGAGCACACGGATAAAATCCGCAAGGAGGAGCTTTATGAAATGGGGTATGCATACTACCGCGTTAATGAATGGAAGAGCGCGGTAGAAAAATTTAAGCCGCTCAGCGCCGCGCAGGATTCTCTGGGGCAAACTGCCATGTATCTGCTCGGCGATTGCTACCTGAAGACGGGCGACAAAGAAAGCGCCCGCAATGCGTTCGGCATTTGCGCAGCTATGCCTTTTAACGCCGCCCAACAACAAGCTGCGCTTTTGCTGCATGCAAAACTCTCTTACGAGTTAGGCTACGCCGATGATGCGATGCGGAGTGTGCGCCGCCTGCTGAAAGATTTTGCCGGCAGTCCGCATTCCGGCGCCGCGCAGGTGTTACAGTCGCAACTGTATCTGGAGACCAGCAATTACAAAGATGCATACGAATCGATCACCGCTGCCAGGTCAACTGACGGCGATGACTACGGTCGCATCCGCCAGCGCGCTGCATATGGGTATGCTTTACAAGACATGCAAGGCGGAAGATTATCGGAGGCGGCATCACTGCTGACCGAGTCCCTGAATTATCCGGTCGCCGGGGACTATATTGCCGCCGCGCAATTCTGGAAAGGCGAGATCTTGTATCGCCTGCACCAGCCTGACAGCGCCGCATATTTTGCACAGCGCTTTCTGGCTAACGTCAGCGGACAGGCGGGAGCGGCAAAGCTCAGTGCTGCCGCCACTCCCGCCCATGCCTCATTAACGCTCGGGTATGCGGCGATGGAGCTCAAGGATTTTCCGCGCGCGCAAAACGCTTTTTCACAGGCAAAAACCGCGGGTGGCGGCGGTCCGGCAGCAGCTAATGCAAGCCTGCGTGAAGCTGACGCTTTATTCATGCAAAAGGATTTTGCGCGTGCAGCGCCGCTTTACGCAGCAGCGGCAACCGGCAATGGACAGGACGCCGACTATGCCCGTCTTCAATCCGCCATCATAGCCGGCCTGCGCGGTGACGACGCCGAGAAGAGCCGGCTCCTGCAAATGATTATTGCGGCAGTACCGCCTTCTCCATATGCCGCCGAGGCACGCTATGAGCTCGGAGTCGCGCAGATTGCAGGCGCGAAGTACGAGCAGGCAATCGCTACCCTGCAGCAGCTGATTACAGCAAATGCCGGTTCCGGGTTTGGCGCGAAAGCTGAATTGAAAACCGGCACCGCTTATCAACAGCTTGATCAGGATGATAAAGCGCTCGACGCCTACAAACGTCTCCTGCGCGATTACCCTTCAGCGCCGGAACGAACGGATGCCTTGTCGGCCATTAAGAGCATCTATATAGAGCGCAATCAGCCGGATGCCTACACAGCCCTGCTCAAGGAGCGCAACCTGCCGGCAGCCAGCGATGAAGAGATGGATGCCGCTTACTACAATGCAGCAGAAGCGCAATATGCGGCCGGCAAATGGGCGGATGCGTCTGCCGGGTTCCGCCGCTATCTTCAGCTTTATCCGGGCGGGAGCAAGGCGGGCAGGGCACGGTACTATCTTGCCAATACACTGTATAGCGCAAAAGCTTACGCAGCAGCGCGGGCAGCATACGATACCGTGCTTGCAGGCGACTGGGCCTCGTACTCTGAGGAAAGTGCGACGCGTGCCGCTCTGCTTGCGGCTGCAGACACGGCCTGGACAGAAGCCGCGCGATATTATTCCATCCTGGCGCAGCATGCCGGCTCCACGGTAGTGCGCGTGCGCGCATATACAGGACTGATGCAGATGGCCTCCCGGATAAACAGCACAGCGGAAGCCGCCCGCTATGCCGACACGCTGCTGGCATTACCCGATGTTTCGCCCGCCATCCACGATGAAGCTGTTATGAACACAATCCGACTCAACAATGGTAGTGGCGGCAGCGCCAGGCTGGATTCCCTGCTTACCCCGCTCACGCAAAGTGAGAATGGCGCTGTTGCGGCGGAAGCACGCTACCGGCTTGCGTCTAATCTATTCGGAGCGGGCAAGCTGAAGGAGGCGGAAACGCTTGCGGGAGCTAATATTAAAAAAAGTGCCGGCTACGAATATTGGGTGGTAAAAACCTACATCCTGCTTGCTGATATCCTTTTGGCCAAGAAGGATTTTTTCAACGCGCGCGCTACCCTGCAAAGCGTGGTTCAAAACAGCCGTATTCCGGACCTGAAGGCAGATGCAGAGCGTCGTCTGGAGGGCCTGAAGGGAAAAGAAGGCTCTAAACTTTCTAACGAGTAGCGAATGGCAAAGTGTGTAACCGGCATTTTCATGTTGCTTTGCGCCGCTGGCGCTTATCCGGCTTTTGCGCAGCGTCGCACGCCTTCAGCGCAGCCTCCGCAGGCGCCCGTTCGCAGCACGCGTAACGATACGACTATCAAGGGCACTACGCTGGAGGTGTATCAGGTTTACCAGCCGGAACTGAAGCCGATGGTGAAGCCAGAGCTCTCGCCCACTTTGCCGCTGGTTGCAAAGGAACCTGCGCCGCAACAGTATGAGGTGCCGCAGCAGACACTCAAATACGCTTACCGCTCCCTGCCCTTGCGCCCGCTGGCGCTTGGCCGCGACAGTGTAGCGCTTCCGCCGCAGAGCTATGCCCTGCTCGCCGGCGGAAATCTTTCTACCATGCTTGCGGAGGCCGGGCTCGGGGGTCTGCACGGGCGCAATTGGCACGCAGCTACCCAGGCACGCTACATCACGCAGGATGGCCAGCTTGAGCACCAGTTGTTTCGCAGTTTCGGGCTTAAGGGCGCCGGTGAATATCAAACGTCTTCGCGCATTCTGAATGCTGGCCTTAGCGTTGAGCGCAGCGTATTTGGCCGTTACGGCTACGACCATGACGCGCTCCACTATACCCGGGATGAAGTGCGGATGGCTTACAGCGCCGCAACGCTTACCGTTGGTGCGCAAAACCTCAGGCCAGGCCCATGGGGCATCACTTACCATCCACAGGTATCAATTGGAGCGTTTGATGCCCGGCAGGGCCATGAAATAACCGCAGGCGTCTATCTGCCTGCTACTAAATACCTGGATTCGTCGCTGAGCCTGCAGCTGGCTGTCAATGGACAATTTGCATGGACAGCCGTCGGGAATGTACAGGGCACAAATCACATTTTTCAGATCGCCCCCGCTCTGAATTATCTGCGGAACGGATTTTCCGCGCATCTGGGTATTTCGCCAACAATCGGCGAAGGCGATGCCCTGCAGTTTCTCCCCGATATACACGTTGCCTATGGTGGGCCCAACAGCAACCTATCCCTTTCCGCAGGCTGGGTTGCCACCCGGATTCAAAACACATTGCAACAGCTGACGAAGGTCAATCCGTATGTAATGCCCGGCATCTACGACCGTGTCCAGTCGCAACGGCAGGAGGTGTTTGGCGGTTTGGGCCTGGCGCTGGGCCGGCACATGAGCATCTGGGGCAGAGCCGCATGGCAGCATCACGATATTCTTCCGCTTTTCGTTACACAGCCGGGTAGCGACGGAAAAGAATTCTCCATTCTATACGAGCAGAATGTCCGGGCCATCGTATGGGGCGGCGGCATCCGGTACGCAGTTGGCGAAGATTTCTCCATCGGGGCGGAAGGGAACTGGTACAACTTCTACCATCAGGAACTATACCGGAAATGTTATGGCGAGCCTGCGGTGCGGCTGAAAGGCGACGCATCATGGCATATTACCGATGGCCTGCTGCTGACTACTTACCTTGAAGTGTTGGATAAGATATGGGGCCGCAATGCCGCGGGGCAGGATGTGGAGCAGCGCGGCGTATTTGACTTTGGCGCCGGCGGCGAATACACATTTGCATCCCGTTTTTCAATTCTGCTGCGCGCCGACAACCTGCTGGGCCGCAAGAATGAGCGCTGGCTGGGCTATCCTTCTTTTGGCTTTAATATTTACGGGGGACTAAGATTCCGGTTTTAAGCGCCCTAAGCTTCCGTAATTTGCACCCCAACTGTACCCGCATGGACATCGCCAAGTATATCGGTCTTTTTCTACTCAAGAATAATTTCGTTTATCTCCACGGCTTCGGCAATCTGGAGCTTAAGAAGAAGCCGGCTACCTATGACGGAGAGGCGCTGCATGCGCCTGCCTACGATGTGATGCTTACACCGGGGGGCTCTATTGACGACACACTCGCAAATTTCATTGCCACGCACGAGCAGACTTCAATTTCAAAGGCAGCCAATGCATTAAGGGAATTCAGCACGGCTACCCGGGCGGAGCTGGCTGCAGGCAAAGACGTTGAGGTGCCAGGCATTGGCAAGTTTGTAGAAGTGAATGGCCTCGTTCGTTTTGTAGCTAATCAGGATTTGCGGCACGTGCCTACGCCGGTACCGATGATCCGTATGGCGAAGCGCACGGAGGAGCAGCCCGATTTCCGCCGGGAGTCGCAGGAGGATGCCTCGCGCAGTGAGATTGCCTGGGGGAAAATTATATTGCTGGGCCTCCTGGCGCTTTTAATTATTGCCGGCGCTATAGTCGCCTTCCGGTATTTCCGAAACAACAACAGTGAGCCTGCGGCTGCCGCAAGACCCGACACCGTTGAGACGCAGCAGCCAGCCTTAATCCCCCCTCCGATTGACTCTTCTGTTAAGCCCGACACGGCTACCACTGCCGTCCCGCCCGCTCCTCAGCCTATTGCTTCAGCCGGAGATTACATCGTTGTGCTTAATACATACCCCTCGCGGGTGGCTGCGGAGCGCCGTGCAGGCTCACTCCTCAGGAATGGCAATAAGGTAGAGGTGCTGGCCCGGGATTCTGCGACCTTCTTTGTGGTAACACACATGCCTCAGTCGTCCGCAGACACTACGCGCATGCTCGATTCGCTTCGCCGTTTTTTTAATCCGAAAGGCGTTCATATTCTGCGATAGCCTGGCTTCCCGCTATAATGTCTGTTCCTGTTCGTTAGCTTTGGCTCGTATGCCGAATGCCGGCTATCTGCTTCACATGCGCTCATGAGTTCTGCACATGCCGCAGCATATGCAGGCTCCTGTCTTCCAAGCCCTTGATTAGTCCATCCACAGGATACTAACACTTATCCACAGCATCGTCACGAAAACTGGCGTTCACAATCCGTTAGAAATTAGATAAGGCCTTGTATTGTAAGGCCTTCGCGCTTGTGTATTCGCAGTGGAAAAATATAGGCCACTATTTGAGTGTTAAAAAGTGGGAGAAAGTGTTTCTTTGTGGTGAACGCTCCCAATTATTAATCACATGCCTTCCTTCATCGGCGAATACGAGGTTGCGATAGACGCCAAAGGCCGCTTCCTGCTGCCTGCCGGTTTGCGCAAGCAGATCCCGGAGGGCGGCAGTGAGCGCTTTGTGGTAAATCGCGGGTTTGAGACATGCCTGACGTTATATACGATGGACGTTTGGGAGGTGATAGCAGCGAAGATTAATAAGCTGAATGATTTCAACCCTAAGGAACGCGCACTTAAGCGTTTGTTTCTCAATGGCGCAAATATCGTTGAGTTGGACGGGGCAGGGCGCATGAACCTACCTAAAAACCTGATGGAATACGCCGGTCTTTCCAAAGAAATGGTTTTAGCATCACAGGGAAACAAAGTAGAACTCTGGGACAAGACAGCATACAATAACTATTTGAAGCAGAACGTGGGCAACCTTAGTCTGCTGGCGGAAGAAGTGGGCGGTGGCGAGGCGTTTAACCCATTTGCATAGTAAAGGCAATGGCGGCTCCCACTTTTTACCACACAACAGTTCTTTTAAAGGAGGCGGTAGATGCGCTGGATGTAAAATCCGACGGTGTTTATGTAGATGCCACGTTTGGCGGCGGCGGCCATAGCCGGGAGATTCTTTCCCGCCTTGGCCCTGAAGGCAGGCTCCTGGCCTTTGACCACGATGCCGACGCCTGGCGCAATAAGCCCAATGATGGGCGGATCATTCCCATAACCGAGAATTTCCGCTATATCAAGCGCTTTTTGCGCCTGCATGGCCTGGCCGGAAAGGTGGATGGCATTCTTGCTGACCTTGGAGTAAGTTCCTGGCAGTTTGATACGGCGGAAAGAGGCTTTTCCACCCGTTTTGACGGCCCGCTGGATATGCGGATGGATAGCAGGCTGGAACGTACGGCGGCAGATATCCTGAATACCTACAGCGAGAGCAGCCTCCATAAGCTATTTGAGCTGTATGGCGAGCTGCGGAACTCGCGGGGGCTGGCAAAGCACATCGCTACGAATCGGGGACGCGGAAGCCTGACAACTATTGAAGGCCTTAAGGCGCTGATAACGCCGGTGGTTAAAGGGGTTCCGGAGAAATACCTCGCTCAGCTTTTCCAGGCATTGCGGATAGAGGTAAACGAGGAGCTGGAGGCGCTGAAGGAGTTTCTGGACCAGACGCCGGAGTGCCTGAAGGAAGGCGGAAGGCTGAGCGTGATCTCCTTTCACTCTTTGGAAGACAGGCTGGTAAAGACGTTTATGAAGCGCGGAGTCTGGGAAGATGAGACGAATGAATTTGGGCAGGTAACTAATAAGGCAACACTGCGGCCGCTGACGCCGAAGCCCGTGGAGCCGACAGAAGAAGAAGTAAAGCAGAACAGTAGGGCGCGCAGCGCAAGGCTGCGGATAGCAGAAAGGATATGAAAAAAGTAAAAGGAGTGCCATTTACAGGGCCCGCCGAGCTAAAAACGCCGGCGCAGCGCATCCGCTCGGATATCCGGGCGCTGCGCGACCGTCTTTCGTATTCAAAGCTGCTCACCAATATTCCCTTTATCGCATTTCTGGCCCTGCTTGCGGTTATCTACATCGCCAACAGCCATCGCGCGGTGGAAATGCAGCGGGAGATCAACAAGCAGCAGCAGGCGCTCAAGGAACTGCGCTGGCGCTATATGGATGCAAAGACGCGGCTGATGAATGCGGGGATGGAGAGCAATGTAATTCAAAGCGGCGCGCGCGTCGGACTAAAGCCGCTTACGCTTCCTGCATACAGCATTGTCATAAAAGAAAAATCTGTAAGGAATTAATTCTAAAACTCAGCACTTCCAAGTTGAACGTCAAGAAAGACATACGGTTCCGGGTTTACATCGCCTTCACCTGCATCTGCCTGCTGGGCCTTGCCATTATTTTAAAGGCGGCGGCCATCCAGGCAAAGGAAGGCAAGGAGCTGCGCCAGCTGGCTACCGATATGCACATGAAGACGGATACGATGTACGCAGAGCGCGGCAATATATACACTGAGTCCGGCGAGCTGCTGTGCTCGTCCATTCCGCAGTTTGACATTCACCTTGATCCGACGGTCGTAAAGCGCGACAGCTTTAATAAATACTTAGACACGCTTTGCCGCGGGATCTATGCCGTTCTGGGCACAAAAACGCCGGGCATTTACAGAGCAGAGCTGGCGCAGGCTTATGCTGATAGCAATCACTACTACGAGCTCTGCAAAAAAATCACTTACGACAAGTATATCGCGCTGCGCAGCCTGCCGATATTCAAGCTGGGTAAGCGGCGCGGCGGCTTTATTTCCGATGCTCAGACAAAGCGTGTGCGCCCCTATGACATGCTCGCCTCACGCACTATAGGTCTATGGCGCAAGAATGCGCAGAATGTAGGCCTGGAAGGCACATTTGACTCGCTCCTGCGCGGCGCGAACGGCAGCCGTATTGTCCAGAAGATGACCGGCGGCGTCTATATGCCGGTTGAAGGCACGGAATACGAGCCGCAGAACGGCAATGACGTCGTAACAACCATTGATCTCAACATCCAGAACGTAGCAGAAAACGCCATGATGAGTGTGCTGGAAAAATACCAGTGCATGTACGGAACGGCCATCGTGATGGAAGTGGAAACCGGCAAAATCCGCGGCCTCGTAAACCTTGGCCGCGACTCCGCAACCGGCAAATACATTGAAAAGCAGAACTACGCGCTTACACCCGCCGAGCCGGGTTCTACATTCAAGCTGGTCACTCTTCTTTCCCTGCTGAATGACGGCTTCATCAATGTAGAAGACATGGTGAACTGCGAGGGCGGCGCCATTCGGTTTTACAACCGCGTCATGAAAGACTCGCATCTGGGCCTCGGCACATTGTCTATTAAAGATGCTTACGCGCATTCTTCAAATGCGGCAATGGCCAAGCTGGCTTTCATGCACTATTCAAAAGAGCCGGAGAAGTTCATTAAGCATCTCCAGGAGCTGCAGATAGATAAGCGCACCGGCATTGATATATCCGGCGAGCCGCGTCCGTTTCTGGCCAAGCCTGGCGATAAGGTGTGGAGCAACACCTCCCTCCCGTGGCTGGCTACCGGCTACGGTGTAATCATTACGCCGCTCCGCACCTGCATGCTGTATAACGGCATCGCAAACGGCGGCCGCATGATGAAGCCCTACCTCGTGTCGGCTATCCGCCAGTACGGGAAAGACGTTCAGAACTTTGAGCCGACTGCCGTAGTTGAAAAGATGGGCGACACGGGCGTGATCAACCAGCTTAAAAAATGCACCGCCGAGGTAGTGCTAAGCGGCACCGGCAAGCAGATACAGAGCCCTCACTACACCATCTCAGGCAAAACCGGCACAGCCCAGGTGGCAGACCGGATTGAAGGACGCTGGTATCCCTATTCCGCTGGAATTTACCAAGGCTCTTTCGTAGGCTATTTCCCGAATGAGCATCCTAAGTACACGATCTGCGTGGTCATCCGCACACGGCCTCATGCCGGCACATATTATGGCGGCCTGCTGGCTGCGCCGGTATTCCGGATGATCAGCGATAAGATTTTCGCCAGCGGCATGGGCTCCTGGAGCGGACCGCTGGATAGCGTGGCCGGCAAAAGCGATCGCGCAATGGCAGGACAGCAGACAACTGCAGCCTCCTACAAGCAAGTGCTGAGCGCACTTGGAATGAAGACGATGCAGGGCGCGATGGATAAGCGCAGCATTGCAAGGGTAGGCACTGATACGGCTAAGAACATTACACTCCAGGCACAACAGGTGATCAGAGGAACAGTGCCGGACGTAAGCGGCATGAGCCTGCGCGACGCGGTGTATCTGCTTGAAACCTCCGGACTACAGGTTCAGGTGTACGGCCGCGGGGCCGTGCGCACGCAAAGCATTGCTCCGGGAAGCGCGGCGATAAAAGGACAGGCCATTCTCATACAACTCAGCTAAACCCAAACGCAGGGACGCGCCGCGGCTCGTTCCTACAAAGACAAACCGAAACAATGCTTCTCCTGAAAGACATTCTCCTCAACGCTCAGCCGCTGCAAGTGGTTGGCGATTTGGGCGTGTCCGTCGGCGATGTGACTATTGACTCGCGCAAGGCTGCGCCCGGCGTCGTCTTCATCGCGCTGCGAGGGACTACAGTGGATGGGCACAGCTACATTCAGAAGGCAGTGGATGCAGGCGCTTCCGCGATTGTTTGCGAAGCTTTGCCTAACGACTTGAAAGAAGGTGTCTGTTATGTGCAAGTGGGAAGCAGCGCAAAGGCTGCGGGCCAGATTGCTGACGCTTTCTTTGGGAACCCATCCGCCGCCATGCAGATAGTCGGCGTGACTGGCACGAATGGCAAGACAACAACGGCCACGCTGCTTTACAATCTTTTCAAAGCCCTCGGCAATAAGTGCGGCCTCATCTCTACGGTTCAAAACCACATTGGAGATGAAGTGGAGACAGCCACCCACACCACACCCGATGCGATTTCCGCGCATCGCCTTTTGGGCAGAATGCAACAGGCCGGCTGCACCCATGTGTTCATGGAGGTCAGTTCCCATGCGGTGCATCAGCGCCGGATAGAAGGCATTCGCTTTGCCGGCGGTGTGTTCACCAACATTACCCACGATCACCTGGACTACCACAAAACATTTGACGAGTACATCCGGGTTAAAAAGCAATTTTTTGATGGCCTCCCCGCACCGGCGTTCGCGCTCACAAATCTTGACGACAAGCGCGGCACGGTAATGCTCCAGAACACGCAGGCGCAAAAAGCAGGATACAGCCTTCGTGTGCCGGCCACGGTAAAAGGGAAGGTGCTGGAGAACAACCTCACGGGCCTGGTGCTGGACATCAACGGAACGGAAGTGCATTGCCGGCTCATCGGTACGTTCAATGCTTACAATCTGCTCGCTGCCTACGGTGTTGCCACCCTGCTTGGAGAAGACAGAGAAGCGGTGCTTGCAGAGCTGAGCAACCTTCAGGGCGCCGCAGGGCGTTTTGAAACTTACCGCTCTCTGAAGAACGGCTTGCTCGGCATCGTGGATTATGCGCACACGCCTGATGCCCTTATCAATGTGCTGGCTACCATCAACCAGCTCCGCGTTGACGGCCAGCAGGTGATAAGTGTAGTAGGCTGCGGCGGCGACCGCGACAGAAGCAAGCGACCAATAATGGCGCAGGTAGCCTGCGAGCACAGCACAAAAGCCGTGCTGACCAGCGATAATCCGCGCAGTGAAAACCCGGAAGAGATTTTAAATGAGATGGAGGCCGGACTCAACATTAGTCAACGCCGCAAAGCATTGCGCATCACCGACAGAAAAGAAGCCATTAAAACAGCAGTCTCCCTTGCTGCGGACGGCGACATCATACTCGTAGCCGGCAAAGGGCACGAGACCTATCAGGAAATCGCCGGTGTAAAACATCATTTTGACGACAGAGAAATTCTAACCCAAACCTTTCAGCTCCTGGATCGCTGACTCAGCACTCAACACTTAGAACTCCATGCTCTATTACCTCTTCACCTGGCTGCGCGAGCACTACGGCTTCTTCGGAGCAGGTGTATGGTATTACATCACCTTCCGGGCTGCGATGGCTATCATCCTGTCTCTCGTGATCAGCATGGTATTCGGCAAGCGCCTGATCGCATTCCTGCACAACAAGCAAATCGGCGAAACGGTGCGGGACCTTGGCCTGGCAGGTGAGCAGCAAAAGCGCGGCACGCCAACCATGGGCGGCCTGATTATCCTGGCTGCTATTCTGATTCCGACACTGCTGTTTGCACGCGTCATGAATGTGTATATCGTGCTGATGATCGTTAGCACCATCTGGCTCGGGCTCGTCGGCTTTCTGGATGATTACATCAAGGTATTCCGCAAGAACAAGGAAGGGCTTGCCGGACGTTTCAAGATTGCCGGACAAATCGGCCTGGGCATCATCGTCGGGTCTGTGATGTATTGGAATGAGAATGTAGTCACCAGCCGCGAGGCTGCCGGCGGGCAGGCCAGGACGTTTAACAGCACGGAACACATCGTTACGAAGCCACGCCCCCGCAAAGATGAGAACGGCAAAACGCATATGTACGTGTCGGTGCAAAGCGCCGTAACAACCGTTCCTTTTACAAAGACGCATGAGCTCAGCTTTGGCAAGCTTGGAGGCATACTGGGCGAAAGCGCGCGTCACTGGCTGACGCCGTTGCTTTACATCCTGTTTGTAATCGTCATCATTACCGCGGTTAGCAATGGCGCTAATATCACAGACGGTGTTGACGGTCTGGCGACGGGCGTCTCCGCAATAGCGGCCGTTTGCCTGGGCGTATTCGCGTACGTGTCGGGCAATTTCATCTTCGCCGGCTACCTCAACATTATGCACATTCCGAATCTGGGTGAGCTATCGGTTTTTATCGGCGCGTTTGTAGGGGCCTGTGTCGGCTTTCTCTGGTACAATTCCTATCCGGCTCAGGTATTTATGGGCGATACCGGCAGTCTGGCGCTGGGTGGCATCATCGCGTCCTTAGCCATCATCGTGCGTAAAGAATTGCTGGTGCCTATCATCTGCGGGATCTTTCTTGTAGAAAATCTGAGCGTGATGATGCAGGTAGCATACTTCAAGCACACCCGGAGAAAATACGGCGAAGGCCGCCGCATCTTTCTGATGAGCCCGCTGCACCACCACTACCAGAAGGCCGGCTATCACGAAAGCAAGATCGTTGTCCGCTTCTGGATCATCGGAATCATACTCGCCATATTAAGCATCGTCACCCTTAAGCTTCAGTAAGCGTCAAGTTACCTCAAGCAATGCAAGCCACTAAAAGACTAATAATACTTGGCGCCGCCGAAAGCGGTGTGGGCGCGGCATTGCTCGGCAAGCAGCAGGGCTGGGACGTGTTTGTAAGCGACGGCGGCGCGATGAAGGACGTGTATAAAGCTGTGCTGGAAGACGCCGGCATCAGCTACGAGGAAAATGGTCACGACGAGGCCCGCCTGATAACCGCAGATTGTATTGTAAAAAGCCCCGGCATTCCTGAGAAGGCGGCTGTGATGAAAGCGATCCGCGCGGCAGGCATTGAAGTGTGCAGCGAAATTGAATTTGGCTTCCGTTACAAAGGCGACGGAAAAATCATCGCGATCACGGGCACCAACGGCAAAAGCACCACAACGAAGCTCACCTATCACCTGCTTAAAGACGCGGGACTGGACGTGAGCATGGTGGGCAACATCGGCTACTCCTTTGCGAAGCAGCTGTATGAAAAGCCAACCGACTGGTACGTGATGGAGGTAAGTTCCTTTCAGCTGGATGACGTGTCTGCATTTAAGCCTAACGTCTCCGTACTCTTGAACATCACACCAGATCATTTGGACAGGTATAACTACGAAATGAGCCGCTACGCCGATGCAAAGTTCCGCATTGCCAGGAATCAGGACGCAGACGACCAGTTCATCATCAATGCCGACGATCCGGTCATTACAGACTGGCTCAGCCGCCACCCCCTTAACGCTACAAAAATTCCGATCACCATGGACGAGCAAAAAGTACCGCAGACAGGCGCCTTCGTAAAAGACGAAGAGATTCATTTCCGCTACAATGGCGATGAAAGCCGCGTTCCTCTCACCGACCTGACCCTACAGGGAAAGCACAACCAATACAACACTATGGCCGCCGGCATTTCCGCCCGCATTGCAGGCATTCGCAAGGAAAAGATCCGCGAGTCTTTCACCACGTTTGAAGGCCTGGAGCACCGGCTGGAATATGTGGCGAGTGTGCGCGGCGTAGAGTTTATCAACGACAGCAAGGGCACGAACCTGAACTCCGTCTGGTTTGCGTTGGAAAGTATGAAACGCCCGACAGTTCTTATCCTCGGGGGTCAGGACAAGGGTAATGACTACAATGAAATCCTGGATCTGGTAAAGGAAAAGGTGAAAGCCATCGTATGCCTCGGCGCTGACAATACACCGA
The DNA here is from genome assembly GCA_965246765.1 of Chitinophagaceae bacterium. GTDB lineage: Bacteria > Bacteroidota > Bacteroidia > Chitinophagales > Chitinophagaceae > UBA1952. The sequence goes on from CBDFFJ010000007.1 coordinate 150,652, forward strand.
TTCATGCTGCATTTGATAGCGTGATTGAGGATGTGGTAGATACCACAAGCGCGCAGGAAGCTGTTGAGACGGCGTACAGGCTGGCAACGGGCGGCGATACAGTGCTGCTCTCACCGGGTTGCGCCTCCTTTGATCTCTTCAAAAACTACGAAGACCGTGGTCGTCAGTTCAAGGAAGCCGTAAAGGCTCTTTAAGTATATCCCGGCTTCAACGTTTCAACCACCACCGAATGCAGCAGGTATTAAACAGAATGAGAGGCGACCGCGTCATCTGGAGCGTTGTGCTTGTGCTTGCCTTTATCTCTTTGTTGGCAGTGTACAGCTCTACGCGCTCTCTCGCCTACAAGATGGATAAAAATGCGAGCTACTATCTGGTGAAGCAGCTTTCCGTGCTTGCAGTGGGCCTGCTTATCATCTATCTGATACACAGAGTTAACTACACCAAGTTTGCCCGGCTGTCCGTGCTGGCCTATCTGATTTCACTTCCCCTGCTGGTTTATACCCTGTTTTTCGGCACTGCTATCAACAGCGGCTCCCGCTGGATACGGCTCCCGGTAATCAACCTTACGTTTCAGACATCAGACCTCGCCAAGCTGGCGCTGTTTATGTTTTTGGCGCGCCTGCTGTCTATCAAGCAAGGCACTATTAAAGATCTCAAGAAAGGCTTCCTGCCGGTATTGCTGCCGGTAGGCCTCACCTGCGCGCTCATCGCCCCTGCCAATCTTTCTACTGCATTAATGCTCGGCGCCACCTGCTGCATCCTGTTCTTCATCGGACGTGTACAGGTAAAGCACATCGGCATGCTTGCCCTCGCAGGCGTAGTAGGCGTAGTGCTTCTGTTCGCTATTTCTAAAGCTACCGGCTTTGGCCGGGCGGCAACCTGGGAAAAGCGCATAGCCGACTTCCGTGGCGGATCTAAGGAGGGCGGTAAGAAAGAAGAAGTTTTTCAGGTGCAACAGGCGAAAATTGCCATTGCCAATGGTGGCATTTTCGGTCGCGGGCCGGGCCATAGCCTCCAACGCGACTATCTCCCGGAAGCTTATTCGGATTTTATATTCTCCTCCATCATTGAAGAATACGGTTTAGTCGGCGGAGCCATTCTTGTGCTCCTTTACCTTACCTTTTTGTGGCGAAGCATTATCCTGTTTCGCCGATGTCCATACGCCTTCGGCGCTTTCCTTGCTGTTGGCCTGAGCATCACGCTTGTCTTTCAGGCGATGCTGAATATGGCGGTGAATGTGCATCTCGTGCCCGTGACCGGCCTTACGCTCCCAATGGTGAGCATGGGCGGCTCCTCCATCTGGTTTACGTCCATTGCCATTGGCATCGTGCTCTCGGTAAGCCGCTATGTGGATGAGATGGAAGGCGTCGGCGTGAAGCCGGTACCCGCGAAAGGAAGCACGCTGCACATTGAGACGCCGGATGAAGATGAGGAAGACGGCGCCGAAGAAGAAGCTTACGAACCAACACCCGCTCCATCCCCAAAAAGAAAAGCAAAAGAGCCGCAGCCAGCCTGATTAACTCTGCACTTAAACCTCAACACTTAAAACTTGTCCTTTCGCATTATCATAGCAGGCGGCGGCACCGGCGGGCACATCTTCCCGGCGGTGGCCATCGGTCATGCCGTGCAGCGGCTTTCGCCGGGAGCGGAGCTGCTATTTGTTGGCGCGCAGGGCAAGATGGAAATGGAGAAAGTGCCGCAGGAAGGTTTTAAAATTATCGGCCTGCCGATTGCTGGTTTTAATCGCAGCCATCTCTGGAAAAACTTTTCGCTGCCCTTCAAACTGCTGAAAAGCGCCATAAAGGCAAAGCAAATCATCCGCGACTTTAAGCCGCACGCAGCGGTTGGCGTTGGCGGCTACGCTTCCTTTCCGGTGTTGAATGCCGCACAAGGCTTAGGCATACCAACACTCATTCAGGAGCAAAATTCTTACGCCGGAAAGAGCAATAAGATTCTGGCAAAGAAGGCCGCCGCGGTTTGCGTTGCTTACGAAGGCATGGAGCAGTTCTTTCCTAAAGAAAAGCTCATTCTCACCGGCAATCCTGTGCGTAAAGCCATTGCGCAATCCAGCATTACTCAGGAAGAAGGTCGTGCCGTATTCGGGATAGAGGCGACAGGCAAAGTAATCCTGATTGTCGGCGGCAGCCTTGGCGCAAAATCTATCAATGAAGCTATCGTTGCCGGACTGAAAGACATTCTCGCCGAAGGCGTCACCATTATCTGGCAGACCGGCAAACCTTATTTTGAAACAGCACAGCAACAAGCCGCCCAATTCGGAAGCAGCGTTAAGGCGTTTGACTTCATCCGCCAGATGGATTACGCTTACGCCGCAGCGGATGTAGTTATCTCCCGGGCTGGCGCGTTGGCCATCGCCGAGCTGTGCATCGCTGCGAAGCCTGTCATTTTCGTGCCGTATCCCTTTGCCGCCGAAGACCATCAGACCGGCAATGCGATGGCGCTTGTGCAGCACAATGCCGCCCAGCTCGTCCGCGATGCAGATGCCCAACAAGACCTTATTCCAAAGCTTAAAACCCTCCTCCACGACGAAGCCACCCAAACCATCATGCAGCAGGCCTTGCAACGCCTCGCCATCCGCGACGCCGACGAGCGCATCGCCCAAAGGGTTATTGACTTAGCCGCTCAACGTCTCAACGCTTTAACGACTCAACGATGAACCTCGCGCAAATCAAAAAAGTCTATTTCCTCGGCATCGGCGGCATTGGCATGAGCGCCCTCGCCCGCTTCTTCCTGCAACGCGGGGCAGAGGTGAGCGGCTATGATCGGTCGGAAACAGAGCTGACGCAGCGCTTGGTTTCGGAAGGGGCGAAGATTCATTACCAAGACAATGACTCTTTACTATGGCAGGATGCGGAGCTGGTAGTGTACACGCCCGCCATTCCCAAAGACAATAAAGAGCTGAGCTGGTATCAGCAGCAGGGCCGCGAAGTTTATAAGCGCAGCGACGTGCTGCAATGGATTACCGAAGGTCACCGCGCCATCACGGTTGCGGGTACGCACGGAAAGACGACCGTCTCCACCATGATTGCGCACCTGCTGCGCCATGCGCGGTTCGGCGGCACTGCCTTCCTCGGTGGCATTGCGGCGAATTACAATTCAAATTTCTGGAGCGGCGAGGGTGACACAGTGGTTGTGGAAGCCGACGAATATGATCGTTCCTTCCTGAAGCTGCGCCCGGATATAGCAGTCCTTACAGCTATGGACGCGGACCACTTGGACATCTACGGGACCGAGGCGGCGATGGAAGAGGCATTCATTCAATACACGCAGAATATTAAGCCAGGCGGACAGCTTTTCGTAAAGCACGGGCTGAAGCGCGGCAAGGAATTGCACGCCGATACGGTAACCACCTACAGTCTGCAAAACAGCGCTGCCAATGTGTATGCAGCGAACATTGTGCAAAAGAGCGGCGGCTACGTCTTTGACGTGATGAACCCGGCAGGAATGGTGAGCGCCCTGCACTTGCCAATCGGCGGGATGCACAATGTGGAGAACGCGGTTGTGGCAACGGCAGTGGCGATGGGCGAAGGGCTTTCGGCAAATGATGTGAAGGCTGCCTTTGCTGATTTCAAAGGCGTGCATCGCCGCTTTGAGTATGTGGTGAAGAACGATGCGCACATCTATATAGACGACTATGCGCATCACCCGGAAGAACTGTCGGCACTCATCGCCAGCGCCAAGCGGCTTTTTCCTAAGAGGCGTTGTGTGGTAGCGTTTCAACCGCATCTGTTTTCAAGAACAAAGGATTTTGCGGCTGGCTTCGCGCACAGCTTAGACATGGCCGATGAGGTAATTCTCTTAGACATCTATCCCGCGCGCGAGCTGCCAATGGACGGCGTGACATCAAAGATGATCGCTGATAAAATGGGGAACCCTGAGCATACTATTCTGAGCAAGGATGGGTTACTGGATTGGGTGAAGGCTGCAAAGCCTCAACTATTCATTACCGCCGGCGCAGGAGATATTGATAAGCTTGTTCAACCAATCGGAAACATTCTTAGCACTAACTGATAATTCAGCATACGCAAAACCCGACACTCACCACTCACCACTCACCACTCACCACTCAACACTCACCACTCAACACGCCATGCCCCGCCGCATTTCCATCCGCAAAATCATCCAGACGCTTGTCACGATAGTGGCAGTGGCTGGCTGTGCCGTCGCGATGATCAGTGCAGACCGGGCACATTCGCGCAGGAAGATAAAAGGGGTGCAGCTGCAAGTGAAGAGCCCTTCAGGCGTTCATTTCCTTACTGAGGAGGCAGTAAGATCAATGTTGTTTGCCAGCCGGCACATTAACCCGCTCGGGATGAGCATTGAGCAGCTAAATGAGCGCTCCATGGAGGCCATCCTTCGTGCCAACCCCTGGGTCCGGGATGCGCAGATCTGGACTGATGCCGGGTGTGTCATGCACATCATACTCACGCAGCGCGTTCCGCTTGTCAGAATATTTGAGGAGGACGGCAACAGCTACTATCTTGACGCAGCCCTGCAGGCAATGCCGCTTTCATCGCAGTATTCCCACTATGTGCCGGTTGTTACAGGCGTACCCAAGCTTGGCGCCGACAGCGCCGCCATGGTCGTGAAGGGGCGCATTACAGGGCTTGTGCAGCGCATAGCGCAAGACACTTTCTGGAACGCCCAGGTGTCTCAGATAGAAATGCGCATTGACGGCGGCTTTGAACTGATCCCGGTGCTGGGAAGGCAACGCATTATTCTGGGAGACACGGCGCGGCTCCGCGAAAAACTGGATAATCTCTTTGCTTTTTACAGGCAGATTCAGAATAAGGTGGGTTGGGACAAGTACAAAACCCTTGACCTGCGTTATGCCGGCCAGGTCGTAGCCTCGCCCTCGCTGCCCTGGAAGGCGCCGGTGGATAAGGCCATCAGCAACATGAGCTGGCTGCAGGCTATTATGGATAATGCGCCCGCCAATGCCGCACAGCTTGGTGGTGATGCCGCGGCTTTCGCAGACAGCAGTGCGGCGCCGTCATCGCCCGCACCGTCAAAACTTTCCATACCAGTGGCAGCGGTCAAGACGCATGTAGGTGTAAAGCCTGCGCCGGCAAAGCCTTCTGCAAATCCCCATACACTGGTAACAGGTACAAAAAAGCCGGTGAACCAGTCTGCCGCCAGGCCCGTAAAACCCAGGCTCCCCGCAAGATCCGCAAGCACGCTGAAAAATACTTCGCATCACCAGCAAAATACGCCCCCCAATGCAGCAACAAACAGATAATATTGCGCCCCAAAACCCTGATCACCAAAGCACAGTGTCCAGCGAAAACAAAAACCCGATTATCGTAGGCCTTGACATCGGCACCACCAAAGTGGTGGCCATCGCAGGTCGGAAAAATTCTTTTGGCAAGCTGGAAATTCTCGGCTTCGGAAAGGCAGAAAGCGCAGGTGTAAGCCACGGCGTAGTTATGAATATTGATCAGTGCATTAAAAGCATTGAGCAGGCTATTCAGGCATGTCTGGACAGCAATAAAGCGCTTGAGGTCGCCGAGGTGTACGTCGGCATTGCCGGCCAGCACATCAAAAGCATCCAGACGCGCGGCGACCGTGTGCGCATTAATGCGGACGACATCATCACCAAGGATGACATTGACCTGCTCGTCCGCGACCAATACAAGACCTACATCCCGGCCGGCGACCAGATTATTGACATCATCCCGCAGGAGTTTGCGGTTGATAATACCGCGTCCGTGCTTGACCCGATCGGCATGAGCGGCGTGAAGCTGGGCGCGAACTTCCACATCATCACAGGCGACCGGAATGCCATCCGCAACATCAAGCGCTGCGTGGACAAGAGCAATCTCAAGACGCGCGACCTGGTGCTGCAGCCGCTCGCCTCAGCCGCCGCAGTTATGAATGAAGAGGATCTGGAAGCGGGCGTAGCCATCGTGGACATCGGTGGTGGCACAACAGACATGGCCGTTTTCTACGACGGCATGCTCAAGCACACAGCGGTGATCCCCTACGCCGGCGTGAATATCTCCAACGACATCCGCAACGGTCTTGGGGTGCTGAAGGCCCAGGCGGAGCAAATGAAGGTGCAATTCGGTACCGCGCTGGCGGAAGAAGCGAACGCGAATGCATACATCACTATCCCCGGTCTGCGCGGATTGCCGCCGAAGGAAATTTCCGTGAAGAATCTGGCGCACATCATCCAGGCGCGCATGACGGAGATCCTGGATTATGTGGTGTATCACCTGAAGCAGATCGGGCTGGATAAGCAGCTTTACGGCGGCATAATCCTCACGGGCGGCGGCGCGCAGCTAAAAAATATCATTCAGCTTACCGAATACGTCACCGGGCTTGGCGCGCGCCTCGGCTATCCGAATGAGCACCTTGCCGGCGGCCATGCAGAGAATCTGAACAACCCGATGTATGCCACTTGCATTGGCCTGATATTGCGCGGCTACCACGATTATGAAATGGGACGCCTGCGCTTTGTCGGCGAGGGAGGCAACATCATTCACCTTGGCGGAGAAGAGCCGATTGCGGTGAGCGCGGCAACAGCCGGCGTGCTCGCGGCGCCGGAGGCTCCCGTAATTGAGCCTGCGCCTGCCGAAGAGGAGGATTTGATAATGGAGGCAAAAGAGCGCGGCTATCGGCGAAAAGCGACGATGGGCAAGCTGTTTGACGGACTGAAGAACAAGTTTATGAGCTTGTTTGAAGAAGTGGAGGATTCTGAGATTAACTAACCTCTCCTTCCTTCTTTCTTACATCCATCTTATCAATTCACAGCGACTTTGTCATTCCTTAGGAGTCTGTTTCTCCACGAGCAATCATTGAAAAATGCAACGCCCGCAATTCCGCTCACGAACTGGCACAAGGATGTGCTCTACACCGGCGTCACAAAAAATCTCCCAGCGCGGCTCGTAGAGCATTGGAATGTAAAAGAAGGGAGCTTTACAAAACGCTATAACGTACACAACTTGGTCTGGTGGGAAAGCACAAAATATGTGATGAATGCAATCGCACTTGAATGGAAATAAAGAATTGGACTCGGGCAAAAGAAGAACGAATTCATAGCGCAGTTTAATCCTGAATGGAAGTTTTTGAATGTAGAGATGCCGGGCAATTGGCCGCCGACAGAGGAGCAAGTGGAAGAAGTAAAGGAACGTTGGCGGCAGGAAGAGATGGCAAAGAGTAGTACACCACTTTCATTTATGCGACAGGTCGTTTGAAATGCTTACTCGTTCTTTGTCATTCCGTAGGAATCTGTTTGTTGAAAATCTGCTCATGGCCGAACAGATTCCTTCGGTATGACAAAGTCGCTGAAAGCCATGTTGGGAGAAACTTTGTTCGCAGATAGAAGGAAAATAAACGCATAATAAACATCCACAGAATTATAATCCGCAAGCCGATTAGCGCACACAATTCTGAAGTGTGCGACGCAACGGACGCTGCATAGACTTCCCCAAGCCGACTAACAAAAAATTCAACCTAAAATATCCAAATACACAACCGACTTTATGATTCACTTTGAAATCCCAAAGAACCAATCTTCCATCCTGAAAGTGATTGGCGTTGGCGGCGGCGGCTCCAATGCTGTCAATTACATGTACGACCTCAACCTTGAGGGAGTAGATTTTGTGGTTTGTAATACCGACTCTCAGGCTTTGGCTGAAAGCGCCGTGCCTAACAAAATCCAGCTTGGTCCGCACCTTACCCAAGGTCTTGGCGCCGGCGCAAATCCGGAAATAGGCAAGCAGGCGAGCGAGGAAAGCTTTGAGGATATCTCTAAGATTCTGAAGGTGAATACTAAGATGGCATTCATCACTGCCGGTATGGGCGGCGGTACGGGCACGGGCGGCGCGCCGGTTGTGGCTAAAATTTGCCGCGAGCTGGGCATCCTGACTGTCGGCATTGTGACAACGCCGTTTACTTATGAGGGCCGCAAGCGCATGAAGCAGGCGCAGGAAGGTATTGACCGGATGCGCGAGCATGTGGATACCATCCTCATCATTTCCAACGACAAGCTGCGTCAGCAGTTCGGCAATCTGCCATTTACACAGGCCTTTGCCAAGGCAGATAATGTACTTGCCACAGCGGCGAAGTGTATCACCGACGTGATTACGACAAGCGGCGACATGAACCTTGACTTCGCCGACGTGACAACGGTAATGAAGAATGGCGGCGTTGCCATTCTGGGCGCGGCGGCCGTTGCCGGCGAGAACCGCGCGCTGCGTGCAGTTGAGGAGGCCATTTCCTCACCGCTGCTCAATGATAATGACATCCGCGGCGCAAAATGGATGCTGCTGAATGTGACCTCTGCGCCCGGCGAGCATGAGCATACCCTGGACGAGTTGGACGAGATTCAGGCTTTCATACAGCAGCAGGCCGGCGACAATTGCGACCTGATTCTCGGCATCGGCCACGATCCGGCGCTGGAAGACCGTATTGGCGTTACCGTTATCGCAACCGGCTTCAATTACAAAGAGATTAAGGACATTCCGGAGCGCCCGCGCGAGTCTGATCGCAAGATTGTGGTGCGGCTGGGCGATGAGGGCTTCTTTGACCAGGCGGGCCTGAAACCCGAAGCCGGCAAAGAATCTTCTCCACTTGACTTTCTCGCTCCAAAACTGGTAGAGCGCCCCGCCGAGGCGGCGCCGGGACTAAAGCCGCTGCCAATCTCCATTCAGGAGCAGCCACGCCGGTTTCCGCTCAGCATGGAATCTTCGCTGCCGCAAACGGAGCCTGACATGGCTGCGAAGGCAGATGCGGAGGAGGCAGGCGCTTTTACACTCACTATTAAAGACGAGGCTCCGCAGGAGCAAAGCGTCAGGATTGGCGGCCACACGCTATCCACCGAAGAAATGGAAGAGCGGAAGCGTTTTGAAGACCAGAAGCGGGCGCTTGAGGAGCGGGCCGAGCGTCTGCGTCGCCTCTCATTCAACATCAAGGGCAGCGAAGGCACGGACGATATGGAAAACGTGCCCGCCTACATGCGCCGCAGCGTTGATCTCCCGCAGACATCCGGCTCCGGCGACGCTTCATACCTTAGCGGCATGAGCGTTGGCGTGAATGAAGGCCAGCAGGGAAAGCAGGCGTCCATACAGACGATTAATACATTCCTGGACGGAAAGAAGCCGGATTAGGATAACTGAGAAAATTGATTTGCAGGCCCGGGGTGAACGCCCCGGGCTTTTTCATGTTTTTGCCCCGCGCTTAACCGCACTTTCACTTCGGCCGTAATGTCATCCCTGCGCCGGGCGAGTACTTTCACCGCTTGAATTTTTCTATACCAACTGCTGTGAAGGGATGAATAGACATTATGCTATTCGCAGCTTCTTTTGGGCATTGGCTCTGGCCTTGACAGGGGCGGCCGGGGCAGACGCGCAGATCTTAACGCCGGGCTACCCTGCCGCTGCGCAAGGGCTGACCCGGGGCCTTGACCAGTCAACGCTCACCGTGCAGATTGGCTTTTCCTCATCCTGCGCTAATGACACGGTGACGGTCTCCTTTCCTGCATCGGTAAGCTATGTACCCGGCAGTGTAGCGGCCATTGGCGGCACGCTGAGCGGCGCTGCCGTTACGGAGGCCGGCATCGCCAATCTTAATGCGCCAAAGTTCAGTATCAGCGGTGTCAGCGGCGCGGGAGACATAATTTTCACGCTGAGGCGGCAGGCAGACTGCGGCGCGCTTGCCGGTGGCAAAGACACAATTCGGGTAAGCGGCAACTGTGGAAGCGCAAGCGAGGCCGGCGCGACGGTAAATACGTATAATATCCTTTATCCCGCCATCAGCATTACGCCTCCGGCTGCTATTACCGGCGCTTTTGTCGGCGATCCGTATTCCAGGAGCGCGACAATCACCAATGGCGGCAATGGCTGTACAGACACACTCCGGCTCTGCCTGGTATATCTATCCGGAGGCATGGCGCTCACCAGCACCGGCAATGCCATCAACGCGAACGGCATAGACTTCATTCCGTGGAAAAGCAACGGAGACACGCTTTTTTACAAGATATGGGGAAGCTCGTTATTTGGCGGCGACAGCCTGCTTTGCAACGGAGAGACGGTAACTATTACAGAGCCTGTGAAGCTACTGAAGTGCGGCGCCGCGACAACCTACATGGCTTACTGGGGACGCAATCCGTTATCCGGCTGCCAACTGGCCGTTGCCACGAGCGCCGTAACAATGGCGACAGGCGCTGCCAGTCCGGGCGTCAGCGGCGCGGAGCCGGTTATTGTCGGCGCATGCAATGCCGGGACGCTTACCGCTACTTTCAGCAATGCCGGCAGCGGCGGCAAGGCGGGCGCCATGTACAATGTAACGGCCTCCCTGGGCTTTGTAAGCTCCGGGCAGCTTACGATGACGAAGGGCAGTGGCTTCACGATCAGTAATGCAACCATCAGCGGCAACGCGCTTTTCCTTACGCAGTCCGGCAACAATCCCTATCAGGGCAATACCTCACAATTCACTTCCGATCCCGACGGGGCTGGTCTGGGCCTGGACGATCTGGATGGCGACGGGCAATACGACGACCTGGCTCCGGGCAAGTCGTTTACCGTTTCCTACACCCGCACCTATGTGCTCAATAATACTGCCTGTCCCGGCACCATTTACGCCGACCAGCCGGGCGCGTTGGTGAGCTATGCAAGCATGTGCGGCTCTGCAGCCAGCACTATCCGCACGGTATGGAACAACTATTACTACAGCTCAACCGCCACAAGCAGCGTCACCTCGCCTCCTCAGGTGAATGGCGGGCAAACCTTCAGCTCCAATATCAGCTTCTCGCTGATCAAGACTATGATGCCGGCGCAATCTGTGGATAGCTCCGAGCTGAACATAACGCTGCCCGCCGGCTTCAGTTATGCAGGCAATGCGAAGTTTAACGGCAACGCCGCCCAGTACGCACTGCAGACCGGCCAGGTATTGCAGATCCGCCAAAAGGGATACGCATCTGTAGAGTACTTCTCCTTTGACCTTCAATACACGTGCGGAACGGCAGGCGCTTACAGCGTCTCTTACGAGCTTGACTATGTAATGGACAGAAGCTGCAATGCCTTTGAGCGGTGGGTATGCGGTTCCTATGCCATCACGACTGTCTGTGGCAGCGCCTGCGGCTACATTGACAACGGCCAGCCGCAGTGTACGCGCCTCACACTTGGCTTCACCGACAGTACGCTGACCACAAAGGTGAGCGCCGCCTCGCTGTCGCCCGCGAGCCTGATTACCGTCATGCCGATGGACAGCTTCCGCCTCATTCATGGCGGCCGCGAAGGCGCGGCGTACGCCAACCTGAACTACTTTTTCCAGGCCGGGAAGGCAAACGCTGCCGCAGACGTCATTCAATTCGTAAGCGGAACGCTGAATTACAAACCGGGCGGAACGGGTGCGGCCATTTCCTGTGCGTTGCCCGCGCCTGCAAGCGGCAGCACGGCTACGCTGACCAGATATTCATGGAATCTTACACCGCTGCTGGGTAGCGGCTGTGGCCTGCCCTCCTCGCTTGCCGCGGGCGACAGCGTATGGATAGACGTCACCTTCTTTGTGAGTAATGGCGGCAACTCCAGCCTGCTTTACGGCGCAACGCTCAACCAGCTGCCGAATGCGCAATGCTATTTCTATAATCTGGATGCAGGCGGCAACCCCGTTTACTGCAATGCCTGGATTCCGAATCTCTACATCACCGGTGTAGCTGCTGCGAATGTATCGCTGGGAACGGCGAACTATAGCTTCACCGGCTGCACGGCTACCAACATCACCATTTTTGACAAAGTAGGCCTTGTCGGAGACAATTATGACATCTTTCCCGGCGAGTGGCGGCCGACTGACCGGGTAGATACGCTGGTCGTTACCCTGCCCGCCGGCGCTTCCTGGTCGGGCGCGTCCTGTACTTACAGCGCGAGGCGATGGAGCAGCAGGTTCAGCAATGTGAGTTATCTGCGGGGCATCATGCCAGCCGTTCGCAATAACCAGCTCGTTTTCCTGAACCCTGGCACCTATCCATACTCAGATATGTTTGCCACGACCTCCACGGGCAGCTCTATCACAATACCCATAATCGCAAGCTGCGCGTTCGTGGGCGGAGATGTGGCTGTGGACCTGTATGCAAGGGAAAGCTACTATGCCCCGGCCAATACAACCCAGCGCCATCCGGTATATACCTCACCCGGTGGATTTGTCTATAACTCTACCTTGCGACCGGCGCTGAGCCTGCAGAATAATACCGGGCTTGTGCAGGGCGTCCTGGTTCAGCACTATTGGGATGTCCAGATCAATAATCCCAGCACCCGCAGCGCGCCGTATGTATGGATGAGCCTGGAGCCGGTTGCCGGCAGCGGCATTAGTATAGACAGCGTTGTTTTAAAGCCATCTAACCTCGTGCTTACGCCAGCAGCATATGGAACAGGCAGCAAGTGGTATGCCGTCGGTGTCTCCGGGCTAATGACGGGCGCCAACCAGGCTGCGCGGATTTACGTCAAGACCACGCGATGCAGCCTGGACAGCATCCTGATGAAAGCCGGCTGGAATTGCACCACCTACCCCAGCCCCGATCCTGCGGCAGATGCAAATGCCTGCGGCTTTGCTACGCAATTCCTGAAGGTGGACCCGCAGCCGAGCGAAATTCAGCTGTCCGTGCTGCGGCAGCCGGGCAATGGCAGCCCCATGTCGCTTTGCGCAACGGATAGCGTGCTGGTAACGGTAAACAGCGCGCAGTCGGGCTATATCATCGGGCCTTGGGTAGATGTGTACCCGCCGCCCGGCAGCGCTATTTCCTTGCCTGTTCAGATTGAGTACCCGCTGGGCAGCGGCAATTATCAAAACGCGGCAACGACGGCCGTCGCAGGTGGATATAAAATTGACCTCAGCGCCCACACAGGCATCGGCGCCAATGGCATACCCGGAGTGGTGACCAATCCCGGGGCAGCAGGCCGGCAGGCAAAAATCAGGGTCAACTTCGCTACCGACTGCTCCATCTCTTCCGGAGCACCCCTGAATTTCTTTGCGTATGCAAGTATGCCTTGCCTGCAGCCGGCTACCGGCAACGCGGTCAATGTGCAGACGTCCGGCATCAGCATCACCGGCGCTTCTGCTACTGGCGGCATGGGGCTTACCATCGCGCCCTTGTCGTCAAATCTCACATGCGGGCAATCCACTACGCTCAACCTGAGCGCCACGCCCGTGCTTACTGCCACACAAACAGGCGACACGGTGGTGTATGATCTTGGAAACGGGCTGGCATATGCGGGCGGCTTTACAACAGGCGCCAACTGCGCTTCCTGCTCAGTGCTCGTGATCTCCGGCACGTCAACTAACCTCGTAAAGGTGGCGCTCGGCACCGGCGTCAGTGCCGGCAGCGCTATGCTATACAGCTTCAGCATTGCGCCTAACGGCACCGGCTGCGGCATCAGCAATGTGGTAGCAATCGCGAAGCGCGACATTTCGCCCCTTTATTGCGGGGCAACTGCCTGCGGCGGCAGCACGGCAGCTATCGGCTCTGCGGTTTCCGGAAGCATCAGCAGCGTAAAGCCAAATCTTTCCATTACAGGTCTTCAGTATGTCTCCGGGCTGTTTCAGCCGGGCGCCACGCCAACCGTTGCCCTTACAGTTGCCAATAACGGGGCAATGAATGCCGCAGCGGCGACCTATCAGGTAGAGTTCTTCTGCGGAAACAACGCTCTGCCGTTCACGACGGCAACATTTCCGCCTGCAGTGAATACGGGCAGCTCTGCGAGCTCCGATTTTACGCTGTCGGTTCCCGCGGCGCCGGCCTGCAGTATGGGTAATACGATCACAGCCAGAATAAGGTCGCTTACAAGTGCTTTGATACAGCAATGTCTTTGCAGCGAGGCAAGCATGAGCTCTTCGGTTGCTCTTCCGGTTGCGCTTTCCGGGTTTAGCGTTCAGTCCCGGGATTGCACAGCAAGCCTGGAGTGGCAAATGCCCGGCAATATTAATACGGCGGCTTTCAACATTGAAAGAAGCACAGATGGCGTTCTTTTCGCGCGGCGGCGAACGAATGTGGCAAAGTCGGGTAGCGCCTACTCAGCCGCAGACACCGCACTGCCTGTGGAAGCAGTAATTTATTACCGGATACAAGGCGCCCGGGCCGACGGGAGCACATTCTATAGCCAGACGGTCCCGCTCAATAAGCCGCTCAATTGCGGCGAGGCTGCTGCCCGTATCTATCCGAACCCTGCCGCTAAAGATGTCTGGATAACAGCGCGCGCGGGCACCGCGTCATACACTATCGCTGATGAGCTTGGCCGGATTCAGATGACAGGAACTTTGCAGAATGGCGAAGGTCATATTGATATAGGTCATCTGCCGGCAGGCGTCTATTCAGTTAAGATCATTCGGGCGGGGGGATTGTCCGTGTATCAGCTGAATATTGTCAGGTAGCGCGCAAGAGGTCTTAACATCTATGCCGGTAAACCCGGGAGCCTGGGACGCGTCTATCTTGAAGAAATCATTAAATCAATTAAAAATCATGAAACGCATCATCCTTTCCCTGCTTCTGCTCAGCACTACTTCTGTCATTTTTGCGCAAACCGCCACGCCGGTGGTGCGGCAGCGCCAGGCCAACCAGCAACGCCGCATTGGCAAAGGGGTAAATAACGGAGCGCTCACCCCGCGGGAAACAGGCCGCCTCGAAGCGCGCGAGGCGAAAATCCAGCAGGACAAGCAAGCTGCGAAGTCGGACGGAGTGGTCACCAACCAGGAAAAAGCGCGGCTGGCCGGGGAACAGAACCGTGCCAGCCGCGCTATATATCGCCAAAAGCATGATGCGCAGACAGCCAGATAGTTAACGCATCTGCTCTGTAATAGCAAGAAGCCCGGCGCCGGATGCGCCGGGCTTCTTGTGTCATAGCTAATTCATAAACCGGAAAATTTCAGCGGCTTAGCCTAACGAATCGTATCTTAGAGATGTCTGATAAAGCGTGGTTCATTGAAAAAAGTGTGGTGTAAATTTTAGCTTAACAGGCGGCACCTTTAACTTTTTTTCAACTTCCCGCAATATCATTGCATCGCAATCGTTTTACCGATAACCAAAGCTGCCTATCGCCACCATACTTCTACGCTAACACATTGCCGGCCCGCTCATCATCTCTTAACCAACGCGGGTAAGGCATAGCAAACAGGAAGTATGCACACTACACAGCAACGCTCTGATGCAGAGCTCGTTTCTCTCTATCAGGCGGGCAGCAATGAGGCGATTGAATCGCTCATCGCCCGTTACAAACACCGGATGTACACGGCTATCTATATGCTGGTCAAAGACCAGTATCTGGCCGAGGACATCTTTCAGGAATCTTTCCTGAAAATTATCCGCACAATCAAAGGCGGCCGCTACTCCGAGCAGGGCAAGTTTCTGCCCTGGGCACTGCGGGTAGCGCATAACCTGTGCATGGATCACTTCCGGCGCGTGCGCCAGCAGGTGTCTGTCACTACAGAGGATGGCCGCGAGATTCTGGACCTTTTGCCTATGGCGCATACCAATGGCGGCGAGCGGCTGGAAGAGCGACAGACGCATCAAAGCGTGCGCGAGCTGGTAGAAAGCCTGCCTGAAGAGCAGCGCGAGGTAGTTACGCTGCGCATATACGGCGAGCTTTCCTTTAAGGAAATCGCTGACATTACCAATGTAAGCATCAATACGGCCTTAGGCCGTATGCGCTATGGCCTTATTAATCTTAGAAAAAAGATTCTGGAACAGAAGCTTGTGCTTCGCTGATTGAAGGCCGGCCGGAATTGAAAAGGCTGATTATCCGTAGCGGGATAATCAGCCTTTTTTTAAAAGCCCGGAGCAGGTTTAATACTGATTTTTATAGAAAAACATCAGCCATAGTGAAAGCAGGGTAATCAGGCCGATGCCTATAGACATCAGAATGATCGTGTTCCTGTAACCGCGGTTTACGGCGCGAAGCTTGTGCAGCTCGCTCACATTGTTCATCGCGTTTTCCATGCGGCTGAACGCAGTTTCGCCCTTTACGATATAGTCGTAGGCGCCGTATTTGATAGAATCCACGGCCACTTCAATCTTATCCTGGCCGGAAAGCATCAGCACCTGCGTGTCGGGGTAGCGGTCTTTGACCTCTTTAAGAATGTCAACACCGTTTTTGGCGGCCGGCCTGTTGGAGCTCAGATGATAGTCCAGCACCATGATCTCCGGATTGAGATGCATGTTTTGCAATGCTTCCTCGCCATTGTCAAAAGTGCGGATGTCGTACAGGAAGCGTTCGGACAGGTAGTCCTTGAGCATCTCGTTTTGTATCGGCTCGTCGTCAACGAGAAAAATGAGGCGTTTTTTGTCGGCCATGGCGTGCTTGGATATGAGTTTTAAGGCAGGTAAAATACAGCGCGGATGCGTAGGCGCAAAATCGGCCTGCAATCCCGGCCCCTTCTGAGTACAGGAAGCAGGACTATGCAGGCTGGCGCAACTCATCAAAAGCCTTGTCGCAAACCCTGTGGAGATTTGCGATAAGTGCCGGCAGCTTGTCGGCATTGCCCGCGCCGCCGGCCGTCTGCTCTATCAGAAATATGGCGCTCCAGTCTTCCTTCACACCCATGTAGGTGAGCTGAGGTTTCAGCGAGTGCGCTGCAATCTTAATTGCTGCCAGATCGCGTGCCGCAAGGGCATTGTCAATATTCTGTAGCAGCCTTGGGGCATTTTCAAGAAACATGCCGATGTACTTGTCCATCTTGTCGGCCTTGCCGCCGGTAAACTGCCGCAGAAATGCGCGGTCGGTGATGCGGTCCGGCAGGGACGGCTGCGCCGGTGGCGCGGCAGGTGGAGATACGGGCTCGTCAGGACGGGCGCCCCCACCCTGCAGCATGGCGCTCATCTTCTGGAGCAGCTCTTCCGTTTTAAATGGCTTGGATACATACGCATTCATTCCCGCTTTCAGGTATTGCTGCACGTCTTCCTGCAGCACATTTGCCGTCATTGCTATGATTTTTACGTCGCGGGCGGGCGGGCCGAGACTTGTGCGGATGGCGCGGGTAGCGGCCACACCGTCCATGACCGGCATCTGGATATCCATCAGCACAACGTCGTAGTGCCCGGCACCAACTTTCTCAACCGCCTCGCGGCCATTCACGGCTACGTCGATGGATATGCCCGGCGCTATCTCGTTCAGGGTATCTTCTGCTACCATGCGGTTGAATTCGTTGTCCTCTACAAGCAGAATCTTCGCTTGCTTAAGCGCTTTTATTACCGGTTCAGAAAGAACGGTACTGTCGTTTTTGTCCTGTAGCTCTTCCCCGATAGTTATCGGCAGCACTACCGAGAAGGTGGTGCCGTGGCCGAGTTCGCTTTCCACAGAGATGTCGCCGCCCATCAGGTTTGCAAGCTGCTTTGAGATGGTGAGCCCCAGCCCGGTGCCGCCAAACTTGCGTGCAGTATCCGTACCGGCCTGCGTGAATGACTCAAAAATGGAATCTACATAGCTGGAGGCAATGCCGATGCCGGTGTCTTTCACGTCAAAGCGTAGCCTGCTGATGCCATCCTGACTGTCCAGATGAACGGCGCTTACTGCTACGGCTCCTTTCTCAGTAAACTTAATCGCGTTGCCTGTGAGGTTGATCAGGATCTGGCTGATGCGCGTTGGATCGCCGACCAGGCTGTCGTGGATAGCCGGGTCAATGTGAAACAGCAGCTGCAGGCCTTTTTCTTCCGCCTTAAGCAGCAGCATATCGCGCACGCCTTGCACAATGCCGCTCAGTGAAAACGGCGTTTGCTCAATAATGATCTTGCCCGCTTCTATCTTACTCAGATCAAGAATGTCGTTGATGATGACCAACAGGTTGTCGGCGCTTTGGCTGATGGCATTGAGGTAGCGCAGCTGATGCGGTTGAGGGTCTTTTGTAAGGAGCAATCGCGTCATGCCCACAATTGCGTTCATCGGCGTGCGGATTTCGTGGCTCATGTTGGCCATAAACTGCTGCTTGAGCGCTGCCGTCTTTTCAGCCACTTCCTTTTCCTTTTGCGCAAGCTCTATCTGCTGGCGCGTCTGGAGGTTGCGAAGCTTATTAAAGGTCGTTTGCTGAAAGATGTCTTCCTTAATCCGTTCATAAGCCTTAAGGTGATCAAACGCTTTGGGAATGTCACCCATCTCATCGTAAAGCATGGAGAGCAGCTCATGCACGCTCATAATATCGTGACGGCGGCTGTACTCACTGGCCAGGCGGAATGCGCCTTCTAAGTACACCTTACTCTTACGGTAAGCTCCCTCATCCATGCAAAGCCTGCCGAGGTAGTAATTACAGGTGATCTGAACCTCTACATCGCCAAGATCTTCAGATGCCTTCAGTGCGGCCAGCAGGCATCGCTCTGATTCCTCAAGCCGGCCCATCTTATAATAGACCTTGCCCTGCCCGCTGATGGCCAGGTCTTCCAGAACAGTGCCTTCGGAGGCAAGCTCCAGATTTTCCTGAAAATAACGGAGGGCCTCATCATACTGCTCCAGCTTGAAGTAGATGTTGCCGAGTATCTGATAGAGGCTTGTGAGCCGGTGTGTATCGTTGGCGCGCTCAAATGTGGGCACGCAGCGGAGGGCAAAGCCCAAGGCATTCTCGTAATCGCTCAGATCATAATGCACGTAAGCGATGGAGGAGAGATTCACCGCCTGCGCCACCTCGTCGCCGAGGGTCTCATTGATTGCGAGGGCATTTTCAAAGAAATTCAGCGCCGTAGCCAGGTCGCCGCGGTCGCGGTAGATGTAGCCGAAGTTGTTGCGCACACGCGCTTCAAGCGGCTTGTTTCTGGTTTCCTTCGCAATGCCGTATGCATTCTGGAGAATCTCCAGCCCTTCGTCGTACAGGCCCTGCCGCCAATAGCACCAGCCTTTCAGGTTCAGGCCACGACCTTCTCCAAGCGCATACTTTTCCGCGCGTGAGCGCTCAATAATATCGTCTGCCATGTGAATGGCGCGCTCCACATCAAAGTTGCGCACCTCCATGGTGATGTCCACGAGGGTATCTATGCGCTCGCGCTCGGTGCTGAGCACGTCAAAATCCTTGTAGAGCTGTTTGAGCCGTTGGCTGTCCATGAGGGAAAAATTACGGCGGAAATACTGAATATTTATTTGAGCTGTGCCTTTTGTCGCATTCAGATAGCTGCTACCGCACAGAGCAAACCAGCCGCCAAGGATAAAATTTCCCTTGGCTTTGGCAGCCCATTCGGCCTGCGCCCAGTTACTTTTGTAAGGCATGAAGCGCGTATTCCCACTGATCGTCTTACTCATTACGCTTTCCGTGCTGGGCATCCTCTTTATCCAGATGCAATGGATTAAGAACGCCGTGCAGATCAAGAAAGACCAGTTTACGCAAAGCCGGCAAAAGAGCCTGGTGGAAATCCGGGAGAAAAGCGACGAGCTTTTTTTGAAAAAGCGCGGCGAAAGCACCGGCACCTTTCTCGTGAACAATGCGGCCAAAAAGCGGGTGCTGGAGCGGGAATTTACGGTGCAGGTCTTTACGCCAGAAGAGATGCACGACATTATTGAGCAGACACTTCGCGCAAATAATATCAAGCAGTCATTTGAGTATTCCGTCACCAATATTTTCAGATACTCAATCCTCTACTCCGACGGCTTCAAGGACGAAAATCTCGCAGACGCATATACACTTCCACTTACCAGCGGCAATGCCACTCAGCAGGAGACGCTCCATGTGTTTATCCGGGAACCCAAAAACTACCTGTTTGAGCAGCTTGGCTGGATGATCCTGCTCTCTTTCGCGCTGACCACCATCATTGTCGCGGCCTTTGCACTGACCGTCCGCACCTTATTCAACCAGAAGAAGCTGTCCGAAATCAAAAGCGACTTCATTAATAACATGACGCATGAGTTGAAGACGCCGCTTGCGACAATCAGTCTGGCGGTTGATGCCCTTACCAATGAGCGCGTGATCCGCGATGAAGACAAGATCCGCTATTACAGCGGCATGATCAAGGACGAAAACAAGCGGATGAACAAGCAGGTAGAAACTATTCTGCAGGCAGCCCGCATTGAGCGCCAGGAAATAACGCTCAACAGGACTGTGCTTGACGTGCACGCCCTTATCCGGAGCACAGCAGACAACCTTGCATTGCAGATCAACGAAAAGCACGGCACGCTGAGCCTGAACCTGAAAGCGACGCGCCACCTCATCAACGGCGACGAGGTGCATATTTCCAATATCGTCTTCAACCTGCTGGACAATGCAATGAAATATTCAAAGGATCCGATACGCATTGATATAGAGACGGGCAACAGCGGCAACATGCTGGCCATTCGTGTGCGTGATAATGGCATAGGCATGAATAAGGAAACGCAGGCGCGGATTTTTGAGAAGTTCTACCGGGCTCATACAGGAAATATCCACGATGTAAAGGGCTTTGGCCTTGGACTCAGCTATGTAAAAGCTATGGTAGATGCCCACGGCGGCCGCGTGCGTGTGGAAAGCGCTCCCGGAAAGGGAAGCACATTTATCGTGCTTTTACCTACAGCCGTAAATAGCAATCGCATTTAAATGCATACAAGGACTTAGAAAAAATGTTTGCTGCCGGCTAACAAACATTGCCAGAGCGCCGTCCTTAAAAGGGACAACATCCCCCTGTGGCGATATCAGCGCTTAACTATAATCATCCTTTGGCGGTTCAAGGCAAATACATCCCTGCGGCTAATGCCGGCGCGTCCGCGCAGAAAGAGGGATTGCACATGTTGATAGCCGCGTGCCTTCGCAATGAGCGAAGCGCCCAGCGCCGCATGTACGACACCTATGCCGCTACGATCTATGGCATGATCCGCCGCTATACGGAAGACGATGCAAAAGCACAGGACATTCAAAGCGAGGCCTTCTGCAGAATATTTTCCAGGCTGTCGCAATACCGGTTTGAGGGTGCTTTTGAGGGTTGGATGCGCAGGATCACCGTGCACGCGGTTGCCGACTATTTCCGCCGCAACCGGCCTGCCGATGTAGCGCTGAACGAAACTACGGAAGACCTGATCCAGAGCCAGGGGGCAAACGGACTGTCGGGTCTGTCCTATAAAGAGCTGCTGATGATGATTCACAGCCTGCCGGCAACCCAGCGCACAGTTTTTAACCTGTTCGTGTTTGAAGAATATCCACATAAAGAAATAGCCGCCTTATTAAGCATTACTGAAAACAACAGCCGC
Source organism: Chitinophagaceae bacterium (assembly GCA_965246765.1). Taxonomy (GTDB): domain Bacteria; phylum Bacteroidota; class Bacteroidia; order Chitinophagales; family Chitinophagaceae; genus UBA1952. The sequence goes on from CBDFFJ010000007.1 coordinate 171,786, forward strand.
TGGCACCTGAATGACGCCCGCCGCCGCCTTAAAGAAAAAATAGCAGCCAGCAACCGTTAACCATGGAAGAGCAGCAAAGAAATATTGACGAGGTTTTCCGGCAGTCGCTCGGCGATTACCGCGAAGCGCCCCCCGGTGACGCCTGGCAGCATATTGCCCGCAGACTGGATGAGGAGAAAGGCCGCCGCGCATTTCTGCGCTGGCCCTGGGTTGTGCTGTCGCTGCTGCTGATCATCGGCGGTGGAGGGATGGTTGCCAGGCTGAACCGGCATGCACGCGTTGAAGCGGAGCAACGTCAACCTAACCCGATATCAAAAAGAATCAGTCAGCCGGCAGCGGCACAGCAGATAGTGACCAGCGAAGCATCACCGGCGCCGACACTAGTCCCACCGGCGAAGCCAGGCCTGGCGGCGCAACGGCATTACCAGCCCCGATCCGCTACGGTAAAAGAAGCCTCTGTAATGCGCGCCGGGGTTGTGCAATCAGCACCCGAAGCAATAGCATCTGCGGCCAGACCGACTCCCGCGCCTGTGAGCTCGCCGGCCATGAGGCCCATGCCGGCGTCTGTCTCCGAAGCAGCCGAGCGCAGTGCCGAGACGCAGCTGCAATCTGAAGATATTCCTGCCATAGCGCAAGCGCAACGCGGCGGGACGCTCCCTGTAAGCTCAGGCAGCCAACATGCTTTAACGCAGAACGGCGTATCCGCTTTGCCAAGACTGTCAGTTGGCAAACGGGTTGAAGGGACGCCGGCACCCGTGGCAGTTCAAGACCACCCGGCAACGGAATTGCCTGCTGAGCCAATAGCGGCCCTTGAGCCCGGCACATCAGCCCTGCGTTTGGACAATGACGCGCAGGTAAAAACTCCAAGGGAACTCGCGTTATTGCCGGTGCCGCTGAGCGCAGCGACACTACCTGTTACGGATGAAGGCCGGGATGCGGCGCCGCTCGCAGGCATAGAGGCTAAGGCCGCTCCGGTGCTTATCGCCTCGGAAAGCCGCATCATATATCCGCTTACAATAGCCGCTGAACAATCGCACGCTAAAAGCATGGTTCCTGATCGTGCTATACCTACGCCTGTACAGCCGGATGTGCCTGTGAAAGTGAAGGTTCGGCAGTCATTGCCGCTTTCGCTTACCGCGCTGGCTGCTTTTGAATCTGCGCTGAGCGCGCCTGTCCAGACACGTTACAGCGCAGCCATGAAGCTGCTTTGGCATATCAATAATCAGATTGCCATCGGGCTGCAGCCTGCTTTCCGGTTTGGCAACCTGAGCAACATTTCTCTCAGCCGGGATATTGGATATCAACGCAGCAGCATTCGTGTTGATTCCACGCATTCCGCCGAGGCATCCCCATCGGTATTCAACTCCTTAGACACGATTTACAGCTATGTGATCCGCGAGACGTTTGACAGCATCGTGGTAAAGGGCATCACTGCCGGCGGGCCATTCTGGGAGCTAGAATTGCCGCTTCTGATGCAGGTGAAGATTGGGAAAGGCGCTTACATTTACGGTGGGCCTTCCCTAAACTTTGGCGGCAGGCTGTCAATCAACTCAGGCGCCGCAACGGAAACTTTCACTGTAAACCGGAAAGATTCAATAGCACAGTCTATCCCTATTCCGGGAGCCGGTTTTGATAGCTATTTCGGGAGATCGTCGTTGCAGCCATACAGCAATGTAAAAGCAGCGGAGTCTGTTTCGGATGAGGCGCAGGCCGTTCGCCTGGGCTATCTGATCGGGGTTGGCTACGCCTGGAGCCGGTTGGTTGCTGAGGCCAGCATACACCAACAGCTTTCCGGCTACAAAACGGCGGCAGCGCCCGTGCAGAACGTATATGCCAATCCATCCCTGCGCGTGAGCCTGGGATACCGCCTGTTTGCACCTAAGCAAAAAACGCCCGGGCCGATAGAGTAAAAGAATCACGACAATCCTAACATTTCAACAAGTGCCGCGGTCATTTACGGCATGAGGATGTTTTACGCGATACTTTCGTGTCATTCACAAACTCAGATTTGTAAATTTTCAATAAGCACATGAACCGGTTAGCACTTATTATCCTCGGCCTATCACTTATAGCAGTCTCCGCCAAAGCCGCTACAATAACCGGCACAGTATCAAATACCGTTACGGCGCCGGTGGCAAACCAAAAGGTGTATGCCTATGATTCCCTGATCAATCACACAGACAGCGCCATTACCAATGCTACAGGCGTGTATGCCATTACGCTTTCCGCGGCGGTAACGTCCGGCCATCCCTTGCGGGTCTTCACCACTTCCTGCGGTATTCAGAAAACTAACTACTATACCTACACCGGCGCCAACATCACCAACTCCAATTTCTTGATATGCGGAGGTTCCTTCACCCTTTACGGAACGGTGAGTCTCGGCGGGATAGCCAATAATGGCCTTGCGCGTCTTTATCTCATTCAGCAACTGATAGACACGACAGTTTCTCCATATGACACAACGCTTACGGCTATTGACTCTTTTACGACGGCAGGTATCGGGGGCACCTTTAGTAATACATACAGTGCAATGCCCGGCGGCAGGCTGCTGTTAAAGGCTGCCCTGCTGAGTTCGCATCCGGCATATGCGTCTTATCTACCGACCTATTACACATCGTCGCTGGTGTGGAGCAATGCAGCTTCGCTCTCATCTGCCAACTTTGCCAGCACTGCTACCAATATCAATATGGTGGCCGGCAGCAATCCGGGCGGGTCGGGCTTTGTGAGCGGCTCTGTGTTGCTGGGCGCAAATAAGGCTGCCGCCATCGGCGACCCATTGCCGGGCAGAATACTGATTCTTACGACGGGCGCTAACGTAGCGGTTAAGCATGTTTATTCGGATGCTGCCGGCAAGTTTACTATCAGCGGCCTGACGGCAGGCACCTACAAGATTTTCGGCGACGCGCTTGGCAAGCTAAATCCGGCGCTGACCTTTACGCTCACCGCTACCAAGCCTAATATTACCGGGATTATTTTTGAAGAGAACACCCGGAAGTTTGAGGGCCACTTCGCCACTACGACAGGCATCAACAGCGCAACGCTAAGCGGCGTCGGCGTTTTCCCTAATCCCGTGGGCAATCAGCTTTCCATCTCCGGCCTCAACGGCGTAGGTGGTGATAAGACCGTGGTTCTGCGCGACATGAAAGGCTCAGTGCTCCTTACACAACATTTTGCCAACGGCCAGCTTGTGGAAGTAGGCACCGCGGGTCTGCCGGCAGGCATCTATCTCCTCCAGCTGCGGACTGAGGCCGGCGCCGCCAGTTTCCGCGTAGCGAAACAGTAGTCTTATTCAAGTTTAATATAGAGGCTGCATCCAAGAAAGATGCAGCCTTTTTTTGTCGCGAATAGCCATAGTTTTGATTGCGTTGATGGAGCTTATCATTACAGATATCCGCGAAGAAAACAGAGACGTAAAGACATTTTTGCTGATGCCTTCGGACGGTAGTTGGCTCCCGTACGAGGCAGGCCAGTTTCTGACCTTTCCGATCGCTACTCCCGGCAATGAGCAGCGCAGGTCTTATTCGCTTTCCAGCGCACCTGGTATAGACGCCCTTCCGGCCATCACAGTAAAGCGTATTGAAAACGGCCTGATGTCGCGCATGCTCATAGACAAGGCGCGGCCGGGCGACCGCCTGCAATGTGCAGGCGGCGCAAGCGGCTTGTTCACCCTTCCTCAAACCCTGAATCAGATAGAGGCAGTATGGCTGTTTGCCGCCGGCATCGGCATTACGCCGATTTTCTCGCTCCTGAAAAAACTCATGGCGCAGCCCGGCCCTCAGGCTACCCTGCTGTATAGCAACCGGGATGCCGGGTCAACAGTTTTTCTGGGTTTATTAAGAGCGTTGGGGCAAACATATTCGTCCCGGCTGCGCGTCATTCATTTATGGAGCAGCGCCAAGGATCTCCGCCGGGCAAGGTTGTCAAAAGAGTCTTTCCCGATCCTGCGCGAAGCGTATCTGCACAGTGATCCGGCGAAGACACTTTGCTACATCTGTGGTCCGGGCCCGTATATGTGGCTATTGCGGCTCCTGCTGCAGGATGCGGGTGTTCCGGCGTCACAGGTACGGCAGGAAATGTTTATGGTCACTAATGATCTGCCGCGGCGACTTCCTTTAGACAAAGGGAATCACCGGATAAATGTGCGCATCGGAGCACAACACTTCAGCTTTCTGAATGCCTATCCGGACAGCATACTCAGCAGCGCCAAAGCAGCGGGCATCACACTTCCATACAGCTGCGAAGCGGGGCAATGCGGCAGCTGCACCGCGATATGCACCGCCGGCAAGGTCTGGATGAGCTATGACGAGGTGCTGACTGACCGGGACATCGACGCCGGGCGCGTGCTGACCTGCACGGGCCACGCGGTTGATGGCGATGTGACCCTTCATTATTAAGCCGCCCCTACAGGCTGAAGCGCAGGCCGATGCTGCCTCCGATCACCGGAACGCCGAAATTGTCTTTGGTAAGCGCGCCGTCTGTACTCATATTGCGTGTAAGGCCGGAGGAGACGTTCAGCCCGACCAGGATGGCGGAGCCGTAATCCATAGGGATGTCCAGGCCGCCCTCGGCGAAAATGCGTACCCAAAACGAATTGTATTCGCCAGGCCTCACAACGTTCTCACCGGTTGCAGCGTAGTCGTAGGTGCGATAATCGTGACGTGCGTCGTTCAGCAGGCAAAGCCTTAGACCGGCGGCGCCGTAATAGCGCGTGCGGAAGCTGCGCTTGCCATAGTAGCTTGCCAGCCTTACACCAATGGGGATTTCAAAACAATCCTGGTAAACCGTGCGAATGGTATCGGGGCCGCTAACGATAGCAGATGCGACCATGCGGTAACGGTAGGCGCAAAAGCCAAAGCCGGTAAAAACGCTCAGGCGCTCATCTATTTTGTAGCCGCCTCGGAGTTCCAGGCGTAGGGCGCGATTGGGATTGCCGGCATCCAGGCCCAAGCCTTTGTTGTGGTCATATCCGCTTGTGATGCCCAATGCAATTTCCGGGTTCAGGTAGATCCGGCTGAGCTGCGCCTTTGCGATGCCCATGCTGAACACCAGGATGATGCTCAAGGCCAGTCCGCGCAGCGCCGTATTGCCGGTATCTGCTTGCGGGCAAATTAAATTCATGGGCGCGAACATAAACAAATAAAAATCCCCGCCTCAAGAGGCGAGGATTTCTCATTATTGAATGTGGATTACTTCTTCGTGACGCGGATATCTATGCGGCGGTTTTGCGCCTTGCATTCTTTCGTATCGTTTGCTGCGCAAACGGGGTGCTGGCTGCTGTAGCCCTCGGCTTCCAGGCGACGACCGTCAACGCCTTCTTTCACGATAGCCGCCTTTGCCGTCTCGGCGCGCTCCTGCGACAATTTCATGTTGGCTGCATCGTCACCGGTATTGTCGGTGTAGCCGCCAAATTTCAGGTGGACGTCAGAATAGTTTTTAAGGATAGCGGCCATATTTTTCAGTTGTGCTTCAGAGCCGGCTTTCAGCTTTGAGCTACCAGTTTCAAAATAAAGGCGATCCATCGTAATCCAGCCTTGGGTCTTGTCATCAGAGACCGAGCCGTTGTTAAGAAAATCAACGAGCTTCTTTTCAGAAGACATTGTGCCTACAGACATTTTCATGCCCTTCACATCCAGCTCACTTGCTTCGCCGGTTTCATAGACGAAGTCGCCAGCTTCATTCACGGTTCCTTTCACGGGGGAAGAGGGAATTGGCGCGGGACCGGCATTAGTAACTGTGTCCATTGGCATAGCAACAGTTCCTGCGATGCCATTCAGTTCCATCAGCGTCTTTAGCTTATCGCCACGGCGCTGCATGATGCTGTCGTGGTGCATGTTGGCAAGTGTCGGTGCAATTACGAGGCTTACGATGCTCATCAGCTTGATGAGGATATTCATAGACGGGCCGGATGTATCCTTGAACGGGTCGCCAACGGTATCGCCGGTTACGGATGCCTTGTGCGGCTCGCTCTTCTTGTAGTACATCTGGCCTTGTATCAGGACGCCCTTCTCAAAAGATTTTTTCGCATTATCCCATGCGCCGCCGGCGTTGTTCTGGAACATGCCCATGAGCACGCCGGTTACTGTTGCGCCTGCCAGGAAACCGCCCAGCACTTCAGGGCCGAAGATGAAGCCGATGATGAGCGGAGACACAATTGCGATTGCGCCCGGCAGCATCATCTTCTTAAGGGAAGCGGTTGTGGAAATAGCAACGCACTTATCATATTCCGGCTTGCCGGTGCCTTCCATAATGCCCGGAATCTCGCGGAACTGGCGGCGCACTTCCTGCACCATCGCCATTGCAGCCTCGCCAACGGCACGGATGGCAAGAGAGGAGAAGATGAACGGAATCATGGCGCCTACAAAGAGGCCCGCCAGTACGTCCGCGCGATAAATGTCAATGCCGTCAATTTTGGCGATGCCTACGAAGGCTGCGAAAAGGGCGAGGGCAGTGAGCGCCGCGGATGCGATTGCGAAGCCTTTACCGGTGGCGGCAGTTGTGTTACCTACTGCATCAAGAATGTCTGTTTTTTCACGAACGTCGGCAGGAAGCTCACTCATTTCGGCAATGCCGCCTGCATTATCCGCAATCGGGCCGAAGGCGTCAATCGCCAATTGCATACCTGTTGTAGCCATCATGCCTGCGGCGGCAATCGCGACGCCGTAAAGGCCTGCAAAGTAGAAGGAGCCATAGATGCCGCCAGCCAGCACGAGAATTGGCAGGAAGGTAGATTCCATACCGACCGCAAGACCGCCAATGACGTTTGTAGCGTGGCCGGTAGAAGATTGATTAATGATGGACATCACCGGGCGCTTGCCCATGGCAGTGTAGTATTCTGTGATGACGCTCATCAGCGTGCCTACCACGAGGCCGACCATGATAGCGCCGAATACCCCGCCTTTCGTGAACTCATGACCACGCAGTACCATCGTATCTGGCATCAGGAATTGCACGAGACCGAAGGAGACAATCGCGGTCAGCACCATGGAACCGTAGTTGCCCATGTTCAGCGCCTTTTGTACAGCGGAAGTTGAGATGCCGGCCTTATCAGAAATGCGCACGAAGAAGGTGCCGATGATGGAAAGAATAACGCCTATGCCTGCAATGAGCATCGGCAGAAGAATCGGAGAAATACCGGAGAATGCGTCGTGCGCCATCGTCTCGGAGCCGAGCACCATGGTAGCCAGAACCGTTGCTACATAAGAGCCGAAAAGGTCAGCGCCCATGCCGGCTACGTCGCCTACATTATCGCCTACGTTGTCGGCGATCGTCGCCGGATTACGCGGGTCATCTTCGGGGATGCCGGCTTCTACTTTACCTACAAGGTCAGCGCCTACGTCAGCAGCCTTTGTATAAATGCCGCCGCCTACGCGGGCGAAAAGGGCGATACTTTCTGCGCCAAGTGAGAAGCCAGTAAGAACTTCAATAGCCTTCTTCATTTCCATCGCGTCAAAGCCATTGCCAAGACCGAGGGAAGGCACGAACACTTTCAGAAGAATAATAAAGATGGAACCCAGGCCCAGCACCGCCAGACCGGCAACGCCGAGGCCCATCACCGAGCCGCCCGTGAAGGATACTTTCAGCGCTTTGCTGAGTGAAGTACGTGCCGCCTGCGCCGTGCGCACATTCGCCTTGGTGGCGATGTTCATACCGATATAACCGGCGGTGGCGGAGAACACAGCGCCCACAAGAAATGCAACCGCGATGCTCCAGTGGCTTTCATTATTAGTGTAGCCCATCACGCCGAGCAACAGGGCCGCGATGATGGCGAAGTAGGTCAGGATTTTCCATTCCGCCTTCAGAAAGGCCATCGCGCCTTCGGCAATGTAGCGAGCGATTTCTTTCATCCGGTCGTTGCCGGCGTCTTGCCTGCCCACCCAGGAGCCGCGGGCGGCTGTAAACAGCAAACCAATTACGCCGCAAAGGGGCACGAGGTACAGAAGTACTTCTTTATTCATCTAATCTTGATTTTTAAAAGTCGGCAAAGATAATGGCTGACGGTTAGGAAGAAAGGAGAATGGCGCACAGCGGCGGGCGCGGGCGGCATATTCTGGCAGCATATCCGCACGCGAAGAAAGCCTAAAGGACGATAAAAGGATCGTTGAGCAGCCATCAATGTATTCGCGGTATTTTCGCGCTTTAAGCGCATCTACCCATTCAGACACAAGCTCATGCATAAAGTTTTTGACAACATCCTTCAGACGATTGGCGACACGCCTCTGGTACGCCTCAACAAAGTAGTGGCCGGGCTACCCTGCCCCGTTTATGCAAAGCTGGAATATGGCAATCCCGGCAATTCCATCAAAGACCGTATGGCGCTTAAAATGCTGGAAGTGGCGGAGCAGGAAGGGAAGATTAAGCCCGGCGGTACTATTATAGAAGGCACCAGCGGCAACACCGGAATGGGCCTGGCGATTGCAGCCATTATCAAGGGCTACAAATGCATTTTCACAACTACCGACAAGCAGAGCAAGGAAAAAGCTGATATTCTGAAGGCGATGGGCGCTGAGGTGATCGTGTGCCCGACTAATGTAGAGCCGGACGACCCGCGCAGCTACTACAGCGTCAGCAAGCGCCTGGCAACCGAAATACCTAATTCCTGGTATGTCAATCAGTATGATAACCTCGCCAACCGGCTTGCGCACTACGAGCAAACCGGTCCGGAAATCTGGAAGCAGACGGATGGCAAAGTGACGCATCTGGTGGTGGCGGCCGGTACTGGCGGTACCATCGTTGGCACCTCGCAATATCTGAAGGAGCAAAATCCTGCCGTTCAGGCCTGGGCAATTGACACTTACGGCTCCCTGCTGAAAAAATGGTTTGATACAGGCGACCTGGACATGGGCGAGGTGCATCCTTATATCAGCGAAGGCTTTGGGGAAGATTTTCTGCCGCAGAACTACATCCGTGAGACGATTGATCTGTTTGAGAAAGTGACGGACAAGGATGGCGCAGTAATGGCGCGGCGCATTGCCAAAGAAGAAGGAATCTTCGTTGGCTACAGTGCCGGCAGCGTGGTGGCAGGCCTGCGCCAGTTGAAGGACAAGCTTACGAAGGATGATTTTGTAGTGGTGATATTCCACGATCACGGTAGCCGCTATGTCGGCAAAATTTACAATGACGAATGGATGCTTGACCGCGGTTTTCTGGATGTAAACACCGTGAAGGATCTGATCGGCGGCCTCGGTCGCCGGCGCTTAGTGACGCTTCGCAAATCGCAGAAAGTGAGCGAGGCGCTGGAGCTGATGAAGAAGTACGACATAGAGCAGATACCGGTTGAGGAAAGCCGTGAGATGCTCGGCGTCATCACGCAGCAAGGCCTGTTCAAAAAGATGCTTGAGGAAGACGGCATTCGCGAAAAGACAGTTGCAGATGTCATGGAAAAGCCTTTGCCGGTGGTGGAGATGGATACTCAGATTGATCGCCTCACGAAGTACATCAACAAAGACAATGGCGCCGTCCTGGCAAAAGATGAAAGCGGTGATTTTCATATCCTGACGAAGTATGATGTCCTGAACGCCCTGGGGAAGTAATGCAGACATTCTACGATCGTTTTTTCCGGCAGCTGCCCATCGTCTTTCCGCTGGTGGCGCTGTTTCACTTTGTGCGGATAGTAACAGCTCTGCTTACCTCTGCTGAAGTAGGTGTACTTGACTCGCCCATCTGCTATGGCTCCTGCGCCGAACTGATGCTCTACGCAGGCTTGTGGGTTGCGGTCTGTGACCGGCGGCGCTGGGCGGCAGTCGGATACATCACGCTCACCGCCGCCAATCTGCTCCTCTATTTTTTCAGCGCGAAAGACACACTCTGGCACCAGATAAGCGATGCGCTCCTGCCTTTTGACGTGCTGATGTGCGTATTCCTGTTGTTTTACTACAAACGCTTTCGCTGAGTATGCCGCCGCTCGTTACGGACATGATAGGCAGGGTTGTAGAAGTACCGGAACGCCCGGGGCGCATTGTCTCGCTGGTACCTTCTCAAACGGAACTGCTTGCAGATTTAGGACTGGAAGTGGAAGTGGTAGGCATCACCAAATTCTGCGTGCATCCGGAGCGCTGGTTTCGGACAAAGACGCGTGTGGGCGGCACGAAGTCAGTGCATATGGAGCGCGTTGCCGCCTTAAAGCCCGACCTTATTATTGCCAACAAGGAAGAGAATGTCCGCGAGCAGATTGAGGAATTGGAAGCCATTGCGCCGGTTTGGGTCAGCGATGTAAAAACCTTGGCCGATGCTCTGGAAATGATAGCGCAGCTAAGCGTTGTTTGCGGCAAAGGGATTGAAGGCGAAGAAATAGCACAGCAAATTGCCAGTGCTTTCAATTTGCTGCCAATCCACGGCCGGATGCGGGTCATATATGGCATCTGGCGCAAACCCTGGATGTGGGCAGGCGACGATACGTTCATCCATGACTTGCTGGAGCGCTGCGGCTGGCAAAATGCCTTACATGGGTCACCACGATATCCTGACGTGTCGCTGGAAGCTTTGGCAGCTTTGCAGCCGGATCTGGTGCTGCTGTCCTCAGAGCCATATCCTTTCAAAGAAGCGCACATTGCCGAAGTGCAGGCGGCGCTGCCCGAAGCCGAGATTCGCCTCGTTGACGGCGAAATGTTTTCCTGGTATGGAAGCCGCCTCTTGCAGACGCCGGACTATCTTGCCGGCTTACTGCAATCCTTGTGACTACCGAAGTAAGCATTAAGCCGCTACAGCCTGTTCATTTGCTGATAAGCGTAGTTCTGTTCTGCGTCCTGTTTGCGATCAGCTATCCATATTATCGCTACTTCGTTGATCCGGACGCGGTTGCCTACCTCACCATGGCGGAGCGTGCCGCTGCCGGTGAGCCAATGCGGCTGGTAAACGCACTCTGGAGCCCGCTGCACCCGGCCTTTGTTGCGCTTTGCATGAAGGCCGGAGTACCGTCTCTACTGGCAGCACAGCTCACGAACGGGCTGGCTTGCCTGCTGATTATCGTAGTCACTTACAGCCTGTTCCGCCGTTTCCGGGTTGAGCGTTTCCTGGGTATCTGCGCTTTAAGCGCAGTTTCTGCCTTCCTGACTTATGCGCTTTACAAGCAACTGTTTTGCGATCTCTGGCAAGTGGGTCTTCTGCTCGTATATCTACTGCTTGCAACAAGCGGAAATTTTCTGACGAGACCTGTGCTTTGGTTTCTGTGCGCAGTTGTGATGGCGCTTGCTGCTTATGCCAAAGTATATTCATTCTACTTCCTGCTGCTGCACTTTCCGGCGATGCTGTGGTTGTGGCGGCGCAAGTCCGGCGGCACTTTCCCGTGGAAGCCATACCTGCTGGTTATGACATTCCAGCTCCTCCTTTTGGCGCCCTGGACCTTCCTGATGCACAAAAAATATGGCGTCTGGGCATTCTCTAAAAGCGGGGCGCTGAATACAAGCTGGACGCTTGTCGGACACAAGTCGCTTCGCCCGGACATTGCGGCGCTTATCCCGCCCCCTTATCCCAATTCGCCTTATACCTGGGAAGACCCTTATTTGTCAGAGGGGGCTTTGCACGCGCGTTTTGAAAGCCTGGCATTGATGAAGAGCCAGGCAGGCCATGCCGGGCAGGCCGCTTTACAGGGTGTAGCGGCTGGCAATCAGATTTCTTCGTTGCTGCTGCCGATAATCGCAGCCAGCCTTTTGCTGGTATTTTTTAAGCGGCGCAGCACCATTTTTACCGTAGCGGACAAGATATTGCTGGCAGCGGCCTCTATTTTGCCGCTCGGATACCTGCTGCTGCATTTTGAAGCGCGCTATATCTGGCTTTTAGTGCCGCTTGGGATGTTGCTGGGCGCAGCTTGGCTGCAAATGTTCCGGCAGAAGCTTTCCAATGAGCGCGGCTACAGGATCGCCTGTGTGCTATTTGCCCTCTCGTTTATAGCTTATCCCGCATACGACATGAAAACGCTCTATCGCAAAGGCGAAAGCGTCTATAATCTGGCGGGCAGCCTGGCGAAGATGGGCATTCGCGGATCCTTTGCGTCTAACGATAACCCGGGCCGTGCGGGCTGCCTTGCCTACTGGCTTGCGTGCAACTATTATGCTCCTGCGGGTGAAGTGATTAATCCCGAAGCACTCCTCGCAGACATGCGCCGTTACAAGGTCGCCTTTTACTTTCATCACCAAAACGGAATTGACGGCGCCGGCGCATTTATGCTGGACGAACAGGGACAGCCGTTTAAACGCGTGGACGGCGGAAAGATCAATGGCATGCAGGTGTTTTTGATAACTCCTTAACGGATTAACTACAGAACGAATCAGGCGTTTAGCGGCAGGCCCTTACCTTTGCCGCCGCTAAAAAAGCTATATTTTATATGTCTGCAACCGCTACTTCTGCCTCGCGTATTGAGGAGCTTCTGGCCGATAAAGCCGAGTATTATCTTGACCATCAATGCACAACGATTGACAAGAGCCAGATTCACCTTCCGTCCGCCGACAATGTAAGCGAAGTATGGAGCCATTCTAACCGCAACATTCAGACCCTGAGCTCTATCCAGGCATTGCAGAATAATGGCCGCCTCGCGGGAACCGGTTATGTAAGCATTCTGCCTGTGGATCAGGGTATTGAGCACAGCGCAGGTGCTTCTTTTGCGCCAAATCCAATCTATTTTGATCCGGAGAACATTGTGAAGCTGGCAATGGAAGGCGGATGTAATGCCGTGGCTTCTACCTATGGCGTGCTGGGCTCCGTCGCCCGCAAGTATGCGCACAAAATTCCATTTATTGTAAAAGTGAACCACAACGAGTTCATTTCTTACCCGAATAAGTTTGACCAGATCATGTTCGGCACTATTAAGGATGCCTGGAACATGGGTGCTACAGCAATCGGTGCCACTATTTATTTTGGCTCGGATGAAAGCGCGCGCCAGATTGTTGAGATCGCTAAGGCTTTTGAATATGCGCACGAGCTGGGCATGGCCACAGTGCTTTGGTGCTACTTGCGCAACAGTGCTTTCAAGAAGGATGGCGTAGATTATCATACCGCCGCCGACCTTACGGCACAGGCAAATCACCTTGGCGTAACGCTTCAGGCCGATATCATCAAGCAGAAGCTTCCTGCCGGCAATGGCGGCTACAATGCCATCAACTTTGGCAAAACGCACAAGAATGTATATGAGAAGCTGACTACGGATCACCCGATTGATCTTTGCCGTTATCAGGTGGCCAACTGCTACATGGGTCGTGTTGGTCTTATTAACTCAGGCGGTGAGAGCAAGGGCGCTACCGATCTGCAGGAAGCCGTAATGACTGCCGTAGTGAACAAGCGCGCGGGTGGCATGGGTCTGATCTCAGGTCGTAAAGCGTTCCAGAAGGATATGAAGGTGGGCATTGAATTGCTCAATACCATTCAGGACGTTTATCTGGATGAGAGTATTACGATTGCATAAGAAAGGTCTTAGAAAAAAGCCGCTTCAATTCTGAAGCGGCTTTTTTGTGCCGCCATGTGGCGAATAAGAAAAGCCTGCGACTGGCGCAGGCTTTTCTCTTTAGAAAGAAGGAAAGTTATTTAGTATCTGGAAGCTCCGCTTACACTTGGATACTGACCGCTTTTGGTGGAATCGTAAACCACAGGAGAGGTTTCAATAGGCCCGTCCAGGTTTCTTTTCCATTTAGTCGTGCCGCCCAGCGTATCAAGCGCATACAAGAATTTATCCGTGCTGCCCAGATAAACTGTTCCTCCGCTTACCAGCGGAGAGGATCGGATAGCGGCTCCTGTCTGCGACTTCCAGCGCAACGCACCTGTTATAATGTGGATGGCATAGAGACTGTAATCATAGCTGCCGATGTAAATCACTTGATTTGCGGCAAATGGCGAAGAGAGAATCCGGTCCGTTGTGGGATAAGTCCAGCGCGGCAGGCCGCTGCCCGAGTCTATGCAATAAACAGTCTTATCGTAAGAGCCGAAAATGATATTTCCGCCGTAGGAGATCGGCGAAGATTCAATCGGGCCGTTTGTGGTGTACTTCCAGCGGAGGGTCGCATCGTCAATATTGATGGCGTACATATTACCATCCTTCGCGCCAATGTAAACCTGCTTTTTTGCGTACGTGGGCGAGGACGTGAAGGCTGTAGCCGTTCCGGGATCAAAGAGCCAGGTCTGGTTGCCGTATTTTTTGGAGATCGTGTACACTTTGCCATCATTGCTGCCGAAGATCAGGTTAGTGTCAACGATGGTGGGCGAAGACTCAATAGGCCCGCCGGTTGGGAAGCTCCAGCGAATGGTATCGGGCCCCATGTGCCAGCAGTACATTTTATTGTCGCCGGCGCCAACGTACAGATATTCGCCGCTGCCTATAGGCGTGGAAACCAGCCGCCCCGGAATGTGAAACTTCTTTAGCTCCGTACCGTAATCAGGATCCAGGCGGTGCAGATATCCGTCTTCCGACACTACATATAGCTTGCCCAGAAACAGATAAGGCGTTCCCTTTACAGCCGCGCCCGCCTGGAATTCCCACTTCTTGGCCCCGGTCTCAGGGTTCAGCGCGTACACAAATCCGTTGTCGCTGGAGATGAAGACAGAAGGCGTGAGCGTATCGGGGATGGAAGGGTCTTCGCTGAATTCTTTTTTGCAGGAAGCAAAAGCGAAAACAGCAAGCGCAACAAACAAAAACCGGGTGTAGCGTGTGTGCATAGTTCAAAAAGTAGCTGCGCGAGGCCCGCGCGAAAGCTTTGCAAAATAAGCGATTCCGCTGTAGGGTGCAAACCTGCGGGCATAGAAAAAGCCGGCCTTTTTAAAGACCGGCTTTTTCGCAGTGTCGGTTGGGCTCATTCAGGCATGGCCGTCACATTGTTTGACCTGCGCTCCTTATATCGCTTTATCTGATTGACCACGCTGTCAAAAGCAAAGTCAAAAGACTCTTCAAAGGTCTTGCTCTGGTGCTTTACGAAAAAGGAGTGCTTGGGCACATGCACTTTTATTTCGGCCACCTTATCCTTCAGCGTATGGCCTACGTTGTCAAGGATGAGATAAACCTCTGCGTCCACGATCTTATCGTGAAAAGTGCGGAGCTTGTCCATTTTCTGATTGATGCGCTCCGTGAGTCTGGAGTCTGCATCAAAATGCACCGTCTGAATTTGTACGTTCATAAGGATTCTGATTTGGTGAAAAAATAAGGATCGGGTAATGTTCAGGCCATATTTCTGCTCCGTTTGAGAAGTAAAAGGTACAAAGCCTTCTAAAGAAAAAGTGCCATTAACATCATAATTGTTGGCAGGCCATTTGTGAGGCGGCGCAATAGCGGCTAACCCCGCGGGTGCGCCTGCTTGTGAATTTCTTTAAGGCGCTCAATATCAGTATGCGTATAAATCTGGGTGGCCGACAGGCTACTGTGCCCAAGCAGTTCTTTAATTGCCTGTATGTTGGCTCCGTTGTTCAGCAGGTGCGTGGCAAAAGAGTGCCGCAGAACGTGGGGACTTCTTTTATGCTGCGTTGTCACAGTGGTGAGCTGCGCCTTTACCACACGATACACATAGCTTGCATAGAGCGGCTTCCCGTGCTCGAGCACCAGCAAAAATTCTCGGTCAGGCCGCTCCAGCTCGCGCTTTTTAGCGGCAATGTAATCGCGCAGGTCATCTATCAGCGCTTCGCTTACCGGAATCATGCGCTCCTTATTGCCTTTGCCCAGCACACGGATGAGCTTCTGCCCCCAGCCGATGTCGGTTTCGCGCAGCGTAAGCAGCTCCTGACGACGCATGCCGGTGCTATAGAGCAATTCACAAATCAGACGGTCGGTAAAGCCTTTGAAGCCTGCGCCAAAGGCAGTGTTGTTAATCAGTTGATCGGCCTGCGGCTCTTGTAGTGCCACTGGCAGCCTCTTGGGCAGGCGCATAGCATGCAGCTGACGAACAGGATTGCGCTCAGCAAACCCCTGCTGGCAGCACCAGTGAAAAAAAGAGCTGAGCGTAGCCGTTTTGTGATTCAGCGTGGTGGCGGCAATTGTATTGTGCGCCTCTTTAATGGAAGCAAGCCAGCTGCGGATATGGTGGTGGCCGACTTCTGATATACCCGGATCACCGGTGTATTCTTTCAGATAAAACTGAGCAAACTGCCCAAGATTCCGCTCATAAGAAGCTACAGTATGCGGCGAATAGCGCTTTTCAAATTTCAGATAACGGATGAATCCGGCTGCTGCCTCACTAAACTGCATGGAAAAGCCCCTTTTGCCAAAGATAAGCGCTGGCAAAAGGGGCAGGAATTTATTTCCGGATGAGGGAAAACCGCTTAGGGCTTAATCGTCCAGACGGCCTTCAATGAGCTGCTGCTTATAAACAGCCTTCAGCACTTCGGTACGACGGCGCACAGAAGGCTTTACAAAAGCCTGGCGCTGACGAAGCTGGAGGAGCGTGCGGCTCTTCTCAAACTTCTTCTTGTACTTTTTCAGTGCCTTGTCTATGTTTTCGCAGTCTTTAGCATCAATGATTAGCATAATCGGATATACCCCCTTTTTGGTAAAGTAATTTTTGGGAGGGCAAAGATAGGAGAATTGTGTATCAGCGCGATCGCATCTCGCCTAAAAAGCTGCTCTTTTTAAAGCAATAGCTTTGCCTTCCGTCCGTTTCCTATCTCCGTCATGCGCACTATACATCTCATCAGGACAATTCTTATGCTTTTTTGCGCGGCGGGCATGTTGACCGCATGCAGTAAATACAAAGACGAGCCGGGCGGTTCCGATCCGCGCCTTTCGCGCAAATATTGCAACGATCCTGAGGCGGTAAATTACAATTTTGATTTTCCGGGAACCGCGGATAACAGTGTTTGTTATTATCCGGCAGATGCCTTCAGCGGCGTCTATTCATTTAAAGATTCCGTGTATAGCACTCCCGGAACGCTTGTGCGCCAGGACTCAATCCTATTGCGCTTTTTTGCGCTTTCCCGTGTGCGCATTGCCATATCCGGCTTTTGTCCCGGAGGAAGCGATTCGCTGCATTTTACCGCCAACCGTACACTGCGCGCGTCGGGCGATACGACAATTGTGACTGGCCAGCGTTTATGCCGCGACCGCGATACACTGAGCGGATACATTACAAAGTCTCTTGGCGATAGCAGCCGCCTCCGTTTTTTCCTGACGGTAGTGTCGGACACCGGCACAACGACGCACCAGGGAACAGCATACAGGCAATAGCTTTGCAGGCATGTTCACCGGTATCGTAGAGGCAATAGGCGTTATCAGCAATATCAGCGTAGCCGGGAGCAACCGGGAATTCTGGATTGAAAGCTCATTGACGCCTGAACTTAAGATTGATCAGAGCGTGTCTCATAATGGCGTTTGCCTCACAGTAGTGGACGTAGCAGGCAGTCAGTACCGGGTAACCGCCGTAGCGGAAACCCTTTTCAAAACAACTCTGGGCGATTGGATAGTGGGGCAAAGTATTAATCTTGAGCGCTCGCTGCGCGTAGGAGACCGCCTGGACGGCCACTTTGTGCAGGGGCATGTGGATTCTATTGCCGTTTGCACGCAACGTGAGCAATTGGAGGGAAGCTGGCTTTACCGGTTCGGCTATGATGCTGCGTTTGCACCGCTCATCGTAGAGAAAGGGTCAATTTGTGTTGACGGGGTGAGCCTGACGGCTTTTGACTTAGGGCTTGCTGACTTTCAGGTTGCCATTATTCCTTTCACATTTGAGCATACCGGCTTCAAGCTCATAAGCCCAGGAACGCGCGTAAACATAGAGTTTGACGTCCTGGGCAAATACTTTCTGCGCTCGCATCTGCTGGGAAGATCCTCCAGATAAGCGCCCCGGAACCTGCAACACACTGCTCTTTTTGGGGCTATAAGCCAGAATGTGGTTACGCTTCCCAAAAGCGAAGCCTTACCATCCACTCTATTTACTACTTCTTAACAGGGACGCCGCTTTACACGCCGCTTTTGAATGGCTCCGGCTTGCTGGGGAGGCAGAAGACGGCTTGGGCCTCCTATGCGTAAAGAACCTGTTAATCCAGTGAGACTTATCATCGGTAGCCGAAAGCTGTTTTCAGAAGTCTAATGACAATACTGCCTGAAAGCCGCTCCTGGTAAGTGTTTGAACCCCGGCAGCACAAGTAATGATCATAGTTTTCTGGCGCCAAAATGCAGATATTTTTGTGCGGGCACCGATAGGGTTTTTTGTGTATTTACAAAAAACAGAAGCTTAGCCTTGTAAATACAATGCCATAAGAACCAAGTTGCTAAGCCTACCAGATACATTATATTACTAATAATTCATTCAAACATAGAGTTCTATATCATAGGAGGAATTGAATAAAAATAAATATACGAGCCGGTAACGAATCATTAACGGGCCCGAGTAGATTTGCAAATCACTTGTTAAGTCAAACAACATTATTTCGCAGTGCCAAATAATCTTGACCCAGAGAGTGCTTCTGCCAACCCCGAAAAATCCAAGCAATCATCCAAGTTTATGAAGCAACTATCCCTCGTTTTCATCTTAGCAGTCCTGCTGTCAGGGCTAAGTGCTAAGGCGCAGACCTTCACCACGATTACGCTACAGTCGGGCACTCTGGTGTCTGCGCCATCCGGTAATCTGCAGCCGGGCGCATTGTATAAATACCCTAATGCCGCAGGCGGTAGTGGAAATTTGATTGATGCTTACGTTCAGATTCTGCGTAAAAGCAATACAGGCAGCAATTATGTTGGCCTGTATGCATTTGATAATCTTGCCAATGTCAATAATCCCGGCGGATATGATTATGCGTTTCAGCCGGTGACCAGTTGCTCCAATGTAAATACAAGCGGCCTCTGGACTCCCAGCCAGCATTGCGGCCAGGGTACAGTTGAAATGTCTCACACGGCCAACCAGGACTATCTCGTTCACTTCCGCCTGTACTTCAAGAAAGCGGGTACAGCCCTGGATACTGCATTGAACTTCTATGCGGCGTTCATTGATATGGACGGTTTTGGCTCCGGCACAGAAGCAGAGCAGAACGCGTTTATGCCAGGGCAGTCATATTCTGTTTCGCCCAACACAACGCTTTCATTTAAAACAAGGTCTGACGGTCTTATCTGCGCGGAAGGCGATCCTGCAAACGTTGCCGGCCTGCAGTTAACCGCTATCACTGCGATTTCTCAGGTAGTGTACCTGAACAGAAGCTATGTAGATTTTGCGATGGGTATGAATACGCATACCGGCACACTTAACGGGAGCTGTTATGATGCAGTTGCCGGTGGCCGTCTTGCGTCTGTAAGCTTTGCAACCCAACCTGTAGGCTGTACCATCACTACAAACACAACGATCAATCTTTCCGGTACCGTCTGGGACGATGCCGACGGAAGCGCCAATAACACATTC
The DNA here is from genome assembly GCA_965246765.1 of Chitinophagaceae bacterium. GTDB lineage: Bacteria > Bacteroidota > Bacteroidia > Chitinophagales > Chitinophagaceae > UBA1952. The sequence goes on from CBDFFJ010000007.1 coordinate 191,078, forward strand.
ACAAATATCAAGACCAACACGGAAACAGGAACAGCTGGCGGAGGTCTTTACGTGTACGCGCTTGACTCCCTGTCAGGTACAGTACTCAAGCGTGCTGCCGTCAATGCCAATGGCACCTGGAGCATGACCAATATCGCTAAAAACGTACCTATCGTTCTTGTGCTCAGCAAAACGCTGGTAAATGAAGGCGTAACGAATGGCCGCCCTACAGGCGTCCTCAACAGCGGTTGGGTAGCTACTTCGCCGCTTACGCGTCCTTCTTTCCGCCCTGCAATTACAACCGCCAATCTTGATTTCGGCATTGAGCAGCCGCCGGTTGGCGCCAACTACACAGTTCCTTCTCAACTGAATCCAGGCAGCACAATTACTGATCCGGTACCGACATATGTATTCACCGGCAATGATCCTGAAGACGGCGTGTACACAACCGGCCTCAGCGGCGAGAAAGTAACCCTTACGCCCGGCGTGAACGGCGATCTATATTACAATGGTACCAAGATCACCACCACTACAACCTATCCGAGCTTTGATCCAACGAAGCTGACGCTTGACCCGACAGGCCTTACGCCGCTGGCGCAAAGCCGGGATACGGCAACGTTTACGTATGCTGTATATGACAACGCCAACGTGCCTTCCGTTCCAAAGACAATCACCATGCTGTTTGAGCCGCCGCTGCTCATAAGCGGATATGTATGGGATGATGCCAACGGCGATGCGATAAAGGCAACTACGGAGCCTTATACAAATGGCGGTGGGGTAAATGCTGTGCTGACTAACGCAGGTGGCCTTGTACTACAGGTAGTTGCCGTTAATGCTACTACAGGTTTTTATCAGTTTGATCAGTCTATTTCCAACAATACATATAAGGTGGTGCTGACAACCACTACCCCGACTCCGGGCGTGACAACACTTACCACGTCTTCTCTGCCAAATGGCGTGAATGGCCCATGGGTGAACACAGGTGTGAACCTTAATAACGTTCCGAATACGGGTAATATGACAGCCGTTATTACGGTTGCTATTCAGAATGCTCCTGTTACAAACCAAAACTTCGGTATTGAGCAAATACCTGCCGGATCAAACTACACCGTACCGTCTCAACTGAACCCAGGCGGCACCACCACCGTTCCGGTGCCTACAGTAGTATTTACGGGTAATGATCCTGAAGACGGTACCTATCCTACCGGCCTCAGCGGAAAGAAGATAACACTGACTCCCGGTGTAAACGGCGATCTCTATTACAATGGCACCAAGATCACCACAACTACTACCTACACAAGCTTTGACCCAACAAAGCTGACACTTGACCCTACAGGCCTCACTCCACTTGCGCAAAGCCGCGATACGGCAACGTTTACGTATTCTGTATATGACAACGCCAACGTGCCTTCCGTTCCAAAGACAATCACCATGCTGTTTGAGCCACCCGTGCCTATCAGCGGATATGTATGGGACGATGCTAATGCCAACGCTATCAAGGCAACTACCGAGCCTTTTACGAATGCAGGTGGCCTCAATGCTGCCCTGACGGACGCTACCGGCCTCGTATTGCAATACGTTGCGGTGAATGCCACAACCGGCGCATATCAGTTTGACCGCGCTATTTCTAATACGGTTTACAAGGTGGTGCTTACTACTACCACTCCTACGCCAGGCGTGACAACACTTACCACGTCTTCTCTGCCAAACGGCACGAACGGCCCATGGGTGAATACTGGTGTGAACCTCAATAACGTTCCAAATACAGGTAACAAGACAGGCATCATCAGCTTTACTACCGGCACTATGGCTATAATTGACCAGAACTTTGGTATTCAGCAGCCGCCGGCAGGCGCCAACTACACTGCGGGCTCACGCCTCAACCCCGGCGATACTATTACAGTATCTATCCCTTCTGCTGCATTCACAGGCAATGACCCTGAGGACGGCACTTATACCACCGGCCTTACGGGCAAGAAGGTAACGATCACTCCGGGCAGCAATGGCGATCTGTACTACAATGGCGTAAAGATCACAACCGCCACTACCTACACCAGCTTTGATCCTACCAGGCTGCGCATTGACCCTACCGGCCCTCAGCCTAAGGCTTTTGTAGCTGTGACTTCTACGTTTACCTACTCTGTGTACGATGCCGGCAACCTGCCTTCCGCAGCAAAGACCGTTACAGTGCCATTTGACGCCGCGCTTTGCATCCGCCCACGTGTGTATCTGGAAGGCGCGCTGATCAACAATGGCGGCGCGGTAGCCTCAGACGGTCGCCCGCTGATGCGTGACAATATCCGTAACAGTCCTTTTACAGCGAAGAACTACATTCCGGTAAAGGACATTTATGAAACCCCGACTGCGTTTATAAACATTACTGCTAAGTACACCAAGCTTTCTCCGCAAACTGCCCAATATCCTCAGTTTCAGCAGGTGACTGACAGCGCTACGGTGTTTGGCGTTACTGGTCAGAATGCAATTGTTGACTGGGCGTTCGTTGAGCTTCGCTCCAAGAGCAACAATGCAGTAGTTTCAGCTACCCGCGCAGGCCTCCTGCAGCGCGATGGTGACATCGTGGAAACGGATGGTGTAGGCTGTCTGCTGTTCCCCGGCATTGCCATTGACAGCTATTATGTAGCCGTTCGCCACCGCACACACCTGGGTACTATGACAAAGTATGCGCAATCATCCACGAACCTGAATACGCTCGTTGATTTGACCGTTGCCACTACTCCGCTCTACGACAAGGGCCTGGTTGGCGTAAACAATTTCTCCGGTCTTTCGCAGAAAGCAGGCGTATCCGGCACCTACCGCGCTATGTGGCAGGGCGACTTTAACCAAGATGGCAAGGTGAAGTATGACAATCCGAATGATGACTTGGGCGTAATGCTCTCTGAGGCCGTGAACTATCCCGGAAACAATGACTTCGCTACAAACTTTGACTTCGCATATGGTTATCGCCAAGGCGACTACAATATGGACAGCAAGGTGAAATACGATAACCCGAATGACGATAACGCCCGACTGCTTTCTCAGGAAGTAAACTACATTCTGAATACTGATCTGGCTACAAACTTCGACTTCCTGCTGCAACAGCTTCCATAACAATACCACACAACCACAAATAAAAACACTCTCAAACACAATACAATGAAGAAGCTTTTATCCGTCCTTAGCTTAGCGCTGCTGATTTGTACAAGTCAGGCGTCGCGTGCGGCTGTAACCCAGATCAAGTATAAGCTGGTGTACAACTCCACCACATGCCGCTACGACATGCTGATGATCATTGCCGCCGGCAGTGCCACAGCCGGCAATGAGAAAAAAACCTATACGGCACAAATCAGTATCGTTGTACCGTCCGGCTCTACTGTTGCCACTACAATCGTCCCCAATTATCCAAGGACGGCTCAGGTTGGTAGCGGTGGTAATACACTTACCGGATCAGGCGTTGCCTGGACTGTTGCAAACTTCCAGCAGGGGAGCGCAACTTTTGGCCTGAACGGCTCCGATGTTTACTCGTTTACTTCTCCAACCAGCCAGACTTTCTATCCAAATATGGCTACCGGTGACACGCTCCGTCTGTTCAGCTTTGACATTTCTACAGCGGGCATCACTGCCTGTAACTCCGGAGTGCGGCTTTGGAGAAACAACCTTATCCAGGCTGGTCCTCTCACTGGCCTTGCAGACCCTGCCGGCGGCGACCCTACCTCGCTTCAGTTCAATAATAAGGACTTCAACAACGGCCACGACTTCTACAGTGTATCTGCGGGAACTACCGTTCAGACATATTCCGGTAATGCTGCCGGCACAACCACGCTGCCCGCCCCAACTATTACGTCTATATCTCCTGTTTGCCCAGGCACACTTACAGGCTTCACGATCAACAATACCGCAAGCCCTTGCGCCAGCGCAACCTACAGCTATTCCTTCGCCGGTCCGTTTACAGGCTCACTTATATCCGGCACTTCCGCATCTGCATCCCTTGCTTTGACGCTGCCTTCCCCTGCCGTTGGTACTTATACCGCTACTATAACCAATAGCAACGGATGCGTAGCTACAGCAACCCGCACCATAAGCACGGTCAACTGCCTTATCCTGCCAATCGCGCTCACTAACTGGGTTGTTACCGCAAACCATTGTGCGGCTAATATGACCTGGTCCGCACCAACTGCTGAAGCCTTTGAGCGTTTTGAAGTTCAATACAGCCGCGATGGCAAGCAGTTCACTACTGTAGGCCGCGTAGCCCGTGACCAATACAACGATAAGTATGCCTTTAACTACGACCAGGTAAGTGGCAAGGGCTACTATCGCCTGAAGGTGATTGACCTGCAAGGCAAGGAAACCTACAGCGATGTGCGCTCTATCGTAACTGATTGCGATGCCAACGAAATCACTATCTCTCCAAACCCGACTTCATCCACAAGTGTCGTGAACGGCCTTACGGAAGGTGACCAGGTGAAGGTTACGGACATGCTTGGCAATGTGCTCGCCAACTATATCTCCGGTGGCGCTAAGGCTACTATTGAGCTGGAATATCTGCCTGCAGGTGTTTACAGCGTAATGGTTACCCGCAACGGTGAAATCCTGAAGGCGGCGAAGCTTACGAAGCTCTAAGCATCTTACGCTTTAATCAAAAAAGGCCGCCTGCTATCAGGCGGCCTTTTTTTTGCTCCTCCAAGCCGGCTCAGAACGGTAGGTGATTGCCTTATCGGATTATTGGCGGTATTCATTGGTCTTGCAGCTCCGGAAGCCTGCGTAGTGATTTACCAATAGTCACTTCTTCAGAAATATCTGTTTGTTTTCCGCAGACTGACCGTTTTGAATCAATGGGCGCCCTTCTTTGTCATTCAGGAATTGAAGTATGGAAAACCCAGAGTCCGTCTCTCGTCGTCCAGGGCTTATCTCTTGCCGCCCAGATGGCAGTCCGGATAGCCCAGAGACTATCTCTTCCCTCCATGGTGTCAGCTTTGGTTGTCCAGATTGCATCTCCGGAGGCCCAGAATGCGTCTCTTGATGCCCGGAGCGCTTCTCTCGTTGTTCAGAACCTGCCGCTTGCCACCCATACGACATCTCTCGCCAAACAAAACTGCCTTAAGGGTGGTGAACCGATGAGCATTATGCACCAGGCTTATGCTAAACAAAAAATCCCGGCGCTTGTGCACCGGGATTTTTGTTTAGGACGATTTGTTTAGAAAGGCATCTGCTTCGCGTGCTTCAGCACTGCAAGCGCAGGGTCCATTGAGATGGCGCGGTCGCAAAGGGCCTGACCGTCCTTATCCTTGCCCATCTTGATGTAAGCCAGGCCAATCTGATACAATGCGCGTGCATTCTTGTCATCCTGAGCCAGGAGGCGGTCCCAATACGATATAGCTTCTTTAAAACGGCCGCTGTGATAGCAGATATCAGCAAGCCCGTTAGTAAGGCCGATATCCTGCGGCCGGCGAACCAGCATCTCACGCATCATCTTGATAGCATCATCCGTCTTGTGTGCATCAGCCATCGTGTAGGCCATGTTCATATAGAAATCATCACGTGCCTTATATCCTTTATCCAAAGCCATCTGGAAGTAAGCGATTGATTCGTCAAACTGCATGGCAGTAGCAAGCACCAGCGCCAGCTCGTACACACGGTGCGGCTGCGTGCTGTCCAGTGACATGGCCTTTTTGTAGTACGGAATAGCAGACTTGTAATTTTCCATCTGCACCATCATGCGCGCAATCAGGTAAGGCGCCTCCGAATTACTTGGCTCGTCCTTCATTGTTTGCTGCAGATACTCAATGGCTTTGCCATAGTTCTGCTTGGAATGGTAGGCCTTGCCAAGCATAAACGCCCAGCCTTTGGGATCAGCCACCTTTGTGCGAAGCACGGGGACCATAGTCAATACCTTATCGTATTGACCATAATTGAAGTAAATCTGCGCCAGCTTCCATTGATTATTATAATCGTTGGGGCGGATGGCGGCGACTGCTTCCATAGCGCGGATCGCCGGCGCCATACGGTTCATCTTCAGGCAAACCTCTGCAATGCCGACCTGAGCTTCTACATTCTTCGGATCAATTTGAGAAGCTCTCTCATAATATTTCCAGGCAGTGGAATAACGGCGTTCGGAAGCGTCTTCCTTACCCATATTAAGGTAAAACGATACACTATCCTTCATGCTGTAAACTGCCTCGGCCCTGGCAGAACCTGAAAACAGTGGCAGAAGTGCGGCAATCGCGAGTGAGCAGGATAATTTTTTCATATTTTTTATAGAAAAGACGGTGTTTAGATCAATAAACAATAACTGCCGTTATAGTTCATTTTCCTTCTGATGTAAATATAGATCGCCGGAAACGCGCTTTTCTTGTATTGACAACAGATTAACCGCCTATGAGGTGAATCGTTGATTTACAGAGACTTTAGTGCTGTTAATCACCTGTTTACGGAAGTATTCTGCGGAGCATTCTCAGGTTATGCGTCCGTCTCCTGAGGCTGCGGCTTACAATGCCCGCCCCATCTATCCGGTCAATTACGACCCGCCCCGAAGTATCGGTGGCATGAATGATCTCCTCCTTGCTCACAAGGATACCTACGTGAACAATTCTGCCTTCTGCATTGTCAAAAAAAGCCAGGTCGCCCGGTTGAGATTCTGCAAGAAAATGCACTTCGCTGCCTACGCCGGCCTGCTGAACCGCATCGCGTAGCAATGCTTTGCCGCAAAGCTTGAAGGCCATTTGCACCAGGCCGCTACAGTCAATACCCGCAATTGTACGCCCGCCCCATTGGTAAGGCGCATGGAGATAGCCGGCGGCGGCATTTATAAGCGCGTGGCGGTCTGACTGCGCCTTGTCGGATGAAATCTTTTGTCCCTTAAACTTTCCGGAGGCGAAACCTGCGGGAATAAGTCCCTTCTGGGGCCGCACCAGCTCACTACCGGCGGGTAGGTGCAGCGCGCCATGCGCCATCACCAGTATTCCGCTATGGTTCGTAGAAATCGTAAAGGCTTCTTTCTTAAACTCTTTGGGACCAATGGCTAAGAGCTGTCCTCCTTTGCACCAGCCTTCATAGCCGTCCCATTTCATGCGTATAAAGGCCCAATCCGTTTCAGGATTGTGCTGCAGCACTTCTACCCTTTCTCCAAAAAGCAGCTGGCTCGTCTGCTCGGCGCGATGCGTGGGCGCCTGCCTCAGAGGCGCCACCGATACATTGCACGAAGCATAAGAAACACCGGGGGTTGCAGGAGTTTTTGCCATAAAAAGATGGACTGCGAACATAAGCAAGAGACGCCATATCCACCTGTGCTCCGGCTGCTAAGCATCTTTGATTAACTTCGTCCTATAAGCCTACGGGCCACACTACATACAACCCTTCTACCTACCTTAAAACCGCACGCATAACAGACAATGTCACCTACCATACTCGCCGTTATCATTGGCATAGCGGCGCTAATAATCGGAGCCATAGCTGGCAAGTTTATTTTTACCAAAGACTCGCAAAAGGAAAAAGATGAGGCTACCCGGGCCGCCGCAGAAGCCCAACTCAAGCTGCAGCAGGCAGAACTACAATCCAAGCAGCTGCTTATGGATGCAGAATCCAAAGCAAACGCCTACAAGCAGCAACGGGAGCTTGAAGCAAAGGAAAAATTCCTGTCGCTGAAGTCAAAGCATGAAGACGAAGTAAGCAGCCGTAATCAGAAGGTTGCCGAGGCTGAAAACCGGATTAAGCAGCAAAACCAAAGCCTGCTGGACAAAACAGCTGCTTTCCAGAAGCAAAGCGCCGACCTTGACAAGGATCGTGAAAAGCTGACGCTTAGTCTCCAAAAGACGGAAGAAAAGCAGGCTGAGCTGGATACACAGAAGGAGCAGCTTGCCAGACATCAGCAGGAACATCTGGAAAAGCTGGAGCGCGTGGCCGGCCTGTCTGCCGAGCAGGCTAAAACGCAGTTGATAGATTCTATAAAAGAAGAGGCGCGCACCGCCGCCATGAGCCATGTGAAAGACATCATGGAGGAAGCTAAGGTGAATGCCAACCGGGAGGCCAAAAAGATTATCATTCAAAGCATCCAGCGTACTGCCGCGGAGCATGCCATTGAAAATGCCATCACCGTATTTAATCTGGAAAGCGATGAGATGAAAGGCCAGATTATAGGGCGCGAAGGCCGCAACATCCGCGCGCTGGAAGCTGCTACCGGCGTTGACCTCATTATTGACGATACCCCGGAAGCCATCGTGCTTTCCTGCTTCGACCCGCTTCGCCGGGAAATCGCCCGCCTTTCCCTGCAGCGCCTCGTACAGGACGGCCGTATCCACCCCGCCCGCATTGAGGAAGTAGTTGAAAAAACCCGTAAGGCGCTGGAAGACCAGGTAATGGAAATCGGCGAACGCACTATCATTGAAATGGGCATTCACGGTCTGCATAAAGACCTGGTGCGGATGGTGGGAAAGATGCGATTCCGCTCATCCTACGGTCAGAACCTGCTGATGCACAGCAAGGAAACAGCCAACCTCTGCGGCATTATGGCTGCGGAGCTAGGCCTTGGCCAGAAAGTAGTAAAGCTGGCCAAGCGCGCCGGCCTGCTCCACGACATAGGCAAGGTGCCCGACGAAGAAGGCGAGCTGAGCCATGCCCTCCTCGGCGCAAAGCTGGCGGAGAAAGCCGGAGAGCATGCCGCCATCGTAAACGCCATAGGCGCTCACCACGATGAAATGGAGATGCAGTACATCATCTCACCGATCATTCAGGCCTGCGATGCCATTTCGGGTGCGCGCCCCGGTGCGCGGCGTGAGATGATGCAGAGTTACCTCCAGCGCATTAAGGATTTGGAAACACTGGCAAGCTCCTACAAAGGCGTTGACAAGGCCTACGCCATCCAGGCAGGCCGTGAGCTGCGTGTAATTGTGGAAGCCGACAAGGTAAGCGATGCCGAAAGCAGCACGCTGTCCTTTGAAATTGCAGAGAAGATTCAGAATGAAATGCAGTATCCGGGGCAGATTAAAGTGACCGTAATCCGGGAGCTGCGGGCGGTGAACGTAGCGCGGTAAATTGACATTCACAAAGGGGCGTGCCCTTGTGGCCGGCCCCATATAACGCGGACATACGAAATAAAGGCCGGCACAAGGCTGCGCCTCAATAAAGCCCGCGCAGACGCCAATCTGCGCGGGCTTTTTCATTCGGCACAGTTTTGCAGCCTACGCGACAAAGCTTTAAAATGCCTCCTAAGAAATTGGTTATACTCGGCGCCGGTTTCGCCGGCCTTCAGGTCGCGCGGCGGCTGAAGAAAAGCGGGTACGACATTACGCTCATTGACCAGTATAATTTTCATCAGTTCCAGCCGCTTTTCTACCAGGTGGCTACTGCCCGGCTGGAGCCTTCTGCCATCTCCTTTCCCTTGCGCAAGGTGTTCCAGCACCGGAAAAATGTGCATGTGCGGGTAGCGAAGGTGACCGGTGTTGACCTTACGGCAAACATCGTTCATACCGAGGAGGCAGGTGATTTTTCCTACGATTACCTCGTCATTGCCACTGGCTGCACCTCCAATTTCTTTGGAAACAAGAACGTAGAGCGCCATGCTTTCCCGATGAAAAGCACGCCCGAGGCTATTGCCCTGCGCAACCGCATCCTGCTTAATTACGAAGACGCCCTGAAGGCCACGCCCGAAGAGCTGCCCGGCTTCATGAACATCGTCATTGTAGGCGGCGGGCCGACCGGCGTGGAGCTGGCCGGTTCTATTGCCGAGATGAAGAAGAATGTTCTGCCGCGTGATTATCCCGACATGGACTTTACGAAGCTGAGCGTTTATCTTATAGAAGGCAGCGAGCATACGCTCAATGCGATGAGCGAAGCTTCTAAGCGGAAATCCCAGCAATATCTGGAGGAGATGGGCGTGCAGATATGGCTTAAGAACGTCGTGAAAGACTACGATGGCAAGACGGTTACAATTGCTGACGGCCGAACCATTCCGAGCCGAACGCTCATCTGGGCAGCAGGCGTAGCAGGTAATGTGCCGCCCGGCATTTCCAAGGAAAATTTAGTGCGCGGCAGTCGTGTCAGGGTGGACGAGACCCACCGGATGACGGGCAGCTCAAACGTATTTGTCATTGGCGATGTGAGCTACATGGAAACGCCTGATTGGCCGCAGGGCCATCCCCAGCTTGCCAACGTGGCTATTCATCAGGCCAAGAATCTTGCTAAAAACCTTTGCGCGGAAGACGGGCGGCCGCACAAGCCGTTCCGTTATAAAAATCCCGGCACTATGGCTACGGTAGGTAAGCGCAAAGCCGTGGTGGACCTGCCCAAGTTCTCCTTTCAGGGATTCCTGGCGTGGCTTACGTGGATGTTCCTCCACCTTATGCTCATCGTAAGCGTGAAGAACCGGCTTATAATCTTTATCAACTGGGCAGTCTCCTATTTCACCAATGACACAACCCTACGCCTGATTCTCCTGCCCACACGGAAGCAGGTAGAGCTTGCGCAGGAAGAAACGCCGTCGGCAGTGGCGCCGCTTACCTGAAGGCACGGCATACACATGCCTACGTAGATGCAAGATACTTTACGAACATCCGCTTGGCCACCGGCAGAATCGTCTCTGCAAGCGGAAGAGCCAGAGCTGTTTCCATGCTATATACTGCCGGGTTGTGGAGCACGGCGCCGGTACGTAAAAGCTCGTTTTTAATAGCCTGCGGCGTATAAACAATACTTCGGGGCCAGCTATTCAGATATTGCATGCGCAAACCCTTGTAACGCGCATCGCCCTGCTCAAACAGGGTCACAGAATACGTGTAGGCCCGCGTCTCCGCATGCTGGCCCCAGCGCAGCAGCAGGTAGCCCTCGTCTTTATAAACCGGCAGCAGTCCTACCGGGCTGATCATCATAGCATGCTCCACTGCATCATAGAGCTCCGCGCCGGTGTCAATCGTTTTTTTGATGCGCGGCAGTGCGTAGGCCGTTATCTGCTCCAGCTCATCCATCAGCTCGTTGTCCTGCAGCATCTGCTCATAGATAATCTCTGCCTTGCGCAGATCTACATCACTCATGCGCTTCGGGAAGGCATCCTGCAGGAATTGCTTGTTCTTCCTGAAAGCAATCAGATTGTTGTGATGGAAGATTACATCGGCAAGCTGCGGATAAAGCTCGCGCTTCCCGAACAGGGCATCCACGTCACGCAAATAAGCCAGCAGGCGGTATTTCTGCAGCTCAAAATCAATAGTACCTTCTACAAACCAGGTTTCGCTCAGGTTCATGGTTCATCCGCATTTGTGCACACCTAAGATAAACAGGCAAACAAAACCGGCAGTTGCGATAACGATTATTTTTGACGGAAACAGTGTGCCTCACGCAGCCGCTGCTGTCCGTATCGGGGGAAAGTCTGATTTCCGGAAAAGCGCTTTCCTACTCTATCGTTGCATTAATGCCGCGATCTATCAGAGCTTCGGCCTGCGGGCGAAGGGCTTCAAAATCGCCCTGCTTAACGGCATACTTGCCGGCGTGATGGATGATGAGCGCGCACTGCTCTGCCTGCTCGGGCGTATGGTTGCAGACATCCATCAAAGAGTCAATGACCCACTCAAAAGTGTTGACGTCGTCATTCCAGACAATAATCTTGTGAGATGTTTCCGTCAGCACGGCAAACGCCTCCTCAAATTGCTCCTGCCGCTGCGTGCCGGCAAGGGGGAAATGCATCTTCATCGTTAATGGCGTGGATAGATTGTAAAAGTAGTCATTCCCATAACAATCACACAACAAAGGGAATAGTTTTGCGCCTCTTTTCCTCTTACATATGTTCGCGCGCAAAAGTATGGAAGCCCTTGCCAGGCGCAGTCCGCAGGAAGCGATGGCTGCGCCGGCGCATGATGTCCTCATCATATTGGATGATGTGCGCTCCATGCACAACGTCGGTTCGGCATTCCGGACGGCTGACGCTTTCGGCATTGCCCGCATGTACCTGAGCGGCTTTACGCCCGTCCCGCCGCATCGCGACATCCGTAAGACAGCCCTGGGAGCGGAAGATTCCATTGCCTGGCAGCATTTCCCAACCATTGACTACGCATTGGACGCAGCAGCGCAAGACGGATATAAGCTGATAGCGATAGAGCAGGCTGCAGGCAGCACTATGCTGCGCGATGCACATTGGAACCGACAGGAAAAGCTCGCCTTAATCTTTGGAAATGAAGTAGCCGGTGTCAGCGATGCGGCACTGAGCCGTGCCGCCGGATGTATTGAGATTCCGCAATGGGGAGCCAAGCATTCCCTGAATATATCGGTTAGCATAGGCGTGGTGCTTTGGGAACTTGTGCGCTGAGGCAGCCGGCTGGCACACATCTTTTACCTTAGCGGCAAAACACACCATCATGGATTTAGGAGGCAGCCGCGAAAGCGATAACGTAGATGACGTCCGGGGCTCGGGCGGAGGACGGCGCCTGGCAGTAGGCGGCGGGCTTGGTACGCTCGCAATAGCGCTGATTGCACTGCTGCTCGGGAAGAATCCATCAACGGTGCTCAACTCCATTAATGGCGGAGGCAGCGCTCCGCAGCAAACAGGGCAGACTACGCAGCCGGGGCAAGAAGATGAAGGGAAAGTATTTGTGCGAAAGATTCTGGCAGAAACAGAAGACACATGGACGAAAGTATTTCAGGAACAGCTAAACCGCCAGTATGAAAAGCCAAGGCTAACACTATTCTCAGATGCCGTGGAAAGTGGCTGTGGTACCGCATCCGCGCAGGTCGGGCCGTTTTACTGCCCGCTGGATAGCAAGGTTTATCTGGACCTCTCTTTTTTTAATGAGCTAAGCCAGCGCTTTGGCGCCGGTGGCGATTTTGCGAATGCTTACGTGATTGCGCACGAGGTCGGTCACCACGTTCAAAATCTGCTTGGCATTTCAGACAAAGTGCACCGCCTTCAAGAGCGCAGCAGCGAAGCCGGGGCCAATAAGCTCTTTGTAAAGCTGGAGCTGCAGGCAGACTTCCTGGCCGGTATCTGGGCGCACTACAGCCGCGACAAGATAAAGCTTACGGACAAGGACATCTCCGAAGCGCTCAATGCGGCTTCCGCAATAGGCGATGACAAACTCCAGCAGCAGGCACAGGGATATGTGGTGCCGGAATCCTTTACGCACGGCAGCTCTGAGCAGCGGATGTATTGGTTCAAAAAGGGCTGGGAAACCGGCGATGTGAACAAGGGTGATACGTTTGGCAGCGAAATCTGAGCTGAGGTAATACACAGAAGTTTAAAACCGGCTTTGCAGATCGTGCGAATTGAGCCGCAGCATGGGCGCTGGAGCAGCGCGGCGGATTACTGCGGTTTGCAGGGATTGCTGCCGGGGGTGATTATTATTGAGTGATGGTTAGCGCAGCTACAGGCCGCGGATAGTGTGGGTGGCAATAACGACACTGCGACAAGCAGGAATTTCAAGGGTTTAATTCTAAAGGAGTACCGAATTCAATTTCAGTTTTGCCAATCTGATACGGCCAAGTGATTATAGCATCCTGAAATCCTTTGATTATGACCTTGAATTCTAAAGCGTCTTCGCCATCAGGTAAGTATACAGGGTAGCATATGCTTCCTCCCAAATAATTATTCTCATTTACTCCTTTTCTCAAAGCTCGCTCAAACTCTGAAACCAATTTGGCCGAATCCGGATGTTCATCACCTTGCCAAAGTATTAATTGACGAGGTAAATCATCAACGGTCATGATTGTACAGGCCAAAGGATAAATTTCTCCATACTCTTTTAGTAAACTTGATGCTATCTCTTTATTAGCTGAAACAAGCTTGTATAATAACACGTCTTCCATAGAAAGAAAGTTGATGGTTCAGAGTAAACACTGCTTTATTGTGCTTGCTGGCAATAATCAAGTGCAAAACTATTAACGTGATGAGATTGCATCTTAAGCGAACATACGTCCAAACCGGAAGCCCAATAGACTGACGAACCTCTCAGTGTGCGACGCAACCGCAGCCCAATAGCGAACTGAACCCCAACCCAATAAAATCTCTACCGCTTTCACCCGCCATTCCTGAAAATCCCGGTTTACTTTCGCGCCTCATTTCCCTCCAATGAATCCCTCCGTCAAAATCTTCTCCGGCAACGCCTCTGCACCGCTTGCCGAGGCCATCGCTAAGTCTTTCGGCAAAAAGATGGGTGATTGTAAGATTCAGAAGTTCTCTGACGGCGAGTTCCAGCCTGTTTTTCAGGAAAGCATCCGCGGCGATTATGTTTTCCTCGTACAAAGCACCTACGCACCTACAGACAATCTGATGGAGCTGCTCCTGATGATTGATGCTGCCCGCCGCGCTTCTGCCGGCTATATCTGTGCTGTGATTCCGTATTTCGGCTTTGCACGCCAAGACCGGAAGGACAAGCCACGGGTTGCTATTGGTTCTAAGCTCATTGCCAACCTTTTGACGACAGCCGGCGCCAATCGTGTGATGACCATGGATTTGCACGCGCCGCAGATTCAGGGCTTCTTTGACATTCCAGTTGACCACCTGGATGCTTCCGCCATTTTCATCCCATACATTGAGAATTTGAAGATAGAAAACCTTACCTTCGCGTCCCCTGACGTAGGCTCTACGAATCGCGTGCGTGAAGTAGCCTCCTATTTCGGCGCTGAGATGGTGATTTGCGACAAGCAGCGCAAGCGCGCCAACGAGGTGGCCTCTATGACGGTCATCGGCGACGTTACTGACAGGGATATAGTTCTTATAGACGATATTTGTGATACGGCGGGTACATTGACCAAGAGTGCAGCGCTTCTGAAGGAGCGGGGCGCACGTAGCGTAAGGGCGTTTTGCACGCATCCTGTTCTGAGCGGCAATGCTTACCAGAATATTGAGAACTCCGTTCTTGAGAAACTGGTGGTCTGCGACACGATTCCATTGAAGCAGAAAAGCGACAAGATTGAGGTTTTGCCGACGGCAGAGCTTTTCTCCATTGCCATCCGCAATACGTTTGAAGGCAAGTCTATCAGCTCTTTATTTATTCATTCTCAAAGAAAACTCGCCGACGCACTTGCATAGTGCAGCGGCAAAACTGACTGTTTAAGCAACAAAACCTGTCCGGCCCCAATGAGGTCAACCGGCCAACTTTAAAAATCTAAAAATCAAACTGCCCATTCAACGACGGACGTTACAGGTATCCGCCCGGTTCATTGAAAGGCAACAAACAACAAGACACGCATCATGAAGAGCGTAAAAATTGAAGGAACAATCAGAAGCGAACACGGTAAGGGCCCGACCCGCCGGCTTCGTGCTGAAGGAAAAGTACCCTGCGTAATCTACGGAGGCGAAAAGGAAGTGCATTTCTCCGCGCCACTGCTGGCATTCCGCCCGCTGGTGTACACGCCTGATTTTCAGCTCGCTGACATCACGGTGGACGGCGCATCTTACCGCTGCATCCTGAAGGACAAGCAGTTTGACGTAGTTACAGACACGCTGAGCCACGTTGACTTCCTGGAGCTTGTAGAAGACAAGCTGGTAACGGCGAACCTGCCCCTGAAGTACATCGGTTCACCCGCAGGTGTAAAGGCCGGCGGTCGTCTGGAGACGAAGATGAAAACGCTTAAAATCCGTACGCTGCCGAAGTATCTGAAGGAAGCTATTGAAGTTGACCTGACGAACCTGGAGCTGAACGAAAACATGCGCGTGTCTGAAGTGAACGCTGAAAACATGGAAGTGATGAACTCTCCACGTATTCCAATCGCCTCTATCGTATTGACGCGTCAGTTGAAGCAGGAAGCTACGGAAGCTGCTAAGACGGATAAGAAGTAAGATTGATTTCGGATTTCGGATTGCGGAATTCGGAATGAATAAAGAGGAAGCCCGGCCAATGCGCCGGGCTTTTTCTTGCCCAATCTTTTGTCATTCTGGAAGAATCTATTCTCTCGCAGCAAATGAGTGCTTTTTCCCAATCTTTTGTCATCCCCTAAGGGGAACTTGCAACAAGCCACGAACAAAGATTCCCTGCGGGAATGACAAAGTCGCTGTAAAGTATGTAGCCGTGTTGTCTATCATCACATCAGAAAATCGCCGCCGCGCCTTTTGCGAAACCTTTGCGTCCTTTGCGCGAAACAAACCAACACCATGAAACGCAACGCAACCGCAGTATGGAACGGCACCGGCAAGGAAGGCTCCGGCCACCTTTCCACCCAAAGCACCACCCTCAGCAAGACCCAATACTCGTTCAACAGCCGCTTCGCAGAAGGCGTGGGCACAAATCCGGAAGAGCTGATGGCCGCCGCGCACGCAGGCTGCTTCACGATGAAACTGTCCTTTGAACTGAATGCCGCCGGCTTTACCGCTGATGAGTTAGAGACGCGCTGCGACATTAACTTGGAGAACGGCACCATCACCACCAGCGAGCTGAAGTGCCGCGCGAAGGTTCCGGGCATTGATGCAGCGAAGTTTTCTGAAATAGCCAATAAGGCGAAGGCAGAATGTCCGGTAAGCAAGGCTTACGGTGGGGTGGAGATTTCGCTGGATGCTGAGTTGTCGTAAAAAATTGAACCGTAGGAACGCAAAGGCGCGAAGGCTAAAAATCCTTTGCGCCTTTCTATTTTAGCACAAAGAATCACACATGCCTACTACCTACGACGCCCGCATTGACGCCTACATCGCCAAATCCGCAGACTTCGCTAAGCCCATATTGGAGCATTGCCGCGAACTTATCCACGAAGCCTGCCCCGAAGTAACGGAGACCATCAAATGGGGCATGCCGTCTTTTGAGTACAACGGCATTCTTTGCGGATTCGCGGCCTTCAAAGCGCATTGCAGCTTTGGCTTCTGGAAGCACGCCATCCTCGCTGAAAAGCATGAAATCCTAAAGTCCGAGCGGGTAGCGATGGGCTCCTTCGGCAAAATGACTTCCCTGAAAGACCTTCCGGCCGACAAGACACTGAAGATGCTGATTAAGGACGCCATGAAGTTGAACGAGGACGGTATAGCAGCGCCCAATGAGGGCCGCAAGGCGTCTAAGAGCAAGCCGGAAATTCCTGAACCGGATTATTTCATAAAGCAGCTTTCCGGAAATAAGGCGGCAAAAGAAACCTGGAAAGCATTCTCGCCATCCTGCCGCCGCGAATACTTGGAATGGATAACCGACGCCAAGACAGAACCAACGCGGGAAAAACGCCTCGCCAAAACAATGGAGCAGCTTGCCGAAGGCAAGAAGCTGAACTGGAAGTATGAGAAATGCTGATTCTAAAGAGCCTACAAGTCCCACCCGCTTGCCAGCACATCCGCAATGTGCAGCGTCTGCATCTTAATGCCGTGCTTCTCAATGTAGCCCTGCACATGCATCATGCAGCTCACGTCCGTCGTCACCATGTACTCAGCGCCCGTGGCGAGGGCGCTCTGAACCTTCGTTTGTGCCATGCCGATGGAAATCGGCTCAAACTTCACCGCAAAGGTGCCGCCGAAGCCGCAGCAGGTCTCGCACTCCGGCATCTCCACCAGCTCTAATCCTTTTACATGCTGCAAGAGCCGGCGCGGGCCTTCCTTGATGCCGCATT
The DNA here is from genome assembly GCA_965246765.1 of Chitinophagaceae bacterium. Taxonomy (GTDB): domain Bacteria; phylum Bacteroidota; class Bacteroidia; order Chitinophagales; family Chitinophagaceae; genus UBA1952. The sequence goes on from CBDFFJ010000007.1 coordinate 208,544, forward strand.
CGCGCAGCGCGCCGCAGGCATCATGATAGGTGGCTTTGCCTTCAAAGGTGGCGCCGATGTCTTCCACCTTCAGCACGTCCGTTAGAAATTCTGTGAACTCAAACAGATAGGCCCTCACCTTATTGCTGCGGATGTGGTCGGAGGAATTGTCAAAGAGCTTGTCGTAATAATTGCGCACATAGCCGGTGCAGGAGCCGGAGGGCGCTACGATATAAAACTCCTCGTCAAAATCTTTTAGGAATTTTTGCGCCACCGCCCGCGCGTCATCCCAGTAGCCGGCGTTAAAGGCCGGTTGCCCGCAGCAGGTTTGTTTTGGATTGTAAAAGACCTCGCAGCCAAGGCGTTCCAGCACGCGGGCCATATTCAGGCCGGTCTGCGGATACATCTGGTCAACGAAGCAGGGAATGAAGAGCTGAACCTTTACCATTTCGGATTTCGGAGTGCGGATTTCAGATTAAGGAGAACGTGACTAAATTTTCTTCCAATTCTTGATGGTGAAGAAAAGCATGAGCCCACCAAATAATAGAAAGAATATAGGAGAATAACACCTGCCGGGTACATGACACGGATGTTTAGTTCCAAATAAATCACCATTAAGAACTGACCAACTGCCAATGCTCAAACACACCAATCCAGTTCCAACCGTTATAGCTTTTCCTGGGTGTCTTTTGAGGCGCATATTCTATCAGCGAATGTCGGAAGCATTAGCTAATTGACTAGGCAAGAAGTTTCCGCCGCAGCGCAATCATCTTCAGCGCTGCCAACGCCGCCTCTTCGCCTTTATGCCCGTGCTCCCCGCCAAGCCGTTCCCAAGCTTCTACCTCATTATTCAAAGTAAGCACGCCAAAGATGACCGGCACACCGCCTGTAGCATTTAGCATGGTAAGGCCCTGCGTTACGCTTTGACAGACGTAATCAAAGTGCGGCGTCCCGCCACGGATAACTGCGCCGAATGCAATCACCGCCTCGGGCGCATCGCGCGCTACGGATGCTACGGTGCTGCAAGCATACGTCAGCTCCACCGCGCCGGGCACTTTCAGGTTGTGCGTTACCATCGCGCCGTGGTCACCGAGGATGTGCAGGCAGCCTTCCATCAGCTTCGCAATGATGGCCTCATTCCATTCCGTGCTGACGATGGCTACGCGCGCGCCTTTTAAGTCCTGTAGGGATGATATGTCAAAGAGGGCAGGGCTTTGGGAGGATGCGGCCATTTTTATTCGCTAAAGAAAAAGCGCAATCCCGGAAGAACTGCGCTTTTGTCGTGGTCGTTTGATGAAGTATGTTTCTTTACTGCTCGCCAATCTTTGTCATTCCTCAGGAATCTATTTTCTCGCAGTTGAAGTCCTGCTCGCCCAATCTTTTGTCATCCCCGAAGGGGAACTTGCGACAAGCTGCGAGCAAAGATTCCCTGCGGGAATGACAAAGTCGCTGCAAGGAGCACGTACGCTAAAGCGCAGGCGCTGCGAGAAAATAGATTCTTCCAGAATGACAAAGTCGCTGAAAACTATGTTTTGTATATGCTCGTGAAAACTGTGCGGTGGTTACGCTTAGTCCAACACCCCCAACCGCGCCAGGTAGCGGTCAATATCCCGTGCCTGCGCGCTCATCGGGTATTCATCACGGATGCGCATGTAGGCCTTCTTTGCTTCTTCCTGCTGCTTGTTCATCTCGTATGCCGCGCCGAGGTTCATCAGGTACATGGGCGTTTGCACTACGTCTTCCTTATTTTCAGACGCCTTCTCAAACTGGTCAATGGCTTTCTTCGTATTGCCGTTCTCCAGGTAAGCATTGCCCAGCGCGCCAGCAGCGGCGGTGGAGAGCAGGGTGCCGTGGCCGTCAAAATCTTCCAGCTGCTTGATAGCATTCTTGTAATTGCCCATGCGCAGGTAGCACATGCCGGCGTAGTAGTGGCTCAGGTTGGCCGTCTTCGTGCCGCCATAGTCACGGATTACCTTAATGAAACCCGGATGCTGACCATCGCCCTGCAGCGCGCGCTGCAGAGAATCCTGCGCGAAGTATTGCTGCGCATAAAAAACCTTGGCAGAGGCCTTCTCCTCGCGTGGCGCAAGGTACAGTCGGAAGTAGGCGAATATCGCCGCGCCAATCAGCAGTGCCGCTGTCAGCACGCCGTTGATGACCTTCTTATTCTTCTCGTAGGTTAACTGTACGCGTTCCAGCGCATTGTTGTCATCTGCCGCATCGCTCGTACGATTGCTCAGGGGCTGTTGTTGGGACTGCTGCGCCTGAGCGGGTGTAGTTGTTGCCATTTACTCGTGTTAGACTATTGTTGGGGTTGTGTGTATGATATGTCTTTTCCAAAACAGGATTAATCCATGATGTACGGATAATCCTGGTCAACGTAGATGTCCTTATAGACTTCGCTGTCGTCGGGCCAGGGGCTTTCCTCGGCGAACTTTACGCTCGCTTCTACCTCGGCGCGCACCTTTTCGTTGATTGCTTCAATCTCTTCTTCGGTCGCCCACTTATTGTCAGTTATCGCTTTAAGCGTCTGATTAATCGGGTCTTTCTCCTTGTATTCTTCCAACTCTTCCTTCGTGCGATACTTCGCCGGGTCGCTCATGGAGTGGCCGCGGTAGCGGTAGGTTTTGATTTCAAGGAATGTCGGCCCGCCACCTTCGCGCCCGCGTTTCACGGCGCGCTCCATGGCAGTATGTACTGCTTCGCAGCTCATACCGTCCACGGTATCGCCGGGCATATCGTAGGCGTCGGCCATGCGGTAGATATCCAGCACCTTGCTGGTGCGCTCCACGCTCGTGCCCATTGCATAGTGGTTGTTCTCGCAGATGAAGATGACCGGAAGCTGCCACAGCACCGCCATATTAAAGGCCTCATGCAGCATACCCTGCCGCGCGGCTCCATCGCCGAAGAAGCAGAGCGTCACTTTATCTGTACCGAGGTATTGCTCCGCGAAGGCGATGCCCGCGCCGAGGCCAATCTGACCGCCTACAATGCCGTGGCCGCCGAAGAAGCGTTTTTCTTTGGAAAAGAAGTGCATGGAGCCGCCCTTGCCCTTCGTGCAGCCCGTCGCCTTGCCATACAGTTCCGCCATGCACTCGTTGGATGAGATGCCTTTGGCAATAGCCAGACCGTGGTCGCGGTAGGCGGTAATCATGTTGTCGTCGTCGCGGATGGCCGTCATGCAGCCCGCCGCTACGGCTTCCTGCCCGATGTAGAGGTGGCAAAACCCGCGAATCTTCTGCATGCCGTATAGCTGGCCGGTCTTCTCTTCAAAGCGGCGCAGCAGCAGCATGATTTCATACCAGTACAGATAGGTTTCCTTACCAAATTGAGTAGGCACGCGGGTAGCAGTTTGGCTGCGAAAATAAAGGAAAAGCGGCAAGCGTGGGGAAGTCCAGTTGAAGCACTGCGGAGTTGAGACGTTAAGGTGTTGAAAGGCGGCGGGCAGAAAGGAACCGGGCTGAACGATAGTGGGAGGTCTGAACCGTTCTGCCATGGGAGTTTCTTATTTGTCAGTTTTCGGTTCGCTCCCAATCATCCATTGCGTCGTACCGTTCATCGGCTGTCAGTCTGTTGAGCTTTTACTTTCGCATAAAGCGCAGGCATGGGACATATGACAAGGCAGAAATTGTGCCTTAGAGTTGCCTAATAATGTGTTGAATGCTGTAAGGTCTAAAGTTTCAAGTTCTTTAGTTTATTCTGCTCAATCCTGAAGGGTGTGTTTTTCTCGGTTCCTCCCTTACCAACACGCCAGTGAGCTTCGTACGAGCCGGGCTTTAGCTGCAATGGCTTGCTGATTCCCTTGTCATTTTTGCCTAACTCAATAAACTTTACAAACTTATTTCCTATGGGAGCATATAGCGAGATGGAATCACAGTTCACCGGATTAATTATTTGTAATAATCCGGGCTCGCGCAGTTCTATTACAGTAACTGCGCCAAAGTCAATGTTGACAACGAACCTTGAAATGGGCAATGTATTGACCTCAACAAAGTATTCGCCGGGCGGATATTCCAATTCTTCATTGCACTTCTGGCGAATAGCTTTTCCCGTTAAAAAGCGAATATTTACAAGCGCCTCATATCCGACCATAGGTTTGTCCGGCGTGTCTTCATACCGGAAACGCAGGCTTCCTTTTTTGACGTACAGAAATACCTTATTGTGTCTGTCCTGAATCAATGTAAGCTTAAAGGAATCAAGATGGGTAGGTTTTATCCAATAAGTACCCGCACGAAGTTTTATAGGGTCAGGATTCCCTTGCATGTCCGCATTACGATAGAATTCTTTTACCACCTGACCGGTAACTGCATCCCTGATTTTAATCAAGGGCATCCCAGGATATAGTTGCCCGGATGCATCGGTGAGGAAGAGGGAAAGTAAAGTTTCCGGCGCACGCTCTGTGTTGTCAATGTTCTTTATCTGTGCGAAACCTGCCAATGGAAACAGCAGGGCGATGATTAGTAAGCTGCGCATGTTTGGTATAATGTTCTGTGTGAATTAAGGCAGTTCGCGAACCGGCATTTTTTCAATTTCGGCGTAACAAACCAACCAATCATCAAACTTACAATGCAAGGCATTCAATCAAGCTCTACAGTCGGTAAACCACCCTTACCGGGTTTGCAATCCCGCCGTTGTTGGTCTTATGACCAACAACGAATATACAGGCGCTGCGGGCCTCGGCGGCTGAACCTTAAGCCACAACCGCCAGCGCCGGCTGAATTTGGCCCCTCGTGAGCATTTTGGTTACCGCTACGCCGGGCTTCTCCAAAAGCACGTACTCAATGCCGCCGCCCGTCCGCTTTTTATCGGTGAGCAGCAGGCTCATAACCTCCTCTTCATTGTGCGAGACGCTTACCGGCAGGTCATACTGTTGCAGCAGGCGGAGCAGCTGCCCACCGGCATCCGGCATCAGTCCGGCGTGCTCCTCAGACAGCCGCACGGCCACGCGCATGCCCAGGCCTACCGCGTATCCGTGCGGAAGCCCGTAAAGCGTCTCAAAGGCATGCCCGGCGGTATGGCCGAAATTGAGCATCTGCCGCAGGCCGGTCTCTTGCTCATCAGCATTTACAATTTTGTTTTTAACATCCGCACAGCCCGCAATGAGCTCGCTCAGTTTCTCAGCATGACCTTTGAAGAAGGGCACATCCGCACCTTGCAAAGTCGTAAGGATGCGGGCATCCGCGATGAAGCCATACTTGATAATCTCCGCAAATCCGGCATGCCAGTGCTCGTCGGGCAGCGTTGCCAAAAACTCAGGAATGAACGCCACAAATGCTGGTTGCCGGACCGTACCGAGCATGTTTTTGTGCAGGCCTACGTTCACACCGTTCTTGCCGCCAATGGCCGCATCCACCTGTCCCAGCAAGGTAGTAGGCGCAAAGGCCGCTTTTACGCCCCGCATAAATGATGCCGCGAGATAGCCCACCACATCAGTGACAACTCCGCCCCCAAGGCCGAGCAGTGTGACGCTCCGGTCGGCCCCTGCATCCAGCAATTCATGCGTGAGCCGGGCAATCGTGTCCAGGGTTTTTTGATCCTCCCCTGCCGGGAAGCTCAATAGCCGGTAGTCGCCAAGCTTGTCTCCATACAGTCGGGCGACGTTTTCATCTGTGATGATGATGGTGCTTTGAGGCGGCGACAACTGCGCCAGATTGCTTACCGAAGCCTCAAAATGATATTCGGTAGCCGCGCCGGATGGAAACGTGATGCCTTGAGACTTCATTTCTGCCAAAGTTAAAAGTCTATGCCGCGGTAAGGTCTTGCAATGCGCAGCCGCAACGGCATATCGTAATTTTGGCCTTCACATGAGCAAGCACGGAAAAGTATTGGTGGCCATGAGCGGCGGCATTGACAGCACGGTTTCTGCGCTGATGCTGCATAATCAGGGCTACGAGGTGGTGGGCATCACGATGAAGACCTGGGATTATGCCACAAGCGCAGGTACAAGCGGCAAGAAAGAAACGGGATGCTGCAATCTTGATTCATTTAATGATGCCCGTCAGGCGGCCGTGGAGCACGGCTTCCCGCATTATGTGCTGGATATCCGGGAAGAATTCGGCGATTTTGTGGTCAACAATTTCGTGGATGAATACCTTTCCGGGCGTACGCCAAACCCCTGCGTGCTGTGCAATACGCACATTAAGTGGGCAGCTTTGCTGAAGCGGGCGGATGCGCTTGGCTGCGATTTTATCGCCACCGGGCATTATGTAAAGGTGCGCGAAGAGGCGAGCCGCTTTGTATTGTCTAAAGCTAAAGATCTGACGAAAGACCAGAGCTATGTGCTCTGGGGACTTGGGCAGGAGTGTCTCTCCCGCAGCATCTATCCGCTCGGCAATCTATTAAAGACAGAAGTCCGGCAGATTGCCGCCGATATGGGCTACACCGAACTTTCCAAGAAAGCGGAGAGCTACGAGATCTGCTTTGTGCCGGACAATGACTACCGGGGTTTTCTCAAGCGCCGGGATCCGGCGCTGGAAGCGCGTGTAGAAGGTGGCAATTACGTGTTGTCAGACGGAAGCGTTGTCGGGAAGCACCGCGGATATCCTTTTTATACAATCGGCCAACGTAAAGGCCTTGATGCGGCTTTTGGCAAGCCAATGTTCGTGACCAAAATCGTTCCCGAAACAAATACTGTGGTGCTTGGCGAAGCGCACGAGCTGCAGGCGGCCAATCTCTGGGTTGGCGGGCTGAATATGGTCAAATACGACCGCATTCCGGATGAGATGGAGGCTGTGACCAAAATAAGGTACCGGGATGCCGGTGCAGAGAGCGTACTGTTCAATGAAGATGGGCGCATTCGCGTGGATTTTACCCATGCGGTTATCGGCATTGCACCGGGGCAAAGCGCGGTGTTTTACGAAGGCGATGACGTGATTGGCGGCGGAATAATTCAGTAGGCAGGATAGAAAAACCGGATTTATTTCCGCAAATCCCTGCAGACAACTATTTTAGCCTCAAATCCTATACATGGCGCTTATTAATTGTCCTGAATGCGGTGCAGAGGTTTCTGACCAGGCTGCAAGCTGTCCGCAATGCGGCCATCCATTGCGAACCGCCACAGAGAGCGGGCTTACCAAGACTTTCCGCGCCGTATGGATGGGTCTCGCGGTCGCGGCGATCGTTATTGCCATGTTTGCATTGCTCAATACCTGCAACTGGAAGCCGGTGTAAGAAGCCCGCGAATTACTAAGCGCTTGCAATCCTGCTGCGAATGCGCATACCATCGCGGGAATTTTGCCGTTAAAGATTACATTTACGCTTCGCAACGCACACGCAACGACTTATGACGAAAAGGTTTTTACCCTTCCTGCTTCTCGCTATTGCCGCTATTATATGGACTGCCTGCAACAAGGCCATTGATAATGACCGCTATTACAATGACGAGACGCGCGGCTTTTATCCCCTGCAGATAGGCCGCTTTGTAGAATATGAGGTGGATTCTATCATCTGGGAAGATTTTCACTGCACCAAGAGTACGCGCCACCTTTACATGCGCTACATGGTGACGGATACGTTTACGGATGCTTCGGGCCGCGCCTCATTCCAGGTGGATGTTCATCAGCGCGATTCTGTAACAATGCCTTGGAAGGTAAACCAGGTGTTTTTTGCCACTCCCACAACTAAAGGTCTCGAGGTAGTAATGCAGAACCTGCGTATGGAGAAACTGATCTTCCCGATCAGCAATGGTGCTACCTGGCTGGGCAACCGTACCATAGACACTACAGATCCGGCCCTGCGCCAGTTTGGCGGCTGGGTGTATCGCTACTCTAACTATCTGCAGCCTTACAATAATGGCCGGGTTGACTTTGACAATACGGTAACCGTGACATCTGTCAACGATTCCCTCAACAATCCGGAAGACCTTCCTAATGCCTACGCTGAGCGTAATTTTTATCGCGAGGTATATGGCTACGATGTAGGCCTTATCTACCGGGAGGCTACCTACTGGACATACGATCCTGGCAATCCTACCAATGCCTGCCGTAAGGGCTACAGTGTGGTTATGCGTGCTACGCAACACAACTGAGGAAGCAATGGTGCATCACGGCTTAGTTCTTGCTGCGCAAGCGTGTAAAGGATAGAGACTTATGCTGCACCCGTGGAAAATTTTCTTTTGCTGCCTGGTCTTTTTTTCGCAGCAGGCTGATGCAGCTCCCGCGCAGTATGCCTTTCGTATAACCTTTACAGATAAATCGGGGGCGCCGGCAATTTCGGCGACCTCCTCCTGGCTAAGCGCACGGGCTTTGGCGCGCCGCGCCGCATTCGGCATTGCCCTTGACAGCACAGACAGACCCGTATCACCCCGCTATATAGACAGCGTTCTTTCCCTTACCGGGGGTAAGCTGCACAATACATCCCGTTGGCTCAATCAGTGTGTGGTGCTGCTTACCGATTCGTCAAAAATTACCGGCCTCGCGGGCAGGAACTGGATCGGGAGCATTGCCTGGGTAGGCTATTTCGCGAGCGGCCTTCATAAATCCGCACCATCCGGCGGAATTAATCCTAAGTCGGAGGCCACGTATGCCTTGCCGGGAATAAGCACGGGGAAAACAACGGGTTCGCCTGCCTATTACGGCTCCGCTTATGGCCAGGTGGCGCTGGTACATGGCGATTCACTCCACGATCAGGGATACCGCGGCCAGGGCAAGCTGATTGCCGTGCTGGATGAAGGTTTTACAGAAGTGAACACGCACCCCGGCTTTGACTCCATGCGGCAGAGCGGCCGGCTGCTGGAAACCTACAATTTCGTTCGCGACACGCCTTTTGTTTACGGCTATGGCACGCACGGCACCTCTTGCCTGTCCACCATGGCAGGGATTGTACCCGGCAAGTATGCAGGCACCGCCCCCGATGCGATGTACGCACTCTACGTTACGGAGGATGGCAGCTTCACCGATGCTATATATGAGCTGGACAATCTGGTAGCCGGCCTGGAGCGGGCAGACAGCATCGGCGCAGACGTCATTTCCTGCTCGCTGGGCTACAACATTTTTACCTCGCCCTATTATTCCGTCCTGAACAAGGCAGATCTGAATGGGCACACCACCATAGTGGCGCGGGCAGCCAACATGGCGAGCGCCAAGGGAATCATCTTCACCGTTTCCGCGGGCAATGAAGGCGCCAACAGCTGGGCCTACATCGTTACGCCCGCGGACGCCGACAGCGCGCTGACCGTAGGCGCGGTCACCAGCTCGGGCGGGCCGGTAGGCTTCTCCAGTCCGGGGCCAAATGCCTCCGGGCGCATCAAGCCCGATGTATGCCTGCAGGGCGAGGCAACCGCCCTCTTTGTTGGCGGCAATGCGATCGGCACCTCGGGCGGCACCTCATTTGCCGCGCCGCAGGCTGCAGGCTATGCGGCATGTCTGCTGCAGGCCTTTCCTTCGTTGCAGCCGGCGCTTATCCGCATCGCTATAGACAGCAGCGCGCACCTGGCACGCAATCCTACGCCTAAGCTTGGCTATGGCATTCCGGACTTCAGATGGGCGCAACAGTTCCTGGGCAGGTTTGTTCCGCCGGCCCCGGGTGGTGTGCGGGTTTTCCCAAATCCGTTCGGAAAAGATTTCTCTGTGATCTTACCTACCGCGGCATCAGCCGCGGATATCCGCGTGTACGATGTATCAGGCAGGCAGGTCACTATTCAGCAGAATCGTGTGGCCGGCTTTGTATCCGTCACGCCAACCGGCTCCATGCCCGCAGGCATATACATGGTCAGCATAGTGGCCGATGGCCAGCGCTATGTACACAAGCTGGTTCATTTCTGAGCCCGCTCAAGAACAGCGACAAACAGCGAATCCGCGCCGACCGACAGGCCATTTATCAGCTCCGACGAAAGGACCTTCATACCGGCTCCCGGCGCAACGCTTTCTACTACATCCTCATTCTCCGCGCGGAATACGGAACAGGTGATATAGATAAGGCGGCCGCCATCCGTCACATATTCGCAGGCATTTTTGAGAATGGCCTTTTGCCGCGCTACATAGGCCTCCAGCGACACAGGATTGAAAAAGTAGCAGCCCTCCGGCGTGCGCGCCCAGGTGCCCGAGCCGGTGCAGGGCACATCGCAGATAATTCCTTCAAAGCGGCGGTCGCTTAGCATTGCCGCAACTGCCGGCGCATCCGCGGCGTCCAGCACATCGCGTTCCGGCAGGGGCAAGCGGTACTGCCGGAAGCGGGCCGCAAGGTTTTGGAGAATACTTTCCCGCACGTCTGTGCACAAGTGCTGAAGCCCCATTGCGCGGTCCGCCAGCATCAGTGACTTCCCGCCCGCGCCGGCGCAGCAGTCCCACCAGCTTTGGCCGGGTATGCCTTGCAGGAAGTGCCCTGTAGCCTGCGACGATGCGTCCTGAACGACATAGGCGTCTTCCGGCAGAACGCCTTCCAGCCTGGTGCCGTTAAGCAGTGCAATGCAGCTATCGCTCAGCCATTCATAAGGGATGTCTTTCGCTGACAGCGCATGCGCCACCCGCCCTTGTCCGCCCCGGATGCGCAGGAATAAGCGCGGCTGCCGGAGCATGGACGCCCGCCATTCATCGGCTGCGATGCCTTTAGAAAACGGAATGTCGTGGGGAAAGATGTTGTGCGGCGCAGCCTGAGGAACGACATCCGATTCCGGAAAGAATGCCGCGAAAGCTCGTGGCCCGACACCACAAAGCTGCATCGCGGCAATATGCTTCTGCCTCGTGTCTTTGCCGTAGTCAGCGATGGCCTTGCCGCTACGGTACCACGCATAGACTGCATCGCTCAGGCCACGCCGGTCGCGGCTGCCCAGCCTGGGCTGTGCCTTGAAGTAGTCTTTCAGGAAATGGTGCAGCGGCAGCCGGCCATCGTAGGCCTGCAGGATGTCTTCCAGATGCAGCCAGAGATATTCCATTATACGCCCAGCAGCATCTTCACCGGGTCTTGCGCGGCCAGGAGCAGTTCCGGCGCTTCCAGCAATTCCTTTACGCGCACGAGGAAACTTACGCTCTCGCGCCCGTCAATAATGCGGTGGTCGTAGCTCAGGGCCACGTACATCATGGGGCGGATCTCCACCTTGCCACCAATGGCCATGGGCCGCTCCTGGATTTTGTGCATGCCCAGGATGGCGCTCTGCGGGATGTTGATAATGGGCGTACTCATCAGCGAGCCGAACACGCCGCCGTTAGTGATGGTAAACGTGCCGCCTGTCATCTCCTCAATCGTCAGCTTATTCTCCCGCGCCTTTGTGGCAAGGGCCACAACCGCTTGCTCAATGCCCGCCATGCTCAGGCTCTCCGCATTGCGGATCACCGGCACCACAAGGCCCTTAGGCGCAGAGACGGCAATGGAAATATCGCAGTAGTCGTGGTACACCACGTTGTCGCCGTCTATCCGTGCATTCACCGCAGGCCACTCGCTCAGCGCTACGCAGCAGGCCCGTGCGAAGAAGGACATAAAGCCGAGATTAACCCCGTGCAGCTGCTTAAACGTATCCTTATACTTCGCGCGGATCTCCATGATGCGCGTCATGTCCACTTCGTTGAATGTGGTGAGCATGGCCGTCGTATTCTTAGCCTCCACCAGGCGGCGGCTTACGGTCTTGCGCAGGTTGCTCATCTTCTCCGGGCGGTCGGCGCGGCGCGGGCTGCCGTCTGCTGCCTGCTTGCTGCCGGGCGGGTGCGCGAGGGCCTCCAGCACATCCTGCTTCATGATGCGGCCGCCCGTACCGGAGCCTTTCACCGCCGTAGGCGTCACCTTCTTGTCAGCCATTATAGCCTGGGCAACCGGGGTGGCTTTTACATCGCCAACGGCAGCGGGTGCAGACGCTTCTGTCGCTTTTACGGCAACGGGAATCTTGCCCTCCGTGGCTACAGGCGGCGGGATGGGCGCCGCAGCGGCAAGGGCCGCGCCCTCAGGCTTTTTAGCCGTCTCGTCTATCCGGCAGGCCACGTCGCCAATGGCGAGGGTAGCGCCTTCCTGCGCTACAATTTTCAGGATGCCCGCCTGCTCGGCATTCAGTTCAAAGGTGGCCTTCTCGCTCTCCAGTTCGCAAAGCAGCTCATCGCGGTTCACATAATCCCCGTCCTTTTTCAGCCATTTTACCAGAGAAACCTCCGAGATAGACTCGCCAACTGTGGGCACCTTAATATCAATCATTGTAGCCTGCTTTTTACGGCCCCGAAATTAGGCATAAAGGCCGGATACCATTCTTTGTAAGTCGGCTTCGGCGCACTGTCAGGCGTACCTTGCCGCGCGGGGTACATTGATTATTCTTTTGGCGCAAAGAATGATCATTCACGCTTCAGCGTTCCCATCGCTGTCGGGCTTTCCCCATCGCCTGTGTACGCAGCGCATTTGCCGGGCGGAGAAATCCTTTTCCCGCAGGGTGATCCTCTTTTACGGAGGGGAATACCCTTTCCCCGCAAGGGGCGCGCCTTCCCGCAGGGGAAGTCCCGCTTGTTAATGAAGGGCATCCCTACCCCGCCGGATGTGGAAACGCTGCAATCCACCATCTTTATAGCAGCTTGCGCACTCCTGCTAACCATACGGCCCTTACTGAGGATGAGCTCCTGCACCGCTACCGCGGCACGGGCGATAATGCCTGGTTGGGGATGCTGCTGCAACGCTATACGGTGCTGCTGCTGGGCGTGGCTATGAAGTATCTGAAGGATAAAGACGCGGCGCAGGATGCGGTGCAGCAGATTTTCCTGAAAAGCCTGACGCACCTGCCGGCGGGAGAAATTGGGAATTTTAAAGGCTGGCTCTACATCCTGATGCGCAACCATTGTCTGCAGCACCTGCGCGACCGCGTGCATCTGGCGGGCGAGGAAAGCATTCAATCCATCCCTGCCGAGGGCGACCGGCGCGATGAAGCGCTGCAATATGAGGTGACGCTGATGGAGATGGAGGCGGCCCTGGAGGATCTGGCGGCGGAACAACGGGCCTGCGTGCGGGCATTTTATCTGCAGCGCAAGAGCTACCAACAAATCATGGACGAGACGGGATTTAGCTTTGCGCAGGTGAAGAGCTATATACAGAATGGAAAGCGGAACCTCAAAATCATCCTCACGCGCCGCGCGGAAAAATCATGAGCGACTTCAAAGACATATGGACTGCTGATGAAGGCGGGCTGAGCGAGGAGCAGCTTCTGGATTACTTGGAAGGCCGCCTGCCGGAAGAGGAGCGCCAAGCGGTAGAAGCGTTGCTAGCAGACGAAGGCATGGAAAGCGATGCGCTGGAAGGCCTGCAGGCGATTGGAGCAGCCGAGGCGCGCGAGATGAAGCACCGCCTCAACGCCGGACTCGCCCAAGCCCTAAAGAAAAAGCGCCGCAGCCGCCGCGGCATAGCCGAAGGTCGCTGGACGCTTTATGCGATAATTATTTTACTGCTGCTTGCCGTAGTGTGCTTCGGCGCCATGTGGCTGATGAAACATCAGAGCCCTACGCCGTAACAGCTGCTTCTTTTGCCAATGCCTGTTCCCAGCGCCAGGCGGAGTCCATCATGGCGTCTAAATCATATTGCGGCTCCCAGCCAATAACTTCTTTCGCCTTGTCGTTATTGGCATAAACCGCTACCACATCGCCGGCGCGGCGGGGCCCTACTTCATAGGCCAGTTTCTGACCGCTCACTTTCTCAAAGGCAGCAATCAGTTCCAGCACGGTGACGCCGTTGCCGGTGCCGAGGTTCAGAGTAAGGCAGTTGTCCTCGTCGTCAGCTTCCAGCATGTATTGAAGGGCCTTTGTGTGGGCGGATGCAATGTCCATCACATGCACATAGTCGCGGATGCAGGAGCCGTCGCGCGTGTCGTAGTCCGTGCCATGCACGGCCATTTGCTCCCGCTTGCCAATGGCAGTCTGTGTGATAACAGGCACCAGATTTTCCGGCTTTTCCTGAAGCTCGCCCATGTGCGCGGAAGGGTGCGCGCCAACCGGATTAAAGTAGCGCAGCAGGGCTACATTTCCTTCCGGCCACACGCGTGCCGTATCGCGGCAAATGTCCTCGCCCATCTGCTTTGTACGGGCGTAAGGCGATTGCGCTATGCCCATTGGCGTCTGCTCACTCACCGGCAGCTTTTCTACATCACCATATACGGAACAGGAAGAGGAGAACACAAAATGAAACACGCCGAAACGCTGCGCGCATTGCAGCAGGTTTATGAGCGAGCGCAGATTGTTCTCGTAATATTCCAGCGGCTCCACCACCGACTCGCCAACGCTTTTGTAAGCAGCAAAGTGGATAATGCCGGCGAGGTCGGGATTGTCAATAAAGATGGCTTCAGTATAGTCCATCTTCTTCAGGTCAACGTTGTAGTTCTTAACCTTCTTGCCGGTGATTTTTTCTACGCCTTCTAAGTAGCGCATGTTGCCGCGGCTGAGGTTGTCGGCAGAGATGACCTCAAAGCCGGCCTGGATTAAATCAACGATTGTGTGGGAGCCTATATAGCCGGCGCCGCCGGTAACGAGTATCTTTTTTGCCATCGGGTTTGTGGTGTTTTTTACTGCTGTTCAAAAGTACGGGGAGATTGAACCGCGGAGGCGCGGAGGCGCAGCAGTGATTATATTTTTTGAATGCTATGTGCTCCGCGGCTCTGCGGCTTAGATTATCTCACTTGCTGCATCGCAACAAGATTGCTATAGATGCCACCTGCCGCCAATAGCGTCTCGTGCCGCCCGCGCTCCACGATTCGGCCGCCATCCAAGACAATAATTTCATCTGCATGCTGCACAGTGGAAAGCCGGTGCGCAATAACGATGCAAGTTCTGTCCTGCATCAGGTTGTTGATGGCCTGCTGCACGATGCGCTCGCTTTCGGTGTCCAGCGATGAGGTTGCTTCATCCAGAATAAGAATCGGCGGATTCTTCAGCACGGCCCGCGCAATGGTGATGCGCTGGCGCTCGCCGCCGGAAAGACGGGTGCCGCGGTCGCCGGCTACTGTATTGTAACCTTCGGCTTTGCCGGAAATAAACTTGTCGGCGTGAGCGATGCGGGCTGCTTCCTGCACACGCGCTTCAGTTGCGCCGCCGGTGCCGAGCGTGATGTTGTTGTAGAGCGTATCGTTGAAGAGAATCGGCTCCTGGCTGACGATACCCATGAGGCGACGCAGATCATCAAGCTTTAGTTTCTTGATGTTGATGCCATCCAGCAGAATCTCGCCATCTGTAACATCATGGAATCGGGGGATAAGGTCGGCCAGCGTGCTTTTGCCCGCGCCGGAAGAGCCGACGAGCGCAATCGTTTTCCCTTTTTCAATCGTAAGATTGATGTCTTCAAGAATGACTTTGTCGCCATAAGCAAAGCGCACATTGCGCAGCTCAATGCTGCTGTTGAACGCCTTTACCGGTTGCGCATCCGTCGCATCCTGGATGGTGTTTTCAACTTCCAGAATTTCTTCCATCCGCTCCAGCGAAGCGCTGCCTTTATTCACCTGATTTAACGCGGAAGTGAGATTCTTAACCGGATTAATGATTTGTGTGAACATCACGATGTAGGTGATGAACAGTTCTGCGGTGAGCATCGTCTCGTGGCGGATAACCAAGCGTCCGCCAAACCAAAGGATGATGGCTACGACTGCAATTCCAAGCGTCTCGCTCATCGGCGAAGCCAGTTCGCCCAGCCGTGCGCTTACATTACGTAGTCGGAAGTTTTCATTGTTCAGCTTCAGGAAGCGCAGGTATTGCGACTTCTCGGCATTGAATGCCTTTACCACGCGCATTCCGCCCAGCGTCTCGTCCAGTACAGAAGTGATGTCCGCCATCTGCTCAGAAATTCCACGCGCAGAACGGCGTAGCAGCGAGCCGACGCGCCCTACAATCAGGCCGGAAATCGGCAGAAACAGCAGCAGAAATAGCGAAAGCTGCGGCGAGATGTAAATCATCACGCCGAGCGTCAGCAGGATGTTGAGCGGCTCGCGGATAAACACCTCCAGCAGGCTGACGACCGAAATCTGAATTTCGTTGACGTCGTTGCTCATGCGGCTCATCAGGTCGCCTTTACGCTCTTCCGTAAAGAAGCCGATGGGCAGCGAGAGCATCTTCTCAAAAATCCGGTTCCGCAGCTTTCGGATAACGGAATGCCTTACCGGAATAAGAATGTAGTAAGAGAGATAGAGGAAGACGTTTTTCAGAACGGTAAACACCACCACAGCGCAGCAGATAATGGCCAGCGTATGTACCTTATCACCGCCCGCCAGCAGCCATTCATTCACCCAATGGCCTGCGCGGTCCAATAAGGTAGGACTTGCTTTCAGTGGCCTTAACGGCTCATCTTTAAACAGCACATTGAGCACCGGTATCAGCATGCCGATGCTGACGAGCGAGAACACCACCGACAACATGCTGCACAGAAAGTATAGGGCAATTGGCCCGTTGTAGCCGGAGATGTAACGCCAGATGCGCCTGAAGTTTTTCATGCGCGGTTATGCCAGCGTATAAGAGAAACCGCCGTCTTTCTCGTCTTTCAACAAAATGCCGGCTTCCGCCAGCTTATTACGGATAGCGTCAGAAGTAGCAAAGTCTTTTCGCGTCTTTGCATCACGACGGATGTCTCCGAGAATGGAAATGGCTTTGTCCAGCTTTGAATTATCAACAGCGGGTTGCAAGCCCTGGAGGCCGAGGATGTCTTCAATGAACGTCTTAAACGCGGTTTTTAGCGAAGAAAGTGTTTCGGGGGAAAGCGCATCAGCTGCAATCTGCCCGCCTTTGATGCCGTTGATGATTGGCGCCAGCTCAAAGAGATTAGCAAGCACTTTAGCGGTGTTGAAGTCGTCGGACATGAACTCGTTCAGCTCACCTATAAACTTTTTCACCTTTTCATCTAACTCACTTGCAACTTCCAATTTCCAACTTCCAACGTCCAACCCCCGCAGCACCTCATACGCCTCCCACAACCTCCTCAAAGCCTTCTCACTCGCCTGAAGCGCCTCGTTGGAAAAATCCAGCGTGCTGCGGTAATGCGTTTGCAGAATATAGAAGCGCACCACCATCGGGTGATAGGGCTGCTCCAGCATAGGATGCTCGCCAGAGAAAAGCTCTGTGAGCTTAATCACATTGTTGTAGCTCTTGCCCATCTTCTTGCCGTTGATGGTAATCATGTTGTTGTGCATCCAGTAGCGCACCGGCGCGTGGCCGTGCGCAATAGTGCTTTGCGCAATCTCGCTTTCGTGGTGCGGAAACTGCAAATCCATCCCGCCGCCGTGGATGTCAAAGGTCGTCCCGAGATATTTGGAGGCCATCGCGGAGCACTCAATGTGCCAGCCAGGAAAGCCTTCGCCCCACGGACTTTGCCAGCGCTGGATATGCTGCGGAGGCGCGGCTTTCCAAAGCGCAAAGTCCACTTTATTCTTCTTCTCATTTTGCCCTTCCAGGTCGCGTGTGGTTTCTAAAAGCTCGTCAATCACACGGCCGCTCAATTCACCGTATGGATAGTTTTCCGCGTATTTCTTTACGTCAAAATACACGCTGCCGTTCACCTCATAAGCGTAGCCTTCGGCAATGATTTTCTGAATCATGCTGATTTGCTCAATGATGTGTCCGGTAGCGGTCGGCTCAATGGCCGGGTCCAGATTGTTGAACAGACGCATGCCCCAATGGAAGAGGCCCGTGTACTTGTGTACCAGCTCCATAGGCTCCAACTGTTCCAGCTTTGCCTTCTCCCCTACTTTATCTACTGCATCACGGCCTTCTTCCTCAAAGTGGCCTGCGTCGGTAATATTGCGCACGTAGCGCACGCGGTAGCCGAGATGTTTCAGGTAGCGGTTCACCACGTCAAAGGTGATGTAAGGCCGCGCGTGTCCGAGGTGGCTTTCGCCGCTCACCGTAGGGCCGCAGACGTACAGGCCTACGTGGCCGGGCGTGAGGGGCTCAAAGATTTCTTTTTGTCGGGAAAGGGAATTGTGGATGTGCAGCGCGGACATAAGAGGGCAAAAATACGGGCTTGCGAATGGGAAGGACGGAATGCTGTCTTTATGATGGCTATGACGGCTTAATGTTTCTGAATCGGCGAAATCATAATCATCCGCGCAGCTATCGCAGCTCAAAGTTTGCAATCACCGGATTGTGGTCTGAAAGTGAGCTGTACTGGGAGCGAAAGCCAATCAGCTTCAGGGCGGCATCGTCGTAAAAAATGTAGTCAATTCGCAGCGTAGGAGAGAGCAAATTGTAAGTACGTCCGATGCCGAAGCCTCTTTCCGAAAAAGCGTCTTTCAGCTTTCCCTTCATACGCTCGTAGGTATAGGAGGCAGGCAGGTCGTTGAAGTCGCCGCATAGAATAGCCGGGTGCGGACTACGCGCTATGATTTTGGCGGCTTCATCGGCCTGGACGCTTCGCTTGATATAAGCTTCGGCAAAGCGCCGGACAAACGACCTGGACCGGCCTATGGCTATGCCACTGTCGCGGTTGGAGACTTCTTCCAGGTAGCTTTTCTCGCCATCGCTTAATGTGAACGACTGAAGGTGCATCGCAAACACCCGAACCGTTTTTCCGCCCGGCAGGCTCAGGTCGCAATGCATGATCTGTATGTCCGCGTCGCCATCAGGCCGGGTGTGCAGCGCATGGTACTGGTAGTTGCTCACGGGATAGCGACTGAAGAAAGCTGTGCCGAGATAAATCTTCGCGCCAATGGTATTGTCGTACTTAAAGCGAAATTCCTTGTAACCGCATTCCTCCATGATGTGCGTGCTGTAGGGCTTGAGGGCGTTGTTGTAAACCGTATAAAATTCCGGCAGGCAAAGTATGTCGGGCCCCTCGGCGCGGATTTGCGCAATGATGCGGTCGTCGGTGGTGCGATCCGCGGGGCGGTCAAAGATGCCCATGCCATGCACATTCCAGCTCATTACCTTCAGCCGTCCCGTTCCGGCGTCCAGATTATCTGAAGTAAAGGGATGGAAGCCAAACACCGCCGGAATAATCCGGTAAGCAGCGCCAAGGGCCATTAGGGGCACCACCAATCGCCATTTCTTGCGGGTAAAAAGCAGCCAGCAAAGGAGCAGTAATGCGTTCGCTACGATGGCAAACGGCGCCGTCATGCTGAAAAGTGCCAGATACTTTGCCTGCCGTGGGGAAATAAATGCCGCAGCCACGCAGCAAAGCAGCCACACAGCCGCCATTATCGTAACGATAAAGGCAATGGCGCCAACGAGCCGGCGGAGCAGCGAAGGCCGTTTCAATCCTGTGCTTCCTTGCTGGCCTGCATCAGCATCTCGCGCTCTTCGGGCGTGAGGGAGGCATAGCCGCGCTGGTGAATTTTTTCCAGAATCTCATCCACACGGTGCTGCGTCACTTCTTTTTCGGTTGGTTTCCGGCTAAGCGCTATCACCTTGCTCCGGCGTTTGCTGCCGGCTGCCGGCCTGCGATACTCGTCCGGCGTCATGGAGCCGCCAATGCCGGAGCTTAGCGAATACATCCACTCGCCCGGCCTGTAGCCACGCTGGAGCGCGGTCATGGTCAGGAAGCCTGCTGCCATACCGCCAATGCTCATCATAAGCATGGGCAGGTGCGATGCATATGTAAGCCCATTCAGCGCCACAAAAATCCCGAACACGACCAGCAGCGGAATGCTGAAATTCTCGCCGATGTAAAAGCGGTACTTCGGAGCCAGCGTCACCGTAGCCGCAGCTAAAGCCATCACCCCGGCATTTGCCGTCATTATAGCGATTGGCGCGGAGGTAAGGCCCGGTATGAGCCAGGTAAGCAGGAAGAAGACCCCGCCAAGCAGCTGACCATAAATAAACGTCGGTATCACCTGCCGGTGGCCTACCAGGTTTTGCACCACATTGCCAAAGCAGTAAAGCCACACCATATTGCTGAGCCACTCCATAAAGCCGCGGTGCATCCAGCCGTAAGTGAGCAGCGTCCAGGGGTGCTGCCTGAATTGCTGCAACGGCGCAAGCGCAGTGTACGTATCCGTATTCGCCGCCGCAAGGCCTCCCGGCACGCCAAATACAATTTGCGTAACCCGCGACATGTGATATATGATAAAGCCCACGCCGCAGGCCACAATCAGCTGCAGCACCGCATTCTGATTATAGCCCGGAATGGTAAAAGAAGAGCGCCGATTCATAGAATATCCAAATTACGGATGTGCCAACTAAAGGTACCTTAAAACTATCTGTCGCCGAAGCGATAACGCCATAGACGCAGCAGCAGAAACGCGAACAGCATGCCCCCCAGATGCGCGAAATGCGCTACATTATCTCCGGCAGAATTGCGCACCCCCGAATACAGCTCAAACAAGCCATAAAACAGCACAAACCACTTCGCCTTAATCGGGATCGGCGGGAAAAGCAGCATCAGCTCCAGGTTAGGGAACAGGTATCCAAACGCAAACAACACCCCGAATACCGCGCCCGACGCGCCCACCGTAGCCTCATCCAGAAGGCCGTCCACATGCGCGCCTGCCGCGTCCCGCGCCCCGTATATATACTCATGCAGGTACTGCGTCGTAAACTTCGGCAGCGACACATCGCCGGGGTTGCGCAGCCAGCTGTCGTAAACGCCCTGAAGGCGCTCTAATATTCGCCCGTCAACGCCGTGCGGCGGATGATGCTTTATAAAAAGCTCAAACTGCGCCAGCGTCGGGTTGCCGATGTACGCGTTGTAGCTGTCCACCACCGGCTCGTATTGAAGGCTCAGCACGCCCAGGTGGCAGGCCGCCGCCCCAAGGCCGCAGATCATATAAAACGTCAGGAAACGCTTTGGCCCCCAACGATTCTCCAGAATAGACCCAAACATCCACAGCGCAAACATGTTGCTGAATAAGTGCAGAATCGTCTCCTGCAAATCGCGCGGGTCGCCGTGCATAAACAGGTGCGTCACCAGCTGCCAGGGCTTAAACAGCTCCGAGCGGAAGTAATGCAGGCCCAGGTAGTCGGCCAGCGACGCATGAAAAGAGCCCCACATCACCTGCTGCGCAATGGCGATGATC
Source organism: Chitinophagaceae bacterium (assembly GCA_965246765.1). Taxonomy (GTDB): domain Bacteria; phylum Bacteroidota; class Bacteroidia; order Chitinophagales; family Chitinophagaceae; genus UBA1952. Next base: position 229,401 of record CBDFFJ010000007.1, read on the forward strand.
ACGTTGATGATAATCAGGTTCTTCACAATCGGCGGAAGCGCCTGGGCGCGCCGCGGGCGGGTATCGTACATAGCACCGCAAAGTTGCGGGATGGCTGCGCAAATTCGTTTTGTCCGTTCAAGATCTTTCGCAGCGCCGGCGCAGACTTGTTTTTATGCGTTCAGACATCTGGTAGTGGTTCCGCAGACTTGTTTTTATGCGTTCAGATGTCTGATAGTGGCTCAGCAGGCTTGCTTTACTGCGTTCAGATGTCTGAACGCACAAGAGCAGGCTTGTTTTACCCAATTCATATGTCTGGTAGCGGTTGAAAAGGGTTGTCTTACCCCTCGCCTGAGTGGGTTTTGCCTTGAACAAGCTTGTTTTACCCGTTCCCGGTTCTGGTAATGGCATTAGCAAATATGTTTTACCTGTTCCCGGAGCCGGAACGGGGCTGCGCAAAAGTTTGGGACAGATTATGGGGAAAGCCTGATAGCAGCAATCAGCTTAAACGGTGCCATCGCCACTGTGGCTTAATAGCAGCAAGGCAGCTTAACCCAATAAAAAAGCCACCCAAAGGGCGGCTTTTTCCAAAAAAGGAATACTGCTTACGGGAAAATGCCGAGCTCTTCGTAAGAGGAGCCGACTTTGTTGATGGCTACGACGAAGGCGGCGGTGCGCATGTCGGTGCCGGGGTTGGCCATGAGGCTCTCGCGGATCTCGTGAAAGGAGCCGATCATGGTGTCTTCCAGGCCGGAGTACACGAGGTCCACCTCGTCGGGGCCGTGGAGGATGAACTGGCGCTCGCGGGCGGTGACCTGCTTGCCGGTAAGGCCTTCTACGGAGGTGAGGATCTGGTTGTTTACGTTTTCGGTGAAGCGCTTGTCCATGCGGCCGAAGCGTACGTGGCTGAGGTTTTTCAGCCATTCAAAGTAGGAGACGGTTACGCCGCCTGCATTGAGGTACATGTCGGGCACCACGATTACGCCTTTTGCGTTGAGGATTTCGTCGGCTTCCGGCGTGAGCGGACCATTGGCGCCTTCGCCGATGATCTTGGCCTGGATGCGGGCGGCATTGGAGGCGTTGATGACGTTTTCAAGGGCGGCGGGAATGAGGATGTCGCAAGGCATTTCCAGCACTTCGCCGCTATTGACGACGTCTTTATTGCCAGCAAAGCCGTGTATGGAGCCGCTGCTTTTGCGGTGCGCAACGAGGGCTTCCAGGTCAATGCCTTTCTCGTTGTAAACACCGCCCTCGTACTCGGCGAGGCCTACGATGAGGGCGCCTGCTTCGTGGAAGAATTTAGCTGCGTGGTAGCCCACGTTGCCGAGGCCCTGCACGATCACGCGCTTGCCTTCAATGCCTTTGGTGAGGCCGAGCTTGTCCATGTCTTCCTTCACATTGCACAGCTCGCGAATGCCGTAGAATACGCCGAGGCCGGTAGCCTCCGTACGTCCGCGCACGCCGCCTTGCGACACGGGCTTGCCGGTAACGCAGCCAAGCGCATTCACATCGCCGGGGTTGAGGGAAGCATAAGTATCGGCAATCCAGCTCATCTCGCGCGCGCCCGTTCCGTAGTCAGGAGCGGGAACGTCAATGCCCGCGCCGATGAAATTCTTTTTAACCAGCTCGCTGGTGTAGCGGCGGGTGATTTTTTCCAGCTCGTAAGTAGAATAGTTCTTGGGGTTGATGCGGATGCCGCCTTTAGCGCCGCCGAATGGTACGTTTACGATCGCGCACTTATAAGTCATCAGCGCGGCCAGTGCCATTACCTCATCCTGATTTACGTCCATGCTGTAGCGGATGCCGCCCTTGCAGGGAAGCTTGTGCTGGGAGTGCTGCACGCGATAGGCTTCTATAACCTCAACATTGTCGCCGATGCGCACGGGGAATTTCATGCGGTAAACGGCGTTGCAGGCTTTTATCTGCTCAAGAATGCCTTTCTCAAAGCGGGTATGGCTGGAAGCCTTGTCAAAGTTGCGCTCTACGCCCTGGAAGAAGGAATAGTGGGCCTGCGAAGGGCCGGTAGTGGCTGCTGGTGCTGTTTCTGCCATTTTAAACGGTTGGACGGTGGTTGTGGACTATTGTTGGAAAATTGTTGGGGCGGTGGTGCCGCTGACGCTTTTGGCTTAAAAAATCTTTCGTCTTCAGACTTTCGTCTCTGCCTCCCGCTCAATGCGGGCAATGCGGCGCTCCAGATATATAAGGAACGCTATAATGCCGGCAAAGATAGTAGCGAGCACTAAAACCACGACGTAAATCTTGCCGCTTTGGCGCAGGCCGGTAGCCATTTCAGGAGCAGTCTGCGCAAGCGCAATGGCGGGCATTAAGATGGCGAGAAGAAAGAGGATGGGGAGGGCCCGGCGCATCAGATAAGGGTGTAGCGTTTAGGAGAATCGGCGGCAAATGTATCGCGCTCGCCGGCTATGCGGATGCGTACCTTAAGGCGCGCTATCCAGAGCCCCAGCAAATACCAGCCGATGACGGCGGGGTAAAAGACAAGCCGCATATTGTTATCCAGGTCATACTGCTTGAAGGCAGGATTGCCGCCGGCACCGGGGTGCAGTGAATCCACCATCCGCGGCAGAATAAAGATGAGCGGAAACATCAGCGCGAAGACGAAGATGTTGTACACGGCGGCGATGCGTGCGCGCTTCTCCTCATCTTTCATGCCGCCGCGCAGGATGATATAAGCGAAGTAAGAAAGCATGCAGAGCGCCGTGCCGAGCTGCTTGGGATCATTGCTCCAGGCAGCGCCCCAGGTTTGCTGCGCCCATTCCATACCGGTGAGCATGCCGAGCACCGAAAATAGAATTCCGACGTTCGTAAATTCTGACGCCCGTGCATCATCGCGCAGATCGCCGCTTCGCAAATATTTGATGGAATACCAAAAGGCATAGCCAAAGAGAATGATCATTGTAAACCACATCGGCACGTGGAAGTACAGGTTCCGGATCGTTTCGTTCAGAATGTCCATGGCAGGCACGGGCAGGAGCATACCGCCGATCACCGTATAGCCGAGAGTCAGGATGCACAAAATTTTCCACCAGGAAAGACGCATAACGCGGGCAAAGGTAGTTGTCGGGCCATCATTCCTGCCAAAGGAAAGGGAACAGGATAAGGCCGAGTATTACGACAAGCACATCCAGCCCCAGCAGCACGCCTGCAAGATTCCACCAGCCTGCTACATATACATCCGACAGCGCTTTGCCCGCCAGTTTGCTCAGCATTAGCAGCACCGGAGTAATAAGCGGGAAGCCAAGAATCGCCATCAACGCTGCATTTTGTCCGGCTCTCGCAGCGATAGCGGATAGAAAAGTAAACACCACTGAAAGGCTAAGGCTGCCCAAGGCCGCGACGCCGCAAAAAAGTCCCGCCTGCACCAATGGCAGCCCCAGCAAGAGCCAGAACAACAGGAGGCTTACGCCCGTCATCAGCATTTGCAGCACAACGCTGTACAGCATCTTGGCCAGCAAAAAAGTCCGCGGCTTTACAATAGTGTAGTAGTAACGAAAGCGCTGCGGCGGCTCCTGCAGAAATGACCGCGCTACCGAATTTACTGCTACGAAAAGCTGTGTGAGCCAGAAAAGCACATTCCAGACGGCAGCCTCAGGCCGGCCCGCCATCATGTACACGGCAAATACGGTGCTGCCGATGTAAAGCACTACGCCATACAGGGTATGCTTTTGCCGCCATTCCAGTAAGAGGTCTTTGCGAATCAGCGCTAAAAAGGGCATTTGAGCAAAAATCGGCATTCGGCGGACGCAATGGGCGCTGAAATTGTCGCTCGCTTCTGCTCAAAAAA
>CBDFFJ010000008.1:0-97500 GCA_965246765.1 Chitinophagaceae bacterium
GCCATACGTATAGATGCCGCTCACTACCACCTTACCATCCGCGTCTTCCAGCGTAGTTGGCTCCAGGTACGGCTTGCCGCCGCGGCGGGTTGTTTCTTCAAAGGACAGCGTGGCATCATCTACCCACAGGGCCAGCATCTTCACGCCGTCGCCGTGCTTGCGGATGTGCTCGGAGATGGGGGAGTCGCTTTTGAGCGGCGTGGTGAGCACGAGGCGAATCTTTCCCCTGCTGCAATACATAGCTCACCCGGTCGCGCACGCCCGTCTCGGGGCCGGCGTAGGCTTTGGTCTGGAAGCCGAAGGCCGTTTTATAGAAATGGGCCGCCTGCTTGGCATTGCCCACGTACAGCTCTAAGTGGTCGGTGCCGTTGATGGGCAAAAAATCGGTGGCTTTGCGGGCCTGCAGCTCTTGTGCTATTGTAGCTTCCATAGTGCGTTTGCTTTAGGGGGTAAAGGTAAAAGATTGTGCTGCAGCCTACATGTGCTTCCTGATGAACGCCACATTCTGCACCTCCATAGGCGTCAGCTTTATCTTGCCCAGCGACTTCTCCGTGCCCTTGTACCAGCTCTCGCCGGCAAAGTGCTTCACCAGGTCTTTGTCTGGAAAGATGTAGCCGTGGCGGGCGTAGATTTCATTCAGCATAATCTTCTTCCCGAAGGCGCTCTTATGTTCCATATCATCCTCCGTGAGGGCGCGCTCCGAGCTTTCGGGGAACTGGCCTGGGAAGTCAAGCACCGGCTTCTTGTAAGCCACCTGATTATTGCCCTCCGTGTAGTTATTGCGACCGCCTTTCACCGTCTGGCGACCGCTGTTTTCCGCCATCGGTTTGCCACCTGTGGATGCCTGGTAGGAGCCGGATGAGGTGGCGGACATTCCAAGGGCGCGTTCCCGCTCCATCACCGCCATTTCGCGCTCGCGCAGCGCCATCTCGCGCTCCTGAAGGCGCATTTCGCGCATCTTCAGCGTATCCTGAAAGGCAGTGTCGCACTCGGGCTTGTCGGGCTTGCAGGAGGGGGTGGAAAAAGAAATGGTAATGATGCCGGCTGCGGCTGCGAGGAGCAGTTTGTGCTTCATAAGGGGTGTTGGATGTATGATTGGCTCAACAAGCTATAAAAAATGCGCCTGAAGGCGCAAACTGGCATTCAAAATAGTATATCCAATCACCGCATTCTGCTCATACCGGACAATAATATCGTCGTCCGTCATTTCCGAACGGTCAGCATGGTTCGGCTTTTTAAGATGCACATACAGAGTGTCCGCTTCCTCATCGTAAGCCGTCCAGATATGCTTATGCTGCAAGGCGATTGGCAGCAGGGTATTAAGCTCTTTTACTGTAATGGCTTCCATACGATCGTTCTTTTAGAAAAGTCGGCAATGTCTCAGTTTGTGAAACTGCTCGCCCAAACTTGTCATTCTGAAAGAATCTTGCAAGACCCTTTCAGGGTGACAAGTCGCTGTGAACTTTCAAACTGAGACACTACCGAAAAGTCATGTTCCATTACTCCGTCCAGCTAAACGCATACCTATCATCCTCCAATCCCGCCGCATGAGCCGTCATTTTCAGTGGATGAAAAGTATCCACCATCACCGCCAGTTCCTTCGTCTCCTCCTTGCCAATGCTCTTCTCCACCGTGCCGGGGTGCGGCCCGTGCGGGATGCCGGATGGGTGCAGCGTAATCATCCCGCGCTCCACATGCTTGCGGCTCATAAAGTCGCCGTCCACATAGTAGAGCACCTCGTCGGAGTCAATGTTGGAATGGTTGTAAGGCGCTGGGATAGAGAGCGGATGATAGTCGTACTTGCGCGGCACGAAGGAGCAGATGACGAAGTTGTGCCCGTCAAAAGTCTGATGTACCGGCGGCGGCTGATGCACGCGCCCGGTAATAGGTTCAAAGTCGTGGATGGAGAAGATGTAAGGATAATCGCAGCCGTCCCAGCCCACCACATCCATCGGGTGATGTTTGTACCAGATGTTGTAGAGCAGTCCACGCTTCTTCACCTTAATGAGGAACTCGCCTGTGCGGTCAACCGTCTCCAAATCCTGAGGCTTCCGTATGTCCCGCTCGCAGTAAGGCGAGTGCTCCAGAAGCTGCCCCGTCTTGCTCAGGTATCGCTTCGGAAAGCGTATAGGCCCGAAGGATTCAATCACGAAGAGGCGGTTGTCTAGCGTGTCAAACTCAATGGCGTAAATCGTCCCGCGCGGCAGCACAACATAATCACCGTAGGAGAACGGCAGCTTGCCGTACTGCGTGCGTACATGCCCCGTGCCTTCATGGATAAAGAACACTTCATCCGCATCGGCATTCTTGTAAAAAACGTCCTCCCCCAATCCGCCCTGCGGCGCAGCAAAGGCGAGCTGACAGTCGTTGTTGAAAAGCGCAATCTTGCGGGACGCCAGCCACTCGCTTTCCGGCAGCGTACCGTATCCCATAAAAGCGCGGGGCTTCAGGATATTATCATGTGCCGCCTTCGGCGATACATCCACCGGCTCCTCCGTGCGGATGATAGCCGTCGGCGGATGCGTATGGTAGAGCAGGGTATAGTCATCCGAAAAGCCTTCGGTAGAGAAAAGCTGCTCGGAGTAAAGCGCGCCGTCGGGCCGGCGGAATTGCGTGTGGCGCTTGTGGGGTATTTGGCCGAGGGTGAAGTAGTGGGGCATCCTTGAAAAGTTTCGTACTCAAATTTAGGCAAGTTGCTATTGGCCCATCCAAAGTGAAAAGGCCATCTGTATCAAGCCAATCACAAAGCCCAGCACGCCGCCAATCAGTTCCACGAAGCGAAATTCCTTCGTCATCACCGCCAGCAGCAGCGCTTCCAGCCGGTCGCTTGAGAAGGCAGCCACTTTTTCCGTTACCATCTTCTCTACATCAATCTTCGCGCTCAGCGAATCGGCGAACTGCCCGATGACTGCCGGCAGCATTGCCTCAATTTCGTCCATAAGACCTACTTTAATCGTCTGCGTGATTTCGGGCGAAAGAAACATGGCCAGCACCGGCAGCTTCTCCGCAAGGCGCTTTTGCAGAAACTCGTCAATGTGCATTTCAATGCCCGGCATCAGTCCATGAAGCTGCGAAGGGTCTTTTATCTGCGCGGCGATGTCGCTGAAGTGGAGCAGGTCGTTAGCTACGGTGGTTCCCAGCTTCGCAGCAAACTGCTTCTGCCGTTTCGGAAAGATGCCCTGAATGGTAATGCCTAAAAACCGCTTCGGCTCACGCGGATGGAAGAGCATGTAGATGGCAATCCAGGTCGTAAACCAGCCGGTAAACGCGGCGATGAGCGGCTGCAGCAATATCCAGAATGTGTGCATAATGATTAGGGGCGTGAAGGTAGCAAATGGCCTAAAGGCTTATCCACGTGTCTGCCATCAGACTTTCTTCCACCGAAATCGTTGCCGTAGAGCTATTCATCACTGCTTCCCGGCTCATAAGCGCCTGGCCGTCCTTCAGACTTTTGATCCAGGCGGCGATAAGCGCCCTATGTCCTTTGTCCTGTGCGTTGCTTTGCCGTAGGTCTTTCGGGAAGCCGTAGCTGCGCAGGCTACGCCAATTCTCAATCACAATGGTGCAGCCTGCCCGGTAGAGCTCCACACGTTCTTTATCATAGGCGCTGCTGCCGTTGCAGAAGTAATTCACTACCGCATTGCTGCCATCTGCAAATCGCAATAGTATGTTGGCGTCTTCCGGTGCTTGCCCAGAGCCACTGTTTAGCGCATTGGCGAAGACGCCTGTGATCAGGCTGCCTGTAAAAAAAGCGCACAGATCTATGAAATGACAACTCTCGCCGGCAAGCCGCCCGCCGCCCGTTTCCTTATCTGATATCCAGTGGCCGGAAGCCAGGCGTCCTGCATTAACCGTTATCACGATATTGCGTGGGCCGCCAAGGCGGTCTAAAAGTTTTTTTGCGGTCACGGCAAGTGGCGCATAGCGACGGTTAAATCCGACGGTGATACTTGCAGCCGACGCGTGAAGTGCCACTTTCAGATCGGTAATTTCAGAGCGGCACAGTGCCAGGGGCTTCTCAACGAATACATGTAAACCCGCGCGCAACGCAGCTGAAGAGAGCGCTGCATGGGAATTATGAGGCGTGGCAATTACAACTGCGCCAATCTTGCTATCCTGCAGCAGGCTTTCAAAATCGGTCCCTGCGTTCCCGATGCCAAACTTTTTAGCCAGCGTAGCTGCTGACAAACCAGACTTACTTATAATTATGTGGGGCGTAACGCTGGTAGCTTTTAATGCGGGCAGCAGTACTGCGCTGGCAAATGCGCCCGCTCCGACTATTGCGACCATATCTCCGCTATTTTTCCGGGCTGTCATTGCATTGGCAACAACCACTGTAGCCGCATCTGCCTGATCTGGGTAGGTGAAGACGCTTGCAAGTCGCCCAGGACTGTTTAGCTGTTCATAGGCCTTGTGCGCTTCCTGAAAAGGAATTCGTGCGCTAATAAGAGGCTCGGGATTTAGCTGCCCGCGCTGCATCGCGCCCAATACGGCGTCAAAATTCCGGCCTTCCGTCCAGCGCACATATCCGATCGGGTAGTCAAGGCCTTGCTGCTCATAGCTGCGCTCGTAACGTCCCGGCCCATAAGAACTACTTACCTGGAAGCTGAGCTCTTTTTTAAAGAACGCCTCCCGGCTAAGTTTCATGTCCACAACCCCGGTCAGAACGATGCGGCCACGCTTCCGGCACATATCTGCGGCCAGTCTGAGAATAGCGTCGTTGCTGCTGGTCGCCGTCACAATGACCGCGTCAGCTCCGTAGCCATGCGTCATGGCACGAATGGCATCGCCAGAGGCAACTTCCAATGGCTGCACGCCGGCCTGCGCAGCCAGCAATATGCGTGACTGATCCGGATCAGTACCTATTACCCTGCATCCGTTTGCCAGGAGCAGCTGCGCGGTAAGCTGGCCGATTAAGCCCAGACCTATCACAACAATAGTCTCTCCGAGCGTAGGTTGCGTGAGCCTTATGCTCTGGAGCGCAATGGCTCCCAGTACGGTAAATGCGGCCTGATCATCACTGACGCTATCCGGAATGCGGGCAACGAGATTGCGCGGCACGCTCACGACCTCTGCATGAGGTCCGTTAGACGCAACGCGGTCGCCTGCTTTAATATCATAAATGCCGGTGCCTGCAGCAAGCACGACACCCGCGCTGCTGTAGCCGAGCGGTATTGGTGTATCCAGCTTACTGCGCACAGCCCTGATTGTCGGGGTAAGGCCGTCTGTTTTCAGCTTGTTCAGAATTTGCCTCGCCTTCTCGGGCTGCTGCCGCAGCTTACCCAGCAAGCCTGCTTGCCCAAACTCCATCAGCATACGCTCAGTACCGGTAGAAACCACGCTGCGCGTAGTCCGGATGAGCACTTCTCCCGGATGCAGCTTCGGAGCCGGCACTTCAATGATTGTTGGCTGGCCGGTATTAAACGGGAGGATAAGTTGCTTCATGAGTCAGGGGCGAATTGCCTTAGCCAGCTTTCTATACAGACCAGCGAAAATAGTATGTATGCGTTGTCTGCCTGTCCGCGCTCGTTGCTATGAATAAGCTGCGCAATGGCCGATGCGTCAAATATGCCGCGGCTCACGAATGTCGCGTCAGTGAGACGCTCACGGACTATATGCGCCATCGGCCCTTGCATCCATTCACGAAGGGGCGCCCCAAAGCCGGTTTTACCACGGGTTATGATTTCTGCCGGCAGATATTTCCGTGCGATGCTTCTCAGGGCGGCTTTTGTCTCGCCTCCGCGCATCTTAAGCGAGGAAGGCATGTGCGCCGCGAGTGCAATAACTGATTTGTCCACGAAGGGCACACGTATCTCTACGGAATGCGCCATGCCCATCTTGTCCATGTAGGCGAGGTTGTGGTGTGGCAGAAAGGTTTGCTGTTCCAGCATGAGCATTTGCTCAAGCAGATCCATACCTGCCGGCAGCTGATCCAGCAGCGAACGGAATGTCGCGTAAGGCCGGTTGCCGCTTGTAGCGCTCCGGTCGGCGAACAGGTTACAGATGCGCTCCGGCGCGGCCCAGAAATGACTGTGAATGGCGGCATCGCGAGCGCTTAGCCCTGCAGCCGACAGCATTTTGGCGAACCTCCTCAGCCCTGGAGACGTGTTGCCCGTGAGCTTCAGTAAAGCACTTGGCCATCTACCAAGTGCTTTAGGCAGCCAATGCATTAAATGGTATCCGGGAATAGCAGCATGCCTGCGATACCCGGAGAAAACGTCGTCGCCGCCGGTGCCGCTCAACAGCACTTTAATGCCCTGCTCCCGGGCCGCGGATGCGATGGCGGCGGTGTACATAGCTGCCGGATCCGCCTGCGGCTCGTCCAGATCGTAAACCAAGGTATCAATCCACTGCCCTGATGGCACAAAAGCACCGCTTACCTCACGCAATGGCATATTAAGGCTGCGGGACATCAGGCGGGCATACGCCAGATCGTCCTTGAAGCCTTCCCCGGCCATTCCGCCGCCGCTGTCAATTGTATATGCCTGCAAAGCTTTGTCCGGTGCTGATACTTTCGCAATTGCAGCAATCAGACTTGAATCCAGCCCTCCCGATAGCATGATCCCGACCGGCGCATCGGCATAAAGCTGACGCTTTACCGCATCCACGAGCGTCTGTTCCAGCGTTGCCATCCATTCGCTTCCCGGCATACTTAGCTTTTCAAAATCCGGCTGGTGATAACGCCTGGGCACGGTGGTTGGCGCATCAATCCCTGTCCGGATAAAATGGCCTGGCAATAGTTTCCTGATATGCCGGAACGGCGTAGCGTCTGATGGACTGTACAGGTAAAGCAAATAATCATAAAAGACTTCAGGCTTTAAGCTGTAATCCAATCCCTGCAGCCCCAGCAATGCTTTCATCTCGGATGCAAAAACTACCTGCCTGCCGTCGTCATACACGTACAGCGGTTTTACCCCCGAAGGGTCACGGGCAATAAACAGCTCCTGCCGCAGCCTATTCCAGACCGCGAAAGCGAAATCTCCCTCCAGATCATTGAGGCAATCAGGCCCCCAGGCGGCGAAGGCATTTAGCAGAACCTCGGTATCACATCTTGTATAAAAGCAGACTCCTTCTGCTTCCAGCCGCTTACGGAGCGTGGCTGCATTATAGAGCTCGCCATTATAGACGATGATATAATTCTTATCCGCCGTCCGCATCGGTTGCGCACCCGCCGCCGACAAATCCTGGATGGCGAGCCGGGTATTAGCCAGCCATATCTGTTCGCCCTGCCACAGGCCATTGCCGTCCGGACCCCGGTGGCGCAGGCGCTGGAGCACCTGAGTTGCCTCAGATTCGCCGGAAAGTGTATGGCGGATGCCGCCTGCGATGCCGCACATAATAAATAAAGATCGGTTGCCTGGCGTTGATTTAAGGAAGCCTCGGGCCAAGACGATTACCGCGCATTTCAGGCAAACGTATCAATGATGCGCGAGAAAGTACGGGCAACGCCTTCTATACGCTGCGCTTTCTGAGCAGCCACTTCAAGCGCGCGCAGCTTTTGTGTAAGCCGGGACGGATTTTGAGCTGCCGCCTCCAGCACGCCGGCTATATGCCCGGGCTTCAGGGGATCAAAGTAAAAGGCAGCTTCGCCAAGAAGCTCGGTAGCAAAGTCGTAATGGCTTGTGAAGATATGGCGGCGATACATCAGCGCTTCGGCATATACTCCGGAAAATGACTCCATAAGCGAAGGCAGGAAGACGCCATGATGCGCTTCTACTGTCTTACCCACATCCTGCAGGGCTACCGGTCCGATGTTCCGGATTTGGGAATATGGCCTGACGGAATCCAACAATGCCGCAGCGCCTTTTGATTCATCGCGACTGATCGTCAGAGTAATTTCCACCGGAATACCACGCTCCTTCAGGATGGCGGCGAGCGCCGGAAGGCATTCAAAATTCTTATGCGGATAATAGCGGCTAAGAAAAAGCAATCGGAGCGGCTTCAGCGGTTGCGGCAGGGACTTGGGATGCACATCTCCTGCTTCAATTGGCGCATTGGGCAGGATGTGTACTAAGGCTTCCGGCAACTTAAAACGGGCAATAAGGCGGGAGCGCATCACCTCGGTCTGCACCGAATAGGAGGAAGCATACCGCAGATGCATCGCCACGTACTGATCCATAATGCTGTTTCGTAAAAAAGAACGCATATCCATCGTTTTCCAGGCCGGCGACTCGTGATACACAAGCTGTGGCAACTGTATGTGCACGAGATGCGGCCTGCCTTTTGACGGAAATGCGGCGTTGCCGAGACTGACAACCTTGTCAATCTTCAGGCGCTCGCACCATTTCGGGAAGGCGCGGTGCATTTGCAGCATCTTGGTCAGCCACGACCTGTGGTAGCTGTCCGGCAGCGGCAAGATGGCCACATTCGGGTGGCGGGCAATAGCTTCATATTCCGGGATGCGTGGCGCGAGCACATAAAGCTTGTCATCGGGCCGTAGCGGCGCTACCGCGTTGAGTAGCTGTAACGCAACGGTCTTGCCGCCACCATGGCTCAGATTAGAGGCGTTAAGCAGCAGATTCATGGAGCGGTAGAAAGTTTGTCTCAGGGCTGTGGCACCTGACCTATCAAACTTTTCAAATAAGAACCGTACCCGCTCTTTGCAAAATATGCTCCGAGCGTTTCCATCTGATCATCGTCAATCCAGCCGTTCCGGTAAGCGACCTCTTCAATGCAGCCGATTTTCATGCCCTGACGCTTTTCAATGACGTGGATGAAATTGCCCGCGTCCATCAGCGAGTCAAAAGTGCCGGTATCAAGCCAGGCCGTGCCGCGGTCAAGAACTCCTACCTCCAGCTTCCCACGCTCCAGATAGGTCTTGTTGACGTCCGTAATTTCAAGCTCACCGCGCGGGGATGGCTTTTGGTTTTTGGCTATGTCCACGACGCCGTTGTCGTAGAAATAAAGCCCGGGCACTGCATAATTACTTTTTGGCTGTGCCGGTTTTTCTTCAATGGAAAGCACGCGGAAATCGCGGTCAAATTCCACTACGCCGTAGCGTTCCGGGTCATGCACCTGATAGGCGAAAACTACCGCGCCGTCAGGGTTTGCTTTTTCCCGCAGAAGTGTGCCCATGCCGGAACCATGGAAGATATTGTCGCCCAGCACAAGCGCTACGGGATCAGGGCCTATAAAGTCGGCGCCAAGTATAAAGGCCTGGGCGAGGCCGTCCGGTGACGGCTGGACAATGTATTCAAAGCGACAGCCAAGCCTGCTTCCATCGCCAAGTAACTTTTTAAATCCGGCCTGGTCGGCAGGCGTGGTAATTACCAGGATTTCACGGATGCCGGCCAGCATCAGGGTGCTGAGCGGATAGTAAATCATCGGCTTGTCGTAAACGGGCATCAGCTGCTTGCTCACGGCAATGGTGAGCGGGTAAAGGCGCGTGCCGGAGCCGCCGGCGAGGATGATTCCTTTCATTTTGCGTTGAGTCTTTGAAGCGTTGAAGCGCCGGGATTTACAGAACGTATCTATGTCGCAACGCTTCAGCGATTTAACGGTATTGTTGTGCGTAATAATTCTGATAAGCGCCGCTCGTCACGTGGTTCAGCCATTCCTCATTGGCAAGATACCAATCCAGCGTCTTGCTCAGGCCTTCCTCAAAAGTGACGCTCGGTTCCCAGCCTAATTCTGACTTGATTTTATTTGCATCAATCGCGTAGCGGCGGTCGTGGCCCGGCCGGTCGCGCACGTAGGTGATGAGCTTTTCAGAAGCGCCTTCCTCACGGCCCAGCTTTGCGTCTATCTGTTTGCAGAGAAGCTTTATCAGCTCAATATTCTGCCATTCATTGAAGCCTCCGATGTTGTAGGTTTCGCCCGCCTTCCCTTGATGATATACCGCGTCAATTGCGCGGGCGTGATCCACCACATACAGCCAGTCGCGGGTGTATTTCCCATCGCCGTAAACCGGCAGGGGCTTCTCATTGCGGATATTGTGGATGAAGAGCGGAATCAGCTTCTCGGGAAACTGGTTTGGGCCGTAGTTGTTGGAGCAGTTTGTAATTATAAATGGCAACTGATAGGTATTGCCGTAAGCGCGCACTATGTGGTCGGAAGCCGCTTTGGACGCTGAATAAGGGCTTTGCGGTTCGTAAGGTGTCGTTTCCAAAAAATATCCGGTTTCACCCAGCGAGCCATAGACCTCATCTGTGCTTACGTGATAAAAGCGCTTGCCCTCGTATTCGCCGTTCCAAGCTGCGCGGGCTGCATTGAGCAGGTTCGCAGTGCCCATGATGTTTGTCTGCAGGAAGGCGTTCGGGTCGGTAATGGAGCGATCCACATGGCTTTCCGCTGCAAGGTGAATAACGCCGTCCGGCTTGTGCTCAAAAAACAGGCTGTTCATGGCTTCGGCATCCGTAATGTCCGCCCTGACAAAGCTGTAGTTGGCGGCGGATTCCACATCCCGCAGGTTTTCCAGATTACCGGCGTAGGTAAGTGCGTCCAGATTGATGATTTTGTAATCCGGGTGTTTTTCTACAAAAAGACGCACTACATGGGAGCCTATAAAGCCTGCGCCGCCGGTGATGAGGATGGTCATAGAATGGGAAATCTTTCGGTTGCGAAAGTAAGGCCGCACCTTCTAAGGCTAAATCCGGTTTCCGTTTAACAACGCCTCTTTTAGCCTGCAGTATTTCCGCGAGGGTTGTCTTTGAATGTGTATCTGCCCGACAAAATTTATATCCGGTTCTTAAACAGCGGCCGGTAATGTCGGCCCGGCGGCATCTTTATTGTGTCGCCCGGCTTCAACAAACTATCAATTAGTCAGCAATGGAAGCACAAAACAAAATTTCCCGCCGTAAAGTGATCACCGGCCTCGGCGCCAGCCTCGCGGTTATGGCCGTATCGCCCGTTTGGGCAGGCCCCGGCGATAAACCCAAGGGCGCCGAAGTATCCGGACCGGAAGACCCGATTAATAAATACCCCAAGCCGCCATTTAAAAGCCAGTCGCAGCCCTGGCCAGGCCTTGCGAGCAAAATGGACCCCAAACCAGATCACGGCGAGAAAAGCTACCGCGGTTCAGGAAGGTTAAAAGGGCGTAAGGCGCTGATTACCGGTGGAGATTCAGGCATGGGCCGCGCGGCTGCCATCGCCTACGCGCGCGAAGGCGCAGATGTAGCTATCAACTATTATCCAACGGAAGAATCAGATGCGCAAGAGGTTGTCGCGCTGATTAAAGCGGAAGGCCGCAAAGCAATAGCCATTCCCGGCGACCTGCGGGAGGAGAGCTTCTGCAAGCGGCTGGTAGATGAAGCCATTCGCGGGCTTGGCGGGCTTGATATACTCGTTTGCAACGCTGCAAGACAACAAACGCGCGCATCAATTCTTGACCTGACTACAGAAGAATTTGACGCGACAATGAAAACGAACATCTACGCCCCTTTCTGGATTATCAAAGCCGCGCTGCCGCATCTGCCGCCGGGCTCTACAATCATCGGTACGGCGTCGGAGCAGGCCTATGACCCGTCGCCGGAGCTGTATCACTATGCGCAGACGAAGGCCGCCACAATGAATTACGTCAAATCGCTGGCGAAGCAATTTGCGGAGAAAGGCATCCGTGTTAACGGGGTGGCACCCGGCCCCATCTGGACGCCATTGCAAGTGAGCGGCGGCGCTACGCAGGAGAAACTGGTGAGCTTTGGCGGCAATACGCCTTTCAAGCGGCCGGGACAGCCTGCCGAACTGGCTTCTATCTACGTGCAGCTCGCCGCGAATGATGCCAGCTATGCAACAGGACAGATCTATGCCTCTTCAGGCGGCGCGGGGCAGCCTTAGGAATTATTCAGGCTCTGTTTTACGGATGCCCGTCTTCGTAAATTCAATTTTGCCCGCCTTGTAAAGTCCCCCGGTCGTCATCTTGAAGGTCTTTTTGCTCATGCCGAAGAACTGGTGGATTTCGTCCGGGTCGCTTTTGTCGTGGTAGGGCAGGTAGCCGTTGGCCTCTTCCAATAGACGCATTACTTTTTGCGAAGCGTCTTCTACGCGGGCATATCCGGCATCACCCGGCGCAAGATCAATCTTGCCATCCGGGCGAATGGTTTTAATGTAGCTGTTCAGCGTATCTCCGGGGTCGTAATCCTGATATAGGTCGTTGAAATACAGTACGCCGGTGTAGCGGTTGTTGATGATGGCAACGTAGCCTAAATCAGTCTGTCGCCAGATGGTTAGGGAGACCTTTTCCAGCTCTGTCAGTTCATCATCTGCTTCTTCGCTTAACCAACTATCAAACCTTTCTGTAGCTGCTACGCGGCCTGTTTGCTCATCTATATAAATGCCCACCAGGTAGCGCCCGCCCGGCAGCATTTGCCGCGATTGCTGCGAAAGCGGTACAAAAATGTCTTTCATGAGCCCCCAATCCAGAAACGCGCCCTGCTGGGTGGTGCTCACGCATTTTAGAAAAACAATGTCGCCCACCTGACCCTTCGGTTCCTGCGTGGTGGCTATGATGCGGTTATCGGAATCATGATAAATGAAAACCTTTAGATCATCACCCGGTTGCGCGTCACGCGGCATAAATCGCTTGGGGAGCAGGATTTCCCCCGCCTCGCCGCCATCCAGATAGAGGCCGAAGTCCACGTGCTTCACCACTTTTAGCGTATTCCAGCGCCCGACTTGTATCGTATCCATAATGGGCTAAAATTACCGCGCTTCACCCGAAGGAATGATGTAAAGCAGGCGAAGCGTCAGCACATTATTACGTTCCGGCCC
This sequence comes from Chitinophagaceae bacterium, assembly GCA_965246765.1. GTDB lineage: Bacteria > Bacteroidota > Bacteroidia > Chitinophagales > Chitinophagaceae > UBA1952. The sequence continues at coordinate 12,706 of CBDFFJ010000008.1, forward strand.
TGAGCCAAATCCGGTTGGGATGTCTGGCGCACTGCGAATACCGCCAAGGGTATATTGATATTGGCCGCTTAGAAACCATTCGTTGCGTAGCTGAAAGCTTATCCCGCCAATGCCGCTCCAATCCTGCTTCTTAAATGGAAACAGCTCCTCACTAAAGCTGTTTGCACCAACATCGTCAGACGATTCATTGACCGAAATAAGGCGGGCATAGGAAATGCCGCCGCTAAAGTGAAACCTGCCGCCGGGAAATAGATGCAGGAGCGCCGGAAGCTCCACATATTTTAAGTCTAACCGGTAGTCCCTAATCTGCGCCTCACGGCTGCCTTTCTGCGTGTAACCTATGCCAAGGCTGGCTTGGAATAGTGGCGATAGACGCGCATATACAAATGCACCGCCGGCAAATCCTGGCTTCCGGTAGCCTGAAAATCCGTCGCCATCAACCTGACAAAGATTGACACCCGCATAAAGCCCGGCGTGAAAAACTCGCTCGTCGTCACGTGAAAAAAGCATCTGCGCGTGCGCTTGAGGCATGAATGCCAGGCAAATAAGGAGTAGAAATAATGGCCGCACGGCTTAATAGGCTATAGCGCCTTCATAACGCGCTACCAATTCTGAAAGTACTTCCCCAATCGCATCCATGCTGTCCGTAGTTACTAGGCGCATCCTGTATTCCTTCACATTGGGCAGGCCTTTCAGGTAATTGGCCCAATGTCGCCGCATTTCCAGAATGCCCAGCTTTTGACCTTTCCAGCGAACGGAAAACTCCAGGTGCTTCTGCGCAGCGGAAACCCGCTCTTCCACCGTTGGCGACGCCATAAGCTCGCCCGTAGCCACATAATGCTTGATTTCCCGGAAAATCCAGGGATGACCGATCGCCCCACGACCAATCATTATGCCGTCCACACCATAGCGCGCCTTGTATTCCACCGCCTTTTGGGGCGTATCCACGTCGCCATTGCCGAAGATGGGAATTTTAATGCGCGGGTTGTTCTTCACAGCTGCAATCAGCCGCCAGTCGGCATCGCCTTTATAAAGCTGTGCGCGTGTGCGGCCGTGAATGGACAAGGCGGCAATGCCGATGTCCTGAAGGCGCTCAGCTACTTCTTCAATATTCAGCGAATCTTCATCCCAGCCGAGACGCGTCTTTACCGTCACTGGAAGGCTCGTGCTGCGGATGCAGGCTTTTGTGAGGCGAACCATCAGGTCAACGTCTTTTAACACTGCTGCGCCGGCACCTTTGCATACCACTTTTTTGACCGGACAGCCGAAGTTTATGTCCAGCAAATCGGGTCCGGTAGCGTCAATAATCTTCGCGCTCATGGCCATCGCATCCTCATCACCACCAAAAATCTGAATGCCAATTGGCCGCTCTTCTTCAAAAATATCCAGCTTCTGCCTGCTCTTAATGGCATCGCGGATAAGGCCTTCTGAGGAGATGAACTCGGTGTACATCAGGTCGGCCCCGCCTTCCTTACATACAGCCCGGAAAGGCGGGTCGCTCACATCCTCCATAGGCGCGAGGAGCAGCGGGAAGTCGGGTAGGGTGATGTTTGAACCAATCTGCACAGGCATGGTGCAAAGGTCGGATATGGAGTTGGATGGCAGGTGGGTTTCCACAGCTAATCCACCCATAGCGATATCAACTTCTCAACCTTTAGCGTCCCCAACTTATCTTCGCGCATGGCAGCAAACTCCAAGTTTTACGGCGAGGGCCTCACATTTGACGATGTGCTCCTCGTGCCCGCTTACTCCGAAGTCCTCCCCCGCGAGGTAAGCATCTCCACCCAACTTACTAAAGACATCCGGCTACAGATGCCCATGGTATCTGCAGCGATGGATACCGTCACCGAAGCGCGGCTGGCCATTGCGCTGGCGCGCGAAGGCGGCATCGGGATGCTGCACAAAAACATGAGTATTGAGCGCCAGGCCGACGAGGTGCGCAAAGTAAAACGCTCCGAAAGCGGCATCATCACTGACCCCATAACACTCTCGCCCGAAGCGAGTGTGGCTGAAGCCCGCCGCCTCATGCGCGACAACCGCATCGGCGGCATTCCAATCGTTGACGCGAACGGCAAGCTCGCCGGCATCCTCACCAACCGCGACATGCGCTTTGAAAAAGACATGTCCAAAAAGGTGAGCGAAATCATGACGAAAGAAAACCTCGTCACCGCGCCGGACGGCACGGACATGGCAAGCGCCGAGGGCATTCTGGAGCAATACAAGATTGAAAAGCTGCTGATCACTGATAAGAAAGGTCACCTGAAAGGCCTCATCACCTTCCGCGATATTCAGCACCTCAAAAGCCATCCGAATTCCTGTAAAGACAAGCATGGCCGCCTGCTGGTAGGCGCTGCGGTGGGCATTACCGGAGATACATTGGCGCGTGTGGAAGCATTGCGTGCGGCAGGCGTTGACGTAATCACGCTGGACAGCGCCCACGGCCATTCGCGCGGCGTGATAGAGATGGTGGAGAAGGTGAAGAAGGCATTCAAACACGTAAGCCTTATTGCCGGAAATGTAGCAACCGCTTCTGGCGCAAAAGCCCTTGCCGAGGCTGGCGCAGATGCAGTAAAAGTTGGCGTAGGGCCTGGCTCTATCTGTACAACGCGAGTAGTAACCGGCGCAGGCGCGCCGCAGCTTACAGCCATTATAGAAGCGTCGGAAGCACTTAGAAAGAAAGGCATACCGGTCATTGCCGACGGCGGTATCCGCTACACGGGCGATATGGTAAAGGCGATTGCGGCGGGCGCGTCATGCGTAATGGCTGGTTCCATTTTCGCCGGAACGGAAGAAAGCCCCGGCGAAATGATTATCTATGAAGGCCGGAAGTTCAAAAGCTACCGCGGCATGGGCAGCGTAGAGGCGATGAAAGAAGGCTCCTCCGACCGCTACTTCCAGGATGTGGAGACGGACATCAAGAAGCTGGTGCCGGAAGGAATCGTAGGCCGCGTGCCATACAAGGGAACGTTGAACGAGATTGTGCAGCAGTTCATAGGTGGCCTGCGGGCAGGGATGGGCTATTGCGGTGCGAAGGACATTGCAACGCTGCAATCAGATGCACAGTTTATCAGGATTACTGCTGCGAGTATGGCCGAGAGTCATCCGCATGATATTGTGATTACTAAGGAGGCGCCGAATTATTCAAGGTAGCAACCCCCCGGCCCCCTGAAGGGGGTGACAGTAACATAATTAGCACTAAGCTGAATCAGCTATGAAGAAGCAGATGTTTTATGGGGCTATTCCGTTCGTGTTTGAGCGGGCGCGGGAGCTGCGGTTGAATACAAGTCCGGCTGAGCAGGCTATGTGGGCTTATCTGCGTACGAAACCGCTTGGCGTTAAGTTTAGACGACAACATCCTTTAGGCCCGTTCATTCCAGATTTTTATGCGCATTCCATTAAGCTGGTCATTGAAATTGACGGAGCCGTTCATGCCGAACACGAACAAGCAATAAAAGATAAGCTGCGACAAGAAGGAATAGAAAGCGAAGGCATTTTTGTCTTACGCTTTACCAATGATACGGTGATGTTTGAGCTTCCTACTGTAAAGGAAAAAATTGAGTCAATCATTCAAGAAAGACAAAGCAATAAGTCAAATGAAAGCAAGACGTAGCAATCTGTAAGCTACTATGCGTAAGCTACCGTCACCCCCTTCAGGGGGCCGGGGGGTCTGGTTAATACCGCCCGATACTCAACAACACAAGGGTACAAGCCTGCATCGGCTCAATGCCTGCTTCTTCCGCCAATGCCTCCAACTGCATATTCTCCGTTCCCGGATTAAAGATGATGCGTTTAGGCTTCAGCGAAAGGATGTAGTCAATGTACGGTTGCTGATTCGTTGGGTTCAGGTAAAGCGTAACCGTATCTACACCTTCCAGCGGCTGCTGTTCTGTTTCTATATCCACGTCCAGCACCTGCCCCTTCCGGTTGCCAATAGCTACCACCTCGTGGCCTTTGCGGCGCAGGGCGAGGATGGCCTTATTGCCATAACGCGCCGGATTTTCAGACGCGCCGAGGACTAATGTTTTCTTGCTCATAATCGGGAAACGGATTAAAAATAACGCCAGCGCCGCCAACTATTCTGTTAGAACTTGCCCGTCGCCCCTTTTCGGCTATTTTTGCGCCCGTTCAATTGCGTGAGACGCGAATCGTCAATCGTAAATTATTTCATTCTTCATTCTATCATTCTTCATTAAGAAATGTCCGTTCTCGTTAACAAGTCTTCCAAAGTAATCGTTCAAGGTTTCACCGGCACTGAAGGCACTTTTCATGCCTCTCAGATGATAGAATACGGTACAAACGTAGTAGGCGGCGTGACGCCTGCCAAGGGCGGCACGAGCCACCTGGAGCGCCCTGTTTTCAATACCGTAAAGGAAGCGGTTGATCAGACCGGCGCGGACGTGTCTATCATCTTTGTACCACCTGCGTTTGCCGCCGATGCGATTATGGAAGCCGCCGATGCGGGTATTAAAGTCATTATCTGCATCACTGAAGGCATTCCGGTGCAGGACATGGTGAGCGCGAAGGAATTTTTAAGCGGAAAAGACTGCCGGCTTATCGGCCCGAACTGCCCCGGCGTTATCACCGCAGGCGAGGCGAAGGTGGGCATCATGCCGGGCTTCGTGTTCAAGCCGGGCCGCATCGGCATCGTGTCAAAATCCGGCACGCTTACTTATGAGGCTGCCGACCAGGCCGTAAAAGCCGGCCTCGGCATCTCCACAGCCATCGGCATCGGCGGCGACCCGATTATCGGCACCACAACGCGCGAAGCGGTTGAGCTGCTGATGAACGACGACGAAACAGACGGCATAATCATGATTGGCGAAATCGGGGGCAACATGGAAGCCGAAGCCGCCAAGTGGCTGAAAGAAAATATGCGCAAGCCTGTTGTGGGCTTCATCGCCGGTCAGACTGCGCCTCCGGGCCGCCGGATGGGCCACGCTGGCGCCATCGTAGGCGGCGAGGATGATACGGCTGCGGCCAAGATGAAGATTATGCGCGAATGCGGCATCAACGTGGTGGACAGCCCGGCGGATATTGGCAAGATGATGGCCGAGGTGCTGAACAAGAAGATGGCAACCGCATAGCAATCCGGTCGGAACGGCGCAGCCGGGCTGAACGGTTTCGCTACGGGAAAGCGTTCAAAATGACTTACAAAGCAATAGGTTTAATGTCCGGCTCATCCTTAGATGGGCTGGACATTTGTTTTGTACGGCTTTCAGAAAGGGGCGGAAGCTGGTCATATGAATGGGTAGCGACGGATTGCATTGAATATTCTAAGGAATGGGTCGCGCAATTGAAAGATGCGCATAAGCTGTCCGTACCAGACTTTCTAAAGCTGCATACCGCATACGGCCACCTCACAGGCAAGCTTGTAAAAGACTTTCTCTTAAAGAATGCTCCGGCTGAGGAAGTGGATTTCATTGCCTCGCATGGCCACACCGTTTTTCATGAGCCGTACAACGCCACAACCTGCCAGATAGGCGACGGCGCAGCAGTTGCTGCTGAAACCGGCATCCCGGTAATCTCCGACCTGCGTAGCATGGACGTAGCCCTTAATGGACAAGGCGCTCCCATCGTCCCAATTGGCGACAGGCTGCTGTTTCCCGAATACGAATACCTGCTCAACCTCGGCGGCATAGCCAACATCAGCATTCAAAGTCGCGGCATCGCCTTTGACATCTGCCCCTGTAATCAGCTTCTGAATTATTACGCAGAGAAAGCCGGGATGGAATATGACGCCGGCGGCAAGCTTGCCAAAAGCGGTGATGTGGATGAAGAGATTGCCACCAACATTTCCATTCAGGAATACTACGCGCTCCAGCCGCCTAAATCGCTCGCCAACGATTTTTCAACAAACCGCATTCTGCCGGAAATTGATAAGGCTGGACTTTCGCCTTACGACGCGCTTGCAACCTGTGTGTCACATATTGTATCGCGCATTGCCGCGGCGCTTCAACCCTTTGCCGACAAAGACATTCCAGCCAAAATACTCGCAACAGGTGGAGGCGCGTTCAATACATTTTTGATAGAAGAATTGCAGGCCGCATTGAAGCCATACAACATTCAAGTCGTTGTGCCGGAAAGCAAGTTGGTGCAATATAAAGAAGCCCTCATCATGGCGCTCATCGGAGCCTTACGCTGGCGGGGCGAAGTCAATGTGCTGTCCTCCGTAACCGGCGCAAAGCGCGACAGCATTGGCGGCGCAATCTGGGCCGGTAAACCTTCCATGTCTTGAAGACCTGGAAGGTTTTTAGCTCTATTCCGCCCCTTCACCACCGGCATTCCGGCTGCTATCCGGCGAAGAGCCGTTCACGATATTATATACCGCCTGCGGCTGCCGGTAAATGCCGCTGTTGTATTTATTGCCCAGCACAATCACCGTAAAATTATCCATGATAAAACGGTAGAAGCAGGTGTTGTTGCCATGCCACCAGCCGTTGTGGTAGATAATCTTGTAGCCGTCCGGATAGCAAAGCATCCGCCATCCGAGACCATAGTTTTTGACACCGGCCTTCTCAAATGAGCAGGGGCCATACGCCATCTCCAGCGTGGCATTGCTCAAAAGCGTATTCTTATAAAGCGACTGATCCCAGCGGTACATATCCTCAACTGTGCTGTAGGTGCCTTTGTCCCCATAAATACCGTCTGCAAACATTATCGGCTCGCGCTGCCAGTTGTATTTGTAGCTGATGGTCGCTGTTTCGGGCAAGCCTTTTACCGGGTCGGAAACAAAGGTGTTGGTCATCCCCAGCGGGCCGAAAATATGCTCCTGCATGAACTGCGGATAGGGCTTCTCCGTCACCACCTCAATGATGCGGGCGAGTACGGCATAGTTCGTGTTGCTATAATGAAAGCGTGTGTTAGGCTTGAACTCAACCTTCGGTTTGTAGGCAGCAATCAGCTCCATCAGCTGCGCGTTATTAATTGGCGTGTTGTGGTCTTTGCGGTAATTGTCAACCCAATGCGTATAGTCCGGCAGGCCGCTGCGGTGGCAGAGCATCATGCGCAGCGTAATGCCTTCATAAGGCCAGCTTTTGATGTAATCCGACACCGGCTTGTCTATGTCCAGATACTTTTTTTCATGGAGATAAAGCACAGCGCCGCCGGTCAGGGTTTTAGAAGTGGAAGCTAATTGGGAAGCGGTATTCGGCGCCCACGGCAAGCCTTTCTCACGATTGGCAACGCCGAAATAGCGCTCGTAAAGTATCTGTCCCTTGTAGCCCACTAACACGCTGCCATTGAAGCCACCACGCACCTGAACGCTGTAAAAAGAATCCAGCCGCTTGCGTATGGCCTGCCACTCGGCAGTAGAAGTATCGGCATACGGGATGGCGACCGCGCCGAGCTTCTTGGGCTGCTCGTGAAAACGAGGCGGAGGCGGGGATGCCTGAACCTGCCCTCTATCAGAATGGCAGGCCACAAGGCAGGTGCAAAGCACCGGGAATGAAAGGAGTATATGAAGGACGCGACGCAGCACGACGGTTGATTTTTAGAAGGCGGCAAAGTTAGGCCAAGGCTACAGGGCTTGCCCCTTCAACTCCGCTTTTACAAACAGCTTGACCGCATCCATCAGCTCGTAATAACACTGCGCAAGTTGGTAGTATCGGCCCACGAAAATGTTGTACGCCTCATCAATAGGCGGCATGTGCTGCGCGCGCCGTTCCAACCCGCCCAGCGACTTGCGGATGCCTTGCAGTGTGCGCGAATTATAAAGCCAGTTATGCTCGCGCATATGCGGGAAATATTGCGCGAAGCGTGGCGGATGCCAGGCAGTAGTATCAGCAAGCTGCGCATAGGTTGTTTGCGCGAAATGCGCCAAGGCTTCCTCCGAGTTGAAGCAAGCCGGGTCATTGGCAAGGAAATGATCCCACAGTATGTCCAGAATAGGCCCTGCGTAAAGATGATACGGCTCACGAAACCAGATTTTCGCACGGCCTACAGAAGGATGCTCATCCGCAAAAGCGTCAATCTTCCGGTGAAGGCGGATGCCGGCCGCAATGCCTTCCGGGAAATCCGCTAAAGCCTTCTGGCCCTTCACATGGTCGGCAATCATATTCCCCGTCAGGATGAGTGGCTCGCCGAAGGAGAGGTAGGCGTGGGCGAGGTAGTTCATGCGTTGGAAGGTACGAGGGAAGGCTGTGGCGACGGCGGTGCAGGAAGAAGCGTCTGTAGATTTTGCAGCAGCAACTTCAGCTCAGTATGCAGTCGGCTCAGGTATAGTTTCTGCGCAGCATTCAGTCGCGGCAGTGCGTCTGCAATTTCAAAATTTTCATCTTCCCGCAGGGGCTTTCTTGAGAAAGGCTTTGCCAGTTGGAGCGCTTCTTCAAAAAGTTTTGCGCAGGCTTCTGCCAGCTCCCGGTCGGCAGCATCGGCAGTAGCGGCGGTCTCGTCATAACGGTCACTGTCTATTTCCAGATGAAAATTATTCAGCTCCCGCGTGATGCGTACGCTGTGCATGATTAGCTGATAGTAAGCTGCGTAATCGCGCCGCAGCCCGCCTGGTTCCTGCACCGCGCGGTTGAAGGAATCAAAGGCATTGCTGTTAGCTACTTCCGCCACGCGCTTGAATCGCGTCCAGGTGAGCGCAGTGCGTTCAGAAAAAGTCGCGGAGAAGTAGGCCCAGTTTCGCGCAAGCGCTCCGGCCAGCAGTCGTGGCAGCCATTTTCTATCCCAGGCAGGCAGCAGCAGAAAACCGGCGGTTACACCGATGATAGCGCCCAAAAGTGTGAGGCCGGCACGCAGAAGAATGATTTGCTTGTCCAGTTCCTGCGAGACGGAGAAGAGGACAACAAGGTTAAGCGTAATGAAGAATGCGCTGACGCGGTATTGCGCTTTGAAGAAATGAATCATCAGGATGGCTGAGCAAAACAGCATAGCTTCCTTTAGATGAAGATGCGCCGGTAGGAGCAATAGCAATCCGCCCGCAATGCCGCCAGCAACGGTTCCAATAAGCCGGTCAATAGCCTTGCGGATGGTGGCGACGAAATAGGGCTGCATGACAATGATGACGGTGAACGGCAGCCAGTAGCCGTGGTTAATGTGAAACCAGCGGGAGATGCCGACTGCCAGCGCGGCCGCCAGCGCCGTACGCGCCGCATAGCGCGCCGTGTGCGAGTCAATAGAAAAAAGCAGCCGCAGCGAGCGCCACCAATGCTTTGGATGCAGCACGTAAATCGTCTTCATCACCGGATAGGCGCGGAACATGGGCACCTCGGCAACGCCTTCCAGCCGCTGCATAGAGCGCTCCATCAGGCGGCCACAGCGGGTGGCAAGCTGCATCACCCGCCGCACTGCCTGTGTGATGCCGAGCGAGGTAGGCGTGCGGTGCTCTTCCAGCGCCGTGAGCGCAATGCGAATGCTGTCCACCGCATCACGCATGAGCAAGGTTTCTTCGGGACGGCGGGTGAGTACTAGTACACTCATTCTTTCAGAAGAAATGCGCAGCGCGCGAAAGAGCTTGGCCAGCCGGATGCGCAGTGCTTCTTCCACACTTTGCAGACGAATGCCTTCCAGCTCTTCCGCGATTGCAGTCATGTGCGTAGCTACGAGCGCTGCAGATTTGCGCACCTGCGCCAACTGGTATTCCGCTCCTTTGCCTTCCTTGCCGCGCAGTTGGTGCGCAGCCCGCTCGTGAAATGCAAACGAGACGTCTATCGCCGCCCGCACTTCTTTTTCCGCGATGTACAGCTCCCGCTGATTGGCGCGCGCGGCCCGGCCATCCCAACCCGCGGCAATCTTCGCCATCAGTCCCGCCGATGCCCGCCAGATGCCTGAAATAGTGCGGCGATAAGGTTGCTGCTCGCGCACGGCTAAGGCGGTTGTGAGGCCAAGCAATGTATTCCACGCGCCACCGATAAGCGTGAGCAGCATCCGCTCTTTCAAGTCGGTACCGCTTGCAGGATGCGCGTTGGCGATGAGGAACATTACATACAGACACAGCGAAAGGCCGCTGCCGCGCTCGCCGAGGTTTTTGAATAATCCGGCCAGGAAAGCGACGCCTAACATGCAGCCCACACTCCAAACCGCTGAGCCGCCGGTTACGCTGCCCAGAAGTGTTGCCGCAAGCGTCAGCATTGCGCCGCCGAGCAGGATGCGCAGGCGCTGTGCGAAAGTGCCTTTGAGCGCTACCCAGCAAATGCAATCCGCCGTCAGCGCTATCCACTCGCCCGCTTCCGGCAGGCCCACGCTGATGCCCCATGCTACGGGCACAACGGTGGCAATGGCCATGCGCAGTCCCCAGGTGAGCGATGGCTCTACCAGTTCACGGTCGCGCAGTGCGCGGAGCTTTTGGCGGTATGGGATGGGGAAGGACAAGAGATTTTAGAAGAAAAAAAGAAGAACGATGAGCAGTTGTCGGTTAAAGCAATGCGGAGGTTAGCATTTGCTGCTGCCCCGTTACAGCGACTTTGTCATTCCGTAGGAATCTGTTTGTAGCTGTGCTTGACCATGGCTGAACAGATTCCTACGGAATGACAAAGATTGGGCGAGCAGCAATCCCGTCTAACTATTTCAGCTTGTCAACAATATCCGCGATTTCAGCCGCCGTTACCGTCCGCTCCAGGAAGAGCTTGTAATTATTGCGCGCGGAAATAATCATCGTTCCCGGCAGCGCACCCGACCAGGCGTTGTCAATCTTTGGGATGAATTCGTTGGCGTTGGTCTCGCTGAACCAGACCACTTCCGGCTCCAGCTTTTTCTTTTTCACGTACGCGCTGAGCTTCGCAGGATACGAATCCGGGAAGTCAAAAGAGACGAGCAGAACCTTCACCTTCTGGCCTGCGTAGCGTTTTTGCAGTGCGGTAAATTGCGGCAGCTCTGCCACGCATGGCGCACACCAGGTAGCCCAAAAGTTGATGATGTAGGTTGTATCCTTGTTCCTGGCGCGCGCCATTAGCTTATCGGCAGAATAAGCAGGAATGGATTGCGCAAGCGCAGTATGAGCAAATGAAAAAAGTATAGCGAGTAAAATAATAATCCGGTTCATGGCTGCAAAAGTGAACCCCATTTCCGGGCTTTGCTCCGCATAGTCCGAATTTTGGGACGGCATTATTTTAGTTTGGCTATTCTTATATGAGCATCATTCAAAAAGCAGCCCGTTTCTACCTCGCTGCGTTGTGCTTTACCGTCGCCATTTCCAGTTGCAATGATGATGCGCCGCCGGTGGCAAAGCGCATTGAAAAGACTTTTAAGAAGGATACGGCTGTTGAAAAGAAGGCAGAAGCGCCGCTACCTGCGTTCCGCTACTACTTTCTTTCCATGCGCAATAAGAACAAGGCTGTCCGCGATAGCGCCCTGGCCGTTTTCAAAGCGCTGTCGCCCGCCGAACAGAAAATTGTATTGAAGCTGAACCGTGTGGATGCGGCTTCGTGGAAGCGGCTTGACACGATGATTGTCCCGGAGAAGATTGATACAGCCTGGATGGCGTATTCCGTATTCCCAGTGGAGCTGCCGCTGCTGAAAGACGTGCGCAAGATGATATTCTTTGCTTATTACCCGGAAGCCTTCGGAATCTATGAAAGCGGTAAGCTCACACATTGGGGCCCGACGAACATGGGCAAGAAAGCATCGCCTACCCCGACCGGCCTTTTCTCCTGCAACTGGAAGGCGCTGGAAACGGTGAGCACGGTGGATGACGACTGGATTCTGAAATGGAATTTCAACGTCTGGAACAAAGGTGGCGTCGGCTTTCACCTGTACCAATTGCCCGGTTATCCCGCCTCGCACTCCTGCATGAGGCTGCTGGAAGAAGACGCGCGTTTCCTTTACGACTGGGCCGACCAATGGATACTACGCAACGGCGAGTTGGCCGCGCAGGGAACGCCCGTGCTCATCTTCGGCGCGTATCCCTTCGGGCAAGGCAAGCCGTGGTGGAAGCTGGTGGAAAATCCTGCCGCGCTGAATGTGCCTGCTGATACGCTGAATGCGCTGGTACAGCCGCAGTTGGAAAAAATTCTGGCGAGGCAATCGCACCGTGATAGCGTGGTGGCTGCGATGCCGCGGAAGGCTTCGTCTGATAGCGGTGTTGTGAAGGCGGCGGTGCAGCCTTAATAACCTTCAAAGATTCAGTCGCCGCTTTGCGGGATGTTGTGCAGCCGCATGAGTGACAGTTTATCCCAATAGCCGCGCTGGAAGACGATTTTGCCGTCAATCACATGGAAGAAGCCGCAGCCGCGCAGGCCTTTCGGGTCGTACCATTCTAAGATAGCCCACTCGCCGTCTTCAAAGATGTTGTCGGGAATGCAGACCATCTCCGCAGCCGCAAATTCCGTCTCAAACATCCTCTGGATGGCGGCTTTGCCGATGACTGGCTCATTGGCGACCTGGTGGTTCGTAGCGAAGTCGGCGTAGAGGTCGGTGATGGCGGCTGCGTCGGCGCTGTTGAATGCGGCGAGCCATTGGAGGATGGTTTCTTTGGGGTAGGCATATTAGCGGCCTATTCGTTTGAATCCTCGTCCTGACGCATGATTTCAGAAACTAGCTTAATCAATTCACCTAACTCGGCAACGCTGATATCGTCCTGCTCATTCTTGACGTAAATCGTCAGTAAATAAACCGTTTCGCCTTCAACAAAGACGTTGGTGATTACACGTGCGCCGCCGCGTTTGCCTTTGTTTGCAGATGCGATGCCGATACGTATTTTGTAACAGCTATTGCCAATCGGCGTGCCTAAGCTTGGCTGTTGCGCTAACTGTTCAATCAGTTTTGCGTACTCCACCTTTAGCGACGGATATTTCTTTACAAGCTTCTTCAGCGCCTTGATAAACGGCCGCAGCGGAATGACCTTATAGCTCATCCAGCAATTCTTTGGCAGATTTTAATTGAACCAGTCCTTTTTTATGAAGTTCAATCTGCTCAAATCCTTCCTTGAAATCTTTAAGCAGGCCAGCTTTAAAGCCGGAAAGGCGCTTCATCTTGACGAAAGGCAAGCTTTCCAACACTTCCAGCAGTGCTTCCGCTTTTGACTCTTTTATTTCCAGTAAAACGTTCATATCGCTGCCTTTTCTCAAAGCTACAACAAAGCTGCCGCAGCTTAGAAGTGCCTTGACAAGTCCTGCTAGCGAACCCTGATAGTTGCCGTTTATGTAGGCTCGTAATCCAAATTCCCTTTTGCGAGATTGTGAACGTCACACAAGACTTGTAAATTCTCCAAAACTGTTTCTCCACCCTTTGACCAAGGTTTTATGTGGTCAAAGTGAATATTATTACCTGTAAGAGTAATACCGCAAAGTCGGCATCTATTCCCATCTCTCATCAATACTTGAACTTTCAATCTTTCACTTGGGAATCGCTTAGTCTTGTGTTTAAAAAGTGGCAGCTCAATAGGCGTTTGTTCGCTACAGACATCGGCTGAATCTACTCTATCAACGTCGGTTTCACTATCTGAATTGATATACCCGACGAATGCTTCAAGGGCACTTCGCCAAGACCTAAATTTTGTTACATACTGATGTGTAGAATACTGTGATGTGGGCTTTCTCATATCCCTAAACGTAGGTTGTTGGCCAACAGCAATCCAAACTAGCTCAAGATTTTCAAAGAGTTCTTTTTTGGAAACGTCACGATGATGAACCAGCTGTAAGCCAGCTTTTATCAAAGCATTATTCCAGCTTCCGAATCTTGCACCAATTGTTCCAGCTGTGTATTTCCCGCCAGCGTCGTTATACTGTCTTGATGAAATAGAATCTATTCCAAGCTTAGCAGCTACACATTTTAAGTCTTTCAGCAGTTCCTCCTCTGGAACATTTCTATTAAAGTCTTTGAGTTGATACTTCATTGCCGTGTCCTATTCAAATATGGCCGTCAACTCAAAATAAAAACTATTATTATTTCAAGTCTGCGTCTCATTAGCTTCTCACCCCCGCATCTCCGCAAAATACTTATGGAAGTAAGGAATCGTCTCAATCCCCTTCTCATAATTCGCCACATCAAACTTCTCGTTCGGCGAGTGGATATTGTCGTTGTCCAGACCAAAGCCGAGCAGCACCGTCTTCAGGCCCAGCGTGCGCTCAAACAGCGCGATGATGGGAATAGAGCCGCCGCCGCGCGTTGGAATAGGGTCTTTGCCGAAGGTGGTTTTCAGCGCCTTTTCCGCCGCCTTATAAGCAGGCGAATCTGTCGGCGTCACCACCGGCTCGCCGCCGTGATGGGCCGTCACCTTCACGGTCACGCCGGCAGGCGCGAGGCTATCAAAATGTTTCGCAAACAGGTTTGAGATTTCGTCACTCACCTGGTTGGGCACGAGGCGCATGGAGATTTTGGCATAGGCCTTTGAGGGCAAAACCGTCTTCGCGCCTTCGCCCGTGTAGCCGCCCCAAATGCCGTTGCAATCCAGCGTCGGGCGGGTGCCGGTGCGCTCCAGATTGCTGTAGCCCCCCTCGCCCCATTCCGCGCCGATGCCCAACTCTTCGTTGTATTCTCTCTGGTTGAATGGCGCGGCGTTAAGCTTTGTCTTCTCTTCATCACGCAGTTCCTGCACCTTGTCGTAAAAGCCGGGGATGGTGATGTGATTGTTTTCGTCGTGCAGGCTCGCAATCATCTTGCAGAGCGCGTTGATGGGGTTTTGCACTGCGCCGCCATAGACGCCGCTGTGCAGGTCGCGGTTCGGGCCGGTTACTTCCACCTCCATGTAGGCAAGGCCGCGCAGGCCGCTCTCAATAGACGGGTGCTCCATGCTAATCATGCTCGTGTCGCTCACCAGCACGATGTCGCCCGCCAGCATGTCCTTGTGGTCTTGCAGAAACTTGCCGAGGTTGGACGAGCCGACTTCTTCCTCGCCTTCAATCATGAACTTGATATTGCAAGGCAGCTCGCCCGTCGCGTTCATCACTTCCAGCGCCTTCACATGCATGAACATCTGGCCCTTATCATCGCAGGCGCCACGGGCGTAGATTTTCCCGTCCTTAATCACTGGCTCAAAGGGTGGGCTTGTCCATAAATCCAGCGGGTCAGGCGGCTGCACATCGTAGTGGCCATACACAAGCACTGTCGGCTTGGAAGCATCGGTGATTTTCTCGCCATAGACAATCGGGTGGCCGGGGGTTGAGATGATTTCGGCTTTATCTGCGCCTGCTTTAAGCAAGGAATCCTTCACTGCTTCCGCGCAGCGCGCAACATCGCCTTTGTATTTAGAGTCAGCGCTGACGCTGGGGATGCGAAGGAGTTCCAGCATCTCGTCAATGAAGCGCTGGCTGTTTTGGGATTGGTAGTCTTTCCAAGTTTGCATGGGGGATTGGATTAGGATGGGAAATTAACCACTAAGAAACTATGAGCCTATCCGGAAATAGCTCAGAGCAACTTTTGTCATGCCGGAACGGGAACTTTTGTTATTACGTGCGTGGTGTTTATAGTTCCCGTTCCGGGATGACAAAAGATTGGGAAACAGCCCGTAATCTATTTTTTGGATGGGCTCTAAGAGCACTCCGAGACACTAAGAAATCCGCCTTAGTGCAACTTAGTGGCTTAGCGTCTTAGTGGTAAAAGGATATTACTGAGCGCAGGCATCGCCCGCAACTTTGCCGCCGCCGTCCAGCGGCATGCCGCCAATGGCGTGGCCTTTCAGCGCGGCATTTGCAAACGTGATGCGCTCGTTCAGCTCATTGTGCATATCCGCAATCGGCTTATTGCAGCCAAAGCCAACCGGCATCAGCCGCTTGCAGTCCACGCCGGCCTTTACCAGCCAATGGCAAACTGCCAAAGCCCGCGCTTCGCTCAGTGCTTGCGCCTTATCGCCGCAGCTTACATGCCCTTCCACCCGCAGCGTGGAGATATAGCTTTTATCGTCCAGAAACTTTTTAATAGTCTTCAGCGTGCGTGTGCTGGAAGGCAGAATTTCTGCACTGTTAGGCTTGAACGATACGCCTCCGCTTTCCGCCCACACCTCATTGTTCTTGATAGCATAAGTCAGCGGCCCATTTGGGTCAACCGGCTCGTTGTTTTGTGCTACAATCGTTTGTTGCGCAAAGGAGGTCTGCGCGCACGCGGCCAGCAGCAAGGCGAGGAGAATAGTCTTCATGGATGAAAGTTATTTATCCGAAAATAAGCTCAAAGCCGCGAAACCAAACCCTCCACGAGCCGCGCCAACTTCGGCGCCGCCGCATTCGCCGCCGCTAATACCTCTTCGTGTGTAATCTTATTCAGCTCCTCGCGGATACCGATGTCCGTGATGATGCTTGCGCCGAACACCTTCATGCCCGCGTGAATGGCGACAATCACTTCCGGCACCGTGCTCATGCCTACCAGGTCGCCGCCAATGCGGTGCAGCCATTCGTATTCAGCGCGCGTCTCAAAGGTTGGCCCTTGCAGGCCTACGTACACGCCTTCTTTTACTTCAATGCCTTGTTCCTTCGCTATAGCTTTTGCAGTTTCAACAAACGCATAGCTGTATGGCTCGCTCATATCCGGGAAGCGCGGGCCGAGGCGCTCATCATTTTTGCCGCGCAGCGGATGCTCAGGATGCAGATTGATGTGGTCTTTTATCAGGACAATATCGCCGACGCGATACGCCGGATTCACGCCGCCAGCGGCGTTGGAAACAATGAGCGTTTCGCAGCCGAGTGCGCGCATGACGCGAACGGGAAAGGTGACTTCATCCATGCTGTAGCCTTCGTAATAATGAAAGCGGCCAGCCATCATTACAACCGGTTTATCACCAAGCTTTCCAAAAATGAGTTTACCCGCATGACCTTCCACGGTGCTCAGTGGAAAGTGCGGGATTTGGTCGTATGGAATAGAAGCTTCCACTTCAACATGTTCAACCAAGCCGCCAAGACCGGAACCGAGTATGATGCCGGTTTTCGGCGTGCGTGATGTATTGGAGCGGAGGAAATCTGCGGTGGCCTGGATGCGGTCGTAAAGCGTCATAAGGAGGCCAAATGTAGGAACGCGCCGCGGCGCGTTCCTACGAGACAGATTTTCTTACAATCCCTTCTTCGCCATCATAACCGGGATTCGCCACCTCATTCACGCCAACTTTTACATCAGAAGGCAGCTCATTAAAATGCCGCTGTTCAATTGCGTCAATCGCAGCTTTTCGCTGCAGGTGCTGGCCCACTAAGGTTTTAATGCGAGACCCCGCCATGTGCAGAATGTCATTCTTCTGGCGGATGCGCGCCAACGTCCTTGCCAGGAACACAAACAGTAATCCGGCGAGGCCAATCAAGGCATAAACGCTCCATTGCAGCATCTGCACGTTCTGCAATCCTAATGTGTGCACATGCTCCGGCAGCTTCAGTTGGAAGAGCAGATAGAATGGATAAAGCTTATTCAGAAAGATGCATACTGCGATTGCCCCGAGAAAAAGCGCCCAGCAAAGCAACTCAGCAAATAAGATTAAGCCCTTGCCTGCCAAGCGCCGCGCTGCCGGCTTGCGCAATTGCAGCGCCAGCGGGTCAAAGTCCTCAATCTGCGCTTGAATCATCCGCTTTTCCTCGCGGAACTCGTGCAGCAGGTCGTCTTGTAAACGTGTTTGAGCCATTGTTGGTAAAAGTCTGGATGAATAGCTGAGTGCAAAATGCAAAATAGTCGTTGTAAACCACAAACCTTTCCGCTAATGCTTCATATCGTAAATGCTTTGACCGACCTTCGCGCGCCGCCGGAGCATTCCGGTAATTCTTCCATTCTGTGAATTCTGGTTCAGACCATGTACGATAAAGAAATAGCCCGCCGCCGCACCTTCGCCATCATTTCGCACCCCGATGCTGGTAAGACGACGCTGACTGAAAAGCTGCTGCTATTTGGCGGCGCCATTCAGGTTGCCGGCGCGGTGAAGAGCAATAAGATAAAGAAGCACGCCACAAGCGATTTCATGGAGATAGAGCGCCAGCGTGGCATCTCGGTAGCCACATCGGTGATGTCGTTTGAATATGCCGACACACTCATCAACCTGCTGGATACGCCCGGCCACAAAGACTTTGCGGAAGACACTTATCGTACATTGACGGCAGTGGATTCTGTTATCCTTGTGATTGACTCCGTGAACGGGGTAGAGGAGCAGACGCGCCGCCTGATGGAGGTGTGCCGCATGCGCGATACGCCAGTGATTGTGTTCATCAACAAGATGGACAGAGATGGTAAGCTGCCCTTTGACTTGCTGGATGAAATTGAAAAGGAACTAAAAATTTCGCTGCATCCGATGAGCTGGCCGATTAATAGCGGTAAGGAATTCAAGGGTGTTTATAATCTGCATGAAAGCAGCCTGCTACTATTCTCGGCTGGTCAGAAGCTTACCGAAGACAACTCTATTCCCATAGAAAGTCTGGAAGATAGTTCGCTGGACGAACGGATTGGCGCGCGCGATGCGGCACAGCTTCGGGAGGATGCAGAACTACTCTCCGGCGTGTATGGCGAGTTGGATAAGGAAGACTATCGTGCAGGAAGAATTGCGCCGGTTTTCTTTGGTTCTGCGGTAAATAATTTCGGCGTGAAGGAGCTGTTGGATACATTCATTCAAGTTGCGCCACATCCACTTGGACGCAATACAGACAAGCGCTTTGTAGCGCCCGACGAGGAGAAATTCTCCGGCTTTATCTTTAAAATTCACGCCAATCTTGACCCGCGACACCGCGACCGGATTGCCTTCCTGCGCGTGTGCTCCGGGCGCTTTGCGCGCAATACCTACTACAAGCATACGCGTTTGGAAAAGGACGTGCGCTTCTCTAATCCATACTCCTTCCTTGCCCGCGAAAAGGACGTGATTGACGAAGCCTATCCCGGCGACGTAGTGGGTCTTTTTGATACAGGCAGTTTTAAGATTGGCGATACGCTCACACAAGGTGAGCTGATGAAATTCACCGGCATCCCGACTTTCTCACCGGAAATCTTTAAGGAGCTAGTCAATAAAGACCCAATGAAGACGAAGCAGTTGGAAAAAGGCATTCAACAGCTAACCGACGAAGGCGTGGCGCAGCTTTTCACGCAGCAGGGCGGCAACCGGAAGGTGATTGGTTGCGTTGGCGAGCTTCAGTTTGAGGTGATTCAATACAGGCTCCTGCAGGAGTATGGCGCAAGCTGCGCGTTTATGCCGCTTTCTTTTTACAAAGCCTGCTGGATAACCGGCGATAAGACGAAGATTGAAGACTTCGCGCGGTTTAAGCAGGCGAACATTATGGAAGACAAAGACAGCAACCTGGTGTACCTGGCGCAGAGCGAATGGTTCCTCAACACCGAACGTCAGAATAACCCGGATATTGAGTTTCACTTTACGAGCGAGTTTAAGACTGCCGTTGCCTAACACCTATTTTTGAAGCTTACACACCATACTATGCAAAAGCGTTTCGCCCTATTGCTTGCGACCTCCGTCTGCGCACTCACTGCTTGTCACAATGCCGGCAACGGAAATTCTTCACAGGACGCAACGTCCAAAAAGGGCGACATACTTGTCGTCAATATGGACACTACCGTCCGTCCGACAGACGACTTTTTTGAATCCGCGGTTGGCGGCTGGCTGAAGCGCAATCCTATCCCCGGCGACGAAACTTCCTGGGGAATTGCCAAACTAGTAGGGGAAGAACTTTATCAGCGTAAGCGCAGCATCAATGAAGAGGCGCTTAAGAAAAGCAGCCGAAACGGCACCGAGCAGCGCGTTGCAGATTTCTGGGCAACCGGCATGGACAGCGCTACAATTGAAAGCCAGGGCGCAGCGCCTCTGAAATCAGAGCTGGAAAAAATCTCGGCCCTTCAGACCCGCAGCGAAATTATTGGGGAAGCCGCGCGGATGCATACGATGGGCGTTGGCGTATTCTTCAGCGAAGGCGTAGCTCAGGACGCAAAGAACAGCGAGGTGATGGCGTACAATCTGTATCAGGGCGGGCTTGGGATGCCGAACCGCGATTACTATTTCAACACCGATGCACGCTCCGCGAAAATCCGCGCGGTTTATCCGGAATATGTCGCTCGCATCTTCCGCCTTATCGCCCTTGGCGATACAACGCACGCGGATGCTCGCGCAAAAGCGGTGATGGCTTTGGAAACGCGGCTGGCAAAGGCATCGCGCAAGCTGGAAGACCTGCGCGACCCTTATGCGAACTACAACAAGATGACCGTGGATGATTTGCAAAAGCTGTCGCCGACGGTTGACTGGCACGGCACGTTTTCAACCATTGGACTGCCTAAAGTTGACACGGTGATTGTCGGGCAGCCGGAGTTTTATAAAGCGCTGGAGAGCGTCATCACCGGCGAGAAGATAGAGACGCTCAAAGACTACATCACTTTCCATTTCGCGTCTGAGTTTGCACCTTATCTGTCCAGGCCATTTGTAGATGCACACTTTGATTTCTACTACCGCACGCTGCGTGGCGCCGAAAAGCAACGCCCGCGCTGGAAGCAGGTTTTAGACGCGCAGGAGGGTGCGATTGGCGAAGAGGTAGGAAAACTCTTTGCGAAGGAATATTTCAATGAAAAAGCAAAGGCGCGCTATAGCGATATGGTGGAGAAAATCCGCGATGCCTACCGCTTCCGCATTCAAAAGCTGGACTGGATGAGCGACAGCACAAAGCAAAAAGCGCTTGCCAAACTGGCAACGATGAAGAAGAAGGTCGGCTATCCGGACAAGTGGAAGGATTTCTCAGCGATGAAAATCGGTCGTGGCTCGTTCGCGGAAAACATGATGCGCTCCGCAGAGTGGTGGAATGCATATAGCGTGGCGAAGTGGGGCAAGCCGGTTGACCGCGAGGAATGGGACATGACGCCGCAGACGTACAACGCTTATTACAACCCTTCTAATAACGAAATCGTTCTGCCTGCCGGCATCTTCACAGTACCCGGCTACCGCGATGAGGAGCTGGACGATGCGCTTGTGTATGGATACGCAGCGGCTTCCACAATAGGCCACGAAATCACCCACGGTTTTGACGATGAAGGCCGCCAGTTTGATGCCGCCGGCAATCTGAAGAACTGGTGGAGCCCGCAGGATTCGGCCCAGTTTTCGCTTCGCTCGCAAAAGCTCGTTCGGCAGTTTAATGGCTTTACAGTTGTGGATTCCATTCACCTGAACGGCAAAGCTGAGCTTGGTGAAAACCTTGCCGACCTTGGCGGGCTGTTGCTTGGGGTTGATGCCTTCAAACAAACGGATGTCTATAAGAAAGGCGAGAAGATTTCCGGCCTTACCCCGCTGCAACGTTATTTCCTCGGCTACGCGCTCGGCTGGATGTATCAGATGCGCAATGAGGAGCTGGCCTCGCGTGTTATAACGGACGTGCATGCTCCCGCCAAGTGGCGCGTAAATGGCCCGCTGCCGAATGTGCCTGCTTTCTATGAGGCCTTCGGTGCGAAGCAAGGCGATAAGATGTATCTGCCGGACAGCGCGCGGGTGAAGCTGTGGTAATGCTTCTTATGAGGCGTCCACGTTATTCGCTGACAAGCAGCTGAACGCCCACAAGTTCGCCCAGCCGGCTCATCACGCGCTCAACAACCGCATCCGGGCAACTTGCGCCGCTCGTAACCAGCACGCGTAATGGGCGGGCATCGGGCAGCCAGCCGGGCGTGTCTGTTTCCTCGTGCCGGTGCATGTCAAAGTGCCGGATGGTTGTGGCATCTAAAAGGCAGGCCTCGTTTTCTATGTAGTATGTCGGCAGCTTCTCTTCGCATAGCTCAACAAGATGTGAGGTGTTGGAAGAGTTGTAGCCGCCAATCACCAGTGCGAGGTCGGCGTTGGTTTGCAGCATGCCCATTACAGCGCCTTGATTGTCGGCGGTTGCGTAGCAAAGCGTGTCGCGCGTGTCGGCGAAGTGTTGCGTTACTGTTTCAGGCGTCAGGCTGTGGTGAGCCATCATTACGGCTTTCAGATAGTCTGCGATGCCTTGCGTTTCACTTGCCAGCATGGTAGTTTGGTTCACTACGCCGATGCGCTGCAGGTCGCGGACCACTTCAAAGCCCCGGCTGAATTGGCCTCTGAACTCATCATAAAAGTATTCCGGTGTTGCCTCGCCGGTGATGTACTTCACCAGGCGCTCGGCCTGTGCCATATCCTTAATAATTACTGTTGGCGTATGCGCCTCGCTATGGCTGAATGTCGCGCGCGTCTCCTCATGCTTCGGCTTCCCATGAACAATAACGGTGTACCCTTCGCCCCCTATTTTCTCGGCACGGTTCCAGACTTTTTCTACGAAAGGGCAAGTTGTTTCATAGGTGCTTGGCTCAATGCCCCTTTCGCGCAGCGTATGCTCCAGCTCCAACGTTGTACCGAAAGCAGGCACGATTACAACATCATCCTGTGTGAGGCTATCCCAATCAGTCAGCTTGTTGCCGGACGTGTCCATCAGGAAGCGCACGCCAAGATTTTGCAGGTCGCGGTTTACGCCGGGGTTGTGAATCATTTCGGAAAGCAGGAAAATGCGCTTTCCCGGATTTTCCGCCACTGCGCGAAAGGCTATTTCAATTGCATTTTCTACGCCGTAGCAAAAGCCAAAGTGCCGGGCGAGATAAATTTTCAACGCGCCAAAATCCAGCACCGTCGGCGTAAAGTCTTTCTTCATCTTATCCCCGGCCTTGCGCTCTGCTTTAATGCGCGATATAAGCGGGCTGCGGTATTGAACAGGAACGTCAAAGCTTTTCATGCTGGCGCAAAGGTCGGCGCGAATTGCACCGCAAAGACGCGAAGGCGCTAAGAAGTATTCTTAAAAATCAGCCGCATTCGTATCGCCATTCTGTGTGACCGTCTCTTCCGCACGGCTATTTTCCTCTTCGTCCTCGCCAAACTGCGTGCGTACCACATCCGTCTTCAAGCCGCGCTCCTCGCGCAGATAGCGCGCGACCTGTGATGAAAACCCGTGCGTGGCATAAACACATTCTGCACCGCTTGCCTCAATGGCGGAGAGTAATCCCGGCCAATCGGCATGGTCGGAAAGGATAAAGCCGGCGTCTGCGTTCTTTCGCCTTTGCGCGCCGCGCACTTGCATCCAGCCGCTGCATATCCCTAGTGCATACGGGCTCCAGCGCCGCATCCAGGGCGTATCCACGGCAGAGCCGGGACAGATGATGATGCCGTCTTTCACAGCTTCCTTCGGCGTTTCTTTATTGAGGTAAGTAATCTGCGGCATGTCCGGCCGAACTTTCAGACAGGCCTGATGCATGTTGTATGTTGCGCCGTGTCCGAAAATCGGGTAGCCATATTGCGCAAGCCCATGCACCAGCCTTTGGCTTTTGCCAAGCGAGTAAGCAACCAGCACTGAATTCCGCCCGCGTGCCTGATTGCGCTGTACCCATTGATGGATGCCCTCCAGGATTTCCGGCTGCGGCTTCCATTGATAAATGGGCAGCCCAAAAGTGCTTTCGGTGATAAAGGTGTTGCAACGCACCGGCTCAAAAGCGCCGCTGATGCCGTCGTCTTCTGTTTTATAGTCGCCGCTTACGACCCAAACTTCGCCTTTGTGCTCAATGCGAATCATGGCGGAGCCGATAACGTGTGCTGCTGAATGAAGCGACACCGTTACATCACCGATTTTTCGCGTTTCACCGTAAGGCATCGTCTCTAAGTCAATATCCTCGCCGAGGCGGGCGCGCA
Source organism: Chitinophagaceae bacterium (assembly GCA_965246765.1). Taxonomy (GTDB): domain Bacteria; phylum Bacteroidota; class Bacteroidia; order Chitinophagales; family Chitinophagaceae; genus UBA1952. The sequence goes on from CBDFFJ010000008.1 coordinate 36,203, forward strand.
TGAAAAACTCGCTGTCTGTATGGGCGAGGTAATGCTTCATGCCCCAGCGGCTGTGGTCGCTGTGGGCATGGGTGATGATGGCGCGGTCAACCGGCTTCCAGGGGTCAATATAGAAGCCGCCAGCGGCACAATAAAGCCCTTCGGGCGTGAAGGAGATGAGACCCATGAAAAGTAAATAGAAAAGATTGGGCCGGGGATTTTATCACTTAAGCACTAAGGGCTTAGCGTATCCCAGTGTTCTTACTGGTGATGCATCATCCTTCATATTCCCCCCAAACGCCGCGTAGAACATCAGCTATCTCACCGAGCGTGCAAAGCACCTCAACGGCATTAATCACTACCGGCATCAGATTTTTACCGCTTTTGGCGGCTGCCTCAATCGCCTGCAAGGCCGCACGCGCATTCCCGTCGTCGCGTCGCGCCCGCAGGTCGGCCAGCTTCTGCGATTGTATCAGGCGAATGCTGTCGTCAATCTTAAAAACCGGTGTATCCGCCGTTTCTTTTGAAGTGAATTTGTTGACGCCTACAATCACCTTGCTGCCGTCCTCAATGGCCTTATTGTAAGCGTAGGCGCTGCGGGCTATTTCTTCCTGCATAAAGCCCGCTTCAATCGCTTTTACCGCGCCGCCCATCGCGTCTATTTTTTGAATGAGCGTATCTGCCGCCGCCTCCACTTCCGCTGTCAGCGTTTCTACAAAGAAGGAGCCGCCGAGCGGGTCTGGAGTTGCAGTCACGCCGCTTTCGTGCGCAATGATTTGCTGCGTGCGGAGCGCAATCGTCGCCGCGCTTTCTGTTGGTAGGGAAAGCGCCTCGTCAAAGCCATTTGTATGCAGGCTTTGGGTGCCGCCCAGTACTGCGGCCAGAGCCTGAATGGCTACGCGGACGATATTGTTCTGTGGTTGCTGCGCCGTAAGCGTGGAGCCGCCCGTCTGCGTATGGAAGCGCAGCATCTGAGCCTTCGGGTCTGTGGCGCCCAGTTCCTGTGTGATGCGCGTCCACATGCGGCGGGCTGCGCGGAATTTGGCTACTTCCTCAAAGAGATTGTTGTGGGCGTTAAAGAAGAAAGAAAGGCGTTGCGCGAAAACATTTATGTCTAATCCGGCTTCAATAGCCGCTTTCAGATACGCCTTTCCATTCGCCAGCGTAAAAGCGAGTTCCTGAATCGCTGTTGCGCCCGCCTCGCGGATGTGGTAGCCGGAGATAGAGATGGTATTCCAGCGCGGCACATGCTCTGCACAATAGGCGAAGATGTCCGTAATGATGCGCATGGATGGGCCGGGAGGATAGATGTAAGTACCGCGGGCCGCGTATTCTTTGAGGATATCGTTTTGAATGGTGCCGGAAAGCTTGCGTATATCCGCGCCTTGCTTTTTGGCCAGCGCGATATAGAATGCCAGCAGGATAAAGCCGGTAGCGTTGATGGTCATTGAGGTGGAAATGTCCTCCAGCTTAATGCCTGAAAACAGAATTTCCATGTCTTCCAGGGAATCTATCGCTACGCCCACCTTGCCGACTTCGCCTTCCGACATCGCGTGGTCGCTGTCATAGCCTATTTGCGTAGGCAGGTCAAAGGCCACTGAAAGCCCGGCCACGCCTTGCGACAGCAAATAATGATAGCGACGATTACTTTCCTCAGCCGTTGAGAAGCCGGCGTATTGCCGCATCGTCCATAGCTTGTCGCGGTACATAGACGGATGTACGCCGCGTGTGAAGGGCGCTTTGCCGGGCTGTTCGGTCATTGCCGGGCCTTCGGTGTACAGCGACTTTATTTCTATTCCTGAATCGGTAGTCATGGATATTGTTTCACACGGCGGACGCAAAGGTTTCGCAACGGTCGCGGCGGAATTTGGGTTTCGCCGTTGCGGCCGCCGCGTCTCCGCTGCGTCCGTTGCGTGAAATAAGATTACTGACTTGCGCCGAAGGAAAGCACACGTTTAGCTTCTTCGCTAATCACCGCCACCGCTATAGCCCCCGGTGAATCGCCTTCCTGCTCTGATAAATAATCTGCGAGTTGCACCTGCAAATCCTTTGCGGGTGCATCGGCGGGCATTTGCGCTGCGAGGCCGTGAATGAGGGCCAGTTCCTGCTCTTTCATGTGCTTTACCGTTTCCCAGACCTGCCGGCTCACATATATCTGCTGCGTAAGATTATGTTCCCATTCCGCATTAATTGTCAGTACCAAAGCCTGTCGCAGCTCGCCGACCGTCATGCCCGTTACATAGACGCGGGGCATGATTTGCCGGGTCTGGATTCTTTCAGCAAACAGGGCAAGGCGCTCGTAGGCCTGCAGGCGCAGCGGAATGGTCACATTCTGACTTTCCCGGAGCAAAGCGAGCTGCTTGCGCTGTAGTTCTGAAACAAGAAATTTCTGTACGATGAGATAGGTAATCCCCATCATAATAGCAGCAGGAAGGGTGTACTTGAGTATTTCAAGCAGTGTAGTCAGGACGGCGTTCATGCGGGGCGCAATTTACGGGCATTTGCCGCGGCCGGTTATCTTGGCATCACTTGAGCTTTTTATATAAGAAAAACCCTGTGGCATAAAATTTAAGACGCGTCGTATCGGCAATTATGCCAAAAACTCACCAATACATCTATGCAAGCACAAATGGAAGCACTCTCTGAGGTGCTCAATGATCTCGTAAAAATCAACAATGACCGGATTGCCGGCTATCACCGGGCTATTTCTGAAGCGCAAGACCTTGACGCAGATCTCAAAACCATCTTTGAGGGTATGATAAAGGAAAGCGAGGGCTATAAATCTGAGCTTGTGTCGCAGATTCAGACTATGGGCGGAGAGGTAGCGACGGATACCACATTGTCTGGCAAGGTGTATCGGGCCTGGATGGACGTAAAGGCCACATTCACAGGCTCGTCGCGCAAGGCTATCCTGGAAAACTGCGAGTTTGGCGAAGACGCCTGGCGCCGCTCCTATGAGGCTGCCCTTTCATCTGACGCTGAAATGAGCGCCGATGTACGCCAGCTGATTACCGGTCAATATAACAGCCAGAAAAGCTCGCACGATCTCATTAAAAAGTATCGCGATGCCCATGCCGCTATGGAATAGGCAGTCAACTTCCAAAACACCAAACACCAAATATAGAAACATGAAACACACTATCAAGCTGGCAACCGTTGCCCTCGCATTTAGCCTTGCATCCTGCGGCGACAGCACGACCACAACCACAAACACGACAACGGACAGCAACATGGACACTAAGACTACCATGTCTGCAGATCCTGCTGCGCCACCGGCAAACAACAGCAATATGACCACGCCGCCCGCTGATGCAGGCATGACGGACCAGGATTTTGTGACTCAGGCATCTTCTGGCAACGTTGCAGAAGTAGCGGCGCATAAAGCCGCAGGAACTCACGCTATGAGCGCCGACGTGAAAATGCACGCGAAGCATATGCTTACCGACCACATGAAGATGGGCGATGAGATGAAGACACTTGCTGCAAAGAAGAATATGCAGGTATCCATGGATCCGCCGCCGGCTAAGAAGCAGATGCTTGATGACATGAACGCCAACAAGAAAGGCAAGGATTGGGACATGGCTTACTTAGACGCGCAGGTAAATGATCACAATGAAACGATTGCCCTCTTTGAGAAAGGCTCCGCATCTGTAAAGGATGCCGACCTTAAAGCGCTCATTGACAAGACGCTCCCAACGCTTCGTGACCATTTGAAGATGGTGCAGGACGCGCAGGCGAAGATGGGAAAGTAAGCTGCTGACCCGGGTAAAAAGCCGGCTGCCAACGCAGCCGGCTTTTTTTGTGGCAAACAGTCGTTTGCCACTTGTTTCATGTAGAAATACATCTACAAATCAATTTATAAACAACGATCGGCCTATACCGCGTATTCGCAGCGCATGTTTTATAAGATGCTGACTTTCAATAGATATCATTGTTATTTGCCCCTTTAACTTTTCCGTTTGACAAGTGGCAAAGATTTTTCTTATTCGCTGTAAAGAATGTATTTATGTGGCAGTATCAGAATAAACATGAAGATGGCGGCAGGACATATGCAAGTCTGCTGGCAAGCTCTATAAACAAGGTGGTTTGTGATGGCTACAAGGAGTGTTTCAAGGTCACGACTCGTGGACTGTACTCAACCTCGCTAAGCAGATTTTATCGCCCGGAGCAGGTTCAGATAATCAGCGTGCAAAAATTTGGCGGACAGGACACTACCGGCGATAATAACGCTACAATGTATTTACTAGAGACTTCTGATGGACTGAAGGGAACCCTGGTAGATTGTGCCGGCACCTTTGCAGATAATGCAATAAGTCGCTTTATGAATGAGGTTGAAGAGATTCGCCGGAAGACGAACCGCCACAACAACCAGAACTTCTGCTGAGCAGTAATTACGTAAGACTGCGTATTCCGATTTGAAGGGTTAAAAGCCTGGTGAGAGCCAAAGCGTGCTTGTCAGCCGCGGACGTCATAAACCACGGCAGACAATTGGGGGCCATAGCAGGCCGGTAACAAAATGGAAATTATGATTGTGTCAGGTCATTATAGAGACCTCAACTATAGCCATCTCAAAGGATTCCGGCGCCGCATGAGCACATAGCGCCTCATGTTCATCCAAAAGGCGAGCACCATATACACAATGAGCGGCGAGCCGAGAGTAAGGAAGGAAATGTAGATAAACCACATCCGGATGCGCGAGGTAGCAAGGCCCATGCGCTCGCCGATGGCGCTGCACACGCCGAAGGCCTGCCACTCTATGGCCGACTTCCATTGGATGATTTGCTGCTTCATAATTGTGCCGGGCAAAAATACGTCCTCCTATCCCGCCATAAAAAGTAAAATATGGTGCCACGTCACGGGGCGCGAAATTTGAGCGACAATTCGGTCGGTACGGCGCAGCCGGGCTGACCCTTTCCCAATCATGAAACTGCTATCTGCTGAACAAATCCGCCAATGGGATGCCGCGACAATCGCTGCGCAAGGTCTGACATCATTGGAATTAATGGAGCGGGCAGCGAGTGCATGTACAAACTGGCTTACATCACGCTTCGGGATGGAAACGCCTTTTGTAGTCGTCTGCGGCACAGGCAATAACGGCGGCGATGGCCTCGCCATCACACGGCAGCTTTTGGTAAAGGGCTATGCCGCGCTGGCAATGCTTGTGCAGCATACGGACACACTCTCGGCGGACTGCGCGGCAAACCGGGAGCGCCTGGGGCCTTCTGCCTTGCAGGAATTGCTAACCGGCGATTTTCTGTCGGAATTGCCGCAGGAAATTGTGCTGATAGACGCGCTTTTCGGCACTGGGTTAAGCAGGCCATTGGCGGGATATGCGGCAGACTTTATCAATAAGCTGAACGAGCTGCCGAATACCAAAATTGCTATTGACATTCCGTCTGGTCTTCCCGCGGACGCAATTCCGGAGAAAGGTGTGGCGATTCTAAAGGCCACGCACACGCTAACATTCCAGCAATACAAGCGCGGAATGCTCTACAACGAAGGCGGCGCTTTTTGCGGCGAAGTACACATGATGGACATTGGTCTTGATTTCGCATTTTTAAAAGAAGCCGACACACACTGGAATACGGCAGACAAAGCAGAGATAGCTGCCCGATACCATCCGCGCGATGCATTCAGCCACAAGGGCACGCATGGCACGGCCTACATTATCGGCGGCTCGTATGGATTGATTGGCGCGGCGCTGCTGGCTACGCAGGCTGCGGGCAGGGCCGGCGCTGGCAAAGTGCGTGCGCTTGTACCGGAATGCGGCTATAGCATTATCCAGACCGCAGCGCCGGAAGCCATGTGCCGGACGAGCGGCGTACGTTTTCTGGAAGCCATGGAAGGCTGGGAAAGCGCGAAAGGTATTGGCATTGGGCCGGGGCTGGGCACAGAGCCGGAAACGATTGCGGCGTACAAAGATTTTCTAGAAAAAATAGACCAGCTGGTCGTTTTAGACGCAGACGCGCTGAACATTCTTGGCGAGCACCCCGAATGGTTGCAGCTCCTACCGAAGCGTTCTATCCTGACGCCGCACCCCAAAGAACTGGAGCGGATATTTGGAAAGACAGATACTTCAGCCGCTCGCGCGGAACTTGTGCGGGAGAAGGCAATAGAACACGAGTTGGTCATCATCTCCAAAGACCGCTATACGCTGATTGCCTTCCCGGACGGCCGCTGCTTTTTCAATGTTTATGGCAATGCCGGCCTTGCCACCGGCGGCTCCGGCGATGTGTTGTGCGGCATCCTCACCGGCTTGCTTGCACAGGGCTATGCGCCGGAAGACGCCGCTTTGCTTGGCGTCTATCTGCACGCGACTGCAGGTGATGAGGCGGTAAAAGCTACCGGCATGGAAGCGCTCGTTGCCGGAGACATCGTAGCCAACATCGGCAGCGCTTTTTTAACGCTTAGTGTTGGTAGCGGCAAGCCCCGTTAAACCTCAATTTTGCGGCAGAGTCTTAGCCTGATGCATAAAAACTTACTGTTCCTTTTTATTGTAATGCTGTTGACGACAGTAAGCGTTGCCGCACAAAAGGGGGAGCCGAATCCGGATTATATCCGCGAGTTCCCTGGTACGCTGACGGTGCGCACTTTTCTGGGCGAAAAAATCTCCGGTTTTGATCTGATGGACGGGACGCGAGGCCAGGTGCTGCAATACCGCCCGAATAACGTGCTTGGAATAGGGATAGGCGTGACGGTACGCGGCCTGGGCATCAATATCAGCACCCGCCTGCCGATGCACGACTCTAAGGACGACCAGTTTGGCAAAACGCGGCAGCTTGACCTGCAGGTACACCGCTACCGCGGCAAGTTTGCGCTGGATATTTATTTCCAGCGCTACAAAGGCTATCACCTTAAAGACGATAACGACGTAACAGCGGTGGAAGGCCCTACGCAGTATCCATACTTCCCGAATCTGCAGAACAACACCTTCGGCGCGACTGGCCTATATGTGTTTAACGGCAAACGCTTCTCCCTGCGCGCACCCATTGACCAGCAGGACTGGCAGATTCGTAGTGCTGGCTCCTGGCTGCTGGGCGGGTCTTTGTTTTCGCACATCATTTCCAATGAGGACAAGAATATCATCCCGCCACACATGAAACAGCCGCAGTTTATGGACGGCAACGAGCTGCGCAAGATTGACAACTTCGGTGCGACCGTGAATGGCGGCTACGGCTATAACTATATCCTGCGCGAGCACTGGTTTGTGGGACTTCTGGCCGATGTGGGCGTGGGCGCGGGCTACAGCGAGGTGCGCGACCAGGCAGGGACCACACATAAGCTGGGCTTACAGCTCAACGGCGATGCGCGGCTTGCGTTTGGCTACAATTCGCGGAAATGGTTTGCCGGCTTTTACGGCATCTTCCGCATTGACCGCTTCCAGTTGCCTTATGTAGATAATTACTTCGTAGGCAATGAAGGGATCGTCCGGTTCACGGTTGCGCGCCGGCTGACCACGCGCAAAAAGCTGCTGGCAAAACAGCAAAACTAACCAACCAGAATTCCGGCAATCGTAGCGGACAGGTAAGACGCCAGCGTGCCGCAAAGCAGCGCTTTCATCCCAAGCTTTGCCAGGTCTGCGCGGCGCTCCGGTGCCAATGCACCGATGCCGCCAATCTGCATGCCCACAGAGGAAAAGTTGGCGAAGCCGCAAATAGCAACGGTGATAATGGTGATGCCCTTTGGCGTAAGAATGGGCAACTCTTTAGAGGTCATTTTTGAGAAGGCCACGAATTCATTAATAGTAATTTTCTGGCCGAGTAGGGTAGCGGCGTTGCTCACGTCTTGACCCGGCACGCCCATAGCCCAGGCGAAGGGGTAGAAGATTTTGCCAAAAATGTAATTGAGGCTGAGATTCAGATTGGCGCTGAAAAGGTGGCCGATGTGTACCAGAATCCAATCAATCATAGCGATGAGCGCGATAAAGCCGATAAGCATGGCGATAACATTCATCGCAATCTTCCAGCCATCCGCGGCGCCGTGTGAGATGGCGTCAATGAGGTTGCTGTAACCGCTTTTTACTTCCAGCTTCACCGTGGCCATTGTCGGTGATTCTTCCGTTTCTGGAAAGACAATTTTTGAAATGACGAGTGCACCCGGCGCTGCCATCAGCGAGGCGGCGATAAGCTGCGGGGCGATGTTAAGTCCTGCGCGAAGCCCCATATTGGCATAGACAATCAGGATTCCGCCGGCAATGCAGGCAAGGCTGCCGCTCATGGACGCGAGCAGCTCAGAAGCCGTCATGGTAGCGAGATAAGGCCGAATCATTACCTGCGCTTCCACTTGTCCTACGAAGGCGGAAGCGACGTTGCTCAGGGCTTCCGCGCCGCTCACGCGCATTACCCAATTCATGGCCCGCGCAATCACAGCCACGATGCGCTGCATAATGCCGAGGTAATAGAAAATGGCTACCAGCACACAGACGAGAATAATGGTAGCTGTGATATTGAACGCAAAAACGAAGGTGCCCGGCGCGTTGTAATTCACCACCTGGCCTGTAAAGTCAAAAGCACCTACGCCGCCCCAAACGAAATTTGCACCCTGCTTGGCAAAGCCTTCAATCTTCTCCATGCCCTTTCCGAGGTATTGGAAGAAGGCGTTCACGACCGGAACCTTAAATACCAGGAGCGCAATCACAATCTGCAATGCTAGCCCGCTGAATGCGAGCCGGAGATTGATACGCCGTTTATTATTGGAACAGAGAAAGGCGATGCCGAGGATAAGGGCGATGCCGATGAGGCCGGTGAAGCGTTGCATAGATAGGAACCGGTCTGCCCGACCGAAGGGAGGTCTGCCCGGTTCCGCCACTATAGCGGATAGGACAGGCGCTAAGATAGCCAAGCACCTCAAAATGAAACTTCTCATTCTTTAATCCTGTGTCTCACCGTTTACCTTTGCCCGCTCATGATTCGTGTAGGAAAAATAGTAGCCACCCATGGCCTCGCCGGAGACCTCATTCTCACTCACGTGACCGGCAAGAAGGACTGGCTCAAGCCCGGCGATGTCCTCTTCATTGCCATCCGCAAAGGCAGCCACATCCCGCATTTCGTTTCTAAAATAAAATCCGAAACAGCAGCAGAAATTATTTTGCATTTTGAAGAAACAGAAGCTGTGGAAGCCGCTAAGAAGCTCGTAGGAAAAGAAGTCTTCGTAGCAGAAGACATCCTCGCCAAAAGCGGCGCCGAAGATTCGCCGCTGCTTTGGATAGGTTTTGAAGCCATTGATGAGACGACAGGCTCGCTCGGCCCTATAGAAGACATCTACCAGACCGCTCAGCAATGGCTGGCGACTATCCACATTGAAGGAAAAGAAGCCCTGCTCCCACTGATTGACCAAACACTGAAAAAGGTTGACATTGAAAAGAAACAGGTTCATCTGACCCTCCCCGATGGGCTGTTAGACATCTACCGATAGCAAACGACTCAACGTTTCAACATTTCAACGCCTCAACGTGCTCCGCATAGACATCATCTCCGTAGTCCCCGACCTGCTTCAGTCCCCATTCGGCCACTCTATCATGAAGCGCGCCCAGCAGCGCGGTCTGCTGGAAGTAGTGGTGCACAACCTGCGCGACCACACGCCCTACAAGCACGGACAGGTGGACGACTACCAGTTTGGCGGCGGCGCAGGCATGGTGATGATGCCAGAGCCGCTGGCTGTTTTGATAGAAAAGCTGCAAGCAGCGCGCGAATACGGCGATATCATTTTCCTGACTCCGGACGGCGAAACCTTTAAGCAGCAAACGGCTAACCGCCTGAGCCTCAAAGAGAATCTGCTGATGATTTGCGGCCACTACAAAGGCATTGACGACCGCATCCGCCAAAAGTTTATCACGCTGGAGATTTCCATCGGCGATTATGTGCTCAGCGGTGGAGAGTTGGCGGCGGCTGTGATTGTGGATGCCATAGGCCGCCTCATTCCCGGGGTGCTGAACGACGAAACCTCCGCGCTGCTGGATTCTTTTCAGGATGACCTGCTGGCTCCGCCTGTTTATACCCGCCCGGCGGAGTGGCGCGGCATGGTGGTGCCCGAAATCCTGATTTCCGGCGACCCGAAGAAGGTAGATGCCTGGCGCCATGAGGAAGCTATCAGACGTACAGAGCAGCGGCGGCCGGATTTGCTTTCGGATGATATGCTTGGCAAAACATGAGCGTTCACGATGAAAATCCAGAAATAAATCCCTCAATTCTAAGCGCCTTACCTTATTTTTGCCGCCCAAACTGAATCTGATATGGACGCTATAGCATTTATTCACGAGCAAATGTCATCCGCACGTGAGTTGCCTTCTTTCAAAGCCGGTGACAACGTTACGGTTAACTATAAAATTATTGAAGGCACTAAGGAGCGTATCCAGAGCTTTAAGGGCGACGTTATCAAGCGTCAGGGCCGTGGTGCTACCCAGACCTTTACCGTTCGTAAAATCAGCGATGGTATCGGCGTTGAGCGTCTGTTTCCATTGTTTTCTCCGAATATTGATTCCATCATCCTGAATAAGAAGGGCCGTGTGAAGCGCGCCAAGCTGTACTATCTGCGCGAGCGCAGCGGTAAAAGCGCCCGTATCAAGGAAAAGAAGCAGGCTGTTGTGCAGAAAGCTTCAAAAGCAACCGCCTAATATCATCAGAACTATTTTTAAGGTGCGCTTCGGCGCACCTTTTTTATATGTATTGCGGAGACGCGCTAAAACAGATAATATCGCATTCCGCTGGAAATGATCCGCAGCCAGTTGACATTCTGAAACTGGACGGAGAATGTGATGCTGTGGGCGAACTGGTTGTCGGGATATATGCTCTTGAGATAATCGCGGTAATCGCTGCACAAAAGCAGCGGAACATGTACCAGGAAAACATCGCGCAGCGCATGAAGCTCTAAGCCTGCTGAGTAGAGGAAGCGATTGCCGGAAGGGTTGACGCGAGCCGCGTTGGCATATGTCCCTGCGTCCAGATATAAGCGCACCGGAAGCGAGCCGAACGGAAGATCGCTTTTAATGTTCAGTCCGACCAGCCAATCGTCGCTGCGGCCAAGCGGCAAAGCGTAGAGTGGCGTGGGCAGCTTTTGGCCACCCTCCTGTATGCTGATCTGTTGGGCAGAGGCGCCTTCACGCTCGCTGCGGCCGAAGTAACTGCCATCATATAGATAGTCGTTCTCCGCTGTGTAGGTTGTAGTCAGCCAATAGCGGTAACCGGACAGATCGTTCGGGCCGCTCTGAAAAAACTTGCCGGCATATCCTCTCAGATAGAGGCTTTTATTGCGAACATTGTAATCAACCCGCAGGTTGCCTTCAATGCTCAGCTTGGCAAATGAGGACCCAAGCTGCCCTTCAATGACATAGGAGAATGGGTTGAACGTACGGGCATTCTTATGCGTGTACCGCAGCAGGCCGTAATTGCTCTGCGTTGCATCGCCGATCGTCGGTATGTATTTGGTGGTGTCGCCTTTATCGCGCGAGAATTGGAATTCCTCTTCCCAAATGCTGTATCCCTTCAACAGCAGGCTGCGCGTTACCGGACTGAGTGGCGCGTTGCTGCCGAATGTAAAATTCAGCGAAGGTGAAAGCTTGATATAGCGCAGGTTCAATGGCTCGGAGATGTTCTGGCTGCTACGGTCGTAATTGAGGGTTTTGACGTCTATCTGCGGCACAAGCTCACGAAAGATGTGATGTGGATATATCCAGTAACCGAGGGATGCAGCGGCCACAAAATCCTTTGAGCCGGTGCCATACAGTCCGGCAATCATATAGCGAAACCGGTTTTGCGGCACGGTGAGATTATGAAGCAGGAGCCCGGCCATGAAGCCGTCATATTCATTATATCCAAGAGCAGGCAGTATATACAGCTCCGCCGCTTCCCGCCGGCCCAGGCTGATTCCGCCTTTTATCCGTACAGTTTTCCCATGCAGCAGTCCGTACCGGTGATAGCGGTTATTGAATCCATAATAATCAGGTATCTCGTATCCCACGCGCCAGCCGCTAGCGTTATTGCTACCCATCAGCAATGTGGTGTCTTTGGCAAACGGAAGGCTCCAGACACTTTCTAAGAGGCTGTCGCGGATGTATGCATTAATGCGGACCGGCGCAGCAAAGTCGCTTTTATTCTTTGCAGTGATATGAAAGCCATCACCGTCATGGCGGGCGCCTTTCAGCGCAAAATCAATTCCGATTTCTGTCTTTAAAGCCCCGTCGAAGAACCAGCCGACTGGTTTCCCGGATGTTTCTTGAAATATTGTCCGCACATCTTCCGGGTAAGGATGGCGAAAGTGCCAGGCATCGTAATACCGGTGCATCGCCTCTTTAAAAGTATCAGCGCCTACATATCCTTCCAGCCATTTTAAAAGTAAGGCTGCCTTGTAATAAACATCAAGGCCATAGTTGCCCTTTGTGTATGAGGAGGATGTATTCAGCAGGCTTTGGTCACTGCGCGTGGAAGCGGCATTATAATAAAGCACATCTTCAATACGATTAGTATAGCGCTCCTTTCTGCCCATAGGAAGACGAATGCCGGCTTCAACCTTTCGCTCGTAAAATGTGTTGAAGCCTTCGTCCATCCAGGCGTCGTCACGCTCATTACTGGCCAGGATGCCGTAAAACCAGTTGTGCCCTATTTCATGCACCAGCGTCTCCATCACCGAGGTCTGGGTTGCTAAGCGGTCTATTACAGTCACGGTCGGATATTCCATTCCGCCACCTGCTTTGAGGTCGCCTTCCACAGCCTTGGCGGTATTGTAGGGATACGGCCCTATCTCTTCGCTGTAAGCGGAGATGGTCTTTCTGATATATTCAGCTCCTTTCTCCCAATAGTCTTTTTCCGAAGTCAAAAATCCAGTGTAGATGCGTACAGTGTGTGCAGGGACTCCAGACCCGGCTACAACTGCCACACTGTCTCTTCGCACGATGAAGCGCTTATCTGCAAACCAGGCAAAGTCATGGACGTTGTCTTCGTGGAAATGCAGCGTCTTGAAATTCGCCGATGAGGGCGGGAACGTATTTACCTTCTCACGCCAAGCTGCCACGTGGTTTGCAGGCCGTGCGCCGCCGGGCGCGGGCAATACGCTCAGGCTATCCAGCCAGCTGTTTTCCGCTGCATCTGTGCAGTTTCCGGTCGCCATCACCACATAATTTGCGGGAAGCGTGATCTGTACATCGTAAGCGCCAATTTCAGAGAAAAACTCGCCCTGATCGGAATAGGGTAGCGGGTGCCAGCCCTTACGGTCATAAACCGCAGGTTTGGGAAACCATTGAGATATGTAGTAAGCCTGGCCGGTATGCCCCATGCGGGAAAAAACCTTCGGAATCTTCACCCTGAACGGCGTCTCCACCGCTATCGTCGCGCCGGGCGGAAGGGGATCGGGCAGATCAATCCGCGCTATGTCGGGTAGGCCGGCTGCGCTGAACGGCGTGGCGGGCTGGCCATTAACGCGGAAATCCAGACTGTCTATAAACCCGCGATCCCCGGCTTTGCTGAAGTAAAAGCCTGTATTGCGATTTATGACCTGCTGCTCGGAAAAACGGGTGCGATCTGAACTGTAGGCATTGGGCCAGAGATGCACGTAAATATATCGCAGCGTATCCGGGGCGTTGTTGGTGTACCTGAACTGCTCAAAGCCGTGCAAAAAATGCCTTTTGTCGTCCAGGCGAACCTCAATTCTGGTGTCAACCCGCTGCTGGAAATATTGCGCCTGCCCCGCCGCGCCCATAGCCGACGGCATAATAGCTGCCAGGAAGATACCCTTCATTGAGTGAAGATAAGCCGGGCCGCAGCCGGCAAAGCGGTCAAACACCAGATCCATGTATTGCTTCTCCATTATAAAACGCATTCCCTCCTTGCGCAACCCGCATTTTCCCTTTTTAGAAAGGATAGCCAATGGCAATATGCAGCACCAGATTACGTTCTTGCCAATCTTTATTGAACGGCTTGAATGCGTCAGTTGTGCCGCCCCCGCCCTGCGCATATTCCGGATTCTTAATCGGGAAGCCTTCATCAATGCGCAGCACAAAAAGCCCGCTGATGTCAAAGCGTGCCCCAAGGCCGGTGCTTACTGCTAAATCCTGCGTAAAGCGGCTCAGTTTGAAGTCGCCGCCGGGATAGTCTTCCGCCGGGCGTGCCAGCCAGATATTGCCCGCGTCCACAAACACAGCGCCGTTTAGGCGGAGCGCCCCGCCAAAAAGCTGCACCACGTCAAATCTGAACTCCGCATTCGCTTCCAGCTTTATGTCGCCTGTCCGGTCTATAAAGGAGATGCCCGTCCGTCCGGAGGTGTCCCGGTAAGACCCGGGCCCAAGCTGGCGTACGCGCCAGCCGCGCAGGCTGTACGGCCCGCCTACAAAATACTGCTTGATGTAAGGGAGCACGCTGCTCTTATCGTAAGGGACGCCAATGCCGGCGAAAAAACGGGTGGCCAGCTCGGCATGCTGCCTGCGTATGTAATGCCGGGCATCCACCTCTGCCTTGAAATACTGCGAGTAGTTCAGTCCAAGCGAATTTTTCAGGTTGATAGCGGCGTTCACGGCGCCTAACAGTCCTCCGGCCTCCTCAATGCCTGCCCGCAGGTAGGAGTAGTGCCGTTTTGCAATGGGAGAAGCCCGGTTGGTGTAGGTGAAATAGAGGTTTTCGCCTTCCACCAGGTTTTCCTGGTAAGAATTGCGCAGAAATGCGTTGGAATCCAGCAGTTGCTGAAAAGCCGAGGATTTGTTGGGAATGCGGAGAATGTTGACAAAAGCCGGCGACAGATCCCAGGTGTTGGTGATGCTTTGCTTCCAGTTGTAGTTGAGTGAGAGCGATGTGTTAATCAGCGTAAAATAGTTGACCCGGTCCAGCACATTACTGCCCACGCCGAGTATGGTGTGCGGCTGATTGGCCCGGATGATGCTGCCAAAGGAAAAAGGGGCAATGAACTTCGGAAAGTCAAGCGTGGCGCTGACGCCCAGGTTTCGGGAGAGCAGATAAAACCGGTCAAAAAAAGCTGGCTTTGAGGTGTCGTAGCCCAGCTCAATGCCCCCGCTTAGCGAGAGGCTCAATTGGTTAGCGCCGCGCAGTAGATTTCTGTTGCGGAAGTTGAAACCGATATTGTTTCCGAGGGTATAGGTTGTCCCGCTTGTGACCTCATAATTCGTTGAGAAGTCGTAGCGCTTAGTTGGGTTCATCAGGATGATGCAACGCAAGGGCCGGTCCGCCGGCAGGGTGGTGTCTTCTACAATATAAGTCTGCACATACTGAAATAGCCCGAGTTCGTTCAGCTTCGTAATTGTAAGGTCGTAGTTGTCCTGCGTAAAATAATCGCCGGGCTTCAGGAATATGTGATCCTGCAGCACCTTCTCGCGTACATAATGCCGGTGATAGCGAAAGGTCACATCTCCGGCCACATGCTCATACATCGTGCTATCCGTGATGTCTTTCCGGTCTATAAAATCGGGATAAACCCGAAGCCTGCCGATCTTATACCGGCGGTAGGCACTGGGTTCTGCGCCTTTCCGGATTATAATGTTGATGTCAACAGTGGGCTTCTTTTCTGCACGCTGCAGGGCTATGAAATTGATGGCGCTTTCAAAAGGATTCGCGGCGTCGCGCAGGAAAGCTTTATTAAAAGTGTCTGCCTCAACATGAATGTTTTCAGCCGTGAACTTGTAATAGCCATTGTTGCGGAGCACTGTTGCTATGCGGAGCCGCTCCTCATCGCCCAGGGCCATCGCGAATGGCTTGCCGCCCTGCAGCGGACTCTCCGCCATACTCGCAGCCACGATGCTGCGCACGGTGCTGTCATCTACGTCCAGGCTTGTCTTGTTGATAAGGTATCGCAGCCCCGTTTCTACCTCATAAATTGCGGTAGCTTTCTTGCGGTGGTAATGAACCGTGTCCCGAACCTTACTGTAAAAGTATCCCTGGTTAAAGAGATAGCTGCGTATGTGCTGCGTGCTGCGGTCTGCAAGCGTGCTGTCATAAATAACAGGGCGCTCTACTGTTTTTATCCGCTGCTGGAATGCCGACGTTGCCGTGTCCCTTGTATATCGTCTGTAGCGCGAGTTGTAGAGCCAGACCTTGTAGGGGATAAAGCTTAGCAAATAGGTGTTCGGCTTCTGAATGATGAGCGAGCTCAGCGCGTCAGACAGCTCGCCCCTGTTCGTCAATGTGCGGTCGCTTTTCAGCTTCAGGCTGTTGTTGCGCAGTAGGTACTGCCCTTGCGGTATGTGCTTTGTCGCGCTGCAGCCTGCCAGCAGAATTGCGCACAGACAGAATGCCAGCCAGCAGGCAGAGAAACAGAATCGGGAAAGCGCGGGCATGCGGTTGATGAAGGGCGGCATTCCGGTAGCTTTGCCCCTTGTGATTACGAAGGCGCAAGTTAAAGATATTCGTGCCCTGGCTACGGCAAAGGGCCGGGCGGCGCAAGGCGCGTTCCTTGCTGAAGGCGATAAGCTGGCGCGGGAGTGGCTGGCATCGCAGGCTGGCATCAGATATGTCATAGCTGTGCCCGGCTGGACGGAGGCAAACCATGCATTGATATCCCGCCACCCCGAAGCGCACACAATGACTGTAACGGAAGATGAGCTTGCGCGTATTTCCACACAGCAGACGCCTAACGGTGCGCTGGTAATACCGGCTATACCGTCGCCACCGGCATCACTCCCCGGCAATGAATGGTGCCTCGTGCTTGACTCGGTCCAGGATCCCGGAAACGTAGGAGCGATCATCCGCATAGCAGACTGGTTTGGTGTGAAGCACGTTGTCTGCTCACCGGGCTGCGCTGACTACTACAATCCCAAAGTAGTAGCTGCCGGCATGGGCGGGCACCTGCGCGTGGCATTGCATACAAGCATGCTGGCGCCGTATCTTGAAAGCTTCGGTATGCCCGTGCTCGCTGCTACGCTGGGAGGTGCGTCCATGCACAGCCTTCGGCGGCAGGAAGCCGCTGCGCTCGTCATTGGCAATGAGTCTAAAGGGATCTCGGAGGAGGTGCTGCGCTTTGCTACGCAAGCCGTGACAATCCCTAAAAGAGGCGGCGCTGAATCTCTCAATGCCGCTGTAGCTGCCGGCATCCTGCTGGCGGCATTAGGGCCGGCCTAAGTTTTTTGACGCCGGCCGTTAAGTCTGGCACGGGGGTTGGTTAAGACTGCACAAGCTTAACCCTGAAAATCATCCGGCAATGAAACGTATTTTGCTCCCCGCTCTCGCCATTCTTATCAGCCACTTTGCTGCAAGCGCCCAAAGCGGCAATCTGAGCATACTCAAGCTCCGCCTGAGCGACCGATCCGGAATATCGGTAAATCTGGACGGACGTTTTATAGACCGCCAGACGACCTCGCTTACGCTTGATGGTATTCGCTCCGGCCTTCACCATATTGAGGTATATGCTTCACAAGGCTATCGCCGCCGCCCCGTGCGCATTTATACCGGCACCATTCGCCTGGCGCCTGCCACTGTCAATGCAGGAGTGGTAGATATCTACAGTCGCGGCCTCAGCCTGCGGTCAAGGCGCCTTGACGAGTACGACTATGCCGATCATGAGCCTGAGGGAGGCTATGACAGGGATAAAGCAAACGACAATTACCGGCCCAACCGTGATGGCGACGGCTCTGATGATGTGTATGACAACAGTCGCGGAAATCGCGGAGGCAGCGCTGACGGCTCTGCCGCCCAAACCGAGACTGGCGTGGGTTCATTCCCGCACGGGCGCGGCGCTGTAACCGGCAGCATCAACCCGCTGACCCGGCGTGACATGGACGATCTGCACAGCCGCATATCGTCGCATATCACCGATACCGACAAAGAACAGCTTCTGAAAAGCGTGATCCAGAACAGAAATGCGTCAACGGAGCAGATTCGGGAGATGCTGCTCTGGCTGGCTTTTGACAGCACGCGTCTGGACTTTGCCAAGTGGGCATACCCTCATGCATCAGACCGAAGCAACTACTGGAAGCTGGAAGACGTGTTTTCGTTTGATTCTTCCAAGAAAGAATTTTCTGAGTCAACCGGACGCCGGTAGCTAAAAAATCATTGCAAGGCCCAGCGGCTTGCGAAGATCTTTCCGACGAGTGCCCCGATAGCGAGGCCCAGTAACCCGCCGGCAAATACGTCCGCAGGCCAATGGACACCGACATAAACCTGAGCATAGCACACTGCCAGCGCCCAGCATATAGGTATCGGCCAAAACCAACGCAGCCGTCCGTGGAGCGTCACAGCGCTGAATGAGCCCAGCGCGAAGTGATTGGCTGCGTGTGACGACGGAAAGCTCCAGCCACTGCTGCGCTGCACGATGAGATGCACCAGGGACGCAAACCTCGGATCGTTGCAGGGCCGCACACGCTGTACCCAGGGCTTGATCAGCGATCCGCTTATGGCGTCGGCCAGCGCAAAGCAGAGGATGAACCCGAGACACCATAGCCATCCGCGCTTTCCCCAGTTAGCAGGCATAAAGATGAGCAGAAAAAGATACAGCGGCGCCCAGGTAAACTGATTGCGCACATACGGCATCACCGCATCCAGCGCAGCGCAGCGCCAGGCGGCATGCATGTAATACCAGATCTCATAATCAATGGACAGCAGCCAGGCGTTGAAACCGTTCATCGGCTATTTCTTAAAGACCATGATCAGACGGGGCGACTCCAGCGGGTTGAATTCTTCCAGCCTGTAATTCCCGAAAGTTGCCACAAGGCTCATGCCCGCGTTCTTAAACAGCCTTATAAACTCCGAGAGGCCGAAAGCCGCTACACGCTCTACGTATTGCCTTGCTTTGCCGTCCGCATCCGCGAAGGAAATTTCCTTGAGAAAGTGGCCGTGCTCTATGCGGCGCTCAATTTGGAACGAGTAGCTCCCGCGCTGCACCGTTTCCTGCGGAATAAGGTTTCGGGCTGCGCGTTCGCTGTTCAGATAGTCCAGCACAAGAATACCGCCCGGCTTCAGCCCTTTGGCAAAGGACTTAGCGGCCAGCTGGTGATCACGTGTGTTCGCAAAGTATCCGAAAGACGTGAAAAAGTTGAATGCGTAGTCAAAATAGTTGATGTAGAACGGCATCCGCATGTCCTGCACGAAAAAGCGCAAATGGTCGCTCTCATGGGCCTTGGCAATTTCAATGCTGGTGTGGGAGAGGTCAATGCCTGTAACATCAAAGCCGCGGTCGGCAAGCTCTGTGGCAAATCGCCCTTCGCCGCAGGCAATATCCACCATGCGGCTGCCCGGCAGGGGCTGGAGATACTTTACAAGCTGCGTCACAAACGCTCCTGCCTCCAGCTCGTCGCGGTGCTGATAGAGAATGCGGTAGTATGGCGAGCCGAACCAGCGCTCAAACCAATTGGAATCGGGCATGAAAAGCAGCTTTTGGGAAACGCTGCAAATATAGGCGCATCGCCCGCGCGCCGGCTTATCGCTCAGCTGGCGCTCATATCGCTCAGCGCAAGCTCTTCCTCTTTAAGATGTATTGCTTTCCCGCCCACCATGATTGTGTTAGGAACTTTAATGGCGTTATTAATAGTCACGCTCTTTGGCCTTGAGCGGCGGCGCAATATGATCTGCGGCTTAGTAGGAAGCTGCAGATGGCTGCGGCGCAGGTACACGAGAATGGCGTACAGGCCAAGCATGAAGCAGAGCATCGTAGCCACCGCGATGTTGATATTATAATGCTGCATCCAGAGGGCAAGGGCTGTCACTGCAACATTGGCGGCAAGTATAACGGATACTGTGCGGGTATGTGACAAGCCAATATCAAGAAGGTAGTGATGCAGGTGCGTACGGTCGGCACGGAAGGGCGAGTGACCCCTGAGAATGCGCATGGTGAATACGCGAAACGTATCAAAGACCGGTATGAAGAGTATGGCCAGCGTTACGACGAATACACCGGGCGAGGATACGATGATGGCATCAATGCTGCCACCTGTGTGATATGTGTTTATTGAAAGGATGCCCAGCACCGAGACGACAAACCCGATAATCAGGGAGCCGGTGTCGCCCATAAAAATTTTTGCAGGCGCAAGATTATAGCGCAGGAAGCCGATCAGGGCCCCCGTCATGCTGAACGCCAGCACCGATTCGCTCACTTTACCATAAGCCGCCAGGAACAGGCCGAGCATTGTAGTAATATATACGCCAATGCTGCCCGCAAGACCGTCTATCCCGTCAACAAGATTAAAGGCATTGGTCACGAATATGCAGCCGATAATAGAGAAGGGAATTGATGCCCAGTCGGGAAGCATATATATCCCGAATAAGCCGCCCAGGGAATGCAGGCGGACATCTGCGAACACTACGGTGATAGCCGCCGCTATAGCCTGCGCAATAAACTTCTTGCTCGGGCTGATCGCCACCAGATCATCTTTTAATCCCGTAATAAACAGAATAAGGCAGGCCGCCGCTATATAGTTCCACTTGGGAAAGCTTAGCGGCTTTATAAGCAGGGATGCAACAATAAAAAAAGCGAAGAAAATTCCGATGCCGCCCAGATTGGGCACAATGCGGACGTGCAGCTTGCGATGATTATCAGGGATGTCAAGCAGTCGTTTGCGCTTGGCGATATAAATAATATTGGGAACTGAAAAAAGGCTGAGCACCAGCGAGCCGGCTATAGCAAGAAAGTATGAAATATAAGGTTGAAGTGCGTTCATTTCTCAGTCCATATAATTCATTGCACCGGCAAAGGTAAGGATGCTATTCCCTCCCATGCAGCACCAATGGATGATTCTATTACACGTTTCGCTCAATTGCACGACCGAAAAGTGCGAAACAATTCTCATTTGCCGGTAATAAATGATCGTCAATGATTGGTTATTCGCGCTATGTTTTGGCGTTGAGGGGCGCCTCATCCTGCACATGTATGTGGATCTTCAGATGCCGCTGAACCGGAATACCTGCGCAGACCGCGCTGCGATATTTATTAAAGCCGGCAGCAAACTGATACGATCCAGGCGCAAATTTTGACGTCCCTGCAATTTCCAGCGTAAGGCCGCTTACCGTGATATTCTGATCAGTTGTCAGCCTCACATCTGCATCGGGGTGAAAGTGCAGTTGCGCACAATAGCCCAATGCTTCAGCCCCTTTTATCTCATCGCTTATGTCAAGGCCGTGTTCCGTCCAGGAGAATGTTCGCCGGTGGACAACATTATAATAACCGTAAGGCTGATATACTACAGTCAGCCCGCCCGCCTGCTCGCCGACCTGCAGCAGCCGGGCCCGCCTCCCAACTCTGAAGGATTTCCAGACTTCAGACGAGTCTTTTGGCCCGATGGTGACCGTGTTGTGCGCTGCTGTTCCGCGTTCTGAATTGCGGCGCGGGCCTGGCTCATAGGTAGAGGTGCCGTTATCTACTATAACTGGCCGTCCCATGTAGTAAAGGCAGAAAGTTCCGATGTCTGCGTGGGCATGGCCCGGCTGGTTAGCAGGTTGAACAGGAGCCACATCAATTGCCAGCTCTATGTCGCCGCAGCATATCATCCTGTAGCCGCTCTCCTTTAAGGTAATGCGCTCCGGCTTAATGCCCAGCAGCGCGGAGTATCGAAGCAGCTCTCGTGTGTCGGGGGCAATGCCCGGCGCACAGTCGTTGAATTGCGGCCAGGTGCCGTCGCTGAACGTGATAGCCTGCATCCAGCCAAGCATTTTTCCGATAGCGGCTGCGATAGCACTGCTCAGGCCGCTTCTTTCAATCCCTGACGCCATAAGCAGCTCAAAACACTGCATGAGCCGCCATAGGAGCAGGCTGTGATACATGGGGCTCCCTTCCACATGGCCGCCGTCCGGCAGCAACTGCTCCGCTATGCACCGTGTCAGAAGACTTTCGCCACGATGCAGAAAATGTTCATTCCTGAAGTAGATACCCGCGCAGAGTATGCCCATCGCATTTTCCCACAGGTGATTGCCCTGGATGTGATGTTCGGGAAACCTGCAAAGCCAGTCCGCATCGGCATACAGCCGGCTTAGCAGGCCCACGTCCTTTATGCCAAACGTCAATACGAATCTGATCCAGGCCATGATGCGCAACGAGGCCGGGTAGGCGTCTGAGGCCACCAGCCTTTTACAGTCCGCGGCTACAAATTCCTGAATCGTCGCCAGACGCGCTTCCGCTGAGACGGTGTCGTCATAAAGCCATTCAAAATAAGCCAGATTATAGGTCCAGAGCAAACCCTCAGCGCTGTAGTTCCAATCAATGGCTGCCGGGAATGCAACTGTCCGGTTCAGGAATGAGAACCGGCGCTTATCAGGCTCGAATCTGTGCAGAACATTTAACCCATGCAGTGAAACCTGAGGCCATTTCATCGCTAATGCTATATCGCTTGCATCTGCGTTTGCAGGCTTGTTGATGGCCATCGCTATCCGTCGTGTTAGCCGGCACCACAACTGCTCCCGCTTAAGCGGATGGATCGTGTAGTACCAGCGGAGCAAAGCGTCCATACAATTCAGACAGCCATTTGCTGCGCAAAGACGTACATATTGAAATCCTTTTGGGCCATTGCGTCCTCCAAAGCGCCGGAGAGCTGCGCTTTACTCATATGCTTCATCCGGATAGACTGAATCAGGCGATAAGCCTTCTCCAGCATGAGGTAATTGCGGCGGAACCCTGCGGCCTTCGCCTGGCTGAGCGCTGAGACAATGGTCGCAGACAGCATCGGCACACCTTCGCCGCTGCTTGCGATAGTTTTCAGGACAGGTGTTTCGTTTGTGCCATCCGCGCGCTCGTGAGCCATGACGCGGAGATTCTGGTACAGCCGTTCCGCATCCGGCCTGTCGGCCTTATTTACTACAAATATATCAGCAATCTCAAGCAGGCCAGCCTTCATGGTCTGAATGGTATCACCAGCCTCGGGCACTAGCGTCACAACGGTACAATCCGCAATACCGGCTATCTCCACCTCGCTCTGGCCCACGCCGACTGTTTCTACCAACACTAAGTCAAAACCTGCCTCTTTCACCACATCTATAATCTCAAAAATCCGCGGATGCAATCCGCCCAGTGCGCCGCGGCTGGCAAGCGAGCGGATAAATACGTGCGGGTGATTGTAAAAGCGCGACATACGGATGCGGTCGCCCAACAGGGAGCCGAAATGAAATGGCGAGCTGGGGTCAACGGCGATAACGGCTACTTTTTTGCCTGCCTCTGTCCATTCGCTAAGCAGCGCATTGACCAACGTACTTTTACCCGCGCCCGGCGGCCCGGTGATGCCGACAAGCTTCGGCGCTGCGGTATGCTTCAGCGACAGCAAGAGCTCCTGCGAGGGTAGAAGGTCGTTTTCAACGATGGTAATGCCGCGGGCCAGCGCGCCTGCATCGCCGGCTCTGATACGAAGCAGTAAGGATTGAATTTCGGCAGGCGGCACTAAAAAATATCTTTGTCCGTTTGATTGGCTACACAAGATTGCGCGTGGACAAAAATAGACTTCCTCCTCAAACAGAGCTCTGGAAGCGACGCTTTGCGCTTGCATCTTTGCTGGGCATGATCGTCGGCCTGCTGTGCTCCCGCGCCGCAGCTTCTGTCAGCATGATGGTATTCGGCATCAATGCGCTTTGGGGCATTCCGCCAAAAGTCTGGCTGCAGCAGCGCTGGTGGCTTCTCGGTCTGGGCTGGGTTGCGCTCTACGCGCTGTCCTACTTCTGGAGCGCCGATAAGCAGATGTGGGGAGAGCACCTGCAGGTGAAACTTCCCTTTTTGCTGCTGCCGCTTTCATTTGCCTTGCTTCCCGCATTCTCGGCAAGTGATCTGCGCATATATACCTGCGGGCTGGCAGCGATCATGCTCAGCGGCGCGCTATACAGCACAAGCTTCCTCTGGCGGATGGATACGGCGGCGATCGTGGAAAGCTACAAATACGCGCATGTGCTGCGCACGCCGGTTTATAATGATCACATCGCGTTTTCAACAGCCGTGGCGGTAAGCATTGCTTGGCTTGCCTACGCTATGCCGCTGTTTGCCAGACGGGCGCATCGGGCGGCGCTATTGGTGGTATGCGGCGCCTTAGCTGTTTACCTGCATGTGCTCGCAGCTAAGACGGGCCTTGCTGCGCTATACATCTTCTTGCTGGCCTGCCTCGCCTGGCAGATCAGGCGGAATTTCCGTCGCGGTATAATGCTGCTTATAGGGGGCGTCGTGTGTGCGGCGCTCGCCTTTTTCTCTTTGCCCACCTTGCGCGAGCGGGCAGGATACAGCTACGTCACCTGGCGCAGCTACCGCATGGGTGAGCGCCACGGTATCTACAGCGACGCCGGCCGTGTGATTTCTTACAATATCGCCTTGCGCTCCATTGCTGCACACCCCTTTGGCGTCGGCGCAGGAGATGTGCTACAGGAAATGCGCGCAGGCTATGCGAAGTGGTATCCGCAAGTGGAGGAAGATCAGAAGCTCTGGCCGCATAATCAGCTGCTCACCTGCGCCATGGCTGCCGGCATCCCTGCCGCCCTGCTGTTTATCCTGTGGCTTATGGCGCCGCTGCGCCGTTTATCCAGGAATCGTAAAGGGTTTTTTTTCGGGATCGTCTGGGCGATGCTTTTAGTTCCGCTGCTCGTGGATCCTTTTCTGGAAGTTCAATTCGGCGTGGCCGTATTTTTGATATTCCTGCTGATGCAGCACAAGGAGCTTGCTGCGCAGCGATAGGCCTTCCCGCTATTTTCAAGCTACGTCCCTGCCGTGACCAACTTCATTCCCATATTTCCCCTCAACATTGTCGTTTATCCGGGCGAGACGCTGAATCTGCACATTTTTGAGCCAAGATATAAGCAAATGGTCCGGGAGTGTTTAGATGGTAAAAAGCCGTTCGGCATTCCGCCGGTGGTGGAAAAGGATCTGCTTGAGCTGGGAACCCTGATGGAAGTGACTGCGCTGGCCAGGGAACATCCCGACGGCACATTAGACATTCGCACAAAAGGTCTGTCCGTTTTCAGAATACTTCACCGGATTGGCGAGGTGCCCAACAAGCTTTACAGCGGCGCGATTGTCAGCTATCCGGCTAACACGACCGAGACGGGTAATTCTATTCTTGCAAAAAACATTGTGACTGAAGTAAAGCGGCTTTACTCATTGCTGAACGTTTCCGAGAGGTTTCCTGCCGGCAGCGATAAAATGCGCTCCTATGAGCTGGCCCATCTGGTAGGCCTGAATCTGGAGCAGGAGTATGAGTTGTTAGGCATTTTCACCGAGCTGCAGCGCCTTGAATACCTGCGCCGGCATCTCAGCAGCATCGTGCCGATCATTAAAGAGCTGGAGGCGATGAAAGCCCGCATTCAGCGCAACGGCCATTTCCGCGATCTGTCACTCGGAGACCTGGGCGCCGGCTGAAGTCAATAATTTTTGAGGCGCCGTGCCGGATCATAATAAAGCGAATCCCCGCTATTTTCGCTGCGTATGAAAGTTGTCATCTTCGCCGGAGGCCGCGGCACGCGTATTTCTGAGGAAAGCCAGCTGCGGCCAAAGCCCATGATTGCCATTGGCGGCAAGCCCATCCTCTGGCACATCATGAAGAGCTACGCGGCGTTCGGCCATAACGAATTCATTATATGCCTTGGCTACAAGGGTTGGATGATTAAGGAGTATTTTATAAACTATTACCTGCATAACGCGGACCTGACCGTTGACCTCAAGGATAATACAGTTGCTGTACATAGCGCCAATGCGGAGCCGTTTAAAATAACGCTGGTGGAAACCGGTCAGGATACCATGACGGCGGGACGACTGCGCCGGGTATTGCCTTATACCAACAGCGAGCCGTTTATGCTTACCTATGGAGACGGCGTAAGCAACGTGGATATTGACAAGCTGGTTGCCTTTCACAAATCCTCCGGCAGAATCTGCACCATGACTGCCATACAGGCAACCAGCCGCTTTGGCGTCATTAAGATGGAAGACGACGGCCACATTTCTTCTTTTGAGGAAAAGCCGGCCGACAGCGGCACCTGGATTAATGGCGGCTTCTTCGTCATCAATCCGGAAATCAGGGATTACCTCCACGCGGATGCCGACGATGTGATGTGGGAGCGCCAGCCGATGGACGACTTGGCGCGCGCCGGCCAGATTGCCGCATACCGGCACAACGATTTCTGGAAAGCCATGGATACGCTGCGCGACAAGGAAGAGCTTGAAAGTCTCTGGGAAAGCGGAAATGCACCTTGGAAAACGGCCTGATAAATCCTCTAAACACCATCTCCGTGCTCCGACTATTGCAGCAAGCATTCTCCGGCAAGCGGGTCTTCCTGACCGGTCACACCGGCTTTAAAGGCGCCTGGATGCTGCAGGTACTCCACCAGCTCGGCGCCGAGCTGACGGGATATTCACTGGCGCCGGAGCACGAAGTGGACCTGTACAATCAGATTGGGGGCGACAGGCTTTGTCATTCTATTATTGCGGATCTGAGTGAGCGGCAAAAGCTGGCGGACGCAATGGCAGACATTAAGCCGCATTTCGTCTTTCACCTTGCTGCGCAGGCGCTCGTGCGGCGCAGCTACCGGCTGCCCGTTGACACCTTTGCCGCGAATGTGATTGGCTCCGCGCACGTTCTGGAGGCGATGCGTGCGCTGCAAGGTCCATGCGTGGGCGTGATGATCACGACGGATAAGGTCTATGAAAACCCTGAGCGCGGCGATGCGTTCACAGAAGATGACAAGCTTGGCGGTTATGACCCTTACAGCGCGTCGAAGGCTGCCGCGGAGATTGTCATTGAATCTTACCGGCGCTCGTTTTTTAATCAGGATAAATTCAGTGAGCATCAAAAGGCCGTAGCGTCTGTACGGGCAGGGAACGTGATTGGCGGCGGCGATTTTTCTGAAGACCGGCTGATACCGGACATTGTACGAGCCATTCAAAAAGGCGAGCCGGTAACCCTGCGCAATCCGGCAAGCGTGCGGCCCTGGCAACATGTGCTGGAGCCGGTGTTTGCCTACCTGCTGCTTGCCCAAAAGATGGCTGAGGATGGCGTGCGATACAGCACAGCGTATAACATTGGGCCCGAACGTGCAGACGAGCGTACGGTTGCACAGGTGACAAATGCTTTCTATGAAGCTTTCGGTCAGAAGGGCTTTTTTGACGTTAAGGAGGAGAGCGCATTGCATGAAGCAGGCCTGCTAATGCTGGACAATACCAAAATCAAATCAGAGCTGGGATGGCTGCCGGGATTGAACGCCGACGAAGCCATTCGCTGGACAGCCGAATGGTATGCGGGTGAACGCCCGGCAGCAGAAAAATGCGCCGCGCAGATTGCGCAATACACTAACCTGCCATGAACATTCATTCATTAAGCCTGTCGGATGCTTGTCTGCTGGAAGTCCCGGCATTTACTGATGAGCGGGGCATATTTGTAAAGGCTTTTCACGATACTACATTGCGGCAGGCCGGCATTGAGTTCATCCTCAAAGAATCTTACTATTCGCATTCGCATAAAGACGTTATCCGCGGCATGCACTTCCAACTGCCGCCGCATCAGCACAGCAAAATCGTTTTCTGCCCGAAAGGAGCCATTCTGGATGTGATCCTTGACTTAAGAAAAGGTTCAGCGACATATGGACAGTACCATGCGGAGGAGCTAAGCGAGGGGAATCACCTTGCCTGCTACGTACCGGAAGGTTTTGCGCACGGCTTCAAAGCCCTTACCAACGAGGCGCTCACCTATTACCTCGTTTCGTCAGAGTATGCGCAGGAAAGTGATTCAGGCGTTCGCTGGGATAGCTTTGGCTTTGAGTGGAAATGCACCTCACCCCTTATGTCTGCCCGCGACAGGTCATTCATGACGCTTGACGAGTTTCACTCCCCGTTTTAGGCGGCTGAGGGATGCCATTGTCGCATGGGCTCCTTTGCGCGAAAGCCTACATTTGCGCACATTTCTATCCCACATGAACATTCAGGAGGTACTTTCCCAGCTACATATAAAGGCCGGCAATGACGGCGCTTCAACAGGCACGCAGTGGATTCCCGGACGCGGCCAGGCTTTTGATTCCCACACGCCGGTCACTGGTGAAAAGATCGGAACAGTAACCGGCACAAGCCGTGACACTTACAACGATGTTGTCAGCAAGGCCGAAGCCGCTTTCGCGGAATGGCGGACGTGGCCGGCGCCAAAGCGCGGCGAAGTGGTGCGCCAGATTGGCGAGGCCCTTCGGAAGTATAAGGAGCCATTGGGCCGCCTCGTAAGCTATGAAATGGGGAAATCACTGCAGGAAGGCTATGGCGAGGTGCAGGAGATGATTGACATCGCTGACTTCACCGTTGGCCTGTCGCGCCAGCTATACGGCCTCACAATGCACAGCGAGCGCCCGATGCACCGCATGTATGAGCAGTGGCACCCGATTGGCGTGGTAGGCATCATTTCCGCGTTCAACTTCCCGGTTGCAGTCTGGAGCTGGAATGCCTTTATAGCCTGGGTGTGCGGAGATACCTGCGTTTGGAAACCATCGGAAAAGACGCCGCTTTGCGCGGTTGCCTGCTTCCACATTGTGAGTGAAGTATTGAAGAGTGCCGGAGCGCCGGAAGGTATTAACGGACTTGTGAGTGGCGGACGTGAAGTAGGCGAGTGGCTCGCGGCAGACAGGCGTATTCCGCTGGTTAGCGCAACCGGAAGTACGCGCATGGGCAAGGCCATTGCCGGCGTGGTAGGCGAGCGCCTTGGAAAATCTTTGCTGGAGCTCGGCGGCAACAACGCGATCATCATTTCCGAGCATGCCGACCTGAATATGGCGCTCATAGGCTGCGTATTCGGCGCGGTAGGCACGGCCGGCCAGCGTTGCACAACTACCCGCCGGATCATCATACACGAGAACGTGTATGAGGCATTTAAAGCGAAGCTGGTAGCTGCCTACGGTCAACTGGTAATTGGTGACCCGCTGAGCGAAGCAACGCATGTAGGGCCGCTGATAGACAAAGACGCCGTGCGGATGTATCTTGAATCTATTGAGGCGGTGAAAGGGGAAGGCGGGAAAGAAATTGTTCCGGGCGGCGTGCTGTCGGGTGCCGGTTTTGAAAGCGGCTGCTACGTGAAGCCCTGCATCTTTGAGGTGGAGAATCATTACCGCACCGTACAGCACGAAACTTTCGCACCGATTCTTTACATCATGAAGTACAGCGGACTTGACGAAGCCATCGCCATGCAGAACGGTGTGCCGCAAGGCTTATCCTCATCCATATTTACCCTGAACATGCGCGAAGCCGAAGCTTTCCTTGCGCATAAAGGCTCGGACTGCGGCATTGCCAATGTAAACATAGGAACGAGCGGCGCGGAAATCGGCGGTGCATTCGGGGGCGAAAAAGAAACCGGCGGCGGTCGTGAAAGCGGCTCTGACAGTTGGAAAGCTTACATGCGGCGCCAGACAAACACGATCAACTGGGGAAGCACTCTACCGCTTGCGCAAGGGATTAAGTTTCACGTGTAGATGCAGGGAGGCATGTTGACCGACTAAGCCACCAAGGCCCCCCATTACCGTCCCAGAAAAATCTGAAAGCCGAGATTTAGTCCGACGATGTGCGCGTCAGGCTTGCCGCCATTGTAGATGTATTGCAGACCTGCCTCAGCAGCTACATTGTGGTTGAGGAAGTAATCTATGCCCGGCAGCGCGTAAGCGCGAAAACCATTGGTAGTTACATCGCCGCCGCTGCCATCGTAGTGGGTATTTACGCCACCATACCCCGCGCCGGCCTCAACAAAAAACTGTAACGGCCGTGAGCGTGCAGAATTATCGTGCGCGAAATAAACGCGCGCGAATGGCGTAAAGCCATAGCTGATGGCACGGTAGCCTTTCTGGCCTTCTACGCCGAGGTCTAAGTTCAGGCCGAGCGCCAGGTTGGGGAGCGCGAAGAATCCGAGCTTCGGGCTGATGCCGACACTATAAGCCGCGTCAGTGCCTTTCTGGAACTGAAGCCGCGCAAGGAGCAGGTTTGCGCCCACCATTACATTGCCCACGCCCGTCGGGATGCGAAGCCCCGAGCTTACTTTGGTGGCGTCGCCATCGTCCTCATCATGTGTGTTTTCAGTTTGCGCGGTGGCGATTCCGGTGGTAAGCAGAAGAAGGGCCAGCGGGCCGAAGATGCGTTTCATAGACCTGGATTTGCCGCTAATATCAATAAAATGCCACCGGCCTCCAAGAAGACCGTTTATTCCTGAACAGCGTTGAGGTCTGCCCCGTAGCGTATCTTGCCGCAGCCGTCCGGAATGCTGTTTACGTCCACCGTTTTCATCCTGTTTCTGCCCATTGTCTTTGGGCTTTACTGGGCCATTGGCGGCCAACGCGTGAGGGCTCAAAATCTGCTGCTGATCACCGCCTCGTTTGTCTTCTATGGCTGGTGGGATTACCGGTTTGTGCTGCTTCTGCTGGCCACCACTGCCTTCGACTTTTACGTGGGTCTGCGCCTGGGAACAATTACTGATGAAGGCAGGCGCAAAGTTTTTTTTGCGTCAAGTATTCTTTTAAACCTTACGGCGCTGGGCTTTTTTAAATACTTCAATTTTTTCAGCGAAAACTTTTCCCGCTTACTGCAATCTGTCGGGCTTCATGCCGATCCGGTCACCTTGTATATCCTGCTGCCTGTCGGCATTTCCTTCTATACATTCCATAGCATGAGCTACGTGATAGATGTGTATCACCGGCGGAAGGAGCCTTGTGCAGACGCAACCGCGTTTTTCGCATTCATCTCCTTTTTCCCCTTGCTGGTGGCCGGCCCTATTGTGCGCGCTACCTGGTTCCTGCCGCAGTTCCAGACGAGTCGCCGCTTTGAAGATGCGCGTGCGCGGGACGGCCTTCGGCAGATGTTATGGGGTTTCTTCAAAAAAATGGTGATCGCGGATGGCTGCGCGCATTTCGTGAACCCGATTTTTGATCATTGGGAAACGCAAAGCGCCGGAACGCTTGCGGCGGGCGCCGTCCTGTTTGCTTTCCAGATCTATGGTGACTTCAGCGGCTACAGCGACATTGCCATTGGCACCGCACGGCTCTTCGGCTTTCACCTCTTGCCCAACTTCCGGTTTCCATATTTCGCGCGTGATATCGCAGAGTTCTGGCGGCGCTGGCATATGTCCCTTACCTCTTGGTTCCGGGATTACGTGTACATCCCTTTGGGCGGCAGTCGCCACGGGCTGGCCGTTGCTGTGCGCAACACGCTGATCGTTTTTCTGCTTAGTGGCTTCTGGCATGGCGCGTCCTGGACTTTCATTATCTGGGGCGCCTTACATGCCTTATACTTTCTGCCGTTGATTTTATTCGGTCTTAACCGGAAAAACGTGGACGTGCCGGCCAGAGGGCGACTCCTGCCAGGCTTCCGCGCGTTTTCAGGTATGCTGACTACTTTTTCGCTGGTCTGCCTCGCCTGGATTTTCTTTCGCGCACCGGATGCGCGGACGGCATGGCACTATATACAAAGGATGTTTTCGGCGCCCTGGGGTATTGTTGACGTAGAGCGGCGCTTGTGGCTGTTTATAGGTTTGATGATGGTAGTTGAATGGCTGAACCGCGACAAAGAGCATGGTCTTGAGCTGGACCGGCTGCGCGTCCGGCCTTTGCGCTGGGCAATTTACGTGGTGCTCACGCTGATGGTCTTCTACTTTGGTGCGCCGGAGCAAACCTTCATTTACTTTCAATTCTAAGCAAGGATGAAAAAGTTCCTGCTGCACCTCTGCTTCTTTGCTGCCCTCATTATTGCCGCATTAAGCGGCGTTACCCGCTTTACCGATCTGCGGCTGCGTGCGCGGAGCACAGGGAGAATGAAGGCATGGTACAACATAGCTCAGGGCAGGATCAATGCTGATATACTGATCCTGGGAAGCTCCCATGCGCATGTGCAGGTAAACCCCCGCATCATTGCTGCCGCGTTTCCGGGGCAAAGCGTTTATAACCTTGGACTGGATGGCTATACGTTTGACATTCAGCTTGCGCGATACCAGTTTTACAGGCGGTACAATAAGAAGCCAAAGCTTCTGATTGTCTGCCTGGATTACTTTGAATTCAGCAAGAGCAAATGGGAAGCAGACCGCGTGCAATTCCTGCCTTACCTCTATGATACGGCGATTCAGCGTGGTTTGAAAAGCATCGGCTTTAGCCAGGTCAAGTGCTACGCACCCTTTTTAAAGTATCGTGGCGAAGGCAACGCCGTACGGGCTGCTATGACGAATGCATCGCCGCTGCACGACGACGACAATGAACGTCCCGGCTTTGCCGGCTTTGAGCCGAGGGACTTTAGCTGGAAGGAAGATTTCTTTCTGCGCGACGTTAAAAACAAGGCGCATACAACCCCAAGTGTGGATAGCGCAATCTGGCGAAGATTTCTTCAGTTCCGGCAGGAATGTAAAAACGAAAGTGTTGCGGTGTGTGCGGCATTTACACCCCATCAGTTCCGCTATCTGGAGCGCGTAACGGGCGCATCGGCCTATCGGGACTGGCTTAGAGCGGCCATTGGCAGGCAGACTTACTTCTTTGATTTTTCGCTGGCGCAGTTCTGTGGAGACACTTCCTGCTTTTATAACGGCACACACGTAAATGCTGGCGGCGCTGATGTATTCAGCGCCGCCCTGGCAGATTCATTATTGGAAAATTATAAGCCTTAAGCTTCCAGCACCATCCCGGCAGCTACATTCCTGGCCCAGTCGCGCAAAGAAGCGAACTGCTCATTGATCAGATCATGCGGCATCGGGTATGGCTCGTGCTTCGTGGTCAGGAAAACGGTATGCATCGTCAGGCGCTTGCCAAATTCCATGTCGGACAAGCTATTGCCTACCATGACGCTTTTATGAAAGTCTATCTGAGGAAAATCCTCACGTGCCTGAAGGCCCATGCCCGTGTTTGGCTTCCGATTGTGATCGTTATCTAAAACAGAAGTGGCCGCGTACACCTTGTCTATCCTGCCGCCAGCCGCCGCAATACCGCCCCGCATTCCTGCGTGTATCTGGCGGAGCGTGTCAATGGTCATCAGACCGCGCCCCACGCCACGCTGGTTGGTCACGACAATGACCTTGCCAAATATTTCAGAAAGCGTTTTAATAGCCTGCAGCGCGCCATCGCAAAACTCAAACTCGTCGGTGGTAGTCACATAGCTGCCTACGATCTCCTTATTCACAACACCGTCCCGGTCAAGAAAAAGCGTCCAGTCCTTATCAAACTGGGGCAGGTTAGAGGAGTAAAATATATCCGTGCTCATGGTTGGTTGCTTCGTTTTAGAATAGCTGCTCCTCGGCCAGCTGGCAAATGATGTGACCAATGGTGATGTGACTCTCCTGAATGCGTGGCGTATCCGTGCTGGGTACGTTTAGCAGGTAGTCGGCCAGGTCCTTCATCTTGCCGCCTGTAGCGCCGGTAAGGGCTATGTTTATCATATTCAAGTCGCGTGCCATCTCCATAGCTTTAAGGATGTTTTGGGAGTTGCCGGAGGTGCTCAGGCTCACCAGCACGTCGCCGGCTTTTCCCATCCCTTTCACTATACGACTATATACGACGTCGTAGCCGTAATCGTTTGCTACCGCAGTCATGTAAGAGCTATTGCAATGGAGCGCTTCTGAGGGCAGTGGATTGCGGTCGGTGTAAAAGCGGCCGCTGAATTCTGCTGCCAGATGCTGGGCATCAGCAGCACTGCCGCCATTGCCACAGAACAAAACTTTTTGGCCGGCTTTGAAGGCGGAGATAATAGCTGTAGTGGCGGCCTCAATGCGGCTTAAAAGCGCCGCATCTGCCAGCACGCCTTCTTTGGTAGCGATGGATTTGCGGAGTATGGATGTGATCGCGTCTTGCATAGCGGGCGAATGTACAATGCGGCTTTCAGGATAAAAACGAAAGCTACTTTGGATTGTTATGCCTTCGTTGTAAAGATGATGTTATCCACCACTTTCCACACGCGGCAACATCTCCTTTACTTCTTGCTGTACTCCAGAATGGGGACGATTCTGGCGTAGAGAGAGTCGAGCTCATCCGGATGATCACGATACCAGTCCATGCTGCTGCTGAAATCCTGCTGTGTGCAGTGGTGCTTTGCCAGTATTGACCGGGTCCACAATGCGAGTGAATCATAGTTCTTGCCAAGCGTTGGCTTCGCCGTGTCGCGGATCATGCCGCTGTAAGCGTCTGCCAGATGCAGGTCTGCAAGGATGAGAACCATCTGAGCCTGGGGCATGTGGGCGCGGGTCTGCTTCTTACAGGCAGCGAGCAGCGCCAGGGCTATAATTATTATTACCCGGCCTTTACTCATTGCTTCAGGGTAAGATACTTCTGTGCGTTGTTGGGATCTACCACAGACAGCGTATTGAGATATTGTGAGCGTTCTTCCCGAGTCCCCTGCATAACTACTCGCGTGACCTCATCGCTCTTGGCATTGAAAAACGACTGCACCAATGTGCTCTGCTGGTTATCACGCAGCACCGTCTGGAGCACAGTAATCGCAGCAAGAACTTTAGCACGACCTTCAGAAGGCTTGTTATACATGATGTCAAGCCCCTCCCGGTGATAACTGTACCACGCCGCCCTGTAGCTGGCAAACCGGGGGCCCAGCAGCTGGTCAACGATCCAGTAGCGGTTGCGCTTGTCCTCAAAAGCTTTCCAACCTTTGATGCCGCCGTCTTCGGGAGCATTGTTTACAACGTTTTGCGCACGCTTAAAAAGGGCCGTTCCCGCAGTGGGAGAAAAAGAATCATAGTCAAGGCCAAGTATCAGATAGCAGTAGTAGGCGAGGGTAGCGGAGAGATTGGACGCAAGCGGATCAGGTCCGGCAACGCGGTTGTCGTCAAACGTGAGGGTGTTGAATTGAGAATAGTGGAACACGACATCCTTGTCAATGGTATTGATGGTGGGCGATGTGTAAGAGCTGTTGTACACCGGGCGCGTTGCCTGAACGCTAAGCGTAGCTGTGTAGAGATCAGGGTCTTTGTCAGACCGGCCGGTAATGTTGAGCAGCATATTGCAGTCAATACGCTCTTGGGTACCATAGTCATCGTTTGTCCACTTGCGGGTGTTCAAAAACTCGGTGATGGCACGTTCCATTCCTGTAAAAAATGAAGGGTCCACTCCGGTAATCTTCTCATGGAGGATTTTGACCTTGCAGTTGAGCTCCTGCGCGCGCGCGGCGCCGCAAATTGAAACGCAGAGCGCCAAAACCAGAAATTTATATAGCGGTTGTCTCATGGCTTACCTGAAGAATTGCATTAACGATGGCCATAGCTGTTTCCTGCTTGGACTGAAGCGGCAGCGATTCCACTGCTCCATCGCGAAATAGCAGAGTTACTTTATTCGTGTCATACCCGAAACCCGCGCCGGAATCTTTTAGCGAATTGAGCACGATCATATCAGCATTCTTACCTTGAAGCTTCTGCATCGCATTGGCGTGCTCATCATTTGTTTCAAGCGCGAAGCCCACTAACATCTGATCGCCTCTTTTTCTGCTGCCGAGCGTTTTCAAAATATCCCTTGTCCGTGTGAGTGAGATTTCCAACGTTTCGCCGGTCTTTTTTATTTTCTGCGCCTGTGTTACCGTCGGCCTAAAGTCGGCCACCGCAGCAGCCAGTATTGCAATGCTGGTTTGCGGGAAGGCTTCGGAAGCCGCGGCATACATCTCTTCGGCGCTTTCAACTGCAATCGTATGCACGCCGGGATAATTTGTGCTCAGGTGAGAAGGGCCTAACACAAGGGTTACTTTGGCGCCCTGAATTGCCAGGGCCTCGGCGAGCGCGATGCCCATTTTTCCGGTGGAAAAATTACCGATGAAACGAACCGGGTCCAGACGCTCAAATGTTGGGCCTGCTGTTACCAATGCTTTCTGTCCGCTGAGCGGGAGCGCAACAGCGCCGTTAAAAAATTGCTTCAGAAAATCGCGTAAGGTCTCCGGCTCCGCCATCCGTCCCTCACCGATCAGGCCAGAGGCCAGCTCACCATGCGCAACCGGGATAATGGAATTGCCAAAACTTTTCAGCTGCGCCAGGTTGGCCCGCGTGGACGGGTGCATCCACATATCCTCATCCATAGCAGGCGCGATAAATACCGGGCAGGTTGCAGAAAGATAAACGGCGCACACCAGATTGTCGCAAAGGCCGTTTGCCAGCTTTGCGAGCGTATTGGCACTGCACGGCGCTATCAGCATAGCATCTGCCCAACGGCCCAGCGCGACATGGTTGTTCCAGGCGGCGCCATCATGCACATTGCTGAAAACCTCGTGTTTTGAAACGGTAGAGAGCACGAGCGGCGTCACAAAATCTGTTGCTGCCGCCGTCATGATCACTTTCACTTCAACTCCGGCCTTTATCAGCAGCCGGACAAGCTCCGGCGTTTTGTAGGCAGCAATGGAACCGGTGACGGCCAGGAGGATTTTCTTGCCCTTCATTGCCTTGCAAGTTACTCTGTCTGGTATTCCGCAGCCGGCAATGGGGCAAATTCCCGTTCGGGCTACATTTGCCGCGTACCAAAAACGTTTTTTACCAATGCTTAAAGTAGGAGATGAGTTCCGCCACACATTCCGCTACACTCAGGATGATGTGGATACTTATGCCCGTGTGAGCGGAGATACCAACCCGCTGCATACCGATGAAGCCGCCGGGGCCGCGTCCATGTTTGGCCGCCGGATTATCCATGGCTTTCTCGGGGCAAGCGTATTCACCAAAATATTCGGCGCGCTCTGGTATGCAGACGGGCATGTGTACCTGTCCCAGAGCATGAAGTGGATGAAGCCCATGTTTGTGGACACAGATTATGAAGCCGTGATTAAAGTAAAGGAGACCTTCCCCGAAAAGAATCGCATTACTTACGAGTGTGCCGTTTACGACAAGGCGAGCGGCGACCAGACTATCGCCGGCGAGGCCACGCTGCTGAATAAGAAGCAGTATGTGTGGAGCTGATGCCGATAGTTCAATAGAAAACGCCTGCATGCAGGCGTTTTCTATGTTAATTACTCTCTGAAGGTTTAGAGTCACTATACAGATAATTAAATTTTACCCATGAACACAGCTACTTTCCCATCCGGCTATCAGCAGCTAATGCCTTACCTGATCATTCCTGATCCCGGCGCGTTTATCCGATTTGCGCAGGAAGTGCTTGGCGCAGAGGAGAAGATGATCATGCGGGACGATGATGGCACGTATCGCCATTGTGAAATGTTTATCGGAGAAGCGGTAATAATGTTTTCAGCCTCTATGGACGGCTTTCCTGCACAGCCTGCCGGCCTGTTCGTGTATGTGGCTGATGCGGATGCATCCTATGCAAAAGCGCTTGAGACAGGCGCCACGTCTGTAATGCCTCCCGGCGACCAGCCATATGGACGAAGCTGCGGCGTGAAGGATACCAACGGAAATACGTGGTGGATCACTACAGCCGCATAGCCAGCATGCATGAGGACAGCTAAACCAGCCGGGCGCGGCCGTGCATCACTTATCGGCTGCCTCCTCATTTGCGCGGCGCTGATATTTACCAGGACGGCCTATTCCGGACTGGCAGAGCCTCAGAAACCATTTACGGTTACGCAGTGGGATGCGTTTGGCTATTATCTCTATACCCCCGCAGTATTTATATACGGCGACTGCCAAAAGCTCAAGTGGATAGACAGCATCGACCAGCGTTACAACGTAAGCGGCGGTGGCGCTATGCCTGTAATACCGCATGACAACGGAAACAAGGTGGACAAATACTTTTGCGGCGTCGCGCTGCTGCAAACGCCCATTTTTTGTCTCGCCCACCTATATGCGCACATCGCGGGTTATCCTGCAGATGGTTTTTCGCCGCCTTATGAATATGCGCTGGCATACGGCGTGTTGCTCTATTGCCTGCTTGCCCTGTTTCTGCTGCGCAAGGTCCTGCTCCGTTATTTTGATGACCGTACTGTAGGCGTCACGCTGGCGCTACTCTGCATGGCGAGCAACTTCGTGCAGTATGCGGCTGTTGATAATGGACTAAGCCACGCCTACATCTTCCCGCTTTATGTGCTGATGATCTGGCTGACGGCGCGCTGGCATGACCGGCCTTCAGCCACGCTTGCGGCCTGCATAGGCTACGTCGCCGGGCTGGCCACGATATGCCGGCCTACCGAAGCGATCATCTTCCTGATTCCGCTGCTTTGGAATACGCATAACCGGAGCGCTGCAAGCTTCAAGTGGAAGCTGGTGCGGAATAATCGCGCACACATCTTTCTTGCTGTGGCCGGAGGTCTGGCTGGCATCCTGCCGCAGCTCCTTTATTGGAAAGTAGTTACCGGCTCATTCATCTATGACGTAGGCAGCAAATGGGTGTTCTTAAATCCATGGTTTCGCGTGCTGACGGGTTGGGAGAAAGGCTGGTTTATCTATACGCCGGTAACCCTTTTGTTTGTTGGTGGCCTCTTCTTTATCAGAAATTATGTATTCCGGTATTCAGTGCTCATATTTTGTCTGCTGAACATCTGGATCGTGATTTCCTGGGATGAGTGGCAGTACGGCGCCTCATATGCCACGCGGGCGCTGGTGCAAAGCTATCCGGTGTTTGCACTGCCGCTGGCTGCCGCCGTGGAGCGGATCAGTCGACTCCGGCTGTGGTATCTTCTCCTTGCCATCAGTGCGTACCTGACAGGCGTCAACCTTTTCCAGGTTTGGCAATACAACCGCACCATCCTGCATTACAGTGATATGAACCGGCGCTACTATAGCCGCATTTACCTCAATCCGGATCCAACGCCTCTGGATATGAGCCTGCTGGATACCGGGGACTGGCCTGGCACTGAAAAAGGGTTTAAACGCCAGTTATTATTGTCAGATACTTGCGGCCATATGCTGCAACTAAAAGGAGGCGAAGGGATAGAGATATCGGAAGTCCTTTTGCCCACAGGATCGTCGGGCAAAGATCAGTGGCTGAAGATTTCCATACAGCTCACACCACCGTTCAACAGCTGGCGAAGCTGGTTGTGTCTTCGCTTGATCGCCGCAGCTACATTTAAGGAAACAAAGCTGCGATTAGATAACCCGGTTGGGAGCGCGAGCGGCGCGTACGCATGTTACATGCGCGTGCCGGCTACTTTCAAAAACCCCGTATTGAGAGCCGAAATAAAATCCGATTTTGACTTTCATGCCTGCCTGGAATCTCAGGCAGTGGAGCTCCTTGAGCTTGCACATTAGTAGTCTCGCAAGGTCTCTTAAAAAGAACATCCGCGGCAAAGGCGGATGTTTCTTTTCGTGATTTTGCATCAGTTTAAATGGCTCCAACCATTCCTTTGGGTACTACCCAGGCATCAAACTGATCTTCGGTCATGTGCTCAAAGTCCAGTCCTTTCAGCTTGTATTCCAATGCTGCCTGTTTCAAGGTGATGCCACGCTTATGCGCATCCTGCGCGATGGCCGCGGCATTGTAGTAGCCGATTTTTGGATTAAGCGCCGTTACGAGCATCAGGGAATTGCTGACATGCTTCGCGATGTTCTCCTCAATGGGTGCCAGGCCTTCCGCACACTTGTCATTGAATGATACACAGCCATCGCCGATCAGCCTTGCGCTGTGCAGGAAATTGTAGATCATGACCGGCTTGAACACATTCAGCTCAAAGTGACCCAGGGAGCCGCCCACGGATACAGCCACGTCATTGCCCATGACCTGCGCCGCGATCATCGTCAGTGCTTCGCATTGGGTCGGATTCACCTTGCCCGGCATGATGGACGAGCCCGGCTCATTATCCGGAATAAACAGCTCGCCGATGCCCGCGCGCGGGCCGGATGCCAGCAGCCGGATGTCGTTGGCAATCTTCATCAGGCTAACGGCCACTGTCTTGAGCGCGCCGTGTGCCTCTACAATGGCGTCATGCGCTGCGAGTGATTCAAACTTGTTCTCGGCAGTAATGAAAGGAAGGCCTGTCAATTCCGCAATATTGGCCGCCACCTTCTCAGAATATCCCGGAGGCGTATTGATACCGGTGCCCACCGCCGTGCCGCCGAGCGCCAGCTCGGAGAGGTGCGACAGTGAGTTATTGATGGCGCGAAGGCCATGGTCAAGCTGAGAAACATATCCGCTCAGTTCCTGTCCAACCGTAAGCGGTGTAGCATCCATCAGGTGCGTCCGGCCAATCTTTACCACGTGCATGTAGGCCGCGCTCTTCGCGGCCAGCGTGTCGCGCAGCCTGGTGATGCCGGGAATGGTCGTCTCCACCAGCATCTTGTATGCAGCAATGTGCATTGCCGTCGGGAAGGTGTCATTGGAGGACTGGCTTTTGTTGACATCGTCGTTCGGGTTCAGCACCTTTTTCTCGTCCATCAGGCTTCCGCCGTTCAGCACATGCGCGCGGTAGGCAACTACCTCGTTCACATTCATATTGCTTTGGGTGCCCGAGCCGGTCTGCCATACCACCAGAGGAAACTCGGCGTCCAGCTTTCCTTCCAGAATCTCGTCGCACACCTGCCCGATCAGCTTGCTTTTTTCTTCAGGAAGCACGCCTAGTTCTGTATTGGTCAGCGCGGCAGCCTTCTTTAGATAAGCAAATGCACGGATGATTTCTTTCGGCATCCGGTTGATGTCCTGCGCTATTTTGAAATTGTCAATGGAGCGCTGCGTCTGAGCGCCGAAGTAAGCGGTGGCGGGCACTTTTACCTCGCCCATGGTATCTTTTTCTGTGCGGAATTCCATCTTGTTCGGGATTTGTGCGGCAAATGTAACGGCGCGGCATTTTGCCGCGTATGCAAAGGGCTATACTTTGCGCGGCAAGCATCATCAAACAACTAATTTGAAATCTGAAACTAAGAACGCCGTCGTCACTGGCGCCACGCAGGGCATCGGCAAAGCCATCGCTGAGGTTCTTCTGGCGAATGGCTGCAACCTGGCCGTGTGTGCCCGCAACGAGGCGGATCTCGCGTCAGTAAAAACGGCGTGGCAGGCTCAATACCCCGGGGCCGGGATCTTTACCAGCGCAGCTGATTTTTCGAAGCCCGAAGACGTTGCCCGTTTCGCAGTTGAAGTCAGGCGCGCATTCCCGCATGTGGACATCCTGGTCAATAATGCCGGGATCTTCCAGCCCGGAGACATTGCTACCGAGCCGCGCGGCCAGCTGGAAAGCATGATGCAGGTAAATCTGTACAGCGCCTATCACCTCACGCGCACGGTTCTCCCGCAAATGAATGATGGCGGCCACATCTTTAATATATGCTCCGTTGCCAGCCTGAGGGCATATCCGAATGGCGGCTCTTACAGCATCACTAAGTATGCGCTGATGGGTTTTTCGGAAAACCTGCGCGAAGAACTAAAACCTCGTGGGATAAAGGTGACGGCGCTTTGCCCCGGCGCAACCTGGAGCCGCTCCTGGAGCGGAAGCGGCGTGCCAGAAGAGCGCATTATGGCTGCCAGTGACATTGCAAAAATACTATGGGCGGCATATTCTCTTAGCGCTCAGGCCGACGTGGAAACTATAGTCATGCGCCCTACCGCCGGCGACCTTTAGACAGTTTTCATTTAACGCGATTTTAAGCCCGCCCGCAGACGAGCCCGCAGGCACGCGACTAATTTTGTCAAGGTCTCCTTTACGAAAGCCATGAACACTCCGTTCCGGACAATTCCTTTTCTGTCAGCGCTGTTTTTGCTTGCCGCTTGCGGCAACGCGGAGGCGCAGAATGTGGTTTTTTCTGCGAATGCCAATGCATCTAAAATTGGCGTCGCCGATCAGCTGCAGGTAACGTACACCATTCAGGATGTGGACGGATTGCAGTCGTTGAATCCGAACTTTAAAGACTTTAAGGTGCTTGGCGGCCCGTTTCAGTCACAGAGCACCAACATGCAGGTAGTGGGCAACCGGATGATTCAGAGCTCCAGCATTTCGCTCACATTTATTCTTCAGGCAAAGCATACCGGCGCCATTGTTATTCCTCCGGCTACAGCCAAAGACGCGGCAGGCCACAGCTTTCAATCCAATACGCTGCCTGTAGAGGTGGTTAGCGGATCGCTGGCGGCAAGGCAGCCGCAACGGCAGGCAAGTCCCTTCGGAAATGATCCTTTTGGCGGAGCGGATCCGTTTGCGGCGGCGCAGCCCGGTCGGCGTTCCGCGCCGCAGCAGATTCAAGAGGCTCCTAAAGTAAACATTGGCAAAGACATTTTCATTAAGGTGGATGTGGACAAGAAATCCGTTCATCTGGGCGAGCAGGTCACGGCGCTGTACAAGCTTTACGCCCGCATCCCCATGCAGGTTGCCATCTCCAAGCTGCCCTCGCTAAACGGCTTCTGGACGCAGGATTTTGACCTGCCAAAGCAACCCAAGCCTGTAGAAGAGATTGTGGACGGAAAGCGATACCAGGTATTCGTACTGAAAAAGTCGGCACTTTTTCCGCAACAGTCTGGTACCCTCACGCTTGACGCGGCAGAAGCTGACGGCAACGCAAGGGTTGTTACGCAGGTGCAGCGCAATAATCCGTTTGACGACCCCTTCTTCAAGCAGGCCTTTGGCGGTAGCCTAATGATGAGCGACCCGTTTTTCAATGATCCTTTCGGTGATGTAGCCTACGAGAATGTCCCGGTGCATCTCAAAAGCACGCCTGTGACCATCAGCGTGACAGACCTTCCGGAAAAAGACAAGCCCGCCGGCTTTACCGGCGCTGTCGGGTCATTTGTCCTGTCTTCAAAGATGGATAAGACTACGCTCTCCACGGACGATGTAGCGACACTCACGCTCAAAATATCCGGCAGCGGCAACCTCAAGCTTTTTGACGCGCCCAGGCTCAGCTTACCAAATGGCCTTGATGTGTATGAGCCGGGTATTCTTGATACCATAACCGGCCGAAGCACCACTATCAGCGGCGATAAGGTGGTTACTTATACGATTGCCCCCCGTAAGTCGGGCGACTACGTGCTGCCGCCGGTATCGCTGTCCTGGTATGATCCCAAAAGCAATAGCTATAAAACAGCCGCGACCGCTGCGCTCAGGCTGCATGTGTCTCCAGGCAAAGGCATACTAACCGCGGCAGCCGGCAAAGCAGCCGGCGGTGATATTTACGACGGCCTGAATCTCCATGCCGCCCGCCCGCTCATCTTATCGCCCGGTTACTGGGCAATGTATAGCCTGCCGCTTCTGGCTTTTGTCGGGATGGTGGTTTACCGGCGTCGCAAGGATGAAGAGGCGGCGCACGCTGATGAGTTCCGGACGCGCAAGGCGGGCAATGTAGCGCAGAAGCGCCTGGCCGCTGCCGGCATTATGCTTCAAAAGGGTGCTTCACGGGGCTTTTACGATGAGTTGTCTAAAGCGATCTGGCTGTATCTCAGCGATAAGCTCGGCATTCCTATTTCGGCTTTAGGCAAGGCTTCTGCCGGTCAGGCAATGGCGCAGCGCGGCGTGCCTGAGCCCATACGTCTGCAAACCGAGGCATTGCTCAACGAATGCGAGCTTGCGCTCTACGCTCCGGTAGGCGGCAGCCAGCAGATGCAGCAGAGCTTCTCAGAGGCGGCGTCAGTCATCAATGGTCTTGAACGTACTTTGTGGGTCTAATGAATCTTCTGTCGCTTAAAAAAGCTTCACGGACTTTATTGCTCGTTTGCTGCCTCGGCTTTGCTTTGCGAGCCAGTGGAAACGATGCCGGGCGCTTTCTGCGCCTTGGAGACGCAGCTTATACCCGCCGGGCTTTTGACAGCGCCGTCACCTATTACGGGCAGGCGGCCAGCGGTACGATGCCTGACGCCGTTGCCCTGGTAAAGCTGGGAAACGCACACTACCGGCTCCGCCACATCGGTGAGGCAATGCTTTGTTACGAGCGTGCCCTGATGCGCCGGCCTGGCTTCGCAGTTGCGGCAGGCAATGCCCGCGCCATTCAGCGGCAGGTTCGCCCGGGCAGTGATAAGGAAATATTCTTCCTGCACTGGTGGCGTGCGCTAACGGCGCCCGGGCTCAGCAACCTGTGGGCGGTTCTGGCCGTGCTGCTGTTTGCTGCCGTGACCGGAGCACTTGCCTGGCGGGCGTATAGCCGTAAAAATACATTGTGGCTGCGTACGCAAGCCGTGGCTGCTGCCTTTCTGATCGCTGCGCTATTTGCTGCTTTTGCGCTGGCTGGCGTGCTGCGCGATGTGCCGCACAGCCGGGCAGTGGTTATGCGTCCGGACACAAAATTTCGCCCGGTAGCAGGCGCCGCAAAGGGCGGGGGGCTCAGCTTGCCGGAGGGCCTGCTCATTCAGGTATTGCATGTCAAAGCCGATGAAATTACCGTTTCCCTTCCTGATGGTCAGGAGGGTTTTGTGCAAAGAACTGATATTGCGATAGTTGAATAGCCGAACATGCTTATATTCGCATCGTGTATGCCGTAAAAGCGCCTTGGTGGCTCACCTTGCTAGCTCCCCGCAAGCTCGTTTGGAAGATGCCAGCTACTGCACAACCCACTATATATATCACTTTTGATGACGGGCCTCATCCCGTGGCAACCCCTTTTGCGCTGAAGCAACTTGCCGAGTACGATGCCAGGGCTACCTTCTTTT
This sequence comes from Chitinophagaceae bacterium, assembly GCA_965246765.1. Classification (GTDB taxonomy): domain Bacteria; phylum Bacteroidota; class Bacteroidia; order Chitinophagales; family Chitinophagaceae; genus UBA1952. The sequence continues at coordinate 80,467 of CBDFFJ010000008.1, forward strand.
GTATCGGTAAATGTGTGGCAGAGCATCCGGACCTTTTTAATGAAGTGCGGGCGGCGGGCCACAGCACAGGCAATCATACATACAACCATCTAAACGGCTGGAAAACGCGCAGCGATGCCTATTTAGATAACATCAGGGAAGCGGCGGCGCTCATTCCCGGCAGGGCATTCCGCCCTCCATATGGCCGCATATCCGCTGCGCAGGCCCGTGGGCTGCACCGGCAACAGCCTTCATGGACGGTATATATGTGGAGCGTGCTTAGCGGCGATTTTGACACGAGTCTTACGCCCGAAGTCTGCCTTCAGAATGTGCTGACCAATCTGAAACCCGGAGCGATAGTTGTGTTTCATGACAGCGCAAAAGCCTGGGAGCGGCTTCATTACGCTTTGCCAATTGTGCTGAAACACTGCAGAGCGCGGGGCTGGGAAATGAAAGGATTGCCTGTGAGCTAAAAAATAAGTTGGTCTGTTTAAGAATTCAAGAACCGGTAAAAGACTAAAAGCATGTTTGTTGATACACATACGCACCTATATGATGATCGCCTCAACGAGGCAAAACAGGATGAAATGATTCGCCGCGCGCTGGAAGCGGGCATTGAAAAAATGTATATGCCTAATTGTGATCAACATACCATTCCGGGTATGATGCGCATTGCAGAGGCGTTTCCGGACCGCTGCTTACCTATGATGGGATTACATCCGACTTATGTAAAAGCAGATTACCTCGATGAATTAAATGTTGTAGAAAGCTGGCTGTACGAGGGTGGTTTTGCGGCGGTTGGCGAGATTGGCCTGGATTACTATTGGGATAAGACATTTGTGGCGCAGCAGAAAGATGCCTTTGCTAAACAGATTGACTGGGCAATACATTATAATCTTCCTATCGTTATCCATAGCCGGGAGGCTACCGCCGATTGCATTGAGATAGTGCGCGGGAAGCAAAACGGTGATTTGCGCGGCATCTTTCATTGTTTTAGCGGCAATGCTGATGAGGCAAAGCAAATAACAGATCTGGGATTTATGCTCGGCATTGGTGGCATTATAACCTACAAAAGCAATAAAGAGCTTCAGGAAATTGTTCAGTCGGCTCCCCTGGAAAACCTTGTACTTGAGACCGATGCGCCGTATCTGTCGCCGGTACCGTACCGCGGCAAGCGCAATGAAAGCGCCTATCTTCAGTTTATTGCCGAAAAGGTCGCGGAGGTCAGGCAGGTCTCCATAGAGGAGATCGGGAAGGCGACAACCGAGAACGCCTTGCGGATTTTTGCCGCTTAGCGGACAGGGGAGAGACAATTAGTTTTGGGCGCACGGTCGCCAGCGGCTATTTTTGCCGCCCGACGGAAAAAAAAAGGAGACGTGTCCGAGTGGTTGAAGGAGCACGCCTGGAAAGTGTGTATACGGGAAACTGTATCGCGAGTTCGAATCTCGCCGTCTCCGCTTCAATGCTTAGGCTTCAGCACATTGCTGGGGCCTTTGTCATTTATATGCCTGCTGCTTGAATCTCCCCCCACAATTACCGTAGCGCAACATTACTATTTTACCGCAATGCCCGAATATCTTTGCGCCTTCATTAAAAAAACTGCATGAACATTAAGCATTCGCTGCTTGCCGCTACCGCACTGCTTGCGCTGGCGTCCTGCCACGAGACGAACAACACTGCCGGGAACAGCAAAGCGGCCCGCAAGCTTCTGGATCCGGCCAACATGGATACCACGGTTCGCCCGAACGACAACTTTTACCTGTACGCCAATGGCGCATGGCTGAAAGCCAATCCGATTCCGGCTGACCAAACGCGCTGGGGATCGTTCAGCGAACTGGTAGAAAACAATAACAATGCGCTCCGCCAATTGCTGGATGACGCCGCCAAAAGCAAGGCCGCTGCAGGAAGCAAGGAGCAGATGGCCGGCGACCTGTACCAGAGCGGCATGGACAGCGCCAGTGTTGATAAGGCCGGCATCGCGCCGCTCAAGCCATATCTGGACCGCATTAACGCGATTACAGACGTGGCCGGCATTCTTAAGGAGGTTGCTACTGAGCACACTATGGGTGTGAATTCGCTGTTCAGCTTTTACGTGTCTCCTGACGATAAGAACGTCACGAAGCAGATAAGCCAGTTCTTTCAGGGCGGCCTGGGCATGCCAGACCGCGACTACTACTTTAAGACCGACAAGCGCAGCATGGACATCCGCGATGCGTATAAGAAGTATCTCGTCAACCTGATGGTAATGATGGGCAGCGATAGCGCCACCGCCCAAAAGGACGCCGCCGACGAATATAAGCTGGAAGAGAAGCTCGCCGCCGCATCAATGACGCGCGTGGAAATGCGCGACCCTTACAATGTTTATCACAAGTTTGCCCTGGCCGACCTGAACAAGCAGACGGCTGGCGTGGATTGGGCGAACGTATTTGCCGATCTGAAAATTCAGGGTCAGGACAGCTGCATCGTGGGCCAGCCTAAGTTCTTCGCCACTGCGGCCAAAGAATTGAAGGCTACACCGCTTACTGTCTGGAAAAAATATCTGCAAACGCAGATGGCTATGGAAATGAGCCCTTATCTGAGCAGCAGCTTTGATAACGCCCATTTCAATTTCTTCGGAAAAACGCTGCGCGGGCAGGAAAGTCAAAGCCCGCGCTGGAAGCGCGTATCGCATGTGGTTGATGGCAGCGTAGGCGATATGCTCGGCCAGCTTTACGTGGAAAAATACTTTAAGCCCGAGGCGAAAAAACGCATGCTTGACCTTGTGAACAACCTTCAGGCAACTTATGCAGACCGTATCAAGCGCCTTGACTGGATGACTCAGGAAACAAAGACGAAGGCGCTTGTCAAGCTAAATACGTTCCTGAAGAAAATTGGCTACACAGATAAGTGGAAGACGTATGAAGGGATGAAGATTGTGCCCAATAACTACGCAGCAAACATATTTGCAGCATCTGCCTGGGATTATAACTATCAGATCAGCAAACTTGGCAAGCCGGTTGACAAAACGGAGTGGGGTATGACGCCGCCAACGGTAAATGCCTACTACAATCCGGCTTTCAACGAGATCGTATTTCCGGCAGGGATTCTGCAGTATCCGTTCTTCTCTGAAGACGCGGACGATGCGGTAAACTACGGAGGCATCGGCGCGGTAATAGGCCACGAAATGACCCATGGCTTTGACGATCAGGGCCGACAGTATGATGCGGAAGGCAACCTGAAAAACTGGTGGACTTCAGCCGACTCAGCCAACTTCGTAACGCGTGCCAACATGGTGGTGAAGCAGTTTGACACTTATACGGTTCTGGATACTGTCCATATTAATGGTCAGCTTACAGAGGGGGAAAACCTGGCGGATCTTGGCGGTATTGCCATCGCATATGAAGCTTTTAAGAAAACCGGGCAGGGCAAGAGCGACAAAAAAGTGGACGGCTTTACACCAGACCAACGCTTCTTCCTGAGCTGGGCGCAGGTTTGGCGCGCCAATACCCGCCCACAGGAGCTTGCTTCGCGCGTGATGACCGATCCGCATTCGCCAAGCGAGCTGCGCTGCAATGGCCCTTTGAGCAATATGCCCGAGTTTTACACTGCGTTCGGCATCAAGCAGGGCGATAAAATGTGGCGTGCTGACAGCATTCGCGCCAAGGTTTGGTAACGGCTTGAATGCAGATAAAACAGACGGGCTGCTTCGCATTGAAGCAGCCCGTTCTTATTATAACTCCAGCCGGGAGTTTCTTTACCGGCCAAATGGCCTTCGCCCTTCAGCCCCCGTTGATTGTGAGCGCTCCATACGGGCGGGCGCCTCCTGGCGTGCCGGCATCTGGCGGGGCGCCTCCATACGCGGCTGCTCAATAGCTCTGGCAGGCTGTCGTTGTTCCATAACTGGCATTGGTCTTTCAATGCGTGGTGCAGGTCGCTGTGTTTCCTGAGGCGGCTGCTGCATATCGCCGCGGTTGAATGGTGCGCGCTCAGTCCGCTGAGCAGGTGCTTGCTGTACAGGTTGCCGCTCCGGCATCGTGCCGCCCCAATTACGGTCGCGCTGCACCTGTTGCTCTGCGGGACGTGTACTGCCTGGTAGCGTCTGAAATGCAGGATCAGAGCGTTGTGGGCGCGGGTCGCGTTGAAACGTGCCGGATTGATTGCGTGTATCCGTCTGCAAAGGTTGCTGATTGCCGGTTGCCGGCAATACCTGCCCGCGATTGCTACGTTCGCGCTCGAAAGCCGGCGAACTCTGCGCGGGACTGCTTGTGCCTGTAGTTACCGGCTGTTCTGCTGCGCGGAAGCTACGCGGACGTTCCGTAGCGCGTGGACGACTTTCTGAAATCGAGGGGCGGTAGATGCTCAGATTGTTGCCGCGTAGCTCGGTACGGTCAGGACGACGGGTATTGTTGATGGCAACAGCCTGCACCGGACGGCCGATGGCGCGTTCCATGTCGCCACGACGTGGGCCGCTGATATAGGTATTGTGATTATAGACGTACGTGTTGTTGATGATCGTAGTCTGATGCACATATTGCTGATTGTACCGAGGCCCGTAACAATAGCTGTGAAAGCGTGGATTCAGAATATATTGTTGCGGGGTAAATGTCCACCAATAGTCAGGAACCGAATAGTTACCGATAGCCACATTGACAGAAATGCCAGGGCCAAGCGGCGCCCATCCGTAGCTGCCGCCACCTGAGCGCCAGCTCACCCACGCAGGCCCCCAGACATTGCCAGGCACCCAAAGCCAGCCATAATAGTCACTAAAAGTCCAGCGCCCGTAGTGAAACGGCGCCCAACCCCATCGGTAATTGGATACCCAGGTATTCCCATAATCTGAATTCACCCAATAACCGTCGCTGTAATACGGGCGGAAGTCGTCACCGGCATCCGGCACCCAAACGTAGCCATATTGAGGATCATTGATCCATTCGCCATAAGGAGACAGCTCGTCATAAAACTGCTGATAGGATGCTGACCCGCCACTGCCATAGCCATCGTCGTAGTCTTGGGCGCTGAGCCGGGCAGCGGATGCTGCAAGCATAAGCATGGCCAGTAGCAAAGAGCGAAGCGAAGTGATTAATCTGGACATTGTTAGTCGTTTTGCTCAGCGGTTGCAAACGAATTTCCGGGATTGGTTAAAGAAGTGTTAGCGTTTTATTCCGAAGGTGTAGCGACGCGGTCACAGAAGTAGGCGCTATAGTGTTGGACATTTAGAATTATCCTTCAAACAGCCTCTCCGTTATCGGCACCAACATAAAGAGTTCAGTTGAGTACCAACAATGAAAGACGCCATCTTTAATGCAATTATAATCCGCGATTTAAGGCAGATTTTTTTCGGATCCCTAACGGTGGCGTCCTAAAATCCGTCTTTATATCTCGGCTACGCCTTACATTTGTAAAGACCTGATTAAAGCACCCGCCTGGCCTGATTTTTGACCCATAATAGATAGTTGCAGTATCAGTTTTTCCGAGATTGCACCACATTGTGAAGCCCAAGCCGCCCTTGCCCCTTACTGAATACCGCAAGCTCAGCGATGAAGAAGTTATTCATCGCTATGTTCACAGGCATGAAGCACAGGCAATGAATTGTCTGTACGAGCGCTATGCTCACCTTGTATTGGGCGTATGCTTCAAATACCTTAAAGAAGGGGAGGCCGCCAAAGATGCAACGCAACAGATATTTATTAAGCTTTTAGAAGATTTGAAGCGCTTTGAAATAGCACGCTTTAAAAGCTGGTTGATGCAGGTTGCCCGCAATCACTGCCTGATGCAGCTGCGGCATAACCTGCCGGTGGCAAATAATACCATTGCGCTGCCGGAGCATATGGAATTTGAGGAAGAAGCGCATCATATGCCCGAGCGCGAGGCATTACTGAACGAGCTTGAAGCCGCGGTAGCTGAGCTGAACGAGCCTCAAAGAGCCTGCATTACGCTGTTTTATCTTCAAAAGCTGACCTATTCCGACATTGCCGGGCAAACGGGCTACAGCACTACCGAGGTAAAAAGCCATATCCAGAACGGCCGCCGCAATCTGAAATTGAAACTGACCCATCCGACAATGACCGCACGAGCGGTATAGACAATGAAAGAGCAGCTGATACATATTCTTGACCAGAGCGTATGCCTCTCGCGAAAGCAGATGAAGGAATACCTGAGCGGTGCAATGCTGCCGGAGGAGGTGCATGCTGCAGAGGTGCATCTGAATACCTGCGCGCTTTGCAGCCTTGCAATGGAAGGATTTGAAGAGCACAGCGAACAGGCTCTGGCTGCGATCTCAGCTTTGAATAGCGGTTTTCTTAAAGATCATTTCGATAATATATCCCCGCAGATTCACCTCAACTCTATCGCGCATGCCGCTATGCCATCCGCGGAGGCGCGGAAGCGTATTGCCCTTACCCCGCTCTGGCGAATCGGCTCTGTAGCGGCAGCAGCCTTGCTGATATTCGGAATCCTGTGGGCTTTTGAGCGCAACAGCAATCATGAGGCTGCTCCAACGCTTGCGCTTGCAACGAATAGTGGCAGTGCTGGAAGTGGCAGTCAGGGCAGCGGTGCCGTGCGGCCAGTTGCTAATGCTAAATCGCCGGTACAGCCCGCTGCCCTCAGGCAACTGACAGTAGCTGACGCCGCGCCTTCATTGCCTGCGACGTCCGGATTGAATGAGCAGGAAAAAAGAAAAGGGGCTCTTAATTCTGAAGTACTTCAAACTGCATCGCCTGCGAAAACAACCGATAAGCAGGCAGTCGCGTCAGCAGTTTCGTCCGGCGCCACTGATATTCCTGCTTCCACGGGTGTAGCTGTGAAGGACGTTCCCGCCACCAAAATTTATAGCGAGTATAACCCCGCCAGCGCCGCCCCGGGCGAAGAAGCACCGGAGAAAAAGGAGCCTGTTGTATCCGAAACAGATGTTGCGGCTGCACGTGCAACGCCAGGCAATACGACACAGAAAACAAAGTCTGCAACTGCAAAGCAGGAGGCAGATCCGCGTAACGATATTGAGCGCGGCGATGAGTCTTACGGAAAAGGGAGCTACGGAGCTGCTCTGGCCCATTATAAAAAAGGAATGTCCAGCGCTGACGAGCATACCCGTTACCATTCAATGGTAATGGCGGCAGAATGTTATGCGGCGCTTGGCAACAAAGCCAGGGCTGAGGAGCTGTTGCAACGCGTGATAGATAATGGCCCCGGTGCTGACCGCCGTTCGGCGAAGCGTGCATTGCGCAGGATGAAATAGTCCCGGATTAGGGCAAATGTGCCGGCGTGTATAGGGAGAAAAGCGACAAAAGGGGACTAATTTTGCGCCCTTCACTTACAGCACATCCCTGAACATGCAGCACGCAGAAGGCGCTTACGTACGCCATGAAGTTGAGCACGGAATAGCCACCATTGAGTTTTTTCATCCATCGTCCAATTCGCTGCCGGCAGCTATCCTTGGTGATTTAGCTAAGACGGTCAACGATATCGGCATTGACGCCGGTGTTCGGGTTATCATACTGCGCAGCGCGGGCGAAGGCGCGTTTTGCGCAGGTGCCTCATTTGATGAGCTGACGGCTATCCAGAATGAAGCTCAGGGAAAGGCCTTTTTCAGCGGCTTTGCGCAGGTGATTAATGCGATGCGCAAATGCCATAAGCTGATAATCGGGCGTGTGCAGGGCAAGGCCGTCGGCGGCGGCGTAGGCCTTATATCGGCCTGCGACTACGCCATAGCCCAGGAAGGAGCTAACGTGAAGCTAAGCGAGCTCGCAGTGGGTATAGGCCCTTTCGTGGTTGGTCCTGCGGTTGAGCGCAAAATAGGCCGCAGCGCATTCTCAACGCTTGCTATTGACGCCTCCGAATGGCGCAGCTCGGAATGGGCTAAGCGCCACGGGCTTTATTCCGAGCTGCACGGCAGCCGAAATACGATGGATGAGGCCGTTGACTCACTTGCTGACCGCTTGGCACACAGCTCGCCTGAGGCTATGTGGGAGCTTAAAAAGATTTTCTGGCAGGGCACGGAGCACTGGGATACACTCCTCAGCGACCGCGCAGGCATCAGCGGACGGCTGGTGCTCAGCGATTTTACGCGAAAGGCAATCAGCGCATTTAAGACCAAAGCAGCCCGATAAATTCGCACCGGAGCAGAACGGTGCTACTTCTTGTTTCGCTTTTGCAAAGCTGTCAGCATTGCCTGCTCATACGCATCTGCAACCGCCGGCCAGCTGAATACGCGCCGGATCTTTTCCACATTATTGTCAATCCACGACTGCTTTTCCGCCTTTGGACCGGCGTTTTGTATAATGTCTGCGAGTTCCGCAGCATCTGAGAAATAGTAGGCATCGTTGCCTAAAACGGCTTCATTAAACTGGTTGCGGTGCGCCGCTATTCTTGCGCGGCAGCCCATTGCCTCCAGAAGCGAGGGGTTTGTACCACCAACAGAATGGCCGTGATAATACAGATGGGCATGATAACGTAAGGCATTGATCACCGCTGCATCGTAAATGGCTCCTTCAAAGCGTACGCCCGGCTCTGTGCCAAATAATGATTTAATGCGCGTGCCGAAGGCATTGGCCATGCCGCCCACAACGAGCAGCGGCTTCTCGGCTCCGCTGGCTATGTAGGCGCGGATAATTACTTCAATGTTGTTTTCAGGCTCCATCCGGGCAATGAGCAGGTGATAGCTTCCGGGTGCCAGGCCATATTTTTGAAGCGGTCGCGCGTCCGGATCGTTGTACAGATTTGCCCCGTAGGGTATGTACGTAGATGGCCTGCCATACTTGTTCTGCAGGTATTCGTGAATGCCCGGCGAGTCCGCGATCAGGCTGTCCGCATGCTTTGCCGCCCATCCTTCCGCCTTCCGTAGAAATGCCTGAACCTTACTGCTGTACTTACTGCGCTTCCATTCCAGACCGTCCATGTTGACCATGTTTACCGATCTCCGCGGCCATCGCCACCACCACACGGACGAGCTTGTATATCCTAACTGGAGCACGATGTCAAATCTGCGCTTCCTTGCATCGTTGATGCATGCCAGATCATACAGAAACTGCCCCGCAGTGCCCAGCTTGTCTTCGGGATCTTTGCAATGAATGATCCGCACGCCATTCCATGCCGCCCCCTTAAACTCGTGATGACTGGAATTATACACGGTAACCTGATGCCCTTTTCCCGCCAGGCTAAGGGCAAGCTTTTCTGCGCACTCTTCAAAGCCGCCGTAGCGATTTGGTATTCCCCGCGTGCCGAGGATGCCGATCTTGAGCGAAACTGTAGCCACGTATTGATTCATTAAATACCTGCCACTTGCCGGTAGGCGGCGAGTGTTTCTTCGGCAGCCTTCTGCCAGGTATAGTGCTTAAGGATGTATTGCCGGAATTCTTCATTGTAAGGCGCGGCGTAAGCTGCCTCCACCGCGGCCCTGATGGAAGCAGGGTCATCAGGATTGCAGTACCAGGCACGGTCACCGAAATAGTCTGTCGTGTCGCCTTTATCTGTGATCACGATGTTGCAGCCGAGCGCTGCGGCCTCCAGCGACGACAAGCCCGTGGTCTCAAAATAGGAGGCAAGCACATGCACCTTTGCCGCGTGATACCTGTCGTAGAGTGCCTGCCCGCTCAGCCAGCCGGAAAATGCCACATTGGAACCGGCTTCGGCCTTGCAGGCCGCGTAATAGGCAGCGTGATTCGGCGATGCCTTGCCTTGAATCAGCAGCCAGTAACCGGTATCACGCAACGCCCGGATAAGATTCAGCTGATTCTTGCGCCCCTCTATCCGCGCCACACACAGCACGGTTTCTTTAGGCGTAACCCTTTTAACGGCAGCCTGCTTTATGAAGTCTTTGCCTATGCCGTTTGGCACAACCCGGTATGGACGCTCAATTTTGTACCGGGCTACTAAACGCGTGTATTCGCTTTGGGAATTGGGCAGCAGCATCGCGGCCCGTCTCAGAATCCATTTTACAGATTGGCGGTGCCCGCGGAAAATGTACTGGCGGCTCATGATCCGCTCGCCATTGCGGATGTGGCGCGCTATTGCTTTCACATATTCCATCCTGTCTTCGCCTAAAACCCCGCTAAGCTTTGCCGCAATGCCCTTCCCCTCATCACGGCCATAAACGCCGAACTCCAGAAAAATTGTGGAGACGAGAAATGGCTTTCCGGAACGGACAACATGGCTAATAATGTCAGCCGGGCGGATGATGTTGAAGAAGTGGAGCAGGTCGTACTGCGCATACTCAATCTGATCTGTTGTCAGGAGCACGTCCACGGTTACGCCAAGGCTCCGGAGCGCCGCTGCCGTTTCCATTATCTGCGTAGTGTCGCCGCCGGCAGAGGTATGGAGCGTAGCGCGGGAAATCATCGCTACCCTCATGCCTTAGCCCTTTTACCGCGGTTATAAATAGCCCGTATCCAGGCCGAGGGCAGCCAGGACATGGCCCAGAGCAGATAAGGCTCCTTTTTTCCTGGCCAGGCCTTGATCGCTTCGCCGAGATGCTGGCGCGCCCTGGCCGGCGCAGGATTGTCCCAGAGGTATTTCTTGGCAACAATCGCGTGATAGGAGGCTTTTTTGTAAGCGGCGCTGCTTTGGCCGCCTATGATAGCCTTCAGGCGCACAATCTCCTGTGGCAACAGATGCCCGCGCTGCAATGCACCGAGGCGTAGATTAATAAACTCTGGCCCGCGCCAGCGCTCGTCAATGGTTACAGATTCCGGGTTGAGAGTCACCTTTTCCAGTACTTCCGGCAAATTGCACATTTTCCCAAGCTTAAGAACGGATATCCAGAGCAGCCAATCCTCAAAAGTCAATGCGCCATGCGGATAGCCGCCTGCTTTTATAATAGCCGCCTTCCTGTAAAGCACGGCAGAATGTAAAAAGGGATTTTTTTTGAAGATGATTTCGCGTACGTCAGCATCGCAATAACCGCCTGGCCTGATAGTCGTCAGCGGAATGCCGTCCTTATCCACATAAGCCACGTCGGCGCCAACAAGTACATGATCCGGGTGAGTCTGCAGGAACGCATATTGCTTCTCAAGGCGCTGCGGCATACAGAAATCGTCAGCATCGTGCCGGGCGACGAAGTCTGACTTTGCCAGCGCGAGCCCTTCATTCAGGGTGTCAATGAGCCCCTTATTAGGGCGGCTGATAAGCCGGATCCTTTCGTCGCTAAAGCTATTTACGAGCTCAAGGGTGGCGTCGCCGGATCCGTCGTCAATAATCAGCAGCTCAAAATCATGAAAAGTCTGAGTCAGTACGCTCTCAACAGATTCGCGGATGTAGGCCGCCGCATTATAGGCGGGCATTAATACCGTGATCGCGGGCGCTGCTGCTTGCATGTGAGGACGCGGCAAAAATACCTTGCAGGAGCAAGAGTTCAAGAACAACTGTGATAGTCATGACCTCAAACCAATAGTCAAGCCAGAATAAGCCAAGCAGCGCGAGCATCATCCAGCGGCCACCCTTGTAAGTGCGGCAACGCAGCCAGAACCAGCCCAGGTAAAGACCGGCAAAAAGCAACAAGCCTGCCAGACCATATTCGCCCGCCAGCTGCACGTAGCTTCCTCCCGGCATGTTTATAACCGAATGCTCCTTCACGTCGCGCGAGAACACGTACATCAAGGTATAGAAGTGATATTCAAGAAATGGGCGGCTGATGTAAATGCGCTTATCTGGAAACGAGCCCTGAAGGCCAAGGCCGGTCATCTTTACCGCAAGCTTGGACGAAAAATTACCCATTCCGGCCCCTGCCATCCAATATGCGGCACTCGTGTTCAGGAAGCCTATGGTCTGTCTGATTGCAAAGAGCTTTGCAGGTTTCCCGTAGGCAGCAAGTAGGGTAGAATCGGGCGCAACGCCGTACCAGCGCCTGAAGTAGAGACGAATCGCATCGGGCTCCAGGGCCAGATAGCTCCAGGCCGGCTTCGGCATATGCCGGCTGTATTCCCGCAGGCTGGCCAATTCCGCCGGCATATTGCGATAGATAGCTTCCGGCACCTGAAGCGACAAAGAGCGCTTAGGCGTATAGGCTACTGTCTGAGCAGTGTCCGGCTGCGCCAAAATGGTATCCTGCACCGGATTTTCAGCTGCTATGAATGGCTTCGAAGGCGCAAATAATCTGGCTGTAACCGTCTCTACGTACTTAAAATTTTGGGGGGAAATTGCCGGGTAGAGGAAGGTAGTGAACAGAATAGTCAGCGCCACACTGCCCCTCAGCCGGCGACCGCTGCCAAATACAAAAAGGAGCAGTAGCAGGGCAATCATTCCAAAGGTGGCCACATTGCTGGTGCACATCAGTAGCACGAGCACGCATGCTGCCGTCCATGCCCGCTGGCCCCTGGTGATGAAGTACAGGACGCCCAGCAGCATGACAGCCGCATTGTTGAGCGAGTTATTCATGAAGATGCCCGGCAGCCGGTCGCCCGTGGATGCGCCATACTTTAGTCCGCTGTCATAAAACCAGTAGGGCATCAAATGCCCGGACTCTATGATGAGGCCGCCGAACTGAACTAAGGTCGCAAGGATATTCAGCGCAAAAAAGCCGCTGATTGTTACCGCCATCCGGTCCGGACTACCGGTTTTGGCGGTGAGAAACAAAAGATACACGATTGATGCGCCTGTGAGCCATTGCGTAAAGCCCAACATTGCCCCAAACACAAACCCTGTGCTGCTAAAAGACCCATGTGCAGCCGCGGCAGCTATGCCAAGCACTGGCATAGCGAGGTAAAAGAAAACCGGGCCGGGCGGTTTTTGCAGCCGCACTTTCCTGAAAAGAAGCCAGGCAGCATAGCCGGCCACCGCGGCAATCTTAAGGTAGAGCTTTACATAAGTAGCGCCGGCCAGAAAGAGCAATAGGGGCCAGTCCATCTGGGCGAGCCAGCTACGCAGCTTTGTACCGGAAGCAATGTTGCCAGACATGCCGTAAAGATTTTCTCAGGAGGAAAGGATACGTTTGGTAAACTGCAGGTCGCCTCGTCGCCATTGCCGGAGCGCATAGCTGAGGCCAAGATACAACGCCAGCCCAAGCACGCACTGCAGTGCCCAATGAAGCGGCAAAAATACAGCCACCGCGTAGCTCCCGCCCGCCGCAGCCAGCGAACGGATAAGCGGACTATGACTGATATTAAGAATGCCCTTACGAAGCTCATAGCCCAGCAGCATAGTCTGAAGCAAAGAGGCACCGAGGTAAGCAATCGCGGCCCCTTTACCATTCAGTAAGGGAATCAGCGCCGCATTTAATGCCACATTAGCGAGCGAGCTGATGATAGTAATGCGTGCGATGGTTTTATACTTCCGCGCCGAAAACGCAATCATCCACAGAAGGTTCTGCCCAAAGTGAAGCGGAGCACACAGCGAAAGGATGCCCGTTTCTGCGGCATTTGTGTAGCCATATTTTCCGTTTGTAACGAGCGAGATCAGCGGCGCCCAAAGCAGATTCATAGCTACCAGAAGGGCGCAGGAAAGCCACATTTCAAGGCGGTAAATATCCTGGATGTCTGCCGCATCTTTCGCCGTCAGTGCCTTGCTTCGCTGCAATAGTCGTGCAAGCCGGGGCATAAGCAGCATGCTAATGACAGATACAGGCATTCGCAGCAATTCAAAGCCCCTCGCGGCAAAAGTGTACAGGCCGGTGGCAGCGTTGGTGCTCAGAATGCCCATAAGAATCCAGTCAGCCCTTCCGCCGAGGCGGATGTCAAAGATTACGGTCAGTGCCTGCGGTGCAGACTCGCGCAGCAGTCCGGCATAAGCCTTTGCCTTGACACGCCAGCGCATTCCCCTTATGCGGAGGGCAAAGAAAATGCTCATCGCTGCCAGTTCCAGCACAAATGGCAACAGCAGGAGCAGCGCGGCGTCGCGCAGTTCAATTGCTTCACCTTTGCGCATCAGATATACAAGAGCGGCGATCCGCAGTACGTTACTCGTAAGCGATACAATCGCATAAGGCAGGTAACGCTCCCGCGCGTTCAAAAGCGTCTTGAGCGGCGTAACCAGAAGGTTTACACCTTGCGAAAGGAAGAGAATTGGCAGTATAGCTAGTCCTTCGTGCCCCTGAGGAAAAGCAAGCCTTATTACCAACAGCGCCAATACCGTCACTGTGCAGCCAGCCAGCGCATGATAAATAAATGCGGCTGCTACCCATGTAGAAGTATCGTTGCCTGCCGCCAGCCGCCTTAAAGTGACCTGCTCCAAACCAAAAGAAATAATCATAAGCAGCCACATGCTGACTGCATTTCCCCATGAAAGAACACCAAATGCCGCTGTAGAAAAGCGTAGCGAAAGGATGTAGTAAAATGCTATTCCCAGCAGGGGCACAAGCGCTGACTGAACCGTTGCAGCCAGGATTCTGGCCATTGGCCTGCTTGATGCTTGCTGCTTATTCAACCGGATATGGATTGCCGGGCAAGTTACTCGCCGAACGGCTACTTTTGTTGCATGCGCAGCTATTCGTGGCGAGAAATGGCCCCATGCGCCGCCTGCTGCGTGCTTGCGTTTACAATACCGCTGCCCTTTATCTTTTCTACAATCAGCATTTGGCTGCTTGCCCTTTGCTGGCTGACGGGCGGCGAATTCCGCACTACGATGCGCGTTTTCCTGCAGACAAAGGCTTACTGGCTTTGGACTATTTATTTTTTGCTGCACGCAGCGTCTTATTTCTGGAGCGTTGACAAAGGACAATCAGAATTTGATACAGTAAGCAAGCTTGCCTTTATACTCCTGCCACTGTTGGCAGGCGCAGGCACACGGCTGGATCTTCGTCGGGGCGGTCTGGTAATGATTGCATTTATAGCCGGCGTGGCGTTCACGGGCCTTATGTGTCTGGATGGCGCAAACACCAGTTGGCAAGAAGACGGCAACATCAATCATTTTTTCTATCATGGATTGGCAAGCGGGATAGACGCCAACGCCGTTTACTTTGCGTGGTATGATGTGGGCGCTCTGGCGGCTTTGCTGCTTTATCCCTGGCGCGCTGCAGGGTATGAAAAGATGCTTTGGTGGCGGTGGCCTGTACTCTTTTTTTTATCGGGGCTGCTGCTGCTCCTTGCATCCCGGCTGATGATGCTCAGCTTTGTGCTTATTGTGATTCCGGCTTTTGGCCTCCGGTTTTACAAGCGGAGTCGGCGTTTTAAGCTGCTGATCCCTGCACTGGCGCTGCTTGTAGGCGGTATAACCCTTACTGCGCTGGCGCGAACGAACAATCCGCTCCACCGCCGCTTTGCAGACATTATGCATCCGGATCTCAGCGTCGTGACGCGCGAAAATTTCCATGGAACAAAGCCGCCATTTACTGACCTCACGCTCAGACTCTTTGTGTGGCACATCGCTTTTGAGAATATGACTGCGCATCACCTCTGGCTGCGTGGTGCCGGGAACGGAGACGTTCATACCCTGCAGAATAATCGCATCGCCAGCCACGGCATACCCGGCATGCAGGAAGACAGCAAACCGCGCTCTGATCTCTATAAGGTCAATCTGCACAACATGTATCTGCAATCGTTGATTGTGCTTGGCGTAGGCGGGGCAGTAATTTTTCTTCTAATTGCATTCGGGCCCTTATTCTTCCTACGCAAGGCGGATGCATCATGGTTCTTCGGGACTTTTCACATTGTATCAATATTATTTATGATGCAGGAATCGGCTTTGCAAACCCAAGCTGGCGTCATTTATTACTGTTTCTTCTCGGCTATATTCTGGACGGGTGTTAAAAGGGGTGAAAAACGGCCCTTATCAGTCAGTTTCAAAAGGTAATTATAAGATAATTTCCGACATTCGCGGCACGAAAATCCGGGGCGTGAGAAAGAGATGCTTTCTCAATGTGCTTTGTTCCTCAAATGATTATACAGCTACCAAACAATCGCTCCAGAACCCAGTTCCAGGCTCCTTCGCAGACGGAGATGGGCGGGCTGCGCGAAATGTTCAGCGAGATTAATCAGCGTTATCTTGTGGACGATCCACCGACAGCCTATCTGACTACGAAAAGGATTTTTGACATTGCGACATCTTTTACGGTTATTGTCTGCGTATTATCCTGGTTATATCCGATTATCGCACTGCTGATAAGGCTTACCTCACGCGGGCCTATTCTCTTTATCCAGGAGCGTACCGGATATCTCGGACTTGAATTTGACTGTTACAAGTTTCGCACGATGTATGTAAATAATGAGGCGCACACGACCCAGGCAACGCACCGCGACCCCCGGATTACAGCTGTTGGCCATTTCCTGCGCGCCACGCATCTGGATGAGCTGCCGCAGCTTTTCAATGTACTGCTCGGCGATATGAGTATTGTGGGGCCGCGTCCGCATATGCTTTACCATACGCGGTATTACGCGAAGAGTATTCCTTATTACAACCTGCGCCATAATGCTGTGCCCGGCATGACCGGTATGGCGCAAATAAAGGGTTACATCGGTGAGATAAGTCTGGAGCGCGACCTGCGTAAGCGTATTCAGTGGGATATTTATTACCTTAAGAACCGAAGCGGCTGGCTGGACTTCAAGATTTTTTTCATCACTATCGGTCAAGTGATCGGAAAAGCGCTGCATATCTTCAAACGCAAGCCCGAAGATTAGCTCTGCCGGGCTCTTAGAACTTTCCGTTCTGCGAACCTTTCGCACGCGCGGCCCGGTCGTGTTTATATCTAAAGCACGTCTGTTGTTGCCGCTCCGGAATCAATGGAATTGTTAAACGACTTTGCTGCGCTTACCTAACTCTATAACCTCGCAATTCTTTATTTTATCGCCGTCAATTGCAAAGCGGATAATCGTCCGCATGTGGTGCCAGCCGTGCATTCCCGCTGCTCCGGGATTCATATGCAGGCACTGTAGCCTTTCATCAAACATGACCTTCAGGATATGGCTATGACCGCTGATAAATAGCTGTGGCTTTGTCTCCTCCAACTCTGTCTTAGCCTTTGATGAATACCTGCCCGGATAGCCGCCGATATGCATCATCACTACTTTCACACCTTCAATCATGAATTTTATCACTTCGGGATAATCAACGCGCAGCTCGCCACAATCAATATTTCCCCAAACACCTCGCAAGGGTTTAAAATCGCGTAGGGCCCGAGCAATATCTGTACTCCCGAAGTCGCCTGCGTGCCATATC
>CBDFFJ010000008.1:102500-359560 GCA_965246765.1 Chitinophagaceae bacterium
GAAGGTTAAGGAAGCTTGTTCGGAGTAATCCAAAGCTTGTGACCGAAGCCCCAGTAAACGGCGGCCGTAACTATAACGGTCCTAAGGTAGCGAAATTCCTTGTCGGGTAAGTTCCGACCTGCACGAATGGTCTAATGAGTTGAACGCTGTCTCCTCCACGAGCCCGGTGAAATTGTAGTATCGGTGAAGATGCCGGTTACCCGCCACGGGACGGAAAGACCCCGTGAACCTTCACTACAACTTTGCATTGATCTTGAGTAAACGATGTGTAGCATAGCTGGGAGACTACGAAGCAGGGCCGCCAGGTCTTGTGGAGTCACCGTTGAAATACCAGCCTTCGTTTACTTAGGGTCTAACATGAGAAATCGTGGACATTGCATGGTGGGTAGTTTGACTGGGGTGGTCGCCTCCTAAAGAGTAACGGAGGCTCGCAAAGGTTCCCTCAGCATGGTTGGTAATCATGCGAAGAGCGCATTAGTATAAGGGAGCTTGACTGTGAGGCGGACATGCCGAGCAGGTGCGAAAGCAGGCTAAAGTGATCCGGTGGTTCCGCATGGAAGGGCCATCGCTCAAAGGATAAAAGGTACTCCGGGGATAACAGGCTGATCTCACCCAAGAGCTCATATCGACGGTGAGGTTTGGCACCTCGATGTCGGTTCGTCACATCCTGGGGCTGGAGAAGGTCCCAAGGGTTGGGCTGTTCGCCCATTAAAGTGGCACGTGAACTGGGTTCAGAACGTCGCAAGACAGTTCGGTCCCTATCTGTGGTGGGCGCTAGTAAATTGAAGGGGATGTGTTCTTAGTACGAGAGGACCGGAACGCGTGTACCGCTGGTGTATCTGTTGTGCCGCCAGGTGCAGTGCAGAGTAGCTACGTACAATACAGGATAAGCGCTGAAAGCATCTAAGCGCGAAGCCTACCTCAAGATGAGTTTACTTACATAAGAAGGGCCGCAGCAGACTACTGCGTTGATAGGCTACAGGTGTAAAGCTGGCAACAGCACAGCCGAGTAGTACTAATCGCCCGTAAGCTTTAATCTTATTTTTAGTATCAAGTACTTAGTAATAAGTATCAAGACTACAGAAGTAAGCCACTAGACAATAAAATCAAACAAGTCAGCCTTAAAACGGGCCCTTCTTTTCTCCTCTCTTCTTCTTAATCGTTGAAAAGCTCAAAACATTCTTTTCCGGAAATGCTACCGGTATAATTGCTCCAATATGTCTCCCTTATTAGTGATCGTATAAAGTCTAAAGACCAAAGTCCGGAGCCGTGAATTAAAACAGCTTTCTGCACTGAAATAAGTTCAGCGCAGGCTTTTCTACTGAAAACTTTCTACTCCCTCCAAGACCTTATGGTGGTCTTGCCGGCGGTGCCTCCACCTCTTCCCATTCCGAACAGAGCAGTTAAGCCCGCCATGGCCAATGATACTACATGCTAAAATGTGGGAAAGTAGGTAGCCGCCATATCTTATTTACAAGCCTTCAACTTAACCAGTTGGAGGCTTTTTTATTGCCTGAATATCCACAGTGATAAGCTTGGTAATGTCGTTTACGGATAGTTAGAAAGACGAGATGCACCTACCTGTCTTCAATATGCTTTGTTTATCGTCACAGTTGGGCTTTCATATTCATCCGGCCTCGGCGCTCAATACCCGATACTTTACGATTGGCAAGAGTACCCTTATATGTTTCCTTTTAAAGAGCTCGGCGGCTATCGCTAAAGATTCCTGACAGATTTTATCTGATCCCGGTTCCGGCTTTTTTCGTTACTTGTGCCTGCTTTGGCGATCAAGGTTCAGTGCTAACGTTTTGTTGGGATTCGCCGTCTTACATGTTTGGACCCAGCACACCGTACAAACCACGCGTCATGAAAAAAATACTCGTCATCGCCGCAGCGCTCCCAATCGTGGCTCTTTGGTCTTGTCACAGAATGGATTCGCCGCTGCCGGAGAAGGGAGGCGCAGTATATCTTGACCTGCCGGCAGCCACGCATCGGTACTTTGATACATTCGGCCAGTCCACGGATTCTATTAATCAACAGGCTACACTTGGGCGGGTGCTTTTTTACGACCGGCATCTTTCCATAAACAACTCGGTATCATGCGGCAGCTGCCATAAGCAGACTTTCGCTTTCTCAGATAATTCGGCGAAAAGCGCAGGATTTGCAAACCGACTGACAGGCCGCAACACGCCGGCTTTGCAGAATCTCGGATTCTCAGGATTTGGCGGATTTATAGGCATAGGAAACGGCTTTAAGTCTGGCGGCAGCTTATTCTGGGATGGCAGAGAGAGTAATCTTCAAACCCTGATTACACGACCTATTTCCAATCACGTAGAGATGGGGATTTCTGACCTGTCCTCTCTGGAGGAGAAGCTTCGTGTACTGCCTTACTACAAAGAACTTTTTAAAAGCGCGTATGGTACAGAAGAAATATCTGTAGAGCGCATTTCAAGAGCCGTGTCCATCTTCGTCAACGCGCTTATTTCCAGAAACACGCGGTTTGACCAGAATCAAAGCGGAAAAAGCAGCCTTAGCGCGCAAGAGCAGGAGGGGTTTAACCTGTTTAATATCAAGTATAATTGCGCCGGTTGCCACAACGTACAGGTGAATGGCTACTTCAGCGGCGGAAGCGGTCAGTTTGTAAGTATTGGCCTAGACATGTCTCCCACCGATAAAGGATTGGGAGTGATTACCCAAAGCTCAACAGACGATGGAAAATTTCGCGTGCCGAACCTGCGCAACGTCGCACTGACTGCCCCATATATGCACGATGGACGCTTTAAAACACTTGACGACGTTTTGGAACATTACAGTCACAATATACAAGCCAATGCAAATCTGGATCAGCGGCTCAGAAATCCTGCAACTCAAGCGCCCATGCGGATGAATATCAGCAGCCATGAGAAGGAATCTATTATTGCTTTTTTAGGCACCCTCAGCGACCCCGATTTAATTACTAATCCTGCGTTTGCAGATCCGTTCAAGACGAGATAACGCTTCATGAAGAAATTTGCTTTAGTCTTTATCGCCACATTGGCGACAACTTCCCTTCTTGCCCAGACAGATACCAAAGAGGCAGCGCCTGTTGGCAAAAAATTCAATCATTATGCTGGTATTCAGCTAAATGAGCTGGTGCGGCAGGTTTTTAACTTCGGGGGTGGCGCC
Source organism: Chitinophagaceae bacterium (assembly GCA_965246765.1). Classification (GTDB taxonomy): domain Bacteria; phylum Bacteroidota; class Bacteroidia; order Chitinophagales; family Chitinophagaceae; genus UBA1952. The sequence continues at coordinate 105,666 of CBDFFJ010000008.1, forward strand.
GTTACAGCCAACACTAATCCTTACCTATTCACATACAATATTAATCATGCCCGCACGGGTCTGGGCCTACGCATTGGCGCAGGCTACAACTACCAGTCCGAAACCAATGATGACGGTATCACCCGCCGCAGCACAGACATTAACGACCTGCAGGCACGGTTCGGGATTGAAAAAATGTTCAGCCTGTCTGAAAAGTGGAGCGCCGGCGTTGGGCTGGATGCTGTGGTGAGCCACAACGACGACTACACCAAAAGTGCTGTGCGTGGATTTGATACTGTGACCACCATCACGTCTTCAAAAATCACAAGCTATGGCGGTGGTCCCATGGCATGGCTGCGTTATCATATTTCTGACCGCGTGTTGATAGGCACCGAGAGCAGCTATTATTACACAAGTGGCCAGCAAACGGACGATATTATCATCACGCGCCGAACCTTTACCGGCGGCGCCGGCGGGCAGCTGGAAAGCACTGCCACAAATGTGGACGAAGGACACAAAGCCGGTAAATTGTCCGTCCCTGTTGCATTTTACCTGATTGTCCGTTTCTGAGAAAACCCACTATGGCAGAAAGGCTATAATGTGGTCCGCAATCTGAGCAGCCGGAATACTTCTTATACAAATACATCCGGATGGTGCATCGCGGCAATCGCTGCACGCCTTTGACAATGCAAATGCGGTAGCGGCGCTCCCCAACGGCGCCCAACGCCCGGCATGCATGGGCCTGATAGACGGATAGATCCCCAAAGCCACTTTTCCCAGAGCTGCGGCTATGTGCAGGGGGCCGGTACTGGCCGCTACAAGGCAGTCACAGGCAGCTATAAAAGAAATAAAGCCGGACAAGTCCATCTGCCCTGAAATATCTGTGACATCATGTCCTACGGCTTCAAGCAGCGGCTTTAACTGTTCCGTATCGGCGGCCGTTCCTGAAATAAAAATCTGGTAGTGATCCCTCGGAAGCAACCTGACCAGGTCTGCAAAATGCTCAAGCCCCCACTCGCGTGCGCTGCCCTGAGACTTCGGATGCAGAATAATATGCCTCATGCCGTCCTGCAGAAGGCGTCTGTGCGCTTCAGGCAGGGGCCTTACGTCTTTGAATGAATACAAACTGCCTAATTCTTTCGTCTCAAACACCCTGCGTATGCCGAGCGGCGCAAGTAGCAATGTATTGAGCTGAGCCTCATGCAGGTCAGCGTTTTTCCTCTTTAGCTTCACCAGCTTATTGCATGTAAGCCAGTGGTAGGGCCTGCTCCATGTGCCTATTCGCAGCCTTATTCCAAGCTGCTTCGCCTTTAAGGCAATATCCCTCCGCGGAAACACGTGGATAATCACGTCCCATTCGCAGGAACGCGCTTTTAAAAAGTCTTCCGACTCCACAAACTGGTCAACAGCATCGCAGCAATCAATCACTGGCTTAGTGTAAGATCTTCCGAGAAAGCCAATCCAGGCTTCCGGAAATCTTTCGCGGAGGATGGTCGCAAGCGGCAGGGTCAGTACCACATCGCCAATCGCGTCTGTCCGGCTAATAAGGAGGCGCTGCATGGGAGCCGGCATGGGCGAAAGTGTTGTTGATTAACCCGTTCTTCAGAATTAGCCGTGCATCTGGCGCGACCCTTGCAGGACAGACGGTAAATTTATACTCATGAGGATAAAACGGCAAAAAGCCTTCTTGCGTTTACTTTTCCTGATCGCAATCGGAATAAGCTTCGGATATGAGCACAATGCAGCGGCACAAGGAATATCGATAGACACCGGCCTCGCGATCCTGCAGCCTGAAGACGCCGCGCCGCAAAATGCGCAAAAGCTGTCTCAGCGGGTTTTTGGCGGCAGCAATCAGAATGGAGCATGCACTTATTTTGAGCTTCAGCAGGTTGCGGAAAGTGCTGCCGCCGCAGCTGGCGCTAATGTGCTGCACATCATATCCAAAACGCAGCATTCACGCAGCCAGCCCTGCGATGCCGTTGAGGTGGCGTTCTATCGCGGCAGTAATCCCAGGCAGGCAGAGCAGTCTTTTCGGTGGAATAGAGGCCGCAAGCTGACTTGGGATGACTTCAGGGGCAAGGTTCGCAATGGCGCAGGTGATCATATAGCCGCCGAGACGTCCTGTGGCATTGCCATTGAGACAAGCCTTACCGGCTCCGGCAGCCTGGCTAAAGTATATGTCTATAACACCTTTGATAAGCAGCAGTCGTGGGTGCGGCGTGACTTTGACCGTGACGATGTGCTGCGGCATGAGCAGGGCCACTGGGACATCTGTGAGCTTTATACGCGCGAAATGCAAAGGCGTTTTGACAATGCGCGTATCCGGGGCGATCATCTGAAGGAGGACGTAGAAAAAATTTACGATGGCGTGAGCCGTGCCTATGAAGCGCGGCAAGAGCTCTATGAGCAGCAGACTATGCATGGCACCGTGCTATCCGAACAACAACGCTGGACTCAAATGCTCGCCACGGAGCTTGAGTGAATTCCAGATCAGTAAAACAGGTTTTTTGCCGCGTAAAACCTGGCGGCCTACTTTCGGGAATGCGATTTTCATTGCTTCTGGGCATTTTGCTTGCACCGCTTTCTTTATTCGCACTGCAGCGAGACACAACTATCACGCTAACGACCTCAAAGGGCGGCAGTATTCATGGAACGCTTACACTGCCCGACGGGAAGCTGCCGGCACCCTTGGTAATTATCATTGCCGGGTCTGGTCCTACAGACCGCGACGGCAATCAGACGAATCTGCGGAACAATTCGCTCCGATACCTGGCCGATTCCCTCGCCGGACGCGGCATTGCCAGCCTCCGCTATGACAAGCGTGGCATTGGCGCCAGCAAAGCAGCCGCTCCCGATGAGCGAGACCTGCGATTTGACGATTATGTTACCGACGCGGTGAGTTGGGTAAAGCAGTTGCAAAAGGACAAGCGCTTCTCAAAGATCTACATCGCCGGACACAGCGAAGGCTCGCTGATAGGAATGCTTGCCGCCCAGCAAACCTCTGTTGCGGGCTACATTTCAATTGCGGGTGCGTCTATGCCCGCCGATTCTATCGTTCTGGCCCAGATAACGGCATCTCCGGTCTTCCCGCGAACCGTTATAGACAGCATGCGCATGTACTTCAAAATCCTGCGCCGCGGACAGCTGATCGATGACGTTCCTACTGGTTTTTATCAGGCATTGCTGCGCAAGAGCGTGCAGCCATACGTTATATCATGGATGAAATACAATCCGGCGCTTGAAATAGCCAGGCTGAAAGTTCCTGTGCTTATCATTCAGGGTACAACCGATTTACAGGTGGACACGGTTAATGCCTATGCCCTTGCCGCAGCTAAGCCGGATGCAAAGCTGCTCATCATTCCAAAGATGAACCATGTGCTTAAAGAGTCTTCGCGCGATCTATCCGAAAACCAGCTTACCTACATCAGCCCCGAATTTGCGCTCAAGCGCGAGCTGACGCCCGCAATCAGCGCGTTTATCTTTCCCGCCACGAGGCATCGGTGACTCAGCGAACAGGCGACACCGAATAACCGGCCTTTCGCAGCAGCGCAATAACGCCGGCATCGCCCCAAAGGTGCCCTGCGCCCACGGCAAAGAATGTCGGCGCTTCCGTCATCAGCTTTGCTATACGTGGCACCCACTTCCGGTTGCGGTCGTCCAGGAAGACGCCCAGATTATCTCCTAACTCTTTAGATGCGCTTACCTGCCGGTAAAGCTCCGGCAGATCCTGCTGTTTATATGCCGCAAGCATGCCTGCATACTCTGTTTTACTTTTTGAAAAAGAGTCTGCCGCTTGCATGAGCATCGCCACCACGCTGTCGTCCGGCAAGGTATTGAACACCGCAATCTGATCGGTGACGGCTTCCAGCCCCACAACTTCCTGCTTTGCCTTTTGGGCAAGCTCCATGATATTGCCTTCATAGGATACCGGAAACGGGCAGTCAACACTCTTGGCAGCCAGCAGGCTCTCCAGCACCATCGGCTTCATCATCTGCATCTGACTGATGTCCGCCCCGACAGAATCTTTCATGATGCGGCTCAGCCGCGACCATTGCGCAGTGCTGAAGTAGTCCTGCAGCTTTTTCCCGTCGTTGCTCATAAACCCGCCCGAGGCTTCCGTCAATACCGACGGGTCGTCCATGTCCAGCTCAAAGCAGACTTTGCGGCATCCGGCGAGGCTTTTTTTCATCGCATCCGTCCACAGATAGTCGTCTGGGCATAGCATGTGAATAGTGCCGAAGAGATAAGAGGGCGCCCTGAGCCCATGCCCTTCAATTTTCCAAAGCAGTGATTTATTATCGGCGGGTTGGGCCGCCCTGCAAGAGCAAAGGACAGAGCACAGCAACAGCCATGTGATGATGCGTTTCATTGTTGGGATTTTTACTCAAAAAGCAAGGTCAGGCCGGCCAGCAGAACGCCGGCCAGCATAGCCATCACTTTCTGGCGCGTCAGCAGGTGCTGCCGGGTGCCGCTTTCAAAAAAAATGGTGGTTGCAATATGGATAAAAGCGCCTGCAACAACCGGTATCAGAGCGGTTACCGTTCTGGCGATTGCGCCGTAATGCATGCCCAACCTCGCGGAGACTATGGAGGCAAGTGGGGTAATCAACGAGAACAGGAGCAGCGCGAAAAAGGTCTTACCTTTTTTAAAAACAGACTGAAGCAGAATGCCCAGGAGCATTGCCTCAGGCAGCTTGTGTGCGCCTACGGCCAGGTATAGCGACGGATTGGTGGCCGCGCTCCGGTAGTTGAATCCCAGCGGCAGGCCTTCCATGAACGCATGCACCGACAAGCCGGTCAGTATGCCTATTACCGGCACCTTATGACCGTGGTCATGCGGGTGGACGTGGGCGTGGCCGTGCTCCACGCCATGCGTGGCGCGCTGGATAACAAGCTGCAGGAAAAAGCCGCAGAGAAGATAGATGCCTGCACGCTCCGGAATGTCTTTGAACGTTTCCGGTAGAAGATGCAGACAGGTGATGCCAAGCAGGAACGAACCCGAAAAGGCAAGCAGTAAATGCATGCGGCGCTCATCCGGCGGCCCCGTAAGGATGGGGAGGGCGCCGCCGGCAAGGGTTACGACGAACAGCAGTAAATCTGGGAAAAGGTGCATAGCGTGCCGGACTGCAATTTAGGCTTATCACAACCTTTGATCCTCGCCCGGTGCCAACTACGGCATGAATTTTTCCCATTATCAGCCAGGTCTCCCAACTAACGAGACTAAACAATGGACTTTCTAAATCCACATAAACAAAGTGGCATTCTTCCGGCGACGGGCAGGCTGCTCATTGCCGAGCCAATGTTGGGCGATCCTTCCTTCGCACGTAGCGTAGTGCTGCTCTGCGAGCATGGCCCGGACGGCACGGTCGGCTTCTCGCTCAATCGCCCGACAGAACATACACTGGGTGATCTGCTGCCGGAGCTCTATACGCCTTTGTTGCCCGTATTCCAAGGCGGCCCTGTACAGCTGGATACATTGCATATGCTGCACCGTGCGCCGCTGTCTTTCGGAGGCACCGAAATCGCGGACGGTGTTTATTGGGGCGGCAGCTATGAGGCGCTCCAGGAGTCTGTGATGCACAACAGCTATCAGCCCATTGACCTGCGGCTGTTTGTGGGCTACTCCGGCTGGGGCGCCGGCCAGCTGGAAAAGGAGCTTGAGGAAGGCTCGTGGATTGTAGCTAACGTATCGCCACACCTTATTTTTGAAACGGATCCCGATGTGCTCTGGAAAACGGCGATTGAATCGCTTGGGCCTGAGTTTGCCTACCTCACTATTCTGCCTATCAATCCGCAGTTGAACTGATTCATTTCGTATAACAGAAAATCCCCGGCTATACCGGGGATTTCTACTTATAACAAACCTAAAGTTATTTTCCGATTGTCCCCGCAATCATTGCCATATCAGAAGATGCGCGAAGCGCGCCCGTCCAGCGGTTATTCATCTGATTTGTATCGCCTGCGGTCTTCGCCACAATGGTGAAGCCGGCTTCATCGCCCTCGGGCAGATCCAGTGTAATAACCGCATCTTCCAGTGAAGCAATCGGCGCGCTGTAAATTGCTTCAGCTACAGGCTGTCCGTCTTTCAAGACGCTGATTTGTACCTCTTTTAGAGGTGAAGTACTGAAATTCTGCACGCGGATCTGCGCCACCCGCCCTGCGCCAAGAGTCGCATCCAGCAGGCGAACGTCCGGAGTTGCGGTCGGACGGATCCTGCTATTAAAAAAGAAGACTTCACGGCTGATTTCATCAGCGGAAGAGCCATGCAACGGGCGAACAAGGTGATCGGATGTGATAAGAAACAGATGAGTGCCGGCGATGGAATAAAGCCCCTGCCATCCTGCGCCGTTTAACGCATCATCTCCTTCGTTCATGTGAATAAACTGAATGCCTTTCGGTAAATCAGCCTCGGCCTCCTGATCCATTACCTGCACATTTACAAAAGCGATATGAAGGTCCTTTGCTGAAAAACGCTGTCCATACGCGCCTGCATCATGCTCGGCGGTAAGCTTTTGGAGGGCACCTGAGCCAAGGAGGCGCTCAGAAGTCTGCGAATTAATATCTCCAACGGCAATAACAAGCGGTTTGCCATCCTCCAGCATCTTATAGAGCGACGCATACGGAGCGCTCCCAAATCCGGCATCGGCTATCCATTGTACCTGCGCCTGCGCTGCTATAGTAAACAAGCCGGTAACAAAAGCAATAATCAAGCTGAAAATCGTGCGCATATGAATCGTCTTTAGGGTTTTACCTCGGCTACAATGGTTATTTTCGTACCAATGAAGTTTAAAAGGCCATTCTTCTCGCTGATAATTGTTTTGCTACTGTTAAGTGCCTTGTCGTGCCAAAGGTATAAGACTCGTAACCAGATTGTTAATGAAAAGGACACATATTTTTCAATTAAACAGTACGCCGCCGATCAGGTACAAATGTTTGCCGGCGCACCGCACAGTCTTTACAAAATAACGCACTTAAATGGCGGTGTGGACACTACAATCGCAAATTTTATGAATTTGGATTGGTCGCCCATTTTAAAAGCTTTCTCAGAAACAGACATATCAGACCGGAAATTCGTTGGGCAATACGATTTTGCCATGTATGATGACGAAACAACCGGAAGTCGGGGACTTATTTACACAGCGAAAACCAATAAGTCGTTAACGCGCGTGCTTCAGATAAATACCGACCCAAGCAACAACCGCATCACGTCCATTTATATAGAAACTGCAAAGCATGACTTCTTCGGCTCAACTAGACGGAAGCTGCTCTATGTGCCGCTCAGAATCATCCAGATTCAGGAAGCGCAGAACAATCTGATCGGGAATGCACGTAGCCTCCGGGTAGATTACCGCTTTATGGGCGAGGACGAGTCTGAGATTTAGGCCAACAGTATGACCAAAGAAAGATTCAGCGAGGTAGCATCCTCTATTCCGCATCAGCCGGGATGCTATAAGTATTACGACAGCGCCAAGGAGCTCCTGTACGTAGGCAAGGCCAAAGACCTGCGCAAGCGCGTGGCCTCTTACTTCACTAAGGGCGACCACAACTACAAGACGCGCCGCCTCGTCACCCTCATAGATCACATAGAATTCACCGTCACGGACACGGAGCACGATGCCTTCCTGCTGGAGAACTCCCTTATCAAGCATTATCAGCCGCGCTTCAACATTGACCTCAAGGACGATAAGACTTATCCCTACATCGTCATTAAAAAGGAGCACTTCCCCCGCGTCTTTCTTACCCGCCGCGTTATCCGCGAAGGCTCCGAATACCTCGGCCCTTTTACTGGTGTGTGGCGCGTGCGCGAGCTTCTGGACATCATAAAGCAAAACATTCCCCTCCGCACCTGCAACCTCAACCTTGCCCCCTCACAGATAGCGAGGGGAAAGTATAAGGTATGCCTCGAGTATCACCTCGGTAACTGCAAAGGCCCATGCGAGGGTTTTCAGGGAGAGGACAACTACCGCCAGAACCTCCAATACGTCCGTCACATACTAAAGGGTAACACCGCAGAAGTGGTGCGCGACCTCAAAGCGCAGATGGCCGAGTGGGCCGCCGACATGGAGTTTGAAAAAGCCGCTGTCCTCAAGCAAAAGATTGACGCCCTCTCTCAGTTTCAGGCCAAAAGCACCGTCGTAAACGCCGCCCTCGGCAACCTCGACGTAGCCAGCATCCTCACCGAAGAGAGCCACGCCTTCGTCAACTACATGATGGTCAGTAACGGCGCCATCATCTATGCACGCACCATGGATATTGAGCGCAAGCTGGATGAGGAAGATGCCGACATCCTCTCCCTTGCCGTAGCCCGCTTCCGCGAACAATACCAGAGCATAGCCACAGAAGTCATCGTGCCGCTGCCCATACTCGTTACCGAGGCTACGCTCAAAGTCACCATCCCCAAAGCCGGCGATAAAAAGAAGCTGCTCGACCTCAGCACCAAAAACGCTGAATTCTTTCGCAAAGACCTCCAGAAACGCTCCCGCCTCCTCATTGGCGAAGCCACAAAGCAAACGGTCCGCAACGAAGTGCTCATCCAGCTTCAGCAAGCCCTCTCCCTGTCTGAGCTCCCGGAGCATATTGAGTGCTTTGACAACTCCAACTTCCAGGGCTCCTATCCCGTGTCCGCCATGGTTGTCTTTCGCAACGGCCTCCCAGCCAAAGCGGAATACCGCCACTACCACGTCAAGACCGTAGAGGGCATCAACGACTTCGCCTCTATGGCCGAGGTCGTTTACCGCCGCTACAGCCGCCTGCTACGCGAGAAAAAATCCCTGCCCCAGCTCGTAATCATAGACGGCGGCAAAGGCCAGCTCTCCGCCGCCATGGAAAGCATTGACAAGCTCAACATCCGCGGGCAGATGACCGTTGTAGGCCTCGCCAAAAAAGAAGAAAGCATCTTTTTTCCCGGCGACACCGAGCCGCTCAACCTCCCCTTCGACTCCGCCCCGCACCTCCTCATCCGCCGCATCCGCGACGAGGTACACAACCACGGCGTCTCCTTCCACCGAAAGCTGCGCAGCAAAGGCACCTTCAAAAACGAGCTGGAAGACATTCCCGGCATCGGCCAGAAAACCGCCACCGAGCTCCTTCAGCGCTTCCGCTCCGTAGCCAACATAAAGCGCCTCACCGAGCGCGAGCTCACCGGCGCCATCGGCCAGAGCAAAGCCTGGATTGTGTGGCAATACTTTCACCCCGATGAGTAGCCCGCTGAACAGATGGAAGGGTTTGTCCGTCTAATCCGCATTCGCCTTCCGCTTCTTTTGCGGCGTGTCATCCACCGTAAAGCCCCAGTCGCCCAAGGCTTTGGCATTACCCCGGTGCAGCGCCTTCAGATAGCTCGCCGAGGCACGCAGAATTTCCTGAACAGGCTTCAGCAATTTGTCCCGCTCCGCATACTTCGCTTCCGACTGCATGCGCAGCGCCACCGCCTCGTCGTGCAATGCCTTAGCCGCGGCAATGTCCGGGCCAACATCCTCCCACTTTTTATCCGTAAGCGCATTCAATAAAGAAGCCGCTCCATCCTCCGTGTGCTTTTCGTAAACCTGGCTGGCAAGGGCTATAAGCCGCGGCACATTCACCGGATAAACAATGCGCCCAATCGTATGTTTTGGCATGTAAAACAGCGTTTTTGTATAATAAATCTGCGAATTATCACACTAAAATACCGACTTACACTAATTAAACGACGTTTTACAAAAAAAATCAGTGATTTACAATCATAAGTTTGTTTTATACTAAAATAAATCGCCGATTTATTCCTGTAAATCGGCGATTTGCGAAATGAATCTCCCTTCTGAAGTGCCAAAAATGTGTCCGCACACAGCCGCTCCCCACAATGCAGGCATAAGCAGCACATGCCAAGTCCGCAAACGACTTGTCAAGTGGCGGAAAGGCACAATCAAGCGGGCATCCACGCCCAAAAATTGCCAAGTCGCGACTGTTGCCTAACATTGGCCCGCCGTGGCAGGCGTCTTCACCTGCCGCCTTTAAAACATCATTGCTATGAAGCGACTACTACTTCTGTCCGCCATTGCCATCACCGCCGCCGTGCATGCGCAGGAGCGGCTCACGCCGGAGAAGCTCTGGGGCCTCGGCCGCGTGGCTGCCGAGGGTTTGAGCCCTTCTGGAAAGACCCTTTACTACTCCGTGAAATACACGGACTGGAAAACGGAAAAGAGCACGACCACCCACTACCGCATGCCGCTGACCGAAGGCGTGGCCGGCGAAAGCAAATGGGGCGAAGGCTACAGCGTGGTGCAGCGCGATGGGGACGTGTGGTGGGCCACCAAAGAAGGAAAGCTATACCGAGGCTCGGCCAAAGGCGACGCCTGGCAGCCGGAGTACGAAGGCCTGGAAGGCGCAGGCGACATCCGCATATCGCCTGACGGCCGCTGGATAGCGTTTGTGCGCGAAGTGCTGGTAAAGCCCGTGGACGGCAGCGACCTCTACAAAGATTTGCCGAAGACAACGGCCAAGGTTTATCGCGACCTTAATGACCGCCACTGGGATGAATGGGAAGACGGGAAGTACAACCACATTTTTATAGCGCCGCTGGGGCGGAAAGGCGAGGCAACAGACCTGATACCCGGCGAGCCATACGACGCGCCGCAAAAGCCATTTGGAGGAGCAGAAGATTTTGTGTGGAGCCCCGACAGCAAGGGCCTCGTATATGTGTGCAAGAAGAAGTACGGCACGGAGTACGCGCTGAGCACCAACACCGACCTCTATTACTACAGCCTCTCCACCCGCAAGACGACGAACTGGACAGCAGGCATAGAAGGCTACGATACGAACCCAACCTTCTCGCCCGACGGCCGCCGCATAGCGTGGACGTCCATGCGCCGCGAAGGCTACGAAAGCGACAAGAACGACATCATGGTGATGGACGTAACGACCCTCGGCATGATGAAGCTAAACCTCACAGGCGGTTGGGATGGCGCGGTAAGTGGCTTTAGCTGGGGGCATAATTCCGACCGCATCTTCTTCAACGCCGCATGGCGTGGAACGGAGCAGCTATTTGAAGGCCGCGTGCCGGGCAATCTGGGCGTGCGCATGATGCCGGCCATCCGGAAAATTACCGGCGGCGATTACGATATAGCCGGAGTAGTAGGGCAGAGCGCAGGTGGGGAAGTGGTGGTAAGCCGCACCGACATGAACACCGCCGCAGAATTGTGGGCCGTTGATCCCGCAAGTGGCGCGATGCGAGCGCTGACGCACGTAAATGACGGCACGTACAAGAACATCCTGCCGAGCGAAACGAAGCTGCGCATGGTGACTACGACGGACGGCAAGCAGATGGGTGTGTGGGTCATCTATCCGCCAAACTTTGACCCGGCGAAGAAGTACCCGACGCTGCTGTACTGTCAGGGCGGCCCGCAGAGCGCGCTCACGCAATTCTATTCCTTCCGCTGGAATTTCGCGCTCATGGCAGCGAACGGCTACATCGTAGTAGCACCAAACCGCCGCGGGATGCCAGGCTGGGGTGTGCAGTGGAACGAGGCTATTTCAGGCGATTGGGGCGGTCAGCCGATGAAGGATTATCTCTCAGCGATTGATGATGTGGCAAAGGAGCCTTATGTGGATACAAAACGCTTAGGCTGCATCGGTGCGAGCTATGGCGGCTATTCTGTCTTTATGCTGGCGGGCATTCACGGGAATCGCTTCAAAAGCTTCATCGCGCATGATGGCGTATTTGATACGAAAAGCATGTACGGCACTACCGAGGAGCTGTGGTTCATGAACTGGGATGCAGGAGGGCCGTACTGGAAGAAGCCGACACTGAAGGCCTACACCGATTTCAATCCATCCAATTACGTAGCTAAGTGGAACACGCCGATTATGATTGTACAGGGCGGCGTGGACTTCCGCGTGCCGATTGAGCAGGGATTGCAGGCCTTCCAGGCGGCGCAACTTCAGGGCATCAAGAGCAAGCTGCTGTATCTGCCGAATGAGAATCACTGGGTGCTGCATGCGCAGAATGCGATTGCATGGCAGCGGGAGTTTTTCTCGTGGTTGAATGAGACTTTGAAGTAAAGTTTCACGCAAAGGACGCGGCGGTTTCGCGGCGGGCGCAACGGAACTTAACCGCCGCGTCCGCCGCGTTTCCTTTGCGCCCGCCGCGTGAAACATTCACAAGTGAATAATTTTTTGCTCCGTCCATCCGTTCACGGGTTTCGTACTTTCAAATACCAACCGCAAGCCCGCCATGAAGCCCCGTCTCCAACTCATTCTCAGCAGCCTAGCCGGCGCAATAGCTGGTGCTGCCCTGCTCGCCAACTTCGCCTTTGATAAATCCAACCCGGGCAATGACCTTTTAGAGGTTAGGGGCGATGGCCGCCTGCAATACAAATGGTACGCGCCGGAGCTACCGAAGAGCATCGCCTTTGCCGGAGAAGCCGCACCGCTTGACCGCTGGGAAGTGCGTGAACGCCTTGACCGCGAGCTGCTGACGAACTACTACACCCACGGTTCGCTCATGTACATCCTGAAGCTCAGCACGCGTTACTTCCCGCAGATTGAGGAGCGGTTGAAAGCGAACGGCATCCCCGAAGATTTCAAATACCTCTGCGTAGCGGAAAGCTCGTTGCAGCATCTCACTTCATCCGCCGGCGCGCAAAGCTTCTGGCAGTTCCTCGGCGGCACGGGCACGCAATATGGGTTGCAGATAGATGCCGAAGTGGACGAGCGCTACAACGTGGACAAAGCGACGGACGCCGCCTGCAAATACTTTCATCAGGCGTACGATAAATTCGGCTCCTGGACGGCTGCTGCGGCTTCTTACAACTGCGGCATGGGCGGCTACAACAGTCAGGCTACATTTCAGGGCAGTCAGAACTTTTATGACCTTGTCTTTCCGGAGGAAACGAACCGCTACATCTTTCGCATCCTTGCGCTGAAGTATCTGATAAGCGGCGCCAAGGCGATGGGCTACATCATCCAGCCTGCCGATGCATACAAGCCTTTTAATACGCGTATCGTCACCGTCACGGAAAGCGTTCCGAATCTGGCGGATTGGGCAAAGGCGAATGGTACGAGCTACAAATATCTCAAGCTGCTAAACCCGTGGCTGCGCGCACGTACGCTGACGGTGAAGGTGAGGACGAGCTATGCGATTGCAGTTCCAATGTGAATCCAGTTTCGCCGCTGCTTTATTACAGTTCCGCTATTGGACTGGCTGCCCTTGTACAATACCGGAAGGACATAACTTTGTTATCTGTAAAACCTAATCCATGACCGTTGCTCAAAACCTCAAAATCTATGAGATTCTTGCCGCACAATTCGGCCAGCCTGAGCGGGCGCGGGAACTGACCGAGGCTATTGAAGCTGTGGTGTCGGAGAAGGTAACAGAGAGCAACGGCAGGCTGGAATCCATTCTTAGAAAAGACCTTGAAATCGTTGAGGCGCGCATCAAATCCGAGTTGAGCAAGACCATTTATATCGTAGGTCTTGTGCAGTTTCTTGCCATTGTAGGCAGCGTTATTGGCTTGCTTTCTTTCATGCACCGTTAAGTATCCGCCCATGCGCATCCTGCGCGTACTTCCCCTCCTGCTCGCCGTCGCCTTCATCTGGGCGCTGAATCATCCCTTCGGCAGCCTGCCGGCAATCGGTAAGATTATTGACCCGGTGAACGGCGTGATGGCGAATGCCGAGGACTGGAATGAAGACTGGAACCGCAACCTTCATCTTAAAGACCTCAAAGCGCCCGTTCAAATCTGGTTAGACACCTCCCTCATCCCCCACATCCGCGCGGGCAATGACCATGACCTCTACTATGCGCAGGGCTACATCCACGCCACATTCCGCCTCTGGCAGATGGACCTCCAGACCCGCGCCGCCTGGGGCCGCGTGAGCGAGGTGGCCGGCCCGAAGGCCATTGACTTTGACCGCGGCATGAGGCGCGAAGGCATGGTGTGGGGCGCACAGCATTCCTTAGAAACGATGGAGCGCGACCCGCGCACGAAGGCGATGCTGGATGCTTACCGCGACGGCATTAATGCCTACATCCATACCCTCAACTTCCGCGCATTGCCCATTGAGTACAAGCTCATGGGCTTCTACCCCGAAGACTGGACGAACCTGCGCACGGCCCTCCTGATGAAGTATATGGCACGCGACCTGACGGGCAAGACGGACGACATTGCCTACACGCAATTGCGCGACCAATTGGGGCAGGAGGAGTTTGATTTTCTATTCCCGGAACGGATAAAAGGCAGCAAGCCGGTCATTCCCGAAGGGACGAAGTTTGCGCCCGCCTCGCTGCCGGCGCCAAAAGTGCCCGGGGGCGATGTATGGTCGCATTTTAATAAGAATGGAAGCAGCGCATGGGAGCGCCCATCAGTCTCCCGCGGCGGACTGATGGGCGCCGCTGAGCGCCAAATGGGCGGCGATGGACGACTAATAAGCGGCGGCGAGGGAACAATGAGCGGCGAGGGGAGACTAATGGGCGCTCCGGGGAGACGCCTTGTCGCACGGGGGCGACCATTGGTGGAGGGCAAGCCGCTAATGGTTATCCCGGGTCAACAAAGCTTAGACAGCAATCCATCGTCCGAAATCTCCGAAGGTTCCAATAACTGGGCAATTTCCGGCGCGCACACCGCCTCCGGCAAGCCCATCCTTTGCAATGACCCGCACCTTGCGCTCAACCTGCCCTCGCTTTGGTACGAGATGCAGCTCACCGCGCCCGGCATCAATGCCTACGGGGCAAGCCTGCCCGGCGCGCCGGGGATTGTGATTGGCTTTAATGAGAAGATTAGCTGGGGCTTTACGAACAACTATAGGGATGTGAAGGATTTTTATGAGATTAAACCAGCGACCCCCCGGCCCCCTGAAGGGGGTGACGTGGCTTACGTTTTTGAAGGGAAAGAGCTTCTTTTTCAAAAAAGCATTGAGGTCATCAAAGTAAAAGATGGCCCCGATGTCATAGACACCGTCCTCTATACTATCCACGGCCCCGTCACCTACGAACCCTGCTTCCCACCGCCGGGCTTACCACAGCCCACGTCACCCCCTTTAGGGGGCCGGGGGGTCTTATTGGCCTGCACCTGGATGGCGCACCGCGGCTCCAATGAGCTGCTGGCCACCTACCTGCTGAACCGCGCGGGCGATTACCCCGCCTTCACCGATGCCATCAGCCACTTTGAATGCCCCGCCCAGAACATTGCCTATGCCGACGGCTCGGGCAACATTGCGATGTGGGCGCAGGGCCGCTTCATCAATAAATGGAAGGGGCAGGGCAAGTACGTGATGCGCGGCGACGACAGCGCCACGCTCTGGGGCGACGCTATTCCGATGGCGGAGAACCCGCATGTGCTGAACCCGCCGCAGGGCTACGTAGCCTCCGCCAACCAGCAGGTGACGGACAGCACCTATCCGTATTGGTATAATCAGAGTTTTACGGAGTGGCGGAGCTGGGAGATAAATAGTGCATTAAGCGCGGAACGGACAAGGCTGCAACTCCCTCCTTACTTTTCTATTCCGCCTTATTGGAAATGCGGCAATGGTAAAGAACGCCCATCATCGGATTTGGAGAAGATGGAGCAAATGCAGCATTCCGTCTATTCGGCTTACAATGATTGCCTAATGTATCTTCTTGAAAACATGGTGGCGCACGATTCACTCTATGCATTCTTCAATGACAGTACAAGTACTACTGAAGAGTTGAAATACAATTCCACGTCCGCGCCAAAGTTCCAGGTTTGGAGCTGGTTTTTCTATCGTGATATTTGGCGGGATGAGTTTCCAGCAACGATTATGAAATGGCCTTCTACGGAAAGGACATTGCGATTGCTTCAGGACGCTATGAAACCAGTCACTTCAATGCTTGATGCAGGACCTACCGGTGCTGACTTCTTTGATGATGTAACGACGCAGCAAAAAGAAACCCTCCGCGACATCGTCCAGCGCGCCTTCAAGGAAACAACTGACTCCTTGGAAAAGCTCAAGCGTACTACCGGCCTTGAATGGTATAAAGTCAAAAACACTTCCCTCACGCACCTTGCTAAAATCCCCGCCTTCTCCTACGACCACCTCAAAATTGGCGGCTGGAGCAACACCATTAACGCCGCAACCGGAGACCACGGCCCGTCGTGGCGTATGATTGTGGAGATGGACAGCATCCCCCGCGCCTACGCCATCTACCCCGGCGGCCAGAGCGGCAACCCCGGCTCCCGTCATTACAGCGATTTTATCCAGCAGTGGGTGGAAGGCAAGTACCACGCCATTCAGTTCCTCACCGCCGCCGTCCCGAAAAATCCGTTGAAATACACTTGGACACTCACGCCTTAAACCAACGAATGTGCTGCTCGCCCAATCTTTGTCATTCCCGCAAGGAATCTTTGCTCGCAGCTTACTTAAAGATTCCCTGCGGGAATGACAAAGTCGCTGCAAAGGAGTACAGCCGTTGCGAGAGAATAGATTCTTTCAGAATGACAAAATTGCTGTGAATAAAAAGCCACTGTAAAGACAAAGCCGCTTTGAACAAAAAGCCGCTGTAAATAAATCGTCCGCATTCCATCCTGCATCATGCGCCCCATCATCACCATTATAGCTATTATTATCCTTGCCGCCGTCGCCGAATGGTTCGGGCCGTGGTGGAGCTGCGCCGTTGTGGCGGGCGTTGCCGGGCTGCTGTCAAGGCTGCGTACTGGCGAGGCCTTTGTGGCCGGCTTCATGGGCGTCGGGATTATGTGGCTCCTTTTCTTTCTGGCGAGAGACCTCGGCAGCCATCATCTGCTCTCGCAAAAGATGGCACAGACTTTTCACCTGCCCTCTTACCTGTTCTATATTCTCGTCACCTTCCTGCTGGGCGGCCTCACCGGTGGCATTCCCTGCTGGGCCGGGGCTGAGCTTCGCAAAATATTCCGGCCCCAGTCCTTTGCACAAACATCCTGACGATAATCCAACCCTCCGCATCCAGCGGATTATCGCCGCACTCTCCGTCGTCCTCTTCGCCGGAAAGCTTTGGGCGTGGTACCTCACCGGCTCCGTCACCATCCTCACCGACGCGCTGGAGAGCACGGTGAATGTAGTGGCGGGATTCATCGGACTATACGCCGTCTTCCTGGCCGCGAAGCCGCGCGACGCCAATCATCCGTATGGCCACGGCAAGGTTGAGTTTATCTCAGCCGCCGTAGAGGGCGCGCTCATCATTGCCGCCGGGCTGATGGTCAGCTATCAGGCCGTCTATCACTTCCTGCATCCGCAACCGCTGGAGCGGTTGGATTGGGGCATGGCGCTGGTTGGCATTACGGGCGGTGCAAACTACCTGCTGGGCATCTATGCAGTGCAGGCTGGTATGGCGGATCGCTCTGCAACGCTGGAAGCAGCAGGCGCACATCTGAAGACGGACGCCTACAATACCATTGCGATTATCGCCGGCTTGACGCTGGTGCGGTTGACCAACTGGCTATGGCTGGATGCTATGGTGGCGCTGATGTTCGCCGCCGTTATTCTTTTCACCGGCTATCGCGTGCTGCGCCGGAGTCTGTCGGGTATCATGGATGAGACGGATGCTGTACTCCTTCAAAAAGTAATTGACGTGCTCAATGAGCACCGCCGCGCCGACTGGATAGACCTGCACAACCTGCGTGTGATGCAATACGGCGCTGTACTGCACTTGGATGCGCACATGACCCTGCCGTACTATTTTGACGTGCGCGATGCCGACCGGGAGTTTCATACGCTGGAGCGGCTGATGCTGGAGCAATTCGGCGGGGCGGTAGAGCTGTTCGTACACATAGATGGCTGTGAGTTCTATCAATGCAAGCTCTGCGCCATGCCTGCGTGCCCGGTGCGGCAGAGCCCGCTGATACGAAGAATCGTCTGGGATAGCGAAAATGTAATGCTGGACAGCAAGCATGGAAAAGACGGTGTTTCCGGAAACGGCATATAAAAAAGCCGGTCAGGCGCCGGAATTCTAACGCTGGATTTTACGCACCTTTGAATGAAGCAATCTGCTTATGAAATACATCTCCCGTACCAACCTTATTGCCGGATTTCTTGCCGGCGTAACCCTGATTTCGCCCACTATGGCAGACGCACAGAAAAAGCCGGTTGCCAAGCCAAAGGCTGCAGCTGCAAGCTCATCGGCAGGCAGCAAAGAATTTAAGGTGGAGGCCGAAGGCTTTGCCGACCTGCAGCTCCTTCGCTTTCAGGTGCCCGGCTTCAGCGACCTTTCGCTGCAGCAAAAAAAGCTTGCTTATTTCCTGTACGAAGCGGCGCTATGCGGCCGCGACATCATCTACGACCAAAAAAGCAAGAATGGGCTGCTGATGCGCAAAACCCTGGAGGCCATGTATGGGTCTTTCAAGGGCGCCCGCAATACGAAAGACTGGACGCTGTTTAAGACTTACTGCGGCCGCTTCTGGTTTTCTAACGGCAACCATCACCATTACGGCAATGAGAAATTCATTCCCGAATGCCCGCCCGCATATTTTGAAAGCGTGCTTAATAATTGCGACAAGACAGCGCTTCCGCTGGCGGAGCCCTCGCAGCCTGTAACTGCCTTCTGGCAGCTCACAAGGCCGCTGTTTTATGATATGAATGTAGAGCCGAAAGTTGTTGACCAGCGTCCTGGAATAGACAACGTAGCTGCGTCATCCAATAATTTTTATGAGGGCGTCACGCAGAAAGAAGTAGAAGACTATTATGCAAAATTTGAAACCAAAGGCAATGCTCCCTCGTGGGGGCTGAACAGCAAGACGATCAAGGAAAACGGAGAGGTAAAGGAGCATATCTGGCGAAGCGGAGAGATGTATGGGCCGGCTATACAAAAGATTATAGACTGGCTGGAAAGGGCGTCCACAGTAGCTGAAAATTCAAAACAGGCGCGCGCGCTACGCCTGCTTATTCAGTTTTATCAGACCGGCGACCTCAAAACATTTGACGACTACAGCATAGCCTGGGTAGAAGACGTTGATTCCCGCATTGACGTGGTGAACGGCTTTATAGAAGTGTACTTAGACGCCATTGGAAAGAAGGGCTCTTTTGAAAGCTGCGTGTCTATTAAGGACCTGGAAGCTACCAAGCGGATATCGGCCATTGCTGCCAATGCGCAATGGTTTGAGGACAACTCCCCGCTGATGCCGCAGCACAAGAAAAAAGAAGTGAAGGGAATCACTGCAAAGGCCATTACGGTGATTGTAGAGAGTGGGGATGCAGCGCCGTCCACGCCGATCGGCATCAACCTGCCAAATGCAGACTGGATTCGTAAAGATCACGGCTCCAAGTCAGTTTCGCTGAGCAACATCATCTATTCCTACAACCAGGCGTCGGCCAAGGGCGGCGTGCTGGACGAGTTTGCCACGAATCCCGAAGTGCTGGCAAGGCTGAAGAAGTATGGCGCGCTTGCAGCAGACCTGCATACGGATATGCACGAGTGCATCGGACATGCATCCGGCCAGATCAACGAGGGTGTTGAGACGACGGACAAGACGCTGAAGAATTACGCCAGCACCCTGGAAGAAGCCCGTGCCGATCTTGTAGGTCTTTACTATGTGATGGACAAAAAACTGGTGGAAATCGGCGTGGCGCCTTCGCAGGAAGTAGGCAAGGCAGAGTACGACAGCTACATGATGAATGGCCTGATGACCCAACTTACCCGCCTCAAGGCCGGCGACCAGCTGGAAGAGGCGCACATGCGCAACCGGGCGCTGAATGCCTATTGGGCATATCAGCAGGGTAAGAAAGACAACGTCGTGGAATTTATCAAGCGCAACGGAAAGACGTATGTGCAGGTGAATGATTACGATAAGCTACGTGCGCTTTTCGGCGAGCTGTTGCGCGAGATTCAGCGCATCAAGAGCGAAGGCGACTTCAAGGCAGGTCAGGCGCTGGTGGAAACCTATGGGGTGAAGGTGGACCGGGAGCTGCATCAGGAAGTGCTGAACCGTTATTCAACACTCGGCGTGAAGCCCTATCGCGGCTTTATCCAGCCGCGCCTGACCCCGGTGATGAAGGGCAGCGAAATCACAGATATTAAGGTGGAATACCCGGCTAGCTTCTTTGACCAGATGATGGAATATGGCAAGAAGTATGCGTTTCTGCCGCTTGAGAACTAAGGTCATTAAAACTGCCGCAAATTGCCGCACCGCATCATTGGCATCATCTGTACGTCCCCGGGCTGGGGTGGGTTGGAGTTGAATACCATCCGCCTTGTTGGCTGGCTGCGGGCGGAAGGCTGGAAGGTTCATCTGCTCACAGCAGGCGGCAGCCCTGTTCAGGAACATGCCGGCGATGTGCCGAACTCGGTTACTGCAATTCGCGAAGAAGGACTGCCGGGCAAAGGCGGCCAGCTTCGTGCTGTTCACGCATGGGTGCGTCGCTACAAGATCCGGGTGCTGTTTGTGCCTTTCCGGAAGGACATCGCCGTGGCTTCGCTTTACAAGCGCTTTTACGACGGCGATATAGCGCTGGTATATCAGCAGCACATGCAGGTGGGCGTTCGCAAGCGTGACCTCATCCATTCGCTGCGTTACGCAATGATTGACGTCTGGATTTCGCCGCTGCAATACCTTAAGGAAGAGACATTGCGGCTGACGCGGGTGCCGGAAGACAAGATTGAAGTCATCCCCTTTGGCCTGGAGCTTGAGCGATTCGGAGAAAAATCCCTGACCAGAGAAGCGGCGAGGGCTGCGCTTAGCCTCCCGCATGACGCGTACATCATTGGCACCCTTGGCCGCTTAGATTCAAAAAAAAGGCAGGATCTTGTAATACGCGCACTGCGGCGGCTGCGTGAGTCGGGCCAGCGTGATGTGCACGTACTGCTGATGGGCAATGCAACACTCCATGAGGGCGACGCTTATACCCGCCAGCTTTCGTCGCTCATACGTGATGCGCAGCTTAGCAACTATGTCCATCTCCGGCCTTACGATGATGAGGTCATGCGCTTCTACCGCGCAATAGACGTGTTTGCGATGCCCTCGCTGGGTGAAACCTTCGGCATGGTGACGGTTGAGGCGATGGCTGCCGGCGTTCCGGTTGTGGGAACTGATAAGGACGGCACCCGGGCAATACTGGAGCAAGGGAAGTATGGCTGGCTTTTTCCCAAGGATGATGCCGGAGCGTTTTGCAGTCAGATAGCGTCTGTGCGTGGCGGCACCGATACGGCTGAAAAGATCAAGGCCGCCCGTGAGGCAGCCTTGAGTACTTATTCTAAAGAAAAGATGGTGGCAGCAATCATTGCATTGCTGCTGGAGCTTATTGAAACGCCTATAGCAGCCGCTTGATGTAAGTATTAATCACGTTCTCGCTAAAGACGACTGAGAAATTCTTAATTGCCATCAGGCTTTCCAGCTTTCCAGTGGTGTCCACTGCCTTCATGGTTGTCATCTGCGTTGCAAAATCGCTTGGGGCTATCTTCAGCATTCCTTTTCCTACTACGGCACCGCTTTCGTCTGTTCCTTCATAGACAGTGATGTAGAGCGTTGAAGTGTCTCCCCACAGGTCAAAGCCGCGGTCGTTCTCCACGCGCTTGTAACCGTCAAAGAAATAGCTGCGTCCGTCGCTGCCGGTAAGCTGCATCCGGTACTTCATCCGGAGCTTCTGCGGATCGTCCGCCATTTTCTGAAAGAGATTGAACTGCCCCGAACTGACCATAAGTGGCTGCGCCGACAGCGCGGGAGCAATGACCGTTCCTGCTATTGTTCCTGCATGAGTTTCGTCCTTTCGGAAGCCGTTGATGTCTCCGGTCTTAATCGTAAGTGTGAACATGAATGGCGAGCCAGCCGCTTTTCCGGCATCGTAGCCGCGCTTGAAATCTTCTCCCTCACCCTTCGTGAAAAAGCCGCGCATGGTTTCCGTGAATTGCACAGCGGGAAAGTAGCCGACTTCAGGCAGCTGAATGCGGTTGTAGGTTTCATCTTCTGTCAATCCAAGGTCTTGGATAATCAGTTTGCAGGCGCGCTCAGCCACAGCGGAGATTGTAAGGAGCGGGTTGGTGCCTACCGGTGTCGGCAGTATTGCACCGTCCAGCACATAAAGGCCTCCGTGCGTACCTCCACCGCTCCCGTCAAACACATTTCCGGTATGATCTGTCACGCCGCTTGAAGCATCGTCGCCCATGCAACATCCGCCCAAAGGGTGAACGGTCACCAGGTCGTAGCCCATCATTTTATTCCAGGTCGCATTTGGTATATAGGTGCCTCCAAGCGCTTTGGTAGCAGCTTCCATGGCATCGCTTGCCTTTTGGAAAATAGGTTGGCTGCCCACGCTCTTCCAGTTGATGTCCAGATGCCCGTTCTTATTCAGGCTCATCTCACCCGCGCCATCGTCGTTACTCATGATAAGGTAAGTCTGCGTATTGTTTGTGGCGCCTTTGTATGGCCCGCGCACCAGGCTCAGAAGCTCCCGGCCCTTTTCGTGCAGCTTATCCCATGCGCCGCTGTCTGTATCCTTGCCGGAAAGCCCGGCCAATGTCAGCAGGCTGGTATTGATGACGCTTACCAGCGGCCCGGGAATGCTGCCTTCCTCAAAGGTGAGGCCGTCTTCCAGCTTATGCTTGTTGCGCATGTCTATGATGCTGGTGATAC
Source organism: Chitinophagaceae bacterium (assembly GCA_965246765.1). Lineage (GTDB taxonomy): Bacteria > Bacteroidota > Bacteroidia > Chitinophagales > Chitinophagaceae > UBA1952. The sequence continues at coordinate 128,170 of CBDFFJ010000008.1, forward strand.
AGGGGCCTACCGGGCCGAGGTCCGGATTCTGCGCGTGATCGCCCAATCCCATGCCTTTGATTTCCTCGTCGCAGTTGTAAGCAAAGCCAAGCATATCACCGTTTCCGGTAAAATGCTTCCCGAGCGCGGGAGATACGCTCAGACCCTTGTCGCGGGAGCGCATCATGATTTCTGTGCTGCCGAGGGAGCCGCCAGACACAACGCAGAGCTTTTTTGCGCGCACGAACATTGGCGACGCATCAAACTTCTGCCGCTCAGAGTGAAACACCTCAAAGTAAATGAGCCAGCCGTCGCCGGAGCGCTCTACATGGTTTACCGCCACGTTGCAAAAAATCTCCGCGCCATGGGCCACCGCATCAGGCAGGTAGTTCATGATGAGGGTGCTCTTCGCATGGTAGTTGCATCCTGTCACACAGTCGCCGCAGTTGATGCAATGATGCTGCTCATAGCCCACATTATTCAGGCCATCCTCAAAAGCTACATTGATGTCCGTGTAGCGCCAGGGCTCGCCCATTGCTTCCGCGCTTTTACGCATAGCGGCCGCTTTCTTCAGTTCCGGATAGTTAGGCGTGCCGGCAGGGTAGGGCCGCGGCTTCAGCACATACCAGGCCTTGGCATAACCTTCGTCAAGGCTTGACATATTGTTGCGGATCGCCGAAGGCCATCGTGGGCTTTCAAATACCCGGGCCTCCGGGCGAATGGAGACATTCGCATTCACCAGGGAGGTGCCGCCGAGCCCGCAGCCTTTAAAAACGGAGATGTCTTCGCTGACATGGAAGTTGTAAAGGCCGTTTCCCTTAGCCTGCCGGTTATCCGCATTGATCTGCATCTCCTTAACCGCCTCGGAGAGATTAGACGGATAGTCGCCTGGCTGAAACTCCTTGCCTTTTTCCAGCAGGCAAACGGACAGGCCTCCCCGCGCAAAGCGCATGGCTGCAATGGAGCCGCCGTAACCGCTGCCGATTATGACGGCGTCGTATTCCGGCTTGAGCTGGTCGATAGGGCGTGATAGTTTTCTCATAGCTTGTTGTTGAGGATTTTGATGGGTGGCTCGATAAGAAATGGCTGAGGCTCTTCGTCGCCGGTAAAAGCGTAGCGGCTGTCCGACGGAACAAGCGGATCCGCTTTGGGCGGCACGGTGGTCCATTTGCGTGGCACGCGGCGGATGCCGATAGGATAAATGGTGACACCGTCTTTATGCACGTGCAGCCGAAGGAAATTTTTGTAATCCTCACTGGCGAAGGAAGAGGAGGCTTCGTTGATGTGCATCCCAAAAAGACGGTTAGTCAGGAAGAGATACTTGCCGAACAGGAAGGCCGATGCGATACCTCCGGCAGCGCAGATTCCGGCAACCCAAAGCGCCTTTTCCCACCAGTGCATGTGCATGCAATCGCTGCAAAGGGGATAGCGGCCTATGAAGTACATCGCGAGATAGATGATGGTAATATGCAGCAGCCCGTGTAGTCCGCCCGCAAGCTTGGTCCAGCGCGACATCACCTTGGTATCGGTGAACGAATAGAAGCCAGAGCCCAGCAGAATCGTGAGCAGCAGAACGCCCGGACTTTTGATCAACATCAGGCCGGTATGCATCAGGAAATTGCCGACCGAGCCTACATTATCGTTCATCGTGCGCAGGTATTCGTAGTTCGTATTGCGCAGGATGGCAAAAAACACGAGGTAGATGCAGATCAGAAGCGAAGTGAACATCCTGTTCTTCCAGGGAAAGGCGAAATTCCGCCACATCAGGCCTTTGCTTTCGGTCTTTGCCGGAAAGGTTGTCTGGAGATGGACATCACCGCTTTCCACCGCCTTCAGGCAGTCCGGGAGGTTGTGCGTCTCATGGAGAAAGCCGCCGCCGCCGCCGGCTGTGATGTACTGGTGGCCTCCTTTGTCTCCCTGCTGCTGGTAGCGGGCGTAGTGATGCAGATCTCCCGTCAGCGTTGCTGCAAGCTTAAAGGATTTGCTGTGTCGCCCGTCTTTATTGCGGATGTAGTTGTCTGAAAAAAACTTCAGCTTCGCGAAAGACCGGTCGCCTTTTAGGAGCTCGCGATAGACCCATGCCGGCTCGGCAGTGATGAGGATTACTTTATCGCCCTCCTGCATCTTGGTCTCAGCGATCTCGCGGAAGTATTTCAGTTGGGGCTGGTCAATGTCCGAGTTAAGCTGGATGTCCGTGGCCCATATCCAGTAGCGGTTGGGCAGTGGCAGCGCGAAATACGAACGATGCTGCTTTGTGCTCCAGATGCCAATCCAGCGCTTCTGGCAAAAAAGCTTGATGAAGTTGCCTAAGCCGTCGTACCAATCGTGATTGCCAGGTATCGCGTACATATGCGGGCGGGCATCGCCTGTCACATCCGCTTCATTTTTGTCAGCCGCGGCCGCACCAAACGGCACCTTAAACTTATCTGTATAAGCCTCAATGGTCGGAAAGGGGTAAACCTCGTCGCCACCGAATATGAGGATTCGGGCGCGTGGCGTTATCTTCTCCTGCGCCTGTCCGTCCTCATCAGTCCAGCTGAGCTTAATGTCTTTTTTTGCAACGCATTTGGCTATCGCATAAGCTGCATTGAACCCGTCGCCGGTATCGTTCACCACATCTACCCAGATGTCGTCCTTGCCGTTGCAGTACGCGTCTTCCAGACTTTTCCACTCCTTGTCGTCAAGATTATCATCCAGAGCCGCCTGTATCTCGCGCCGGTCGGCATAGTTGCCGAAGGTGCCGGAAATCATGGCCTTCAGGCCAATGTTGAGCAGCATGCGCGGCTCATACCAGTTGGTCATTGGTGCCTGAACGTACTTTTCTTTTTTCATGATAAGGCTTTGAAATGTTGGACTCAGGCGTTTAGCTCGCGGACAATCGTCGGGAATATGTCTTTATGGGCCTGCTTGCCAAGGAAGATGTCCAGATGACTGTAATTATCCCACTGGTGCAGCTTGTGGTAGCCACCACGCTGTGCGTCCATGTAGCGGAAGCTTTCTTCCTGGCTTTCATTGCGAAAGCATTTGTTGCGCTTGCCGGCAGTGAATACAAAACGCGCGTTCGTTTTTGGCGGCGCGGCGAGGTAATTGGCGGAGCCATCTTTAGACACCAGCGCCCCGGCAGCCACGCACTTGCGGATGTGCCGGAAAAAGCTAAGCGGCACCGCACCAAACTCGTTCCGTATCCATTCCTTGGTTTCGCTGCTCAGATTGTCCAGTTCCCAAAGCGCAGCGAAGCCGGCGCCATAAGTAAAGCTCACCATCTTGCCCACTGTTGTATCGTCCTCATGGTGTGTCAGCTTTACCACGCCCCGCAGGAACTTTGCAAACAGAGTCGGTGCATCGTCGCCCCAATGCGGGTTCAGATAGTGCGTAACAGGCTTTAGAATCGGCACAAAGGCCTTTAGCTTAAAGCCCGACCATGAAGGCACGACGGGATGCAGGGAAACGGCATTACTTACAATCGTGCTTACCTGAGGCACAAGCCCTTTAATGGCAGAAAGCGCAAAGGAGGTAGATCCCTGGCAATGAATGATGGCCTTAATGCTATCTGCGCCTGTTTGCCGGCAGACTTCTTCCACGGCTGCAGGATGATCATTCTCCGCCACTATGTCCAAATCCCACTCATTGGCCGGGCATTCTATAGAGCCGCGCCAGTTTTCCAGCCACACGTCGTAGCCTTCCTCGCGCAGCACCTGTACCAGGTTTTTCTCATTGGGCGGATTGAAGATATTGCCCCGCACGCCTGCGCCGTGCACCAGCAGGACGGCCCCTTTCGTGGCGCTCTGCCAGCCATCGGCGCGTTGCAGCTTGCAGGCAAAACCGTCGCGTGCGGTAAAGGGATAGGTCTGAAACATCGCGGCTTATTGAATTAAAGTCCCGGTGAAGATAAAAATGAGATGATGCAAAACAAATCACCAAACATTTGCAGTTATCAAGCGGGACAAGCTTATAATTATGTTCAAATCAACATGAAAGCATATTGCGCGCAGCCGATATTTGCCCGATCTTGCCGGCAATATTTCTTTTCAATATGCGCAACATCCTTCTGATTATAGTATCGCTTTTTTTCCTGCGCACCGCATATGGTCAGGATGCTCCATCCGTAGAAATAAGCGCGCCCTTCAAAACGGCGGATTGCTATCGTTCCAAAGTGTTTTTATGCGCCAACGGCAATACCTTTCTGTTCAACTTTAAAGCAGCGGGCTGCGAGTATTTTTTGTTTGGCAAGGATAGAAAGCTGATAAAGCGGGGAGGTCTTACGGGAAAGATGGCCTCCTGCTCTGGCGCAAACCAAAGTGTGATACCGCTCATGTATGAACTGGACGGGAATATTGTGTGCTTTATTCAGCAGCAAATTGACCGCAGGCCTGCGGTATCAAGGGCGCTCATCAGTACCGTTGACGCAACCACCTCAAAAGATACACAGCTTGCCATACTCGCCAGGCATGGCGCGATGAGCGCTTTCGCCACCGAATTGGGCGGTGTGGCCAACCGGGTGGAAGTAGCACGAAACCGTGAGGCCGGCGGCTATGCCGTGATACGTGAGGACGGATTGCAGGACGATGTAGCTAATGGGCTTATTGTTGATCTGTACAACAGGAAACATGAGAAAACCGGGACATACGCCTACAAAAAATTGACTGCGGACGCCAAATACCAGCATTACATAGACGCGGATTTTAAGGGCAATGACCTGCTGCTCTGCACGCATGAGTTTACCACACGCTCCAAAGGCGTTGAGCAAAGCCACCTGGTTTTGACCCGGATTAGCCCGGATGGCCAGGTGAAGCAGCAAAAGAACTTACCCCTTGAAGTAGCCAACAAAGACTTTGAAACGAACATAAGATACCTGCCAAAGGCTGACCGCCTGATGGTGCTTTATATGGAGCCGGATGGCCATTACAAGGGAGGCCCCTTCCGTTATGTCATAAACATGACCGCGCTAAAGGGAACAGACTTTGAAAAGATTTATTCTCAGCCGGTTGAAATGGCGCAAGTGGAAAACGTAAAAGCAGGCGTTTGTCAAAGCTCAAAAACTTTTAAAGGCTCCGTTTTCAGCTGGTTTCCCAATGAGCGGGGAGGTATGAGCATCGTGCTCAGCGAACGGGAAATACAGACCCAATCCAGCGAGCGCAGCAATAGTATATTAGGACCAAGAGTTTCGTCATCGCAGTCTTACAGGGACGCAGGCGTAATAAAATACGACGAGAATGGCAAGCCTTATGAAGCAGTCTATCACCCATTCTTTATTGATGCCGCAGGGCCTGCCATGCCCATAGCCGGCGAAGAATATTCGCGACCCATTGCCTGCGGCGGCAGCGGTAAATCCATGTACCTTGACTGGAGTATAAGCGCCGAAGCCTGGCTTTGCAACTATATCCATACCCCGGAGCACGATTACTTCATCCGCAATTATCCCCACAATTCATTTGACGATGAGCCTTGCAGTTCTATAAGCGTGCTAACCGCCTGGAAAACATCGGCAGCCCTCTACACTGTCAGCCCTAAAGATGCCCGGCGGGATTTTCTCTGGGCCAAAGCGCAGGAAAAAGACGACTACCATGCAATTATGACAGGCGCTTCTGACTATGACGCCAGGACGCAAACGTTCGGCACCGTCTTGCTGGAAGCCAATGGTAAAGAAATGATTCTGCATCTTGGCTGGATACATCTCCCATAGTACAGTGTTCTGACATAGCGATTTGCGCGCGGCAGGCGCAATAGACCATTTCTTCTTTTGAAATGACGCAGCATTGCGCGGCCAGAGGGCGTCCGCCTTCTATAGCCATATAACTGCCAGACTCATTTACAGGTGCGGCTTTTGCCTGTCAGGTATAAACTTAGCTAATGGCAAATACAATCCTGCACAAAGCAGACACACGCGGCGTGGCCGACTTCGGCTGGCTGAACAGCCACCAAATTTTTCATTCGGAGCCTACAGCAATCCGGATAGAATTCACTTCGGCGCGCTCCGCGTGCTGAACGACGACATCGTGGCGGCGGGCGGCGGCTTCGGCGCACATCCGCACGACAATATGGAAATCATCTCCATCGCGCTGGAAGGCGAGCTGGAGCATAAAGACTCTATGGGCAACACAAGGGTCATCAGGCAGGGAGACGTGCAGGTGATGAGCGCCGGCACGGGCATCCGCCATAGCGAGTACAACAAGAATGCGGACAGGCCCGTGAAGTTTCTCCAGATCTGGGTCATCCCGAAAGAACGGAATGTGCAGCCCCGCTACGATCAGATAAGCCTCGCTCCCGATGCAACGCGCAACAAGCTGCTGCAGATATTGTCGCCGGCTGACGGCGAGGAGGGCGTATGGATTCACCAGGATGCCTGGTTCCACCTCGGTAGGTTTGACCGGGATTTTAGTACCACTTACAGCCTGAAAAAGCAGGGCAACGGCATCTATGCTTTTGTCTTATCCGGCGCCTTCAACGTGGCCGGTCAGACGCTTGCCGCCCGCGACGGCTTTGGCATTTGGGATATAGAGACGCTGGAAATCAAGGCAGAATCGCAGGACGCGGAGATTCTGCTGATGGAAGTGCCCATGGAGCTTTCATAGTCCTCAGCGCGCGAGGACGATCTTGACTTTCTTGCCTTTGATCTTTTCGCCCTTAATGGCCTCCAGAAGCTCGCCCGCTTTGGAGCGCCGCACGGCTACGAAGGCGAAAAAGTCTTTTACCTCAATCAGGCCTATCTCTTCCTGGCGAAGGCTGCCGACTGCCGAGAGGAAGCCGACAATATCCACTTTATTCACCTTGTCTTTCTTGCCTGCGGCGATGAAGAGCGTCACCCACTGCGGCTTGTCGGGCACTTCAGCGGTTTCTGTAAGCTGCAGTTCCGTAACCGAGTCCTCCGGGATGTAAGGCGGCAGATACTCGTCAGGTCCAAGCAGCAAAATGGCTGTGCCGGAAGCTTCCATGCGCGCGGTGCGGCCGTTCCGGTGCGTAAACGCATCTTCCGTGTGTGGCAGATCGTGGTGGATCACGTAGCGGATATGCGGAATGTCCAGGCCGCGTGCTGCCAGATCGGTCGTGACTAAAAAGTTGGCGCTGCCGTTGCGGAACTTGCACAGGGCCGTGTCCCGCTCCTGCTGCTCCAGGGCTCCGTGGTAATACACGCAGACAATGCCGCGCTCGCGCAGGGCCTCCGCAGTGCGGGCCACGCCTTCACGGTGATTAAGGAAGATAATGGTGGGTCGGGCGCCCAGCTGGCAAAGGAGCGGAAACAGCGTCTCTATCTTCTCCCGCTCGCTGCTGCGCAACACCTGAATTGCCAGCTCCATGCCTTCGGCAACGGGCGCATCATCGCCGTATTGCAGGCGGAACGCATCTGTGGCGCCTACAAAAGCTGGAATTTCAACCGCTTCAGTAGCTGAAGTAAGGATACGCTTCTTCAGTCCCGTAAGCGCTGATACCACCTCGCTCATTTCATCTTCAAAGCCAAGCTCCAGGGATTTGTCAAACTCATCCAGCACCAGCGTGCTGACCGCCGCCGCAGTGATGCTACCCCGGCGGATGTGGTCGGCAAGGCGGCCCGGCGTACCGATAATCAGGGCCGGCGCCTCACTGAGGCTTTGCTCTTCTATCTCGCGCTTGTGGCCGCCGTAGCAGGTAGTCACCTTGTAGCCGGTCTTCATGGATTTCCAGACCGTCTCTATCTGCTGCGCCAGCTCGCGGCTGGGCACTACTATGATAGCCTGCGTGGTTTTAAGCGCCGGCTGCAGCTCCCGCAGCACAGGCAGCAGAAAAGCCAGAGTCTTACCGGAGCCGGTAGGCGCGCGCAGGATGACGGACGGGTGTGCTGCGGCAGCCTGAAGCGCCTCTGCCTGCATGGGCTTCAGGTCGGTAAAGCCCGCATGCTCCAGGGCAGCGGCTATTGGATTTTGGGTGGATGGCATGGGTAGCGATTGTAGAGGTGGGACGGCAGGCGCTTTCAAGCAAAAAAAGCCGCCGTTGGGCAGCTTTTCGGGGTTACTTATTCATTCAAGCACGGCCTGCGACAAAGCCTCAAAAGGAGGAGGGCAAAGATAGGTCGTGCACAGCGGGGCCGCTTTACTGTTTGACGAAGCGCGTATTCCATACATGGCCTTCGCCCGTTTTAACGTTAAGATAATACATACCTGGCGGCAAATCGGCGATCGCTAAGCCTGTCCGGCCAGCCCTGAAAGAGGCGACTGAAGCGTAAACCTCCTGGCCAAGCGTATTAAAATTGATATGCTTACCTGCTCATCAGCTGCTATTGACTGCGTTAGCTCAAAGCTTCCGTTGTTAGGGTTTGGGACAATGCCGTACTGCTGCGTCTGCCCGTTGACGCTCTGCAAGCCCGCGGCCCACACCTCCACTTTCACCGTATCCTTTGTAACAACACCGCACAGCGTCTGTGTTACCACGTAGCTGGTAGTAATGTTGGGCTTTACCCAAATGCCTGCGCCTGTGCCAATAGCGGTGGATGTACCTAAAATATTCCAACTGCATTCCAGGCCCACTTCAGGCGTGCGACCGATAAATACGCTGTCTCCCTTGCCTACGTGTGTGTCTGGGCCCGCATCTGCGACTATGTTGCTTTCTATAACACTGACGTCGTCTATGAGATATAATCCATAAGCGCTTGAATCATAGAGTCTGCTTTTATCAACTGGCGTATAAGCCCAAGTTGTATTGGCTTTATCCCGAAAGTTGCCGATTGTAATAAACTGCTCTGTTCCATCAGCTGTAAAAGATCCTTCTATTTTAGTCCAATTCATTGTATCGGTGATGATGCCGGAGCTATTGGTTAGCTGAGGTACATATTTAGTCTGAGGCTGATCGCATGTCTTAGTCGTGTCAATTGAGCCATTATCCAGATACGCACTTAATTCTTTTATCGCGTATGAAGACCCTTCTTCATAACATACCCAAAACGTGATACAGTATCTCTTGCCGGCAGTGAGTCGCTTATATAACCTCCCTTGAAGATAATCACGGCGCAGGTTATTAGGTGCTGGAAACAGTTCATCAAAAAATGTGAGAACTTGTGCCATACCTTTTCCAGACTTAGGGTATTGCCAAAAGTAAAAATTGGTAGGTACGCTGGCAGCTCCAGTACCACATGTATGTAGATATTCGGGATAGCATCCTCCAGTGGTTACTAGTGGGCTATCCAAAGCGGACCAACCTGTGGAATAGTTAATTAAGTCATATCCTGTCGGACAAGCACTGTATTGTTCAAAATTTGGATTACGCACATAGTTTATTTGCGCGAAAGCCTGACTACTTACCAATAATAGCATGGCAAGAAATAAGTATCTCATGGCTTATTTTTCGCCTTTGTTGGTGTTCCCCACCACGCCACGACCGCCGTTGCTGCGTCTTATGACCGGTAACGAACCCGCATGACTTAAAGCTCCTGCCGGACAAAGCGCATATTCCATACATAACCTCCTTTGGTTCGGAGCTAAAGATAATACATGCCCGCCCCTTATTCAGGTTCTTCACCAGCGCGAAAAACCTAGGTAAAGCAGGCCCCAAACAAAAAAGCTGCCTGAGGGCAGCTTTTAAATCCTGTAGTAGGCATGACTGACCGAAAGTCGAACCTACTGATTAAGTTTTTTAAAGATGTTTATCCACTCAAACAAGACTTCGGGCAAATCCTGTGACGGCTTTCCTGAGTGAAAATTTAATGAAATCAGAATCGCAAGATGCTGAAATTAGTTGAAGGGTTGATTGGCTATGATTGATATGGTTGCAGCCCGCATGTACGATTTAATCTGTTAGCTTTCCGGGTAATTCCATTTCATCTTCTAAAGAGGGGGCAGACCATTCAATTTTGCCACTAGTAACGTTCCCAACTGCCTGCGTCTGATAATTGATGGTGGTGTCTGATAATCTTGTTACCAAAAGCCTGTACACCTTTTGGAGCTTCATGTAACTGTCAGCAAAGTCAGGCCGAATAGCCAGGTTGCAAGTATTGGCACTTGTCGTAAAACTTGGATAGACCAGCATGTCAATTCCCGCATACCCGTATAAAACTTCATCCGCCAGCCATGAAGTCAGGTAGTAAGGCGGAACCTCACCTACAAATGCCTTTGCCAGAAAATTAGTGATGTGTTCCAATTGCTCAGCTTTGCCAAGCCCTATTTGCTGTGCATATTTACTGACGTGGTCGAATTGATTTTGAGCTAAATTATACCAAGGATTTCTTGAAGGTATATCAGGCGGCAAAAAACAGCTTATGCGCCATTCACGATTGCACAGAACCCCCCACTTCCCTAAGTAGATTGTGCTGCCCAAAGCTGGCTTCGTTTCAATCATCGCTGTTCCACCTTGGTCAGAGCAGTAAAACACCGGCTTCCCCATCAAGTTAGCCCGCCCATTCTGACGACAAAATTGAGATGGCGGATAAGAAAACGTCTTCGGGCAGGTGATGTCCTCACTAATAGCGTCAATGCCTACTCGCGCACGAAAGGCCGTCAATAGATTGAGCTTATTGCCGTCATAGGCAATGTAGGAGAACGGCTGTAGAATGGCATGACGGAAAAAGGTGTCCCTTATTTCCTGCTGTGACATCCCAGATTTGTCAACAGACATCAATTCAGCCAAGTTCCGCTGCAATGTCTCCAAGTCAGGGAATCTATTAACCTCCTTTTGAAACTCTTGCTCTGAAGCTAACGGCTTTTGAAACACCTCGTGAACCGGCACATTCTTATCCATCTTGAATTAAATTACTCTCATAATTACGCCTTATTCACTTCTCGATTTTGTTACGCTTACTCATTGTTACCGTAACAAATGATACAACCTATTGCCGGCAAACCGTAACAAATCCACACTGCACGACTCACCTTAAATACATCGCCAATTTACCAAGAATCAACTTTGTCCTCTCCGATGCAAAGTCTTCAAATCTGTCCTCGGGCCAAAGACTTTCATCAGTGGGAATGAGGTGGAGCGCCACGAATGCTGCCTTGTCTTTTACATAGTCAGGATTATTGACCCACTCAGCAAAAGGCTTTCCATTCTTTGTTCCCCGGTTAGTACCATAGTCAAGAAGCTGGAAGTTTTTAATGCTGTTGATTTTTGCTAAATCATAGCTCTTTCCTTCAAGAATGGATTTGGGCATGATGTGGTCAATATCATTCGTTCTTATTGTTCGTCCCCGGTCATACATTAGGTAGTAAACAAACGCGCTGTCAAGCTGTTCAAGATTGTCGCTCGTATAGGACTTGGTAAAAGTGATTGGATGATTGAAATAGACCTGAAAGAGCTCATCAATCGGAAACGCTTTGTTCTTATGGTACTTGATAGCTTCCAATATCTTCCTTATGCCGGTCTTATACGGTATCCAGCCTGCGCCTTTGCTCCTGAACACGCCGTTTATCAGAGAGTGATAGAGCCACCGCTTCATGAGCGGAAAATCACCATTCCCTGCATCGTAATTGTCAAAGTAATGTGCTACTCTATCATCGTCAATTTGCTTGTGGAATAAGTGGTAGGCGATGAAAAATAGCGGGATAAAGGAGCGGTTGCCATCCTTGTAGTAATCCAGGGTCTTTGAGCACTCCAGAAAATCCTTAACCGCTTTTATTGTGGCTTTTATCCTTTCCCGGTTCTTGATGGCAAAATCCGCATCCGAGCCTTCAATGGACGCCATTTCCTTGTTGTAATTATCCTGAAGGAGGAAGATGAGCTTAATAAGGTTGTCCTGCGAAAGCCCGATGTCCTGGTACTTCTCCAACATCTCTTGTAGAAAGCCTTCCATCTCCCATGAAAAACCTTTCAGGATGGAAGCTACGAGGTCAAAAGACGAAAGCCTTGTCCCGCCATCATTCAATCGCCTGAAAAGCTCAACAATTCTCTGCCTGTTATCCAGCTCAGGTAATGTCTTATTGATTACCACTTTTGAAATGCCAAGCGTTTCAGAATTTAAGACATTCTCATAGAAGGAGAGCACATTTTCCTCTACATGGTCTTTCCGATTGTCGTCGGTAATTCCGAATTGGTCAATCAGCTCCCTTATTACCTGCTTGTACCTTCCCGTATTCTTGAGCTTTTCCAATAGGCCCTTTACAGGATACCAAAGATGTTCGGGAACAGACCTGTCGGCGTTTTCCTTTGACTGCTTCGGCAGCTTGGCCGCATCGTTTTCAAACTTAAACTCGTACTCCATGTTGAAGTCGCTGTAAAGGTCAAAGTAGAGCACTTTACCGTTAATGCTACCCTTAAGGCCGATATAGAATGATTGAAGCCGCTGCTGGCCATCAATTACAAATAGTTGCTGCTGCGATAGCTGGTCTATTTGGCGGGATGAAATAAAATTCCCGTCTCGCGTGAAGGGCCGGTAATTGAATAGGGGTTTGCTTTCCTTCTCTTCTTCAATTACCATCACACCGCCGAAGCTGTCTCCTTTCAAAAGTGTGTCAAAGAGCAGTTCCATCTTTTCTTCAGTCCATACGAGCGAACGTTGAATAACTGGTAGTACGAATTTTTCTTCTCCAATTTCTGTTACCGCATCTGCTATGCGGTAGGTTTTCCAAATTGCCATTATTGCTTTTGATAGTGTTGTGTGTTTATTAGCTCTGCATTTGCGGAGCCTTTGATTTATAGTCAAGATTGAGAGAGACTGCACATCCGGCTCCCGGAGTAGCCTCAACCAAAACTTTAGTGCCTAAAAGATTTGCTCTATGCTCCATACTCTTGAAGCCAAGTCCCTCCATGTATTTGGAATTGTCTTTATCAAACCCACGGCCGTTGTCGGCAATTTGCATCCATAAACTTTCAGGGTTGTATTTGATAGATACAACCAACTTCTTAGCGCTTGAGTGTTTGATGCTGTTATGTATTGCCTCTTGAACTATTCTGTATAAAAGCAGTTCCTGCTCCGGTTTGAGCGTCTGCGGTTTACCTTTTAGCTCCAATTCGCACTCCATACTTCTTGAAGAAGAAATGTAATCAAGCTCCTTCTTGATTACCGGGCCTAAGCCGTGCGCGGTTACATAATCACCGTTAAGAGAATAGCTGATGTTGCGAAGGTCATTGCCAATCAACTCAACCAATGAAAAACAGTTAGAAAGCGCCATCCCGTTGGCTGGGTCGTCTTGCAAGCCTTTAATGTTCATCTGCAAAACGTCTATGTTCTGCGCTACGTTGTCGTGAATCTCCCGCGAGATTTGACCCATCGCCCGTTCCTGCTCCTCCAGCCTTGCGGACATGAGGTTGAGGTTGTAGTCGTATTTCATCTTCTCCTTCTCTACAAAATGCAAATGCAGCCTTCGCTTGTGCATGAACATATAGAAGATGATGAAAAACAGGAAAATCAGAAAAAGGATTCCACCTGAAATCAATATTGGTATGAAATACGAATCACTCATTGTCAGCGACCCATTTCGGGTAACGTAAATAGACCACAATAAATATAATGTAAGTAATAAGGTTGGCTAATTCAAGCGATAGGCCAACAAGCCAACCAGACTTTGGATGCTTTGCATAGAGATATTCGTACAAACCCCAATTGCAAAAAGTAATTGACCAGTAAAATACCAGCGCAATACCAATCCAGAAATGTGGGCTGCGCGAGAGGCTTTGTTCGGCCTCTTCTATAAAGATGCGCGCAAATGCAAACAATACCATGCTAATAGTTACGATGCCTTCAAAAAACAAGAAGTAATTATTTGAGCCACTAAGTGGCTGCAAAAAGATGGAGTTAGCGATTCCAACAACTACACCTGCAACACCGATAATTAAGCCAATGCCTTTTGCCCGAAACGCTTGAATGCTGCAATTAAAGTAGACTCCGAGAATCAGCAATTCAATAGGGCTGTATATGCCGTACACAGCCATATTGTTATGTTGACGTTTTGCCAGAACATAGGCCAAACATTCAGTCACAAAACTTGTACATAGAAGCACTGAAAATACCTTCAGTGATAGGTTTACAGCTTTAAAGCGGAATAAACTCAACAAGCATGTGACGAATAAGGTAGTAAGCGTCAGGTAATAAATTACGGAAGTGTCCACAACGGTCAGCTATCGCACCAGCAAGTCATTAGACGCCGAGCCGTTCACAGGGCACTCGTGAGGGCAAGGCCGCATCTGGTCCATAACCAAATCTACCGGATAAAATACATAGTTGCCTGCATTGTTGTAGCCCGCCATTACCGCAGTCAGACCATTAATGCCATAGCCACAAGGTTGACCTGCATGGCCTGAATTAATGTAGTCCAGCTTATGTGCGAACATAATCTTCAAATGAGAAATGCTCATTCCGCTATCGGTAGTCAGATACTTCCTTAATGCATTTGCATCAACAATCAAGGAATGCAGTGAAGTGTCTACTCCGCCTGTCCCTCCTATGCTTGTCAGATAGCTTTGAATCATCTTGTTAGCCGTGTCAATGGGTATGAAAGCGGTATCTTCCTGGCCAAGACTGAGCGCTGTCGGATGGTTGTTGCTATCTCCCTTTGGAGTGTTGTTGGAAGTTGTTCCAGGCTGGTTGCAGGCTGTAATAGCAAACAATCCGAGAACCGTGATTGCGATGAACTTTTTCATACTGTGGTGTGATGTATCTGGGTGAAAGTTGTTTACTTCTTGAGGTTGGGAATGCTGCCTGTTTCATCAATGTTCAACTCTACAAGCCCAAGTTGAATGGCATACATTACCAGCCCTGAGCGGCTGCCGACATGAAATTTTTTGAAAAGACTATTTCGCAACCATTCTACGCGATGGTCAGTGACGCCCATCTTTCCCGCAATCGTAGTATAATTCATATCGCTGCAACACAGACGCAGCATCTCAATCTCGTCCGGCGATAATTCGGGCAACTTCAACTTTTTTGCCTTCAATGCTTTAAACTGTTTTCCAAACTCACTTTCTGCCGGCGTGTAGATTCCGTACTCGTAGATGTTGCGGATAGCCTTCTCCAAATCCTTTGGGCTACAATTCTTTCGCAGGAATCCGTTGGCTCCAGCGCGTACCATTTGCAATAAATAATAGTCAGTATTGTGGCCCGTCAATACCAGCGCATACATCTCAGGCCATTTTTCGCGCAACCTCACCAACGTGTCGTAGCCGTTTAGCACCGGCATGAAGATGTCCAATATGCAAATGTCCGGCATGGGCGCGTGGGTCTTTTCAAGCTGCTCAAGCGCCTCTATTAATTCCAATCCATTGTCTGCTTGAAGTACAACCTCACAGCCTTCAAAAGTGTTTATAAAGCCGCTGATACCTGACCTCGTCATAACGTGGTCATCGGCAAATGCGAGCTTTATCGCCAGTGTGCTTGTAGAGTTCAAGAGAGCCAAGTACGGATTGCGAGGATATTGAAAAGATTCCGCCATCCGGGGCGAATTTAATCGCTCATACTAAGGCATTTAACAAGATTATTCTTGTTGGACAC
The DNA here is from genome assembly GCA_965246765.1 of Chitinophagaceae bacterium. Classification (GTDB taxonomy): domain Bacteria; phylum Bacteroidota; class Bacteroidia; order Chitinophagales; family Chitinophagaceae; genus UBA1952. Next base: position 143,531 of record CBDFFJ010000008.1, read on the forward strand.
TCAGAATAATCATGTCGCTAACAAGAGTTTACTGAAGCTTTTCAGTTGTCGCGGTTTGAAATTTTAGCTGAGTGACATGAACAATAAACCATTCTATTTTCTGAATATTATCACCTTCTTCTTTTTCAGAAATGGTAGGTTCTGAACGTAATCAATGGGATAATATTCCAAAACACTACGGTCTGAAATACCGCGTTCGCCGTGGAAGGGGCGGCGAACTGGCGGTACTACCAACATGTTTTTAGAAGCATGGCGGATGGCCAATACAATGAACTCAGTACAATAAAGGGAATTATTGGTAAGACTAAAATTGTAGTCGAATGTGACGGACGAATTGAATATGCTGTCAGTAAAATAAGCAAGCCGTTGTAGATTGATTTTTGACGTGTTTATTTTGAATACGCCAATTCTATCATTTGCAGTGGAATCACAGAATACGTCTAAGCGCTCTCTAAGCATCTTACCTGAAATATTGTCTCCGCCTCCTAACATGTGGTAAACGTATGGCTTTCCGTGATAGACCAAGCACAAACCAACGTGGGAAAAGTTTGTATCTCTTAGAGAGTATTTTCTTATCAGAGAGCTTTCTTTACCAATTCCGTTACGAAAGATTATGTCACCATTTTGGACTGGTATCCCGTGAAAAAGAAAAGTTTGAGCAGCACTGCCAACCGAATTCAATAGAGCCAACCAGAATAATCCTGCCCTAATTGATTTCTTGATAAGGGCGTACATGTGGCTTCTTATGTTTCCTGAGAAATGATGTGTCTGTTGTGGCCTTTATACTTGGGGTAAGAAATTTTGCAGAATTCAACTTGAATACTAACACAGTCGTTTTGTTCTGCTCAAGTTTTACGTCTGCACTGTTACTGTTATATCGGTAGTTTCTAACGTAGATGTGATATGATTTTGGCTTGAGAGATGATATATCAAGGTATCTGTTTGGCCCAAGTTGACCTAACAATTGGTCATCTGCGTAAATTTTTATTGGTTTAAGAAAGCCGGAAATCCCTCTTCTGAATATAACCAATCTTGCCGTGCCATTCTGTTCAGCGTGAGGATGGACGACTTGATACGTAAAGTGGCAAGAAGAGATGGACGCCCATAACAGTACGATATAGAAGTATCTCATAGCGATGCTAATGGCATGAAAAATAACTGCAACAACTATAGGTACAACACCTTGCAACAGTAGAGCATAAGGCTCCAAAAAGAATTGTGACCGCGGGATTGGCTCCGCTGCCGAAAAAAGCAAAGGTTCCAGCTAAAGCATCAGTCAGCGCTACCTTCCAGCCACAACTCCAAAATGGGCAAGTACACGCTTTCCGTGAAGCGGTTCCTTTAATGGCTCTACTGCCCGTCCCGCCTTCTTGGTTAATCCACAATTGGGAACTCTTCAAAAGAATATCTGAATACACATTATTGTAAGCAGACTTTTCTTGTTCCGTAAGAGCTGCATACTCGGCTCCGTTCTTTGCGTTAGTGAGTATTGTCCTGATTTGGTTTGTGTCTGTTGGAGGATTTGCCTCTACAGTGTTACCTACGAGAGTAACTATGTTCACAAAAGCGTTAGACACATTAAACTTTGTCTGCAGTATGGGTACCAGTTGCTGCCATGTAGTTGAACCAGCAAAGTCAGTAGCAATGGCCGCCGAACTAATGGTTGTGTCTCCAAGATTATGTTGCACGACATAATCGTGTCCAACCTTGTCCGCAGCAGCATAGGTGATGCCTTGGTGAGTGTTATAATACTCAATGATGTTCGTTACGACCGCATTGTGATGATCGCCAATTGTTTGCGCAATGGTAGGCACACTAATGCAACTTAGCAAAAAGCAAATGCAGATTAGGAAAGACTTCATAAGGAAATATCTTGTCCTAACTAATAGCGTAGTAGGATGAACCGAAGCGCTTAGGATTCCAGAATTTACTATTAAGGCCTGGATAGATGATTGTGTGGTCTTTGAAGCATTCATTGGATTGGGATTTTGGCATCCCAAAGCTGAGTTTTCCATTTCAATGGAAAAGCACGGTTATTCTGGTTACGCACTAAGAATAATAGTGTTTCCAGCAAGATTTTTCTGAAAGTTTGGGTTCCCGCGATGGAATCTTTTCGTTGTTAATAAATCCTTGTTACTCCACTCGCAGTTACGAATTTTCAGTTGGCGTGTCGTGAGCAATGCCTTACCACTTCACCAATTTGAACAGAATGAATGAGCTTTCAAAAGGCATTCTATTGACGCGTAATCTATTTTTAATGGTGCTCAGTATGGTGACCTTGAGGGAAGTTTTTTAAGATCGAAAGCAAGGAAGACAACGAGAGAAAATTGGGTTGACTTTCGCAATACAGACATACAGCTAAAAGGCACGCACACAGTTATGCGACTAAGATGAAGACTTTGCAGTGCCATGAGGAAGAAAACTTGTTGCAGGCAGTCACCCTCGTTACTGCCGATTATTAAATGAGCCGTAAAATGGACGACTTAGGTATAGGTTGTGTAATGGGGAAGAAATTACTTATATGCTGCATGCCGGGTAATTTCCATACGAGAATCGGGTTGCGATTTGTCCGTGTTGAAGTTTGCCAATCCAAAAAGCATTCGCACCTCTGTTTTGAATCTTACTAACCATTGAGAGGTCTTTCCTTCGCTGGATAATGCAACTCATAATCCTATGAATTTGTGACTTCAATTCTTAGTTCCCTTCGCTGTTGCACTTCTTCAAGAACATCTTGTACATGTCCAAGTATTTCTGCTCATTAAACGCTGCCAGCTTTTTATAAAATGTCAATTCATCCTCACCGGTCGCAGCATCATAGGGCGTATCGTTTGCTGTCACTGATGCTTTGGCCTTGAAATAGGACACAGGTGCGCCATCATACGACAGTATCTCATTCAATAGCTGAGTTGGGTTAATCTTGAACAGCGTTGCTATTTCCACCAAAAGTTCAATAGTCAGCGGTTTTTCGCCGCCTTCAATTTTACTGTACTGCGGGCGGCTGATTCCGAGTTTATCAGCTAAAACATCCTGCTTCCAGTTATGCTTTACCCGCCATGTTCTTAGAGCAGTAGATAGGTTTTCCATACGGTGATAGGCAAGGGCAAGAATAGCTTTTATCAGAATAGAGAATAACAAGATTATTCTTGTTGCCAGTCTCGTATGATGGATTACAGCCGGAACAAAACGTTCTGATTTTGAGAACTTAATGTTCGTCTTCTGTGTCTCGCAGACCTCTGTCTAATCAGACCTTTGTGTCGCAAAAGGCCAATAGCTGGGATACGCCGAAACCCATCAAGAGTAGGCATCAATAACACTTTAAACATCTCTAACCATGAGAAAACAAATTCTTTCAATAACTGCTCTTTCAGTTATGCTGATGAACATTGTCGCCTGTAAAAAGGAAGACAGCATGACGCCGACGCAACCGCTTAGTACATCTTCGACAGCTCATTCCACAGCTCGTGTTTTCAATGAAAATTTCGCTGAAAACGTGACACCTGTTTCACAACTCGTCCTGAACCCAGAAGATGCGGAAGACGAAGCAGTTAATAAGGTAACACTTCACCTTTCCGCTGGTCTTTGCGAAGTGATGAAAACCCCTACATACGCAACGTGGATTGTGCAGCAGGCAAATGCGCAAACTGATAACGAAGTGCTGTTTACAGAACTTTTCCAGCAGTTTCCGGAGACGCAGACTATTATAGAAAACACTCCTGACCCACTCGGACAACTAACAGGCACCCCGTATGCACAGCTTGAATCCCAACTCCAGCATACAAACATTACCTATAAGCCGAGCATCTTCTTAGCAAATGCGGGCGAGGTTGATGCTACTAAACTGGCCTTAGTATCCCCAGCTATTGAGGTGGAAGACCGTGAAGGTGTTGCAGTGGATGCCTATTTCGCGTGGCGTCTCCAAAGCACCGGAGTTCCAGTCGCAGTAAACGTTACAGAAGCTATGGCCCTTAACACGACTGTACCAATTCTATCAGTTGGCCTACGTCCTGGAGCAGTAACAGTAACTTCAGGCACAGCAACTGCAAAGACAACTGGTTCAGGGCCGACTCATGGTGGTTATAACATGGACTTCTTACAAATTAATCACCGCTACGAAGGCTCAGGCGCTTCAGAGTTCTGTATTACAGCGGCGGCTTATAGCTCCTCGGCTGGTGCTTGGCTCAACGTCCTTCAAGATGGGCCTGCCAGCACGTTATATGATTGGAAAAATGTTATGGACGTTTCCAAAAATGATATTGGCAAGAAGGTGTATCCTAGCGACGCTAATAAGAAGTGGTTCACCAACGTTGGATCAAATGGCAGCACGGCATTCTATAATACTTATGAGCGTGACTGGATTAATACCAATAAAGACTTGGGTAGCGTGACTATGTCAGGCCATACACTACAACTTAAAGGGCATCGCAAATATTCAGACGAGTGGTACGGTTTTGACCCATCATCTCTTAGCAATAGCAATAATTCAGTTGACTGGAATACGCTCAATTTAGGATACTCGACCAACACAAATAACAACTCTAAGGGTTATCTGGATATGAAGTACGTTCCATAATCTTTGTCCCTATCAATTTACAAAACTTCAATTTCCCGCCCAGCCAGATACGGCTGGGCGGGTTTAAAGTAAAACGACATGAAAAACTTTGTTGCGACAATTATGTTATTGCTGCCATTTCAGGCAATTGCCCAAAAGACTACGCTATTCACAAATGCCTTGAGCTTGGAATATAATGACGTCAGCATCGGACGAAATTTCAACTTTACCTATCATCATGGTTTAACCAAAACATGGTTCGTATATGGTGGTATCAAGTATCATGTCAATAGGATTGGAACACCGGACAATCAACATAACACATTCACGAAACGTTTTTACGCAGAGAAACAAGCTCAGCATTTCGGCTTTAAATTAGGGATAGAAAAAGCAATATATCGTTCGCCTACTGCGGAATTATTTGGATTCTATGACTTCCAATTTACTCGCGCTATAATTCGTCACACAGATTATTCTCCAGTTGGTTACGACACGTCGGGAAATGTCTTGTACACCTATGGAACTTTCCTTTTTGGCCCAATTAATGCCTATGAGAATACTTTTGGATTGGGGGCCAGATTTAAGCTTACCAATAAATTGTTTCTTAAAGGATTTATCAGCGGCGGTGCGATGCTGTTGACCTATAATATGAATGATTTTGACCACCACACTGCCTTAAGTGGTTCAGGAACAGATTTGGAATTTATTCGGATGTTTGGAGTGGGAATTGAGTTTAAGCTGAAGTAACTTCAACTTCCAACAGTTTTATCAAGGACAAATACTCTCAGGTTGCCTATTACGGGATAGGTGTCCTGCACTTTGTCTTTGTTCAGTTCAAGTTTATTCCATTAGCTGTATCTCAATAAGGAATAGCTAATGGCCATAAAATAGGTGGACCAATTTAGCTCACATCAATTGTAATTTTCCACTGAAATATACCGACGACGACCTTCCATAGTATTTCAATTGAGATCCTCAGTTGCGAAATAAACTTTTCTCAGGGTGTACGTTAAACATAATTATTTCCATTTTTTTATTCTCAATCAACAAATAATCTGCGTCAAGTAGCTCATCCTTATATAGGCTATCGCAAACAGGGCATACTTCTTTCAAGAATGCTATTTTATTCAAGGCGCCATCGTTTGATTTTGAGGTCGTATGTAAAACATACAGAGGGTAGCGAGCAAATGCAGTATTCAGCATCAACGCATTCATTCTGTTTGGAACTTGAGATAATGCAATCGGTATAATGTGCTCCCCTTTTTTTGCCGCACTATCGAGTCTATGAAGATTGGGCGGCGTCCCCCCACATCCGGGAAGATATAAATAGACTATATAAATGCTGCCTTTTAACATTATTTCTTTTAAATCTTTCGGTTCTATTACTTCAATAATGCGTTTCCCATTATCAGCAGGAATTTCATTTTCAAAATTGCTTAATTTGAAATTTTGAAAAATGAATCTGGCCGTGTCTATGTTGTTTTTATGGCCTCGTCCAAAGGATATTGGTTTTTTATATAACCAAGTGGTTCCGTCTCGACGTGTCAGTTTAGTCAAACAGCTTTCGAGAACAAAGACAGCACACACAGAAAATATTAAAGTAGATGGCAATTTCATTATACTTCCTTTAGATGTAAATTAAGCGTCGGACGCGTCCGACGCTTAATTTAATATTCTACTGGAAATTGACAGTTAATGTTCCGTAATAGGAATACGTGTGATTATGATAAACGACGGTTCCAGGACTGGCAATATATGGATACTGACCGGCGAGGATTGTAAGACTATCGGAACCGTAGCTCATAACCAAATCATCATCAACATATAGGGTGGCATCTACTGACACATCATCATCAGGTTGATTCAGTACATACAGCGTTCCTGAACCGTCATTTAAGTCTTTCAAAATTGCGTTCCGCTGTTCGCTTTCATCAGGACCATCATCTACGCGCCCAAAGCACAACCCAAAGCATCGCGTGCAACCACAATCTTGGCCTCCATTCTTTTTCTTCTTACCTGCGCCGCGATTCATATTAAGGGCGAGTCCTACATACCCCCCATCAAGCTGCCTCGCAGTTGCTGCGACGCTGTGATGCGCTGGTGTTGCATTGGATTGCCCATCTTGTTTTTTTGTACAGCTGACAATTAAAATAATTGCTAGCGTTACAACTACAATGTAGGTCGTAAGATGTTTCATACGTCAAGATTAGATGTATTGCCATGAATGAATCCCAAGAATGGCAACGTCTTGGAATTATCTTCCTCGCTTTTAGGGATTAGCTGTCAGATACCATTGAACCCCTCACCGCATTTATTATCCCGCCCAATAAGAAAGCGGCAAACTAATTACATAATAGCGTTTCTGTTTTTCTATATAAAATAATTTTAACCTACTTTATTATGAGCGATATCGTCTGCTTTTGGATACGCTTTGAACGGTTTATTCATTGTTTCACTCATCAAAGCTGAGTTTTCAAATTCAATGAAAAAACACGATTATTCTTGTTGGTCACTCAGAATAATCGTGTTTTCATTAGGATAATCCTGAGTTGTTTGCATTGTTTCTAAAACAATCAACTAAAAGCCTCCGCAGATGCAGTACTGATTCTTCCCGGCATCAGTTCAAAATTGCGACTACTATTGTAGTTGCTAAGGCCGTAAGCAGCTAAATGTTAGGTTGTTTGTTCAGCAATATTTCTATGGCTGAGAGAAAGCGCTGTTTCAATAGAATAGTGTGGTAAGCATACTTGGAGACTCAACAAAAAAGCAATAGCACACCTAAATAAGAAATATTCTGTTTGGAATAAGAAAAATCTTGGGTCTGAACCAGAATAATCTTGTTCCATCGCATTTTGGGAATAACAAGCTTTGTGCCGATGGATGGAGCTATGGGATACAGAGCTCTTGCTTAATTAGGCACGTTTAAGTGCTTGAAAAGAAATTGGTTTGCCTTCGAACATTTTCCGTTAGGCTATTCATCCTGGATTTGAATGAGCTGCGTCCGCGGATCGACCTCGTGTAGTATATTTTTATTGAAAGAAAGAACGGCACATACAAAAAGATAGTTCAACCTATATACTCAATTGAGCAGAGGCATATAGTTGTTATTTTTAGCAATTCTACTTAAATCACTTGGAACGCGCTAAAACGGAGCTAAAACGAAATAACAGACTTATGGATACTCAAAATCGAACAGGCCAAAATAATACGTTTATCGTCCCTCATTGGTATATGTACCCTCCAAAGGGCCTTTATCGGCCTGTTGATGATTTAATTCCAAGAATTGAAAACGAGTTTGAAGATTTATGCGGCGACATAAATATATATTTGCATATTCCATTTTGCAATATGAAATGTTCATTTTGCACATTGTTTACTAGCCTGGAGAAAAGTGAACTACTCATAGATGACTACATAAAATATCTAATTAAAGAAATAGACATTGTTTCCAATAGTTTACGTTTGGACAAGATACAGGTGGCCAATTTGTACTTTGGCGGTGGAACCCCATCAGTTCTTCCCATTGGGGCCGTGGAAAAAGTTCTTTCGCATTTAAGGAGCAAATTTTCTTTTTCTGACTCTTGTAGCATGTCAGTTGAGTTCTCGCCTGAATCTTCCTCCAAATCAACGAGTAACGACTGGAAGTCAATGGGGTTTAATCGCGTGAGCATAGGAATTCAGTCTTTTGATAGGGAGTTTCTCAAATCGATGAATCGTGAACAAACCTATGATAGATGTCAAGAAGCGCTGAGCGAACTTGCCGATGCAAGGTTTACGGAAATTAATGTTGACCTTATTTATGGTCATCAGAAGCAATCAATACAGCATTTAGCTTCTGATATTGATACGGCTATTGCTCACGGGGCTAATAGTATATCAATACACCCACTTGCATACAGAAGACGAACAGGATACACTATCAACGACATTAAGCAACAGGGGTTCAAATACGAATTGGAACATTACGAGTATTTATATGAAGGAGCAATAAATCACTTTGAGAGTAAGGGATGGCGTATGACAAGTGCAGTCTCCTTTTCCGGTGATAATAAAGGGCAGCGATTGGAAGAGGCTGAGGCAAATGGTATTCCGACTATTGGATTCGGCGCTGGCGCGCGATCCTATCTTCCCAGTGTCCACACCTCTTCGATACAATATTATGCGCGTGAGGTTTTTAAGAATGCCCTATCCGGTTACTTCAATCATCTAGATAACGAACGACTACCGATAGCTTCTTATTATCTACTCGATGAAGAAGATCGGATAAGAAGAAGGCTTGTGCTAAGTATGGTTGGAAGGGGATTAAGCGAACGCTTCATAAACGATATTCGGATAATGCCCTTGAATAAGAGAATAGTTGAGTCCCTTGAGAAGTTGGAAGGATTAGGATTAGTCAAACGTGCAAATGGCGAGTACTGTTTGACTAACAAGGGGAGGATCAATGCAGCGTTAGTGGGGGCATTTTTATCAGGAGAAAAAGTCCAAAAAACTATTGGCTACAAATAATGCTTCGTAACTCTTCAAGTGTTGCAATAAGTTCCTCGATGGGCGGCCCTAGCCACGAGGTGATCGCCATTGGAAGTATTTTGGAAAGAAATCTCGCAGCATCACCAACAATTCTCGATTTAGGCTGTGGTGATGGTAGAAACTCATTTATGTTGGCAGGGCTGGGTTGTGTAGTCACCGCAGTTGATTTATCCGACACTTATTTAGGAAAGTTACGGGATCTGGTGAGTTTGTTTCCCCGCAAAATTGAGACGATACGCTGCAATGCAACTAATTTTGAGTTTAATAAAACGTACAATTGTATTCTCTCACATGGATTATTGCATTTCCTTTCAAGAAATGAAATTCAACATTTAATAAGAAGCATTAAGATATCTACTTCGGAGGGAGGAGTTAATGTTTTTACGACAGCATTTGCGGATTCATCCGAAGACCTACCGGCTGACTTTATTAAAGATGGGCACCAGAATTCACTAGCTATAGGCGAACTGCTTTCCTACTATTGTGATTGGGAAACAATTAGTTACGAGCGATATACCAAATGGGATTTTCATCCCGATAAAGGCTATCACGCTCATCCAATAGAAAAACTCATTTTTCGCAAGGCGGGAGGTCAGCCCATTGCACTTTCGTCCCAAGAAATTCAGCTAAACAGATTGAAAAAGTATTCGCTTGAAAGGGTAATCAATGTCCAAATTATTGGAAAGTCGGAAATTGAAGTATTTAAGTTGCTCGGAGTACCTGACTTCGAATTTAACTATAAAGCGACTGGACCACAGTATTCATTTAGGAGTTTCTCAAACAGTGGTTATCGCCTTAAATTATTATTTTATGACAATATAATGCTCTACTGTAGTAACGGGACAATTTCTGGCTACTCTTGTTTCGAAACAAATTTCTTCTTTCTAGCATGAACTGAAATGCGACAGAACATTTTCTTGCATTTTCTAAACAGGGATGCAAATAAGTTAGTAGGGATCGGAAAGTATGTTCGGAAAACGGATCATAAGGTTTTATTGTCTCGGGCATTAAATGCATCAATAATACTATGTGGTGATTTCTGTATTGCTCCACCAGGATTCCTTTTAGAGACAGACTTATCATTAGAATTATTCAACAACAAGAGGCTTTATGTCACTAATGGAATAATTAAACTTCCAAGGAAGGAAGCCTCTATGGACGACTATGTAGAGAAAAAAAGAAGAGAATATGAATTGGTAAGTGATTCGTTTAAGGGACTTTTCAACGACAAATACATTCTCCAGCTTACCTCAGCAATGCCATATTTTGTGCTGAGAAAGGTATCGGTTGGAATATCAGCTACAAAAAACTGGGAGGAAGCGTCAGATACTTTGCCAGCCTGGGAAAAATTAAGGAACCAACTCTCTGCGAGTGCGTTAAATAACCTAGTGGAAGCCCCGAGACGCCTTCTTGAGATGAACATTGCATTAACATGGGAAGCGCTGCTACCTTTTATGGATTCCGAGTTGCTTGCCAATGAGCAAGAAATACGCCTCCTCCTGCAACATAACTATTTTTCACTGTACACTAGCGAATTTAACCTAGTAATTTTACAAGATATACCGCTTTTCACTACGGGTTTTAATCTGCCTGTAAAAGAAAAATCTTACTCTTATTTATGGTTTAGAACAGCGTTGCTTCAGATAAACGCTTTACCGCTTTTGGACGCATCTGCTGAGCTAATTTGTACATTATTGAAAGACTCAATATTTATTGAATTTATTAATTTATATATTTTTGCAGCGGAAATTTCAGGGTCAATACATGATTTCAGGTTGATACTAGATGGAGCCTCAAAGAATTCAAAAATAAATTGGAATATATTGACATCTAAATGGATTTGGAATAAACGTACCCATGAAAGCAATTTAAGTCGGCGAGATGCGGAGCATATGTTAGATATGCTTTCTGCCTTAAACTATTTTCTTACGAAGCAGTTTGATGAATTTAATAAGGCGGAATTCGTAGGCCAACAGTTACCTCTTTTTGGACAAGGTAAAATGGAAAAAGTAATACTTGCCACTGCAAATGTTCGCGAGAGCCAAGCAGCTATTGAAGTTGTACGTGAAGAGACACTTAAGTTGGGAAAAAGCATCACAAGCAAGCTTGATCCTATTTTGCCATATACCAAAGGATTTTTGCCAAGAAAGGCGGGTTTATTCGAAGTGTATGTGGTCCGGGCAGATGATACCGGTGGTCCAGATGCAGTTAATCTTCTTAGGCGAATATTTGACAACATTGACCCAGACTATATTTTCTACGTTGGCTGCGCAGCTTTGCTTGATGAAAAATATACGCCATCCGAAAATCAAGTTTTTGTAGCGGCCAGGGCTATTGATAGCGACAAAAGACAGCTTTCGAGCGGTAATGTCGAATACGATTTGGACCTCGAGAAAACTGATGTCACAATTATCAGAAATATTAATGTTCTAAACGAGAATGAAGCATTTGCTCCATTGAAAGTTACGACAAATAGATATTTTATTTCAGGCTCGGCTTTTTCAAATGACAGAAGTTCGTCTTACAGGCTAGATTTAGTGAAGAAGTTTCCAAAAGATGCTGTGGTTTTGGAAATGGAAGCCTTTTTGGTGTTAAAGGAAATGAAGAAATATATGGATGAAGGAAAGCGCTTTAAATATGGTGTAATTAAGGGCATAAGCGATTTTGGCGATGAAAATGCTCAGGGAAATAAAGAGGAATCACAAAGGCGCGCAACAAGAAATGCGACGGCGGTAATAACAACGCTATTAAAAAATATTTAATGAATTTCAAAGCAATATATTTAACAGGTGCTCCCGCCGCGGGTAAATCTACACTTTGCCGCGAATTGAAAAAGACTAACAACATCAAATTCTTTGAATACGGCGCATCCATGTCTCGTTATCTGATTGCGCGAAACCATCATGTTCCCCAAGACATGTTGAGAAAAGGTATAGATGGCATGGTGACAGCAGAAGATATAGAATCGGTCAACGAGGAAATGGTTGACTTCGTCGCACAGCATCGGACGAATTATCACGTTATTATTGACAGTCATCATATTACAAAAGAGAAAAATGGTTTCATGGCTTCTGTATTTTCAAAGAGCAGGTTAATTCAACTTAATCCAACCGAAATTTGGGTTTTGTATACTACTCCCGAGGTAACTCAATCCAGAATTATTAATGATTCTGGTGGGAGGCCTTTAATATCAATTTTCGATGCAAACCTGCACACTTATCTGCAAGCTAGCCTCGCATTGAATTATGCGTGCGAATTAGGCTGCCGAGTTCGTTTTATTGATAGTGGCCTCGACGAGAATACCACAGTTTCTAATGCACTATTGTGGCTTGGACAATAGCGTTGCTTGTATGAGTTTGGACATGCCGTTAAATAGGTACATCTAACCGAATTTCAATTTTCCAAATACAGTTAGAACTCACAAAAGACTCTAGAATTTTAGCTTAGCGGCTCATACTGTTTTCGGAGAGTTTGAGCAAAATGGTACTCTGTAAAGACAATAACCACTGCTCCTATTGCACCCAGATTTTGTTCACGCCACGCACCACCCCTCCGCCAGTATCTACAACACCAATGATATAGATATAGCCTCGAATGAAACTGGTATCCTGTAGCACATAAGTGGTTGTGGCCGTGCCGGCGGAATTTGAAGTGCCGGAGTTGAGAAATGTCCCTACGCTGCCAATGGAGGATGAATCGCGGAATGTAACCGGAATACCTGCCGTTGGCAGGCCGTAAATACGGGTGAGCCGTGCGTTAACACCGATTGTGGTACCGGGTACGCGGACGATGGTACCGGCTGTCGGCTCAATGCTCAGGGTATTGGGCCAAGCACGTACGAAATTTACCGACGCCTGTCGGGTGTACGCTCCGGCTATGGTAGCGTTGACGAGCGCCCGCTCCGCTTTATTATAACGCAGGTACGCGTCCCCAACGCCGTTCAGCCCGGCATTAGTCGTGAAACTTGTTTGCCCATTGGCAAAGACACCTCGGTCTGCTTGAAACGTGACGGTCTTCATACGCAGAATCGTATCCGGACTGGCCGCCGATACTCGCAGATGGGCGTAACTATAGTCGTCGGCAGGAACGTTGTCGATTGTGACGGCAAGATTCAGCGTATCGGTCAGCCTTGGATGCGTAAACGTTACCTGCTGTAACAGGGTATAGCCCCCTATAATGGCGCGGACAAAAGCGATACCTTCCTTTCCGGCAGAACGTACGAGCACTCCTGCATTGCCGTTTATATCCAAGGGAGCAGTAATAATCGTATCGCCGCTAGCAAAGGTGCCGATAGGCGATATGCTGAAGACAACCGAGCTGAAATTTTTTCTTACTCCAGCCGACGAAAATCTGACCTGAATAGTAGCTATGCCATCGGCTGGCACGGAGGTCTCGGATACGGTAAGATGCACCTGATTAGTATCAATCTGAAGGATTTTCAGATCCGGAGTCACCAAGTCTTCTTCGTGACAAGCGGCCAGGACGAACATTAAGATTGAAAGCGTAGCATATTTCATGGCGTGAGAAATTTTTTAGCGTATAAAAGGCTGGTAATCTTACCTGGCTTTCCGGCGCTCTGCGCGGTATAATGTCCGCACATCGGTGCCGAACAACGTGTAGGTGAGGGAAAGAAATACGCCTGTCTTGAATTCGGGATAATAGACCGGCTCGGGCTTTTGCGCGTTAGTGAAGACAATTCCTTTGTCTGCTATATACTGGTAATTGTTCGCCAGCCGATTGGTTTTGATGCCCGCAATGCCCCCAGTTATTGCGAGTTGGTGCAGGTCGCCGAAGAACATGGAGCCTCCCAACAGATAAGCTATCCGCGGATCGCGCTCTATAGTCAGCCCAACACCTACGCTGGCGCCATAAGCAGTAGCGCCGCGCGTTTTCCATTCCACATGCATCAGCGCAGAAAAGCCGATCGGCGGATAGGTATATCCCTGCTCAACAAGAATGTACTGCGATGTATCTGAGATCTGATTAATGCTATTGAGCACGGGCTGCCATGTGTATGTTTTGTTTTTCATGCCGAAGCCGATGAACGAGCCGCTGCTGAAGCTGATAATCGGCTTGCCAACTACAGGAATGCTGATATAAAGCGAATCGTCGTACAGCGGCATAATGTCCCATTTTGCTGCTAGGGAGCTGTCGTTGCGCTTTGTCTTGATGATTAGTTCCAGCCTGTTACCCCGTGCGTATAAGGGTGGTGTAATGAAAGTGCTGTGCTGCTTTCGCACGTTTTGCACAAAAAGGAAAAGCTTTTTCAACTCCGTCTCCGTCGGCAGCGTGGCCTGTAGATTCTGAATGTCTGCCGCCAAGCGAAGGTTTTCCTGCTCCAGGTCTATCAATTGCTTAAGCGGCGTTTTACGCGCGCTGCTGCACTTCTTTTCGTTCGGTTCGATGAGCTTCTTATCAATCGCATCAAGCTGCGCCTTTTGATCTGCGGAAGGCTTTTCAATCGCGCGAAGCGGCCTAGCCTTTTCTTCTAGCGTTGCAATCGCTTCGTCGGTTTCTGCGCATGATTTTTGCTCGGACAGGTAGTCGCTCAGATTTTTACGCGATACGGCGACGGCTTTGTCTTTGCCGATAAAGGCCTGTAGCTCGTTTAGCGACATACGGACGTCTAACAGCTGCTCGGCAAGATTCGCGTAAGAAAGGCTGAAGTTGGACTGATCGCAGCAGCTGAAAGTGTCACACACATAGTACGCTTTCAGGCGCTCTCCCTCTAAAGTATTGTAGTAGTCGTTGAATTCTAGCAGCTTGTTCTTGAAGTTGTTATATTTCCTATTGAGTTCATTATTATCTGCGCCTTCGTTTACTGCGCCGTGCAACTCGCTTGCAGGAAAGCGGCTTGTAAAATTGTTGAACAACTTGCCCAATAGCCCCAGCGAATCGCCAATGAATAGCTGCCGGAATAGCATTGGCACCTCGCTGGTGTAACTGACGTCTGCGCTTTGCACATCAATATCGTATAAATACCTGTTGATGTTGGTGATCCTGAACTGAACATAGTCCTTGTTCTTCAGCTTGATCTCGCTTGCAATGTTGACAGGCACCTTGGGATTCCGAGTATCGTTAGCCTTGTAGAAGCTTTTGCATCTAAAATCGTAGTAATAGAGATTAGGATTATGCTTTTCCTGATCATCACAGTCACAATCTGCTTTAGTGTTGACAGTTTTTTTAACTTCAACATCCTTGTGAGTATGTTTTTCGCCACCAGAGAGGTTGGCTCTTCCTCCGCCATCAGTCTCATCGTTTCCGCTTGGCAGTCGGGAAGGATACTCCGGCTTTAAATCTGTGGGAAGAGAACAATCTGCTCCTTCAATATGCAACTTCAATAATGCAGGCGCAGATTTGCCAACAACTATATACAGGTAGATACACGTGATATCCGTTCCTTTCGTCGCATCACTCAGAACAAACTCATTTTTATCGCCAACCACGGTCGTTTTAAAAATCACATCCTTCAGAAGCACCTTTTTGGGCTGAACATCTCCCGCATGGGAAATGAATAGGTAGTCATTACCATCCTCAAGCTCTTTTTCATCAATGGTCTTTGGCGCCTGAATTACGACAGGCCCGGCTTTGAAATTATGAGTGAGATCTGCCTGGGTAAAGGACACTACGCCAGCGTCACTCATCATGAGGTCATATGACCTGCCAAAAGCCGTTGCAGAAAGTGTCGCAAGAATAATCGCGGTAAAAAGTGTTTTCATTGCTGGTTAGATGATTGTGTATTCAAGCGTTTCCGCAAGCTTATGAAAGGGCATAATATAGGAGCAGTCTTTCTCGTCCGAGCCGCCGATAATATATCCAACCAGTTTCCCGTTGGCATCTGTCACAGGAGCTCCTGAATCACCATGGTCGGAAATACGCTCACTGATAATGAGCTCAATTGATTCAAATCCAACGCCGCCTATCTGAACATTGGCATATGGATCCTTAATCTTTCCCTGTGCGCTGCCCGTTACGCGGCCATACATCGTCAGACGTAGCCCTTTACTTTGAATCTGCTCATCTAGCGTATAATACTTCTTTATCTCGCTGCGGGCGGTGCCGACTTTGTTCTCAATTGCCTGCGCTTGCTGAGGTGAAAGACGGGCAACGGCATAATCAAATTCGCTATTGAATGCCGCGTGCGTTACGGTGCAACTAATCACTTCTCCGGGGTCATTTGGGTATGGAAAACATGCGGTGATGACGCCGTCGTCCGGGCGGTACACGTGAGAATTGAGCGGAAGATTGGGAAATAGTACATGGTGGCAGGTCAGGATATGAGGTACGCCCGCCGCGTTAGCCACCTTCAGGGTACGAGTGCCGGGCTTCTGTCCTTGTCTATTGATTGTACCGCCCATGATGTATGGCTTATCGTCCCAATGGCTATGGTGGCTATCCTTGCCGAGTTCCTTGACATCTGTCGGCACCCGGATGCCGCAGTAATCAATGTATTCCGGGACGAGGGCGTTTGCCTCATTTTCCGTCTTTGCGACAACATATACATTGAGCGCGAGCCCCATAGCGCTGACTTCATTCTTATCGCCGATGCCTAGGCCTTTATATTGGTAAACCTGCTCCCTTAGCTGCCCCCGCAGGGCATTGATCAGGCTTGTTAGTATCCGCAGCTGTTCCGGCTCCCCGAAGTCGTGCAGCTTCTTGTCGCCAAGCGCAAACGCCTGCTCCGCAAATCCGCCGCTCCAATAATAGCAGCCATCGTCCGCACAATGGTACCAGATGGCATTGCCATTAATCATTGAACCCGTCACTACGTCATCTATTGTTAGCTTTTTTCCTGGCAGGTGATAATGCGGATTGGGCGCGGCGGGGTCGGCCCTGCCGTCGCGCGCATTTAGCGCCCTTATGTTATTGCTTACGGTGATAGTCATCAGCCAACCCGGTCTTTTGCAGGAATAGATGCTGCGTTCCCGGCAAGGTTACTTCCCACTTTTGTATCCGCAGGAATGCGGTTAGACGTACGCAGCATCATAATTTTATTCAACAGGTCAAACCAAAACGGGGCGCCGAGGCAAAGCGCCAACGCAGTGATAAGCCAGCCAATTATGACAACGAACATATTATAATCTTGCGGCAACTTGCAACCCTTCCGACCAAGGCCGAGAATGGCCTGTGTTTTGTCTGCATCGGCATTGAGTTGCCGGTACATATTGGCCAGCACCGTATCTGCGGGCGCGGCGGCGGCATTAACACTTGAAACTGTGGCTGCGACTGTGCTATAAGCTTTATAACGGGCCTCGGCGATTTTTACCATCTGCTCACGCAGATCTTTATCCTTCGTCAGAATCCGTGCGATCGCAATCGTATCTATATTGAATGATACGGCGAACGTCATTCCTATTACGAGAAGTATAGTTTGCGTCAGGCGCTTGTACCAACCCTCAGCACGTTCCATCATCTGATTGTACCATAGCTCCAGACTTCCTTTGAAACGGTTGATGTCTTCTGCCGCCTCGATCCATAACTGCCGGAGGTAGCGCAGGGTCTGCGGCTCGATATCAAAGCCGGGATTTGACATGCCAAACAGCACATCCTTAATGCGCAGCATTGGATTTGCAGCGTTGGTGAACGTTTCCCCTCTCAGCAATGCAATGACCGTTTGTGAAAACGCTTCCGGTGCTATGTACGATGGCTTGCTGTTTACCCGGCTAGCGGCCATATACTTAATCAGGGGATGCGCATAGAAGGCACGGGCAAATGAGTGTTTGCCTTCGAACTGACCACCAAAAAAAAACTTGAAACTGTCTAGCCGGTCCTGGGAAAAGTTTGCAGCTACTGTTGTCTGTCGGTCCTGATCCTCGAGCATACGCTTTATACAGCGTACGAGAAAACGCTGCCGGATGCCAAACCAACGCGTAATAAATTCCATAACGATCATGGCAAGGAGGCTGTATAACAGAAAGATGAAAATTAGCCCAATGGCTACGGACAGCGCTGTATTATTGAGCATGGGAAGTTTTCTTGAATATTACCGACAAGATAATGTCTGATATTAACTGCTAGGTATTTTACCTAATTCAAAATTGAAAAGTCTGCATTATATCGGTAGCGGAAAAACCCATGCATTAATTCACGGCTCTCCCACTTTTTTATTTGCGACACCCTGGCCCAACTTCACAAAAACCAAAGCTTGGCATTCTTTCAGTGCGATGGAACAAGATTATTCTTGTTAGACAGACTTGAGTCGATGCGCTTAACATGCACCCTAGACAAGACGAGTAAGGCACGACCATGAGGACCTTCAGCGTAAAAACACATTCAGAGCAACAAGTCTCCCATTGGCACTTCCAACGCCTTCGCAACAAGGGACAGGTTGAAATGCTGAAGTTTACCTTCCCGAGTTCCATCGGTTAATTTGCGACTAGTCGTTGACTTCACAGCCGCGGGTTAGCTATTCTTGTGTCCTTCCTTTAGCTAAACGCAGCTCCCCTTATTTCATTCTACCTGGTGCAATGATTCCTCGTCGCGATAGTATTTTTTCATAAGTTGATCCCTCCAACCGACAAATTGAATAGTAAATGCGGATTCCCCAAAAGGAGAATTATTCCTATTCTTTGGAAGTACCCATTTTTGTGTATCTGGATATAACAGGGCATTGCGCTTCATAGCCACTTCGCTCTAAATGCCTGGGAACCCTAAGATGCGACTGCTGCGCAGGCTTAGTAACTTGCTTTATGTCCCTAACTAAAGTTGAATTCTTCCGCCTCTTTCTGGCTACGACTGATTCCGTCCGTGAGATTGCCTACTCCGATCTGAGTGAATACAAGGCGGAATTTCATACGGATACAACCAGCCAGAACCCACAGCAGGCGGGTGATTATGCCCAAGGGCAACTGGAGCAAATAACAGTGGATAGTAAACTGCTCAGCCTTTACAATGCTGTTACGGAATTCATGTCACCAAATCACATGGGTGGTACTCTTGCAGAAGACATGCCATTGGTTGAAGAAGTAGCAGAATTGGCACAGCGCCTCAGTAGTAATCTTAAGCTTTCCTCATCCATTATACCTCTTGTAGCCGAGGCTGTTGGGAAAGTAGCAACCCAAGACCTGAAAAGGGATTTCCTGACACGCTTTCTGCAACAGAACGCCGGAAAAGTGCAGGAGTATAGAATGACGCAATTGGAAAAAGGGGCTAAACGCAATCGTAACACTGAGCAGGATGAGGAATCAGCCACCGGCTATACCCTTACGCAACAGGCTTTGGCACTTCACTTTTTTCTCACTGAAGCCATGAACGTAACAGGAGTTGACAAGACAAAAATCATTGCCCTTGCCCACCTGTTTGCAGCCAAGCCGATTCCGGTAAAAAATGGCAAAGAGAATATCGGTAACAGCGGTATTAAGACCGCCTTCGCCAAAATAAGAGAGAAGCAGGATAAGGGCCAGCTTTCTGACCTGCGATTCGTGTTACGATTCTTCAAGCCTTTCGAGGATACACCTTCAGACGGTATGAAGCGCATCATTCAGGCAATAGAGCGGGAAATCGCCAAGACGGAAGAACGTCTTAAAAGGGAAGAGTGGTAACGTAATGGAATCGCCTTAGCGTAATAAAGAAGGCCGCTGCCCTAATAAACATCGGTTTTGGGGTAACAAAACGTCTGACTGTTCAGACGCATTGTTACGCATTCAGACGCGAGAAGGCTCTAAATGCGTAACACAGGCTCTTTATGCCTTACGGATAGCATAGTGTTACGCTGTCCTTTCCGAAACGTAACAAGTCCGACCCAAACGTAACAAGTCAGTAGTTCGCTCGAATCAGGGGCTACCCCTTACCTGACCCCTCGTGCCCTATTGTCGGATGTTAGCAGTATGAATCTCTCACATTCAGAATCTGGCTTTGCCCAACAAACCTATTGTGCATGAAAAAGCCAGGCATTGAACCAGCACGGTGTTACGTTACCCTTTCCAAAACGTAACAAATAGCAGGTATGGGAAATTAGGGGTAGCCCCTTACCTGACCCCTCGCGTCATTTCGTCGGAACTTTGCACTACTATTCAGACTATCAACAACTTACCACTTAATCCAAAACCCCAAACCCGTATGAAAAGCATCTTCCAAAAACCCGTAACAAAGTGCTCTTTTACCCGCTCTCGTATGAATCCATGCCCGAAGTGCAGCCAGCGCATCCGCAGCCTTCAGCCGACCTGTAATGAATCACTATTCAAATTCTTTTCTGCGGCAACAGCAGTAGCAATCATGCTCCGGTTCTGCCCGGTGTGCGGAAAAGTAAAGCAGTGAGATAGTGCTAAGAAGAAACACTGCTTCTGTCTTCTTCCTGTTACGATAGCCGCGCCGCACTTGTTACGATTGCTATTCAGCCTTTGTTACAACTAAGAGGCACAGGAAACACCTAAAACACAGAAGGCCAACCATCACCTCATCCCTTAAATCCGACCCAACCCCACCTATGAAACCTGTAAAAAAGCTAAGACATATTCTGGAAGACACTATCGGCTTACTGGCCGAGCTGGAGCAGCACAACCGCAATGTGCTCATTCAGTTTACCTGTTACCGTAACAATCGCATCGTCCATAAAAGCAGTCCTATGAAGCGGGGCCAGTTATCCGCAAGGCTGCCCGAAGCCTGCCGCCAGCACCGCGCCACAGAACTATCCCTTCTTATCACCGGCACCAACCGGCAGCTTCAGCCGGCAGAGCTATACAGGGCGGACTTTGTCTTGGGAAGCAAAGAGCCAGCCCACGCTTCTTATCAAAGGCGTGGTCTGGGTGGCTTCGGCTCAGCCCCTATGGCTGAGACTTTGGCCGACAGCGGTGGTGGTATCAGTGGAGGTATCGGCAACGGCGGCCTGGGAGCATTGGATGAGGCAGTAGAGGTGGCCAATCACCTTCTTGCCGAAGGACGCTTTATGGACAAGCACGAGGCGCTTCAGCAGGAAGCCGTTGAGCTGCGGAAAAAAGTAAAAGAACTTGAAGACGAGCTTGCAAAGGAGCGGGAGGCCCTTGCAGCCCGCGACCTGTTCAAAGAGCGAATAGAGCAGTTTACCCCTTTTATGCCCCTGCTTACGCAGCTTGTAGGCGTTAATTCTCCGGTAGGCAGGGCGCTCAGCGGTCTGGGGAGCATCGGCAGCAACAACCAGATTGAGGCAGCCGGTACTGTGCCCGATGATGCGCATACTACGGCTGTATTGGGAGTGGTGCGCGGGTTTATGGGCACCCTACATGAATCATACAAAGGCCAGCTTGTTTTTGTGATGCAGCGGGTGCAAAAAGACCCAAACCTTATTCCTCATCTTGCCCGGTTCATTCAAACACCTCCTCAGGCAAGCCCAGCACCTCCGCCAGCAGCTCACCAAAATCCTACGCATCAACCAACAGAACAAAAGCAAAAACAAAACCAGAAGCAGGATGCAGCACAACCAGACAGCAGCCGTGAGAAGGTGTAAGTGCTGCGGGGTGGAGATGGCGTCCCGGCCCGGAAGGCGTCCCAAGACTTATTGCAGCAATGCCTGTAAGCAGACTGCTTACTATCAAAGACGCAAAACATCCGATAACAATATTGTTACGCAAAGAGACTTTGTTACGGGATGCGCCCATAGCGTAACAAATCATACTGATGATATAGCCATCCCACAAACAGCCAATCCGCAACCCTTCATAACCCCGCACTCGCAAGCGAGTGAGCAGAAAGACCAAGCCCTACCTACCTATTACCCTTCTTATAAAACATCCTTTATGGAACACCATACACTATCAGACGAACATAACGCCACTGATGAATCAACATCCCCGCAGTCCATAAGCGTTATGGGCATGGAAGTGGACAAAGAATGGTTTACCGGTCTTTTGGAAACCCTGCCCGAAGACCAGCAGCGGCAACTATCCCGGCTGCTGCTTCAAACCATCACGGATGTATTCCCTGACCTTACAGACGAACTGATTGTTACGCATTCAGACCCCTATGACGAATCACCCCTAACAGACGACTCCTCGCAGAACGACTATGTACAGAAGGATGAAGGCAATGAGGAAGACAATTATGATGATGGCAATGGTGGTGAAGAAGGAGCGGGCGAAGGACACGGCTTGGAAGGCGGTGGTCTAGAAGACGAGGAACTGTACCCTAACGAAGAAGGCGATGGGAATGAGGTTGAAGATGGTAATGGCAAAACTCAAGCGGGTGCGCATAATGATGCAGGTATCAAAACCTACCGTCTTAATTCGCGTGAATCAGAAGCGACAGTAAGGCAACCACGACATGGAGATGTCCATTCAGCATTCTCTCAACAAAACGTAACAAGCCGTAACAGCAGTCACGTCAATCACGCTCTTCACTGTCCTGGTGGTGATAAAGGGCGGGGGCATATAAGCGGTTATCTGGCCCGCTTTAATTCACCGCGCATCAGGAGGGGCTTGACTATCTGGGAAGAGCTATCCGTAACAATACCTCACTTCATGGAAGACTACGTGATGCACTTCGCTTCAGAAGCAGGTATGCTTGTTCATCCTGCGGGCACTAAGAAGGGCGGACTTGTTACGGTACACATCCTCCTTCACCTCGCTGAGCATCGCCGTCCTATTTGCAGGCTGCTTGACCTTGTGCTGGAGGCAGAAGATGGAATACTAAGAGAGCAGGACTTTAGAGAAGGTGGTGCTTTTACAGCCGACGAAATAGCAACGCAGGATGATAGCTACTTATCGCCAGAAGAAGGAGCGATTGACTACGATTGCTTTGACAGCGCTGCTGCAACAGGCATGATACCGCAAGGCGGTAGCCGCCACATCACGGCCCACGACATTGCCATGTACAGCAACATAAAAGCTGTCCGGCAGCTTGTGCGCCCCGGTACAACACGTGCCTGATAAGAGCGTATCCATCACTGCAACAATATCGCAAGACAGGCAGGTTTTAGGCGAGGAAAAACGTCTTTAAGACTGTTGCCGTGTGCTGCTTTCGGCATTCTGTTAGAATGCACCGTAGCAGGCATCACCAAAGCATCCTCGTGCGCACGCGCGAATGTTAGTAACTTTTTTCCACACCAACAAACCCTAATCCTATATTTGGCATGAAAGTAGCAACAGAGAAAACAGACAAAGCAGAAACCATTAGTGCGTACTATACCAGAGCTATACCCCTTCCAACACCAGAACAAAAAGGCGAAGAAGCCATACCCGCAAGGGTTTCCACTATCCTTCCGAACAAAGTACCCTTACACAAACTGCAGGCTATCTGGAATGATGAATCAGTTACCTACACAGAAGAAGAGCTATTCAGAATCAGGGAATGGCTCTATGTAATGGCAGAGGTAACAATTATTGAATTTGAAAGGCATCAGCGCTCCATCCATATCGTCCCACTTACCCAACACACAACCAGTCACACTCACACATCTACCACTCCGCCAAATGAAGTCCAGAAAAGCCATTCTATACGTCCGCGTATCTACCGACGAGCAAGCTGACAAAGGCCATAGTCTTGCCCATCAGGAAGACAAGCTCAGGAGCTATTGCGCCTACAACAACATGGAGATAGTAGGCTTCTATAAAGAAGACCACTCTGCCAAATCTTTTGAGCGCCCTCAATTCAGGATGCTCCTTGACTTCCTGAAAAAGGACAAGGGCAAGGCTGATACACTGTTGTTTCTAAAGTGGGACAGGTTCAGCCGCAACGCACCGGAAGCCTATGGAATGATTAGCACCCTTGCCAAGCTTGGCGTAGAGCCACAGGCAGCGGAGCAGCCCCTAAATCTGGAAGTGCCGGAGCAGAAAATCATGCTTGCCCTTTACCTCACTGCACCAGAGGTTGAGAATGACAGAAGGGCCATGAATGTGTTTGCCGGGATGCGCAGGGCGATGAAGGAAGGCCGTCAGATGGGAAAGGCTCCCTATGGCTATAAACACGGACGTTGTGAAAGAAACAGGCCGCGCATTGTACCGAGCGACGATGCTCCTCTTGTACAGCTATCCTTTGAGATGATGGCTACAGGCCATTATCAGATTGAACACCTGAGGAAGATCGTAAACGAGAAAGGGTTGAAAGCAACCAAGAATACTTTTTGGGCAATGCTGCGCCATCCGGTCTATATGGGAAAGGTGCAGGTGGCTGCCCATAAGGACGAGCCTGCCATGCTGGTAAATGGGCTTCATGAAGCATTGGTAAGTGAAGCCCTGTATTATGAAGTGCAGGATGTGCTGGACGGTAAAAAGCGGAAGCCAACTATTCCAGGACATGAGACGAGCCACGAAGAATTGCCGCTCAGGGGCTTTCTGAAGTGCGCCAAGTGTGGCGGCAATCTTACCGGCAGCGCGGCAAACGGGCATGGTGGCAAGTATTACTACTACCACTGTAGAAAGGGCTGTAAGGAGCGCTTTAGAGCAGATGCAGCCAACGCAGAATTTGAGGGGCTTCTTGAGCGCATTAGCGGCAATAAGAAGGTGCTGAAATCCTTTGAGCTAATCCTTACCGATAGCTTTAAAAAGGACGGGACGGGAAAAGAGGCAGAGCTTAAAAAGATAGCTAAGGAGTTGGCAACCCTTCAGGGCAGGCTTCGGAATGCGGAGACATTGATGCTGGATGGGGAGATAAAGCCTTCGGACTACAATGGAATAAAGGCAAGGCTGGAGCCTGAAATTGCGAGGCTTGTAAGGCAGCAGACGGCTCTTGATAGCAGCAGCAATCGGGAGGAGCAGGAAATGCTGGAATTCGGATTCTACTTTTTAAGCAATTGTGCCAAACTCTTTAAGGACGCGGCTTTGGAGCAAAAAAGAAGGATAATAGGTTCGACCTTCCCTGAAAAGCTCGTTTTTGAGAATGGTGAGTGTCGAACCTATTCTGAGGATAGCTTCATATCGCTGCTTTGCAGGACTGGCGCGGTTTCCAAAAAGAAAAAGGACGGAGACAATTCTAAGAATTGCTCTCCGTCCTGTGATGTAGTCGCACCAGGACTCGAACCTAGAATAACTGAACCAAAATCAGTTGTGTTACCATTACACCATGCGACTATCCCGGTGAGGGCTGCAAATGTAAAACGGGGTGGGGGAGCAGCCAAAATTTTTTTAGGGCCCGGGCCGGTTCTCATTTCCGCCCGCCTTTCCGATAAGACTTATAGGAGCCGGGCCCTTTTTTCGGAGTTTGAGGTGCTTCTGCTTTTTTCACGGGCCCCTTTTTTGCCGCAGGCGCCGTGTCTGCTGCCGGCTTCCGATCCGGGCGGGGCTTGCGCTTAGGCTTTGACGCTGCTTCTGTGGCGCTGTTGGATACGAGGCGCATCATGTCGGCTACTTCATCCGGCGTCAGGTAGCGCCAGCGGCCTGTGGCCAGGCCGCCGAGGTGGACGTTCATGATCCGCACCCGCTTCAGCATCGTCACTTTGAAGCCAAGCGCCTCGCACATGCGCCGTATCTGCCGGTTGAGGCCCTGGATGAGCGTTATCCTGAACGTGCTGCGGCCCTCATGGCTCACTTTGCAAGGCTGCGTCATGGTGCCCAGAATGCGCACGCCCCCGGCCATCCTGCGCACGAATTCCGCGTCAATGGGTTTGTCCACCGTTACGATGTACTCTTTCTCATGTCCGTTCCCCGCCCGCAGGATCTTGTTGACGATATTGCCGTCATTGGTCAGAAAGATCAGCCCTTCTGAATCCTTATCTAATCGCCCGACGGGGAAGATGCGCTCTTTGTGGCCGATCGCGTCAACGATGTTGGTTTTGTCCTTTGTGTCGGTAGTGCTGGTGATGCCGGTTGGCTTATTGAAGGCGATGTAGATAGTGGCTTTTTTCTTTCCAAAAGACTCACCGTCAATCTCTACGACGTCTCCGGCGGCTACGCGGTTGCCCGGCACGGCCACATTGTCGTTGATGGTCACGCGCCCCATGGCGATGTAGTCATCTGCCTCCCGCCGGGAGCAGAAGCCCGTTTCGGAGATGTATTTATTCAAAGACACCGAGTCATCGTTGCTGCGAGCCGTCCGGCCTGAATGCGCCATAATCTTATTTTTTCAGGCCGATTTCCCGCAGACGCTCGTCCAGGTATTCGCCGGCTGTGGCGTCTTCGTAAGCCTTTGGATGTACATCGTCCACACAGCTGTCCAGGCATTTCAGGTTCATGCTTCCCTTTGGATGCAGGAAGAAGGGGATGGAGAAGCGGGAGCTCCCCCATTTTTCGCGTGGCGGATTTACGACGCGGTGCGTGGTGCTCTTCAACTTATTGTTGGTCAGGCGTTGTAGCATATCGCCCACATTCACAACGATCTGCTCCGGCAGGGAGGTGACGCCCACCCAATCGCCGGCCTTAGTCTGAATCTGCAAGCCGTCGGCCGAAGCACCTACGAGTAAGGTGATCAGGTTGATGTCTTCATGCTGCTCCGCGCGAATCGCGCTTTTCGGCTCTTGGGTAATCGGCGGGTAATGAATGGCGCGCAGAATGGAATTGCCATTATGCACGTATTGGTCAAAGTAGTGCTCGTCCAGACCCAGGTACAGAGCTATCGCCTGAAGCAGGGCGGTGCCGCTCCTTTCAAAGGCGTTGTAGGCGCTGCGCAGGGTAGGCGTGAATTGAGGAATGGATCCTACTTCCACATTATCAGGATATTCAGCCTTTATGGGGTCGCCGTCCGCCACTTCCTGTCCATATTGGAAAAACTCCTTCAGATCAGGCGCGTCAAAGCCTTTTGCATGCTCGCGGCCAAAAGATGTGTAACCACGCTGCCCGGCAAGCTCCGGCTTTTCATAACCTTCCTTCGCCTCTGTGGACTGCGCAAAGAATTGCTGCACATAATGGTACAGGTCTGCAATCAGCGCATCGGGAATGCCGTGATTTTTTACGGCAACAAAGCCCACATCCTCGTAAGCCCTGCCGATCTCCTGAACGAAGGCGGCCTTTTCAGCCGGGCTGCCGTTGACGAACTTCGCCAAATCCACTACCGGGATGGATGTTTCATTCATAAAATAAGGTTGTTCGGTTGATGCCGCTAAGCTACGGAAAGGGAACATGGGGCTTGCAAAGACACGACTACCTTTGTCCGCCCAATTCAGCAAAAACCAGTGGCCTTAAGCGTCTCCATTATTAATAAAAGCCCGCATGCCCTGCCCGCTTATCAAACGGCCGGCTCGTCAGGGATGGATATGACGGCCTGGCTGCCGGAGGCCGTCACCTTAGCGCCTATGGAGCGTAGGCTTATTCCCACCGGCGTTTACATAGCACTTCCGGCTGGCTACGAGGCGCAGATTCGCCCGCGCAGCGGCACGGCATTTAAGCGCGGCATTACGCTGGTCAATACGCCGGGAACAATAGACTCCGACTACCGCGGCGAAATCATGCTGCCTGTCATCAACATTTCCGCCGAAGCGGTCACTATCTCGGACGGCGAGCGTATCGCGCAGATGGTTATTGCAAAATATGAAACGGCTAATTGGCACGAAGTCCCTTCACTGCAAGAAACAGATCGTGCAGCAGGCGGCTTCGGGCACACGGGGAGCTGAAGCCCAAGTCCTGTTATCCACTACTCACCACTCACTACTCACAATTCACTACTCACTATACATGAACATCATTATCCCGATGGCCGGCATGGGCAAGCGCATGCGGCCCCACACCCTTACCACACCAAAGCCACTCATCCCGATAGCTGGTAAGCCGATGGTGCAGCGCATTGTAGAAGACATCATCGCCGGCGCCAATGAACAGGTTGCAGAAGTCGCTTTCATCATCAACCCAGCCTTTGGGAAGGAAGTAGAGCAGCATCTGATCCAAGTGGCGGAATCGCTGGGCGCGAAGGGAAAGATCGCCTATCAGGAGACGCCGCTGGGAACGGCTCATGCCATCCTCGCCGCGGCAGACTCTCTGACCGGGCCGGTTTTTATTGCGTTTGCAGATACCCTGTTTAAGGCTGACTTCAAGATTGATCGCGCTAAAGATGCCATCATCTGGACTCAGAAAGTAGAGGATCCGACCGCTTTTGGCGTGGTAAAGCTGCGTGCAGACAGCAGCATTGAGGCCTTTGTGGAGAAACCAAAGGAGTTTGTTTCCGACCTTGCCATTATCGGTATGTATTATTTCCGGGACGGCCAGCGCCTGCGCCAGGAAATGCAGCGACTGATAGACGAGGATATTAAAGACAAGGGCGAGTACCAGCTCACAGACGCCATGGATCACATGCTGAAGAGCGGCGTTAAGTTCTACACCGATCAGGTGGACGAATGGCTGGATTGCGGCAATTACACCGCTACAGTGTACACGGCAGGGCGCATCATGGCCATCAAGCAGGCAGCCGGTGAGCAGCTGCGCGCAGCATCTGCAAAGCTGGAAAATGCCGTCATCATTGAGCCCTGCTTTCTTGGAGAGAACGTAGTTGTGCGCAATTCTGTGGTTGGGCCTAATGTGTCGCTGGAGCGTGGCGCCGTGGTAGAGAACGCACGGGTATCGGATACGATTGTGGGCGAAAGCAGCGTTATAAAAAACACCGTTATAACATCTTCTCTGCTTGGTCGCTTCGTAACTTACGGTGACGAGCCGCGCAGCCTGTCGCTCGGCGACTTTTCTACCCAATCATGAGTCTTAAGCGCTTCTTTCTAAGGTCTTTCGCTGCCTGTTTTTGCGTCATCAACGCTGCGGGGCAAGCCGTTTTTGCCCAGGCGCCGCCCGAGCCGAAACCCAAAGCCGATGCCATCTATTATGATGCGGTGAAAGCCCGTATGAAAGGGGATGATAAGGAAAGTGAGCTTTTATTGAAGAAAGTAATTGCAGAGAAGCCTGATGAAGCGGCTCCTTATTACGATCTTTCGCGCCTCGCGCTGAAAAGCAATGACGCTGAAAAGGCGGGCGAGTACATCAAAAAAGCCATTGCGCTTGACGGAAAAAACAAGTGGTATCATGAGCAATATGCCAATGTTCTGACCCTGCGCTCCGACTATGCCGGTGCGGCTGATGAGTATGCGGGGCTTGCGAAATCAGAGCGGTTTAATGAGCAGTATCTGGAGCGGAGCGCCTTGCTTTACCAGCGTGCCGGTAAGAACAAAGAGGCGCTCGCGCAGCTGCAGGTGCTCCGCAAAAGAAGTAATGACGACGAGGACGTGTTGCAGCAGCTGCAGCAGCTGTACCTCAAGATGAATGATGTGC
Organism: Chitinophagaceae bacterium; assembly: GCA_965246765.1. GTDB lineage: Bacteria > Bacteroidota > Bacteroidia > Chitinophagales > Chitinophagaceae > UBA1952. The sequence goes on from CBDFFJ010000008.1 coordinate 172,694, forward strand.
CCGGCGCTGCCGCAATTGCGCGCGAGCTTATTGCCCAAAATCCTAAGGAACCCCGCTACTATGCCTTCCTTGTAGAGATATATGAGAATAACAAGCAGCCGGAAAAAGCCAGGGAAACGCTGGCTGAGATGGCCGCAAAGTTTCCGGCTGACCCCTCGCTGCAGATGTCGCAGGCCAACCAGGCGCTGAAGCGTGGCGATACGGTGGCCTACCGCGAGTATCTGCGCAAGGCGGTGCTGAATAAGGATCTGGATGCGGAAACACAAGTCGGCCTGCTGCGCAATTACATCGGCGACCTGCCTACAGACAGTACGCGCAGGCAGGAAGCGGTGCGCATTCTGGAGCAGATTCTTATACAGCATCCTGAAAATGTAGGCTTACTGTCCTTCTACGGCTATATACTTACCGTTAGCGGGCAGCGTGAGGCCGGAGTAGCGCAGTATAAGAAAGCAGTTACGCTTAAAAAAGATGACTATGGCCTCTGGCAGCAGCTATTGTTCAGCTATGCCGACCGTCAATGCGCCGATTCGCTGGTGAAGTGGAGTGAGAAGGCAATCCGGCTTTTTCCCAATCAGGCTACGGTACATTATCTGAACGGGGTAGGACATTACAACAAGAAAGAGTACGCGGGCGCTGTCAAAGCCATAAACCGGGCTATTGATCTGGAGCCGGAAGAAAAGACGGACGAGCTTTCGGAAATGCGCACCACACTTGGAGACATTTACAACACTACGAAAGAGTACAGCCTTAGCGACAGTAATTACAACGCCGCGCTCCGCCTGAATCCGAGAAACGCGACCGTGCTGAATAATTACGCGTACTATTTATCGGTTCGTAATACCCGTCTGGACGATGCCGCGAAAATGAGCCTGGAGTCGCTGAAGATCAGGCCGGGCGAAGGAACCTTCATGGACACCTATGGCTGGATATTGTACCAGCAGGGCAAGTACAGAGACGCGCTTTCTTATCTACAGAAAGCGGTTGACGCGAATCCGGCGGAAACCGATCCCACTTTGTTTGAGCATCTTGGCGCGGCGCAATACAGACTGGGCAACAAGGATGCGGCGGTAGCAGCCTGGCAAAAAGCTAAAGAGCGCGGCAGTGAGAATGCGGCTATTGACAAAATGATTGCCGAGCGGAAGCTGTATGAATAAGCTGCTGCTCCTTCCATTGGTGGCGGCGCTGTCCTTCACTATTTCTTCCTGCAACTTTTATAAACGGCTTTCCGGAAAAAAGCAGTCCGTCTCGGCTTCCGATTCGGCAATGTTTACAATCCATAGTCCTGCCCCGCTTGGACCCGATACGATGGACAGAAGGGCGGATACCCTTGCTGCCGTATCAACCGTGCAGAGCGACCCGGCCGCTGCAGCGCTGCTGCGAAACCTGACGCCGGTATGGAATGCGCAGACCGTTTGGAGCACATTCAGCGGAAAGGCCAAAATGCACTACGAAGGGAAAGGCGAAAGTCATGATTTCACGGCAACAATCAGAATGGAGGCTGGCAGACGCATATGGGTGAGCGTTGTAGCGCTTGGATTGTTTGAGGCCGCGCGTGTGCTGATAACCCCCGATACGATTCAAATTATGGATCGTGTTCATAAGGAGATAAAGGTGTTGCCCTTCAGCGATGCCGGAAAAGTGTTGCCCCTGCCCGCAGATTTTGCCGCCCTTCAAACCCTGATCGTCGGCGATGCAATAAAGACCGGGCATCAGCCTACTGACGTATCCGACACGGCAATGGCATTCATTCTAACTTACATCTCCCCGGATTTCAGTCAGAGTCTGCAGCTGGATAAGGCAGATACGTCTATCCGGTTTCAGGCTGTCTCGGCTCAGGGCGTGTTCATGCTTAGTGAGCATGCCGGCTACGCTATGGAGGGTGGCCGCCGTTTTGCGCGGAACCGGAACATCAGCGTAAGTGATAAAGGCGAGCTCTCCGCCCTTAGCCTGGAATTCAGCAAAGCGGATTTTGACGGGACTGTTGAAATGCCCTTTTCAATACCCGAGAAGTATGAGCTTAAATAAGGCCGCTTAGCCTGATATATCTTTCCAGTCATTTTCCAGTCGGGTCTTCAGGGCAGTATCGGTCAGGTCAAATTTTATAGGCACAACAGAGGCATAGCCTTCTTCAAGCGCGTCCACATCGGTGCCGCCGCCCTTGTCTTCATTTACAAAGGCCCCTACCATCCAATAGTAGTCCTTGCCACGCGGGTCTGTGCGGTGGTCAAACTCTTCCTTCCAGCGGGCATTCGCCTGCCGGCAAATTTTCAGGCCTTTAAAATGCTCACGGGCCACTTTAGGAATATTCACGTTCAGCAGGGTTGAGGGCGGCAGCCCGGATCCGAGCAGTTTCATTGCCACGACGCGGGCCACTTCAGCAGCGATCGTAAAATCCGCATCAAATGCGAAATCAAGCAGCGAGAAGCCGGCGGAAGGCACGCCTTCAATAGCCGCTTCCATCGCGGCGCTCATCGTGCCGGAGTAAAGCACGTTAATCGCGTGATTGGCGCCATGGTTGATGCCGCTGACGCAGATGTCTGGTCGGCGGTGCAAGACTTTATCACGGGCCAGCTTTACACAGTCAACGGGCGTGCCGCTGCACTGCCATGATTCTATTCCTTCAAAAATATCGATTCGGTTAAGCCGCAGCGGATGCCCGATAGTGATAGCGTGCCCCATACCGCTCTGCGGCGAATCGGGCGCTACAACAATTACCTCACCCAGCGGCCGTACGGCTTCTACAAGGTTACGGATGCCCGGAGCAGTTATGCCGTCATCGTTGGTGACAAGGATTATTGGTCGTTTGTCTGTTTTCATGGCTACATATCACGCTTGAGCACCAGCGCTCGGCCGGCAAAATAATAGACCGTAATCCAAACCAGAGTGCCGGCTACATAAGCATAGTCGGGAACTGTCTGAGTGAGGCCGAGCAGTGCGCCACCTGTGCGCACAAGCGGCGAAGGCAGCAGCTCATCGCTGGTCTGAAGCGGCAGAAAGTTTCCCCATTTCGTGTGCGTCATGAAATTGATAATGGCCGAGAGCGCCACCTCAATAATCATACAGTACACCATGAAGAGCGCTATGGCCAATCCGCTCTTGCGTATAAGCAGCGCCAGAAATAGCGCGGCGCTGAGATAGTTAAGCGTAAGCAGGAAAAAATAGCCGACAGGCTCCAGCCCGCTGCCGATGCCGGACGCCGAGCCGGAAATACCGAGTCCGAACATCAGCGCCACCACTACGAAGTATAAGCTTGTCGCAACGCTCATCGCCAGCACCAGCTGCGCTTTTGCATGGAAAAAGCTCAGCCGGCTCCAGCCGTCAATCACATTCTGCCGGTGCGTGCGGAAGCTATATTCATTGCTGGTGATGGTGATGACGCCAATCGCCAGAAACATTACGAAAACGCTGCCCCACCAGCCGACTGTACCCCACACTTCCGGAAATGAGTAGCCCTGATTGAGCAGGTTGCCGCCTTGCGGCCCTATACGCAGAACGCTGTGCGTGATCAGGTAATTGAAACCCGGAAGCAGCACCGCGAATAGTCCGCAGATCACCCAAAAGGTGCGGTAGCGCTTTATCTTAAGCCATTCAATGGCGAGTAGGGACATCTGTAAGATCGGATAGTTGGTTAGTGAATGCCTAAGCCGTGTCGCCGCCGGTCAGCTCCATGAAGGTGCTTTCCAGGCTCTTCTTTTTCAAGACCAGGTGAGACAATATGATTCCCCGTTCGCTGCAAAGTCGGTTGATGTACGCAGGCGAGATGTCGCCTTCCGCCACGATGGTTATGAAGCGGTCCCCTACATTGCTCCTGATGCCGGCTATCGTGCCGATCACGTCCCAGAGGTGGGACATATCCGGCGCGGCGATTTCTATCTCATCGGCACTGCGCATTATCTCTTTTACCGAACCTGTTACAAGTAAGTTTCCCCGCTTGAGAATAGCCATATGCGTGCAGACGCGCTCCACCTCGTCAAGCAGGTGTGAGGCCATGATCACGGTAATTCCTTCTGCAGTCAGGTTGCGTATCAGCGTTCTTATCTCGGCTATACCGGCCGGATCCAGGCCATTAGTGGGCTCGTCAAGCACCAGCACCCGCGGACTTCCCAACAGCGCGCTGCCAATGGCGAGGCGCTGCTTCATGCCCAGCGAGTAGCTGCTGAACTTACTCGCCCTCCGTTCCGTAAGGCCTACTAAGTTTAGCACCCGGTCGTGGTCGGCAGCACCCCGGCCTTTGATGGCGGCATTGATGCGCAGATTTTCGTCTGCATTAAGGTAATGATAGAAGTTCGGCGTTTCTAGCAATGCGCCGAGCTGGCGGCGCGCCGCTTCAGGCGCCATTCCATTGAGCCAGCTGTAGCTGCCCGCATCGGCTATTAATACGTCCAGCACAATGCCCAGCAGCGTCGTCTTGCCACTGCCATTCGGGCCAAGTATGCCGAATACTGAGCCTTCCGGCACGTCAAAGGAAACCCCCTTTAGTGCCTGAACGGCGCCGTAGTTTTTTCGCAGGTCGCGAATAGATAGAACAGACAAAAGAGGCTGATTGAGAGGTTTATAAAAAAAGATCGCGTTGTAGCTGCTCGCCCGGATGCACGGCATACGCGCTGAAGTCTGTGATCCCTTCAGCCTTGAGCACATCCTCGTCCAGGAACAGAAACCCACTGCACTCCTTTGCGCTGCGCGACAATATATAGTAAGCTGCGTCTGCCACAATTTCGGGCTTCCGGCTTCTGCGGATCAGCGTATCACCGCCCAGTAGATTCTGTACCGCGGCTGTAGCAATGGTGGTTGCGGGCCAGAGCGAATTAGCGCCGATGCCGATTGCGCGAAATTCTGAAGCCCATCCCAGGCTCATCATGCTCATGTTATACTTGCTGAGGGTGTAGGCTATATGCGGGCCCATCCAGCGCCCGTTCAGCGACAGCGGCGGCGAAAGGGTCAGGATATGCGGATTGGAGGAACGCTTAAGGTGCGGGATGCAATGCTTTGTGACCAGAAACGTTCCCCGCACGTTGATGTCGTGCATCAGGTCAAAGCGTTTGCTGTCTGTAGCTTCTGTAGGCGTAAGCGCAATAGCGGAAGCATTGTTGACAACGGCATCAATACCGCCAAACGCATCTGCGCCCTGCTGAACAGCCGCTATAATCTGCGCTTCGTCCCGCACGTCGCAGGCCACGGGAAACGCCTTGCCGCCCGCGGCTTCTATCTCTTCCGCGGCAGAAAAGATAGTGCCGCCCAGCTTTGGATTTTCAGCAATGGATTTGGCGGCGATGATGATGTTCGCGCCTTCCTTTGCCAGGCGCAGCGCAATAGCTTTGCCTATGCCCCGGCTTGCGCCAGTGATGAAGATGGTCTTGTTTTTCAGGCTGTAGTTTGCTGCTTGCTCGCTCATGGATGCCCTTGGATTTAAGGCATTCAAAGTAAGCTATTGTGCAACACAAAATACCTGGCGAACCGTGCTGCCGTCCCTCCCGGTTGCGCTGAGGAGATAAATACCATCCTTCAGGCTGCGCGCATCTATGCAGCCGGCAGTAAGCGCGCCGCCGTTAAGCACAACCTTCCCGCTGAGGTCTCGTACCAGCCAGGCTGTAAAATCTCCCAGCTTCGCAGCAATATGAAGCATGCCATTCGTGGGATTTGGATAAACGTCCAGCCCGCCTCCCACCGACGTGCCGGATACGGATGCAGCAGTGCTATTCAGTACATAGCGTGTACGAACCGGAAAGTGGTCGCTCACTTTTGAATCATAGGCCGGCTCAATCCCTTTTACTAAGCTGCGCAACACCTCAGCGCTGCCGGGTACATAGAAGCGCGCCATCTCGTCTGATGCAATCACGTGGTCAATAAGGCTGCTGTAGCCGTCAATGGAGAACGCGCCTGCACGCGAGATGGGCAGTGTAAGCGCCTTATAATGCGCGCTGTCGTTAACCATATAGGCATAATTACTCTCCGGAAAGGCGGCACAGTTGGAGATGTCCAGATCGTCGTTAAAATCGCCCAGCAGCACAAAAGGCGTATTGGCGTAGAACTTATCCAGCGTGTCTTTCAGCTCATGACACCCATCCACGCGCCGCGAGCAGCTGCCGGAATCTGAATAAGCCTTTGCATGGATAATGATAAACGTCACCTGCCGCCATATATGGTCGCTTCCCAGCACTTCAGCCTTTACCTCGTAAGGAAAACGCCCGCTGGAAAAACTACTGTAGGCTGTAGGTGAAGACGCCAGCATTGCACGGGAGCTGATGTTGCGCACCACGCTCCTGCGATATACAAACGCAAGCTTCTGGGCACTGGCGTAGCCTGCAGACGAAGCGGACGAGGCAAAGGAACCGAATTGAGCAACTGTGTAACCGAAGCCGCCGGGCAAAGCATTTACTACTGCGGCAAATGAGTCAACGTCCACCACTTCGCAGATGGCGTAGATGTCCGCATCTATAGCCGTCATCACATTGCGAACGCCCGCGACCTGAGTCGCCGGCTGGTGATGCGCGGGATCTCCAAAATATTCAATGTTCCAGTTGACTATCTGAAGGGTGTCTGCCGGCGCCGCATAGCACGCGCCGGCGAGCTTGAAAAGCGCGCCGGTTAAAAGCGCTAATACGGATATATAGAATCTCAAGACAAAAAAACACCCCGCTTTCAGACGGGGTATTAAAGAACGTAAAGGTAAGAGCTGAGCTAATCCTGCTCCGTCATTCCTCTGCCTGAATTCTGTTTTTCTTCGTTAAAAAGCTTGTCGCGCACAAGGTCGGCAAACTCTACAGATGGCTTGAATGCCGGGATCGTATGTTCCGGAATCTGAACGGCTGTATTCTGCCTGATGTTTCGCGCAGTTTTCGCCGCGCGGCGCTTAAGCATAAATGAGCCAAATCCGCGGACATGCACCGGCTCACCTCCCTCCAGCGATGTTTTGACTTCTTTAAAGAAGGCCTCAACGGTTACCAGCACATCCACCTTGGGAACGCCGGTTTTTTCTGCAATGCGGTTAATAATGTCTGCTTTCGTCATCGTATGTAATGGGTTGTTGAAGGTTTCGGAATTATCCGCAGTGGAAAGGCAAACGCTGAGACCAAGTCTTGCTAAAAAAATCATTCCAATAGTGCCTCCTGATGCGGCTTTGAATCGCGCATTGAGCACAAGTCAAAAGCTTTCAGACACATGCGAATAGACGCCCCATATTGGCAACCATAAGGAGCATGTCGGGAAGCCACAAACATTGCTTTAATTGCGTCGGTCAAAACCACAATGCAAAATGGTCCATCCGTTTCAGATCAAGAGCTACGAGGAATACAACCTGGAATACAGCGCAAGCGTGGAAGATCCGGAAAAGTTTTGGAGCGGCGTGGCCGACGCCTTCAGCTGGAAAAAGCGCTGGGACAAAGTATCAGACTGGAATTTTACTGAGCCGCATGTGGAGTGGTTCACCGGCGCGAAGCTCAATATCACGGAGAACTGTCTGGACCGCCACCTTAGCAGCATTGGCGATAAGCCTGCCATTATCTGGGAAAGCAATAATCCCGCGGAAGCTTCCCGAACGTTTACTTATAGAGCTTTGACCGGCAGCGTGGCACAGTTCGCACATGTGCTTCGGAACAATGGCGTACGCAAAGGCGACCGCGTCTATATTTATATGGGTATGGTGCCAGAGCTTGCAGTTGCGATGCTGGCCTGCGCACGCATCGGCGCCATCCACTCCGTCATCTTCGGAGGATTTTCCGCTCAAAGCATCGCGGATAGATTACAGGATGCGACCGCAGAATTTATTGTGACTGCCGATGGCGCTTTCAGAGGCGCAAAGACTATTCCGCTGAAGCCCCTGATTGATGATGCGCTTGCACATTGCCCTTTCGTGAAGCGTGTTATTGTGCTTCAGCGTACCGGCGCACCGGTACGTATGCAGGTCGGCCGCGACGTGTGGTGGGAAGCGGAGACAGCAAAAGTAGCTGCGGCCGGCAGTCCGGAATTTCCGGCGGTGGTAATGGACGCCGAGGATCCCTTATTTATTCTATACACATCGGGCTCTACCGGCAAGCCTAAAGGAGTGGTGCATACCTGCGCGGGATATATGGTGTGGAGCACTTACAGCTTCGTGAATGTATTTCAGACGCAGGCAGACGACGTCCACTTCTGCACAGCCGACATCGGCTGGATCACGGGCCATTCTTATATCCTGTACGGTCCGCTGTGCGCCGGCAGCACCAGCCTGATGTTTGAGGGCATCCCAACCTGGCCGGACGCAGGGCGATTCTGGGATGTAGTTGACAAGCACAAGGCTACCATTTTATACACTTCACCTACCGCCATCCGCAGTCTTATGGCTTGCGGGTTGGCTCCTTTGGAAGGTAAAAATCTGGGCAGCCTGCGCGTGCTCGGCTCTGTGGGAGAGCCCATTAATGAAGAGGCCTGGCATTGGTTTCACGAACACATAGGCAAAGGGCGCTGCCCCCTTGTAGATACCTGGTGGCAAACCGAGACCGGCGGCATTATGATCTCCGGCCTCGCGGGCGTCACACCGGCAAAGCCCGGATTCGCTACGCTCCCGCTGCCGGGCGTGCAGCCGGTACTGATGGACGAAAAAGGCGCTGTTATGGAAGGCAATGGCGTAAGCGGCAACCTGTGCATCCGCGCGCCGTGGCCGGGCATTATCCGCACTACCTGGGGCGACCACGAGCGTTGCCGCAGCACATACTTTTCCAGTTACCCGGGGATGTATTTTACGGGCGACGGCTGCCTGCGCGATGAGGAAGGCTTCTACCGGATCACCGGGCGTGTGGACGATGTGCTGAATGTGAGCGGGCACCGCATAGGCACCGCGGAAGTGGAGAATGCGCTGAACATGCACCCTGCGGTTGTAGAAAGCGCTGTCGTTGGCTTCCCGCATGAGCTGAAAGGCCAGGGTATTTACGCCTTTGTGGTGTGCGGTGAGGCGCAGAAGCCTGATGTGGCAACACGGCAGGAAATTATACAGACCGTATCTCAAATCATCGGGCCGATTGCGAAGCCGGATAAGATCCAATTTGTGAGCGGCCTCCCAAAAACGCGAAGCGGGAAAATCATGCGGCGCATTCTGCGAAAGATTGCGGAGCGCGACGATGAGCACATCGGCGACACGACCACGCTGCTGGAGCCCGCTATTGTTGATGAGATAAAAGCCGGCCGCCTGTAGCAGGCTCTAAAGCGCGAATAGCGTCAGTATTTGCTGCGCCAATGCAGACCGCTCTGTGTCGCTATCTGCTGCAGGGTGTCGGCAAGTATCCGGGAGTATCGCTCGGCGCCAATCCGGTTGAGGTGGCCGATGTTGGCGAAAAGGTGACTATCGCTGTCCAGCGGCAGAAACTGGTGCTCAATCATCGGGACGCCGGAGCGCGCCAGCCGGCTGCGATAGAATGCCATGATAGCCGGCGAGTTTTTGATAAGCCGGTAATTGTTGGCCCGGTATTCCGGAGCATAGATGCATACGAGGCGGATATTTTCCTTCCGGCAAATACCGATCAGCTCTTCAAAAGCAGCTTCAGCTATATGCGTGACCGGCAGGGCCGGGATAGACGCAGCATTCAGCTCGGCATTTGTTCCCGCAGAAAGCGTGTCATCCGTATTGCTTTTGAAGCCTTTGTAGTAATAATCGCCGGGCGCCATTTCTTTCTGCGAAAGCGCATTTTTGATTAGCACACCCTTGAAGTAATCGCCGTATTCTGTAATGCTCAGGAATGGCAGCCAGTGGTATAGTTCCGTCTTCAGCCCATCCTCTTTCAGCGCGTCCGCAATAGCGGGATTCTCTGTAGATGTCAGGTAATAAGGATAGAAGCTGAAGTGCTTTTTTGCATTCAGCATGTGCAGATCTACAGCGGCAACCACCATCTGTGGCGGTTTGTGAACGGCGAGATAACCTTTAAGATTAGTAACGGCCTCTACGATGGTCGCCGCGTTCTGGCCCAGATTGAATGAATTACAGCCCATGACGCTGTCCAGCATCTTAGGATTTACTGTAGAGAGCATCCGTGAGGAGCCGAGGAGGAGCACGTCGTAGTCCGGCGTGTCTTTCAGAAATATCTGCTCATTCTTATTGAATGCGGTAAAATAGCTACGCATGTTGCTTAGCATCACACGGTGCAGCAGCAGCGTGCATGCCGTGGAGATCAACACTGTTGCGATTATTCTGAAGCCGATTCCTTTTGTCAATGTCTGCCGGTTAAAATTGAAAATATATAAAGCTGTTTTGCTCAAACACACCCAAAAAGAGAATCAGCACAATCAGCAGAGAGCAGAACAGCACATCAGTGCGCGGCTTGCGGTTCAGCTCCTTGAGCAAAGGCCCGGTAAAGCGCTCAACTACCAGCATCAGCAGAATCATGGCGCAGGAAATAGCCATAGAGGTGATGCCAAATTCGGCCCTCCCGGATAGCACTTTCGTTTGAAACGGCGTACTCGTGTTGAAGGTGAAAAGATTATGAAATAGCACAACGGCACTGTGAAAAGTGTTGGCGCGGAACAGCACCAGCAGGAACATAAAAAAGCAAAACACGCAAAGGCCCGACATGATGCCGGACAAGCGTTGCGGAAGGCGCCTGAGCAGTTCCATCCTTTTTACGCGGGTGCTCAGCTCAAATATGATGACAATGCTTTGTATGATGCCGAAAAGGACAAAAGTCCAGGCCGCGCCGTGCCAGAAACCACTAATAGCGAAAGTTATAAATACGGAAAAGTAGATGCCGAATTTCCCGCGACGCCTCAGCGTGCCGGCAAGTGAAGAAAAAAGGTAATCATTAAACCATGAAAAAAGCGATATGTGCCAGCGCCGCCACCATTCAGATACACTTTTTGAATGAAACGGACGGTTGAAATTCACCATAAGGTCAAAGCCGAGTGTCTTAGCCGCGCCAAGGGCAATATCAGAATATCCCGAGAAATCGCAATACACCTGAATGAGGAAAAAGAACATAGCCAGCAACACATTCAGCCAGTGACTGTAAGTCGTATGATTGTCGTGCACAGCGTTCACGTAGGTAAGCACGCGGTCGGCGATAACCACTTTCTTGAAAAACCCCCAGAGCATGAGCCGGATTCCATCCCAGAAATGCTCCAAATTGAATTTGTGATGTATGCGAAATTGCGGGAGCACGTTTTGCGGCCGCTCAATAGGCCCCGCAACCAGCTGCGGATAGAACATCACGTAGAGGGAGAAGATCCCGAAATGTCGCTCTGCCTTCACCGTACCCCGGTATATCTCAAGCAGGTACGCCATTGTCTGAAAGGTGTGAAAAGACAAACCTATAGGCAGGATGATGCTGAGGTAAGGAAACTTCGGCCCTAAGTAATTTATATTTTCAATGAAAAAATTATAATACTTAAAAAAGATCAGGACACCCACATTCAGCGTTATGGTGCCTACTAAAAGCAAACGTTGCTTCTGCTCATCGTCACTCAGTTTTTCAAGCCAGATACCCGCAACATAGTCCACTGCAATTGTGCCAAACATTATTAAAATGTATATTGGCACGAAGGTCATGTAGAAATAGCAGCTTGCCGCCAACAGCAACACCCACCGCCAACGGTAGGGCAGGGCGTAATAGCAAGCCGTTACTACAATGAAAAAAATGACAAAGTCAAATGAGTTAAACAGCATCGGGTATCGGTGTGCTTATCCGCACAGCCGGGCAGGCGGCAAAGCAGCGGTGGCGTTTTAAAGCTATAAAGCGGCAGCTATTTCTCGGAAAGCTTCGTATCAATTAAGGCAACCAGGGCGCCGACATTTTTCAGCTGGTTCAGCTCTTTCAGCTTAAAGCGGATGGAAAATTCCTTTTCAATCGCCGTGATGATCATCAGGTGAGAAAGGGAATCCCAGCCGTCAATCTCGCCGGCGGTGATGGTCGGGGTCATTTCAAAGTCTGAATGGCCCAGGGTTTTAGCTATTACTCCCGCTACCCGTGTCTCAATAGGCGTCATGATTATATTGGTTTTTCAATTAACACTTTACTCTTGTTAGGCAGCAGCGTTTCCACCTTCGGGTTGGCGGATGTATAGATTTTGATTTGCACAAATCCGTTTTTGCTGTGGGCGTGTAGCGCCGCCTCGTTATGCACAAATACCTGGCCCTGAATTTTTCGCGCCAGCGGGTGATTCGCATGCGCGTTCGCGACATGAAAATCCGTAAGCCGTTTTACCATCCCCTTTCCCCGGAATTGCTCACCGACGATCATATTCTCAAACTGATAGCTGCCCGGCTCGCGCTTTATCAGCGTATCGGCCACGACAGCGGCATTGCTGCGAAGCGTGTCAAAGCTCTCACGGGGAAAATAATAGCCGACCAGATTTGCCTTAATGATGCTGGAAGGCCGCTCAAGATCGTCATACCAGCCACCGAGGGCCGCTCCCGCCACACCGTTTTGCTCTGCAACAACGTAGCTGCTCAACGAAAACTCACAGCCCGGCTCTTCTTCTTCCAGAATCTGAACGAGACATTCCCGCACTACTTCCTCTGTAATGCCAAACATGGTAGCTAAAGGCAGAATGTCCGTACCGCTCTTTTCAGAAGCAATAATTGTCTCAACGATAAGCGGAATATCGGCAAGCGTGGCCCAACGAAGCTGAATATCTTCCATTATTTTTTTGCGAAAAGCGTTGTGATTTTCTTTCTGTCCACCTTTCCTGCCGCGCTCAGGGGGAAATGCGGCTCAAATATCACTTTAGTAGGAATCATGTAGGCAGGCAGCTTGCCTTTCAGGTAAGTATTCAACGACTTTACACTAATCTCGCCGCCCTCTATGGCAAGGCCGATTTCCGTATTGCCGATCTCGTTGACGAAGGCAACCGCTACAAGATTGGTATTCGCGCAGGCGGCCTTGCAGTAGTGCTCTATTTCAGAAAGCTCCACGCGAAAACCTTGGATTTTCGCCTGAAAATCAATGCGTCCGCTGTAGTATATCTCGCCGTCTGTATCCATCCGGCACAGATCGCCGCTTTTGTAAAAGCGAGTCAGCGTACCTTCGTATTCCTTTTCAAAAAATGCCTCGTTATTCAGTTCCGCGGCATTCCAGTAGCCAGATGTAAGCTGCGGTCCGCCGAGGCACATCTGCCCCGCCTCGCCGGCAGGAAGCAGATTCTGCTCTTCGTCAATAATGATGATTTTATTGCCCTGCATGGGCGCGCCAATGGAGAGAATGCCGTTGTAAGTCTTGGAATGGCCGTCTCTGCGCATTGTATATGCGGTGCAGATAATTGTATTCTCCGTTGGCCCGTATGCATTCATGATGGTCGCGTTGGGCACACACCGGCTCCATTCCTCCGTTACATCCATAACCAGCGCCTCGCCGGCAAACAGGTTAATGCGCAGGTAGGGCAGGAAGATTTCCCAGAAATAAGGCCGGAGGTAATTCAGAATAGAAGGTACCATGAAGGCCACTGTAATCTTCTGCTCATCCAGCAATTGATAAACGTACTGGTACTTTATTTCAGTCCTTGGTATCGGGTACAGGCAAGCTCCGGCGGAGAAACACAGCAGGTAAGACATTACAGACATGTCAAACGTCATGTTGAACATTTGCAGACAGCGGTCATTTTCATCTATATCCAGATCCAGGCGCTCGCAGGCGACTATAAACGCTTCCAGGTTAGAAAGTAACACAGGCACGCCTTTAGGCCGGCCTGTAGTGCCTGATGTAAACAGAATATACATCAACGCATCATCAGACAACGGAACCGGAGGCTCCGACCTTACTTCACTGTGAAACGCTGCATCCGTGTGGATATGAATGAACCCTTCATAAGGAAGCGCCTGCTCCGCGGATAATATAGTTGTGAAGCCAGCTTGACTGATAATATCAAGATTTCGTTCGGCAGGTGCTGCTGGGTTGAGCGGTACATACGCGCGTCCTTCAAACCAGAGCGCTATGATGCTGGCATAGCAGGGCAGGTCGTCTGTGATCCATAAGCCGAATATTTGCTGATTATGGAACGCTTCTTCACGAATCTGCGCCCTGATCCCATTGATTTTTTGGAGAAAAGTGGAATAAGTAAATGCTTTTCCCTCTGAAAAAACAGCATTTTTCTGACCAGCCTCAACAAACGTATTATAAAGCCGCGTAACTAAATTCATATGAACAATTCTGCCTTCCTGTATTCGCCGCGAAAGTACGTCCTTGGCAATCTACAAGCCAAAGAAATTCAGCTTTTTAAAGCGGAATAGTGTTAAATCGCAGATTCGTCCTTAAACAGTGTAAGTTTCAGATTAGGAGCCCTGCCGTAACGAACGTTTACAAATTCCGGAGAAATAAAAGCAACATTTGAATATATATTAAAATGTATAAAATATAGCTGTTAAAGACGTATTCTGCCAACGCCATTAAGATAAAAAAAGGGTTGCAATGACACGCACTGCAACCCTCATTCTTAAGAAAGGCTGAGCCCCTACTTCACAACCTTAAAGCTGGCCGTGCCCGCTTCTGTGCTGAGCAGCAGGATATAAGTGCCGGCAGGAAAAGCCTCCACAGAGAGTTCAACAGCCTGGCCGTCTCTAAAAGTCTTACTTGTCATTACTGCGCCCACCACGTTGCGCAGCAATGCAGTCTTGCTGCCGCGAACGCTGCTTATGCCCATGAGCGATACCGTCTTAGTAGCAGGATTTGGGTAAACGTTTACACCCGCCAGCAGGCTTGTGGTACCCACGCCAGAAGTCTTAAAGCGGCCCTTGAAAGTGTTCTCGCCGTAGTTTTCTTCAAACACGATGTTGTTCACCGTCAGATTGGTGGAAGAAACCGAAACGGTGAGCGGCATGTTGTAGAGCCCCCATGCGTCGCCAAACAGCCTGTAGGTGCCGGTTGCCACGCTCGGGAAGGAGAACTTGCCCGAAGCGTCGGAGTAAGTGTACGCTACCGGTGCGCCGGTCGCATTGTTGACCAGCATCATCAGGCGGGCGGTAAGCGGGTCGCCCACGGCGGCACCCTTATTGGCGCCTACCAGCACGCTGCCGCCAATAAAGCCCGGGCCGCCGGGATTGGAACCCGGAATCATGTAGAGATAATGCGGGCCGCTGCCCCAGGCGGAACTGTAGTAGCGCTGTGCAGTGCTCCAGTTCAGGGAAGAGTCGTAGGTGGGCATCCAGTTGGCATAGCTCGCATGAGCTGTCTGCAACACGGCCTTTATGAGGAAGGTATCGGTTGGCGCGCAGGCTCTTTTAAAGGAAAAGTTAGGGCTGTTGGTCAGTGTTACGGAATCTACTGCTGTAAGGGTAGTGTCGCCGGCTACAGGATTATTGCGCTGCACCTTCACCAGGTACACTTTGGCAGGGCCTGTGTTGGGTGTGCTGCCGAGCATCACCGTGCCATTCAGCGTCTTGGCGGCACCGCATATAATGGCGTTAATGGTTGCATTGGATCCCGTGTAAACGCCAACGTTAGTGGTATTTATACCACATGCAGGTATTGCAACGAGGTAGTTCGTTGGCGTAGTCCAGCCAGACGGAAAGTTCATGCTGTACATGCCGCTGCTGTTGGTTACCGCGCTGTCCACATTAATGAGCGAGACTGTATCGCGCAGGTACACCTTCTGTCCGGACACTACAGCGCAGGTTGCGGCGCTTGTGACTGTGCCGCTTACGGTTGCGGCACCGGCGGCGCCGGCAGCAAGACAGAGGGAAAAAGAGAGGAGAAGTTGCTTCATGCTGGTGTTGTTGGTTTGGGTTAGAAAATTGATGAACGAGTGAGTTTCTGATTGCGCAGGCAGTAACGGCAATAATGACCGTAGCACATGAGTGAACGTTAGGATTCTAACTAAATATAATTCGTATTAATGAGCATAAGGTTCAGCCTGATGCTGATAGTCAACCGGCCGCGGCGCTGATGGTAAACCGCTAAAGCTTACGGGCAGGTGTAGAAATAATATGTGGTGTCTTCCGCGCGTGCGTAGGTCCAGGTGGAGTTGTCGTAATTCCTGTAAGACACGAGCACCCGCATATTACTATCAAGCTTGTAAGCATAGTGTGTGCTGTCGCCTGAATAATCGGACGTTTTCATCAGATGCCTGTTCTGCGTCATCCCGATTTGTCCCCAGGATTGCATGCCCGGAAACTGGTCTGTGCATATGGTATCGTAGTACGTGAATCTAAAACGTGTGGAAGACGTGGCCGGATTCGTAATGCTGTAAGACATCGCTACGACATCGCCGTTTTCATACACCAAGTGTGCCCAATAGTCAATGCCGTTTCCCGTATGGGTGAGTGTGCGGATTACCCTGTTCTCATCATCATAGAAATAGTAGCGTGTCTGCCGCTTGCCATCAAAATCAAAGGGTATCTTGAGATACTTCAGGCGGCCTATGCTGTCAAGAACGACCGTATCTGTGCTTCCTACAAATTCTATCAGCTGTTTGTTGTTGAAATACCGGAGCGACGAGTTTGGGTAGCTGATATTGCCGTCCTGATCGTACGTGATATAGGCGATTCCCTGCGAGGAAGTCTTTACCGAGGTCAGCTTCTTCCAGCTGCAGTCGTCCGGCCCGGGCGGGTTGGCGGCAGGATCATCTTTTTTACAGGCAACAGCCAGCATGATGAATACCGGCATATAAATCCGGGCAATTTTCTTCATGATCTGATGCGCATGGCAACTGCGCAGACAAAATAACGCCTTGCCTGCCATATTATTTCTACTCCTCATTCCATATAACTTTAATCTCTGCTTTCCGTATGAAAATCCTGCGCCTCGTCCTCCTGCCGGCTCTCCTGACGCTGTGTATGCTCCGGGCCGGCGCAGCCGTTTGGCAAACCAGCCGCCCCGGTTACTGGCAAGTCCCCGGCACCTGGACCGGACCGACTGTCCCCGCATACAGCAGTGCCGATACCTTCATCATAAGCCACCCGGTGATATTTGAGCAATCGCTTGTTTTTAATGCCGGCGCGCAGATCAGGATAGAAGCCAGGGGAGGGTTATGCGGCCACCGGAACATCACGGCACATGCCGGCGCAAACATCCTGAAATACGGATTGCTGGAGCTGGATACTATGTTTATTCCCGGTGGCCGCGTGCTATGCAGGCTGCCTGAACAAGTCGTTTTTACCCGCTATGCTATTATCACCAATGGCGGCTCGCTGGTAATAGACAGCTGCGGCCTGGCGGTGGGGCCGTGGTTTAACTGCAGGCTTCCGGAATATGCATTTCAGACGCCCACGTTATCGGCACCATCGCCGTCGCAGCAGACTATTGCGCTCTCGCCGAATCCAGGCAACGGCGTCTTTATGCTCAGCGGTTTAGCGCCGGGGCGGCCTGCGAGCCTTCTTATAACGGACATGACCGGCAGGGCCGTTTATGCCTCTGCGCACGGCAGCCCGGGCAATACCTGGCAGCTAAAAACCTCTTTACCGCCAGGCGTTTACAACTGGCGTTTAAGCAGCGCCGGATATCCCGCCTGCGGCGGAAAGCTTGTTGTGGACATGTGGCCCTGACCGGCGCTGAAAGCTGCTACGAGGCCAGTGTCATACGTCCAACGCATTGATTTGCGCCTTGTATCCGGCCGGTAGCAGGAGCGCCTTCAGCATCCGGTCCATCTTTACTCGCCGGCTAAGCCTGTAGATGGGTATGGCAGGCTTTAACAGCGAGCAGCTGTGGTAGCCAAGCAATGCGTTTACACGTCCGGGCACTATCAGCTTTTGGGCTTCCGTTAGCACCAGGTATCGCAGCGCGCCCAGGTGCCGGCGATATTGCCGGAACAGGTCGGCGGTGTACTTGCTCCATTGCAGATCTGCGGCAAGATGGGCCTCCCGCACAGGCAGCCAATCTGCATAAGTATGCGGCAGATCATTTAGACCCATCCTCATGCCCATGCGATGGAATACGTGATGCACTTCTTCTTTCTCCGCGTCGCTAAGGCGGGACTCAAATAGCTCATAAGCGGCCACCGAGTAGTGTATGAGCATAAAAAGCACGTCGCGATAAGCCCAATCCGGAATGGTGAAGCCGCGAGCGCCTTCTACCGCGCCGTGAATCTGTTGCACGAGGTCTATAGCCGCGTGCGCTTCTTCTACAGGCGAAAAGACAATCTTCCGGGCGTAGCCGACCGTAGAGAACAGGCGGCCAAGCGGATCTGCCGGTAGCTTGCCGGTGAAATAAAGCCAGTCAACCGCCTTATTCAGCGCAAACTCCGCCGACGCGCCCGCAAAGATGATCAGGATCATGTCGGCGTTGCCCCAGATTTTGCGGACGATGGATCCTTCATCTACAAAAAAGTCGCGCTTCGCTTGCATTTGGCATTTTGGGGTTGGTGAATGAGTACCGGGCAGGTAACGCTCAGGCTGTTGACAGCATATCGCTGAAAGCGCGCCGGTTTGGTGAACGCGGCATCTTTCGCGAACTGGGCGCCATCCTGAAGATCAGTTCCCGGAGCGCTGCGGTTTGCAACCTTCCATGTGTTCTGACGGTCCATGAGCGGATTGGCAGCGCGGCCTTTCCATGCAGGTAGTCGCGGTAGAAGGCGGGCCACTCGTCGGGCAGGAGCAGGGCACCAAGGCCAAACAGAGCGAACGCGGCAAAGGAATAGTTGCCATTTCCGATCATAAACGCCTGGAGCCTGATCTCATCCACAGGCGTCATGGCGAAGCCCAGCAATACGTGCTTCAGGTCATGGTCCTGATAATAAGGCAACTCCCTAAGCCCGTGTTGCAGCAGGCAGTCACTGATGTCTTTGCCCAGTGTGCCGGGCGGATATCTTTTCAGGCAGGCAGCCCGCCGTTCCAGGGATGAACGATTGTAGAAACAAGCCACACTGCCTATTCCCATCCGGAATGCGACGCTGATGACGTGACGGGCCAGGCGTTGGAGCAGATTCATCTTTGTCCGTTTTTTAAGGTGGTTCGCAAGAGTTGATTACGTCGTTGTCTTCAACAGGAGATACGCAGAGACCAAAACCCTTCGACGTTGCGCAGCAAACATACGCAAAGTACTTTGCAATTCAGAGTGTCTGCCCAGGCGCGCTAACGGAAGTAGTCGTAGGACAGCTTCAGCAGCAGGGCAATTACCACGAGCAGGAAGAAAATGCGGATAAACCCGCTCCCTTTGCGCAGGGCCAGCTTAGTGCCGGCATAATTTCCCAGCATATTGGACGCGGCGGCCGGCAGCGCCAGGTGCCACACGATGGCGCCTTTCATCAGAAAGAATGTCAGCGCAGCGGCATTCGTCACGCAGTTGAGCACCTTCGCATTTGCCGCGGCATGCACAAACGTGTACCCGAACGCCAGCACGAACACAAACACCAGAAAGCTGCCGGTGCCCGGGCCGATACATCCGTCACACAGCCCGATAACGAGCCCTGCGGCAATGCTATAGCCGAGATGCTTCTGCGGGCTCAGCGTATGCGTACTATGCAGCCCAAGCTTTTTATTCAGCAGTGTGTACACCAGCACCAGCGCAAGCACCGCAATAAGGAAAGGCGTGAACTGCTCTTTATGCACCAGGCTCACCAGCAATGCCCCGCTGAAGGCCCCGGCCGCGGCGGAGATGATGCCCGGTATTAGCTCTTTCCAGTTGAGCTTGACCTTCCTCAGGTAATGAAACGCGGACAGTGATGTGCCGGCAAATGAAGCGGTCTTGTTGGTGGCGAGGGTCTGCGTTAGCGACAGGTGAGGCTGAAAAAGAAAAAAGGCAGGCAGCTGAATCAGCCCGCCGCCGCCAACCATCGCATCAACAAAGCCGGCTACAAAGGCGAATAGACAGAGGGCAAGCATCGAGCAAACAATGGCGGCGAAGAAACGCCGTTCATCCTGCATTTTCAACTCCACTAATACTGTAAAAGCCTTGTTGCGCATGATTACGGGCCGTAGCAGCATTGTATCTTAGTATCTGGGCCAGCGAAAAAATATAACAGTGAGACAGATCGTGTGCATGCAGTTGCTGGCCATATGCCTTGCTTATAGTTCATCGGCGCAGGATGACGCTTCCGTTCCGGGGGTTATCAACAGCCTTACCTCAAGCTCGGTTTCTGTCGCTGCTATAGAGGAGCTTCCTGCAAACGTCCGGGCGGGCATTGCGTCCATTTTAAAGACGCGCTTGGGCGATGTGGCTGCCAGTCTCAACTTCTCAACCGGCCAGATTCTTTATGCCGAAAACCGACGCGATACGGGCCGCGCTATCCCTTTGTATGATCTGCGGCTGCTGCTGAGTGACAGCGTCCTGTTGGGCAGTACGGCCTACGAGCTTGAGTTGCGGGTGGACGAAAAGGGCCGGCTCTTATACATTAACTGGCCGGCTTCCGGCTACGCGGGCAGAGACGTCCTTGCGCCCCGTGCATATGTTGCCGCGTATGCCACGCAATTCGCGAAGCGCAGCAGGTTTTACTCCGCGCACTTTCACGACCAGCTCCAGTACTATGCGGCCCGCGATAAGATGGTTTGGCTCTTTCAATATCCGGTGAAGGACTTGTCTAAAGTAATGATGCTGCGAACGGTAGAGATTGACTGGCTGGGCCCGAAGGTGCTGAAGCAGTTTATGGGCAGATATTAGCGCAGGATCACCGACGGTTTCTATCGGCTTAGAGAGTAGCCGCCATGCGATTCCTAGACGATACGCTCATTATAGAATTTGGCAAGCGCGAGACAGCGCGGACGGAGGTTACGGCGTCCATTACCGCCAACTTGGCTCCTAAGTTCAGCATCCGAACTTATCAGACGGAAGCGCTCCTCGTTTACCAGGACAAGCCCTTTCCCGGCAGGCCTTACAAGCCCCGCACCTGCTTTACATTATGGCTACCGGCTCGGGCGAAACCCTCATCATGGCCGGGCTGATGCTCCACCTCTATGAGCAGGACTACCGCAACTTTCTGTTCTTCGTCCACAGCAACAACATCATCCAGAAGACCAACGACAATTTCCTCAACCCGCTTTCCGGCAAATAGCTCTTCAACCGCAATTTCACGTTTGTCAGACGCGAAGTGCTGAATAAAGAGGCGGAAAATTTTGACGCTGCGCGTGCCGCGGAGCTATGAGCGCGTACGCTCCTTTGCAGACCTCGGTCTGGGTGGGAAAAACGTGACTGTGCGGTTATCGTTGGGGCTTGGGCAGGCAGTCTTCTGTTTTTGATTCTGAGCTGGAGCGGGAAGACCGCTGAGCGAGCTGGAAGTTCCGGTTGTCGGCATCCCGCTGCATGTTTGTCGCTATGCGCTCACGTGTAATCCTGCCTTCTGGTTTGATTCGCTGAGCCGCTACTTTCCGCACCTGCGCTCGTCGGTGCAATTCATTACCGAAAGCGCATATCTTGGCGGCCTTGCCATCAATTTTTCCGGCACCACGGAGCGCCTGCGGCGAATCACACACGAGATTTTCTGAAAGGCTTGTCGGCGCTGCTTTCAAGCATAGAAGCTGAGCTGGCGGCGGGCGATACCGAGTACGAAGGGACGGAAGATTTTACCGGCTCAAGGCTGCACAATGTATTCCCCAAACAGAAGACTATCTATGTGCAGAAAGACAGCGACCGGGCAGACGGGCAGGAAAGTGTGGTAGCAGATGCCGACTGGTATGCCTACAATGCGAACTACGGCACTTCTGAGGAGAAGGCCTTTGTGAAGCTGTTCCGGCGGCGCTTTGATGCGCTTAGCCAGCGGTTTGAAAACATCTTTCTCATCCGCAATGAGCGTTCATTAAAGCTCTTTGACGCGCAGAGCCGCGGCTTTGAGCCGGATTTCATTCTCTTCTGCAAAGAGCGCGAATGCGCGGGCCCTGTCTATCAGGTGTTCATAGAGCCTACAGGCGCGCACCCGCAGGCGGCCGATGCCTGGAAAGCTAACTTTCTTAAAAAGATTGCGGACAGCAATGCGTCCTTTCACCATGGATACGGACAAGCACCGCCTCACCGCAGCGGCAATGTTTTACAACGAGGCTTCGGAGAATGAATTCCAGACAGGACAGGAGGCGGTATTGGAGTGAAATAAGCGGCAACGAAGCCTGAAGAAGGGAAATTACCCCGATAGCTTTTAACTAATAATTGATAGTATTACTCTCACAAAGTGCGGCATAGCTATACTTTTGCGGCTGTAAGAAAACCAAATGGCCGCACCGTACAAGCCCATCCGTAGATTAATAGAGGTGCTTCGCTACGAGCGTGGCGAGATTCTGTCTATCTACTTCTACGCCGCGCTCGCCGGGCTGGTGCAGCTTAGCCTGCCGCTCGGCATACAGAGCATCGTATCATTTGTGCAGGCTGCTGCCGTGTCAACCTCGCTGGTGCTGCTCATCATTTTTGTAATTGCAGGCACAGGGATCTACGGACTGCTGCAGGTAAATGTGATGCGCCTCATTGAGAAAATACAGCAGCAGCTTTTCGTCCGCTACGCCTTCTCCTATGCCGATGCTATCCCGCGCCTTGACCTGCGCGCCGTGGACGCTTACTACCTGCCCGAGTTAACCAACCGGTTCTTTGACACCGGCACCCTGCAAAAAGGCATTGGCAAGCTGCTGCTGGATATTCCGGCGGCTTCTATCCAGATTCTGTTCGGGCTTATTCTGCTTTCCTTTTATCACCCGGTATTCATCTTTTTCGGGGCGTTGCTGCTCGCTATCCTCGTGTTGCTTTTTGTGGTAAGCGGCAAGCGCGGCATGGAGACGAGCATTGAGGAAAGCGATTTTAAATACAAGGTAGCGGGCTACCTGCAGGAGCTGGCCCGCATCATTACCAGCGTAAAATTTGCGCGTGGTGAGGGACTGCATTTGCAAAAGACCGATGGACTCGTAAGCGGCTATCTGAACGCCCGCACAGCACATTTCCGAATCCTGCAGCTCCAATATTGGGCACTTGTCGTATTTAAGTTGCTTATCACGGCGGCCATGCTCACAATAGGCGCAGTGCTGCTCGTCAATCAGCAGCTCACCGTCGGCCAGTTCATCGCTGCAGAGATTGTCATTCTGATGGTGATTAGCTCGGTGGAAAAGATGATTGTGAATCTTGACAACGTGTATGACGTGCTCACCGCCGTTGAAAAAATCGGCAAGGTCACCGACAAGCCAATGGAGCCGGACGGCAAGCAATTGCTAATGCATTCCGGCAGCGGCGCAAGCGTCAGCATCAGTAATCTGTCGTTTTCATTTCTGCACGAGGAGTCAATCCTGAACGGTGTTTTCTGCGCTATTGCCGCCGGCGAGAAGGTTGCGTTGCTGGGTGAGTACGGTGCCGGAAAAAGCACGCTGTTGCGGATAATCGCGGGACTTTATCCAGACTTTAAAGGGTCGCTACAGATAGACGGGGTGCCGGTTGCCGCCTACAAAAAAGAAGCGCTGCGCAAGGAAGTCAGCCTGATGCTGCAAACGGCAACCGACATTTTTGAAGGCAGCCTTTACGATAACATCTGCCTCGGCGAGGAAGGCGTTACGCACGCGCGCTTAGCGAAGCTCGCCGCCATCACCGGCCTGAACGTCTTTGCGGATGCGCAGCCTGAGGGCTATGATGTGCAGCTTCCGGCGGCCGGCCAAAACCTCTCCGGCAAAACCATTCGCAAAATCATGCTCATGCGTGCCCTCATTCACAACCCACGCCTGCTGCTGCTGGAAGAGCCGTGGCTGGGCCTGGAAGCGCCATACACCCGCAGCATTCAGGAATACCTGCTGAATGAGTTGCCCAATACAACAGCGATAATCGTGACCGGCGAGCGCGATTTTGCAGCGCGTTGCAGCCAGACCTTCATTCTCAACAACGGCGCGCTCATCACCCCATCCTTATGAAAGGCATTCAGGAAAAATTAGCTCAAGAGCATCCGGGCACAAGGCTTTCGGCATTTGAGAAAGTGTATCGCTACGGCAAGCGCAGCCGTGTGCGCTACTGGGCGCTTGGCATTTTCGGCCTGCTTATCCTCACGCTCTTTCTTCCGTGGACGCAAAATATTCGCGCTACCGGAACCGTCACCACGCTGCGGCAGGAAGCACGCGCACAGGAGGTAAACAGCATCATCGCCGGGCGCATCACACGCTGGTATGTGAAGGAAGGTGACTTTGTGCAGGCGGGCGATACGCTGGCTATTCTTGCGGAAGTAAAGGATGCTTATTTAGACCCGCAATTACTGCGTCGCACCGAAGAGCAGATTAGCGCCAAAAGCACTTCTGTCGCGGCTTACGGCCAAAAGATGAGCGCTACCGAATCGCAGATGAGCGCCATTACCGCAGGCCGCGACCTCAAGCTCAGCCAGCTTCAAAACAAAGTGCGGCAGATGCAGCTAAAGGTGGTTGCCGACAGCATGGAGATGATTGCCTCGACCAATGATTTCCGCATTGCAGAAGCGCAATATACCCGGCAGCGCGCGATGCGCGACAGCGGCCTTGCAAGCCTCGCGCAGGTAGAAGGACGCTCACAGTCGTACCAAAGCGCGCTGGCAAAAAAGACGAGCGCCGAAATCAAATGGAGCAATACAAAAACGGATTTAGTGAATGCCCGCATTGAGCAATCTTCCGCCTTGCAGGAATACGCCGAAAAATCATTCAAAGCGCAGGGCGACCGCGCCGCTGCTCTCTCCGACCGGAGCGCCGGCGAAGCAGAATTGAGCAAGCTGCGCAACCAATATGCCAATTACAGCATCCGCGCAGGGCAGTATTTTCTTATAGCGCCGCAAAGCGGTCAGGTGATGGCCGCCACCAAATCAGGCATCAACGAGATGGTGAAGGAAGGCGAGAAGCTGCTGGAGATTGTACCCACAGATGCTACGCATGCGGTAGAGCTGTTCGTTCGTCCGCTGGATAGGCCGTTGCTGCGCATTGGTCAGAAGGTTCGTTTTATGTTTGACGGTTACCCGGCCATCGTGTTCAGCGGCTGGCCGCAGGCGTCCTACGGCACATTCGGCGGTGTAGTGACGGCCATTGAAACGAACGTAAGCGCGAATGGGAAGTTCCGTGTCCTCATAGCCGAAGATTCAAGCGACCGGAAATGGCCGCCTACGCTTTCACTGGGCAGCGGCGCGCAGGGAATCGCGCTGCTGAAGGATGTACCGATTGCCTACGAGCTGTGGCGAAATGTGAATGGCTTTCCGCCGGATTACTACCAAACGCCGAAGGAGGGCAAGAGCGATGGGAAGAAAAAGTAGCATCCTATTGGCACTGCTCTTCTGGGCATCCCGCGCCGTTGCGCTCACGAGCGACAGCGCCCGCATCCTCACGCCCGATGCGTTCTTCGCCATTGTGCGGCAATATCATCCCATGGTGCGCAGTGCAGCTTTGCAGGTGCAGCGCGCAGAGGCAGGCATCCAATCGGCGCGAGGTACTTTTGACCCGGTTGCCACCGCAACTTTTGACCAGAAAACTTTAGACGGCAAGACTTACTTCCAATACTTCCGTCCCGAGGTGAGCATCCCCACATGGTACGGATTAGAGCTTCTTGCGGGCGTAGAAGATGTACGCGGCGAACGGGTAAATCCAGAGGCGACCATTGGCTCGCTTTCCTACGCAGGCGCGAAGCTGAACATCAACAGTATCTGGATAGACAGCCGGCGTGCGGTGCTTCGGCAGGCACAGGCCCTGCGTGCGCAAACCGAGGCGGAGCGCAGGCTGGCGGTGAACAATCTGCTTTACGAAGCGGCGGGCGCATACTACAACTGGCAGCGCGAATGGGCAAGCCTTGGCATCATCCGCGGCGCATTGAGGAACGCGCAGGAGCGAACGCGCTTTACGCGTATAGAATACGAGCAAGGCGCGAGACCGGCAATAGATACGGTAGAAGCGCTGGCGCAATTGCAGAGCATAGAGATGCAGCTATCTGCTGCCGGAGCCGCCTATGCAAATGCGGGCCTTGAGCTAAGCAATTACCTCTGGCTGCAGGACGGCACACCGCTGCCCGATGCGGGTGCGATGCAGCCACAAAACGCTTCCGAATCCCTTGCCTTACCGCCTGTTGAAACACTGGTATGCACCGCGCTGCAAGGCCATCCAAAGCTCGCATCGCTGCAAAGCAAGCTGGACGTGCTGGGCTTTGACCGGCAACTAAAGGCCACTTATCTCGCGCCCAAGCTGAGTGTAAAGGCCACCACGCTCACCAAAGGCTATTCAGCGCCAGGCGATATAGCGACGCCGTATTTAGAGAACAATAGCAAGCTCAGCGCCGAGCTGCGTTTCCCGCTCTTTCTCCGCGAGGCGCGCGGGGCTTACGGCGCGGCGGGACTTAAGATTAGGGAGACAAGCCTGGAGCGCGATGCGGCTGCCTGGGCCATTGAGAATAAGCTCCGCGCCGCCGTCAACGATGCTTATGCGACAGACGCGCAGCTTCGCACGGCACAGGCGATGCTGGAAGCTTATACGCGGCTCTACAATGGCGAGCGTACGCGCTTTGAAGGCGGTGAAAGCACGCTCTTCCTGCTGAATAGCCGGCAGAATAAGGTGATTGAAGGCGCACAGAAGGTAGCGGAGCTTTCGGCGAAAAGAGGGAAGGCGGTGACCGCAGTATGGTTTGCGGCGGGGGCACTGATGTAATTACCCTTTCTTCTTCCGCGTTGCCACTATTGACGCATCCAGTGCGCTAAACACGAGATGCTCTAGAAATGCAAGCAGCCCCGTCACATCTTTCTGTCCGCCAAAATCCGTCAGTCGCGGCAGATGGTCCTTAAAGTAAAACTGATGATGCGCTGTCTCTATTAAGGTGCTCGCAAGCGAATGCGGGTAAGGATAACCGGGCTTGTAAGCCAGAAAAATTTCCGCAATTCGGTGGCATAAATCCTTGTAAGGCTTGAAGAGCTGCGCCTGATTATCGGCGGTCACGTGGCGGGTGAGATAAGACTTGTCGCCCTCCGTAATGGCAATGCTGTGCAGCGTCGCTTTGTCCACGCCCGCGAAGGGCAGCTCGTCAGTCCCCTGCTGCGTGAGCTGCCGGATAACGACGCGGATTTTCTCAGCCGGGTCTTGCAGATTGTTGGTATGGAAGATGAGTCCGTATTCCATCCAGCTCCAGAACCAGGTGGTGATGTAGGTGAGCAGCCGGTGCTTGTTTTCAAAGTAGCGATAGATGCTCGCTTCGGTTGTGCCTATTTCCGTCGCCAGCTTCTTAAAGGTAAAATCCTCAAAGCCCAGTGCGTCTATAAGCTTGATGCCCTGCACCACGATTTTCCTGCCCAGCTCCGAACCTTCCGGGTCGCGAAGGAAAAGGGCGGGATTCATCTTGATTTGTAGCTGAAGCTCCATTGGGCAGAAAAAGTTTTTAAGGCAAGCGATAAAGTTAGGCCATGCTGCCACAAATGGTGGCATAGCTTTTTTAAATGATAGCAATACTATCTTTTAAAATAGTTTTAGTAAGTTTGCCGCAAATCAATCAGACCATGGGCTATCAGGGCAAGACAATCGGCATACTCGGCGGCGGCCAGCTCGGGGCCATGCTTATACGCTCAGCCATAGATTTCGGCCTTAAAGTGGCGGTGCTGGATAAAAGTCCGGACGTGCCCTGCGCCTCCTACGCAACTGCCTTCACCACCGGAGACCCGCAGGATTATGAGACGGTGCTCGCCTTTGGCCGGATGGTAGATGTGCTCACTATTGAGAAGGAAGCGGTGAATGTAAAAGCGCTGCAGCAGCTGGAGCGCGAAGGCATCCACGTCCATCCTTCCGCGACCGTTGTAGGGCTGATACAGGATAAGTGGATTCAGAAAAAAACCCTGGAAGCAGCCGGCATTCCGGTTGTGCCTGGCATTCCTATCCTGAACCGCGCGGAGCTTCATCAGCATACTGATAAGCTGCCCGGCTGCCTCAAGCTTTGCACGCAGGGCTACGACGGCAAGGGCGTGATGATGCTGCGGAGCGAGGCGGATATTGAAGGCGCTTTTGACGTGCCCTGCGTGCTGGAAGCGCTCGTGGACATAAAGCAGGAACTGTCCGTAATCGTGTCGCGCAATGCACAGGGCCTTGTAGAATGCTACGACCCGGTGATGATGATTTTTGACAAGGAACGCTTCGTGCTGGACTTTCAGCTATGCCCCGCCAACATTGCGCCGCCACAGGCGATTGAGGCCTGCAACATCGCCATTCGCGTAGCCGAAGCCCTGAATCTGGTGGGCATTCTTGCGGTAGAAATGTTTGTGACCACAGACGGAAAGCTCGTGGTAAATGAATTGGCCCCGCGCCCGCACAACAGCGGCCACCACACGATAGAAGCCTGCGCTACGTCGCAATACGAGCAGCACCTGCGCGCCATTCTCGGCCTGCCGCTTGGCGATACCCGCACCCTTTCACCTTCGGTGATGATAAACATCCTGGAGCCTGCCGCGCAGCGCCGCTCGTCTATGCAGCAGGCCATGCGCACCATCCTCGGCGTGGCTGATACGCACATACACTGGTACGGCAAAAGCAGCGGGCAGGAAGGCCGCAAGATGGGCCACATCACCATCACCGAAGACACGATTGAGAACGCCCTGAGCAAGGCCGTGATGGTGCGCCACATGATGAAGCACGGTGACGAGGCGGCTCAAACTCTTTCTTATCCAACCATCCAGAACAATACAACAAATGATTAGAAAAGTAGCCATCGTTATGGGCAGCGCATCAGACGCGCCAATCATGCAGGAAGCCGCCGCCGTGCTGCAAGCCTTCGGCGTGCCCTTTGAGTTCACCGTCGTATCCGCGCACCGCAGCCCGCAGTGGATGTATCAGTTTGCGGGAAGCGTTGACGAGGCGGACATTGCGGTAGTAATAGCAGGTGCAGGCGGCGCGGCGCATCTTCCGGGAATGATGGCGGCGCTCACGACCGTTCCGGTAATCGGCGTACCGATTAAATCCACCAACTCCATAGACGGCTGGGACTCGCTGCTCTCCATTGTGCAGATGCCGAAAGACGTGCCTGTGGCTACAGTAGCGGTGAATGGCGCACATAACGCGGGCATTCTCGCAGTGCAGATTCTTGCCGCATCGGACGCCGCATTGAAGCAAAAGCTGGAAGACCTCAAAGAGCGCAACCGTCAGAAAGTAGCCGCGCAGGCCGAAGAAGTCGCCATTAAAATCACGCAATAATTTTCTCAACAAACGCCAATCATTTCAACAACCATGGAAGCAACACTGTCCGCACCACCGCATGCTGCCACAGCCGGCACACCACGTGTAAAAACGCCTATCACCGTTGCGCATGGCGACGGCATCGGCCCGGAAATCATGAAGGCCACACTGCGCATTCTGGAAGCAGCAGGCGCGGCTTTAGACATTGAAGAAATAGAAATCGGCGAGCAGGTTTATCTGCGCGGAAACTCCTCCGGCATTGGTGGAGAAGCCTGGGATTCGCTGCGGCGCACGCGGGTCTTTCTAAAGGCGCCTATCACGACGCCACAGGGCGGCGGCTACAAAAGCCTGAATGTGACGACGCGCAAAGTGCTCGGCCTTTATGCCAACGTGCGGCCCTGCGTGAGCTACCATCCGTTTGTGCACACAAAGCATCCGGTGATGGATGTAGTGATAGTGCGGGAAAACGAGGAAGACCTGTACGCGGGCGTAGAGCATCAGCAGACTGATGAGGTGGTGCAATGCCTGAAGCTTATCTCGCGGCCTGGCACCGAAAAAATTGTGCGCTACGCCTTTGAATATGCGCGCGCTTACGGCCGCAAAAAAGTGACTTGCTTCACCAAGGACAACATCATGAAGATGACCGACGGGCTCTTTCACCGCATCTTCAATGAGGTAGGCGAAGAATATCCAGAACTTGAAAAAGAGCACTACATCGTGGACATCGGCGCCGCGCGCCTGGCTGATACGCCGGAGATTTTTGACGTGATTGTAATGCCGAATCTCTACGGCGATATTCTTTCAGACGTAGCCGCGCAAATCACCGGCTCCGTAGGCCTTGCCGGCTCCGCGAATATTGGCGAGGGCTTCGCAATGTTTGAGGCGATACATGGTTCGGCGCCGCTTATTGCGGGGCAGAATAAGGCGAACCCTTCCGGCCTGTTGCTCGGCGCCGTGCAGATGCTGGTACACATTGGTCAGGGTGATATAGCTGAGCGCATCCAGAACGCATGGCTGAAGACGCTGGAAGACGGCGTGCATACGGCAGACATTTACGACGAAGGCACGTCAGGTGAGCAGGTGGGTACGCAGGAGTTTGCGGCCGCAGTGATAGCACGTCTCGGACAGCATCCCCAAACGCTGAAGCCAGTGAGCTATGCGCACAGCGCAGACGCCTTCAACATCAAAGTAACCGAGCGGCCGCCGATGAAAAAAGAGCTGGTAGGCGTGGACGTGTTTCTGCATCATAACGACCGCGACCCAAACGCGCTTGCAGCACTCGTAAAAGACATCAGCAGCGCGGGCATGAAGCTGAGCATGATTACCAACCGCGGCACCAAGGTCTGGCCCGACGGCGCGCCCGAAACCTTCTGCACCGACCACTGGCGGCTGCGCTTCAAGAGCGAAGAAGCTACGGCGCATTCGTACCAGGCAGTCGTGGATTTACTGCAGCGCATTCATCACCGCAGGCTGGATATTATCAAGACGGAAAACCTCTACTACTTAGACGGCAAGCCCGGCTTCACAGCGGCGCAGGGACAGTAAAAAACATTCCAAACTTCTAACAACACAACCATCATGGACATTACACTTATCTCAGGCCGCTTCGCCGCTGAAGACGCCAGGGCATTACTCACCGCCATTACCCGCGTGAAAACAAATTACCACGAACAGAAAATACGCGACGTACATCATGGTGAAGAAGACATCAAGCACAGTGAGAACCGCATTAAAACACTGGAGCAGGGATTGCGCGATGCGCTGGCGCTGATAAAGGAAAACGGCGGCGCTGTGGATTTGCACGCTGCAATTGCAGTAAAACCCATTGCCTTGCAGGCTGCATCTTCGCAATAGAAAAGCGGAAGACTATTGCTTTAGCAGCCGGCTCACAGACATACGTCCGCGACTCTGGCATTGAAGGAAGTAAGCGCCCGGCGGTAACCGTCCGACGTAGATGCTTTGCTGCTTTGCCGCCTGCAATTTTATAGTCGCGACAGGCGCTGCAGCGGCATTCAGTAAAGTTGCCTCGCCATCTGCTTCGCTCCATACATTCAGTGCTTCTCCAATAAGTGGATTCGGCCACGCGCGCAACTCTGACGATTTGACTGTCTCCTCAACAGAAACACTGGCGCTGCTCCTCCATCTGCCGACCGAAAGCGCAAACACATCCACGCCAATCGTGTCGCAGCTGATGGTGCTGCCGCTCACAGAGCCTGCGCCGAAAATGAAGCCTTTAGGCACATCGCCCGTGATGCTTGCGAGCATGAGGATGGAACCATGCCCCACGCCGCTTACCGTCTGGCGCGAATCGCGGAAATGCGCCTTCTTGCCGGAACAGTCAAATACAGGCACCGCATAAACCTTGTATTTGGCCAGCAGGCTATTGACGTTGGCAGCGCTTTGCGCAGGCATAAACGCTTTCAGCGAATCAAAGCCGAGGAGCTGCGGCGCGCTTTCCAGAATCATCAGGTGACCGTTGAAGCTTGCCGTGCGCGGAAAGGAATAAGCCAGCACATCGCCCGCTTTCGCAGATGCAAAGCCCCCTTTGGCAACGCCATTGTAGGTACCGACCGTTGGCTTGTAATAATGATTGGTTGCGTCCACGGAATCCCAGAGCACATTGCCTGCGATGTATTGCCAGCCATTCGCATCGCCGGCGCCGAGTGTGGCAAATGCACAGCCAAGCTGGTAGGCGGTGGAAGAATATCCTTTGGAGGCGATATTGGTTGTGTTGGCCGATTTAATAAGCGATCGCAGGTTGAGGTAAGCATTGTTCGCAACGCTGGTATCGCCCGTAGCAGCGAGCACGCGCATCACATAGCTCACACAATCGCCGATGCAGTCCCAGGCGTTCGTAGCGGGATTGTAGAGGATGTTGGGCAGTCCATAGGGCCAAACTTTGCTCATGCTGCTTAATCCATAAGCGGCATACTGTGTATTGGAAAGCGTGTAGCCTGTGCCGCCGTTTTGATAAGCCTGATGCACGACCAAATCGCTTGCGCCATAATGAAGCGTGGAGTCCGTGACCGTGACGCCAGGCATCATGGCGTACCCTTGCCGCAGCAGGAAAGGCATGGCAACACCTTTTGCGGATGCGAGCGCAGTCGGATAGAATGCGGCATTGTAGCCGGGAAGGAGTGATTGCTCGCCCGCGCGCCATCCCCATGCGGCAAACAGTAGGCATAGCAGTCGCTTCATAGGGCTAATGTAATGCTTCGCAAAGCCATTTTCTAAACCGTCACAACATATGCCCAGACTCCTGCAAGGGGCGCGGAGCGCCAGGCGCGGCTTGTTCTGTAAACTTTGAATTTTGCGCGGGCAAAATGAAACAACGGACAAAGCACAATCTTGTGCCCGACGTGAAAAAGGTAAATTACAGCCGGTCACTTCAGGTGATACTTCATTCATGGAAGCCACAGCCCCAAATTCGCTGAAGCTGGATCCGCCGCCATTCCTGCGGGGCGGCGGCGAAATGGGCGGACTTATCCGCGCTTACGATTGGAGCAAAACACCGCTTGGCCTTCCCTATAGCTGGCCGCAAAGTTTGCGCGCCACCCTAGGCACGGTGCTCGCAGCGCGCTTTCCCATGCTGCTGTTCTGGGGGCCGGAGCTGATTCAGTTTTATAACGACGCCTACCGCCCGAGCCTCGGCGCCGAAGGCAAGCATCCTACAGCCCTCGGCCAGCCTGCCCGCGAATGCTGGGCTGATGTATGGCACACCATAGGCCCTATGATTGACCGAATGATGGCTGAAGGCGAGACGCAGTATTATGAAGACCTGCTCGTGCCCATCATACGCAATGGCGGGGTTGAAGATGTTTACTGGACATTCAGCTACAGCCCTGCAATGGATGAAGGAGGCAGAATAGCCGGGGTGCTCGTAGTGTGCATAGAGACCACTGAAAAGGTGGTCAACGTGCAGCGCCTCATCCGCCGGGAAGAGGAGCTGCGTCAGGTAATAGAAAACACGCTCAGTCATATCCCGACCGGCATTCTGCTGTTTGAAGCCGATGGCCGCATGACCTTCTCCAATAAGGCAGCGGAAGAAGACTTGCACGGAGCACTGGACGGCGCGCCTGTTCAGGCAAGCTATGCGGAGACGATGGCTATTGCGATGGAAAAGACATTCCTGCTGAATGAAGCAGGTTTGCCGCTAAACGCCGGTGATTCCATTCTTCAAAAAGCATTCAAAACCGGCCTGCCGCAGGAACTGACCTACCAGCGTATAACAAAGCGCGACGGCAGCCGGAAGTGGTACTTGAGCCATGCCATTCCGCTCACCGATGATGGTAAGGTCGCGCGGGTGTTGATTGCCAACACCGACATCACCGCCCAGAAAGAAGCCGCGCAGAAACTGGCCGCATCGCAGCGGCAACTGGAAACTATTCTGGACAACATTCCGGCCGCCATTTACTTTTTTGAGCATGATGGGCAAATGAGCTTCGCCAATAAGGCCGCCGTAGAAGAGATGCGCGACTCGCTGGAAGGACAGGCTATTCCGCAGAAGCTTGCGGCGCTGGTGCCCGCGGTAATGGAGGTGGTTGACATTCGCGATGAGGCCGGGCATCCGATTGACCCTGAAGCCTCGCCCACGCAGGCAGCATTCAAAACAGGCGCGGTAACTGAGCTGTCCTTTCAGCGGAAGCACAGGCAGCGCGAAGACATCAGGTGGTTCGTCAACCGCGCCATTCCACTAAAGGATGAAGCCGGAGCGGTAACGCGCGTACTAACCTTTAATACGGACATCACCGCTGAGCGCATTGCCGCAGAGAAGCTTCGCGAAAGCGAGGAGCAGTTTCGCATCTTCGCCAACAACCTCCAGAACCTCGCATGGATTGCGGATGGCGACGGCTGGATATTCTGGTACAACCAGCGTTGGTACGACTATACCGGCACCTCGCTGGAAGAGATGGAGGGATGGGGCTGGCAGAAGGTGCATCACCCCGAGCATATTGAGCGTGTGCTCGCATTCTGGCAAAAAGCGTTTTTGCAGGATGAGCCTGCTGAAATGATTTTCCCGCTGCGGCATAAAGACGGGCGCTACAGGTGGTTTCTTACACGTGCAGTACCAGTGTTTGACGAAAGCGGCAAGCGCTTCCGCTGGGTGGGTACCAACACCGACATTCACGAGCAGGTGCTGGCAGAGGAAGCGGCGAAAGAAAGCGAAAGTCGCTTCCGGATGCTTGCGGAAACGCTGCCGCAAATGGTTTGGGTGACTAATGCAGATGGCAGCATCCAGGAATTTATCTCCGGCAAATGGCAGGAATACTTTGGGCCGGTAAGCAGCGGGGAAGCTTGGGAAAATATGTCGGTGCCCGAAGAGCGTGACGCGGCCAATGCAGCCTTTGCAAAAGCAATCGCCGCCGGTGTGGGCTTTCACGCAGAGATAAGATTACGGAATAAACAAGGGCAATACCGCTGGCATGTATCCATCGGCGTGCCGGTAAAGGATGCATCGGGCGCAGTGCGCAAATGGGTAGGCTCCGTAATTGACATCCACGACCAGAAGACGATTGCCGAGAAGCTGGAAGCACAAGTGGCGGAACGTACCACAGAGCTGCAACGCTCTAATGAAGACTTAGAGCGATTCGCCCATGTGGCAAGCCACGACTTGAAAGAGCCGATGCGTAAGATTCAAACTTTCGGCTACATGCTGAAAGGCTCGGATGGCCCCGGATTATCGGAGCGCGGCGGGATATGCTTAGACAAGATGCTCAGCGCCTCCGACCGTATGATGAACATGATAACGGGCGTGCTTGAATATTCTAAAATAGGCTCGGTAGAAGGAGCAGCCGATGCAGTGCCGCTCAATGATGTAATAGCGCAGACCGAGACGGACTTGGAAGTAGTGATTGCGCAGAAAGGTGCAAGTATTATCGTCGGCAGCCTGCCTGAAATTTCCGGCGTTACGGTGCTCATTCATCAGCTCTTCTACAATCTTGTCAACAACGCATTGAAGTTTGGCAGGGCGGGTGTGCCGCCGCGCATAATCATCACCGGCGAGGCAATGAGAAACGGCTTCGCAAAGATTGTGCTCGCCGACAACGGTATCGGCTTTGAGCCGGAGTATGCCGAAATGATATTTAAGACCTTTGCACGGCTCAATACTAAAGACCAGTACGAAGGCACTGGGCTTGGCTTGTCGCTCTGCCAAAAGATTGTGGAGCGGCACGGCGGCAGCATTATTGCTGACGGGAAACCGGGTGAAGGGGCGACGTTTGTTATTACGCTGCCGCTGAGCTAATCATAGTTTATCAACGCGCGGCTTCATCGCAAGGAGCAAATAGCTCGCTGCCGCAAGCGCTGCAACCGCGCTTATGCCTAAGGCAACCGTTGCCCCGAAGCGGTACCGGAGCAGCCCGGCAAATGCACTTGTGCCCATAGCGCAAGAGTTCAGAGATAAGACGAGCAGGCCCAACCAGATGTGGCAGACCGACTTTACCTACTTCAAAATAGTAGGATGGGGCTGGTATTACCTCTCAACAGTTCTGGACGATTACAGCCGCTACATCGTAGGCTGGGAGCTGTGCAGCGGTATGAAAAGCGAGAACGCGTAAAGCACCGTCACAAGGCTCTGGCTCATGCGAACCTGCCCAAAGGCCCGCGGCTCCGGTTTGGCATAGATGAATGTGCCAGTCGTTGGCGCTGGCCTTTGCCGCGTCCATAGTCATAGTAGAAAGTGATTTTTTCACCTTGAGTATTTAGCCTTTTGAGAAAGTTCATTGTTTGATTGAGATTAAGCGTTTTGAGAAAAGAGGTGCAATTGACGTGCCTCGCCAGCAGTCCTGACAGGCACTTTTACACGCTTTTTTTGAGGTGGCAGGAAGCGCGAAAAAGCGGGAAAAACTATTTTTCCACATTAAGGCGGCCCCTTGTCGTGATGGACTATTTAGCGAGCATAATGCTGCCTTTCTGTTTGAGATTCCTGACACACGCATGGTCGTGTGTCAGAATATGACACACACTTGGTCGTGTGTCAGGAATATGACACACACTTGGTCGTGTGTCATGGTTGGTACCCTTTGATGTGCCGGTTTGAATCCAGTGTTTTCCGGCTTTTTCGTGAGTCAATGCGTGTGTTATTTGTGAGTCAATGACGCCGGTAGTAAGTGGGAAAATGTGTCACAAATCGGACACGCGGAAAAGAAAAAACCCTGTAAATCAACGATTTACAGGGTTAAAAAGTGCCCAGGACTGGATTCGAACCAGCACATCCTTGCGAACGCTGCCACCTGAAGACAGTGCGTCTACCAATTTCGCCACCTGGGCTCCTTACCTTATTGGCTAAGGGCTGCGAAGATAAAGGCGGGGTATGAATCAGCCAAAAGAAAAGCGTTTTTTCTCATGCCGTCATAAGGCTGCAGCCGCGCAAGGCCGCATAGTCCAGCCTGCCGAGCACCTCAAAATCACGGTTCGCATGTACCCGGCCCACATCTTCCGTTGCCAGGAATGCGCATGAGTGGACATTGGCAAGATCAATGATATTCAGCGCGCCGCTTCCGTGCTCCGTAACGCAAAGCGGATCGCTCACATCGCGGATAAGCACGCGCATGGTAGGGGAGGGGGTTAATAAGCCGTCGCGGCGGGCGTAGGCCTGCGAGAGCAGCTCTGTCATTCCGTATTCCGTAGCAATGGACTCCAGGTTCCAGCGCGTCTTCAGAAAGTTATGCACCTGGTCACGGGTCCATTCCTCCCGCCGGCCTTTCATGCCACCGGTTTCCATCACTATAATGCCGCGTAAGTCAAGTAGGAAAGCCTCGGCGAAGTCCAGCAGGGCAAAGGTGACGCCAAGTAGTATGACATTGCGGCCCGCTGCCTGCAATGCAAGCAGCCTGTCAGTCAGGTCCTGAAAGTTGTTGAGGTAAAATGCGTGCTCCCCAGTGCGGCTGACCGCCATAAGCACCTGCGCCATCCGGACGAGCGATGCGTTGGGGCGCTCCAGGTAAGAGGGCAGGAGTGCGAGCAGCACATATCCTTCCGGAGCGCCGAATGCGTCGGTAAACCCCTTAAGCAAGGCCGCTTCATATAGGCCGGGATCAGTTACAAAGTGGCGGCTCGGCGTGTCGCCGGAAGTGCCGCTGCTTTCAAACACCAGCGCGGCCTCAGAAGGTTCTGCCTGCGTCAGTACCGGGTGTGTTTTAAAAAAAGAAACAGGCAGAAAGGGTATGTCCGTCAGCTTCGTTACCATTTCCGGCGTTATCCTCAGCGCATTGCAATAGCTGTGATAAAGAGGGTTTTCCGCGTACTGCCAGGCAAAAAGTTCCAGCGCATGCGTCTCAAAATTGTCGCTGTTAATACCGTCAATATACTGCTGAGGCCCCGCTTCATAGCAACGGGTTTTAGATAACTTTGGAAGCATGAAACTATGGCTGCTTATGCCGGCCCTTTGCCTGCTCGCAGGCTTCGCGGCTTGTAAAAAAAATAACAACACAACGGTTCCGATAATCTCCTTTGTTGCGCTGGAGCCGGATTCTGTGCACGCTGGTTCGGTTAAAGATACCACCTTCCTCTTGTTCGGCTTCAAGGACGGCGATGGCGACCTTGGCAATGACCCTGCAAGCGGCAAATACGATGTATTCCTTCGCGACAGCCGTTACGTAGGCGACTCTACCTACACTGACTGGCGCTTTTTCTTTCCACCCATTCCGGACGATGCGCGCGATCCTGTAAACGGCATGGAAGGCCGCGGTGAGATCGCTCTTCGCGCGCTTTACATCCTGCCCCGCCAGGATACGCTCCATAAGCTGCATGGCGATACCCTTCGCTACAAAATGTGGGTGATAGACAAGGCAGGAAATACCAGCGACACTATAGAGACAACGCCGCTCTACATCCTTCCGAAGTAAAGCATGCTTAGAAAGGCTTCAGCTTGCCTTTGCGCAGCTTGATTTTAAAATCCTCCAGTCTGTCTTCTCCGCGTACGTCAATGCGCATCAGCTCATAAACGTCGGTAGCGGGCGTCTTCTGTGGCTTATTGCCGATTCGGAATGCGGCCTTGATGCCCAGGGCGCTCAGACGTTTTTTGAGCTGGTCGCCATCGTCGCCTTTACGCCGCGCGCCATATGGGTAGGCGAGCACCTTAGTAAGCGGTAAGCCAAGCTGCTCAAAAACGGTTATGGCTTGTTGCAGGGCCTCGCGCACTTCCTTCAAGCCACTTTCTTTAAAATTTTCGTGGCGATAGCCATGCAGGGCAAGGCATACGTGCTTACCTGCCATCCGGCGCAACTCATCCGCTGAGAGCTTTTCGTCTATGCCGCTGCCTGTCTCATAAGCCCCGTCCAGCGTGCCGGCTATAATAAAGATGGTTGCCTCCCAGCCAAATTCCCGCAGCAGCGGATACACGTAGGTCAGATTATTGCGGTAGCCGTCGTCAAAGGTGAGCAGGAAGGCTTTTTTGGGCGTGCGCTCCGCTCCGCGCATGATTTTGAGGAAGCGCTCCATGGTGAGGCATACATAGCCTTCATCTTTTAGAAAGCTCCATTGCTCCCGCAGATCTTCCGGCGTCAGGGTGAGCCCGTCGCGCTGGCCGGGCCAGATGCGGTGGTACATCAGCACCGGGATGCCTTTTACTTCGGGCAGAAGCCAGTGGAGTTGCATGGGCGCAAATATATCCGCCGGAGGTTATCAATGGGTACGGATAATTATACGGTATCATAATCACTACGAAAGCTTAAACGAAGCTTCGCCCTATTTTTACCGCTATGCCTCTCAGCGCCATCATCATTACCTACAACGAAGCCCGCAACATTGCCCGTTGCCTGAGCGCGTTGAAAGGTGTGGCCGATGAGGTGATTGTGGTGGATTCATTCTCGCTTGATGAGACCGTAGCTATCGCGACCGGTATGGGTGCGCGGGTCATTCAGCATCCCTTTGAAGGCTACGGCGAGCAAAAGATTGTAGCCATAGCTGCCACTCAGTACGACTGGATTCTGTCGCTGGATGCGGACGAGGAGCTGTCGCAGGAGCTGCGGCAGAGCATCCTGGCTGTGAAGGACAAGCAGGAGCACGACGCCTATTCTTTTAACTTCCTGACTAACTATTGCGGCCGTTGGATACGTCATTGCGGCTGGTATCCGAACCCCAAGATGCGCTTCTGGAATAAGCGCATGGGTTATATGAAGGCCGACAAAGTACACGAAGGCTTTGAGCTGGATGGAGGCACGAGCACCGGCTTTCTGAAAGGTGATATCCTGCACTATTCATTTCCAACAATTTCCGCCCATCTGAAGAAGGTGGAGCAGTATTCAGAGATAGGTGCCCGCTTTGACGTGGCGCGGGGCAAAAAGGTGTCGTTCCTCAAACTATGGCTGGCGCCGAAGTGGACGTTTTTGATGTTATACCTGATCCGTGGCGGTTTTCTGGATGGCTACTATGGATACGTGGTCTGCAAAAATTCTGCCTTCGCCTCCTTCGCTAAATATCTCAAGATCCGTCAGTACACAGCCATGAAGGCGCGTGGAGAGCAGTTTTAAGCGGCGGCCTCAACAAAAGAGGCACAGCTTTGTTAGGCTTTCATCAAGATGAAAGAAGACATCCGGCTGGGCTATGCCTGCATTAATCTCACGCTCGGCGTGGACGGCATTACCACGAACCGCGGGATGATCAAGCGGACTTTTGGTGAGAAAGGCATTGCGTATGCGTCCGAGCTGGCGCTTGGCAATGTGCAGGGCCTGCTGCAGATTCTGAAATGGAATGTGGCCAACGGGGTGGAGGTCTTCCGCATTACTTCAGAGATTTTTCCCTGGGCGTCTGAATACCGCCTGGAGGACATGCCGCATTTTGAGGAGATCCGCACTGTTTTGCAGGAGGCGGGCAGACTTCCTGTTCGCGTCAGTACTCATCCCGGGCCTTTTAATAAGCTCGCCGGCTCGGGCGCTACGCTTGCCAACACTATTCGCGACCTGGAGATTCATGCACAGCTTTTTGACCTGATGGGGCTGCCGCCTTCTCACCACAATAAGATCAACATTCATGTCGGCGGGGCCTATGGCGACAAAGAAGCAACCCTGGAGCGTTTCGCAGAAGCCTACCTGAAACTGCCGGACGCCATCCGCCTGCGCCTGACGGTTGAAAACGACGACAAGGCCGGCCTTTTTTCCGTCAGTGAATTAATGCCGCTGCATCGCTACTGCGGCGTGCCGATCGTGTTTGATTATTTCCACCACAAGCTGCACCCGGGAGGCTGGAGCGAAGAAGAGGCCTTTCATGCGGCATACGAAACCTGGGATGTGCGCCCTGTATTCCACTATTCCTCTTCGCGCAGAGATTTTGAAGAACCCACCGCTAAAAAAGAAGCTCATGCCGACTGGCTGCATGAACGCATCACCGCATACGGTATGCCGCTGGACATCATGCTTGAAGCAAAAATGAAAGAGCTGGCCTTGCAGAAATACCTGGGTGAGGGCTAATAGCCCATATAGCTGATCTCGCAATAAGCCTTGAAGTCGCGAACGTCCAGCGATACTTTCGCCGCATTGCTCAATGCCAGCGTGCATCCCCGGAATGGCTTAGTGGCCGGGATCGGTCCCAGAACCTTTACGTAGATCGTGCGATCGTTGTTGAGATTTTTTACTTGCATCACAGCGCCGCGTGGCGCCGTGTTGTGAAATGCATAAATGCCTGCGCCCTTCCCGGTGCTGAAAAATCCGGCTGTAGCCTTTTCTGTGAGAGCAGCGGTGCCAGTGAGGGTTTGCTCCTCCCACAATAGCTGCAAAGCTGATTTTGGCGGCGCAGTCGTCCCGGTTGTGTCGGTTCCGTGCTGTGGCGGCAACAGGTACATAGGTGTATCTGCTTTTTGCTGAGCCTGCAGCAGGTGCGGCACTACGGCCAGGAATATTATCAATAGGAGCCTTTTCATCTTAAAACATTATTTATCGCTCTGCTCCACAAATACATCGTCCGTCAGGCCGGTGTTGATCTGGTAACGGAGGTAGCGGATTTCAATTCGCCCTTTCTTAGGCAGCTTTGGACCCTTGTCTTTTGGCGCGGACGCAGTTCCTTCGTCATAGTCCATCGTTACGCCTTTGGGTAGCTTGTACTCTTTTACATCCATCACAAATACAACCTGATCCGGCAACGCCTGCGCTGCATACTTATCGTAGCTAAGGTCCATACGCACGGTGCCATTGTCGCGGGTAGTGGTCTCGGTGCGCAGGGCCAGCATGCGGGCTTCATCTACCCACACTTTGGCAAGAATGATGTCGCTTTCCCCTTCCGGAATAACTTTAATAATCCGCGTGGGGATGTTTCCAATCGGCTCGCTGCCGGCATCTATGACGGTGACATTGCCAGCCGGCATCATCCTATCCACGCTGAGCGTGATGCTCTTTCTCGGAAGAATAGAAATGCCGCCGGCCCGCTCCAGCTTTAGCTTGCCCGGCGCTTTATAGTAGAGTTTACCTGTCAGTAAGGGCACGCGCATAAAGGCAACGTCAATCTTCATCCGCACATCCGCAACATAGTCATTGACCGAAAGCATGCGGCTGCGCAGATTGTAAAAAAGCTTTGTGGCATCGGTCGTCTGCGCGCTGCCGCAAAGCGGCGTCATCATCATTAAAAATGCAAGGAGCCATGCGCCCTTGACAAAGCCCATGCGTTGTTGCGCAACCTTTGCGCCTGTTGCGTGAAACCCGCTCATGACTGAATATCCTTTCTATTAAAAATGAAAATTGTAGCGCCCACAAGCCCGACGATGTATGCGCCAAGCACCGCAGCGGACTTCCCGATAGCCGCGTAGGGAACGGGATTGGAGAAAAACCCTTTCCACCCAAGCATATGCGTTGTGAGCAGGCCTGGCTTGATGGCACTGAACACCGGGAGGTCCAGATTAGAAATAATTGTAAGGACTATCACGACCCCCATCGTCCCTACAATCGGCCCGA
The DNA here is from genome assembly GCA_965246765.1 of Chitinophagaceae bacterium. GTDB lineage: Bacteria > Bacteroidota > Bacteroidia > Chitinophagales > Chitinophagaceae > UBA1952. Next base: position 214,490 of record CBDFFJ010000008.1, read on the forward strand.
TTGCATTCTCAGATAGTACGGACAGGAACACCGACAGCGCCGCCACGGCCATCATTGCCAAAGCTGCAAAACCGAACGCGCAGACGTAGCGCCACATCACATCGCTCTTCAGCAGCACCACCACCTCATAGCTCTTGGCTATAATAAGGTCGCCCTCGCCAAACAGCAGCAGCGATACCAGCAGCCCGACAATCGCCAGCCATACCAGCAACGCAATAGAATAAATCACGGTAGCGAGGTATTTACCGATCACCAGACTGGCCCGGCTCACCGGCTTCGTCAGCACCAGCCGCAGCGTGCCCGCAGCCGACTCTCCCGCAAGCGCATCTCCCGCTACAAGCGCTACCAGTAGCGGCACATGCACCAGCAGCATGCCCAAAATGAGATAAGTGACGAAGTAGCCGTTCAGAATCTTGCCCTGCAGATCAAACTGGGCATTGACGCCTTGCAGGATGAAGTCGGAAAACTCCTGGCCGTTGGCAATGAGGGCCACCTGCACCAGCGCCGTGATCGCCGTTACCGTGGCAAAGGAGATGTAGGTGCGCGGCTTGCGAAAGATCTTATATAGCTCAATGCGCAGCAGCTGCCACATGGTCTCGGTCTTGGGTGAGGGATAAAAAATAAGCTTCCAGCGAATGGCGCGCGCTAAGGCTGCGCACGGATGCGCCCCCGGCCACCAGCCGCCGCATCAATGCCGGCGCCCGGCCCGGGCTCATCTTCAGCAGCAGGCGGCTGTCGCTTGCCTCCTGTATGCAGGGCTTCCAGTCCTCGTCTGCGCCCAGCATTGCGCCAATGCGGCCGTCCGGCTCCAGCAACACCTCCATCAGCGTATCGTCAGGATTGAGCAGCTCTTCCACAGCGCCTTCAGCGATTTTTGAGCCCTGATGTATAATCAGCATCCGGTTGGCCATTTGCTCTACCTCGTGCAGCAGGTGCGATGAGATAATAATGGTTTTGCCGCGCTCCCGGCTCAGGTGGATAATCAGCTCGCGCATTTGCGCAATGCCTTGCGGATCCAGGCCATTGGTCGGCTCGTCCAGCATCAGGATATCGGGATCGTGAACGAGCGCTATGGCAATGCCCAGCCGCTGCTTCATGCCCTGCGAATAAGCTTTCACCTTGTCGTGCTCCCGGCCTTTGAGCGATACAAGCTCCAGCAGCGCGTCCAGATGCTTTGGCTCAATCCGGATGCCGCTCAGCCGGGCAAACATGCGCAGATTGTCCAGACCGCTCAGGTACCCGTACATATCGGGCCGCTCAATGATAGCGCCGATGTGCTGAAGCAGGTGCCGCTGCCGCGGGCCAAACACTGCTCCCTTAATCTGCACCATACCCGCGTCCGGGCGGATGAGGCCGAGCATCATGCGCATCGTGGTGCTTTTGCCCGCGCCATTCTGCCCCAGAAATCCGTAAACGTCGCCGGCCTGCACGGAGAAGGACAGATCCCGCACCGCTGCAAGCGAGCCGAAGCTTTTGGACAAACCGGAGACCTGAAGGATGGCAGACACGCGCGTTGCTGAATAGTGTTGCAAGGTAACAAGGAGGGTGGGGTGCTTGTTGTGCGGGCGTGGGCGCTTGGCAAAACTTTATGTCAGGCAGCAGCAATACTGCGCGAGGCCTGAATGCTTCCGGGCAGCAGTTAACTATGCCGGGAGCCCTAATTTCGCCGCATGGCTGCTACCGACAGATATGCACAGCGCGGCGTAAGCGCGCAGAAGGAAGACGTTCACCGTGCAACGGCGCGTCTGGATAAAGGTTTATTCCCGAATGCCTTCTGCAAAGTGTATCCCGACTACTGGGGCGGCGACGATGCCTGGTGCAACCTGATGCACGCCGATGGCGCGGGCACCAAAAGCATCCTGGCTTACATGTACTGGAAGGAGACCGGCGACGCCAGCGTGTGGGCGGGCATAGCTATTGATTCTATAGTCATGAATATTGACGACCTGCTGTGTGTAGGTGCCACCGGGCCGTTTACCTATTCCTCCACCATCGGGCGGAATAAAGGGCTGATACCGGGGGAGATAATCGCGGAGATCATCAATGGCACACAGGCTTATTTTGACAAGCTTCGCGAATATGGAATAGAGGTGCGCTTTATGGGCGGCGAAACGGCGGATGTAGGCGATGTGGTGCGCACCGTAATTGTAGATGGCACCATGGCCTGCCGCATGCGCCGCGACAAGCTGGTGACGACGGAAAAGCTGGCGCCGGGCGACGTGGTGGTAAGCTTCGCATCATACGGGAAGGCGCATTATGAGGATACCTACAACAGCGGCATGGGCAGCAATGGCCTCACAAGCGCGCGCCATGAGCTGCTTCGCAAGGAATACGGAGTTAAATACCCCGAAAGCGTGGATCCGGCATTGCCGGAGGACGTGGTGTATAATGGCAAATACGGCTTGACCGACGCCACAGAAACCGGGCTGGATGTGGGGAAGATGATCCTGTCGCCCACCCGAACCTATGCGCCGGTGGTGCTGCAGGTGCTGAAGCAGCATTTTGATGACGTGCGCGGCATCATCCACTGCAGCGGCGGCGGCCAGACGAAGATCATGCACTACCTGCCCGGCGCTATGCGCGTGGTCAAAGACAATTTGCCGGCCATACCACCGTTATTCACCATGATACAGGAAGCGGCAGGCACCGACTGGCGGGAGATGTACCAGGTGTTTAATATGGGGGCGAGGCTGGAGATCTATTGCAATCCGGCGGCGGCGAAAAGCATTGTGGCAATTGCACAGGGCTTCGGCATAGCGGCGACGGTGAGCGGAAGGGTAGAGGCTGCGGCGCAGAAAGAGCTGGTGATAGAAGGTCCTCACGGGGCTTTCGTGTATAACTGATGGCGTTCCAGTCTGAATGAGCTTTAGCTTACCCATTTTAAACAACACTATCTTTCCGCCATGCGCAGCATCTTCACCACAATCCTCCTGCTCAGCTCATTATCGCTTTTGGGCCAGACGGCCAGATCTGCGCGTGATTTTGACGGTGCTGTGGACGGCAAGCACTATGTCGCCTTTATGCCGTTCGGAGGCATGGTTGCCTACAATGCCGCCAACCCGACTATCGGTTTTGAGTACGAGTATATTTTCAACCGTGAGGCAGGAATCGGGCTGCGCCTGCCGGTGGCGCTTGGCTACGTTGGGCCGGAACAAGGGGGTAACTACTATTCCGGCAACAGCTATAAGCATACCGCCTTTTATGCGGCGCCGGGCATCCGGTTTCATGCGCCCTTTGGCGGCAGCAAGAATGCTGAATTCTGCACCGGCCCTGCCCTGTTGCTGGGCAATATTCACTTCCGGCCTTATAATGACTACTATACAGGCTCTGGTAGTTTAAGCTCGCCATTCGACTACGGCCTTACCGGCATCATTGCCGATAACAGCCTTAATTTCTACCGGCGCCACTTCATCTTCGGCTTTGACGTGCGGGTAGGTACACTTGTTGAAACTCATGAAAGCTCACGCTTCTTTATGCACATCGGCATGCACTTCGGCGGAAAATTTTAAGGGCGGTCACCACGTTATAAAGCTTTAAATAGACTTAAACCCATGCAAAGCATTCTTCGCTTTTGTTGCATTGCCTCTCTGCTCCTTGTATCCGTTGCCGCGGGTGCTCAGGACAAAATTTTCCTGGTGGACGGCACGACGGTGCAGGCCAAAGTAAAAGAGGTGGGCCAGCGCAATATCGTTTACACCCGCTGGGACAATCAGGAGGGCGCAGAATACGTAGTAGCCCGTCGCGACGTGGAAAAGATTGTTTTCCAGAACGGCACGGAGGAGACCTTTGCCCGAAGCCGCGATCCCCGCTTCCGCCGCCCGGGCCGGGAACCTAAGGCGGAGTCTGCAACATCCTCTGCTCCGGCGGTTGGCGAGCGTGAGCGCATGTCGCTACCCGGCTACGGCCACAATATACTGGCTCTTGCGCCGATACAGATGACCAATGAAAGCACGGCCGGCGTCGGTATTCAATACGAGCGCATTCTGGACAAAGGCGGCATCATCAGCCTTTACCTGCCTGTTGCTTTCTCATTTTATGAAGACGAGGTCAGCAATCCCATATCCTCATCTGCTCCCCCGGCAAAGAAGTCGCGGATATTTACCTACCTCTATCCCGGCGCTAAGATCTATCCTGCCGGCAGCGCGCACCGGGTTTCGTATAGCGTTGGCCCCACCTTCGCCCTCGGCTTTGGCGATAAATACAAGGAAAACCTGACGCTTGACCCGGTATCCGGCTCCGTTATCCGCAAGTATGAGGAGGCTTCCGTCTTTAAGGCCGGCTTCCTCGTAAATAACGGCCTGAACATCCAACCCACCAAGGCGCTGTATGTAGGCCTGGAGCTTGGTATTGGCATATATTACTATAACAATGAAACGACCGACTTTGCCGCAGGCGATGAGCCAATGGTGCAGTTCAATTTTAAGATGGGCTATCGCTTTTAGGGCCTGGCGGCGGCCTTTGCGCGCGTATTTTTGCTGTCCATGACCGCCGCTGCCGTTGCTTTTCACACACTTGGCTGCAAGCTCAACTATGCGGAGACGTCCACGCTGGGCCGCATGCTGGAGCGTGAGGGCTTTGCCAAAGCTTCATTTGAAGATGTAGCGGATGTGTACGTCATCAACACCTGCTCTGTCACGGAGAATGCCGATAAGGAATGCCGGTATCTTGTACGCAAAATTCAGCGCAGGGCGCCGGAAGCCTTTGTAGTGATAACGGGTTGCTATGCGCAGCTAAAGCCGGCGGAGATCGCAGAGATAGACGGCGTTGATCTGGTGCTTGGCGCCGCGGAAAAATTTGAGCTTCCCCGCCACCTGCGCGACCTGACAAAAACATCAGCCGGTGCTCGCATTCATGCCTGTGACATCGGTGACATTCAGGGCTTTAACGCCTCTTACAGCCTTAGCGACCGCACGCGTACTTTTCTGAAAGTGCAGGATGGCTGCGACTACAACTGCTCATTCTGCACCATCCCTATGGCGCGCGGAAAAAGCCGGAGCGACAGCATCGCGAATGTGACGCGACAGGCGCGCAGCCTTGCCGAAAGCGGCGTCCGGGAAATCGTTCTGACCGGCATTAATCTCGGCGACTTTGGAGCTGGCACAGAAGATTTTCTACAGCTTTTGCAGGCCCTTGATGATATTGATGGTATTGAGCGCTTCCGCATATCCTCCATAGAACCCAATCTGTTAAGCAGGGATATTATTCAGTTTGTGGCCACGTCAAAAAAGGTGATGCCGCATTTTCATATTCCGCTGCAAAGCGGCAGCAACCGGATTTTAGGGCTTATGAGGCGCCGGTACCGCCGGGAGCTCTACGCTGAGCGTGTTGCACTGATTAAAGAAGCCATGCCGCAGTGCGCCATTGGTGTGGACGTCATTGTCGGCTTCCCGGGCGAGGATGACACGGCTTTCGCTGAGACACAGGAGTTTCTGCGGGAGTTGCCCGTGTCCTACTTCCACGTATTCACCTACTCGGAGCGGGCCAATACGCTGGCGGCCGGCATGAGCGGCGCTGTGCCGGTGCATAGCCGCAATGAGCGGAACAAGGCCTTACGCAGCCTGTCTTACCGCAAGCTGCGCCAATTTACAGAAGACCATCAGGGGCAGGAGCGCCCGGTGCTTTGGGAGAAGGCGCCTCTGAACGGCATGATGGAAGGCTATACGGACAATTACATCAAGCTGAGTGCGCCATTCAATGCGGCATGGGCTAATACCGTCCGGCGCTGGAAAATTTAGGCCACGCTTTCGTTGGTAGATTTTGCTCAGGACCTTACATTTGCCGTCCCAACGGAAAATATGTCTCTGTAGCTCAGTTGGTAGAGCAGCTGACTCTTAATCAGCGGGTCCAAGGTTCGAGCCCTTGCGGGGACACCAATACAGGAAAGGGTTTCAGACGTTTTAAGTCTGAAACCCTTTTTCATTTGCACAGGATTTGCACTGAAATTACATGAATGAAGTGCAGTCAGCGTCGCACCATAGCTTGGTCTGCTTTACAGCTATGGGTGGAAGAAAGTGAAGGTGTATTCACCAAGCATCGCTCCATCACGCTCCGTTTGCGACAAAACAAAGTTGTTATTGTTTAGAACGATGTTCGAAGTGTCGCCACTGCTGCTTCCTCCCGGCGTAGTAATAAGTCTTCCGCTGTTATAGGTATAGGTTCCCGATTCATTGATGGGCGCGGAAGCACTGTCTTTGTAGAAATAAGTATTGTCGGTCTTCAGGCTAAGATAGGAGCCATGACCAGGGAGATAGGACTCTGTGCCGCTGGTAATTACCGTGGGCGGATTAGTACCGGTATTTGTCAGTTTATAAGTCTCAGTTCTGGCCTCCCATTCACCCGTGATGGATGAACTGGAATTGTCCTCACCTTTTTGCAGTCTACAGTGCTGGTGAGGATGATTGCAACGGCACAGACGTAGAGCGAGAACAAGTATTTTTTCATGGAGTAAAGCCGGAATTATTTGCTAGCCTATGAGAGTAAGTTACGTTTTACTCCCGCAAGCTTCAAGCAAGGAGCAGACTTTTATTTCCCTGTGCTGCGCCAATCTCACTTCCAACGAGATTGTCAACCGTATGCGCATGTCGCGACGCACGGCAGGGAGCCAAGAGAGTGCAAGCCAGAATAATTTTTCGTTAGCCGTTTGTAGCAATGAAAAACAGGTTGCATATTTAGACCCGCTAGCTGCTTGCGGTCAGCCATTTAAATACTGCCCTGTCATGATTGACACTACCACAGTGGGGAAGCTACGCCAGACCGTCCAGGAAATGCGCGAATACTACCGGGTTAATAAGGTTTGGCACCAAGGCCCGTTTGTGCTGTCCTTGCCTATCGTGCGCTATTTATGCCGAGATATGGATAATGCTGCATTTGAGGAATTGTTAGACCTCTTAAAAAAAGATAGAGATATACAATTTCAGAGCATGGAGCCTGAACCGAGTGTTGCTTTCATGGACGCTTTTTTAAGCGAAACTTCCAGTGTAACAGAATCGGTTTAAGGCTGTTAATTACGGCATAGCGCAGTTTGCAGACGCAGCCGCAACCGTTCATTGACACAGCCAAACGCCTCCCGCGTACACTCTATAACGGCTTCGCGGTCGTCAACTTCGTCCATGGCAATGGTAAATAAAATGTCGCGGATCACGCGGCCCACGCGTTGTTTCAATTCCTGCTCATGCAGCAGCAAAAACCCTTCAACCTTGTTTCCGCTATCTGACTGCTGATAGCGGCTATAACGTGACATAAATTCGGCCTTCACCTCTTGCAAGAGGATGTCCATCATGTAACGCACATCATGAGCCTTCAACATGGTTGAGAATTTGGCGGTAAAATAAAGACTCATCGCCGCATTGATAATAATTGTCCGATTTATGATAATTTAATGTAAACATGTATCCTTTTTTTGAACCGACGAGAGAAGAATAAACAACGCAGATAAATTTCACTGCAAATAAAATATTATGCCTTAACATTTAATGCATTACGGCACGCTTTTGGGTCTACCGCATTTACTAAAGAAGCAAATTATGTACACTGTGGAAAGTAGCGTCGCTTCGTGGATTCTAGCTAGCCTGAGAATCGCTGCTTTAGCGGTTGCCATAACGTTCTCCATTATTAGAAAGCATCACTGGTAGGCAAAAGAAAGCCGCAACATTGTTACGGCTCACCTTCTGCATATAAATCCTTACCGAAACGGCAACAAAGGCACCTCTAAGGTAGGATTTTTTGCCATGTATATCAGCAGATTGTAACTGCCGATAAGGCTTGCAAGTACATGCAGTGTATAAAAAGCTGACTTTCAAAAAGTTTCTACCTGCTCACCAATTGCATCATGAAGTTTCTGTTGCGCATTGCCAGCAGCTACATGGCTGAAGCTATAAGCCGTGCCCGCCGGAAAGGCACTTAGAAACTCGGCGTCATCGGAACTAAAGGCCCAAATGCTATCAATGAGCAGCAACTCGCCTCTTATGTCCAAGTCGTTCGTTTTTATGAGGATATGCTGCTTGTTCATGTTTATTCGCTACGTCAGTTTTGCTCTGTGCAAGATACTTCCGAGAATAAGAATTTTTGGCATAGGCAGATTACCGTCTCAAAAAGCTTTCGGAGGGCACCTTGTCTTCAGACGAAATGGATTTTTGGCTGATCAGAACAAAGACAATTTGGATCATTGGCGCTGACAAATGTGATTTGACGTACTCCATCAGAATAATTGAAGCTGGTTCGCACCCACGAGCTCGGACAAGTCACTATGTTCCTTAACCACATTGTTCAGTCGTGTTAGTGCAATATCAAAATAGCCGGGCTCTAATTCATAGCCGATAAATTGCCTATTTAAGTTTAGCGCAGCAACGCCAGTGCTTGCACTTCCGGCGAATGGGTCAAGCACCATTTGTCCTTCAAAACTGACAAGCTTTACAAGATGCCGCATCAGTTCCACCGGTTTCAATGTCGGGTGATAATTAAATGCCTCCGCCTGCTGGCGCACCTTCGGCACGAGGAAAAACTTATCATACCCGTCGCCAAAGGCGTCAGTGCGGATAATGTTCGGCGGCACCCTCCCAATCGGGTGAGGATTATGCCCGACCTTGTCTTCTCCCTCTTTGTAAGGAATTCTGGTGTCCTCAAGATTGAGTGCGCCAGTGCCATGCTCAATAACGTTCTGCGCCACGCTTACTCCGTTACTGAGCGGCTTTTGAATCAGGACGATTGGCTCATACGCTGGCTTGACACTTAATCCGGCTCCTTTGAATCGTATTCCTAGGTCAGATGCAGGCTCACATTTGCGCTTTTCGCTCTCAGGCTTGTAATGTGCCGCCCCACCCTTCTGATACCCTTGCACATAGTCATAGGTGCCGACGACAGTGCTTTCTATCCCCATTTCCTTATCAATATCCAAAGCGATATTCCTGCTCTTAGGCATACCGTTTAAGTAGGCCCAAAACAACACGTCACGTATCACAAAGCCGCAGTCTTCAAGGTCAGCCATAAGCCGGTGCATTCGCCGCACCGAAGAGAACACTAGCCCGAACGCACCGGGCTTCAATACGCGCAAACAATCCTTCCAAATCTGGGCATTCGGTAGGTTTTTATCCCAAGGATGGTTTTGATAAGAAATGCCATAGGGAGGATCTGTAACCAGCGCATGTACAGACGTTGCACCAAGTCCTTTCAACCCATAACAACTGCTATTGAAAAGCTTGTAGGAATCCAAGGTGCTAGAGTCATCTGTATGCATGTCGGGTATTCGCTTCCTGAGTAAGAGGACCAAAATCTCAGCCCGACCTTATGTGATCGTTAGATCAGTTTCATAGCGCCCAAACGATTTTTAAAACTATTGTTCGTGCTCTTTTTGCTTGTGAGCCGTCCAGGTTGCCGTCGCCCGTCATAACAGTGCTATTACAGCATTTAAGAAGGAATTCAGGCCGGCAAATTGCTAATGCGCCAACATCAAGCAGACGGGGTTTGAATCGCCTGCGGCCCCACTACAGAACGATAGAATAGCCGCGTTTATTAATCATTTCTCAACACATTTTTGCTAGAATGGTTGTTAGAAGTTTCAGCGGGCAATCTTGGCCACGCAGATATTCTAGTTCTTAGAGCACAGGTTAATGCAACGAGGTTTTGTACTCATGGCTGATAATGCACAAGAAAAGTCGCTGGAAGCGTTGAAAGTCGCCGGTGTTCTTACCTCCTTAAAACGCTACGGTGTGAAAGGCGAAATCACCGTAGCGGCGCAGCAATCGTCCACCGATGAGCACGTAGTAAATCATGATAATAAGACAGGGCCTTTCGGTACTCGTACCGAAAGGCCCGCTGTGCATGCACAGCGGGCCACTATGATTGTGCGGATTGAGGAATTACTAACCAGTTATGGCCTTGACCCAAACAGGAAACCCGGCTTACTCGCGGCCCTGGATAAATTACACACGGCCCATACAGACGCAGAAATTGCCGCTTCCATCGCAGCAATTTCATCCATTGTTACAGCGGCAGAAACGTCATCGCCTGAAACTGCTTCACCAATGACGTTCAATGAGTTTGAGAAAAGGTTTGATGCGGCATGGAGCAAATACGACCGGTTGGAAAAAGAAACCCGGACCACGATGGAAAAAGCAGCCCAGGCCGGTTATATCAGCAAAGAAGACGAAGACAAGTCAAAGCAGCAGCAGAAGACGATTGAAGAACATAAGAAGGAAATTGACGTGCTCACCGCGAAAATTCATGATCTACCGGATGGGGCAGAAAAGGAAAAGCTCTACGAAGACGTCAAAAGGAGAACAATTGAATTAGCCCAAGAAATTATCCAGCACACAAACCATGATAAGAAACTTATTGAGCAAGCTATCAAAGTAGCCAAACGTGACCACAATGATGCGTTGGTTAAAGATTTGCAGGAAGCGTTACCCAAAAAGGATGAGGAAGCGCAGGCAGGAACGGAGCTGTATGATCTTGGTGCGAAAGCAGCGATAAGTAAACGCCAAGAAGCATTTGCAGAAATGAAACGCAATGAAATGCAGGAGACTTCGGAAGCAACTTCTAAGCCCACGAACACGTCAACTTTGAGTGAATCAGCTAATCCAATGTCCGCTCCAAATGATATACCAGAACTCCCTCCCAAACCTATTGCGCTTAATGCCGCCGATACGTCTAATGATTCATTAGGTGCCCTTTCCCCAGCCGCTACGGGCGTCACTCTCAAATCAACAGGCAAGGGTGTTGCCTAGCGATTTCCAATAGATGCGATTAGTGCAGGCGATCGCGCCGGTGCTCCTGTATTTGCCTGTTGATAGAAGACCTTCTGCAATCTCGGGCAATCATCGTATAAAAATCGTCCAGTGTAGGACAACAATCAGGCTTTAGCTGGTACATGACCTTTTGCACGCAACGAGCGTTTTCCGTGTAGGCCTTGCGATCCGGGGTAAGCTCATACGCTGCGTCTGCTATATCCGCAAAGTCCATAGCGATGCCCAAGGATTTTTGGTTGGTTGAAATTTTGACAAAATCCGCACCCTGCCATTGTTTGATATCCGCAGGAATGCTGAGGCCAAAATCCTCTCCTGTTCGCTGGCGGCTACTAGTCACCATGCCGATGAATTTATAGATGTCGGCAGGAAGCGTTTCAAAATAGCTGCATGGTAACTTGTGGGACCCAGTCTTGCCTCCCTGTGCGTGCATTGCCAGGGTAGGCTTGCCGTAAGAATTTTGCGCCTGTACTGTATCAGCTGCGAAGCAAGAAACAAGGCTTGCGACCACGCCTGCCCGGATTAGAAATTGTCTCACGGATTTAGAATGGAAGAGGCATAGCTCTGTTATTCCTTTTTGGTTTAGGAAACAGCAACGCCGGGCGAATAAAGTGGTTGTATAAGGACGAATACGGTTACGGCAGTGTTGCACCATATGCGATAGCTAGGCGCTCAACTACGTTGAAAGAAGCCGTGATTTGTGCCGATGCGTCAACACCGGCAGCCTTTAATTGCTTTTCGGCATCTACTGCGCTCTCAATTGGATGAGCGTCATGCTCCGATCCAAAAATGTCTCGCAACCCCTCAGCTATTATTGTTGAGTTGACGTTGTCATCACTTAATAACTCCTTTCTCAGTTTTTGAATCTCCGCCGCCTTTTCCCAATCATGGATATGGTCAACATAAGCAACCGCAAAATCCCGCGGGCATTGGGAAAGGTCAAGTCTGCGCATTCCGCTAGCAATTTGTGTGTAGTCAGTGGAAGTACGACTATTGCGAGCGTCTTCTTGAAGCAGTTCGGTAATTGCTCTGCTATAGGCTTGTTGCTGACGCAGGTTCCTTTCTTCCTCAGCTTTTTGCTCGGCAAATCTTTGTGACTCGGCCTCTTCACGGGCGTGAAGCAAGCCAGACGGTTCTTGTGTAGGGCTGGTTGCAGGCTGACTGGTCGAATCAGTACAGCCGGAAAACATCAGCACCGCTCCTAGCATTAGCACCAACAATGAATATGTGACGTGTCTCATTACGGTTTGTTTTGGATGGTTCAGAATGTATTGTGAGTGTGTCATTGAAGACGCTTCATAACGTTATGCACGCTGCTAGGATGCCACTGACCATAGCTCCGATAGGTCGGTACGTTTAATCTATTCAGTTCGCAGGCAATGGCTCTGACGGTCGTAATACCTTCATGCTTCAGGCCGGTGATAACCGGCAAGACGGTCGCCGCAAATTGGTCGGCCCGCTGCCTATTGATTGCTGACAGCACGTAGCGACCGTACTTTCCTAATTCAATGCCCCTTTCTTTCGCGGCCCTTAATGCGGCCGTTGTGCGTTCGCTAATTACATCGCGCTCATGCTCGGCAAAAGCCGCCATGATATGCACCACGAGCTTACCGGCATACGGATTGTCCACCGCCTTGAAATCAACCCCCGCCTCTATCAGCCGTGAAACAAAAGCGACATTTCTCGCAAGCCGATCCAATCGGGCAATCAATAGGGTCGCAGGCGTGTTCTTACACGCATCCAATGCCTGCAACAGCACAGGGCGTTTGTTGCTCTTTGCTGATTCTATTTCTATGAATTCTTCTGCCAGCATAAAATCATTGCTTCTTGCAAACTCACGAACCGCCTGTTGCTGCGCTTCCAACCCAAGCCCGCTTATCCCCTGCCGTTCCGTAGAAACACGGTAATACGTTATCGCTCTCTTCATTGATGCTCTTTACCCTTGCTGACGCCTGTGACGCTGTTCTCGGGTAAACCAACGATTACCTTTGAACAGAAATAGCCAAACGAGTGCTGTTTGTTGATGCGGAAAATAGCGGGAAAGACTGCTGGGCGCAAGCCTTAGCAAGCAGAAAATGATCTGAACAGGTGGTGAAGAAGGAGTTTTCGTTCATACACATACGTTGGTATGCTCATGAACAAATTGTGCTCTAAAATTTGCGGTAACTCCTGGGTTGAGTGACTATCGGTGCTGAAACGCTCACGCTGTTAGTGGGGTACGCGGATTTCCGCCTCATAGACCGTCCTAATATTTTACCTTGAAAATCTAATATTTTATGTTAGCATTGCAAGGATGATCATACGGCATGTAGAAACAGAAATCGCGCTTTTACTAAACGAATTCCCCGCCGTTGGCGTTTTGGGGCCGCGTCAGATTGGTAAGACAACGCTTGCACAAACGGTTGCCGAGTCGTTCACTCCAACGCCTGTTTATCTTGATCTGGAAACACCAAGCGATATAGCAAAGCTGAATGAGCCGGAAGCGTATTTTGACCTGCATAAGGGCAAGCTCATCATCCTGGATGAAATCCAGCGTCTCCCTGAATTATTTTCCATCCTGCGCGGGGTGATTGACCGTCACCGTAAGCAAGGCTTCCGCACCGGGCAATTCCTGATATTGGGTTCCGCCTCGCTTGACCTGTTACAACAATCTTCGGAGACGCTCGCCGGCCGCATTGCCTACAAAGATTTATCCGGCATTTCCATCGCCGAAATGAACGATGCCCATGCAGGTGAACAGGATATGTTATGGCTACGGGGCGGTTTCCCGAATAGCTTTCTTGCGGCAAGCGATCCTGCATCCTTGCGCTGGCGCAACAACTTCATCAGTACCTACCTGGAGCGGGATATTCCCCAGCTTGGGCCGCGTATTCCTGCCGTTACGTTACGCCGGTTATGGACGATGTTGGCGCATATGCAAGGCAGCCAGCTTAATCAGGCGCAGCTTGCCGGGAACTTGGGTGTCGCCGGGCCGACCGTCAAACGCTACATAGAGTTGCTGGAAGATTTGTTGTTGGTGCGCAGCTTGCGTCCCTGGTCGGGAAATATCGGCAAACGTTTGGTCAAAGCACCTAAACTCTACATCCGCGACAGCGGCTTGACGCATGCATTGCTAAGTCTAAAAACGCTGGATGATGTCTTGGGCCATCCGGTGGTGGGCGCAAGCTGGGAAGGTTTCGTAATTGAGAACCTGCTTTCCTGTTTGTCCGAAGGAATGACCGCATGGTATTATCGTACCTCGGCAGGGGCAGAAATTGACCTGGTGATTGAAGCCGATGCCAAGACGCGCTATGCCATAGAGATCAAACGCTCGTCTGCCCCTACCCTCTCCAAAGGTTTTCATTTAGGCTGCGACGATATAGATGCTACGAAGCGTTTTCTCGTCTATCCCGGAACCGAGCAATATCCGCTTGCGCAGGGAGTAACGACGATTTCGCTAGCAGGTATGATGCAGGAATTGAGCAAACGAAAATAATTTCCGGCGTGACGTCAAAACACTATCTTGGCGATCACATAGACCCAAATACGCTCCATCTATGGAAGTGATCTGTCTTCAGGATACCGCATTCTACACGCTGATTGATCATGTCATTGAGCATATCAAGGGAAAGCAACCCGGTACGCCTGAAAAGTGGATTTCCGGCGAAGAGGCCATGAGCCTGCTACGCATCACCAGCAAAACGACATTGCAGAAGCTGCGCGATGAAGGAAAAATTCGTTTTTCGCAGCCGGAGAAGAAGATCATTCTTTACGATCTGGAGTCGCTTCACCTCTATTTAAATAAACACGCCCACGAAACTTTTTAGTCATGGAACAAGAGCTCAATGTTGATCCGCAATACCTAAAAGGTTTCAACAATGGTTATTTGCTTAGCAAGCACGAGCCAGAATTAGCGGCACAACTCAGCCAGAATCCGAACGAGCATAACCCCTATTTTCAGGGGTTGATGGGTGGAAAAGCACAGTATGACCGCGAGGTGAACGAGTGGGCAAAGAGCTTTTCAAAAGGCGCGCCTGCAAAGGATGACCGGGATATTTCAAAAGAGCGATAGCTAAAAGATTTTTTCGCGTCACGAAGCACATGCATCACTTTAATCGTGCTGGTAAGAATTGTAATTGAACTCTGCTTATAACCCCTTTAATCCCATGAATTCAACTCCTAATCAAAACGTAGCCACGCCTCTGCTAGGCCCTTCTAATGCTGATAATATTAATGCATTTTTATTGGCTATTCGCTGGGCGGAATCTCATCCCAAAGAACCTAATGCGCTAAACTACAGGACAATGTACGGGGGTAGCACTTTTACTGATATGAGGGACCATCCTAGAAAGGTAAATACTAGATGGGGCAAATCTTCAACAGCTGCAGGAGCTTATATGGTAACCGTTGAAACTTACGATGAATTCAGAAAAAAACTTGGTCTCAAGGATTTTAGCGCAAAATCACAGGACGCGATTGCAGTGGGGATTATTAGACAAGCACACGCCCTTGACTTGATTAATCAGGGAAAGTTCGCAGATGCCGTTGTAAAACTGAGGAGTCGCTGGAGTTCCTTACCAGGAGGGAAACAGACGAAAATTTCCATGCAACAATTTCTTGACCAAGTTGATTCCTACTTGCCGAAAAAGGAAAATACTCAGGTGCCGAAGAAGCTAATGCCCTAATGAATACGGCAGTTAGATTATGCGTGTTTACCCTTATCCTGCCGTGGGTGTTCCCTTTTACTGTCTATGCGCAGGGCAATGCTGTACATCGCGCTAGCGCCCATCCAAAAGAGCAGGTCATTTTTGAGTCGGAGAAAAAAATTCTCAACCCGGTTGTTCTGCCGCTATCCATACTAGTGGAGCTATCGCTTTATGATCATGGGCAACTGATAAAATGCCAACAGGACAAAACGCAAAGAAGAAAAAATATCTCTCGGCATTTTTTGGCGTCAAGCATGGCACTAAACAAAGACAGCGCAAAAGATATGGTTGTACAGGCAACATCTTCTTGTTTCATGGGAGCGCATAACACAACTTACTGGATATTCACAGCCTCAAGTGGCCAGCGAAAGCATCCTGAATTTCGCCTTGTTTTTGATATTGCCACTGATTTCCTAACGGTTTTGGATTCCTCTACCAAGGGTTTCCGCGACCTTAAAACATCGTCTTACACGGCAGTTGAACTATATACTATCGTATGGAAATATGACGGAGAAAGGTACCAGAAAAGTGAATGCACTATCACTGACCTAAATGAAAAAGTTCGTGTAGTAATGTGTGAATAATAGACCTTAGGCACTTTATCCTACCTATATCACTGATAGAGTAAACGTTTGTGAAGATAACCACTCATAAGTAGTATCATATAAAGCGTACCTAGTGGATGGGCGACTTTTTAGTTTTCGCCCCTGATGAAAGCGGCGAAACGAAAGAACCCAGAACTGGTTGCGGATGATGAATTGCGTAAGCTTGGCGCTCGCATCAAGAAGCTTAGAATTACTAAGGGTTATTCCAATTATGAGCATTTCGCGTATCAAAATAACATTCCACGCGCTCAGTTTGGCCGTTACGAAAACGGCCAGGATTTGCGCTTTAGCAGCCTCGTAAAAGTGGTCAGCGCCTTGGATATGACGCTACAGGAATTTTTCAGCGAAGGGTTTCTTGAAAAGCCAATAAAAAGTCCGGCATGATAGCCGGCTTTTTTTCTCAGAAATCCTGGTGTCAGTCTTTGACAAATCTTCGCGTTATCGCGCCCCTGCTACTCTCTATACGCAGCATGTAAAGACCGGTAGCAAACTTGCTGACGTCAACGCCTTTACCCGGCACATAGTTGCTGGCTTTGCTTACCAGCCTTCCCTGCATATCGTAGATGCTGACTGCCTCAACATCCGTCAAACCAATAAACACAACATCCGAAGCCGGGTTTGGATAAATGATTACGCTGGCTGAAGGCGTCGGGCTATTTACAGATAAGGGTACGGAGCACGTATCACCGAATGCACCACCGGCCCATTTTGCTATGTGATTGAACGGTGCGCCGTTGATGGTGAACCAGCGTCCGCTTACGTACATGTCGCCTTTGAACTCAAATATCTGCGCGGGTGCCGCAGTACCAAAATCATCGTTGACAACACACCACTTTCGCCCGTCCCATTTGGCAAGACCGTCTGAGGTGAGCCCGCCAGCCTGGCTGAAGTTGCCAACCACATAAAGTTCATCATTGTAAACGGCTATATCCACCGCGCCGTTTCCGTACCCGGATGTCAGACCTGCGCCCAGACGGTGCCACGACACTCCATCCCAGCGCGCAATATCATTACCGGGTGCGCCTTCGCTTTCAAAAAAGCTGCCGCAGGCGTATAGATCGCCGCGCCAAACGAGCAGTTTTGCTATATACCCTGCGCCTCCGGTATTGATACCGCCGCCTACATCCCACCACGTAGTACCGTCAAAGCGAACGATACCATTAATGAGGGGTTTGGTGCTTGGGTGGATGTTTCCCGCCGCGTAGAGCTGTCCTTTATAAGAAGCGATGGAGGACGTAAACATGATATGCTCTGTATCAACGGTGTCGTAGCGTAGAGTATCCTTCCATACCGTGCCGTCCCATACTGTAAGGTGAATAGAGGGCGTAGAGAAGCCAGGCTCATAATGCTCCATCGCAACTGCAACTCGGTTGCCTAATCGGAAAAACTTGTAGGCTTGGTCCCAATTCGGGTTGTTTGTCCAGTACCAGCCGGTATCGTCTCGGCGCAATAGAATACCAGCGGCAGCAACAAACATCTTACTTTGATAACTAGTGACATCGTCTATACAGCCGCCGCAAGTGTTGAATATGTTTATGTAAGTGACATTTGTGTCTCCATCCCACTTAACTATTTCAGCGGCATTTCCATTGACGTGGTAGAAGTTGCCAATGATATACATGCTGTCGCTCTCCGGGTCAGGAATGCAAGTGACTGCACTCTTATCAAAGCTGAATGGCAGAGCCTTCCAATGCTGCGCGTGACCTGCCGTTGCTGAGATAAACAACGCTAAGAGGAGTAATTTGTATGTTTTCATACTTGCGTTAGTATTTGACCATCCAAACCGCCTCGGCTTTGTATTGTAATGCAAACTGCAAGAAGTATACGCCGGCAGGCAGTTGTTCCAAGTCCAGCATGAATTTATTATTTCCTGGCACCAAGGTGACATCGCTGCTTAGCAGTACCTGCCCGAGTGCATTCGTTACCATCATAGGCACCTTACAACCTTTATCTCCATTATTAAAGGTAATGGTAAAGCGGTCATGTGATGGATTCGGCGCAACTATAATACTGTTAGAAGCATGCGGCGATATGATAGACGGCACAGCGGTGGCCCGCACATTGTCAAACATGCCGATAAAAGAATCCCAGTTACCTCCGTGTACTTGGTCATCGTATGTATTAGTGTCAACAATCCTTCTGGTTCCGTTGCTGAACTTCGTCGGCATAAACGGATTTTTAGTGACGCCCGTCATATAAAGGCTCACAATTCCATTCTTCGTGATGACGTCCGTACTTGTAATGATTTCCCGTGCATCCTGAGAGTTAGTAGTGATCGTGCTAGCGCTTACGGGGTGATAACCTGTGAACTTTCCACCAAAGAACGTGGACCATATCGGCTGATTGGCAGGATTAAATTGCACTATCCATCCGTCTGAAGTCTCAAGCTTAGTATTCAAAGTAGCAGAATAAGGCGAGGAGGCATTGCTATCCTGCTGATACCTGCCAGTTACCTTATAGATAGGAATGCCCTGCGGCCCCCCAATCGCGATGGTATCAATCTCATTGTTGCCTGACATATACACATGGTCAGCATGGTCAATGGCAAGCCGTACCGGTGCGCGCTCAGATCCCAGTTGGCCAAACAATGTTGACCATCTCAGGCGATGGGTGGAGTCAAAGCGGGCAATAACTGCATCCAGGCCATTGTTGTTGCCGGTGAAACCCAAGCTGCCATAACCTTGCATGTAACTGCCTCCGATGGCATCATACGTTGGAAGGCGGTGATAACCGCTAGCATCGGGCTGATTGGAGCGAATTGTATCTGCGAAACTTGCTACCCCTGCGACATATACATCGTTCTTTGAGTTAACGGCAAGGCCAAGATATTCATTGTCTCTGCCGCCGCCATACAGGGTGCCCCAATCAATAGCCCTCGCGCTGTTGAAGTGGGCAACATAAGCACGGCGCCAGTTCATATCGGTTTGGCAGAAAGCGTTGGAGCTAGGCTGCACAAAGGGAAGCGTTACAGGCGAGCTGTTCGGTGCGTACAGCGGAGATGTGCTAATTACTGTAGTCGGCTCATAGCGACTCCTAGTGTTGCCAAGCGCATAAAGTCCGCCCGATTTGTCAGGCACTACAAGGTTTATGACATCTAAGGAATCGCCTCCGATGAGTGTACACCACACAAGATTTCTAGCGGAATCAAATGAGCCGATAAAAGCAGAGCTGAGATCCTTGTTGGTCGTCTGAAAATAGCGTCCGTTTCTTCGCAGGGACATGGTGGTACCACTAGGAGTATTACTTATCGTATCTACAATTGACCAATTGTTAGCCGATATATAGCCATTAAAGACGATCTCTCTCTTCGCCTCGTCCCATACCATGCCGTCTAGATAACAGTATTTGCCGCCGCCAATGAACGTAGTGTATTTTAATCTGCCTAAGCTTGCACTAAAGCTCGCGATAAATGAGCCGGTATTGCCTCCGGTTGCAGGAATGTTTGTTTTTTTCCACCAGCCAATATTGACAGGGTAAGAAAGACCTGTTAGCGTATCTGAGGTAGTTCGTCCTCCCAGTAATAAATTTCCTAGCGTATTATTGTTGAGTTGAGGTCGGTCTATTATCGCTAATGCGCCAACTTCCTCATACCCACTTCCGCCAAAGTAGGTCGCCCATTTACGTTGGCCGGTTGTTCCTTCAAACTGGCTCACTATGCAATCATAACTGCCGGCTAGAGTACTGTCTAAACCGCTGCTGGCTTTCCATACGCTGCCGATGTCAACATCAAAGGAATCGCTATTAGTAGTCATAGCGTGCCAGACAACAGGGCTGCCGATTTCAAGGCCGCTTTTAATAATCGGCATTCCGTCCATTGACCAATTGCGAACAGGGTCCGGATTGGCCTCGCTGCCATTTCGCCCATAGTAAGTCGTCCATACGAGATTATCAGTGCCGCCGCCAGCCGTAATCTGCCCAACCTGCCCGGTCCTAATCACAAGGTCAAACGCAGGATTATAGCTGCCAAACTGCATCTTCACCATGCTACTACTCGCCTTGTACCAAGTGGGCGTCCAGCTAAGAGGCACGATAGCCCCATACGGGTCAACCTGATAGGCAACCCCATCAGGAAACCAGATGTCATGATGGCCTATATAGGCGTGTAGATAATTTGCGAGGGCCTGGATGCTGTCTTGTCCGTGAAACAAAAGCGCGAAGGCGCTGGTGTCGGCTGTTGGGTGAAACACAAAGTAGGTGACTGGCCCTTGGGGATTGCTGAAGAAATGCACATCGGTACTGGGAAAAGCGTTTTGGTAAACGACTCCTCCGAAGCCGGGCACCCCTTCAATGCCGCTGCCGCAATGAGGAAGGTAATAATTCAGCGAATCGCGGGACGGCTCGTAAACGGCAATGGTGTTCGGGCAAGGCTGGTTGGCATCGCGTTGCGAACAAAAGAACTGCATATCCAGACGGAACGAGGTATCGTTAATCACCGTGTCATTCGCAATAGATCTGGTATGTCCGGTAAAGGAGATCGTATCATCACCCAAGTACATTTTCACACCTGAATGGGTCGTGTAATACTTAATGTCGTTGCGGATGTTCTGCGCCTTGTCAATTATTTGTCCACGGTTCTCGTAATAGTACCACGCGGAGCCAGGGTCTGGGGCATCAGCGTCCGGAACACGCACTGGGCTTTGCGCAAAGAGTGCTGTGTATCCAATCAAAGCCAGCAAGAGAAGGAAGCATTTTTTCATAGCGAGGTGTTTTGAGATGAGAAAATAGATGCATGACCAGCCTGAACGAATGAAAAATATATTGGGTTATGAATGTGATGCTTTACCCAGCTACTTATGAATGGCAATCTATGGGGTCAAACGTAATGGATGTTTTTGAAATTAAGAATGGGTGTAATGAGGTTTTTTTCTTGTCTTTTTAGGAAGTCATTTTTTCGGAAAAAATCCATATATGGCTTCAATCAATGATGGCTGAACAAAAGAGACAGCCTTCGCTGAAAGCCGCGCGGCCTGGCGCTTTCTTTTGCTACTTTTCTTTGCCGCCGGAGCAAAGAAAAGTAGTCCGCACAGACGTATAGCAGCAAGATGTATATCCCGCTGCCTACGTTCCCGCAAAGCCGGGGCGCTAATTCAGCATCAGGGCCCCTACCCCATGCTTTAAGACATCAACACAGAGATCAAACGCTTTCTGCGCTCTTAATTGGCCTGTGCCATCCATGATAGACTTGAATTTCGCTTCCTCATCCTTGTAGCCCCTTATGTTCTGAAAATAACCGGTTACGGCATTGTAAGCGCCAAACACGGTGCCTTTGGTGGTGGCTTCCTGCTGGCTCGGTGCGCTCATCGCATATTCAAACACATGATCACACATGTTCACGAAGTAGGTAGAAAGCTCCTCACAGCTGCCGGTTTGCAGATGTTGCAGGGTTTCCTTGTTCGGGCACATCGCTAGCTCTATGAGCTTCTTTACCTGCATATCCGTGATGCGCATCTTTGCCCAATGGTTGAAGATCGTTTCCAACTCTGCACTCAGGCGGTTGGAAATACCAAGCACTTTATGAGCCAGCTTTAAGCGCTGCTCCGCGTTCTGCGTGTGACGAATCTTGATCCCGTTGCTGCAATTACCGAGGGCCGCATTCAGCGTATTGTTACAAACGATACGGATCGGGGTAAAGGCGGCGGTGATGCTGCCAAACCCATCATGCGAGGTCGTCAGAAACAGATATTTTTCAATGAGGTCGTCACTGCCCACTTTGATATAGTCGGGAAGTTTCGCCGTGATGAAAATGCGCTCTCCTGCGCCCAGCGCCCCGGCGGTTTCGTACATAATGCCGTCACCCCCTACAATCTCGTCAAAAAAGGTGAAAGCGTCGCGGTTCTGCACGATCTGGTAATCGGCTCCCAGCTTATCGCCCAATATCGCGTTGTTGTCGGTACGGTGGGTAAAGAAGGACGTTTTAGAAACGACTTCGCTACCATCCGGCAGGCGGTGAATGTTCGGCGCTTTGCTGACCGTAAAATCAAGCCCCGCGAACTGCAGCGCCTCGGCGCTGGTTGGATAGTCCTGCACGATCTGGCCTAAGCCGTGCCATGCTTTTTGCTGTACCGAAAAGAAGCTGTGCTTTCCGGTTTGCTCGTTGAAATGGATGTTATGTGCCATAGGCGGGAATACCCTGTTTTTGTATGCAGCCGGGTTACTGCGTTAGAATAAAAAAGCGGTTTAGCTGCTGATGTTAGCCTGCCCGAACAGAGAGAATTGCCCTAACGCCTTTGGCGTTAGCGGCTGTCGGTGGTTCAGGCGCCTTGTGAGGTAAAAAAGTGTTACCTCTTCATTGCTTAGGATTGCCCATGCAGCTGCAAGGGCCTTGGCGCGGGTGCAGCGTCTGCTGCGCTGGATTTTCCACGACATATTCATCAGTCGGGAAAGGAATGTTCTGGTCTCCATTGGTAAAGAGATTTAGGGGTAAATAAATCTGTGAGTATTCGGCGCTACGCCTCATTCTCAAACCGATAGCGACCAGCATTGACCTGTGGAGCAAAAGACAAGGATTTGCGGAAAACAAATACAACCTCCGTAGGAGCTACCGGCGATAGCCGGACAAAAGCGAGGTGGAGATTTTTTTGCGCAAACGCGCGAGCGAAGCCCGACCCAAGAAGGGCGAAAGCGAAGTCCTTTTCTTTTGACGGAACAGGTTAATAGTTTCGCGGCCACGGTGCCGGTGAATGGCTCGGTTCCCGCTTCCGTTCCCGGCTTTCAGCAGAAAGCCTGCAAACGGAATCAAGGAGTGTGAGCCTTGCTCACTCTCCTTACAAATTCCTCAGCAAAAGCGGTCGAGCGACGGCTTTTGCGTTCCCTCCTGATGTGATGCCGTCGCGTGGTAAACAGGCAAGTGGGGCGAAGTATAAGCCGCTCTGCCCGAGTGGAGTTCGGCGGGGGCTGAAATGAATGCAGTGGAATGGAACGGAGTTTCCCAGCGCAGGCGGGTAACGGGAGTGAAATGCAGCGTCAATGAACGAAGCTGCCGCCGCACGGTGCACTTGCTGCGTCGGTGGTTCCCATCATAGACAAATCAAGCGCGGTGAGTTCGTCCTCACGGCGCTTATCGCTTCCTGCGCAAAAGCGATTTATGGATGACTTTTGCGCTGCTTCATCAGGGCAGAGAACATGAACGGTGCCATCGCCACTGCTGTTAAATTAGTTTGGTCAGGCTGACTACATAGTCGCACCGAATCCAAAAACTAACCAGCATTCAATTATCCGAACCGTCGTTCGGAATACGCACAAACAGCTTTCCACTTGCAATTCTTAGCTGCATAAGAATCGGCGCATACAACCCATGGGGGAGTCATAAAGATGCGCGATAAAAAAAATCAGTGTGTGTCGGCTACGAAAAAAGTGTTACCATCCGCGCGCACTGTTACGATAAAGCAGGACCATCTCCTGCTAATCACTGAAACGATCTGTAAACAATGCCGTCATCCGTTTCTGGCATTGCGCGTGCTGATTCATGTTATTAACAGCGTGGATGAAAAGGGACAACTTTTTATTAACGCACGCAGATTAGCGACGTCACTAGATGCTCACTATGATACTGTAACAAAGTGCCTGAAATTTCTACGCAAAATCGACGTGCTAATTCCAGACAAATAGCTTTGACAATAGTCCAAGTTTCCGACAAGCCGGCAATGATGATGGTAGATACGTTGGTATTTGCATTTTCCATAGTCTTGATAGTTCTTACACTTCAGCAGCTTATTCAGTTAAAGTGAATCCTGGCGCCCCAGCCAGTGGGAGGTCTACAGACTTCCCGCGAAGGCTCCGTAATCGAGCATAACCGCCGTTTACAGAGACTTCCTTTTCCCCTATACTCTCCCTCGGCCCCACGGAATCTACCATCAAATGATGGTCATTTTGTTGGTATCATGAAAAGCTCATCGGGAGATACCAACATGCATCTTAGCGCGCTTGAGGTTCGGAACGTAAAGTCACAGGTAACGCCTTACAAACTGGCTGACGGAAAAAGCCTCTATCTCTTAGTGCAACCGGGTGGCGGTAAACTGTGGCGCTTTGCCTACCGTTTCAATGGCAAACAGAAGATGCTGGCTCTTGGTGCATTTCCTGACGTTACGCTTGCCGATGCACGGGAGCGCCACCAGGCAGCCCGTAAGCAGTTGGCAGCGGGTATTGATCCAAGCGAAGTCAAAAAAGAGGCTAAACGCATTGCGCTGCTTCATGCAGACAACAGCTTTGAAACCATAGCACGTGAATGGCATGCAACCAAAAGCCATAGCCTTGAGCCGCGTTACGCCAATTTTGTACTGCGGCGACTGGAAAAAGATATGTTCCCAAAGCTAGGCACGCGCCCCATTAAGGAAATCTCTGCTCCCGAACTTCTATTGGCATTGCGCGAGATCGAAAAACGCGGTGCTTTGGAGGTTGCACACCGCGCTATGAAAGCCTGTGGGCAGGTATTCATGTACGGCATTGCAACAGGCCGCGCAGATCGGAACCCGGCTGCAGACCTACAAGGAGCACTCAAAAAGCCGAAGAAGGAAAACTTTGCTCATTTACAGGAAAATGAATTACCAGATTTCTTGAAGCAACTGGAGAGCTATAGTGGCATGAGACAAAATCAACTCGCTGTTCAACTGCTCCTGCTAACGTTTGTACGTACGACCGAGCTGAGAGGCGCGCTTTGGTCAGAAATTGATTTTGAAAAAGCGGAATGGCGCATCGCTGCCGACCGCATGAAAATGCGTCGAGCGCATATCGTACCTCTGTGCCGACAAGCGTTGATAATCCTTAAGGAACTTAAGCTACTAAATGGCCAATGGAAGTTTGTATTCCCCAATCCCTACAAGCCGATCAAATGCATGAGCGAAAATGGGGTGCTAAACGTCATCTATCGACTAGGGTATCGTGGTCGCACTACTGGTCATGGATTCCGCCACATGGCTTCTACAATTCTCAATGAACAGGGCTTTAATCGCGACCACATTGAACGGCAGCTTGCGCATGTAGAGACCAACAAAATTCGGGGTGTCTACAACCACGCTGAATATCTGCCAGAGCGACGCAAAATGATGCAATGGTGGGGCGAATATCTTGATTGCATGAAGGCTGGTAGAAAGGCAAAGAGGCTTAAATCCACAACATACCTAACAGGTAGCGCCTGAAATAGCTCCAAATGTTCTGGTGACTGTAAAACGAAATGTGTAGGACTAGGGTGCGGCACTTTCTGCTCGGAAGGGCTTACTATCTGCGCAATTTAGGCTTATGATTTCTGCACCGTTAATGACAAAGGAGGTGTAATGCACAGGATTATGAGACTACCTGCGGTAAAACAGGCCACTGGCTTAGCAAGAAGTACGATTTATCGCAAAATGGCCGAACGGAGTTTTCCAAAGCAAGTTTTCCTCAGTTCTAGGTCCGTGGGCTGGGTGGAAGAGGATATTCAGCGATGGATTCAAGAACGAATAGGATGCAGTGCCAACCTGAGTAAGGTACAATAGCAGATGGAAAAGCAGACAGCTAAGGCCAACCGTTCAGAGGTAAAGTACTATGGCAAAAAAAGCCATCATTTGTGTTCAGAGCTCATCCAAGTTAACACAGTGAATGAAAAAGTCCCGAACTATCAAGACGAGGTGCATAAACCCTCGCCCACATATCGGGAGGAGAGCAAATGACCTTGCCTTGAAAATATGTTGCAACCTAGCTGTAGAGAACTGCCGCTTAAAAGTTTTTCAACCATAACGATGTCATTTTGAAAGTATTTTCTACATTTATTGAATAATAATTTTTCAACTGAACTTTCTAATGTCAAATTTTAAAGAACCAGAAAATTTTTTTAATAATAGCACGGTAAATGCTTTTAAAAATGATTCAAAAAATAAAATGAACGATAGTTTGTGCATTGATTACGATGCTCGAACCTACCTGAGGGTAATGAAACTTTTTAAACAACAACCGGAGACAAGTTTTGAATATCCCAAAAAGATCCCCCTGATTATTCGAGAGCGGATGAAAGAGAATTTCCACATGAGATTCTACCTACCTAAAGAGAAAATAGCTGTTATAGGGCGTAAAATTGAACGGGTAGTTGTAATGATAAATGGTCTTAATGAGCTTGACCACTTCCATTTATATGACCTCCTGGGTGAGTTTTTTGCTAATAATGGAATGGCAGCAGTTTTATTGCCAACACCGCTTCATTTAAATCGGAGACTAGAATATAACAAAGATGGCGAGCCGGTTTGGCCCGTTGAGTTAGCGATAAAACATCCCGAGCTGTTTTATCTAAACTATCTACAAACCTATAAGGAATTAAACCATCTAATTGACAAAATAAAGGGTAAAAAAGTAGATGAAGATTACAGTGACGATTTTGGCTTCTACGACAATTATTTTGCAGGAGAAAATACAGATATTGTATTATTTGGCTATTCTCTAGGTGGAGTTAAATCATTGGCTTATTTCATGTCCGATTTCAAGCCTATGGATAGTACGCGAACCCAGCAGGGAAATGTTGATTACGAATATATTGAAAACGATTATATTAAACGAGTGATGCCTTTGCAGAAATTTTATTGCTGCATAACATTAAACTCAGGTCCAAATTTATCAGAGTCAAATATTAAAGCTATTTATCCGTTAGCCATTCACAAATGGAAAGAGCTCGTAACCAATGCCATAACAGTATTAAATAAGGATAGAAAGCGACTTATTGAGAAAGAACATTTTGAACCCAAACTACTTGACTGCTTGCAATTTCTTTATGGTAAACACGAGTTTATGGATGATGGCGATATAATACATTGTAAGAAAAGATTGGAAGGTATTACAGAAAACTATCTTTCAATCTTAAGTGGTAAAGATCAAATCGTTGATGGATTAAGAGTCATGGAAGACATTCATATTGACACCTTGTTCAATCAGTTCATTGTGGCTAAGGCAGATCATTTTCCTGCAAGAGAAAAAAGCAAATGGCACGAGATGCTTCCAATGGTAGAACGAAGCACACTCGATTTCATAAATTCATGCAATACGAAGCTCTATCAACGCAAAATGCTGGAAGAGAAAATCAAAACAATATTAGAAAACAATAATTTAATAGAATATGTCAAGGAGAAGTGTAAGACTGTGTTTCATAGGGATCATTTCGAATACATTACAAACAGACTAAACAATTTAGAAAAGACAATGTTTATTAAATACTATTTTCGCTCCAAGGCTTTTTACGCAACTTTCCAAGAAGTAGTTAGGAAGATTTCCAGTAAAGAGACGTGATTGACATTTACTTTCATTTTTTCCTCATTATTCTTGCAGCTATAAGTTAATGGAGGGTTTGTGTCCGGTTTGTCTATAAGGCCAAATGTTGTTAAAATGACAATAGATTTGACAACATTGGTCAATTATTCCGGTACAATATCTGCAGTGGCAGGAAAAGAATGCTTTAATGGATTTGACGAGATGTCAGAGACGTTTGAAGAATTTCAAGAAAAAAGCGTTGGAAAAAAAATTTTACAAGTATTCTTAAATTCCAGAATACAAGTTCCAGAACGACTATCTCAGTTTAAGCTAATATTCAATTCTGATTTTCTAAAAAAATCAAATATTGAAAAATCACTGTTTGAGTATTTGTATCTCGATAAGCATTCAAAATTACAATCTTGGCATATGGATCAAAATGGCTTAATAGAAATTAAAATGCAGGATTGTAATCCACTTGCCATCGTAAGTATTCTCGCCGATTCAGTAAAAAAAAATCATGTTGCCTTAGGTCGGGATGCTATTCTATTTGACTACCAATCGTTGGAAAAAATCACCGGCATATCAGCTTTTCAAGAAAATCGAGCATTAGGTTTAAATTAGTGCGCGTATAAAGACGTGAAATCGTCTCCTTACATACTATAAGGGAAGATGTCTGTTCGTTCAAACCTTGATTACTTTTTTTCTGCCAGGCGCCGAAATAAATAAAAAATGCCCCCAACTACGAGGCATCATTCTGCCAGTTACGACTGGACTCATCTTTCTATTAACTCATGCGATATACCAATCTGCGTTTATTAGATTGTCTAAATTATCAGTTGGTTTTCCATCGGCATGGCTTCGTAGATGCTTTACACCATTCACGCTAACAACGAGAATCTCCTCTCCGTGCGTCCACGACGCCAATCGGTAATTCCACATTCGAGTGTACGCGGTGATTCCGTTTTGTTCAATAAGTGCAACCGCATTTGCTTTTGTAGTTTTTGTAGCACGCGTCCAACTGTTCTCTTCGGGTGCATGGACGGCATAATGCGTAACTACGCCATTGGCCTTCCAAATTCCTGAAATGTAATACCGAGACATAAATTAGATAACCTCTTTTTTTTGGTTATCTATACTTTCGGCAAAAATCATTCAGAAATTGTTATGCTGCCAAAATAGCAAGCATATAAGTCTATTAGCACTTATTTAATTATTTAGGAGTGTTCTTTTTAGCCTTAATAATCTTTGGCGTTGCTAGTAAAACCGGCAATTAAAATTCCCCAGAACGTCAACCCTAACAATGCTTCTAGGCAGGATAAAAGTTTCAGCAAACCGCTTGTTTGGCTAATATCGCCATATCCCAAAGTTGTGAAAGTGACCGTACTAAAATATAGTGCGTTGCTAAAGTTGTGGTGGGTCTGAAGTGATGCGCCAGGTAAATAACAATAGCCAGTAGCGAAGAGTAAAATTGTCGCAATAGAAACGTATATGACCCTACTTGGCCGCTCGCCGTATCCCCACAAAATGTTTAGAAAGCCTGAACCAGCGTATCTAAATAGAAATGCGATGCGAATTGTGATCGTCCATATTCTATCCCCTCTCTTGTAATACTGGTTTCTATAGTTTTCTTTTACATGCAAGAACGATTTGCGCTCGTATTTCTTTTCCAAATAATAGTGTTCGCTTGCCACCCGTTTTTTCCCAATTTGAGAATACAGCCGCTTTACATGAGCATGGAAATTTTTTGCCCTTCCAAAACCAATTGGATAATTGATAGGGGCGCTTTTAAATGTACAGTCTAGAATATCCGTGTTGCTGATCGTTGCCGAGAAATCATATCCAGTAAACGCCCAAAAAATCAAATTTGCGTTGGTTGCATTCAGATTAACCTCACAGTTCTGGAACGACCAGTTTTGGAAGTTTCCATTGATGAGCTTCAGATTTTGATGCTTTGGATTGTACACCTCATAAAACCGGGTCTCGTAAGCATCAACAAAAGGCAAATCGCCTTCAATACTAACGTTGACCGCAGAGGAAAACCAAAGCTTTATTCCTGCGTTGGTATTACCATGCAAAACTCGGAGGCCATCTAAGTTGACAAAATCAAGGTCTCTTTCAAGTGAGACGTTAGCTAGTTCGCAGTTCCCAAGATCTAAAAGCTCTAACTCAGATAAAAGAAATCTGCTGCGCCCTTGCCTCAAATCAATAAAAGGCTGTTGGATTTTCAGTTTATTCTTCCGCCTTATCCAGTAGAGATAGGGGACGATTTCTTTGCGCCCCATCACAAGATTTTCGTGAAAGAATGTCTCGTTGACCGCATATCTGTCTTCTGAAAGAATTTCTTTTTGTTCCGAGCCCCGATGTATGACGTTGTATAGATAAAAGATAGGGCGGTCTCGTAAAAAGGTTGCCGGTGAATATTTGATCAATAAGTCGTCAGAGACGCTTTGCTCAATCATCCATTCATCAAACGACAATAATTTCTTTTTCAAGAAAGAGATAATTCTTGGATAATCATTTACCCGCCTCCATTCATTGAATTCCTCCTTGCTCATCTTCCACATAGCAAGTGGATCTACTTTTTTCGCGGGCACTTTAGACTCTTGCATATTGGCTCCAATATACAAAGCGTCCCAGAAGCTAACTCATAAGTGCTAATAACTAGATTCCCTTTCAGTCGTAGGGAACAGGCGGGCTTCCGCCCGCCCATGTGATTGATAACAGCTATTGCTTTGCGGATGGAACGCGAAGCGTGACACATCCATCGGTTGGCATACTGTTCAGCTGGAGGCTAAAGCCTTTGCCGTCTTTATGCGCCCAGGCTGCTCCAATCCGTGTCCAGTAGCTTTTCTTTCCGGGGGTCTCCCGCACTTGATACGCGATATGCGTCGGTGCCGATAAGATGGCAATTTGAGGTGTAGTCGTTTCCATGAGTCATCTCCTTTTTAAGGTGGCTTGATTGCCGTCCTTATGGGAGCTTTTAGAAGCTGCTCTAGGCGCGGGCGTAGCCGTACCTGTCAACCGAAACACGGAGGGTCCGCGAAGCGGAAACCGTGTTGGCAGGTTAACAGGCGCGTCGGCGGCTTCAGCTTCCCATTAAAAGGACGAAAGCAAGCTGACCGGTTCCAGGAAAGTGAACCAATGGAATGTACAGGGCCTTGCCAATGCATCCGGATAGCGAAAGCGCTGAACCAAAGTCCGGGTTTTCCGGATAGCGATTGGGGAACACACAGTCGCGCGCTAGCACCGGTTTGCAGACAAAAAGCCGGGCTTCCAAAAACCAGATCAAACCATGTCAGGCCATATGAATGCAGAATTTTTTCATGCGAAATAGAGCGCGTAAATCTGCTAAAAATAGAGGCCCGGCATGCTACGAATCACCATGAACAAGTCCGCGAGCGGCGCCAAAAAATACTTCTGCGAACAGTATTACAAGGAAGGTCACGGGACCGCACTCAACTACTATTCCGATCATAATGAGGCCATCGGCAGATGGGGCGGCAAGGCCGCCGAACTCCTGGGCTTGCAAGGAGATATTGAGAAGCGGGCCTTCGCGCATTTATGCGACAATCAACATCCGCTGAAACCGGAAAAGCTCACGCGTCGTAACGATACTGATAGGACGGTTGGCTATGATTTCACCTTCAATGCCAGTAAGTCTGTTAGCCTAGCTTATGCGCTCGGCAACGACGACGATAAACGGATCATCCTTGCCTCCTTTCAGCAGGCGGTGAAAGAAACCATGACTGAAATTGAACGCGGCATGCAGGCGCGGGTACGCGCCAAAGGCAAGAATGAGAACCGGCTGACCGGCAACCTTGCTTACGGTGCCTTCACCCATTTTACGACCCGCCCGATTGATGGCGTTCCTGACCCGCATTTGCATAGCCATTGCTTCGTGTTCAATGCCACGTTTGATGAACAGGAGAAGAAGTGGAAAGCAGGACAGTTCAGGCAGATCAAGCAGGATGCGCCTTATTACGAGGCCATATTTCATGCGACGCTCGCCCACCGGCTGCAACAGCTAGGGTATGGCATTCAGCGCACCAAAAACGGCTTTGAGCTGGAAGGCGTCGCCAAGGCAACGATTGAAAAATTCTCACGTCGCACCCAGGAAATTGAAGAATATGCGCATGCGCATGGGATTACCGACGAGAAGCAGAAATCAAACATCGGGGCAATAACGCGTGAGGCAAAGCGCGTCACGATTACCGCAGAAAAACAAAAAACGGCATGGCGCAGCCGCCTTACGCCGGAGGAGCAAGCGGCCCTTCAAAGCCTCAGGCAGTATAACGCTCCCGGTCAAGACCGGAATGCCGCAACTCTGGCATTGCAACATGCCTTAAGCCATCATCTGGAACGCAAGTCAGTGGCGAGCGACAAGGAGATTTTAGCGACCGCCATGAAATTCGCGACCGGACGGGCCACGGCCAACGAAGTACGGGAAGCATTCGCAAGCGACAGTTCGGTGCTTTCCCTTGAGGAAAACCTTCGTCACTTCGTTACCACCAAAGAAGCGCTGAAAGAAGAAAAGCAGCTTATCCAATCCTGCTTACAGAGCAGAAACAAATTCCGGCCTATCCATGAGCATTACGAGCCCAAGAATCCGAAGCTGAATGAACAGCAATTGGCAGCGGTTCGCCACGCGCTTTCTTCCACTGATGGCATTACGATCATCACCGGCAAAGCTGGAACCGGTAAGACAACGCTTATGAAAGAAGTGCAGCTTGGCATCATAGAAAGTGGGAAGAAGATATTTGCCTTTGCCCCATCCAGCGAAGCTAGCCGGGGCGTGCAGCGAAGCGAAGGCTTTGACAATGCGGATACAGTTGCCCAACTAATTCTAAATGCCAAGCGACATACGGAGCTGAAGCAGCAGGTGATTTGGATCGATGAAGCCGGTATGCTGTCCAACAAAGACATGAACAGGATTCTGGCGATTGCCAACGCGCAAAGCGCGCGGGTGATCCTGTCGGGCGACACGCGGCAGCATACGAGCGTGGAACGCGGAGATGCGTTGCGCATTCTTCAGCAGGAAGGTGGCATCAGACCTGTTACCGTCAGTAAGATTCAGCGGCAGCAACAGATAGCGTACAAAGAGGCCGTAGAGCTGCTTTCCGCAGGAAAGACGGAACAGGGCTTTAAGCAATTAGACCGTATGGGTGCCATTCATGAAATCAGCGACAGCGGTAAGCGGGTGTCTGCCATCGCGGATAACTATTATCATGCAACCTACCCTGGAGGTCAACAAGCCAAAGAAGTGCTAGTGATTTCACCGACACACGCGGAAGGCAGTGCAGTCACCCAACGGATAAGACGGACGCTCAAAGAGAAGAACGTCTTGGGACAGGAAGAGCACCTCTTTACGGTATTCAAAAACCGTCAGCTCACCGAAGCAGAAAAGCAACTGCCGGAATGCTATAATGCCGGCGATGTCCTGGCGTTTCACCAGCATAGTAAAAACGTAAAAGCCGGTAGCCGTTTAACGGTGGCCGACGCCAATGAACGCGGCATTTTCGCCAAGGACAAAGAAGGCCGAGAAGTCACGTTAGCCCTGTGTGACGCAAAAAAATTTACCGTGTATGAGCCACGTCCGCTAGGAATGGCGGAAGGCGACAGACTGCGCATTACCGCCAACGGAAAAGACATGGAAGGCAAGTATTTATTTAACGGGTCCGTTTTTCAGGTTAAAGAGATTTCAGAGGACGGACATATCCTGCTATCCAATGGCTCAACGCTCCCGCCGGATTTCGGGCATTTTACGCATGGCTATGTCTCCACCTCGCATGGTGCACAGGGTAAGACTGCCGACCAGATAATCATCTCGCAAAGCTCCGCCACCTTCCAAACATCCTCAATGGAGCAATTTTATGTGGCCGTCTCCCGGGGTAGACACGGCGTAAGCATATACACAGACGACAAAGCAGAGCTGCTACAGTCCGTGCGCCAGTCTTCCGAGCGTGGCTCAGCGATGGAACTGGTAGCGAAGCAACAGCAACAGACACTAGGGCGCAACCAGCCGCTGCAACCCGACCCCCCGCCGCAAAAGGGCATCGCCAATCAACCTTCTTATTTAACAGCAAATCCGTATGCTCATGGAATTCAGACAACGACTAGATCAGGCCCAGAAAGCGCTTGCCGATAGTCCGGCACCAGTGGAAGCAGACGCCGATCCGGCCCATACCTATTATGCAATAGAACGCAGTGTAAATCTTGCCTGTCTTGAATTGCGCATGCCAGATGGCAGGCACAAAGCAATTCCATACTTACATTTCAGCGAGGTCAGTTACGAGGCGGAAACGGGGATTGAGATTATGACAGCACAAAGACGTATCCGCATTACCGGCAGAAACCTCACTAAGCTCTATACGCATCTCGTTGCCTACCGGGTACGCTTCATACGCGCCAACATAGGCGCGGACACAGAGGAAGACGGACTGTTTTTAGAGAAAATCATCATTGAGTCGCTCATGTGATGGCTAAGGAAACAACTGAGAATACTCGAATGAGCTGCCGAATTCAGATGAGTGGCCGCGGCGGCAGATTCCTAGCTAAGTAATTTATCAATGCAGTCCAACGACTATTTAACAAGCGAAGACAGCTGCAACTCTGTATCATCCGTTGAATAGCTCTCTATCGTTAGCGTAGGGCCACCAACCGCGCGATACCGGTATGTTATTTGGTAATCAGCCCCGCTCGTATAGAATCTTGATTCTTCCTGTGTGG
The DNA here is from genome assembly GCA_965246765.1 of Chitinophagaceae bacterium. Taxonomy (GTDB): domain Bacteria; phylum Bacteroidota; class Bacteroidia; order Chitinophagales; family Chitinophagaceae; genus UBA1952. Next base: position 248,453 of record CBDFFJ010000008.1, read on the forward strand.
TCTTATCAAGTTTCCAACTTTTTTCAAAAGCCACTAAAATTGCGGCTAACTGACTACGAGAACCGGAGATTTTCACCCCACAGCACTTGGTGACCATATTTTTGGGATTATCCTCATCCGTTTCTATATGATAGAGAAAACCGACCCGGACTGTGTCTTCCTTAGACACCAAAATCACGTTAAGCGTCTTGTCCTTCGACGAGAAGGTATTCATGACTCCTTTCCTGGGCGTCGCTTCTGCAAAGCCGATCGCTCCGATCGCTCCGATCGCTCCGATCGCTTTACTAACGACGGCTTGCTGCGAGGGCGTTAGCGCCACCTCATCCTTAGCTACACCACTGGACTTTATTTTACCTCCGCCTTTGGCAATCGCATCTGAAACGTTAGCCAATGCCGTCACGCAGGCAAACAATACAATTTTTCTGAGCATAGATGAAAAATTTTAGTGCAGGCGTAATGTGTCCTGCCGATAAGTGGATGGATTAATGGTGTAGTTAAGCTGGCTATCAACCAGCGTCGTCGTGCCGATGGTCTTTTTGGCTAGCACATAGTAACGTCCAGGCAAAGGCTTACGTAAAACCGCCTCACCCCGCGCGCTGGTAATTATGGAGTAGCTGGCCTGTGCGCAATCGCCTGAGCGGAACTGTATTAGACTGGTAAACAGACAGACCGTGGTGCCGGTCAAAGGATCACCGGTTGCCGCATCCACGCTTCTGAGCGATACATAGTTACACTTCTGGTAATCGGGATGCATAATAAATGCGGAGCTGTCCTGCAAATAGTTCAGAGAGTCAAAAGAGCGCGAATGCGTCAGAGAGGGACTGAAAATGGTATCCGTAACATACTCAATAGAATCGGTCACAATCCGGGCACTCAGCCTGTATGTACTGCCGCTATTGATGAAGTCTAGCATAAAGTTCCCTGCCGAGTCGCTCAACTTTTTATAGAGGTAGTCATTCGTGGCCGGATTTGGATAGAGATAGACCTCTGCCTTTTTACCCGGGGGAATTCGGTTAAGGTGATAGACAGGATCGTCAATAAGCAGGTGACCGCTCAATGCTTCACGACCGCTCAAGCTGTCTGGTACATGCTTCGTACACGAGCCTACTGCGGCGACCAGAGCCGCAAATAGAAATACATGGGCAAAACGATGGGTGTGCATAGAATTAAAGCTTGAGCATAGAAGTGAAAATTCGGGTGATGAGCGAAGCATCCATCAATATGTTGACCGTCGCCCCCTTGCGCATTTCGTAGGTTTTTTGTTCCGCGACTTCAACACCGTTGACTATCTGGTAGCGGGAATACCGGTATATCTGACCTCCGACACTCACTGCCAGACCAGGGATCATATCAAAGCCTATGGAAGGATAGAAAAAGTCCAGTGGGCGATTCAAGTCCAAGCCTGTGTGTATGAAAACATGCCTATGGATCTGTGAGAAGGCTTGGTGAAAACTGACATCGCTAAAGGTCTGCGGCTGTAGGTAGTATTTCACGCCTACCGAAAAATGCGCATGGTCATCAGAGCGCAGAACGAACTGGTTGTTTTCGTAGTGGACTTCTGGCGCACTGCCGGTAAGAAAATGGACTGCGCCAGTGAATTGAATTCGCGCAAGGCGATACGTACGCAACTGAAAATCCTTTGCCACACTTTTGTTTGTATCCAGCCACAGCTTGTATTGATAAATGTGGCTGTATTGCTGGTCTTTTTGTTCTACAGACTTGGCTTCTGTCTTCACCGCATTGTCTTGCGGCAACGCGGTCACTGCAATTTTTCTTGCCGGCGGCAAGGTTTGGATTAGCGGTAACACCATCGCATCTGTGGCATCGGCTATTCCTATCGCTTGCAGGAGTATTTCTAATGGGTTGAAAACTTTGGCTGTAGCAGAACCGGGGGGATTCGTCGGGGCGTCTATTGCATCCTTGCTGGAGTTTGCGGAATTCGGATCAGAGGTTTTGGGTGCTTTGTAGTTTGCAAATTCAAACGGCGACGGCGACCCCGATCCTAGCTTCAATGCATCTAGTAACGGTGTAATAATTCTGTTGAACTGCAGATCGTCCACTTTAATCGCAGAGTCTTTTATCTCTATCCCCAACTTTTTGCCCTGAGGAATATTGTAGACATATAAGGCGACAGACTCTTTGTTTAAGATTTCTGCCTTTGTAATATTCTGATTGTAGAGCCGAAAATTGTCTGACGCGTTACGTATGATCTGATAATCTGCTTGGTCAGGCACGGCGATGTTTGCAATTGCACTGTATGGTGTAAACCCACGTTGCATAGCAGCAGACGCTCGCATTTGCACAGTGTAGCTACGCAACCTTTCCAACTGCTGGCGGTAATTAATAAGCTGCACGTTTTTATAGTTTCTTATTCGCTCATCCATGGCAAGTGGTAGCGATAGCTGCTTATCAATCTGGCTTATTTGCTGAAGCACATAGATGGTGTCAGTCAGTCCTAGTGAAAAAAGCGTGTCGCATATGCCCAACGGCGTCAGCGTCAGCTGTCCCTGTACCCATGACCAGTCCGCGAGGTAGTGTATGATTTGATCAGTGTTGAGATCATGGGCTTTTTCTTGGTTTGACAGCGCTGTACGCTTGATGTTCAGGACCAAGTCGTAAAGGCGACGGTCGTCTTTTTTGTTATACTCTTTATAGTGGCCATCGGTAGCTAACATGACAAGCTGTTGCAGCGCCTCTTCTCTTACGCGATAATTGCCGGCACAAAGCGTATTCAGTTCGTTCCAAGTATCACGTAGGCGCTCATGCCGAATAGAGTCAGCATTATACACATCCAACAGGGCACCTAGCCGAATATCATAGCTCAAGACCTGATATTGCTTGCCTGGATCTAGCGGCAGCATCCCTCCTGGTAGATCCAATGCGTTTAGCGTGCCCACAACACGCTTTCCTTGACGCACTTCAACAACGCTATGACCGCTATTCCGCCTCATTTGCTGGTTTACAGCATTGAGCATCTTCACTTGAGACGCCTGCACCGGAATCGTGCATCCCGGAAACATCGTTTCAAACATTCTGTTTGAGCGAATCAGTCCGGAGGGTGAAAGCGTATAGGGCGCAGGGTTTTTATACTGGAATTTCTCAGTTGTAAGTAAAAAGCCACGACTGCCTTGCAAGCTGTCAATGGCAAGCATTCCCTCTCCATCCATATGCAACTGGTATCCCATAGGAATAGGCGATGCTTTCCTCCATTTGGGTAGCCTTGCTGTCGCACACAAGGACGCAAAGCAAATGCCGGCAGTCAACAGGGCGATGATGCCCCCGCGTCCTCTTGCAGGATTCTTCATAATCGGTGGGGTATTGTGATTCGGTATTGCTGTGGTAATGATGATTACTATGTCCGTAAGCGCCTGCCTCTATTTTCTATCCTAGGCAATTGTCCTCTCAAACGATCTGGTTTGTGATCCTATACGCAGGTCGTTAGCTACAATTACTCACGTTCATGACCTGCTTGCTCGCGACAAAGCTCCAACGCTCTATCGCTACCGGTATGCGTATTCTTTCTGTTTCTGATAAGTATTTCTACGCATTTCACTTGATTCGGTGGATTTCTTGAATCGCTTGCCTGCTGATTATTTCGGAGAGTGATGGCGGCAAGTGACCAAAATCCAATAGCCAATGGGTTTAGTTTGCCGATGCCAAGTCAGATTCAATTTTCTGGTGGGTTTTCTCTTGATTCATCCCCTCAATAATGCTGGACAAATCTGGATATTGTTGTGAAATATGCGGCAGGATGTGAGGCGCCGATTTGATTGTCTCGGCCGCTTGCTGCATGATGCGGCTTGGGGTGCTGGTCCCTGCCGTCTCGTCATTCAACTGTACCATCACTTTTGCTTCCAAGATGCTATCCCTAAAATCAAGAATCTTACTAAGCCTTGCTGTTTCCTTCCAATTGGCATGAATGGCGACCGCCACCGCAGAGATAAACAGCCAGATACTGGCAATGCCTGCCATCCAAAAGGCAAGGACGAGAAGAAGCATCGGCTCAAATACGGTATTGGTGAACGCCGAGCGGTCATTGATGAGTTTGGGAATTTTCCTGCCTTTTCTCTGCTTTCTGGGAACGAGTAGAAGAACAAGAAAAACAAAAGGAATCCCTATCACATTGATCAGTTTGATCAGAAGACCGGCAATGGGCTCAAAGCGCGATGTGCCATCGTCGAAGGAATGAAGCGCAGTATTTGCCCGGTTCCGCCACCAGATTTTAAACCGATGATACGCACCCATGAAGAAATAGATCACGAGGAAAATCACCATGCTCTTATCCATCACCCGATCAACCATAGTTACTTCCTGGTCCGTATGGAAAGGATTTATAACGGCTGCAATCCGCGATATAAACTCTTTGATGCCGTCCCACACCACGGCGACGACATACTGGATGGAGGCAAACATCAACATCAGGAAAAACCCCGCATAGAAGGAGGTCGCGGTAAACCAACGCTGCCCGAAGTCGCGGCGAAAGAAGACTTCCGCCGGAATGGTAAACCATCCAAGGACAAGCATAACGAAGCTGACCGTGCGCGACGACTGTGCCCATTTATTGAATCCCGAAATATCACGGGACTGATCGACACGGTCGCCTGCGGTAACGGGCCGTGGGGTAATTTTCATAGGTTAGGGTTGTTGACCATGTTGTTTGAAACCGACAAGCAGGTGGGTTTTATTATTCTTCCAAATGCGACCGTTTTGGAAAACAATCGCCTCTACCGCATGGTCGTTCGCACTGCCGCCTTTGCGAAGCTTCGTAAATGTTTGCGGCGGCACATCGTAATCAAAACTTTCGTTCTTACCGCTACTTAGATTGAAGTGATCCGCGCCATAGCTTTCGCCGGAGGTTTGTCGGGTTTGCCAGCTTTTGCCAATGGTTTCCGCTGCGTTTTCGTTGGTCATCGGGTCGCTGTTCGCATGCCAGATTTTGGTTTGCAGATTGCCCATCAGCGAATCGACCCGGTACTTACTTTGCGTACCGCCCATGACCGCATAATAGTTCGGCAGATTCTGGGTGAGATATACGGTACAGGCTCGGGAGCTACGTGCCGTTGCTTGGAATTGCATGTCATATTCGGTCACGAAATGTTGCGCTTCGTCCACCCAGAGAAAGACGGGCGTCGTGCCATCGGTGACGCTTCGCCGCTCAGCGGCTTGCTGCCAGAGATATTTATACACGACCTGGGCCGCCCGGCCCGCATCGCCATATTCTTTCACCGGCAGGTGAAGGACAATGATGACGCCCCGGTGGGACAGTTCCGGATAAGCAATTTTCCGGCGGTCTTCGGGCTGCTCGGAAAACAACCGACGAAAGGGCCTGCGCAGGAAAATATCCATCATGGTTGTCAGGGTGGATACAATGCTCGAGCGTGTTTTATCGGCAAGGCCGGGAAACTCTTCCAGCCAGAAGGACGCGGTGCTGTCAAAATCATATTTGGCCCAGCGGTCTAACTCTTTTGCATGCCCCTCAAGTAACAATTTCCAGCATAGGCTTTTTGCTTTCCACTCGTCCGTATCCAGCTGCTCTATGCTTCTCGGGGCTGAGAGAATGACGTCATGAATCAGCGGCACGGACACGGTGCCTCTTGCAATCATGCATAGGTCTATGGTGTTACGCAATAGCTGCTGCATCGCCCGCGTCCAATAAGGATCTGTATCGCCTTCAATGCTGCGATCTATGGCTTCGTAAACCGTGGTGAAAAGCCGAACCAGATTATCGGTATAACCGGCCCCCTCGCCCTCCCGCTCTATCTCATATTGCAGGAAGGGAAACACAAAGCTTCCCGACGCATCAAACACCAAAAGCTGATTCGCCCGCCCCGTGTCATTTGCATAGCGTTTCCAATCGTCCAAGACATCCTTCTTGGCGCATAAGACGAGACCGCCGAACCCGGCGTTTAAAAAGGCGCGGGCCAATGTCTCCCCGCTGCCGCTAGTCTTTCCTGAGCCAATGCCGCCGAGGATCTGGACGCCTTCACAGGCATTACCGAGGGTGAAAGGCTCTTCCCCATTGAATAAGTAAATGGTTCTATCCAAATGAAAGTCGGATGCGGACATATAGGCTCAGTGGTGTTTAGCGTCCTTGCGCATATTGCTGCTGGTCTCGGTGTTGTTCTGGTTGGCTAACTTCCTGCGATTGCCGGGTCAATGCCCTGTCTATGGCATTTTCATTCAGGTAATTATTACCGCCGTTTTGCTCTATCAGCTCAATCCTATCGTATGTCTCCGGGTTAAGGCAGACAACTTTGGAGCTATAATTTGCTCTGTTGTTAGGCGTGGGCAAGGGCGCTGAAATCGTATCCACATCCCGCATCGTATCAAAAGGGATCGTCCGCTTCGCCTCGTCTATGATGCGGGCATTGCTAGCCAAGGAATCGGCATCCGACGGCGAGAGGTCGTCGCGCAGGGAGACCAGCCGGATGTTTCGCCGTGCTTCAGCCATTACCTGTTCTGCTTTTGCACGCTGCTCCGCATTTATGCGGGAGAGCGCATTTTCCACAGCATTCGCCATCGTTGTAGGTCAACAATTGCAACTAGGGATTCTGTTGCTGCAAATTGTTCATGGCATCAAAAGTGTGATATTTTTATTGAAAACATCCAATATTATTCTTGTTTAATAAAAAGCACTCATCATTTTAGATGATGCCATGTTGCTCCATGGTACGGCAGGTGTATTACCGGACAATAGTCTCAGCCTATTGTTCTTGCAGTATTACTTTTTTAATCCGACATAGCAACGACGACCAACGATGCCGAGCTTATTATGAATACTGCTTAGACGGCTGGTTTTAGTTGCCGTTCCATAATCTGGCTATTGTAATCGTCCAGAACGTTAGACGGCAACCCTTTCAAATAAATTTCTGTTGTCTTCACGCTTGAATGTCCAAGCATGGCGCTAATGGCGGCAATCGGCACCGTATTCAAGAGTGCTTGGGTAGCAAACGAGTGACGACTCACATAACTGGTCAGATTGGTTTCAATATCGCATTTGCTGGCAATCAATTTCAGCTTCGTGTTATAACGCTTGCGTGCCCAGCCAAGTGATTTGGTTTGCGCTTCCAGACTGCCACTGGGAAGGATAGGAAAGACAAAGTCTGAACCGGGATTTGCTTTAAAATAATAATCCAAGATTTCTTGTAACGCCGGAAACAGTTTGATGTCGTAAAGCTTAGCGGTTTTATTGCGGCGGTAGTTTACACGACCGTCAATGATATTCTCCTTACGAAGGAACGCCATGTCTTTGAAATTCATCCCGTACATCATATAGCTGGCGACGAAGTAATTTCTCGCGTTAAACAATATGTCGCCTGGGTTTAGCTTCATGCTGATAATATTCTCTAACAAGTCAGCATCCAGCGCCCTCTTTTGCGTGGGAACAGTTTTGATTTTGTAGCTTTTGAAAGGGTAAAGTGCCGGGTCTGCTAAGCCGGCTTTGATGCCACTATTATAAATGGCGCGGATTGTACGCAAGTAAACGGCAAGACCGTTAAGACCATTGCCCTCTTTGGCCAAATGAAATACTTCAAACCGTTTGAGGAAATCGTAGCTGATGGCGTTAAACGGTAAATCTTTCTTTCTGGCGAAGGTGGTCAGTACCCGCAAAACGCAGCGGTAGGAAGTAGCGGTGCCAAACCGCTTAGCAGCCTTCAAATCTGCAATCAGTTCTTCCGCATGATTGAAAAATGACTGACTGTGTTGTTGCCCGATAATGCGCTTCTTCAGGTCAGCAATTGAAAGACTCTTCAGCTCTCCCCTCTCGTCCAATTTCATGACGATATCCAAGGCAGTTGCCTTCTTCTTTTGGATGAGATTATTAAGGCGAGACACGGTTTCGCTGCCTTGAAAGGACTTCTTTACTCTACGCGCAGCTTCATCCCAATCTTCCATTTTGAAACTATAGCCGAGAGCAATAGGAATAGTCCGGTTGTCAAAGCCAACGCGCATGATAAGGGGGAAAGTCTTGTCCAGCTTGGCTCTGCGGGTGTCAAGGGAGACGACAATAGTAGCGTTCATGTATCATAAAGCTCGGAACAATTTGCACAGCATTTGCACAGAAACCTTGTCTTTTTATGGTTTATGACGGTTCGATGAATTATAGAAACCCGCGCCAATAAAGGCTTTCAGACCATATCGCACCAAATGGAACCAGAAATCCGCCGTCTCTTAATCAGCGGGTCCAAGGTTCGAGCCCTTGCGGGGACACATCAAAAAGCCAGGCACTTGCCTGGCTTTAGTTTTAGCAGCGTTTCTGGCACCGGCAGCCACTATTTCTTTACAAAAACAGCAGACTTTACGCCTTCCGCATCCTGACAGCGGATCGTATAAATTCCCGGCGCGATGCCGCTGGTATTGAGCATTATTTTATTCCCGTCGCGGGATTGGGGTACCGTCAAGAGCCGGCCAACGGCATCCCAAACCTGCACGGAAGCACTTGGCCCAAAGGCCGTTGACACAAAAAGCACCTCGCCCGCCGGATTGGGATAAATATGAAGGCTGCCTTTCTGCAGGACGCTGACAGAAGTAGGTTGAAGAGCTGTTGGAGGATTCCAATAGTATTTGAAAGCACTGTCAGCAGTTGCTTGAAGACTCGTGAATGTTTCTAATGGGCAACTACCCGCGCTGTCTGCAACCACCAGAGCAAAGCTCACCTTCTTTATTCCTCCCGAAATGATTGTGAAGTCGTTGCTGGTGATAAGCATGCGGCGGTCGCCGGGACTGGTTGTTGACCTGCATTCACTATCTAAGGAACTGAAGATATAAGCTGAGTTGTTCGGAAACGGCGTGCCGAGGCGATTTTGAGAATGCATTAATCTGTAAAACTCTGTTCCTGTGTGCGGGTCGCCGGTCGCACCGCCGGAATTATTGTAAAAATTAAAGCAGCCTGCTGCTTGGCGCGATGTCGGCGAGTCGCCAGGTAGCTCAAGCACGGTAACAGCAGCCATTGGAGGCTTGGCCCCGTAGATCATGTCAACGATTTTGCCATTATAGACCGCAGCCATTCTGCGACTTGAGTCAAATCCGACAAAATCGTCGCTGGCATCGCCCAGATCCATGTCGGCCATAAGGCCAAGCCGGAAGTTGTTGTAGGGAGCGCTTGCGTGGTTTGTAAGCCTGTATTCATAAAAAATCATATTGTCAATAAGGCCGCTCCTTCTGTAAGCATAGCAGGAGATGGCGACATCAATGCCGAACGCGTTGGTTTGGGAGACATTCCTCGGCGTTGGGCCATTATCGTTTATAATCCACCAAAGCATCTAATCACCCTTCATGGCTGGGTAGTCTCCCAAAAGCGGATTGTACTTACCGTCTCCATTTACATCAACAAACGGCGCAAGGTCATGATTCACAACCAACGCTACGCCGCCTGCGCCTTTGGCAAAGGGATTTCCGTTAGCCGGCCATTCCAGAATTGGTATAGGCGTATTGGCCGCACTCGCATCGGGCGGTGGATGTAGCCGGATCCCACCACATATCTCCATGCACCAGATGCGCAGCCTTTATGTTGGCAATGTCAATGTTCTCGCTGGTGGTAAAAAGAGGATTGGTCTGAGCCGAAACCGACAGGACTCCGCAAGCCAGCAGTGTGCAAAGGGTTGAGATTCTTTTCATAGAAGCCGATAAAGGGTGAACGTTTAGGGATGATACAAATGGTGATGCAAGAACCAGCGCCATTCCACAGTCTCAGCCAACTTATCTTCGTCGCCCATGCAAAAAATTCTTGTCGCCAATCGGGGTGAGATAGCCCTTCGCGTCATGCGCACCGCCCGCGAGATGGGCATTGAAACTGTTGCTGTTTTCTCTGAAGCCGATCGCGCCATGCCTTTTGTGCGCTACGCGGATGAGGCCTACTGCATTGGCCCTGCGCCATCTGCGCAATCGTATCTGCGGGCCGATAAGATTATCGAAGTAGCTAAGAATAGCGGGGCAGACGCGATACACCCCGGCTATGGTTTTCTAAGCGAGAATGCCGCCTTTTCTCGGGCAGTTACCGATGCAGGGCTGCTGTTCATTGGCCCCTCCGCCCATTCCATCAACATGATGGGTGACAAGATTTCCGCGAAGCAGGCGGCGAAGAAGTTCGGTGTACCCATGGTGCCGGGAACGGACGAGCCAATCCAAAGTCTGGACGAGGCGCGCAACATTGCCGGCCGCACCGGCTATCCTATTCTGATTAAAGCGGCAGCAGGCGGCGGCGGCAAGGGCATGCGCGTGGTAAACGGAGATGGCGAGCTGGAAGAAGGCCTGCGCATGGCCAAAAGCGAGGCGCTCAATGCCTTTGCCAACGATGCTGTGTTTATAGAAAAGTATGTAGCTGCGCCGCGGCACATTGAGATTCAGGTGCTCGGCGACCAGCATGGCAATTACGTTTATCTCTTTGAGCGCGAATGCTCCATTCAGCGCCGGCACCAGAAACTGATTGAGGAGGCGCCGTCTTCCTGCCTCAGCCCGAACATTCGCAAGGCAATGGGCGAAAGCGCGGTGGCTGTCTGTAAGGCCTGCCAGTACCATGGGGCGGGCACAATAGAATTTCTGGTGGACGAAGGCCTGAATTTCTACTTTCTTGAAATGAACACGCGGCTGCAGGTGGAGCATTGCGTGACGGAAATGATTACCGGCATTGACCTTGTGCGTGAGCAGATCAATGTGGCCCGTGGCGAAAAGCTGGCCTTTACGCAGGAGGATTTGGAGATATGCGGTCACAGCATTGAGCTGCGTGTATGCGCCGAAGATCCGATGAATAATTTTCTGCCGGATACCGGCAGGCTGGAGTTATACCTGACGCCTAAGGGCCCCGGCGTGCGGGTGGACGACGGCTATGAGCAGGGCCAGGACATTCCTATCTTCTACGACCCGATGATTGCGAAGCTGGTAGTACACGCCGCTACGCGCGATGAAGCTATTGAGCGCCTTTGCCGCGCCATAGATGAGTACAAGCTGGAAGGATTTGCAAACACGCTGCGTTTCGGTCAATGGGCCGTCCGGCACGAAGCATTTCGCAGTGGGAAGTTTGATACGAAGTTCATTGAGCGCTATTTCAAGCCTGAATATCTTTTGGAAGAAGATGAAGCAACAGCCAGGGTAGCTGCGCTAATGGCGTCGGCTGCATGGGTAAAGTCATCTGCGCTAAAACCCAGGCCCCAAGCGGAACAGGCGCCTGTCGCGGCTTCCGGATGGAAGATGAGAAGGAGATAAGTGATAACCGTGGCGCAAGGGAATGCTTATGCAGCCCTTCCGTTTCGCCTTATTCCTGACAACATGAATCCTGAAATCCTGCTTGACCTCGTTAAAGCAAAAATGCCCTTTGGAAAATTCAAGGGCACTTTGATCTGCGATCTGCCAGACGCTTATCTGGAATATTTTGCCCGCCAGGGGTTTCCCAAAGGGAAGATTGGCGTGCTGCTGCAAACGATGTATGAGATAGCGCTCAACGGCCTGCGCAGTCTGCTCACGCCATTACGCGGCGGCAGCTGACGGGCCTTCTTCTTCCTGGCGACGGGTTATGTCGCCTTCAGCAGGATCGGCCTTTACTACCTTCTTCTGAATATCTTCTACCTGCTGCATAAATGCAGTCACTTTCTGGTCGGCATATGGGCCGTAGGCATCTACAAGCGTGCCTTTCTTTCCGTCTGATGTTTCAACAACGTAGAGGATGGAATTATCCCCGGGATCGCTCTCACCTTCAAAGCGGTAAAAATTAATCACACTCACTTCTTCCGGCGGATAAGCCTTGCTTCCTTCCTCGGCGGTGTGAAAGCCCCTGCTGCCTACTTTAAATTGTTCCGTATAGCCATTCCTCACTGCCTTGCCCATCACCATGGAGAGGCTATTCATTTCGGTGACTTTGTCATTAGCCTGACTGTAGCCTGGAGTGCGTTGCATGGTAATTGTTTTTAGTTCTATGGAGATCTGGCTCCGCCTCAGCCATAATACTATCATGCCGCACAGCCGCCGTGCATCATCAAGAAATTGCTAAGGATTACTGCTGCTAATGGCCGCCGGAGTTGTTCTCATTACATAGCCCAACCTGGATGGCTGGCTGCGTTTTGTGATTCTGAAAACAGATTCAGCAGCCTGTTGTCGCTATTGCGCATAGCGAAACTTTTTGTGGCCATCCTGCACCTCTATTTTACGGATAGCGGTAAACGGAATCGTTTTTGGCAAGCCGAGAAAGCGCGACCGCATCCCGCGAATGGTCTGGCGATTCACAAAAATCTGATCAAAGTAAAAGACTGTCCGCCGCCCGGCAGTGTCCGTGACGCGCATCTCTATTGATGGGCTCACTTTCAGTGTGGCAGGCTGCCCATGCTTGTCCACGCATTTTATGCCGGTGACCGGGAACGTCTTGTATTTTTCGCGCATTCCCGTAGGGCCGACTACGGTCACGTCGCGCAGCGTAGCCGCATCCATCCCGGAAAACTGCTCTCTGAAGCTTGTAAGCGGAATTGTATAAGTGGCGCAGGAGCTTAACGTAGCCAGCAATAAAGCCGCGCAGGCAAGGCGGCAAAAATGCTTACAAAATGAATTTTCTGCAGGCTGTTTCCGCATAAATTTCTCGTTATCCGATTTCTTCCAACGCTTCCAGTACGCTGAATACTGCCGGGCACACGGTAGCGTTCTTTAAAGTCAGCGCTACACGCTTCAGCAGCACATCCTCATCGGTGTAGGGATATCTACGGCAATCCGACGGGCGATCTTCGTAAATAGAACAGAAATTGTCTGAGCCTAAAAAAGGGCAGGGCGAAGACTGAAGCACAAAGTCTCCATCACTGTCCAGCTTCAGATGCTGCTGAATCAGCTCGCCTTCTTTCACGCGCAGCCGCTTTGCAATGCGTTTGATGTCCGGCTGCTTAAAGCGTGGGGAATAGTTCTTACAGCAATTGGCGCAGGCAAGGCAATCTGTCTTTGCGAAAGTGGTTTCATGCAGCTGAGGCAGGGCGCGCAGCATCTTGTTGCGATTGCCGCGCTCCAGGAGCCGTTTGTACGTCTTTTGCTTTTCACCTGCTGTCTTCTGCCACTGTTCCATGCTGCACAATTTTGGGGTGATTCCTACAAGTTCATCTTCTCCATGATCCGCTCCAGATCCTCGTCATTGTAAAACTCAATCACAAGGCTGCCGCGTCCGGTCTTCTTCCGGTCCAGATGCACCCGCGTAGAGAAGTGAGAAGCCATATTGTCCTCAATGCGCTTGTATGCCGGCGCCAGCTTCGCCTTTGGCTTTTTCCCTTCAATCACTTTCCCCTGCGATAGCTCCCCATCACTGGCAAGCCCTTTTACAAGGGCTTCTGTTTGTCGCACGCTCAGGCCCTTATCCTTTACCTCCCGAAAAGCGTAGAGCTGATGATCTACCTGCTCAAGGCCTATAATGGCCCGCGCATGTCCCATGCTCAGCTCGCCGTCGCGCACCGCCTTCTGAATATCCGGCGGCAGCTTTAAGAGGCGCAGATAATTCGCCACCGTACTGCGCTCCTTATTCATCCGTTCAGACACACCTTCCTGCGTCAGGTTGCACTCATCCATCAGGCGGCGATAGCTGATGGCAATTTCCATAGCATTCAGGTCCTCCCGCTGCAGGTTTTCCAAAAGGGCAAGTTCCAGCAGGCCGTCATTGTCTTCCGAAGTGCGTACATAAGCAGGGATGTCTTTCACGCCTGCCATCTGCGATGCCCGCCAGCGCCGCTCGCCGGAAATAAGCTGATACTTCCCGTTTGCCAGTTTGGTAACGGTGATAGGCTGAATGATGTCGTGCAGCTTTATGCTCTCCGACAGCTCCCGTAGCGCCGACTCTTCAAAATCCCGGCGCGGCTGCATAGGGTTAGCCACGATCTGATCTAACGGCACACGTAGCCCGGCGGTCGGGGTTCCAGCTACCGCCGGCACGGCGGAGGCGGCACTCAGCTCCTCATCAATATTGCTCAGGAGGGCGCGGATACCCTTGCCAAGCGCCTGCTTGTTCTTCGTGGTGTTATTACTGCTGCTTTGCGCCATCCTCGCTGGTTTCAAAAATTTTATCCTCGTTCTTAATCTTCGTCAGGTCGTTCTTCTGCAAAATTTCCTTGGCGAGGTTGAAGTAATTAATCGCGCCGGTGCTGTCGGCATCATACATCAGCGCCGGGCGGCCAAATGAGGGCGCCTCTCCCAGCTTCGTGTTGCGGTGAATGATTGTATGGAAAACAGTGTCACCAAAATGATTCTTAATCTCTTCCACCACTTGATTAGAAAGCCGCAGACGCCCGTCGTACATCGTCATTAGGATGCCTTCAATCTGCAGGGCAGTGTTGATGCGCGTCTGCACAATCTTAATCGTGTTCAGCAGCTTGCCCAGGCCCTCCAGCGCAAAGTATTCGCATTGAACCGGTATCACGACGCTGTCCGCCGCCGTCAGGGCATTCACCGTAATCAGCCCCAGCGAAGGCGAGCAGTCTATGATGATAAAGTCATATTCGCCGCGCGTTTCCTTCAGCGCATCGCGCAGAATATGCTCACGTGAAGGGTGATTGATAAGCTCTATCTCGGCCCCCACAAGGTCAAGGTGCGAAGGAATGAGCGACAGGTTCGGCGTCTCCGTTTCCAGCACCACCTGGCTCAATGGCGTCTCATTCACCAGTATATCATACAGCGACAGCTGCACGTTCTTCAGGTCAAAGCCATTGCCCGTCGTGCTGTTCGCCTGCGGGTCGGCGTCAACGAGCAGCGTCTTATATTCCAGCACCGCCAGCGATGCCGCAAGGTTGATAGCCGTCGTCGTCTTGCCTACGCCGCCCTTCTGGTTCGCTATTGCTATTACTTTGGCCATTGTATCACTTCGGTCGGCATCCGCCACGGCGAAACCTAACCCATTCTTTTGATTTTTTTGTTAGTCAGCGACAGTAACTTTTATCATCGTCCGTTGCGTCGCACTCTTGTACGTTCTGTAAGTCTGCGCGGCTTTTTCCGTATTTCTTTAAAGAAGATGACGCATAGTTGCACCAAACGCCATATTCCTTCAAGCAGCAAATCCATGAAATAAGTACGCTCGCTTCCCGGTTTACAAAAATACGCCGCACAACACGATATAAGCTTTCTAAATAGCCCGAAGTGGATAACTCACGCCACCTTTACGCCTCCAGCCTATGATCACCGTCATTTCCGGTACCGCCCGCGCCGACAGCTACACGCTGCGCCTGGCAACGCATTACCACAGTTTGCTGCAAGAACGCGGACAGGACGTTCATCTGCTAAGTCTGGAAGATTTTCCGGTCTGGGAGCGCGGGCCCGAACTTTTAGCCGCCGAAACCCGTTACCTCATTCCCTCAGAGCGGTTCGTCTTCATTATGCCCGAGTACAACGGTTCTTTCCCGGGCAGACTCAAGACACTGATAGACAACTCTGATATAAAAAAATGCTGGTGGAATAAGAAAGCCCTCCTCACCGGCCTCGCCGACGGCCGCGCCGGCAATCTGCGCGGGCTGGAGCATATGACCGGCATTCTCCAGTACCTGCACGTACACGTGTATTGGGATAAGCTGCCGCTCAGTCGGGTATCAGAGGAAATTGACGGTGATGGCCGGCTCATAAAGCCCACGACAGAGGCGGTAATCAAAGCGCAGATAGATGGTTTTCTGAAATTCTAAGCTTAGGAAAGACTAATTACTCACCATTCACACTCATCACGACCTGTGCCTCTTCGTTTTTTTATTATACTCGGTCTTATTCTGATTGCTGAATACTACGCCTTTGTAGTAGTCCGCTCCGCAGTGCGCAATTTGCCGCAGCCCTGGCGTATAGGCCTCACAGCGCTCTATATCGCGGCTACGCTGACTGCTTGGGCGGGCGTGGTCTTCTTCCGGGTCATTGACTGGGCGCGGCTGCCGCACTTTATCCGGAACGTGTACATCGCCTTCGCGCTGGGACTTACCGTTGGCAAGCTGCTGGTGTTGATCATCATGCTGGTGGATGACCTGCGCCGCCTGGTGCTGTGGGTCATCAATCTGTTTTATACCGGAGGCACCAGAGCGCCGGAAGTGACTGAGGGCACAACAGGCCGTGGCATCACACGCTCGTATTTTCTCACACGCATGGCACTGGTGGTTGGCGGAACGGCTTTGGCGGGCTTCCTGTATGGCATCAGCAACCGCTACAATTATCATATCCGGCGCATCAAGCTGAAGCTGCCCAACCTGCCGCCCTCAGCGCGCGGACTAAAGATCATTCAGATCTCAGACATTCACTCCGGCTCCTTTGATTCCCACGAAGCGGTGGCGGCCGGCGTTTCCAAAATAATGGCCGAAGAGCCGCACCTCATCCTGTTTACCGGGGATCTTGTAAACAACAAGGCAGAGGAGATTGAGCCGTATAAGGATATTTTCTCAAAACTAAAAGCGCCTATGGGCGTTTATTCCACCCTTGGCAATCACGATTACGGAGATTATGTGCAATGGTCGTCGCCGGCAGAAAAAGCGGCTAACCTGGAGCGCCTGAAACAGCACCATGCCTCCATGGGCTGGAGACTGCTGATGAACGAACATGTGGTATTTCCTAACTACGACGGTGGAATCGCGCTTATCGGCATTGAAAACTGGAGCGCCAAGCCGCAATTTCCCAAATATGGCAAGATGGCGGAAGCTTACGCCGGCCTGAAGGATGATGCCTGTGTAAAAATTCTGATGTCGCACGACCCGTCCCATTGGGACGCCGAAGTGCTGACGCAATATCCGGATATAGACCTGACGCTCAGCGGGCATACGCACGGCATGCAGTTCGGCATTGAAATACCGGGATTCAAATGGAGCCCGGTGAAATATGTCTATAAGAAGTGGGCCGGTCTTTATCAGGAAGGCAAGCAATACCTCTATGTCAACCGCGGCTACGGCTTTCTAGGCTATCCAGGCCGCTTAGGCATTCTGCCGGAGATTACCCTTATTACCCTGGTGTAGGAGCGTGTCATTATGGCCTCCATTCACAGGCAGAATCAGTGAAGCTGTGCCGCCTCAAAAAGAATGCGGTCGATCGCCTTCTGACGGGGCTGAAGCAGGTCGCTTTTAGCCATTAAGAGTACCTTTTGCATTGCCTGAAGCAAAGCCTCAAGGCTGTTGTAGGTTGCATGGCTGAGTGCCGGCAGCAATAGCGGGCGCTGAAGACGATGTGGCTGCAGCGAAAAGGTTCTGTGTAGATTTTGGGGCATGCGCAAGCGGTTTGAGAAAAGTAACGGCATTGTAAAAGGCATATTGCACCAGCGGGGCGCTTTTTTAGAGAACCTTTACATATCGCGGCGAAAGAACCTTTGGCTGCGGCGAGCGTTTCACAACTAACTGTATTCATGTCGCAACAAACAATTGCCATCACTGGGGGCACCGGCTTCGTAGGCCGCCATATCGCGCGTCGGCTTGTTGCCAACGGGCAATCCGTCATCATCTTCAGCCGGCGTCCGCAGCCCGCATCCGGCGGTATTCAATATGCACTTTGGAATCCAGACCGGAAAGAGCTGGATGCCGCTGCGCTCAAAGATGTGGATGCGGTAATTCATTTGGCGGGAGCAAGCGTGATTGAGAAACGCTGGACGCCGGCCTACAAAGCCGAAATTATCCGTAGCCGCGTGGACGCTACTCATTTTCTTCACAACCAGCTTGCGCAGCACGCGTCCCGCTGCCGCCGCTTCATCGCATCATCCGCCACCGGATATTACGGCCCCGACCGCGGCGGCCTGACGCCCTTCCGGGAAGACGCGCCACCTTACACTGATTTTCTGGCGGAGGTGTGCCGGATGTGGGAAGAAGCAATTTTTTCCGCTCAATCCCATTACGATATAAGCGTTGCCCTGCGCACCGGCATCGTGCTGGGGCCGGATGGGGGCGCTTATCCGCAGCTTGCCGGGCCAATGAAGTTTGGTATCAGGCCTATCCTCGGCGGCAGCGGGGCGCAGGTGGTCAGCTGGATTCATGTGGACGATCTTGCGCAGATGTACATTGATGCAGCGCTGGGCGGGCCTTATAAGGGCGTCTATAACGCCGTGGCCCCTCATCCAGTTACGCACCGGCGGCTCATGGACGCTATCGCTAAAGCGAAAGGCGGACTAACGATGCCTGCGCCCGTGCCGTCTTTTGTGCTGAAGCTCATGATGGGGGAGGCGAGCGTTGAGGTTTTGAAGAGCTGCACGGTGAGCGCGGACAAGATATTGGAGGCGGGCTTCCGGTTTGCTTATCCCGAGGTTGACGAAGCAGTGGTGGCGATTGCCGCGCGGAAGTGAGTAATACAATTTATTCTAAAACACAGGTATGAAGCCATTTTTCCTTCTTGGACTTTTAATGTTGGGTTTTTGGCATTGCGCCGGGCAGAAAATCCGCTTTACGGATACAGGCAACAAGTGGTCGCTGATCTATTTTACCGACGATCCATACGCAAGCAGCGAGCGTAGCTGGTACGGCAATGACACCCTGATTGCGGGCGGTTCCTATCGTCAGCTTTACACCTCCCAACGCGGGACGAGCCTGAAGCTGGCGATACGTGAGGACACCTTGCAGGAAAAGCTTTTCTTCCGTTTTACAACGCTAAGCTCGGATACAGGCGAGCATCTGTTCTTTGATTACCGGCTAAAGGCCGGCGATACCCTGCATATTGCCAATAAGGCTTCGTTGTATAATTACGTCATTCAAAAGCGGGATTCTGTGCAGCTTGGCGGCATTTACTACCGGCATTGGGTGCTACAGGCTGCCACGCCGACGTTTGATTTTATTGAAGCTGTAGGCACAAATCACTATCCGCTTCAGCTCGTTTATCCAGCCAATGGCCTGTCCGGATTCCAGCTTCGCTGCTTTACCAACCGCGGCACGAATCCCGTGTGCAGGCCCGCTGTTCTGCTTCCTTACGGCGCTTATATACCCCACTTCAGCTCAGAGCCTTATGGCGTAGCCGCATTTGACAATGATACGAGCTGCCGCCTGCGCTATCTGCCCAACGCGGTCAATCCCCTATCCGCAGGACAATTCTCCATTTATCCGAATCCCGGCGGCGACCAAATGGTGCTGAGCTGGCAGCCGGGCATGGTTGATGTGTTGCTCCAGGTCAATGATTTTTGCGGACGTGTTGTGCTGGCGCAAAGGGTTCATTCGCGCAGCAGCTTTCCCATAGGGCAATACCTGAATATCCCCGGCATGTACACCTACATACTGCAGGATGCAGCTAGCGGCAAACGGTTTGCTGGCCGCTTTGTTTTTCAATAAACGTCTAATTAGCGTCGGTAATAGACCCGCTGCCGCTTATTTCCTGCGAGATGGCCGGGTGTCCTTTATACTTTACGGCGCCGGAGCCACTGATATCTACGTTGAGCTTCGCGCTCACATTTACCTCCGTCTCGCCGGAGCCGGCAATGTCCAACTCTGCGCTTTGCTGGATTACGCCCATTGCCTTTATCTCCCCGCTGCCGGCTACGTCAAAGTTGCCGTTGCCAATGTCGCCGGCCATAAGGCTCAGGCTCGTAGAGCCGCTCATATCGGCCTCAAAATCTTTTACGTGCAGCTCGTTGATGGTGACGTCGCTGGCACCGCTCATGTCAAGACTGAAGCTCTGCGCGTTAAGCACGCCGGCGATAGTCGCGTCGCTTGAGCCGGAGAGGTCAAGGGCCGCTAATGCGGGCAGGCTGATGTGCGCAATCAGATTTTTGTCTGTGGAGATGTCGGTGATCTCATCTAAATAAATGCGCAGCGTGTTGTTCTTTACTTCGGTGCGCAGATGCGGGATAATGTTTGCGTAGCCTTCAAAGCTCAGCGCGGCAGGCCCTCCGACGGTGATGCGGGCATCAACCGGCGCGCTGATCTCAATCTTATTAAAAGCCGCAGACTGCAGCGCTCTTGACTCGGTCTTACTTGCACCCTGACCGGTTATCACATGCTGGCCGCAGGATGCAAGGCACATCAGGGCAATGATGAAGGCGGGAAGACGAAGTGCGTGCATAAGTTGCGGATTGATTGGTACAACGACAAATCTATTGCAGACATCCTAAACACCGGCGACTATCCGTTTGCCTTCCCCTGTGCGCCCTCGTGAGTCACAGGCACCGTATTGTCTTTGGTCACTTTTTCTACATGCGCCTCCTTTGCCTGCACAGAGGCATTGCCGGTTTCAACCTCCACCTGCTGCATGGTAACGGCGTACTTGCTGGGATGAATCGGGGAGCCGTATTCCATAGCAAATGCCTTGGTGAATTCTGCGCCGAAATAGAGGATGATGCTGGAATAATAAACCCAAAGCAGTACCACCACCAGTGAGCCGGCAGTGCCGTAGGTGCTGCCTACGTCGCTCTTGCTGATGTAGAAGCCGATGGCGGCCTTCCCGATCATAAATAAAAGACCCGTGACGATGGAGCCGACCGCCACATCTTTCCAGCGGATCTCCGCATCCGGCAGCACCTTGAAGATAACGGCAAAGGTGAATGAAGTAACCACCAGCGTCACCACCAGGTTTACTACATAGAATATGGCTACGGTTACATCCGGATATGCCGCCTGCAGCCTCCCGCTCAGGCCTTCAATGAGGCTCGCCATCACCAGCGATACCAGCAGAATAAAGCCGAGTGAAATAATTACGGAGAATGACAAAAACCTGTTTTGCAGCATCTTCAGCCAGCCGCGCTTCGGCTTCGGCTTCAGGCCCCAGATGGTGTTGATAGAATCCTGTATTTCCGCGAATACTGCAGTAGCGCCTATCAGCAATGTGACGCCGCCGACGATGGCGGCAATTTTCCCTTTATTGCCTATAGCGGCGTTCTTGATGATCTGCTGCAGCTGCGCCGCAGTGTCTGCGCCGACAAAGCCCTGAAGGGTGGCATACACCTTTCCCTCTACCGCCTCCCGGCTCAGGAACAAGCCGCAGAGCGAGATTATCAGGATGAGCAGCGGCCCCATGGAGAAGATGGTGGAATAAGCAAGGGAACCGCCCAGCTTCGTGACCTTATCGTCGGAGAATCCGCTGAATGCAGCCTTCAGGATTTTCCAAATCCCCTTCGCCGTAATTTTCTTTCCGTTCATTGAAATAGAGCCTTTAGGAGATCGTCTTACAAAAAGGCTACCACGGGAAGGCGGCCCGCGCCCGGGCTGCGCTATTAATAGTGCGTCAGCGTCATCTTCAGGCCCAATCCGTAATAAGCCATCCGATGAAACCGCGGATCGTAAACAGCCTTGGCAAAAAAGCCGCGAAAGCGCCACTTGCCGGGAAACAGAATGCCAATGTGCGGCGAGTAGCCGCCAAGCGAATAATCAAGGCCCGTCACAAGCAGCTCCTTCTGAATGGGGATGCGCAGCATGGCGCCTACTGGCAGGTCAATGCCGACTTCATCCCAGATGCTGCGCTTGAGCCGGTCATCGTCCGGCAGACTAAGCACGGGCCCTGCGCCGATGTTGAGCGCGAAGATGCCATACTGAACGCCGAATATACCTTGGGCGACGATGGTGGTGAATTGGTCGCCGCCGTACTCGCTGTATCGTCCGCCATTGATGCTGAACTCTCCAAAGGCAGCAAACTGGGCGCCTGCCGGCGACAAGAAGCCGGCGAGCACAAGAACGACGGTAAGCGCGGTGCCAAATAAGCGGGCCATGCGGGCAAAAGTATCGTACAGATATTTAGAGCCTTTCCGGATAATAGATCCTGTATGTATTTCTGGATGGGACCCCTAACATCATGGTCTTGTGCGTTTTGGGGGACGATGCTATGCCCTCTTGCAGGTGAAGATGCGGGCGACTATATTTGAGCCATTCCGGACAGCTACGTCCGGATTTTTAATAATAATTAAGCCGCTACAATGACAAAAACGATTTTAGGAAGCCTGCTGCTTATTGCCGCGCTCGCCCTTTCCGGAAAAGTATTCGCTCAGGATCAGAACGCCGCCGATGAAAAACTGCTGAACGAATATTTTCAAAAAAACAACATCAAAGCACTAAAGACGGCTTCAGGGCTTTATTATGTGATCAGCAAGGCGGGTGACGGTCCTACGGCTATGGCAGGCCAGAATGTGTCAATGAATTACCGCGGCTACTTTATGGACGGAAAGCCATTTGACGCTAATGTGGATAAGGATTACAAGCCTGTAAATGGTCGCGAGGCGCTGAATTTTACTTTAGGCATAGGCCAGGTGATCAGAGGATGGGATGAAGGGATTCAGCTGCTCAGTAAAGGCAGCCGGGCGAGCTTTTTCATTCCATCGGCGCTTGGCTATGGCGCTGTGGATCGCGGCCCCATTCCTGCCAATTCCATACTGATATTTGACGTTGAGCTGGTTGAGATCAGTCAGTAGAAGGAAGCTGACCAGTAGGATAGTGGCAATACGCGGGCTGCCGCTGCGTTACAGATACCGCCTCACTATTTTGACTGCTATCTTGCCACATCCCTGCATGGCGCCGCTCCTTACTTTACTGCGCAAGGCAAAGCCCGCAATCATCCCGGTGCTGATAGCTTTCGGTATCATACTGCGTATGGTGATGTTCCTTCACAACAGGAACCTGATTATTGACGAGGCGAACATCGTGCGCAACCTGGCGGAGCGTGGCTTTGGCGGGCTTGCAAAGCCGCTGAGCTATGAGCAGTACGCTCCGCCGGTTTTTTTGTGGATAGAAAAGCTTGCATCTCTTCTTTTTGGTTTTGGTGAAAAGGCGATGCGTCTCTATCCGCTGCTCTGCGGCATCGGTACACTGGTTGTTTTTCCGGCAGTTGCGGGAAAGCTCATGCGGCGGGAAGGTGTCTGGCTGCCAATGGCGTACCTGGCCGGTGGCTTTATCTTTCTTAAATATTCGGCGGAGGTGAAGCAGTACATGCCCGACACCTTCATCGCGCTCTTACTGCTGTGGCTGGCTCTGTGCCGGGATGTGCACCTGACGCCGAAATGGCGATTTGCGCTTTTATGGATGGTTGCCGGATCAGTCGCTATCTGGTCGTCAATGCCTTCGGTTTTTATTCTGGCGGGCGTTGGTGGCTACTATGCGTGGCAGATTTTTCAGTCAAAGCGCTACGGACATATGCTTTCGCTTAGTCTGATAGTTGTTGTATGGCTGCTGCAATTTGCGCTGTACTACACAGTGATTTTAGAGGCGCAGATTAATAGCTCTTACCTGCAAAGCTATCATCATGATTACTTTCTGAACATAGCGCCAGCAAACTTCGACGAATGGAAGCATAACTGGGAAAGGCTTGAGGATATTATCGGCAACGTAGGTGGCTGGAGCGGTGTGGCGGTAGTATCTAATCTGCTTTTAGCCGCTATCGGCGCCATACACCTTATTGCAAAACGCAAAGCCGGCGTTATGTTGACTGCCTTGCCCGTCATGCTTGTCCTTATCGCAGCCGCGTTACACCAGTTCTCGCTTATAGACCGGGTCGTCTTATTCATGATGCCGCTTTGGTTGCTGCTGATTGGCGTTGGATTTCAAGCGCTGTGGCGCCTGAGAACAGCGGTAAAAGCAGTGTTGCTGGTAATTGCCGGTTACGATGCGCTCGCATGCACCGCATTTCGCTCCATTACGCGGCCTTATGAATTTCATGAAATTACGCACGGCATGGCGTGGATTCGCGCCCGCCACGGAACCGGAAATCAGCTTTATGTACATGATGCGAATGTGCCCACCTACATTTATTACACGGAACTCCATCCGCAAAAAGCGCAATGGAAAAGCCTTCTCGGAGCGCACAGGCTCAGATGGGATGATAATTATGCGGAGGTAACTAAGGCAGTAAAAGATACCGCCTATTTTCTCTACACAGGCGGATTTTCGGATGACGAGCGGAAGAATCGTATCTCCGAAATTGAGCAGCACATGCGCCTCGTAGATTATTACCGCTACGCCGTGTGCTTCGTTTACGTTTATGTGCCTAATGCCCTCCCCTCAGCTTCA
Organism: Chitinophagaceae bacterium; assembly: GCA_965246765.1. Lineage (GTDB taxonomy): Bacteria > Bacteroidota > Bacteroidia > Chitinophagales > Chitinophagaceae > UBA1952. The sequence goes on from CBDFFJ010000008.1 coordinate 272,314, forward strand.
GGAACCGCGCCAAACTGACGCAGGTGGTGCAGCGCATGCTTGTAAAGCAACTGTGTCCACTGCTCAAAATTCAGATCGCCGAAGAAGGGATTGGTAATGGTTTTTTGCTTGTCCTGCTCAAAAACGTCCACAAACTCATTCAACTCCTGTTGCAGCTCGCCGATAGCGTCGTCCACGTTATCCCAGCGGCAAGGCAGCGGCTCCTCCGGCATCTGAATATTGACCGTGTTTTCTTTGAACGGCTTGTGGCTCATCATAAATGCCTGCATCTTAGGCAAGTGCTCAACCGGCGTCACACAATCTTTTGCGTCCCGGCCATTAGCAATGCGTAGTGAGTCGGTCATGTGCTCTATCATTTGTTGACCGCTCATTTTGCCCCACGTGGGCGGCGTTGCGGGGTCAATAGTTGCGAGCAGGCGCGGAAATTCTACCTGAAGGAATTGCACTTTGTCCATTGGGTAAAGATGCTGAAAGTATTCTGCTGCAAACGTCGCTTTCAGCACTATTACCAAATCATGAAATCAAAAAAAGCAGAACACATTAACGTTTTAGGTGCCGCAAACTCCTACCTTCGCGCCGCGTTCGGGAAACGAGTTACGCAAATCACGATTACGATACAATTTTAAATACCCATAACAATGGCTAACGACAACACAACCGCCTTCATGGACACCATGGTTGAGGCACAGAAAACGCTGGTAAACAGCGCTGTAGAGAACACTAAGAAGCTCGCTAACGGCAACGCGCTCGTAAACGAAACAATTGAAAAGGGCAGCGAGTGGTATAACAATTGGATTGAGAACCAAAAGAAGGTTTTCAACCAAACCACGGAGAAGGTTGCTGAAACAACTAACACCGCTAAGAATAACGCCGGCAACATGACTGAGTTCTTCCAGAACTGGATGAACACACAGATGAACATGGGCAAGAACCTTTGGGAAACTTCACAAAACTTCATGAAGGACGCTGCCGGCAAGGCAACTACCGGCAACCCAATGGAGCAGGCTACCACTACATTCAATAACTGGATGAGCCAGGCGAACAACATGTTCAGCAATATGAACACGGCCAACACCTGGATGAACAATATGCAGCACTGGAACACGAACAATCCGTTTTCTATGGACGCGATGAAGGGTGCTTCCAATGACATGACTGCTGCCTTCAACCAGTGGTACAACATGCTGAACACAAACTTCAGCGAGTGGCAAGGTCACCTGCAGAACGGCACTACGCAAGATGCCTTCCGCAACATGCTCAATAGCACCGAAGGCTACACACGTTTCTACCAGATGTGGGCGCCAATGTGGAAGAGCATTCAGGAAAAAACATTCAACACAGAAATGTACAAGAACATGGTAAGCCCCGAAGCTTATCAGCAGTTCATGGACAAGTTCTTCGGCTTTATGCCGGAAGGCTCACGCCAGTACATGAAGCAGATGACCGAGATGATGCAGAACGGCGCTAAGCAGTTCGGCACTACCGGCATCAATGGCTACAATCAAATGAAGAATATGATGACGTCCATGCCCGGCATGAGCGGCACGGAAGGCTTCACCAACATGCTGAACATGTATCAGCAGGCGCAATCCATGATGCAGAACGCTGTATCTCCGATTGCTAAGATGATGACGCCCAACCAGCACACTAAGAGCATCGCTGAATGGCAGGACATCGCCGACCGCACAATGGTTTACAACATCAAGAACGCCCAGATGCAGTACATGATGTACACGCAAGGCACGAAGGTGATGGACGCCCTCGCTGAAAGCGTAATCCACAAGCTGGAAGCCGGCGAAGAAGTAAAGAGCATGATGTCCCTTTACCAGGACTGGATGAGCATCTCTGACAAGACCTTCGTATCCCTCTTTGAAAGTGACGAATACAGCCAGCTGATGGCTGAGGTAAGCGCCCTCCAGCTGAAGCTCCGCAAGGACATGGAAGCGCAAATGGAGAAAGGTCTCGCCGGCATCCCTGTTGCTACCCGTACCGAGCTGGACGAGCTGTACAAGACCATCTACGACCTGAAGAAGGAAGTACGTCAGCTCAGCCGTATGCTGGAAATTGACGGCGGCGTAGCTTCTTCAGAAGTGAACACAACCTTCGCTACAGAAACTCCGGAAATCCACGTTGCAACAGACGAGATGCCTGCTTCGCCTAAGGCTAACGGCCGTGGCAAGAAGGCTTAATTCTTAAGCATTGATTTTTTGAAAAGGCTGTCCGTTTGGGCAGCCTTTTTGTTTGCTGAGTGTTTTGGACAAGCTGGTTTTATGTTGAATCAATCGCATGATTGGTTACCATGGAGCTATGATATTTTACTATCATTGCCCTTTACGGTTTGTTAGTCATTGGCTGTAAGGGCTCATCTTAATACCCTTAGCTTCATTAGAACTGCTCAATATTGTGCAGTTTTATCCATTGCAAATTCCTCAGATAACAAAATGAAAGACCAGCATACCAAATTCTATCTTGATGCGAAAAAAATCTGGGGAAAGATTGCGAATGAAGAATTGTTCAGCCCGGAAGACCTAAAGCAACAACTGGAATTTCATAAGAGACTGTTCAGTGTATTTCACCCCGGCAAATATTATCTTCTGATTTTTGACCTGTTTAATGGGGCTATTGCTAATATATCTGACGATGTAAAAGGTGTTTTGGGTTATGAGCCAGGGGAGATAACGGCAGAATTTCTCATGAACAAAATTCACCCGGAGGATAAGCCATACTTCTTGCTTTTTGAGGATTGGGTTACTTCCTATTGGAAAACTATTCCCGCAGAAAAATATAAGAACTACAAGTTTCAGTATGACGTACGCTTTAAGCGAAAAGATGACAAGTATGCGAGGATACTGATGCAGTATGTGCAGCTCAACTATGATGAGCAGAATATGTACCACAGCTTTCATTGTCATACCGACATCAGCCATATCAAACCCAATGGCGAGCCTTGTTGTTCCTTAATAGGACTTGACGGTGAGCCATCTTTTTACAATATCAAGGACGGGAACACCTTTAGCCGTTCTTACGACTTGTTTACAAACCGGGAGCGGGAGATACTCAAGCTAATAGTAGCCAGCAGGAGTAGTAAGCAGATAGCTGAAGAATTATTCATTAGTCTGCACACAGTCAATACGCATCGCAAGAACATCTTGGCTAAGGCCTCGGTTGGTACGCCCGTTGAGCTTGTAAGCAAGGCTTTACATGAGGGCTGGATATAAAGCAATTAAATAGCTACTGTTAGGTATTTTCTTGGATTAACAGGCGGTTTACGTTTGCTGGTGAAATGGCTCGCCGGCAACCAACTGCATCTTCAACTCAAATTAGACGATAAAACGATGCGTAAATCTACGCATCGTTTTCCGTGTTTATACCGATGCTCAACATTTTGTAGTATAGAAACTTTGCAATGCAAAAATTAAAACGCAACCACTCATGAAAACACTCTTCATCCTTGCGCTGACAGCGGTAATGGCCAGTATGGCAGCCGCACAGGTTTCGCAGCACACTCGGCCATGGGACAATCCATCCAATGTAATTGTCATTGACGCTTACGGCCCGAACGTAATTAATTGGGATAAGATGAAAACGGACACGAGGGTAGTGGGCGTAATTCATCGCGCAACGCAAGGCAAGACCTTAGATAATAAGTATGCTGCGCGCAAGGCTAAAGCTTTGGAAATGGGCTACCTCTTTGGCTCATATCATCTCGGGCTTGCAGGAGACCCGGTCAGGCAAGCAGATTTTTATCTCGCACAGGTCGGTAATGCTAAAAACGAGCTGCTTTCGCTTGACCTTGAAATGTTGGACTCTAAGCATATGTCGCTCAGTAATGCGGAAGCATTTATTACTCGTGTACATGAGAAAACTGGTCGGTACCCATTCATTTATTGTAACAACGATGTGTTTAAGGCAATTAACGCTTTGCCGGCAGGAAACAATTTTTCAAAATGCCGTCTATGGTATGCCAGATTCAAACCGAATATCACCGGCTACAACAATGGGCATACATGGAATGACTACACCTTATGGCAATTTAGCTGTGAGGTAAATTGTCAAAAGACAGGTACTTGCCTTTATAATGTACCAGGGACAGCTTTTGATATGGACATCAATGTCTTTAATGGCAACCGCGCCGAGCTGGAAAATATATGGACGGCTAATCCATGAATAATCATTGCTTCATAAAACGCTCAGCCCCTATAATTATAATGCTATGAAAAACTTGTACACGCTATTCTTGCTCTTGGCATCGCTCACGAAGCTCCATGCAGCCACCATTACCTCCAACGGCACCGGCGGCGGCACCTGGTCGTCCACATCCACCTGGAGTGGTGGCACCGTACCGGGCACAAGCGATGATGTTGTCATTGCCGCAAGCGACGCGGTCAATGTGAATACCGCCGCAACCATTCTCTCTCTTGACATCGGAAGCGCTTCTACGGTAAACCTTCAAGCCAACCTTAGCATCACCTCCACCGCTGATGCCGCGTTGAAGTTCTCCGGCGTGAATGACAACCCGGCGCTGCTCATAGCGCAGGGCACCACGGCCTGTACATTGTTTGATGCGGGTGGCGTATCAATGAGCACCACATCCGGCAATCGCGGCTACATCATCATGAAGAACGCGACACACATCCTGGAGGTGCAGGGCAATCTTTCGGTTGTCGGCTACATATCCACCGCCCCCGGCATAGACTTGCAGAACAGCAGCATGCTCAAGCTGACCGGTACCGCCACGGCGGGCATCACTATAGGCACTACAGTTGGCGTGAGCGCCAGTAATATAGAAGTGGGCGATGGCGTCAATACCAAAACAGTCAATTTGCCGGCTACGGGCGCAGCGTTAAAGCTTTATAATAATGGCGGCATCACTGTAAAAAACGCGGCGACTCTTAACTGCAATGGCTTTACGGGCTTGAATGGCGGTACGCCGGGGACGGGTGTTTATATGGATATTTTAAATGGCGGCAGTGTGTATAATGCATCTGCTACTGCCGGAACTACGAACAATGTGTTTCTGAATATTCCGAAGCTGAGCAGCCTGGCGGATTTTAAACTAGTGACCGGGAGCTTGTATATATATGCTACATCTGTTGTTCCATCGTCCACCAGTTTTAATATTCCGACAGGTTCTGTTGGCAATTTGATATTTGGTTCAATCGGAGGTACTTACAGTTACTCCTACATAAAAATTTATACAAACGGAACCGGCCAAAGAACGGTGAGAATTCTTGGTGACTTTACATCCAGTAGCTTACCAGGTGGGACAACTACTGGCGGTTATTTAAAAAATTACGGAAGTGCGACTGCTTCAGACGCACCCAATGTTACCTGGGAGTTTGCCGGCTCTGCCAAGCAAATTAATTACGACAAATCCGCTCAGCTTTATCTTTCTGATTACAACAATCCTACACTTACCCCGAAGGTATTCGTCAGTGGCAGCTATACAATCAACCCCGAGTATTCGGGTACCGGCACTAGCTCGCAGCTTAATTTCGGTGATCTGACAATTGCTTCAGGAGCCAGTTTAACTGCCAAAACGGGGCTTTCGGGTGCCACCGGTTCATACATTATTTACTGCCAAGGGAATTTACAAATCGGCACTGGAGGCATTTTTGACGTCAGTGCAAGTCCATATTACTACCACCAGGGATATTCAACGGCACCTTGCACATTGAGTGGCGCTGGGACATTGAAAACAGGATATTTGGTGCAGGATGGAGCTACAAATTCTACACTAGCCAACATAATATATAAAGCTCCCATAACAGCCAGTACTTGGACAATATTCAGTAACACCTCCGTATTTAACCAGACAGCCGGCACTTTAACACTGGATGCCCCAGGAGGTAGAAGTATACTTATCAATACTTCGGCAGTTCATACCATCAACCATCTCTCCACCACGCCGTCTACAATAATTGTAACAAATTATCAGTCTAACCTAAAGGTAAACGGCAATATCAATTTGGGTATCGGCACAAAATTTCAAACGTTGGCTTCTGCACCTAGCAGTAATACCGGCTACATAGAATTCGCCGGCACCACCCCCCAAACCGTTACCTGCGATGCCATTCCTGGTGCCGTAAACTTTCAAAAACTAAAAATCAACAACCCATCCGGCATCACCATCTCCAGCGGTACCGTCACTGTAGGCAAAGACCAGGGCAGCATCACCACTCAAAACCTTGACCTCACTGCCGGAAATATAAACACCACCTCGGCCAGCCAATTAGTCATCCTCCCCACCACTACAATCACCAACGCCGGCAACGCCTCCTACGTAGCCGGCCCCATGCGCATGTACGCAAGCTGGAAGCCAAACATATCCGGCGCAACCGCCCAGACCACCACCACATTGCAATTCCTAACCGGAAAATCCTCCCGCCTCCAGCAGGCAGCCCTCACCGGCATCACCGGCGCAAGCACCAACCCCGCCCTCGGCAACGGCGATTATGTGGACGCCGAATACTTCTCCACAAGCTATGGCAGCAACACCACCGTAAGCAGCAGCAACAGCCCCGCAATGGTCAGCACGAGTTACAAGGAATACTGGAACCTCTCGCCATCCACTACCGCCATCAGCGGCAAAGTCAAGCTCTTCTGGGCCGACAATGCCAATAGCGCTATCTTCAATAAAGGCAGCGACTACCTGCGCATCGCCCACTGGACGGGCAGCACATGGCACGATGAAGGCAATGATCTCGGCGTTGCCTCTGCAGCACCAGGCACAATCGGCAGCATCCAATCCACCAACACGCTTACGTCTTTCTCGCCGTTCACGTTTGGTACAACTAGCGCCGCCAGCGTTCCCTTGCCCAACAGCGCTATTTCCCTTTCAGCAATCGGGAATGGGCAGAAGAACGAACTGGCTTGGACAGTTGCGGATGAAGCCGGTATAGTCACTTTCTCCGTGGAGCGCTCTGCCGATGGCCTGCAGTTCGCGCCGCTTTCCCGGCAGACGGCACAGCGGCTGCCCGCCTATAACTATACAGACGCCACGCCCGCTGAAAATCATAACTACTACCGGATACGCGCCTTCAGCAAAGACGGCAGCAGCGGCATTAGCCGCACCGTTCATATTGACGGCGGCAATGTTCTAGCGCCTATAAGCGCGTTTCCAAACCCTGTAACCGACGAGCTGAACGTCAACCTTTCAGAAAATGTCAGCGGCAATGTGCAACTGACGGATGCCGCCGGCAGCATCCTGATAGAAGCACCGCTGAATGCCGGCAAGGCCAGGCTAAACACATCCCAGCTTATGCCCGGTCTGTACTTCGTTACATATAGCAATGGCGAAGAAAAAGTACGGCTTCGTGTTGTCAAGCAATAACCGGCGAGACATTAGCGCGCTGCCCGCAGCATCCTCGGAGCGCCATGTAAATCGTCGCGAAGAGTAACCGACGCGTAGCCGTATTCGCGGAAAAGTTCCGCCGTCTCCTCCGCAAAATCCCGGTGCAGCTCACAGTAAACAGCCCCCTCATCCGCAAGATGCGTCCGGCTAAAAGCCGCTATCTCCCGGTAAAAAAGCAGCGGGTCGGCAGTGGGCACAAACAGCGCGGTTGCCGGCTCATGGTCGCGCACATTCCGGTGCAAAGTATCGGCTTCGGTAAGCGGTATATAAGGCGGGTTAGAGACGATCACACCAAACTTCGGCAGCGTATCTCTGCTTTGAGCATTTAGAAAGTCAAGCTGCTGAAAAGCTACCTCCGCGCCAAGCCGCTGAGCGTTCTGCTGCGCAATGGCGAGTGCTTCCGGGCTTACATCAATGGCTGTTACATCGCAATCCGGCATCGCGAGCTTTAAGCTCACAGCAATGCAGCCGCTGCCAGTTCCAATGTCTAAAATAGCCGCTGGCTGCGCGTCAGACATTACCCATTCCACCAACTCCTCCGTTTCAGGCCGCGGAATAAGCACGGCAGGCGAGACAAAAAACGTTCTTCCTAAAAACCGGGCTTCGCCGATTACGTATTGCAACGGCTGACCGTCCAGCAGCCCGGCCTTTGCGCCTGTGTACGCTTCCCATTGGGCCTCAGACAGCAAGAGCGCGTTTTGCGATAAGCGTTGAAGCCTGGTGAAGCCCGTTACGTGCTCCAAAGCGCCGTGCGCAACTGCCATAGCCTCGCCCTCATCATACAAAGCAGTCAAGGCACTTCGCAAGTCAGCATAAGCCGCGCCAATCGTCAACATAACGGCAAAGATGCAGTTAGAGGAGAAGCCGCTATGGCTAATTTTGACACCCTATGCAGGATGCGGATTTCATGCGCCGGGCCATTGTTCTTGCCCATCACGGCAGCGGCCATGTCTCGCCCAACCCGATGGTGGGCGCGGTGCTGGTATATGAAGGCCGCATCATTGGCGAAGGCTGGCACGCCCGCTACGGCGACGTCCATGCGGAGGTAGCCTGCCTGCAATCGGTATTGGAGGCCGATCGCCACCTCATTCCGCAAAGCACGATGTACATAACGCTGGAGCCTTGCGCGCATCAAGGCAAGCAACCGCCTTGCGCGCAGCGGCTCGTGCTGGAAGGCATAAAGCGTGTTGTGATTGGAGCGGACGACCCCTTTCCGCAGGTAAGCGGACGCGGCATTTCAATTTTAAAGGAATCCGGAGCAGACGTGGAAACCGGCTGTTGCAAGGAAGAAGCCCGCTGGCTTACCCGCCGATTTCTGTCTGTGCACGAAGCGGGCCGCCCGTATATCATCCTTAAATGGGCGCAAAGCGCAGACGGCTACATGGCTCCGGCAGACGGGGGCCGCTTTCAACTCAGCAATCACTTCAGCCAAACGCTCGTGCATCGCTGGCGTACGGAAGAATCGGCGATTATGGTCGGCTACAACACAGCGTTGGCCGACAACCCGCAGCTTACCGCAAGGCTTTGGGACGGCCCGCAGCCGCTGCGCATTGTTTTGGACAGAGGCATAAGCCTTCCCGCAAAGCACAAGCTGCTTGACGGCTCAACTCCGACGTGGATTATCAATGAGCAAGCAGAACGCGAAGGAACGACGAGCTACACGAAGCTGCCGTTTGATGAACAACTACTACCCGCCTTGCTTCAACGCCTGAAAGTGGTGGGAAAGAATTCCCTATTTGTAGAAGGCGGCGCGCGCCTGCTCAACAGCTTTATCGCCGCAGGCCTTTGGGACGAAGCACGTGTTTTTACAACGCCAAAAATTCTTGGCGACGGCGTCCCTGCGCCTTTAATCAACGGAGCAACGCGCGCAAGCGATACGGCTGTTGGCGATGATGCGCTCCAGCTATGGCGGCCGCTCACAAGCCGCTATCCATATCCCGATGGCGCAATATTCTAAAGGCTGAAGTATTCCATGCTTTATCTCCTGCTTACGGTTGCGCTCAATGCTTACCTCATTGTAGCATTCAAAATGTTTGAGCGCTTCAAGGTGGACAACCTGCAGGCTATCGTTACCAATTATTGGGTGTGCGTCGCTACGGGCAGCATCTTTATAGGCCACTTCCCAATCGGTGCGCAAAGCGCGGGGCAGCCGTGGTTTTGGTGGGCGCTGGCGATGGGCGGGGCCTTTATCGGCATCTTCAACCTCATTGCGTATTGCACGAAAGAAGACGGCATAACCACCACGACTATTGCCAATAAGCTGAGCATGGTAATTCCTGTAGCCTTTGCGTTGTGGTTGTACGGCGATAAGATGTCCGTAAGCAAAGGCATAGGCATCCTGCTCGCTGCGCCCGCAGTTTACCTAAGCAGCACGAAGGAAGGCGATAGCGGCAAGAAGCAAAACCTCTGGCTGGCGGCGCTGCTGTTTGTAGCAAGCGGCTTACTGGATACGCTCGTGAACTACATCGCACACGAATACTTCACTACCGATAATCCGAAAGCGGATGTGCAGGGGCAATCCGTTTATCTGGTTCATGCATTTCTATCGGCGGCCGCTATTGGCACGTTGCTCGTCGGCTACCTGTTGATGACGGGCCGGAAGAAGTTTGCGGTAAAGAATCTTATCGCTGGGCTGGCACTCGGCGTTCCGAATTTCTTCTCCATCTATTTTTTCCTGAGGCTGCTGCAAACCGGTTTTTTGCCCGGCTCAGCCGCTATTCCTGTAAACAATATCGGCATTGTGCTCCTCGCTTCGCTAACCGCTATTTTCTTTTTCGGAGAAAAGGCCGGCAATGCGCGTATTATCGGAATGGTACTGTCGGTCGCTGCAATCCTCCTTATCATGCTTTCCGATCTCCATGCCTGAGCCGCGCAAGTATAAGACCATCGCCGCGCCAACTACTGCTGAGCTACGCGACCGCGGCAGCAGGTTTCTGGCTTTTGCCTTTCCGATAAAGAGCGTGGATGGAGTCAAGACGCATCACAAAGCGCTCAAAGCGGCGCATCCGAAGGCGAACCATCATTGCGTAGCCTACCGCGTCGGTTACGACGGCACCCAATACCGCGCAAGCGACGACGGCGAGCCATCCGGCAGCGCCGGCCGTCCGATGCTGGGCGCCATTGACAGCGCTGGCCTGACAAACGTGCTGGTGATAGTTGTGCGCTACTTCGGCGGCACGCTGCTGGGCGTTCCGGGACTGATTGCTGCATACGGCGGTGTTGCCGCGGAGGCTTTGAACGCCTCGGCGATAACCGAGCATTGGATAGAAAAGGGTATGACGATAGAATGTGATTACGCCAACCTCGGCGAGGTACTCCACATCCTGCGCAGGCACGAGGCCAGCATCGGTAAGCAGGACATGCAGCTATTCTGCACCGTCAGCGCGGGCATTCCATTACATACTGCCGACGCTTGTGTGGCGCAGCTTTCGGAAATTCGTGGTGTCAGTGTCCGATAGACCTTCCCCGTCTTGAAGACCTTGAAGGTCTGCCATGTCATCTCCCGAAAAAAATGCCGCCCTCATCAAAGCCGAAGCCCTGCACCTCGGCTTCATGGCCTGCCGTGTCGCAAAAGCGGAGCGGCTGGATGATGATGCGCGGCGTTTGGAAGGATGGCTTACAAAAGGCTACAACGGCACGATGCAGTACATGGAGCGTCACTTTGACCTCCGCGTTGACCCGGCAAAGCTGGTGCCCGGCGCAAAATCAGTAGTCACGCTGCTGATGAATTACTTTCCGGGGGAGGAACAGCAACCAGACGCGCCGCGCATTGCGAAGTATGCCTGGGGTCAAGACTATCACGACGTCATCCGCGCGAAGCTGAATGAATTGCTGGCCTACATGCGGACAACAATCGGCGAAGTGCAGGGCCGCGGCTTCGTAGATTCCGCGCCGGTGCTGGAGCGCAGCTGGGCGGTGCAGAGCGGCCTCGGCTGGATTGGAAAGAACGGCAACCTGCTGAACAAATCCTATGGCTCCTTCTTCTTCATCGCCACGCTCATCACCGATTTAGAGCTGACGCCGGATGCGCCATTTACCACAGACCATTGCGGCACCTGCACCCGCTGCATAGACGCCTGCCCGACGGACGCTATTGTCTCGCCGACGGTCGTTGACGCCACCAAGTGCATCTCTTATCTCACCATTGAGTTAAAGGATGCGCTGATGCCTTCCGGCTTTGAGCAACGGGGGGACAACTGGATGTTTGGCTGCGATGTGTGTCAGGACGTTTGTCCGTGGAATCGCTTTTCTATTCCGCACAGCGAAGAAGCATTTAAGCCGCTGTCGGAAGTGCTGAATCTTTCTACGTCGGAGTGGATGGAGCTTTCGGAAGAAGCTTTTCGCAATGCGTTTAAAGGCTCGCCGATAAAGCGGGCGAAGTGGAGTGGGGTAATGCGGAATCTGAAAGCAATCAGAGGTTTTGACTAAGCAGCATTTACTTATTCCGTCCCTCCAGCATCGGCACGAAAGAAAAGTCGCCCAATATCTCCTCGCGCAGGCTGCCGTCCGCTTCTTTCGTTATCCGCATCATCTTCTGAAGGCCTTCTTCGCCCACGGGTATTATCATGATGCCGCCCGGCTTCAGCTGACCAATCAATTTTGGGGGAACGAACGGAGCGCCTGCCGTGATAATCACTTTATCAAAAGGCCCGAAAGACGGTAGGCCTTCAAAGCCGTCTCCGTAAAAGCGCTTTACGCCCGGATAATTCTTCAGGAAGAAAAATTCGCCTACAAAATCGTACAGCTCCTTTTGCCGCTCAATGGTGAACACTTTCGCACCAAGCTCTGCAAGCACGCAGCTTTGGTAAGCGCTTCCGGTGCCCACTTCCAGCACTTTGTCGTACTTCCTGATGTCCAGCAGCTGCGTCTGAAACGCCACTGTATAAGGCTGTGAAATCGTTTGCCCGGCAGCAATCGGGAAGGCCCGGTCTTCATAAGCCTGCCGCTCAAATGCGGTGTCTAAAAAGAAGTGGCGCGGAATAGCTTCAATTGCTCCGAGCACTTTCTCATCGTTAATGCCCTTCTCCCGGAGTGTCTGCACCAGGTCTTTGCGGTGCTTTTTATGGCGATAATCGTCTTCCTTAGGTTTACTTTGGAGCATTATATGTGAGTCGTCTGTTGTGAGCAGCGCCTATTTAAAATTCATAACCAGTCCAAAGCCCGGGTCGCCTGCCGGCATTGCCACAGGCCGCATCCGCATGGAAATGTTTTTGGACACGTCGAAGTTTTTCAGGTGTGCGAAGGTGAGCGCATCCAGCACCTGCAGGGTATAGCCAAGCCCTGTGAAGAGAATGGTCATGTCCAGATACTTGCGATAAGCATTCTGCAATACCTGCAGCTGCGCGCCGCTGTATTTGTCTGTAAACTCATCCTGCACGTTGGCGTTATTGATGCGCGCAATGTATCCCCTGCGGAAGCGCTGGTACTCGCGGGAGTTGTCAATCAGGAAATAGGCTGCCACTGCAACGCCCGCATATACCACCGGCACCTTCCAGTATTGGCGATTATAAAGCTGACCTGCTCCGGGCAGAATCGCAGAATACAACGCGCTCTTCTTGGGATTAGGCTGGAAGGGCAAAAGCGCGACCTTGAGGCTGTCATAGACTACCTGATCCAACGCCGGCGCCGATAGTATGGGCGCATTCCGAGCAGGTAAAGTATCCGGCACTACCTGGTTCAAAGAAGTATCCGGCACCGCTTGCGCACGCGCGCTGAGGCCGTAGCCCAGACATATCAGCAGCACAAGCCAGAAAAGTCGGTTCATCAGAGAAACAAGAGCTCAAAAATACCGCAAACAAAAGCGCCGCACGATGGCGGCGCTCAACTATTCCAGGGATTTACGCACTACTTCATCCCCATCCCCATATTCACTTTCATCCCTGCCTTGGCCATGTCATTAATAATGTTGACGGTCTCAGAGATATAGATATCCTTTTGAAGGTTCTTGATCCAGTTTTTGTTCTTTGTATTGGCAGAGCTGTCTGTGCTGAAGCGGGTCAGGTCATCCTTAGGATTGGTTACCGCCAGCGGTGAGCTGTGCTTTTCCAGCTCTTCCATTTTCTTGGAGAGCGCGGAGGCCATGTCGAGGTCTTTCTTGTAAAGCGTTTCATTCAGCGAATAGCTGTTGTCCGCCTCCCGCGCCTTCAGGCGTTCCGCGCTTTGCTCAATAATCTTGAACTCCGGCACCGCCGCCACCCGCTTTGCGGATGCGGCTGCAAGGACGGGCAGATTAAAGCTGTTAGTCGTGCGATAGCTTGCCGCCGGTATCTCATCCCACTTCAGGGCAGCCTTGTCTTTCCGCTCGCCCATATCCAGCGCGCTGTAAGCGTCCGGCAGCTTAATGTCGGGCACCACGCCACGCAGCTGTGTAGAGCCGCCATTGATGCGGTAAAACTTCTGTACGGTGAGCTTGATGGAACCGATCGGCGGCTCATTCATCATCCGCATGCGCGTAATCGGGTCAACATATTCGTTCAGGTCGATCACTTTCTGCACCGTGCCCTTGCCGAAAGTCGGCGTCCCGATGATGACAGCGCGCTTGTAATCCTGCATCGCCGCCGCCATGATTTCGGAGGCAGATGCAGAGCCGCTGTTTACCATAATGGCCAATGGTCCGTCGTAAAGTGTGCCTTTCGTAGCATCACGCAGCGTAGTCGGCGGCTGGTCGGTGCTCTTCACCTGCACCATCGGGCCCTGATCTACGAACAGACCCGCCATATCCACCACATCGCTTAGCGAGCCGCCGCCATTGTTGCGCAGATCCAGGATAATGCCCGTTACACCGGCACTCTTCAGCTTGTCTACTTCCTTAGCCACATCATCCGCACAGCGACGGCCATTGATATGCTGGAAGTCCGCATAAAACTCTGGCAAGTAGATATAGCCAACCGGCCCGCCCGATGACTTGAAGATGGCGCTCTTGGCAAACACATCTTCCAGCTCCACCGCATCGCGGATTATCGGAATCACTTTTATAGATCCATCCACCTTCTTAACGGTCAGGCGCACCTCGGTGCCCTTCTTGCCGCGGATTTTCTGCACCACCTCGTCCAGCTCCCAGCCCTGAATATCAATTGGCTCACCTGTGCCCTGCGCCACTTTCGTAATCTCATCTCCAGCCTTCAGCTCACCCTGTTTCCAGCACGGCGAGCCTGGAATAATGGCTGCCACCTTAGTCTTACCATCTTCCGGCTTTAGCTGCGCGCCTATGCCGAAAAAAGTCCCGGACATCGCCTCGTCAAATGCCTGCTTCGTCTTAGGCGCGAAATAATCGGTATGCGGGTCTTCGCTGTTTGCCACCGCATTTACGAACAGCGCAAAACGCTCATTCGCATCAAACTTGCGTAGGCGGCGGAAGTAAAACTCCTGGTTCTTGCGGATGCTTTCGCGGGCTTCTTCCTCAAGCTGCGCGTCTGTTTTTACAATCGCCTTCGCGCTGTCCTTGACAGATAATTTCTTGTCGCGCTCGCCCTTCAGGCCGATGTATTTATCCAGCGTGCGGTACTTCATATACTCCGTCCAGCGTGCCCTCAGCGCTGTCTCGTTAGCAGGCCATTTCAGGTCGTCGCCGGTCAGTACAATTTTCTCGTTTCCGTTAAAGGTGAATGGCTTCCGGAGCGCCTGCCGCTGTATAGAGTCGGCGCGGTCAATGGACGCTATGAAAAATCCGTTGAGCTTGTCATAAAAAGTCGTTTCGCCGCGGTTCAGCTCGTCGTCAATATCAAACTCGTAGCGCTTTAGCTCGTCCACTTCTTTCTGGGTGAAAAACTTCCGCTCGTAGTCCAGCTGATCCAGCAGCTTATGGTAAACGGCGTAAGACAGC
Source organism: Chitinophagaceae bacterium (assembly GCA_965246765.1). GTDB lineage: Bacteria > Bacteroidota > Bacteroidia > Chitinophagales > Chitinophagaceae > UBA1952. Next base: position 287,490 of record CBDFFJ010000008.1, read on the forward strand.
GAGTCATCAACCGGGCGCGGGGAGAAGTGCCCCTCCTTGATTGCCCGCATCACCGTCGTTACGATCAGGCTCTTGCGTTCGGCATTGGGCTGAGTGCCGTCGTCCCCGCTACCTTCTTTACCAATGTATTTAAAAGAAAAGAAGGCGGCAAGCGCCCCCGCTGCGAGCAGCGGAAAGAGGACTTTATTTTTCATGAATCTTGTGATAGCTGTGTATCGGAACATAGTCTCCAAATGTAGCATTAGCGCTGTTAAAGATGTTAGAATACAAAGCATGTGCCGCCTGGCTACGGGGTAATTTATAGCGGCATAACAAGGCCGTAACTTGCGCTCTATGGATACGGCCATTGCGCAGCAGCAAAGCATCATAGTGGAGGACTGGGGCACGATAGAGTACGGCGCCGCCTGGGGGCGGCAGGAAGCAGCTCTTGCCGCGCAGCTTGCCATCAAGCGCGACTGGAACAACGCACCCGACGATGCCCGCCCCGCACAGCCCCCTACCGCGCATCACCTCTTTCTCTGCAGCCATCCGCACGTCTATACCCTCGGCAAAAGCGGCCATATGGACAACCTCCTTGTGGCCGATGAACGCCTGCAGCAGCTCGGCGCCACCTTCTACAAAACCAATCGCGGCGGCGACATCACTTACCACGGCCCCGGCCAGATTGTTGGCTATCCCATGCTGGACCTGGAGAAATTTTACACCGACCTCGGGCGCTACATGCGCGACTTGGAAGAGGTCATCATCCGCACCATCGCCCACTATGGCCTGGAGGGCGGCCGCCTGCCCGGAGCCACCGGCGTATGGCTGGATGCCGACGACCCCGCCCGCGCCAGAAAGATCTGCGCCATGGGCGTGCGCTGCAGCCGATGGATCACCATGCACGGCTTCGCGCTCAATGCCAATACCGACCTCAATTATTTCAGCCACATCGTGCCCTGCGGCATCGGCGACAAAGGCGTTACCTCCATGTACAAAGAGCTCCTGCGCGAGGTGAACGAGACCGCGCTGAAAGGCATTTTATTGCAGGAGTTTGCCGGGGTGTTTGATGCGGAGATTGCTTAATGCTTATAGCGAACAGCTATTGCTTACTAATCTTCCCGCTCTGCTTCACAGTTTCGCCAGCCATGATGCGGTAGAAATATATGCCGGACTGCAGGCTACGTAAATCCATTTTGGCAATGCCCACATTTCCGCTAAGCAAGGACCTGACTACAGCCCTGCCGGTAATATCGGTCACGATAAAGCTTTCGCTCGCATCATCCGCCTTTTGATAGCTCACCAGCAATTGGTCGGTGACTGGGTTTGGATAGACCTTGTAGCTGCCCGCTGCAAGCTTAGGCTCCTGCGGTACGCCTACCGCCAAGCACTGCGGGTCGTTATTAGAGGTACAGCCGTTACTATCTACTTTCATTAGCCACGCACGTTGCCACGGCAGCGTAGTGGGAATCTTATGATAAACATCATAAGTCTGCCCTGCCATGATATATCCACCGTCTGAACTCTGCTTCATGTCATAGAGATGATATATCATCGTATCTCCATTATAGCTGTATTGCCGCCGCCATTTTACATTGCCATTCGCCGTTAATCTGAGAAGGGTGCCAAAGCTGCCATTAAGCGTATCCTTTTCATCGTACCCAGAAACAATTTGCCCCGCAGCGACTATATCGCCGTTTGGCAGTTCTATCAATTTGTTGATGGAACAGTAATCTGCATCGGTAGTGTGATGATTATTGACGACCAGATGCCATTGGGAACTACCAGCGGCATATATCTTCTCGATCCACGGCCACCAAAGGACAACTGCCGTGGATGGATATACTATTTTCTGACCTGCGCCCTGACCGCTGAAAACATAGCCCCCGTCTTTAGTCTTTATTAAACCCGTTGCGCCAAAGGTTAGCCTTGATGAATCACTGAGCCAATGCCATGTCAGATTACCGGCAGTGTCAGTCTTAAAAAGCTCAGTACGGTAGAATGCGGCCTTAGTATTTTGATTTAAACTGCTGTAATAGCCGCCAAATGTGTAGCCCCCGTTTTCAACAATCAGGCTCTGCGCTCTACTGTCATTGTTGTTATCACCAAATGACTTATACCAAACGACATTGAAATTTGAATCCAATTTCGTGAGCATCGTTTGCGTATAACCCCATTGCCATTTTACGCCGCATTGATAGCTGGATAGCATCAGCCAGTTCCCTTGACCATCTGATCTAAAGTCATTTAATGACCAATAATCAGCATCCCGCTGCAGGAAATTGGTGCAATAAGGTTTTGGATATTCCCTTATCCACTTATAATTACCTGATGAATCAAAACATAAAAGCGCCAGTTTGGACGGGCCGGTAGGCGTATCCAAGGCGCTAAGCGGAACTAATATGTCTTTATTAGGCAGCTGGAGCAATGCATTGTTTTCGGAATAAAATTGAGTCCCGCGCCTCTGATACACAGTGTCTCGTAAGATAGAACCGTCAGCATTCCAGATAGTCAATCTTACACCTATCACACTCAGTAACAGTCCATTCCCTAAATCATTAATGCTGTCAACGCAAGCGCTTGTTGTGTAGTATTTATTACTCGCACTAATCACACCCGAAAGCGATGCGGCAAATGAATGTAGAGTAGCCTTGTTATTAAAATAATTCTGGGCACCAGCTATGCCAGATAGCCCGATGCCCAGAATTATTGTAGTTAATAACCTTTTCACAGATAGGAGATTAGACTAAAGATAGCGAAGCTTATTGTTTGCTAATCTTGCCACTCTGCTTCAAAGTCTTTCCATTCATGATGCGGTAGAAATATATGCCGGATTGCAGGCCGCGCAAATCAACTATTCTGGTACCTGACTGTCCTGTAATAGTTGATTGCACAACAACTCTTCCCCGCACATCTATCAACACAAAGCTTTCCTCAGTTGCATCCCCTTTCTGATAACTTACCTGCAGTTCATCACTGGCAGGATTAGGTGACACGTTATAGAACAACTTGCTAGCGGTAGCTATTGTATTGTGAGCAGCCGTCATCCTTGCGCTACCCCCACCCGCTGAAGTGTCTGTAGGGAACACCATATCGGTAGTAAAGGTCCGCCCGTCATATATATGCAGCCAGCCCCTTGCCCGGTCACGCGCCCACATCTGCGCGCTGTCCGCTACAGCTGCAAGCATAGTCACCTGCGTCGCCGTAAGTGAGTCCGGCGTTACGCCGGCTAATAGCTGCGCCAGCTTAATATCCATCAGCTTGCGCCCCCAATAGCTGAATTCCGTAGCCTCTACACCGGTCAGGGAATCGTTCGTTACGATGCCATTGTATACGGTGTTTGCGTCCATCGTATCACCGTCCTGAATCAGGAGGTCAGTTTTGAGCAAATCGCTGTAGGCGCTATGCCAATCGGAAAGCTCCAGATATAGGCTGTCGCGATACTGCATTCCTTCCGGGTCACTTAGGAAGTAGGCAATCCGCATACCTTTCTTTCCTAAACGTCCATTGGGGTCACGCGTGGGTCCTGAGCCATTCGGGTTGGGATATTCATTTGTACCGCAAGCGTTCGCACCGCCTGAAAAAACTGAAATCCCCAACATAGTTGCTGGCACTTGTCCACTTGCCGCATAATAGTTAAGCGAGTGAACAGAGCCAGGGTCATTGAAAACATTATAGTAGCCACTGCTGGTAAAAGTATTTCCGGCAGCCATACTTGAACTGCCCTGGAAGTCGCACATGCCTTCATCCAAATTACTGCCGCTTCCCGTCGCTGACATGTCCCAGATAGTATTGGAATGGGTGTTGCAGAGGAATTGAAGGCCTTTGACGTTCAGAGGGTCGGGGTTTCTGTTCAGGTAATTACTCGTGCCGGCCACCCACAGTGTGTTATAGTCATTCTTCGCCACCACATTTCGGTCTGAGCCTGTGTTGCTAATTACTGCTCCAACGGTAAAGCGCGCCCCAGGCTTAGGCGAAAAGGAATTATAAGTAACACCATAGCCACTACTCGTGGCGAGGTACAATCCCATTTTATGCGGCAGCGTATTAAGGTTGGATATCTTGAAGGTATTCACCTGCACCTGCGGTGCGTGAAGCGCTTTAATGTCCACGCCGGTATTATTATTGTCAAACAGGCAGTTCCTGACGATTGCGCTGGTGGGAGTGCCGTTAGCACCATTCAGCTCAACGCCGTTATTCAGGTTGTAAAACTTGCTGGATATTGTGCTGCCACCGCCTCCCGCATATTTATCCACTCTCACGCCAAAGTCATATCCACCAATACCATAGCGAAGTGAGGTGCCGGTATTGCCGGTATTGTCGGCAAAGGTGCATCCATATATCCCTACACCATTCACGGCCCACCCGCTTACAAAGCCGATAAAGGAGCTTGCATTGGCGTCTGCCGTAAATACGCATTTACTTATTGTGCTGCGATACGGAGCGGGAGCACACGTAGAGCAAGGCAGCGGTGTAACACCACTCACAGGATAGATACCGTAATTAATCGCCCGTATGTTATTGTAAAAACCTGAGTTGGAGCAGAGGATTACACCGCCCGTTCGGTTCCATTACTTGCCGGTGGCAGAGCCGGAATTTGCCGTAGGGCCTACATTTATCACGCCCCAACTGGCATAAGAGATTTCAGAGCCGCCCGTCATTTCAAGCGTTCCCTGCTTGCTCTGGCCTGTCGTGGTGTTCACGATAGTTTGTGTCTCGGTAGCATCACCCCATACGCGCGCGCCCTGCCAATAATTAGAGGTATTATCGCAATTACGCAATGCTGTAAATTTTGTGTCGTCAAGCTTCAATATCCCGCCGTAAGGTGCGTTGGTAGCGTGCCCACTGATAGTAGTGGGATTTGTCATCACATCCACTGTGCCGCTTGGCCCGATTTCAACCGTCATTCCCTGAATGCTCAAAGTTTTATTAACGGGCACGCTAATCCCGTTCTTGACTTTTATAACATATTCGTCATTTCCAGTCAGATCAGTAAGAGGGTTATTTTGCGGTGTCCACACATCATTGCCTTGTGCTTGCAATATGTCAAAGTGGTAATTAGTCGCATCATTACTACCGGGCGCTGGCTGAGAGATAACTATCGGTATCGTACGAGATGGGTAGGTAGTGATACCATCATTAATTGCAAACGTCGCATGCAACTGCGTAGTAGCTCCTGCCAGATACGGAGCAATGTCACTATATTTTATAAAATAGTCTTCTAGATTTGGCGGAAACGGACTATAAACAGTGGCATCATACCCTACAATGTCAATACCGCCCGCTACAGTAGGTTCTAGGACAGAGTAGATCGGGACGAAAGGTCCACTTACGGGAAAATCTGTTGAATTGGTTATGGTAAAGGCAATGTCAACGTCAATAGAACAGTCAGTAAAAGCATTGGTCGGGGGATTGTTAAGCCGATTTCCCAAGTATTGCCGAATGGTATACGGCAAGGTGTTCAATGTCGGTATAGTCTTTAGCTTAAGCTGATAATCTTGTCCGGTAGTATAAGTCGACGTGCAAATAGGTGATGCTTCCAGCCAGATTTTCTGAATTCTGTCCAGTACTTGAAATCCTCCCGATAGTGGAGTATTGCTCGTTCCTTTATAATAGCTCATTATTGTAAAGCTTCCGGTAGAGCTGGGCGTGAAGCTCCAACTGGAACCACGAGCCTGATAGCCAGAATACGCCACAGCGCCGCTCCCGTCCTTTATCTCAATGTAGATTGACGTTACAGCAGCGGTTGCCGCTGCAATGTGATCATTATCACAGATAAAATCAATTTGGTCATTCTTGTAGGTGAGAAATAGAAACTTACGCCCACAGTTCCATGAGGGTTGTGGGTTTGGATTTAGCAGTTCGTCGTCATAGATTACTGCGGTCAATGGCAGCACCGTGCGGTCGGCTTGTATTACTCCCTCCCAAGGCGCAAAGGAGCTGGGTGTAGTGTAGGTGGCTGTTGATGCTGACGAATTACCGAAGAGCGATACTATCATCGCTATAGTAAGGAAGACTGCAAAGCAAGCGCGCGGCATTAAAGTGATTTTTGTTTTCATTGTCTTGTTTTGGTTCCATGTTTTTAGATAGGGCGAATATTTAAGCTTGGTTTGTGGGCAATGACGCATCATCATAGACAAAAAATTGTGTAAAAAAAATCCTAAAATTTTCATGCCACGCCTGATGTTTGTTTGGCAATTATATCCTTTTGCCAATCATCAGTACCATAATGATGTAATAGTCAATAGTTTGACGCTCTAAGTAGCACAGAAACATTACAGGCGATACACAAATACCACTATTCTTTGCTAATGCCGATATCGTAGTTAACTTGTCTTTTTATACTTAAAACCACATTACTCATGTCAACATCCCAGCACAGCACCTCCGAAGTAGGCATCCAGAAAAACATCGCAAACTTCGACACACTCATCGCCACCGCCACCGCCCTCGGCCCTGCCTATCAACCCTCCAAAGCCTCCCTCAAGCTACCCGCCCTCCAGGCCAAAGCCACCGCCGTCAAAGCCGCCGTCACCGACACCTCCGCCCTCCACATGCCCTTCATCCAGGCCACCGGCGACCGCAAAACCACCTACGCCAACATCAAAAAACTATCCACCCGCATCCTCGGCGCCATCCGCCTCACCGACGGCGTCAACCCCTCCGTCCTCGCCGAGGCCGTAGCCATCAACCGCAAAATCCAGGGCGCCTCCGCACCCGCGGCCCCATCCATCGCCACCGGCGGCGACGATCCCGAGAACGCACAGCCGCCAACCGGCAATTCCACCTCCCAGCAAAGCTTCACCAACATTGCCGCCCACTTCGCCGACCAGGTAGCCCTCATCAACTCCCTTCCCGCTTACGGCCCTTCCGAGACAGAGCTCCAGCTCGCCACCTTAGAAAGCCTCGCCGCTACCCTCAGCAACCGCAACAGCGCCGTCACCTCCACCTACGCCCCCTACAGCACCAGCCGCATAGCCCGCGACAAACACTTCAACGACCCCGGCACCGGCCTCGTTGACATAGCCCAGGATTTCAAAACCTACCTCAAAACTGCCTTCGGAGCCTCCTCCCCTGAATACAAAACGGTCTCTAAGCTCAAATTCGTCAACATCAAGCCCTAAAGACCGCCTGTCTCAAATCAAAAAGCATCCATCAGGATGCTTTTTTCATAATATGCAGATAATGTAAGGCCCCGCCTGTTCAAAACAAAGCCCCGCCACCTTAGAACAAGGCCCCACCGGTTCAGAATATGGCCCCGCCAGTTCAAAGTAATCCCCCGCATTAACAATATAAGCTCCCGCGTCCTCAGAATAAGCCCCCGCATTCATAATACGAAGCCCCGCGTCCATAATACGAGGCCCCGGATTAACAATATAAGCCCCCGCACCTTCAATACGAGCCCCCGCGCCTTCTTAATAAGCGGCATCCCTATAATCCCGCCGCCGCAGCAGCTTCAGGTCCTGCAGCACAGAGGCCTTCACATTCAGCGTGAAATTGTAGCTCTTCCGCGGCCCAAACGGTATTGTCCCCAGCCGCATCTCCCAGCAATGCAGGTCGCGGTATATGTCTATAGACGTGATAGAAAGCTGATTGTTGCTAAAGTCATAGCCTGAGCTAAAGGTCACCTTCCAGTGCGCCGTCAGGTTAAAGTCGCCCGAGAACAGCGCGCTGTGGCTAAACAGCAGCGTATCGCCGCCCTGAAGCGTAGTCCGGTACGCCTTATTCAACGAGATATTATACCCCAGGTTCAGGCTCCAGGGTATGTTGAAGTCTAAGTAATCATTATAGCCTCCCGGCGCCGCCACCCGCGCCTTGTCGGAGGTATTGCCGCCAGCGCCGTCGCCACCTTTCCTGCTGCCCGAGCGGAACGAGGAGGAAAAAGTCAGGTTCGCATTCTGGAAATTCAGCACGCCCCCGTCATTCCACTTCAGCTTATTGATCGTGCGTCCCAACGTATTATCATACACATACGGCGTAAACTGCGCCCCCGCATTCACCGAAATCTTGTCCAGAATGTTCGTCCGGAACTGCATGGCGAAGCCCGCCCAGCCAAAAGAGTCCGCCGCGAGGTTGTATCCGCTATTAAGAGAAAGGCCGTCAATCAGTGTAATATTCTTCGTTACTGCGCCGGTATCACTGCCCTTGCGCGTCTTGATCTGCAGGTTGTTATCTACCCCGAAACCAATAGTGCTTGCAAAGCGCCCGTATTGTCCCAATCCCGGAACTCCAATCACTGAGCGCTGATAGGGAGAGTAATACTGAACCTGCCCGCCCGGCGCGAGATACGCCTGGTAATAGTAGCCGAATGGCCGTGCTGCGAAGTCCGGAGTATAATTGAGGCTCACATTCGGAGTCAGCACATGGCGAATACCTGCGAGCGAGCCCGTGCGCCAGCGCTTCATCCCGAAGATGCGCGTGCTGAAACGCGCCGTAGCCGTAAAATCCCGGGCGGTGTAAAATCCTCTTCGCTGTATCGTATCCACCTTGCCCTCGCTGTTGTTATAATATTGGTACAGCTGCTCCGTAAGCCAGTATTCATTGTAGGTAAAGCCCGCTGAGAAATTAATGTACCGCGCCAGCGTATAAGAAGCGCTGACAGGAATGGTGTGGTGAAAGCCCGTGCTGAAATCATTCAGCCCCAGCTCAGACAGGTGAAAGGCCGTGTCGTAAAAAGTAGTTTGCGCCAGCGCATTAAAAGAATAAGTCGCGGTGATCTTCTCATACCAGCGCGCGCTGCCCACGGCGTTCTTCCGCGCAAAAGGTGTGATGCCCGACAGGCTAAAGCTGATCTGCGGCAGCGTCACGTTCGCAATGTGATTCGTGGTGTTCTGATCCAGCCGCAGCGCAGCGGTGAATGAAGCCGGCACCTTGCCATTCCACACCTTGCCATAAGTCACATTGCTGGTAAAAATGTTCTGCAGGATTTGGTTTGGGTTATAGCTGTTGTCCTGGTAATAATTCCCCTTTACAATATTCACGTGCGTGTTGAAGGTCTGCCCCGGCTTAGCCTTAGCGTCTGTCCGGTGATCCCAGGTTAGAGCAAATTGCTTGTCAATAGAAGCACCGGGCTCATACACCTCACCCACTTTGTTGTAAGCGTAATTAAAGGAGAAGCCGCCGTTGTAATGATAGCGGTCTATGTAAGTGCTCAGCACACTCACATTGTAGCTGCCTTTAGAGTAGAACGAGGCCAGCACCAGCGCGTCCACATAATCGGAGAAGTGCAGGTAATAGCCGCCGTTGGTAAGGCCCAGTCCCCGCTGCTCCTCAATCGTATAAGAAGGAATCCGGAAGCCCGAGCGCTGCGTCTCCGAGATCGGGAACACTCCGAAGGGCAGGAAGATCGGTGTAGGCACATCCTCTATCATCAGGTTGGCAGAGCCGGCCACTATAATGTGCCCCGGCACCACCTTAATGCGCCGCGCCCTGATGCCGAAGTGCGGCGTATCCAGCGAGCAGGTCGTGTAAAGGCTGCGGTAGCCATATATGCTATTGTCCGGGTTGCGCTTCACCTGCGTAGAATGCACAAAGCCCTCGCCGTACTGCGTACGTGCATTACGCACAATCGCCCGCTTGCTTTTGAAATTATACTTCAGGTAATCATAGGTAAAGGTTTCAGAACCCTGTTTGAAAGAAGGCCGTTCTCTTTTCGTCGCCGAATCTTCTACAGGCGTTGCCGAAATGGTATTGTCCGCCTGGTTATAGGTTACCTGCCCGGCCTTCAGCGTCAGGTCTTCATAATCCACCTGCGCATCACCGTATAGATAAAACAGGTTCTGCTGCATATCCAGCACGGCGCTGTCCGTAGCTTTTGCTGTTACAACCGCCGGCAGCGCATCGGGCGACAACCGGATGCCTAAGGAATCTTCCAGGGCCGTGCGCCGGCTACTGTCGGTAGCGCTGCTGCCGGTGCGCGCCAGCCGCAGCGTATCAGATGGGCTGACCGTGGCAAGCGAATCGCCGCGCTGCGCCGGAGCCGCCTCCTGCGCGCCGGCAATGCCCGTTAATGCTAGGATAAAGAACAGACATGCAAAGGCACAAAGGCGGAACACAGCCTTTTTTAAAATACTTTTACCGGGAACACACATGGCCTGAGCCTCAAAATTACCGGCTCTGCCGCTAAGCTTGTCAACAATCATTTTCTAAAACGCTTCATGCGATTCCATAGGTTTCTGACACTTCTGCTGCTTTGCAGCCTGTTTTCCTTTTCGTCTTTTGCCGCGGCAAGCAAGAAAGTAACCAAAATCGTTTTAGACGCCGGCCACGGCGGCACCGACAATGGCGCCCGCGGCGAGTCTGCCAACGAGAAAGACCTGACGCTCGCCATTGTGCTCAAGCTGGGAAAGCTCATTAACGACAGCATGAAGGACGTGCAGCCCTTTTATACCCGCGTTTCGGACGTGTACCCGGCATTGAAAGAGCGGCACCGCATTGCCAATGAGGCCGGCGCTGACCTGTTTGTATCTGTACACATCAACTCAACGCCTTACTGGTACGAAAAAGTACAGACCGGCACCAGGACGGTAACCACCGGCCGCGGTCGTCGCAAAAAAACGCGCACGGTACCGGCCTATCAGAGCATTCGCCACCACACCACCAAGGTACAGGGGGTGGAGACGCTCGTGCTGGGCTCTATCCGCAACAATGAAAAGGCAAAGGCCGTAGGCGAGTATGGCGATGCCATCGTAGATGAGCCCGGCCTGCTGAATGAGGCGGATCCGCAGACTGCCATAATACTCGCGCAATACACACAGGCCTTCCTTGGGCGCAGCGTAGCCCTGGGCACCGCCATTCAGGATCAGTTTGCCGCGCAGGGCCGCCGCGACCTCGGCGTGAAGCAACAAAGCCTGGAGGTGCTGGCCGGTTCCTACATGCCGGGCGTGCTTGTGGAATGCGGCTTCATCACCAACACGGAAGAGGAGGCCTACATGGCCTCAGAGGCCGGGCAATGGGACATTGCGCGCGCCATCTACCGCGGCGTCAAGGCCTATAAGCTGGAGAACGACGCCAAAGCAAAGGGCAATTAGACCCTTACGTTTTGCCGCCCGCGCCCGTCTGTAAAGCTTTAAGCGCTTTCCGTTTGGTTTTTAACCGGATACTTTTATCTTTAGCTCCGAAAATTTTTACAAAAAAAGCTCCCGCGCCGATGAATACCAGACTACGATCTGTACTCCTGACTGCATCTATTATCACCGCCGCCTTCGGCGCCGTCACCTATACGGCCTGCACGGAAGACAAATGCAAGGCTATTGTCTGCGCTAACGGCAGCGTTTGCAAGGATGGCGCCTGCATATGCCCTTCGGGTTATGAAGGCGCACAGTGCGAGACCGTTAACCGGGAGCGCTTTCTGGACAACTGGGTAGTGGTTGAAGATGGTACAATCTCCGCGCCGGCCAACTACACGGTATCGGTAGAGCGGGGCAGCGCGATCACAGAGGTGGCAATCAAAAATTTCCGCAATTATTTCACAGCCAATGTAAAGGCCCGTGTAAAGGGCGATACACTTTACATAGACCCGCAGGATATTCCGGCTGCTAACAACCAGACGAGCACCGTGGAAGGCAAAGCCTACCTGACGGACGACCTATTCTACGGCAAGCACGGCAAAATTGTCTTGCGCTACAAGGCTACCACAAACGGCCTCGTAGATGATTACGGTACCGATGCTACCAATAGCGACAGCCAACCATCGCGCTGGCATAAATGATTTAATGCTGAATAGCGTTATGCGAAAACCGCCTGCAGGCTTGCAGGCGGTTTTTTATGGCAGAAATAAAAAAGCCGCAGCGGCTGCTGCGGCTTTAGAACTATAATGTTTGCTTAGCAATGCTCAATGACCCACTTGGCCACCGCCGGCGCGAGTTCCTTCTGCGAGCGTCCGCCTACAAACACGCCGATATGGCCGCCGGGGAATGGATATTCCTTCTTATCCGTAGCGCCAATCTGACTCATGATCGGCTTTGTAGCGTCATTTGGGATGATATTGTCTTCAGTGGCATATACATTCAGATAAGGCACGGTCATCTTTTTCAGGTCCACGCGGCGGCCGCCCAGCTCAAACTCGCCTTTGATAAGCTTGTTGTCGCGGAAGAGATCCTTAATATACTTGCGATACATCTCGCCGGGCATGGCAGGCAGATCGTTCTTCCAGTGCTCCATGCGCAGGAAGTTCAGCATCTTGTCCTTGTCGCCCAAAGAATCCAGCACGCCCATATACTTGCTCACGTTCATGCTTGGCTTTAGCATGCCAAAGGCGGAATCAATCATCTCGCCTGGGATGGTGCCGACACTGTCCACAATCGCGTCCACGTCAATGTGCTCCGTCCATTTGAAAAGCATGCACTTATCGCCCTGGGCAAAGTCAAACGGAGCTACGTAGGTCGTAAGGCTCTTCAGCTTTTCCGGGTAGAGCGATGCGTAGATCATAGAGTAGGTACCTGCCTGGCAGATGCCCATCTTGTGAATTTTATCCACCTTATGGCGGCGGCGCAGGAAGTCAACGGCGTCATTCATAAAACCGTCAATGTAGTCTTCCATAGTCATGTAGCGGTCGGCGCGGGTAGGGTAGCCCCAGTCCATAATATACACATCCAGCCCTTCGTCAATGAGCTTCTTCATCAGGCTGCGATCTGTCAGGTCCAGCACGTCATGCCGATTGAGCATAGCAAAAGACACCAGCACCGGCGTCGTGCATTTTACCGGCGTCTCGCGCTGGTAATGGTACATCTTCACATAATCGCTCTGCCAGACGAGGTCCTTCGGCGTGGAGGTCACCTCTACAGTATCAATCTGCCGCAGTGTCTCATATCCTTTCGCCAGCTTCTCGGTAGTAGCGGCCATTTCACTGATAAGATCAGCGGGATTAAAATTCATGGTGTTTATCTTTTTTATTACGGTGTCAAAGGTAATGTAATTGCGCCCGCCCTCTTAGACAGTAGCGGTAAGCAGGCGACGCTTGTATTCGCGGTAAGAAACACCCGCCAGCTTGCTTTGCAGCCAGTCGTAATAGTTGAAGTACAGAAAGTAGAGACGCTGCACTGGATCGGTGCGGTAAACCTCCAGCTTATCTGCAAATGCCCGGATAAAAGCTGCGTTGTCGCTGCGCCCGCGCCTTGCAGGTAGGGCCTTCAGAAAGCGCATCAGCTCCCGCTCAAAAGGCCGCAGCTTCTTGCGGTTATAAAGGGCATGGTACGCGGCTTCCGTAGCAGAATCCAGCCGGTACCAGTCCTTCAGCTCATAAAGTATGAGCAAGTGAAAGACCAGCGTGAAATAAAATACATCCTGGCGGTCCAGGCTGCGGTTGCGCTCCTTTACCTCCAGCATTAGCGCCTCGGCCGCCGCAAATCGCTCCAGCACAAAGAATGAGATGACGATAGAGGTAAATACTGAAAGAGCCTCTGCCGGCGGCAACACGAGACTTGCATAGCCGAGTATAGTTGTGCCCTGCCGGTCCACAAGCCGGGCTACGCCTTCATAATCACCTGTCTTATGCGCTATTTTTACGGTCGTGTTGAAGCGTATAATGGCCCAGCGCTTGTGGAAGTAGGCGTTATTATCGGCGATGTTGGCGAGGTGGTCAAACTGGCTCAGGCTGCCAGACACCCGCGAGATGGCGTCTAAGGCGAACCCGTTGTAAAAGGCAATATTGGCAACGGTCAGAAAGCTCTCCGGATCGGAACCGACGAGATGCGGCGCTGCCTCCAGTAATGCCAGCATGTCCTCGCAGCAAACGCTGCAGCGGTCAAACTGCTGAAGCATATAGGCGGCCATCCCCAAGGCTGCTGAATACCGGAACCTAAGCTGCGGCGTTGCTGTAGCCTGCTCGCGGAATGCCAGCAATCCGGTCATCACCGCTTGCACCGCCTCATGCTGCTCGTCGGCTACGCCGAGGCTGTCCGCCGCCCGCAGCAAACTCAGGCGTTCAGTATAGCTGCGGATCTTACGGCTTGCCTGATGATAGCCCGTATAGCGTTCTATAAGTGCCGCAATCTCATCTGCTTCGGAGGCATATTGACGAAATGAGCGCTGTTCCAGCAGCCTGCTTTTCTGATACAGCAGCTCCACCGCAAATCCGTATTGGCCGGTGTCTTCAGCTATGGCCCAGAGCTTTTTACAGAGCTTGCGGGCAAGCGCCGTCTGGCTGCGTTCGGCCAGCAACCGCAGCTGCATCAGTCCGAAATGAAGCTGTGTAAGCGCTGCGTTGTCACGTTGGCTGTGAATAAGCGCATCCAGCACCTCGTTTGCCAGATATTGCTTGAGATTGGAAAACTGAGCGCCGCCGCTAAGCCCGAGTGATTTTTGCGCGCCTGCATCATCAAATATTTTGCGATCCGTAATGGCCTCAAAGAGCTGAATGTGCAGCGGCTGCTTCCTGAAGCCCTTGTCCCAGGCTTTGCGCAGCGTCGTTTTCTCGGCGGCGCTCAGGCATAGTACAAGCGCGTACACATCACCGCCGGGGTTCTGCGCCGGAATAATGGCGGGGGCCTTCTTCATAATTAATTAATGTGGCTTGTCGCTTGCGGGCAATGCTACAAAATATAAATTTCCTTTCTTGGAGTAAGGAGGTAATGAACTGATTTTCAAGAACTGATATGCCTGACTCACGCTCAGAGTGCATGGACCGGGAGTATAAATTCCATTAACAAATAATTGTCGTCCGCATTCTGTAAGAGTAGTTTTGTTATTGACAATCAGCAAAAACCTACCGATAGACCATCAGCCCCTTAAACCTATCACGCCAAACCCGTACCTGTAAGCCTGATTGAAAGATGCCCGCATTGATGTGCGGGTTTTCTTTTTTTAAAAAGCACCTAACGGGCGATGAACACCGGAATTTTTACGAGGTGGCGGACAGAATTGACGGTTTCGCCGAATATCCAGTCCGACAAGGCTTTGTGACCGTGGCTGCCGACAATCAGCAGGTCGGCGCCTTCTTCTTTTACAATCCGGGCAATCTCGCGCGCGCGAAACTTGTAGCCGAGCACCGGCATGGCGCTGAAATCCCGCTCCGTAAAGAACGCGGCATACTTCGCAAGACGCGCCCGGTCTTCCGCCGTCTCATAATCATCGCTTTCAGCGCCGATTCTTCTTGCCGCTGCGCTTTCTACCACATGTATTAATACAAAGCGCGTATCCGGACGCGCAAGCTGCAAAGCATACTGAAGCATCTGCGCGTCGCGCGCCGAATAGTCAAATGCGAGGGCTATGGTGGCAAAGCCATTGGTAGTGGGCAGGGTGTTAATGAATGGGCCGTTATGTACGCCCACTTTCACATTGCTGGCGCGCCGCAGTAAGGGATAGGCGATGGTAATCCCTAACAGCAAAGCCATTCCTGCGCCGCCGCCAATGATCAGCGCATAAGCCCACCACTGTGGATGAGCTACAACCAAGCCGGTCGCTTCATCAGCTACCAGCTTCACGTTCAGGACGATGATGACCGCAGCGACAATCCAGGCTGCGATCTGCGTCGGTGGCTTAATGACAAAGGCGCCCATGCGAGCCTTATTGCTGACAAAGTGAATCAAGGGAATTACCGCGAAGGCAAGCTGCATAGACAGCAGCACCTGGCTAAACACCAGCAGGTTGTCTACCTCCTGCTCGCCGGCAATCCAGATGACCAATGCCGCTGGCAGCACAGCAAGCAGCCGGGTAAGCAGACGGCGCATCCAGGGATTGATGCGGAGGCTTAGGTAGCCTTCCATCACAATTTGGCCGGCAAGCGTACCGGTAATAGTACTGCTCTGGCCTGCCGCAATAAGGGCAATGGCGAAAAGGTGACTGCTCCATTTGCTGCCCAGCATTGGGTTCAGCAACTTGTGCGCATCCTTAAGCGCGGCCACCTGCGGCATGCCGTTTTTATAAAAGACGGCCGCGGCAAGAATCAGGATGGCGGCATTCACAAACAGAGCCATGTTTAGCGCAATAGCGCTATCCCAGGTATTATATTTAATGGCCTTTTTCAGTGACGCGTCGTCCCGCTTTACCTTACGTGTCTGCACAAGGGCGGAATGCAGGTAAAGGTTATGCGGCATCACGGTAGCGCCGATAATGCCTATGGCAATGTAAAGCGCAGTGTTGTTTGCGATAGAAGGCCGCAAGCCGCTGACTATGCCGGTAAAGTCGGGCTTCGCCAGAATCAGTTCTGCCAGGAAGCAAACGCCGATAATGCCTACCAGCGCAATGATAAAAGCCTCCATCTTTCTCATGCCGAGCTTTTGCAGATAGAGCAGCAGGAAAGTATCCAGCAGCGTAATGCCCACGCCCCAGAGCAGCGGAATGCCAAGCAGCAGGTTCAGGCCGACTGCCATGCCGAGCACCTCGGCAAGGTCGCAGGCGGCAATGGCAAGCTCTGCCAAAACGTAGAGTGCATAATTGGCGTAGCGGGGATAAACCTCACGGTTACATTGCGCCAGATCGCGCCGGGCTACCACCCCAAGGCGTGCCGAAAGGCTCTGGAGCAGCAGCGCCATAATATTGCTCATTACCAGCACCCAGATGAGGCGATAGCCAAACTGCGAGCCGCCGGCAAGGTCTGTAGCCCAGTTGCCTGGATCCATGTAGCCGACGCTTATCAGATAGGCGGGCCCGAAGAACGCAGCAATCCTGCGCCAGGGACTGCTGCGCTTCGCCGGGTCTATAGAGGCGTTGACTTCAGAAAGGGATTTGGCTTGACGTTCTTCCATAGCGCTTGTTAGGCGAAGCTAACAATTTGGTGCCAGCCTTGGCCGCGCTGGTAATGAATCATCGTGGCTTTTAACAGCGCCGTGTGCAGGAGCGCCAAACTTTTTTCAGAAAATATCCGTCTTTACTAAAAAGATAGTAACTTTACGAAATAATTAGTAGAAGATGCCCGCCAAGAAGAATGAACAGACGCCCCAGCTCAGCAAAGCCGAAGAGCGGATCATGCAGGCCCTATGGCAGCATGACCGCGCCCTGGTGCGCGACATCATAGCCGCGATGCCCGCCCCCAAGCCGCATGCCAACACGGTAAATACCATCCTGAAAATTCTCACAGAGAAAGGCTTTGTGACCAGCGAGCCGCTGGGCAATGCAAACCTCTACCGTGCGCTCATCAGTAAAGATGCCTACAGCAGCCGAACGATCGCGCAGGTAGTGAAGGGCTACTTCAACGGTTCCTTCGCAGATCTCGTCTCCTTTTTTGTTGCAGACAAAAACTTAGACATCACAGAGCTGGAAAGTGTATTGAAAACGCTTAAAAAAGGCAAATCATGAACACACTAAGCTTTTTCATTTACCTGGCGCAGGTCTGCATTTATGCAGGCGTGCTTTGGGGCATTTACTGCGCCGTGTGGCGTGGCAGGCCACTGCTGCGCGGGAGCAGGGTGTATTTGCTTTGCAGCCTTGTATTGCCGCTGGTGCTGCCTTTTATCCGCCTTTCAGTCGCAGAGCATTCCGCAGTGGCCGTTTATCGCGCCGCCTTGCCGGAAGTGGTGATTGGCGGCAACGGCGGTGCGGAAGACGCCGGATTTTCCTGGACTGTTGCCGCCTTTTGGACGTATATCACGGTAGCCGCCGGTTTGCTGCTGCTGTATGGACGCAGCTATCTAATGCTTTTTGGGAAGCTGGCCGCAGGAAAACGCCGTCGCTGTGCGGGCTATACGCTGATTACCGGCGCGGGCATCGGCCCTGGCACCATCGGCAGGCGCGTATTCTTTCCTGCGGATGAGGTGAATGCCGCCATCCTGCGCCATGAGCTCGGGCATGTGCGCGCGGGTCACCGCTACGATGCGGCGCTGATGCAGGCGCTGCATGTAATTTTCTGGGCCTCTCCCGCCCATTGGCTGATGCGGCGCGAGCTAAAGCTGGTGCATGAGTATGAGGCGGACAGAGCGGCGGTTTCGTCGGCGTCAGAACGCGTTGCCTATGGCGCGCTAATGCTGTCGCAAAGCCTGGGCACGCAGGACACTTCAATTGTTCACTCATTTTTTCACCACCCTTTAAAGCTTCGTATTATGATGCTGCAAAAAACAAACGTTCGTTTCAAAAGCTCAATTGTCATCGGTGCCTGCCTGTTGACGAGTATGTTCATCTCCACAGTACTGCTTGCGCAGATCAGGAAAACGGCGCCCTCCGGCAAGGCAGTTGAAAAGACGGCGGATAAGCCAAAACCATCTAAGACCGGTGAGTCAACAATGACGAATGACGGGAAAGTGGTTCATAAATTCGTAGAGCACATGCCGGCTTTCAACGGCGAACTATCTGAGTGGCTCGGCGCAAATCTTGTTTATCCCGATGTGGCGCGTAAGGCGAACCAACAGGGAAGGAGCGTTGTGCAGTTTGTAGTAAATGATGATGGCCGCGTGTCGGACGCAGAGGTTGTAAAGTCGTCAGGCCATCCACTCTTGGATAAAGAGGCTTTGCGGGCGGTAAACATGATGCCGCCGTGGAAGGCCGGTACTCAAGATGGTCAGGCGGTGGCTGTTTATTTCACTTTGCCGATCACTTTTAAGTTAGATAACTAATCCTCAAAACGCTCAACCATGTGTACGCTCTCAGAAATATCAGAAAGTCTCGGCATTAGCCCGCTTGGTGTAAGTCATGCCTTTCTTCATCATCCCTTAAAACGCCGTATCAATATGCTACAGCTCACAAAATCCCCACGCAGGCGCACCGTCTATGCCTTTGCCAGCCTCCTGATGATTGCCTTTACCGCAATGGTAGTAATGGCGCAAGCCAGAAAAGGACGAACCGCCGTTATACGTAATGCTGCTGCGGAGCAAGCTCCGGAAACAACAACCATTCACACGGATTGGAAGCCGAATGCCGCTTTTACGCCGACAGGCGGCGTTGTGTTCACCCGTGCGGAAAGAGCACCGGAACTACAGCCGAATCTCGGCGAATGGCTGGGCCATAACGTGCATTATCCGGATGCTGCCCGCGCCGCCGGCGTACAGGGAAAGAGCGTTATAGAATTTGTCGTGGATGCTAAAGGCCTGGTTGGCGCACCAACCCTCAAAAGCTCGTCCGGCCATGTAGAACTGGATGAAGAAGCATTGCGTGCAGTCCGTGCAATGCCGCAATGGAAGCCCGGTACACAACAGGGTAATCCGGTGCCGGTGCTGATGACCCTGCCCATCACTTTTAAGCTAAATGAGAAAGGACAGCCGGTTCCTTTCTGGGAAGGCTGTTAAAACGTCAAGCGATTGGGAAAAGAAGCGGTTCGTGCCCCCAAGCCCGAACCGCTTTACTTTTGCGCCGCCGTGGTTCGTGTCCCCACGAACCACCAACATTCTATGCAAAAACAAATCGTCGTCTCCGGCATCCGCTCTACGGGTTACCTGCACCTTGGCAACTACTTCGGCGCGATGCAGAACTATGTGAAGATGCAGTCGGAGTACGACTGTTATTTCTTCGTAGCCGACTATCATAGCCTCACCACGCACCCTGACCCTAAAGATCTAAAGACAAACGTCTTCCGCGTAGCGGCAGAAAACATTGCCTCCGGCCTTGACCCGGAGCAGGTGGCCCTTTACTGCCAGAGCGACCTGCCGGAGATTCCGGAGCTGTACCTGATGCTCAATATGATGGCCTACAAAGGCGAGCTGGAAAAGGTGCCCACCTTTAAAGACAAAGTGCGGCAGCATCCGGAGAATGTGAATGCAGGTTTACTGACTTATCCGGTGCTGATGGCGGCAGACATTCTCATACACCGCGCGAGCCTCGTGCCGGTTGGCAAAGACCAGGAGCAGCACTTAGAGATGGCGCGGAATTTCGCGCAGCGCTATAATAACCGCTACGGTGAGCTATTCCCCGAGCCGCAGCCATTCAACTTCGGCTCCGAGCTGGTGAAGGTGATGAGCCTTGATGGGGAAGGCGGTAAAATGAGCAAAAGCGAGAACGAGAACGCCACCATCTTCCTAGCAGATTCCGACGATGCCATCCGCAAGAAAATTATGAAGGCGAAAACCGATAGCGGGCCACAGACAGCCGGCGAGGAAAAGCCTGCCTACATCCAAAGCCTCTTTGACCTTATGCGCCTCGTCAGCAAGCCGGAAATCGTCCAGCCTTTTGAAGACGCATTCAACGCCACTGGCATTCGCTACGGCGATATGAAAAAGCAACTGGCGGAAGACATGGTAGCATTCGTAGCACCCATCCGCGAGCTGGCGGCGGAATTGCAGCGGGATGAAGATGGACTGCGCAGGATTTTGAAGCGCGGCGCTGAAAAGGCGCGGGAAAGTGCGTCAAAAACTATTGCGCAGGCAAGGGCTCAGATAGGCATTCACTATTACTAACCAACCGTTGCGCCCGTTGCGGGGCAGCCGCGCCCGCTGCGAAATACGTTCATGGACATCAACTGCACCCGGGAAGAGCTAAGCCTGCTGCAAACAATCGCGGCTGCCGCTCAAGCTATTGGCGCGCCTGCCTACCTCATCGGCGGCTTTGTACGTGACAAGATTATAGGCCGTCCTACCAAAGACGCCGACATCGTCTGCATCGGCGACGGCATTGCATTGGCGCATGAAGTGGCAGGAAGGCTGCGGCCAAAGCCGCCGGTTGCCTACTTTAAAAACTTCGGCACGGCGCAGATCAAAGTAGATGGCTTTGAGGTAGAGTTCGTAGGCGCAAGAAAGGAGTCTTACCGCGAAGATTCCCGCAAGCCGGAGGTAGAGCCAGGCACCCTGGAGGATGACCGGAAACGGCGCGACTTTACCATCAATGCGCTCGCCATTTCGCTGAACGAAGCGGACTTCGGTACGCTCCTTGACCCTTTCGGCGGCATTGCAGACATCAACGCGAAACTTATCCGCACGCCGCTTGACCCTGACGTAACTTTTTCCGACGACCCCTTGCGTATGATGCGGGCCATTCGCTTCGCAACGCAGCTTCGCTTCAGCATTCTCCCGGAGACTTTTGAATCCATTAAGCGCAATGCCGCACGGCTTAAAATCATTTCTGCCGAGCGCATCACCGATGAGCTGATGAAGATTATGAAGACACTGAAGCCGTCCATCGGCTTTGACCTTCTTTATAAAAGCGGCCTGCTCCAAATTTTTTTTCCGCAGATGGTAGCGCTTGCAGGAACGGAGATGCGCGAAGGCAAGGGGCATAAAGACAACTTTTATCACACGCTGCAAGTCCTGGACAACGTCTGTGCCCGCAGTGAAAATATCTGGCTCCGCTGGGCCGCCGTGCTGCACGACATCGCTAAGCCGGTGACAAAGCGTTTTGAGGAAGGCCACGGCTGGACATTTCATGGACACGACGCAGTAGGCGAGCGCATGGTGCCGAAAATCTTCCGGGCATTTAAGCTGCCGCTCGGTGAAGAGATGCGGTATGTAGCTAAATTGGTGGCACTGCACCTGCGGCCTATTTCCCTTTCCAAGGAAGACATCACCGACTCGGCCATGCGCCGCCTGCTGTTTGACGCGGGAGAAGATCTGGACGACCTGATGGCGCTTTGCGAAAGCGATATTACATCTAAGAACCCGGTGAAAGTGCGCCGCTACCTGACCAATTTTGCGCTGGTAAAAGAGCGGCTTATTGCCGTAGAGGAAGCCGACAAGATGCGCGCCTGGCAGCCGCCGATTGACGGCGAAGAGATCATGCAGCTCTTCGGATTGTCGCCAAGCAGGGAGGTGGGGACGCTGAAAACTGCGATTCGCGAAGCTATTCTGGACGGCGTCATCCCGAACAACCGGGATGCGGCGATGAACTTCCTATTGGAGCGGGCGGCGGCGATGAACATAGCACCTGTCGCGTAACATTCCCTTCATCCATTGGTCACATTGTCTTAGCTAAGCGGTAATACTGCGCGGATACGTTTGCACACGCAAATCAATCCATGCGCTTCATGAAACACATTTTTACAAAAGCTCTGCTCGGGGCAGGTATCGCCATTGCGGCAGCCGCTCCTGCTGAGGCCCAAATAACCCTGCTGCAGGACTACAAAAACTACACATCAGCGCCCATCGGCACCTTCCAGGGCATCAACTTCCGTGAAGGCGGATTTTCTGCGCTGTATCCTATTGCAGGCACAAATGGCAAGGAATTCTGGACATGTTCCGACCGCGGCGTGAACATTGATGATGCCTCCGCAAATCCGGTTGGCTGCACGCCGACTTACGACAAGGCCTTTTCGTTTCCGGGCTACGCACCTAAGATTCATCGTATCCGCATCAACGGCGACTCAGTGCAGATTCTGCGCACAATTACCGTCAAGCGGCCATCCGGTACAAATGCAACTGGCGTTTTGAGCCCAACCGGATTCGGCAGCACTGCTACAGAGCAGGCGAGCACCGATACCGTGCTGGACTGCGCCAACTTCTCTTCCAAAATTGCCGCAAAGGACACTTTCGCCATTGACTGCGAAGCTATTCTTGTAGATAAGGATGGTTTCTTCTGGCTCAGCGAAGAGAATGGGCCGACTATCTGGAAATTAAATCAGAATGGTGTGGTGATTGCCCGCTATTCACCTTATGCAAATCTTCCAGGCGCGCAGGCGATAGATATTCAGATAGACACGGCCTTCAAATACCGTCGCAACAATCGCGGTTTTGAGAACCTTACCATTACTCCGAGTGGTAAGCTGTATGCTGTTATTCAGAGCCCGCTTTATTATCCAACCTCTGCCATCGGCGGAGCTTCACGCGTTCACCGTATCCTTGAAATCAATCCGGCTACCGGCGCGCAGCGGATGCTCGCTTACCTGAATGATGGTACCATCGGTGCATCAGGGGCGAACCAGATTCGGAACCAGGATTGGAAGCTTGGTGACATTGCAGCAATCAACGATTCCACCTTCCTTATTCTGGAAGCGGCGGCCCGTGGCACAACCGACATCAAGCGGATGTACAAAATCAACATCAACGGGGCTACTGCGGTAAACTCCGGCCTTTACGGCACAGCCACCCTGGAAGGACTTGTTGATTCTACTGGCCTTGCTGGTCAAAGCATAGTGCCTGTGAAAAAGACACTGGCGATGGACTTGCTCGCTAACGGCTGGCCTTCTTCGCTTGATAAGGCGGAAGGTCTTGCCATCATCAACGACAGCACCATTGCTATCTGCAACGACAATGATTTCGGTCAGACTTCGCCGCTTGCCAATGGCATTGCGACAGCTACTACTAACCTGAGCCACGTGCTTGTATATCGTTTTAGCGGCAGCAACAAACTGAGCAACTTCAACCAGCTTACACCTACGCTTACAGCCGGCGTAACCGGCCTCAGCTCTTCACAGCCGCCTTACCTCGTGCCGACTACAACATCCGGCAAGTACACGGCTATCATCTCTGTGGGCGATGCGGTAAACGGCTACAAAATGGCGGGCGTGCCTGATGGTCTCGGTATGTTTGACAACAACAACGGCACCTTCACGCTGCTGATGAACCATGAAATCGGCAGCAACCTCGGCGTTGCCCGCGCGCATGGCGATACCGGTGCGTTTGTCTCCAAGTGGATTATCAACAAGAGCGACTTTACCGTTCAATACGGCGCAGACCTGATGAAGCGCGTAAAGCTCTGGAATCCGCTTACGTCAAGCTATATCACGTATTCGCCAAGCTATCTGCAGCCGCAGGGCCTTGCAGGCTTTACACGCTTTTGCTCCGGCGACCTTCCCGCAGTGTCTGCTTATTATAATGCCATCACTGGTAAAGGCACACAAGAACGCATCTACATGAACGGCGAGGAAAGCGGCAATGAAGGCCGTGCTATGGGCCACGTAGTTACGGGCGCAGATTCAGGCACCTCTTATGAGCTTCCTTACCTCGGCAAGGCGTCATGGGAGAATGCCGTAGCAAATCCGCGGATGTCAGACACAACGATTGTTGGACTGATGGATGATGCTACTCCGGGCCAGGTGTATTTCTACATCGGCACGAAGCAGACTACCGGTACCGACATTGAGAAGGCCGGCCTGCACGGGGGTAATCTCTGGAGCGTTGGCGTAAGCGGCATGCTTACAGAAACAAGCGCAACTATACCTACGCCAGGCACTTCATTCTCCATGATTAATCTCGGCACGGTGCAGAACATGACCGGCGCCGCTATTGAAACCGCAAGTAACACGGCAGGTATCACACGCTTCCTACGTCCTGAAGACGGCGCATGGGACTCGCAGAATCCTTCTGACTTCTACTTCAATACAACCAATGCCTTCAATGCGCCAAGCCGCCTCTGGAAGCTACACTTTAATAATGCCGGTAACATCACGCAGGGTGGGACCATCACAGCCGTGCTTGACGGAACGGAAGGCTACCAGATGCTGGACAACATGACGATTGACAACTTCGGCCATAACTTCCTGGTAGAGGACGTTGGCAACAATGCGTACATCGGTCGCATGCTGCGCTATGATTTTGCAAGTGATTCGCTCCGCGTAGTTGGTATGCATGATACGACACGCTTTAAGGCGGGCGGCGCCAACTTCCTCACGCAGGATGAAGAAGCCTCTGGCCCGATTGATGCGCAGGCCATCCTCGGCCCAGGAATGTTCCTGGTAGATGTTCAGGCGCACTACAACATTCCCGGTGAGTTGGTAGAAGGCGGACAGCTTCTCGCTTATTACGACTCATCTATAGCCAATTCAGTTCCTGAAGTGAACTTGAAGGGCAACGCCATTACTATTACGGACGGCGACATCACCCCGAGCGCAACGGACAACACGGACTTTGGAGTAGTCAACACAGGTACTACGCTTAGCAAGAACTATGTGATTGAAAATGGCGGCCCTGGTCCGCTGCGTGTTACCGGCTTTTCTATTACGGGTGTCAATGCTTCATCCTTCACGCTCGTAACACCTCCCGCAGTTCCGCTTACGATTGCCGCCGGCAGCTCGCAAACTATTACGGTACAGTTTGCGCCGACTGTTGACAGCGTGCGCAACGCTACGCTCAACATCATGAGTAACGACCTTGACGAGGGCATCTACGATGTCGCGCTGCGCGGCACAGGCGGCTCGCCTGAAATCAACGTACAGGGCAACAGCGTCACTATTTCCGACGGCGACCTGACGCCAGGCGCGGCAAACAACACTGACTTCGGCAGCGTAAAAACTGGCAGCAATACCACAAAGACGTTCACGATTCAGAATACCGGCGCAGGCACGCTGACGCTGACGGGCATTGCGATGGGCGGAACGAACAGCACCGACTTCACACTTGTAGGAGCGCCGACATTCCCGCTTACGATTGCCGCCAATGCTTCAACGACGATTACAGTGCAGTTTACGCCTGCTGCCATCGGCCTGCGCACAGCGACAATCAATATCGCAAGCAATGACGTTGATGAGGCTACCTATGATTTTGCATTGCAAGGACGCGGTACCGACCCGCTTGGCGTCAATACGCTCAGTGCAGCTTCCGCGGTGAAGCTTTACCCGAACCCAACCGGCGGCAATGCCACGATTGCGATGAGCCTGAAGAAGGACGACCGCATCATCATTACCATCCTCAACGGCGAAGGAAAGGCTGCACTTGCACCGATAGACCAAAGCTACCGCGCGGGCGAGCAGGAGATTTCGCTGCCTACCGCCGGCTTGCCAGACGGTATCTATTTCGTGCAGATTGCTACCGGCACGCAAACCTTCAAGGTGAAGCTGGTTGTAGCACATTAATCGCCGCTATCAATAGTCTTCAGCGGGGCACACTTTCGGGTGTGTCCCGTTGAGGTATTAAAGGCCTCAAGCGGAATATTTTCCGCAATAGAAGAAAATGAAATGAAGCGCAGACTTTTATTCAGCCTACTCGTCGCCGCCACCGCGCTGGCTTGCTTTTCCTTTAAGGAAAACAGCAATCCTGCGCTGTACATTTTGGGCTACAAGGAGCGGCTGTCTGCATTTTCAGCGAAACAAGCTTTGCTGCTCCAACTCATTAGCAACGCCAATCTCTCAGACAGCAACGACCTCATTAAAATCAGAGCCGGGATATATGCTGCGAGGCTGGAGATGAAAGGGGCGGACTTCTGGCTGCGCTATCTTTCTCCAATTGAATACCGACGTATAAACGGCCCGCTGCCGGTGGAATGGGAGACGGAAGTCTTTGAGAAGTTTGAGAAGCCTTACAAGCGCGAAGGCGCAGGCCTGACGCTCGCTGAGCTTTATCTGGACGAGCCGGCGCCGCAAAAAGATTCGCTACGCCATCTGATAGAAAGCAGCCTTGCCATAACCGCAAATTTTGCGGCAGATACGGTTACAAAAGAGCTGGCTACTTACCATCACTTTTTTCTCTGTAACAGGCTCTATCTGCTCAACCTTGCGGCGATTTACACAACGGGTTTTGAATGCCCGGATACAACGCGCATCATATCAGAGCTTCGCGCAATGCTGGAAAGCGTGCGCGGCATCTACAACCTGTATAACGAAGCGTTTCCGGCGACGCCTGTCACCGCCCGCTACCTGTCGCTTTACGATAGCTCGATTGCCTTTGCGTACGCGCAGCCGGCTGCTTACAGCGCGTTTGACCATTTTGCTTTTATCAGCAAATATGTCAATCCGCTATTCGCTTTGAATGCGGAGATGCTGCGCGATTATGGCGTTGTGTCGCACAGCATGGTGGATTATTCGCTAAATAAGAGTGCGACTTCTATCTTCAGTAAAGACCTCTACCGCGGACAGAATGCGAAAGGCATTTTTACCCGCATAAAAGACAGCGCAACGCTTGCGGAGATTGACCGCATTGGCAAGCTGCTTTTCTACGACCCGATTCTTTCCGGCAACAATATGCGGAGTTGCGCTTCCTGCCATAAGCCTACTGAGAGCTTCACCGACACTGGCTTTGCTACCGCATTTTCTTTTAACCGCGAAGGCCGCCTGACGCGCAATACGCCTTCGCTGATGAATGCTGAGTTCAATCACCTGTTGATGATGGACGGCGCACATAATTCGCTTCAACATCAGGCGCACGGCGTGGCTACCAATGCGAAAGAGATGGGCGGAGATGAAGAGGACATTGTGCGCAAGGTGATGAGCTGCGATGAATACAAGAAAGCGTTTACAGCCTTGCTTGCCTATACACCCCAAGAGCCGCAAGTTTCCTTTGAGCATATTGCCTCGGCGCTGACGATGTACTACTGCAAATTCAGCACGGCCACCGCGCCTTTTGATGATGCTATGAACGGCGATAAATACCTGGACGGAGTGGCGCGAGATGGCTTCAATGTATTTATGAGTAAAGCCCAGTGCGGCACCTGCCACTTCGTGCCGCAGTTTAATGGCGTGAAGCCGCCGTATGTCGGCTCTGAGTTTGAGGTGCTCGGCGTTCCTGCCGATAAAGACTATAAAGCGCTGAGCGCAGATTCGGGTCGCTATGGCGTACATGCCGCTTCGCAAATGCTGTACGCTTTTCGCACTGGCACCATCCGCAATGCTTCGCGCACTGCGCCCTATATGCACAACGGCGTCTTCCGCACATTGCGCGAGGTGATAGATTTTTATGACGGCGGCGGCGGCGTGGGTCACGGACTATTGGTGGAAAACCAGACGCTCAATGCCGAAAAGCTGCAACTGACAGAAGGAGACAAAACCGCATTGATAGCATTTATGGAAAGCCTGAACGAGCGCATGCAGACAGAGTTGCCGCCGGTAAAGCTGCCACGCTCACACATCAGTGCCTTGAACCGTAGAAAGCCTGGAGGAGTTTATTAAAAACGAGATTTTCCAAAGCAAATGAAGTATAAACAATATCGTACTACAGGCTTTATCGTGGCCCTGGCCATTATTACGATTGTGCTGCCTGCCTTCGCAGGCAGCGGCAAGAAGAAGGAGCCTAAAGTCGCGTATGCGTTTCCTGAAAACATGGCCCCTGCGGTACGCGAAGCCTTTACGAAAGAGTGCGATAAAGGTCAGGCGCTGTATAACCTGAGCTGCGCCAGCTGTCACAACAAAGTAGTTGATGGAAAGACAGTCATTCCCGACTGGACGTCTGCTCAGTTGGTGGGCTACGAGTTGCGCGTGCTCAATCCAAAGCATGAATCGGGTATTCCGGAAGAGCAGGTGTCGGCGGAAGAATTGGGCAATATCATGACCTTTCTGACGTACAAGAAGAAGAATTCACCATAACTATACGCGACGCATCCACATTGCAGGCTTCATTATTTCACAAAGATTATTTTAGCCAGCATTGCATCTTATTTATAGAACTAATCTTGCAGTATAGAACATAGCAAATGACTATTGGTAAAGAATTGTTGCAGGAATTGAATTTAGAAGCTTCGGTTACGAGGAAGTATTTAGAAAGCATTCCCTTTGATAAACTTGATTACAAACCATCCGAAAAGTCGGAAACTTTGGGGCGGCTTGCAATACATGTAGCTGAGATTCTGGCCTGGTGGACTTCTGTAATTGAGACAAACGAGTTAGACTTTGCCGGCTTTGAGCCTGCAGAGATAAAATCGCGAGAAGCGCTTTTAATGTACTTTGACAAATTGCTGCAGGAAGCAAGCCAATCTTTATCCACAGCCGAGGATGCTGAGTTTAAGAAGGACTGGTCCATGCGACATGGAGAAGAGCTATATTTCACATTACCCAAAAAACAGGTCGCACGACTTTTTTGCATGAACCATTTCGTTCATCACCGGTCACAGCTCGGCATGTATCTGCGCATGTTAGGCATTCCGGTTCCTGCAACATATGGACCTTCCGCAGACGATGGAGATGTGGCTCTGATTAATCGTTTTAAGTAAGTGGATTACAAGGATTGTTTGAAAAACAAAAAGGCTCCTCGTAAAGGAGCCTTTTTCATGCGTAACGGTTAGCGGGATTTACAAATCTTCATCAAGCTCATCATCGGCCGCTGATTCCTCGTCCAGTTCCTCATCTTTGTCCAGCTCGTCGTTATCAGTGTCGTTTGACACCGACATAGGTTGTCCTGAAGAAAGGCGGCTGCCTTCGTCTTCGCGCTCAAGATTTTCTTCCCGGTTTTGCTGTTGGCTTTCCATGGTAGTTGGTTTTGCCTAAACGGTACGAGGATAGTGCCATTGCACATTACTTTATCGTTATGGCAAGCGGCTTGGTTTGATAACGCTGAGGTCACATTGCAAGGGTTACTTTGGGTAGCGCCTCATTATGAAAAACAACAGACTGCTTGACGAGATGGAAGAATTATTGTCTCTCGCAGAGCGCAAAATCAAAACCTTAGGCACGCTGACGTCTAATGCCCATCATCCCGAGGCCGGCATTTCACAACATAGCCATATGGATGCGGAGGCAACAAAGAAGGAAGTCCAATCGCTCACGCAGCAGTGGTGGGAGAAATACGACCGCTTCTATAATGGGAACGGCTGATTGGTACGTGCTTTCCGGCAATTATTGATGTGTAGGTTGTGCCACGAAGCTCAATCCCGGAATTGCTGTTTCTGAATTGCTGTTCCGTCCATCACTCAGGAAGGCTTTATACCAGTAGCCGGAGTCTTTGACGATGCGCTTCTGCGTTCTGAAGTCCACATGCACCAGCCCGAAGCGGGGGTTATAGCCTTCCGCCCATTCAAAGTTGTCTGTGAAGCTCCACACGAAATAGCCGTTCACCGGCACGCCTTCCGCCTTTGCCCGCAGTACCTGCGCCAGATACCCTTGAAGATAGTTGACGCGCTGTACATCATGCACCGCGCCATCTTCTACATCATCGTGGAAGGCCGCGCCGTTTTCGGTAACAATCAGCTCTGGGATGCCCTTGTAAGCGGCAAACTTTTTCAGCACTTCATAAATCCCTTCCGGATACACCTCCCAATTCATCAGCGTCCGCTCCACGGCGCGTTTGTCCGCGCCTACTACCTGCGCGTAAACAAGCGGCCGCGCATAGGTGTGGCGGGCCATCTCTCGTGTGTAGGTCTGTACGCCTATGAAGTCCATGTCAAAGCGCAGCGCGGCTTCATCATGCTGACCAATAAAGCGCTCCATGCGCTGCAGGAACTTCAAATCATCCAGCGGATAGCCAAGGCCCAGCAGCGGCTCTATGAAAAAGCGATTGAGAATAGCGTCAATCTTCACCGCTGCTGCTGCGTCTTCCGGCCGGAAGGAAAACGCCTCAACATGCGAGCAGGAAAACGTGGTTCCGGCTTTGCAATCACTTCGCTCCGATTTAATAATCCGCCCGCCCGCCGCCTGACAAAGCGCGGCATGATGCGCAGCGCTCATAAATCCTGACAGGCTGCGCATGCCCGGCGCATGAAGCCCGAGAAAGTGACCTGCTCCTACAAATACCATCGGCTCATTGAGCACCATCCAATGCTTCACCCGGTCGCCAAACTGCGCGATGCAAAAGCGGGTGTATTCGCTAAACCAATCCACAATATGCCGGTTGCACCAGCCACCTTTTTCCTGCAGCGCCTGCGGCAAATCCCAATGATAGAGTGTTACCCAAGGCTCAATGCCCAGCTCCAGGCAGAAGTCAATTAGGTTGTGATAGAACGCGACGCCTGCAGCATTTGGCTTACCCGTCCCGTCGGGAAAAATCCGGCTCCACGAAAGCGAGAAGCGAAACGCCGGGATGCCGAGGCTGTGCATCAGGATAAGGTCCTGGATGTAACGATTATAGAAGTCGCAGGCTACGCGGCCAGTTTCGCCGCCCGCAATCTTCCCTTTTGTGTCCGTGAATACATCCCAGATTGAGCGGCCTTTACCGTCTGTCAGGTACGCGCCTTCGGTCTGGTAGGCCGCCGCCGCTACGCCCCAGGTAAAGCCGGGGCCAAAATCTGCCGCGCTAAGGTTCATCGCTCAGATGCTGATGTAGGCAGCGACCATTTTTTGAAAAAGGCTTCGTTTAAACTTGCCACCGTAAAGCCGTTCTGCAACTGTCCCTTCGTCCTGCAGCATCGTTTTATAATCGGCAATCAGCGTATTAATGATGCGCTCCGTTTCGTCCGGGAAGTCCACCGGCACAACACTTGCATCTTCCAGCCAGTTGTCTATGCGACTAACGGCTTTTTCCTTCAGGCTTTTCAAGACCGGAACGCCCATCTTCTTCAGCGCAGCGGCGTTACATTGTTGCTCGTACTGCCCTTTCATGGGCACCACCATGAGCTTCTTTTTCAGGAAAAGCGCCTCGGCAGGCGTCTCAAAACCAGCTCCACACAGCACGCCGCTTGAAGCCGCCATGCTGAATAGAAAAAGGTTGTCGTGAATGGGACGGATAGTGATGTTTTGCTGCTCGTCCGTTGTCTTTGTGTGTTTGGAGAAAACCTCCCAGTGCACTTCCGGAAAATGCAGCAGCATATTCACGATGCGCTTGTCGCTGTATGCCGGCAGATAGACGGTGTAATGGCCTTCATCCTTAGGTACGAGCCTGCGCACGCCATCGCGGATAACCGGCGTAAAGATGTCTTCGTCGTAAGGCTTAAAATGAAAACCGTATTGCCGCGTAGCCGGCGCATAATAGTTCAGGAAAGCAGCGCCGACGCGGTCTTTTTGGTCGGGTTTCGGGCAATGGGAATTAAGCACAGCCGCCTGATGGCTTAGGCCGATACATGGCTTGCCTTTTTGCAGGCAGGCCCAGGCGCTCACCGGCTCAAAGTCAGAAATTACAAGGTCATATTCTTCTACCGGCAGGCTGTTAATCTCCTTCTTGAAGCGCCGCACTTTGTTTTTGCGATAAGTCGCCATCAGGTCAATGCCGCCTTTCTTGCCGAAGATGAATCCAAGACCCTGAAAGCGATATTTTACCGGAAAGTCCAGCGTCACGTCCGCCTGCATCCCGCTGATAAGCACGTCCACGTCTCCATGTTTTGCCAGCGCCGGAATAATGCTGCGTGCCCGGCTGATGTGGCCATTGCCGGTGCCTTGTATGGCGTAGAGGATTTTCATTCGGTTTTAAGGAGCTTAAATTCTTCCAGCATCGCATTGAAAAGCTGCGACGCATCTTCTGATTCTTCTTCCGGCGCGGCATCCACGAAATCTGCTTGTGAATAGCGAAACAGTCGCCACTCGCCCGCGGTGTATTCAAGCGCTGTCAGGTTTTCAATCCAGTCGCCGGAGTTTAGGTAGAGAATGCTGCCGTGCTCGTTAGTAATAGTGCGCATCTCGGGCTGATGGATATGGCCGCACACCACGTAATCATATCCATTGGCGATGCCGATGTCGGCTGCCGTCTGCTCAAAGCTGTTGATGAACTTAACGGCGCTCTTCACGCTGTCCTTGATACGCTTAGACAGCGAGAGTTTCCCCTTGCGGAATATCTTTTCAGAAATGAAATTGGCGAGGCGATTTATGAGAATGAGCCCGTCGTAGCCGACCGCGCCCAGCTTTGCCAGCCAGCGCGAATGCTGCATGGTTACATCAAACACATCGCCGTGAAATATCCAGGCGCGCCTGCCTTCGTCCAGCTCCAGCAATACTTTGTTTTCAATGCGCAGCGAGCCGAGCTTGAAGCCTGTGAAGCGGCGCAGCATTTCATCATGGTTGCCGGTGATGTAATAAACTTTGGTGCCTTTGCCAATCAGGCCCATGATTTCCTTCACAACCTTCATGTGGCTCTTCGGCCAGTAGCGTTTGCTGAACTGCCAGATGTCTATGATGTCGCCGTTCAGGACGAGCGTTTTCGGCTTGATGCTTTTCAGATACAGCAGCAGCTCCTTCGCATGGCAGCCATAGGTGCCGAGATGGACGTCTGAAATAACGGCGACTTCTACTTTACGTTTTGCTGGCTTCCCCAATGTCTGGCTGTGTATCTGCGAATTTCCTTTTGGCAAATAATGGGAGCGTTACCAAATCATCACCAAAACATCAATAACGTCAGTGCCCGGTATCATTCAGGCTGCGCAAGAAGGCCACTATATCGCGCTGCTCCCGTGCGGAAAGATGCAGCGGCTCCAAAGGCAACGTCTGCGCTTCCAGGTGAATACCCCAGCCGTTTCCACCGCTGCGGTTATAAAAATCTACAACCTCTTCCAGCGTTTTAAAGACGCCGTTATGCATATATGGGGCCGTCAACGCGGCATTGCGCACCGTTGGCGTCTTAAAGGCATAGTTGTGCAAAGGCGTATGCGTGGCGCCGCCTTTTCCCAAATCATCGTCTAAGGCCGATGGTCGCTTTGCCAAAGCAGGTACAGCCAGAATCTCCGATTCGCTCTCCTCGTATCGCGGCGGCACGAGGCTGTTAAACACGGGCGCGTAATGGCAGGTGCCGCACTTTGCCTTTCCCATAAACAGATTAAACCCTCGCTGCTCTGCACCGGAAAAGTCTGCTGATTCGTGGCGCATGTAGCGGTCAAAGCGGCTGTTGAGCGAAGTGAGGCTTCGGATGTAAGCGCCAATCGCATTGGCGATGGTGTATTGATTAATCTTTTCCCGCTCACGCGAATACGCCTGCGCAAACTGCCGGCTGTAAGCAGTATCTGCTGCGAGCAACGGAACCGCATCGCACAGCGAGCCGCCCATCTCTGCCTGATTATGGACAACGGCATCCAATTGCGTCTCAAGCACCAGCGCGCGTGAATCATAGAACTGCCGGGCCTGTATCGCGCTGTTGATGAGTGTAGGCGTATTGCGCGCTACACTTGTCTTCCCGTCTAAGGAAAGCGCTTTGGAAATGCCATCTGTAAACGCGCGCTCGGGTTGGTGGCAGCTTGCGCAGCTTCGCACATTGCCGCGCGAAAGGCGCGTGTCGGAAAAGAGCCTTTTACCGAGTGAGATGCGTTCGGCCGTGGGCAGGAAGCGCTCATTCGGCGAAAAGAAGGCGATATTGAAGATGTCTTTGGAGAAGAGGTTTTCTGCCTCTGCATTCAGCGGTGTGAGCTGCGCGCCATTCACCGCGCCGAGCGCAAATGCGCAATCTTTTAAGCACGCTGTCAGTGGATTTATGTAGTCGCGGATGAAGCGGAGACGATCAAAAGAATTGAATTCTTTCGCCTTCTCGACGAATAAGATTGCAGCGTCAAAAGCTTTGGTGGCAGCATCATACAGGTTGTGCTGCCTTTCGTCCAGGCTCTTTTTGTAGAAGCCCAGCACTTCCCTTTCCGCCGCCAATTGCCGCCGCGTTTCCGGCAAGGCATTTAGCGACATCGGCACGTCAAAGCCGGTAATGCCGAGCGAGATAATGCGGTACGTGCCGGAGCGGAGCGCTTCCCAAACGCGGTCGTCGCGGAAGTAATATTCATGGTCGGGCGCGGTGCGCAGAGACTGTACAGTCTTTAATAGAATGCCCGTTTCAACGCGAAAGCTTTTGGCGTCAAAAGCTGGCGCATACAGAATGGCTTCAATGTGCTGGAATCCATGCGGCTTTGTGCTGTCCTGCTGCGTGTCGTCTTCAATGCGCAGTAGGTCGGGGCCATTTACGGCGCGGGCGTTGCGGGAGTCAAACTGCTCTAGGAAGAAGGAGACTTTTTTGTACGCTTCGCGGCAGGAAAGGAATCGGCGCTTTAATGAAGCCTTGTTTGCCGGAGCGCGTTTGGCTTCGCTTTCCAGCGATTGCAGTTTCCGGATTAGGCTGTCCAAATTGTGGTTGTAGTAACTGGCAACGGCTTCATTATAGCCTTTTCCGCCGGGCGCGAAAGCAAGCGCCGCCATTATGCCCGCAAGCGCGCATCCAAGCACAAATTTCTTTATCACGATTGTCAGAAAGAGGCCGCAAGATTATGCGCCAAAGGCACTGCATACGCCGCCGTAATGATTCCCTAACCTTTTGATAATGCAGGTAACGCTGCGGTAATCTGCCTGTAACAGTGCCCGGATACTTTCGCGCCGCTTTCAATAAACAGCAATTTGAAGAAGACGATTATGAAGAAGATTTTACCCGTATTAGCCCTGATGCTCTGCGCCATTGGCGTACGCGCGCAGGTAACCGGCGTCTATACGACGCTCTCAGCCTTCGGCAGCACCTGGAAGTATTTAGACAACGGCTCCAATGCCGGCAGCACCTGGAAAGACTCCACTTTCAGCGATGCATCGTGGAGCAGCGGCGCGTCTTACCTCGGCTATGGTGACCCGTGGATTGTGACCTGCGTGAATGCAGGCTGCGGCACGGTAACCTGCACGCCCACCTGCACGAACAAGTACATCACTACTTACTTCCGTCAGAAGGTCAACATCTCCAATCCTGCGCAGTATGATTCTATCCGCATCGGCGTGGTGCGCGATGACGGTGCTGTGGTATATGTAAACGGTGTGGAGGTTGTACGCTCCAATATGCCGACCGGAACTATTATCTACACAACCGGCGCAGCTGCTAATGTGGGC
This sequence comes from Chitinophagaceae bacterium, assembly GCA_965246765.1. GTDB lineage: Bacteria > Bacteroidota > Bacteroidia > Chitinophagales > Chitinophagaceae > UBA1952. Next base: position 322,597 of record CBDFFJ010000008.1, read on the forward strand.
GGAACGGCCGAGAGTACAGCTTATTACTACATCATCCCGAAGAGCTACTTCGTGAACGGCGACAACTATATTGCCGTTGAGGTGCATAACGACGTAGCCTCTTCTTCTGACCAGACCTTCAACCTTGAAATTGCAGGCGTGAAGTACATCCCAACTCCGGTAACGCTCGTGCGCGGCCCTTACCTGCAAATGGGTACGCAAACCGGCGTTACCGTCCGTTGGCGCACAAACATTGCTTCTAAATCTGTGGTGGAAATCGGCTCTGCTCCGGGCGCTTACGGCGGCCGCATTCTGGACAGCAATAAGGTAACCGAGCACATTATGCGCATTGAACCGCCCTTTCTGCCCGACACAAAGTATTACTATCGCTTCGGGACGGACACTTCTTTCCTGCAAGGCGATTCCAACAACTTCTTCACCACCGTTCCGCCAACAAACACGACGCGCAAGATGACCTTTGCGATGTTCGGCGATTGCGGCCGGAACGACTTGAATTATCAGACGAATTCCATCAAGGCATATTATGCCTACCTCGCAACGCTGGGCCGCAAGTCTTCTGACGTGCTCATTATGAATGGCGACAACGCTTACAACAATGGCACGGACGCGGAATTTCAGACCAATCTCTTTGCGGCTTATCAGACGAACGTGATGAAGAATCACCTGTACTACACGGCACCGGGTAATCACGATTACAACAATGGCGCACTCGTTGCGCAACAGTTGCATAACGTGCCGTACTTCTCCATCTTCACCACGCCTACGCAGGGCGAATGCGGTGGTGTGCCTTCCGGCACGCAGGCTTATTACAGCCACGATTATGGCAATGTTCACTTCATGAGCTTGGACTCTTATGGCATGGAAGACTACGGCACTACGCGCATGTACGACACGAACGGCGCGCAGGTAAAGTGGATTAAGAAAGACCTCGCTGCTAACAAGCTGCCATGGGTTATCTGCTACTGGCACCACCCGCCCTACACGATGGGCTCACACAATTCCGATAATGAAACAGAGCTTGTGCTTATCCGCCAGAACTTCATCCGCATATTAGAGCATTACGGCGTTGATATGGTAATGACCGGCCACAGCCACGACTATGAACGCTCTATGCTGATGAAGGGCTATTATGGAAACGAAGCTTCATTCAACAAGGCGGTTCACGTTGCTGATACTTCTTCCGGCAAATACGATGGTTCCGTCAATTCCTGCCCTTACCAATATCCGATGGGCCAGAACAACCACGGCATTGTGTATGTGCTTTCCGGCTCGGCCGGCGCGAGCGGCGGCATTCAGGCGGGCTATCCGCACGATGCGCTTCCTTTCTCTCAGAACGATGGCGGTATGTTTTATTTTGAAGTGCAGGGTAATCGTCTTGATGCGAAGTGGGTGCGCCGTGACTCAACCATTGCTGACCAGTTTACCATCATCAAGGGCGCTAAGAATAACACGACAGACAGCGTGACGATTTACAAGGGCCAAAGCACTACGCTGAATGCGGGCTGGCCGGGCACCTACTTCTGGACGGCGGACAGCAGTACTAAGCAAAGCCTCATTGCCGCGCCTAAGATGACAACCACCTACATCGTCCGCGACAGCGCAGGCACATCATGCTTCTCCAATACCTTCGCGGTGAAGGTGCTGGATACGAGCAGCAGCAATCCTACAGGTATAGCAACTACCGGTACAGAATTCGGCGCATCCATCCATCCGGTGCCTGCGAAGGATGTGCTGCATCTGGAGCTTGCCAATGCAAAGGATGGCCGCTACAGCTTTACAATTTATGATGAAACAGGCCGCAATCTCCGCAGCTTCAGCAAGCGCATGGACGGTGGAAAGCAGCGCCTGGAAATTGACTTGCGCGAGTTGCCTGCCAATCAATTGCTGCTGCTTGAGGTAGATAATGGTTCCATGAAACAGAGCTTTAAGTTTACCCGGAGTGAATAAGCCCACGCTCACCTCTGTGTAAGTTCACCGCCCCGCCTTTTTGCGGGGCGGTTTTGTATTTAAGCGCGTTGCGCATTTGTCCACCGCTTAGAATCGGCGCTCATTTTCAAAAAAGGCTACAACAAACACTTATTAGCCTACAGATAGGCGTTCTAATGGATAGAGCTTTGCTTTCTACAAAAAAGCGCACATGAAAGCAATACAATACATCGCCTATGGCACTTCGGATGTAATCCGGTTTGCGGAAGTGGAGAAGCCGGTTCCAAAAGCAGATGAAGTGCTTATTAAAGCATCAGCTACTTCGCTTAATCCCGCAGAAATAAAATTTCGTAGCGGTGAGGCAAAGGACAGGTTCCCGATACAGCACCCCTACATTCCCGGCCTTGATGTTGCGGGAATCGTGGAAGCCGTCGGCAGCGATGTGGCTCGTCTGAAAGCAGGCGACAAGGTTTATGGGGGAGATTTTGGTGGTGGTTATGCGCAATACGTGGCGCTGAAAGAAGAGCATGTAGGTATCATGCCGCGCAATGTGGGCTTTAACGAAGCGGCCTCGCTGGTAGTGCCGCTGGTAACCGCCTATTCTTTTCTGATAGAGCATGGTGAGGTGAAAGCAGGACAACGGCTGCTGCTGCATGGCGCGGCGGGCGGCACAGGCAGTATTGTACTGCAAATGGCGAAGGCACTGGGTCTGTATGTGATAGCTTCAGCATCTGCTAAAGGACTCGCGCTTGCAAAAGCGCTCGGCGCGGATGAGCTAATTGACTACAAGTCGCAAGATTTTACCGCCATGGTAAAGGATGTAGATGTCGTGATTGCTTTTGCAGGTGGCGAGACAACAGATAAATCGTTTGCGGTAGTGAAGCCGGGCGGAAAGCTGTTTAGTGCCGTAGCGCCGCCCTCGCAGGCCCTTGCTGAAAGCAGCGGTGTGGAAGCAAAATTTATCGGCTCCCGGTATTCCTATAAAAAGCTTGATTACGGAACCGCGCTGGTAGAAGCCGGGAAGATTATTCCGCGCGTCGTAAAGACTATGAGGCTGGAGCAGGCAGCAGAAGCGCAAGACCTGCTTTCAGCCGGAGGGCTGGATGGGAAGATTGTACTTCAGATAGACTAATTCAATTCAGTACCCGGTAACGCCGGGCCATTCAAAGCAACCATTCACGCAGCAAAGCGTTCTACAACAAACTATCATGATACTCATTACAGGGGCCACAGGCAAACTGGGCACAACAGTTGTCCATACGCTGCTGGCGAAAATACCCGCCGCCAACATCGCTGCCTTAGTACGCAATGAAGCGAAGGCGGCCAGCCTGAAAGCACAGGGCATAAGCATCCGCGTAGGCAATTACGATAACACGGCTTCGCTGGATGCGGCTATGCAGGGCGTGGAAAAAGTCCTCCTCATATCCGGTGGAGGTGCTGCCAACGGATTAGAGCAACACCAGAATGTAGTGGACGCGGCCAGGAAGGCGGGTGTAAAGGGCATTGCCTATACAGGCCGCTCGTTGAAAGACCGAACGACGCTGGTCAACAAGCTGATGGTTCGCCACTTCCAGACAGAAGATTACATCCGGGAAAGCGGCTTGGACTATGCGCTGTTTCGCAACATCCTATACATGGATGTGCTGCCTTTGTACATCAGCAAAGAGGCGCTTGCCGAGGGCGCGTTTTATCTGCCTGCCGGAGATGGGAAAGTATCGTATGCTCTTAGAAGCGACATGGGTGAGGCCATTGCTAACGTTTTGCTGGAAGATGATTTCAATGCGAATACCTACGACTTCACAGGAAGTGAGTTGTACTCTTTCAACGACGTAGCGGCGGCCTTGAGTGAGCTGTCTGGCAAAGAAGTAAGGTACACGCCGATAACGCCTGCTGAGTTTGAGAAGCGCATGTCCGCCAAAGGCAATCCTCCGTTCTTAGTGCAAATGTTCAGCGCATTTATGCAGGATATTGAGGCGGGGCAGGAATCTACTGTGAGCGCGGATTTAGAAAACAAGCTCGGCAGAGCACCAACTTCACTTAAAGAAGGCCTGAAGCAACTTTTCAATCTCTAACAGAATCGCTATGAGCAGCAATATGCCCCGTCGGTTTAAAACGATTAGTGACTACCATGCGTTCAGAGGCATGCCCGGCCCGGAGCATCCCTTGGTCAGCGTGATAAATCTGGACGCGATGGGCTGCGCGCCTGTTCAGGAGGAACCGGTAAGCCTCGTGTTTGATTTCTACTCCATCTCGCTCAAGCGCGTAGCGGGCGGCAAGATGCGCTATGGACAGCAGTCCTATGATTTTGACAACGGCGTTATGGCTTTCATTGCGCCCGGACAAGTGTTTAGTATCGGGGTTCCTGCAAAGGGACAGGCTAAAGCATCTGGCTGGATACTAATGGTGCATCCTGATTTTTTGTGGGGTACGCCGCTGGCGCAAAAGATTAAGGGCTACGAATACTTCGGCTACGCGGTGCATGAAGCGCTGCACCTTTCTGAGAAGGAAGAGGCCACCATCACCGGCCTGATGCAAAGCGTAGAAGGTGAGTATCGCTCAACGATTGACAAGTTTAGCAGCGAGGTAATCATTACGCAGCTTGAATTGCTGCTTACCTACGCCGAAAGGTTTTACCAGCGACAATTCATCACGCGGAAGATTTCCAGCCACCAATTGCTCGCACGTTTTGAGGAGCTGCTGGACGCGCACTTTGCAGATGATGCGGTTACTTCACAAGGCTTACCGACGGTACAGAGCATCGCTGTTGCACTTGCTGTTTCGCCCGCTTACCTCAGTGGCTTACTAAAGACACTTACCGGCCAAAGCACGCAAGGACACATTCACAGCAAGCTCATTGAGCGGGCAAAGGAAAAGCTGTCCACCACCGATTTGTCAGTCAGCGAGATTGCCTACGAGCTGGGCTTTGAGCACTCGCAGTCGTTCTCCAAATTGTTTAAAAGCAAGACGACAGTTTCGCCATTGGCGTTTCGGGCCTCGTTTAATTAATCACAACTAAAACCACATCAGCATATCAGATGGCTAGGCAGCAACAGGATATAATCAGAAAAGCCTACGACGCTTTCAATGCCAGAAATATTGACGCGGCACTTTCCGCCATGCAGCCAGACGTGCAATGGTCAAAGGCCTGGGAGGGCGGCTACATCAGCGGGCACGGTGAGATAAGAGATTATTGGACGCGTCAGTGGCGCGAGATAGACCCACACGTAGAGCCGACAGGATTCCGCGAAATAGAAGCCGGCAAGCTGGAAGTAACAGTGCATCAGAAAGTGGCAGACCTGGAGGGCAATGTAGTGTTTGACGGAACGGTAAAGCACATCTACCTGTTTGAAAATGGCCTGATAAAAACGATGGACATTGAGCTTATGTAAATATCCCAGGCCGGCTTTTTTCTTATATCTGTCAACGCTCGCGCAACATAAGGCAGGCAGTTCAACGCATCAACAAACAAATCATCATCCTAAAATAATAAAATGAAAAAAGCACTCATCACCGGAGCCAACAGAAGCATTGGCCTGGAAACAGCCCGGCAGTTACTTCAGCAGGGCTATCACGTATATATCGGCAGCCGCACTTTACAAAACGGGGAGGACGCCGCAGCGATGCTGAAGGCGGAAGGATTTGCCGAAGTGGAAGCCATCCAACTGGATGTGAGCAACGAAGCTTCTGTAAAAGCCGCACGTGCGGAGCTGGGCCGCAGAACCGATGTGCTGGACGTGCTCGTCAACAATGCCGGCATCATGGGCGGCATGGGACAGAATGCGCTCACTACCGACATCGCGGTCTATAAAGAGGTGTTTGACACCAACCTTTTCGGCGTAGTAATGGTGACGCAGGCCTTTATTGATTTACTGCGTAAGTCGGATTCGCCGCGCATTGTAAACGTGACTTCTGGCTTGGGTTCGGCCACCCTCCACAACGACCCGAGCTGGTTCGCATATCCTGTGAAGGCCGCTATCTACAATTCCTCAAAGTCGGCGCTGAATATGTACACCATTTCGCTGGCCTACGAGCTGCGCGACACGGCTTTCAAAGTGAATGCAGTTGACCCCGGCTACACTGCCACGGACTTCAACAACCACAGCGGAACGGCAACAGTAGAAACAGCGGGCGCACGGATAGCGAAGTATGCCATGATAGGCGATGATGGCCCGAGCGGTAGGTTTATCAGCGAAGAGCATACGCCAGTGACGGGTGAGATTCCGTGGTAGCTGAAGGCGCTCTGCGGAAAATGGCAGAAGCAACTAATTGAAGGCATCAACTTATTCGGGTTCCAAAGCGTTTACCTCAAAACCATATTCTTGGAACTTTCCAACCGCTGGCCCCTTGGCCACTCTGGTCTGCTCGTCTCCCCGCTCACACTCGGCACCATGACGTATGCTGTAGAACGCTGGGGCTCGCCCGATGATGTTTCGGAAGCCATCTTCAACGCTTACATTGATGCGGGCGGCAATTCTATTGATACGGCTGATGTGTATTCAGGTGGCAAGAGCGAGGAGCTGACCGGGCAGTTTATCAAAGCCAGGAGCCTGCGGGATAAAGTGGTGCTCGCAACTAAATGCGGCTTCAATGGCGGCAATAGCCGCAAGAATATTTACCGCGCACTGGAAGCCTCGCTACGTCGTCTGCAGACTGACTATATAGACCTCTACTGGATGCATGTATGGGATGGCATCACGCCGGTGGAAGAAGTAGTGCAAACGCTTTGCGACCTCACGCGTGAAGGAAAAATCCGCTATTACGGATTCTCTGATAATCCGGCATGGTATGCCGCCAAAGCCGCTACTATTGCCGATTTGCGCGGGATGCCACGGCCTGTCGCGATGCAGCTTGCCTACTCGCTGGTAGAGCGCAGCATTGAACACGAGCACATCCCCGCAGCCAGCGAATGCGGGCTGGGCATTGTGCCATGGGCGCCGCTGGCGGCCGGCTTTCTTACAGGAAAATACACAAAGGATGGCGCTACGTCCGCAACTGGCGAAGGACGGCTGACCGGCAGCAGTCCCTACGGGGCTCAATTCTTCACCGATCGGAATTGGGAGATATTAGATGTGCTGCGAAATGTTTCGGAAGAAGCGGGGAAACCGATGGCGCAGATAGCGTTGGCATGGGTGATGGCGCAACCTGGCGTGACCTCGCCGATTGTCGGCGCAAGCAAGCTGGCGCAGCTTGAAGATAATATTGCGGCGCTGGCGCTTGTGCTGACGCAAGAGCAATTGCAGACACTGAATGTTTGCAGTGCGCTCGCGCCGGCTTTTCCTTACGCCATTTTTACACCGGCTATCCGCAAGGGGATTTTTGGCGCGGATGTAATCATGTCATAAGGGTTTTTTAAAGCACGCAGCTACTTAAGCGCGGCCATCAGGTGCGTTGCGCGCAATTCCGCCATCCGCCCCTCAATAATTTCCGCCTTGCTCTTCCTGCTGCGTTTCAGGCTTTTACTGCAAGGCATCGCGCCCTTATCCCACTTCAGCATCCAGTGATTCAATTCTACTATCACTGGCAGCAGGTCAATGCCTTTCTCTGTGAGCCGGTAAATGCTGCGACGGCCATTGGCTGGGTCGGTTGATTTGCTGATGATGCTATTTGCCTCCAGCGTTACTAAGCGCGCTGCGAGAATGTTCGTGGCAATGCCTTCCTCAGACGCCTGAAGTTCGCCGTAGCTGCGCTTCGCCGTAAACATCAGGTCGCGCAGGATAAGCAGCGACCACTTGTCGCCAATCGTATCCAGCGCCGACGAAATCGGGCAGCTTGACCTCTTTATAGCCCCATTGCATTTTTCTGTGCCCATGATTACTTGCATTTTGAAAGTTTAGTTGAGCTTTGCGCTTGCAAAATGCAAGTAAAGGTAAATCTATTTTTCACAATGAGCGCAGCCATCATCAGCCAACTGCCGGTTAAAGGCATCCGCTGGACACTCAACCTCGCCCTCTCCGCCTTCCTCACCTGGACAACGCTCAATTATTTTATACAGCCCGCGGCGTTGGCAGGCCTTCTCCGCAGATTCGGCGCTGCATTTATAACCGCACTAAAACGCTTAAGTCAAAGGCTTTCGCCCGCTAACATTTCTAACCCCATTGCCTGAACCTCATAAAATAACCAACTCATGAACAAGAATCATTCAACACTATTCAGCTCCTTCAATCTCGGCAGCATTACGCTGAAAAACCGCATCGTAATGGCGCCCATGACCCGCAGCCGAGCCATCGGCAATGTGCCTAATGAGCTGATGGTAAAATACTACGCCGACCGCGCCGATGCCGGCCTCATCATCACCGAAGGCACAGCGCCTTCGCCCGATGGACTCGGCTACGCACGTATCCCTGGCATGTACAGCGATGCACAAACGGCTGCTTGGAAAAAAGTAACAGACGCAGTACACGCGAAAGGCGGAAAGATATTCGTGCAACTGATGCATACCGGCCGCATTACGCACCCGCTGAATCTGCCGGAAGTTGGAGAAGTGATAGCTCCTTCCGCAGTCGCTGCTGCTAATAGCCCGATGTACACCGACCAGTCAGGCATGCAGCCGTTGCCAGTACCACGCGCATTGCGCACGGATGAGCTTCCCGACGTAATACACGACTTTGTACATAGCGCAAAGGCCGCCATTACTGCAGGTTTTGACGGCGTGGAGCTGCATGGTGCTAACGGCTACCTGCTCGACCAATTCCTGAATCCGGCAAGCAATCAGCGGGAAGATGCGTATGGCGGAACGCCGGATGCGCGCAATCGCTTTGTGCTGGAAGTAACGGCAGCCGTAGCTGAAGCAATCGGCGCAGGACGTACCGGCATCAGGCTTTCTCCTTTTGGCGCATTCAATGAAATGATTAGCGACGAAAGCACGGAAGCGCAATACGAAGCGCTGGCTAAAAGCCTTGGGGCGCTCAATCTCTCTTATCTCCACATTGTTGACCACAGCAGCATGGGCGCACCGGCTGTACCGCAATCTGTGAAGGATGCGATGCGCAAAGCCTTTGGCGGTACCATCATTCTTTCCGGCGGCTACGATGCTGCGCGGGCAGAAGCTGAGCTGGCTGCAGGAAATGGCGAGCTGGTCGCATTTGGCCGCCCGTTCATTGCCAACCCTGACCTCGTGAAGCGACTTGCCGAAGGCACTGAGCTTTCTGCTCCCGACGCCAACACATTCTATACTCCGGGCGAAGCGGGATATACTGACTATCCCACAGCTTCTGCGAAGCGTGCCAGGCCTTTGTTGGCGATGTTCTCCTTCTAATCCTGCGCCGGCACTTTAGCCTTACCCACATAACCAAGGTGGGTATGGCTAAAGCTGTCGTTGTACTTCAAGCCATAACCCGCAAGCCGGTCAAAAGCAGCGTGTGCAAAAAGCACAAGTCCGGTAAAGAGCACCCAGGGTGCATGAAGCCCATAGCCTGCGAAAATCACCAGCGCCGCAATGCCTTTGTGATGGAAGAGGTTGTAAGTCCACGCGCCGGTTTTGGCGTTATGCAGATAGCCAAGCATGCTGATGTCAGGGCTTAGAAATAAGAACGGCCATAGCCACCAGATAATGGTAACAGGTTGCAGGTAAATGGCGAGGATTGCGAGCGCGAGGCCAGCAGCTTCTTCCGCCTTGAGCAGGTATTTCATGTGCTTGAGCTTTATTGCAGCCCAAAGGTCACTTTCACGCTTGCCTGCTGACGATAACAATAGATAAGAAATGCTGCTGACCTACTTTTTCGCGGCGCGGTTGCGAATGCGGCTCAGACTGACCGGCGTGATGCCGAGATAGCTAGCGATGTAATGCTGTGGAATGCGCGCCAGAATCTTGTCCTTGCCTCCTTTCAGCAAATTATGATACCGCTCCTCCGGCGACAGCATCAGTAAGGTCACCATGCGCTCCTCCAAGCCAACGGCCAGATATTCCGCCAGCAGGCGGCCAAAGCGTTCCCATGTATGTGATTGCGCGAAGAGCGCAGTCAATGCTGCATAAGGAAATACCAGCAGCTCGCAATCGGTGATGGCTTCAATAGTGAGCTGAGACGGTTTTTGGGTAATGCAGCTGATGTAGGAGCTTACCAGCGCGCCTTCAAAATAGAAATAAGTGGTGCGTTCTATTCCATCGCGGGTGTAGTAATGGCGCATGTTGCCGCTAACCACCATGCCTGCAAGCGTCGCAATCTTGCCTTCCTCGGCAAAGGTCTGGCCTTTCTTTAGCGAAAGCGCTGCCACGTGCGGTTTCAGCAGCCCCACTTCTGCATCGCTGAACGGTGCTAAGTGCATTAGTTGCTGTCGGAGCATTGCCCAGCTTTGGTCAAACACGCGACCAAATTAGGAAGTAAGGCTTCCCCAATCGCGGGGATTAGTACTTCACTAATTCAGCAAGCCCGCAATCTTCTGTCGCAGCAAGGCCCGCTCCGCCGGAACGTTGCTGAGCTGTACGGCCCGTTCATAGCAATCAGCAGCCTGTTGCTGCGCACCCGCAGCAGCGTAACATTCCCCGAGCACCGCATGATACAGGGAATGATTGCCGAGCAGTTCTACGCCTTCCACGCACAGCAATTCGTCAGCCGCCGCCCGTCCACCACGTACGTATAAGACAGCCACCGCGCGATGAAGTGACGTAACCGGCGACGGCGCAAGAGCCAGCAGCCAATCATAATATTTAAGAATGGAAGCCCAGTCTATCCGTTCAAATGATGGCGCATTGCAATGCTCTGCAGCAATAGCAGCCTGCAAATGGTAGGTGCTGAAGGATTCTCCGGTCGCTGCGCTGTTGAGATAATGATTGCCGCGGGCAATGAGCGTCCTGTCCCATTTAGACCTGTCTTGGTCGGCGAGGAGGATGATATCGCCTTCCTGCGAAAGGCGTCCGTCGCTGCGTGAAGCCTGAAAGCACATCAGCGCCATCAGCGCAAATACAGGCGGTTGCTGCGTATGCAGGTGTCGGAGTAGTAACTCACAAAGCCGCATCGCTTCTTCCATCAATTCCCGCCGGATGAGCCCCTTTTGTCCGGCACTGCTATAGCCTTCATTAAACAGGAGATAAATAGCACGCAGCACCGCATCCGTCCGGCTTTGTAAGGCTGCTACGGACGAAATATCCAGCTTCAGCTCCTGCTGTCTGAAGACTTCTTTGGCACGGTAAAGGCGTTTGGATATAGTGCCTTCGCTCGTCAGGAAAGCGCTGGCAATTTCTGTCGTACTGAAGCCGCAAAGCGTTTTCAAAACAAGCGCAGTCGCCGCCTCCGGTGGAATAGCAGGATGGCAGCAAGCGTACATCATCCGCAGTACATCGTCGGAAATGAGTGCGTCGCTGCCGGCACTTTCTGCATCGTATCCGCCCTGTAACAAATGAATGGAAGCGCCGTCGTTGAAGTCGTGGTGCTGCGAGAATGCGCCTTTACGTAAGGCATCAATCACCTTATTGCGCGCCACGCGGTACAGCCAGGCAACAGGAGCTGCCGGAATGCCCTGCGTCCAGGATATGCAGGCCTGCATGAGCGTATCCTGCACCACGTCTTCGGCAAGCTGCAGGTGCTGCGCGCCGAAAGAATTAGTGAGCACAGCAATCAACTTTCCCGCCTCGCGGCGGAAAAGATGAGCGGCAAGCTGATGCGATGAATGCTCCTGTGACAAGGGCCCAACTACATTTAGGCAATCTCCCGAACCTCGGTGCTGCTACCTTCTTGCTCGTAAATGGGGCAGCCTTTAGCAATCATAGTGGCTTCCTGCAGGTCGGCGGCCTTGATAGCGATGAATCCGCTGATTACTTCTTTGCCTTCGGCAAAGGGGCCATCGGTTATGAGGTCTTTGCCTTTGAGTACCGCGCCGGGGCCGGGCGAAAGGCGTTGTCCACCGGGAAGCATCCTGCCATCGGCGGCAATGCCGTCCATCCAGGTTTTCCATTTCATCATATTGCCTTGCATCTCCTCAGGAGAAGCGGTTGTGTAATCCATGCCTCCGCGAAAGAGGAGTGTGTAGCTTTTCATAAACAGTGTTTGTTTGAATAAAGACGAACGAGGGGGAAGGATTAGGACAAGATGGCGAAAAATATTTTTGCAGGCTCTTCGCCAAACCCGCCCTTTATAAAATCCTTATACAGTCCGGCTGCAGTTTTATAATATCCCCACAAAGCCCCGGATACCTTTGTGCCCGTCAATTGCTCCGGTATATGTCACTGGTCTTCCATCACAGAATCTCCAAAACAAGACAGTATATGCTGTCGGTATTGGCGGTTTGTGTGGTTGGTGGCATTTGCTATGCTTGCTCCGGTTTCATCAGCTATCGCGTCGTCGCCTTTATTTTGTTGGTGACGGTCTCACTAGCGGCGATGTTCTTTGACATTTTGCCGGTGCTTGTCGCTGCGCTGCTGAGCGCGCTCGTCTGGGATTTCTTTTTCATCCCGCCGCACTTTACGCTGTCTGTCGGCACAACAGAAGATGCTATTCTTCTTGCCACCTACTTCATCATTGCGATGGTCAACGGCGTGCTCACATTCAAAATTCGCAGAGCGGAGAAAGCAGCGCTTGAGAAAGAGGAGCGGGCGCATACGGTCGTGCTTTACAATACGCTGCTCAACTCCCTCTCGCACGAGCTGCGCACACCCATCGCCGCCATCATCGGTGCGACTGATAATTTACAACATGGCAACGCCGGCCTGACTTTACAGAACAGGGCCGAGCTGATTGGCGAAATCGCCACGGCATCCATGCGCCTTAACCGCCAGGTGGATAATCTGCTCAACATGTCGCGCATTGAATCCGGATACATTCAGCCAAAGAAAGATTGGTGCGACGTCAGCGAGGTAGTGTATGAGACAGTGAGGCGTGCGGAAGAAGTCGGCGCGAAGCAGCGCATTTCCATCAGCATCAATCCTGACCTGCCGCTGGTAAAAACAGACGGCGGAATGCTGGAGCAGATAGTCGGCAACATTCTGAACAACGCAGTGCTTTATACCGCCGCGGAAGACGCCATCTGCATTTCGGCGACGGTTCATGCAGATGTGCTGGAAGTAATTATTGAAGATTCAGGAAAGGGATTTCCAGATGCGGAGATAGCGCAGGTGTTTGACAAATTCTACAGGCTGAAAGATTCCAAGGCAGGCGGCACCGGTCTTGGGCTGAGTATCGTCAAAGGCTTTACAGAAGCGCTTGGCGGACGTATTGGTTTGGAAAACCGGCGCGAAGGCGGAGCACGTTTTACGATACAGATTTCCGCTGAAACCTCTTACCTCAAAAACCTGAAGCATGAGTAAGGGCGCGCACATTCTTGTGATTGACGACGAGGCGCAAATGCGCAAGCTGCTACAGATAACGCTGCACAGCAACGGCTACGAAGTGACTGAAGCAGCAACGGCAAAAGACGGCATCATCACCGCCGCCAATCATCCGCCAGACGCTATCCTCCTTGACCTCGGCCTGCCTGACGAAAGCGGACATGAAGTGCTGCGCCAGCTCCGCGATTGGTACACGGCCCCGGTGCTGATACTCTCCGTACAAAGCGGTGAAGAAGACATCGTAAAGGCGCTGGACAATGGCGCGAACGACTATCTCGTAAAACCGTTCAGAACCGGCGAGCTGTTGGCACGCATCCGCTCGGCCCTGCGCGGCGTAATCAAGGAAACCGACCCCATAATTATCTGCGGCGCTTTAGAAATAGACCTTACGGCGAGAGTCGTAAAGCGTGAAGGCGAAGTGCTAAAGCTCACCGCGACAGAATACAGCCTGCTGGCGCTAATGGCGAAGAATGAAGGCAAGGTGCTCACTCATCATTACCTGCTGCGCGAGGTGTGGGGGCCGGGTTATATCACCCAATCACAATACCTGCGCGTGTTTGTTGCGCAGCTCAGAAAGAAGATAGAAGCAGACCCAAACCGCCCGTCAACCATTGTTACGGAATCCGGCGTTGGTTACCGCTTCGTTTGCCGGGAATAGTACCTCACAACATATCAACGTCTCATCATGATTTCAAAGCATCCCGCCTTGAACAGGGTAACTCTTGCCTCGCTGCTCGTGGCGCTCGGCATTATTTACGGCGACATCGGCACCTCGCCGCTCTATGTGATGAAAGCCATCGTCGGCGAGCGCGACATTAATGCAAGCCTTGTTTATGGCGGCGTTTCGCTTGTTTTCTGGACGCTCGTTTTTCAGACGACCATCAAGTACGTGTGGCTTACGCTGCGCGCCGACAATCAGGGCGAAGGCGGCGTATTCTCGCTTTACGCCATCGTGCGTCGCTATGGAAAGAAGCTGGTGATACCAACCATTCTCGGAGCGACAACCCTGCTCGCAGATGGCATAATCACGCCGCCAATTTCGGTCGCTTCCGCCATTGAAGGCCTGAATAGTGTGCATGGCTTAGAGCACATTATCGTCCCCGGAAATAATCTGACCATCGGCATCGTGGTGGCTATCATTTCCGGCCTGTTTTTCTTTCAGCGTTTCGGCACGCAGGTAATCGGCAAGGCCTTCGGGCCGATTATGGCGCTATGGTTCGGTATGCTGCTTGTAGCGGGGCTTGCGGAGATAGCACAGTACCCGGATGTACTCAGGGCGCTGAGTCCGCACTATGGCTATGAGCTGCTGGTGCATTATCCGCAGGGCTTCTGGCTGCTTGGCGCCGTCTTCCTCTGCACCACTGGCGCGGAGGCGCTCTATTCCGACCTCGGGCATTGCGGCATCAAGAACATCCGCCTCACATGGATATTCGTCAAGACGGCGCTTGTGATGAATTACGTAGGGCAGGCCGCCTGGATGATGCACGCGGGAAAGCCACAGCTCGGCGGCCTTAATCCATTCTTTGAGATGATGCCCGACTGGGCCTTGCTGCCAAGCATCATCATCGCTACGGCTGCTACCATCATCGCATCGCAGGCGCTCATCAGCGGCTCCTACACGCTTATATCGGAAGCTATGAACCTCAACTTCTGGCCGCGCGTAGCCGTGCGTCAGCCAAGTGACATCAAAGGGCAGATATACATCCCGAGCGTCAATATCATTCTCTGGATTGGCTGCGTAGCGATGATTCTCTACTTCAAAAACTCTTCACACATGGAAGCGGCTTACGGCTTCTCCATCACCATTGCGATGATGATGACAACCGTTCTGCTGGGCTACTTCCTACGCTATAAGCTGAAGTGGCAGCCGTTAGCCGTAGCGGCGGTGGTGGCGGTTTTCGCTGTGGTGGAAACGTCCTTCTTTATTGCCAACGTGGCGAAGATTAAGGAGCGCTGGATGTTCCTCTTTTTTGAGCTGTTCATCTTTATGACGATGTACGTGTGGTACTACGCGCGTAAAATCAATAACCGCTTTGTGAAGTTCGTGGACATCGGCAAGTACACGCCGCAGCTGACCGAGTTAAGCGGCGATGATGCGATTCCTAAATTCTCCACGCACCTTATTTATCTCTCCAAAGCCAATACCCGTACGCAGGTAGAAGAGCGCATCATCAAATCCATTCTTTCCAAGCAGCCGAAGCGTGCGGATGTCTATTGGTTTCTGCACATCAACCGGACGGACAAGCCTTACACGATGAGCTATGATGTGTCGGAACTGGTGGACGACAAGCTCATCAAGGTGAACATCAACATCGGCTTCCGCATCCAGCCGAAGACGGAACTCTACTTCAAGAAAATCGTGCAGGAGTTGGTGGCGAACAGGGAGCTGAACCTGCATATCCGCCCCGACGGCTCTACGCGCTACAACGCCGAGCCGGACTTCAAGTTCGTGGTGATAGAGCGATTCCTTTCTGTGGAGAATGAGTTCTCGCTGCGCGATGGCCTGCTGCTGCGTGCGTACTTCTGGCTGAACGATGTCAGTCTCAGCGACGAAAAAGCTTTCGGCCTTGACAAGAGCGATGTAGTGATAGAACACACGCCGCTGGTTTATCAGCCTGCCGCAGCTTTTGAGCTGACGCGCGAAGCGAATCCTGCGCCCTGAACCTCAATTATCCAAACCCATTTCAAAACCACCAATCAATCTTTATGAAAAAGTTCTCCGCAATAGTCACGCTGCTTTTTGCTTTCGCAAGCGGCGCGTTCGCGCAAACGCCCGTTGACAACCGAACGGCAAACGAAAACGATGAAGACAGCTCGCAACAAGCACCCGCCAGGCCGTCGTCGGTTTTTGACGATGATGCCGAGCCTTCCTCAAAAGTAGCGTGGGCAGGCTACGACCTTGGCTGGCAAAACGGCAATGACCGCCGCGACCATGCCGTGCTGCAAACGAAGTATTTCACCGGCTCCTTTATGCTGGATGCGAATTACACTTATTCCTTCAACAACCCGATTGACAATACGGTCGTAGGCTCCACAGCCTTGGCGCGAAATAACGAGCTACAAGTGAGCTTCGTTGGCTTTGGCGGCGACTTCAATTACAAGGGCGCGCGCGGCAGGCTAATGACGCAGTTCGGCAATCGCTCCATTGTTATTCCGCGAAACGATTATAGTCCTTATCGCGGGCAATACCAGCTCAGCAACGCCTACCGTTACATCAGCGAAGCCTACGCGGGTTATCACTTCAATAAATGGTATGGCATCAATGTGGACGCGGGTTTGTTTATGTCGTACATCGGGCTCAACTCCTACTATCAGGTGGAGAACTGGGAATACCAGGCTTCGTTTACCTCCGATAATACGCCGTGGTTTTTCAATGGCATCCGCGTACAGATATTCCCTTCCAAGACGCTTAAGATTGAACCTTGGATTATCAACGGCTGGCAGAGCTACGGGAAGTTCAACTCCATGCCTGGCCTCGGCGCCAACATAACCTGGATGCCGAACGAAAAGTTGAAGCTCTTGACTAATGATTATTATGGAACCGACGCCGCCGGCCTGCCAGAACGCAAACGCTTCCATTCCGACAATAGCTTTCTGTACCGCTATTACAATCGCCCGGGCAGCAAGGGTATTTCACGTGCAGCGTTCTCCTCCACTTTTGATATCGGCTTTGAAAATGGCGGCGGTGTAAAAGCGTTTGGCGGCGATTCAACGACGCCTTCCCAAAACTTCATCAGCGGTATGATCTATAACCGCGTCTGGTTTGACCGGAACAGGTTTGCGGTCACCTTCGGCGGCGGCGTGATGACCAATCCGGGCCGCTACCTTGTGCTATATCCTACGGGCCAAGCGAGTCCTTTGCCCAATCCGAACAATCCAACCGGCACAGAGGGAGCGTATCCATTCAGCGCAGCGCCCGGCGATAAGTTTACCGGCTGGGATGCCTCCGCAAACTTTGACTGGATGCCTAATCAGAGCCTCACGGTGCGGCTGGAATATGTACATCGTCATTCCGATGTTCCCTACTTCGCAGGTCGCGGCGGCGTGACATCACCAAGCGGCTACACGACGCAGACTTTGCCGCCCGACTGGCGACCTGACCTTGTGAACACTGAAGACCGGGTGATACTGGCTGTGCTGTTTCGGTTGTGAGCCGATGCGTTAGCATTACCACCGATTATTTCAATGTATAGAAGCAATAGAACCTTTTAGACCCAAGGGGCCTGCCGGAAATATCAATCAAACCGCAACTTTTCTGGCCGTTAACAGGTTTCCGGCTTACCGCAATCTGTCGGGTAGGATGACGTGGAAGGTCGAGCCCTCACCCGGTGCGCTTTCCGCATACAAATAGCCCTTGGCATTCACCGCTATGCGCCGGCACAACGCTAGTCCGATGCCGGAGCCGGGATATACATCACGACCGTGCAGCCGTTTGAATACCTCAAAAATCTGCTCCGTATATCTCGACTCAAAGCCGATCCCGTTATCCTTTATCGTGATGTCGTAATACAGCCAGTCCTGGTTTGGATGGGTAATGAATTTTCGCACCTCTATGGCCTGCATGGGTCGGCTTTCTATAGAGATGCGCGGCGGCACATCGGGCTTTGAGAATTTCAGCGCATTGCTCAACAGATTGTAGAAAAGCTGGTTCATGTGCAGGCCTACACCTTCAACACGCGGCAGCGGCCCCATACTTATCTGTGCATCCTTCTCCTCAATGTTCAGCTCGAAATCCGAAACTACCGACTGGCAAACCTCTGCCAGGTCAATTGGCCGCACGAGCGATTCCGAGTTCAGCAGCCTGGAAAACTCGAGCAGGTCTTTAATGAGCAGGGCCATGCGCTCCGATGCTCCCTCCACTTTTCCGATCAGCTCACGGCTTTCATTCGTCAGGCCGGCCTGCTTGCCCAGCATGCCGGAGAAGACGCGAATCTTGCGCAGCGGCTCCTGCAGATCATGCGAGGCCACGTAAGCGTACTGTGCCAGCTCCTCATTGGAATGCATCAGTTGCGCATTGGCTTCAGCCAGTTCAGCGGTGCGCTCTGCTACCTCCTGTTCCAATTGCTGCTGTAGGCGGCGCTGCTCCGTTACGTCTTGGGCCATACCAGAGAGATAGGCCGGCGTACCGTCCGGATAGTACGATACCTGTGCAAGGGCGTGGATGATGCGTTCCTCGCCGGTCAGGCGGTTCACTATCGGATGCTCATTCTCATAAATACCTGGCGCCCCCGGGGCTAGCACGGCAGCAATTGCTGCCGGTACGGACTCCCGATATTCGCCGGGCAGCGGATTGTAGGCCGCATCCAAATCTGCGGTATCGCTGGAGAAGCCCAGCCATTCCATGAATCGCGGTGAATATGTAACGCTGCCTGCCTGTACATCTAAACTCCAGGTGGCCAGCTCGGCTAACTCTACCGCCGAGCGCAGGGCAGATTCCGTCTCTTCTATCTGCCGCTTCGCTTTTACCACGTCAGTGATTTCCGCAGCTGTATTCATCACGGCATATACGGCGCCTTTGGCGTCGTACAGCGGTGTGAAGGAATAGTTGAAGTAATGCTCCCGCAGCGCGCCGTCCTGCATTAGGTCTACGCGCTGATTGCGCATGTGTACCGGCTCTCCTGTGTCGATCACAGATCGAAGCTGCTCATAGATGCCGGTGCCTTCCAGTTCAGGCAGCAACTCAGTATAGAGCCGGCCTTCTACGTCCGGCCCTTTGCCGTAGGCAGCTATAATAGCATTGTTGGCAAGCGTAATGCGCAGCTCGCGGCCTTCGTAAATGCCTATGGGGAAGGGCGCGCTATCCACCACGCTGCGTAGCTTCATTTCACTGGCCTCAATGCTCTGGCGGGCGCGCACCTGCTGGGTTACGTCAATGATTACGGCGAGCACACCGTTCACGTGCCCATCCGCGTCGCGCCGGGGCTGGTACGCAAAGTCCAGATAAAGTGTTTCAAGCTTGTCATTGCGCATCAGTTGAACGGGCAGCTCGTTGGCGGTATAAGCCACACCTGTGCTCATCACGCCGCGCAGCAAGTCGTCAAAGCCCTGCCCTTTGACTTCAGGCAGCGCCTCAAAGAGCGGCTTGTCAATGAGGTCTTCCGGCCTGCGGCTTACGAGGCCGCAGTAAAAAGCATTTGCCATCCGGAAGCTCAGGCCTTCATCGTTATCAATGATAGCAATGCCCACAGGGCTTTGCTCAAAGGAGTCCAGAATCTGCCGCTGGCTCTGCTCAACGCGCTTTTGCGCCAGTACACGCTCGGTCACATCCACACTCATGTTTATGATGGCCCAGACCTCGCCCGCGGCATTGCGCAGCGGCTTAAATGTGTAGTCAAAGCAGGCTTCTGCCGGTTTCCCGTCTTTTATGATAATAGCAGGCTGCGCCGTCGCCTTGAACATCTCGCCGCTCGTAAATACATCGTCCAGAATTTTGAGGAAAGGCTGTCCTTCCAGCTCCGGCAGGGCTTCGGCCAATGGCTTGCCGATTATGCAAGGCCCTTTGCCCATGTATTCAATCATTGCGGCGTTGGCTACCTCTATCACCAGCGCCCGGCCAACCAGCAGACATTTGGCCATCGGCGCTTCCTCAATCATACTGCGAAACTTGGCCTCGCTGCGCTCCAGCTCCTGCCGTGCCAGCACGCCTTCCGTTACATCATAGCCCACAGCCATCACGCCCGCTACCTTGCCCTCGCCATCGCGGTAAGGTGTCCAGATGGCATTGAAGTAAGCCAGTTCCTCTTTACCGCCTTTATAAGTGCGGGTAGGGATTTCCTTACGCTGCACCGGCACGCCGTCGCTGATAATTCCGCGGATGACCGGCTCCATCCGCTCGCGGATTTGCGGCACCGCCTCAAATAGCGGCAGGCCTTCCAGCTCATGCCGCTCCTTGCCCATTAGGTTCAGGCTGTATTCGTTCACCACATCCGCAACCAAATCTTCGCCCTGGTAAACGGCAACGCCAAATGGCGCCTTCATAACAAGGTTTCGGAAGCGCTCTTCGGATGCGGCAAGAGCCTTCTGTTGCGTTACCTGTTGGGTTACATCCTGCACCATTTGCAGTATACCCACCGTCTTCTCGCCTTCCTTAAGGGGTGTGTACGAAATGTCATAGTAGCCTTCCTCCAACTTGCCGTCCTGCATAAGGGAAACGGGTACGGCGTGTAAGTTCAGCGGCTTTCCCTCCCGGTAAACGTTTTGCAAGAGCGGCCATACCGCCTGAGTTTCTATCTCGGGGAATGCATCCAGGGTTTTTTGACCGATGATGGAGGCATCGCGATTAATGAAGCGCAGCATAGCTTCATTCACGTTCTCCATTACAAAGTCGTCGCCGCGCAATACGGTAATGCCTGCCGGAGCATCTTTAATCATCGTGCGAAAGCGGCCCTCGCTTTCTTCTAACTGCCCCCGCCGCTGTACTGCCTTGGTCGTTTCCATGCAGGTTACAAGCACCCCGGCTATCTCGCCACTGTCGCCGTAAGCCGGGCTGTAAGAGAATGTCCAGTAAACATCTTCCATGCCGCCATTCCGGTAGATGGGTAAGAGCTGGTCTTGAAACCATACCGGCTCGCCAGTAGTCATTGTCTGCTCTATGAGCGGGCTGATAAAATCCCAGATTTCCGGCCACATTTCCTTCGCGCGTTTGCCAATGGCCGGATGCTTACCGTTGTCGCCGAGCGAGGGACGGTAGACATCATTATAAAAGCAAAGCAGCTCCGGCCCCCAAAACAGGAACATAGGAAAGGCCGAATGCAGCAGGATGCCGAGCGTGGTGCGCAGGCTCTGCGGCCATTCGTAGGGCGAGCCGATGGAGCTTTGCTCCCAGTCGTAGGCGCGTGCAAGTGCGCCCATCTCGCCGCCGCCTTGAAGGAAGTTGAGTTTGCGATGCGTGTGCGTAGCTTCCATCCGGGAAGGTTATGTAACGGGGAAAATTTAGAGCTACAAAGTACCCAAAAATGAAGTGTTGTATGGACGCAAAAAGAGTGAGCTTCATTTTTGTTGAACGCAAATAACAAAGCCGCCCTTTCCCGGGGCGGCTTTGTGTTGTCAACTTAAAAGAAAAGCGATGGCCCGGCTTATCCGTTGAAGCTTTTCTGCCCGGCTTTAAAGCGAGCCACACGGTCTTGCAAGCCATTGTAGCCGCCGTTGATGCGCTTAGTCAGGTCTTTGAAGGCTTGCAGGTTCGGGTCAGCCTCTATGCTTTTGCTTACGTCTATCTTATCGGCGTAGGCGTTGAGCTTGTTCTTGCTCCAGAACCAGCCCGCGCTCATGGCAGCATTGCGCAGTTGGTCGGGTGTGCAGCAGGT
The DNA here is from genome assembly GCA_965246765.1 of Chitinophagaceae bacterium. GTDB lineage: Bacteria > Bacteroidota > Bacteroidia > Chitinophagales > Chitinophagaceae > UBA1952. Next base: position 344,086 of record CBDFFJ010000008.1, read on the forward strand.
TACATTCTTGCCGCCTAGCAGGGCAGGGTCACTTACAAAGTCTGCGCCGAGGTCTTTGCTCAGAGAAGAATAATTGGCCCTACCGGTGATTTGAATGAGACCGCGGCCTTTATACTTTGGCCCGTCGCCCGGCTGTGTATTGCCCAAGTCTTTGCGGCCCTCATAGGCTCTACCGGATGCCAGCTCCTCGGTATAGTAAAGGCCGCCGCTTTCGTGGCCAAGCTGTGCCAGAAAGGCAAGCTGCCGCGCAGGGGTGTTGATTTCGTAGTGCTGGCAGGTGTCGCAGATGGCCTGCAGAAATTTTTCGGCGTTGCTCTTGGAGCAGATGGTGGCTTTGAGCACCTGGTCAAGGTTGAGCATGGCTTGGATTTTTTTTGGTGAATAATTGAGCGTAAATATATATGCTGATTTTGAAAGCTGCAAGCCTTTCAAGATATTTTCTCGCCCTTGTGCAAGATGCTATCACAAGACATTAAACAGCACATGCTCTACCCGAAACAGGAACCCATTGGGCGCAGTACGTTCCATATTTCCCCAAAGCTCAAAACGGTAGCCCACATCCAGTCGCGTCTGGCTGTTAAAGATGAACTGAACAGACGGCGCAAGGTCTATATATCGCTTGCTGGTGCCTAAAAGCTGCTGCGCCAGCACTTCAGCCATACCGTTGATATTCACATTGCCGTAGCCGGTGTAATGCTTCGGGTAAAATAGCCGTCCGGTGGAGAGCGCCATATTAACCGCATCGCGCGGTTGAGATGCCGGAAACTCATTCCCGCCCGTATTGTCCAGCGCCCGCTCATACCAAAGCGTAGCGGAGAGCGCTTGCCGGTGTAGCAGTTGCGTAGCAATGACGCCAAGCTGGAAGCCGGAGTTGTGCCCGTTCGTAACTAGCTCCTCCTGATGAATCGGTGCATTATTCGTCGTAATGCGGCCAAAAGCGGCCGCCCGGAAGTGGCGGTACAATGTATCGCGCGTGAAAAAACGGTACTTGGCGTAAATGCCTGCGCCTTCTACGCGAAGGCCGTTCTGCTGTCGGTTGGATATAAACCCCTCGGCATGGAGCATTAGATGCTTATTGACGCCCCACATTACTTCAGGAATGAGGTGGTAGTTCAGCCGGCCTGTTTCCCGCTCATCCATCAGCCAGTTAGAGGCCCGCAGGCCAAGCGTCTTAGCCGGCATATTGGATGCCGGCTCAGTATAAACGAACAACTCCTGCGCTTCGCAAATGCAAAATGCAAAATGCAAAATGCAGAAGAGGAGCATTGCTTTTTTAAAATGCTTCATCTGTGCAGCATTTTTACAGCGTTACGTGATATACGCGGGTGCCGGTTTCGCCCCCCTTAGTACAGCAAGTCTCCATCCGTCCGGTTTGGACGCACTTCATTGTCGTCATCTTCGCGTAGCGCCGGTAATCGACTTCCGGTAGGAATTTCCTGTCCACAACTGTAAAGGTTTTCTCGCCGGAGATGGTTTCGCTCGGCACGTTCAGGAAGTGGTAAGTAGCGCCGCCGTACTCTATGTGCGCGTCGTTAGCAATGGGTGTTGGCGGGAAGTTAGCTGTTACCTGGAGTGAGGCTATAGAGAAGCCTGCACCTTCCACAGCTTTTTTCAGGTCGTCCAGCACAGGCGCAACGCCGTCCTTAAAAGTGATTTGATACTTAGAGCCTTCAATATCGGCGTCCACCGACTTTACAGACGGTACTTTGCCGAGGGCTTTAAAGATAGCCTTGCTGCACATGCTGCACGTGAGGCCGGAGGCGGAAAGGGTAGCGCTTTTAATCTGCGCAAAAGAGGAGGCAGCAATCAGCAGCCCGAGGATAATCAGAATGAGCTTTTTCATTGGTTTGGATTTGAGTGTTTGTTGATGGAAAGGCTACGGGCGGAAATCAACCGTAGGAACGCGCCTGGCGGCGGCGCGTTCCTAAATACGCCACGAAGGCGCACTATCAACAAAGGCTCAAATCCTGATACAGCGCACGCGCAGGTAAAGCGGAACGCTGGTGCGCAGGGGCGACCCATGCGCGGGCGCTGTGGGAAGCGCTGCAGCACTGAAAACTGTTGTCTGACTGTAAGCCGGATAATCAACTTCCGGCAAGGACGCCAAAAGTGGCGGCGCGAAGCTGAAGGCCTTTGCCCCAACCTGGTCGGGCGAAGATTTAAAGACCTTGACTTTGTCTTTACAGCAGCCATTTGTGTTACTGCTCTTCTTTTCCATCCCGCAGCGGTCGCAGCGGTGCGTATTAGCTTGATGCGCGTGGTGTTCCAGCACGGCCCCGATGCGCTCGCCCATGCAGTAATGCTCACGCAGGGTAAAGCCTGCGCCGGCGGCGAGGTAAAGGATAGCTAACAGCGAAACGAGCAGGCGCTTCATGGAGGAACAAAAATAGCGAAGCTGCATAAGCAGAAATGTTATAGCCTTATTCACTGCGCCCGGCCTAAATTTATCTTCCCAAATTGCTCCATCATGCAAGCAGCCTACATCATAGCCGGATACCGCACCGCCGTCGCCAAAGCCAAGCGCGGCGGCTTCCGCTTCTACCGTCCTGACGACCTTGCCGTGGATGTCATTAAAGGTCTCCTTGCATCCGTCCCGGAGCTTGAACCGAAGCTGGTGGACGATGTAATAGTAGGCAATGCCGTCCCCGAAGCGGAGCAGGGCTTGCAGGTGGCGCGCATTATTGCCAACCGTGCCATTGGCGAGTGGGCGCCCGGCGTTACGGTCAACCGCTATTGTGCGTCGGGACTTGAAACTATTGGCATGGCTACGGCTAAGATTCAGTGCGGCATGGCCGAGTGTATCATTGCCGGCGGCACCGAAAGCATGAGCCTCGTGCCCACTGCTGGCTGGCGCACCGTGCCCAACTACGACATCGTAAAAGACAACGGCGACTACTACCTCAGCATGGGCCTGACGGCCGAGCAGGTAGCGCAGGACTATAAGGTGAGCCGCGAAGACCAGGACGCATTCGCCTACGCTTCCCACCAGAAAGCCATTAATGCCATCAAGGAAGGCCATTTTCAAAAAGGCATCCTACCCATCACCGTTCCCGAAACCTTTCTAAACGAAAAAGGAAAGCGCGCTACCCGCGAAGCAGTAGTGGACACCGACGAAGGCCCGCGCGCTGATACAAACATGGACGCGCTTGCCAAGCTTAAGCCCGTCTTCGCCCAAACCGGCAGCGTAACTGCCGGCAACTCTTCCCAGACTTCCGATGGCGCGGCCTTCGTCGTTGTCATGAGCGAGCGGCTGATGAATTCTTTGGGTTTAAAGCCCTGGGGCCGCCTCCTGAATTACGCCAATGCCGGCGTTGACCCCCGCATCATGGGCATCGGGCCCGTTGCCGCCGTCCCGAAGGTGTTAAAGCAAGCCGGCTTGGCGCAGCAAGACCTTGACCTCGTAGAATTAAACGAAGCCTTCGCCTCCCAATCCCTTGCAGTAATCCGCGAGCTTGGCCTGAATCCAGACATCGTCAACATCAATGGCGGGGCCATCGCCCTCGGCCACCCGCTCGGCTGCTCCGGCGCGAAGCTTATCATCCAACTCCTGCACGACCTGGAGCGCCTCGGCAAGAAGCGCGGCATGGTAACGGCCTGCGTAGGCGGCGGGCAGGGTATAGCAGGCGTGATTGAATTGCTGCGCTGAGTCTGCCCATTTCCCAATACCTACTTTCGCCCCTGTGCTCCGCCGCGCCCTTCACATCTTTTGCTCGCTCTGGCTGGCTACGCTGCTGCTCTTCGGCGGCACGCCGGCGGAGGCCCTGCACGCCTTCGCGCATCACCGCGATACGGTGCACCGGCACGATGTGAGCGGGCCCGTGGCCGATACGCAGCACCACCACTGCCAGTTTCTGGGCTTCCACCTGATGCCCTTCGCGGCGCCTTACGCGCTGCCGCCTTTGCGCCCCGCGCCTATACCGGAATACAATGCTTCTCTATCGGTACAAGATGAGCGCGCGGCCCAACAGACCATAGCCCTGCGGGAAGGGCGGGGGCCGCCGGTTGTGTGAATTTTTGTTACCAGCCGCATCACGCTCCCAATCGTTCCTTGCGACGCTCCGTTCATCGTTCGTCAGTCTGTTGGGCTTTCACGGAACATGGATTGAAAAATCCGCGCTACGACCTAAAAAAGGGGAGCCCCCATATGATTTAGGGATGCCCCTGCGCAAAAAAGGGACGCCCCCGTATGAAAAAGGGGAGCCCCTGAGCGACGCAGGGCAGCCCCTGTATAAAGAAGGGGCGCCCCTGAATCATACAGGGGCGCCCCTAAATCACTCAGGGGCGGCCCGAAATCATATGGGGGCACCCCTTTTTACCGTAACCCCCTGCTTACGGGCAAAGCCTGGTCAGCGGACAGAACCCCGAGGAGTGGTTAAATATTCTTTTTGTCAAAAGAATATTCAACACGCCTTTGGCGGCAAGGGACGCCAAATAGCGCGCTGTAGCCGACCCAATAATCATCCCCAACCAAAATCAAATAACCATGCGTCATCTAACGCTATTCATACTTCTTTTCCTCTCGCTGCACACATCCGCAGCCATCCGCTCCACCCTCTCCGGCCGCATCACCGACAGTGCCGGCGCGCCCTTACCCGGCGCCGTGGTGGAGCTGCCCGACCTCCACACCGGCACCACCTCCGACGCCGACGGCAGGTACAGCATTCCCAACCTTCCCTCCGGGAGATTTCTCGTTTCGGTGAAGCTCCTCAGCTTCGCCACCCAGTCGCAATCCATCGCCCTCAATGGGGAGACGGTGCAGGACTTCAGGCTGGAAGAAGCCGTGCTGGAGCAGCACGAGGTGATTGTAACCGGCACCAGCGCCGCTACCGAGCAACGCCGCAGCACCACGCCCATCCAGAGCATCTCCGCGCGCCAAATGCGCGAGAACGCGAGCACCAATGTGATAGACGCCATCACGCGCATGCCCGGCGTGCAGCAACTGAGCACCGGCCCTGCCATCTCCAAGCCCGTCATCCGCGGCCTCGGCTACAACCGCATCATTACGCTCAACGACGGCATCCGCCAGGAAGGCCAGCAGTGGGGCGATGAGCACGGCATTGAGATAGACGATTACAATGTAAGCCGCGTAGAAGTGCTCAAAGGCCCGGCCTCACTCTCGTACGGCTCCGACGCCATTGCAGGCGTAATCAATATCCTGAGCGAAGAGCCTGCGCCGATTGGGTCTATCCGCGCGAACCTTGCCGCGAATTATCAGACCAACAACGGTCTTGCCGCGCTGCACGCGCGCATTGCGGGCAATGAGCACGGCATCTATTGGAGCGGCTACTACACCGGCAAGGGGGCGCACGATTACCGCAATACTTACGACGGGTACGTCTTCAACACACGCTTCTCCAATACCGATTACGGCGCGACGATTGGCATCAATAAGCACTGGGGTTCCAGCCGGCTTTCCTTCACCTCCTTCAACCAATACCTCGGCATCGCCGAAGGCGCACGCGACAGCGCAACCGGGCGCTTTACGAAAGATGTGCTCCAGCTGACGGGCACCGTAGAAAGCGTGCCGGTTGATGATGCTGAAGGCAAAAGCTACGAACGCGCCCTGCCGCGCCAGCAGATTAACCACAACAAGCTGGCCTGGGTGAATACCGTCTATCTGAAGAACGGCGCGCGCGCAGGCGTCACGCTGGGCTTTCAGCAGAATGAGCGCCGCGAATTCGGCGATGTGCTGCGGCCCGATGAGCCAGGATTGCACCTGCGGCTGAGCACGCTCAACTACAGCGGCTACTACCTCTTCGCGGAGCGCGGCGGCTGGCAGGTGAGCGCGGGCCTGAACGGCATGTCGCAGCGAAATGAAAACCTCGGCGTGGAATTTCTCGTGCCCGACTATAAGCTCCTTGACGGCGGCGGATATGTCTTGGCGAAGCACGAAACGGGCAAGTGGTCTATAGCCGGCGGCCTGCGTGCGGACTACCGGAGCATCAGCGCCGATGCGCTCTATGTGGACTCGCTGGACGAGCGGGTGGGGCAGCCGGTAGGGGGCGGCTACACACGCTTCGCGGCTTTTGAGCGGAGCTATGTCTCTCCTTCGGGCAGCATCGGCGTGTCGTATGCCGCGAGTAAGCGCACAACGCTTAAGGTCAACTTCGCATCCGGCTATCGCGCGCCGAATATCGCGGAGCTTGCTGCCAATGGCGTGCATGAAGGGGCTATCCGCTATGAGTACGGCAGCACCGATTTGAAAGCGGAGCATTCCTTTCAGGGCGATGTGGGCGCTGAGTATAACTCGGAACACCTTTCGGTAAGCGCGGCGGTTTTTTACAACTACATCAGCAACTACATCTACATCCGCAAGCTGAGCGATGTGAGCGGTGCGGACTCTGTGCCCGCGGTGAATAACGCGCAAGGCTTTCCGGCCTTCATCTTCGCGCAGACAAATGCGGCGCTGCTGGGCGGCGAGCTTTATGTGGATTACCACCCGCACCCGCTGGACTGGCTGCACCTTGAAAATACGGTCTCTTATGTGCAGGGCCGCACAACAGATGGCGACGACAGTACGCGCTACCTTCCTAATATGCCGCAGCCGCGCTGGCTCATTGCGCTACGCGCGCAGACGAAGGCGCTGGGGAAGCACATCGGCAATGCCTACTTTAAGCTGGAGCTGGATAACTACTTCGCCCAGAATCTGATTTTCTCTGCGTACGGAACGGAGACCGCATCGCCCGCCTATTCACTGCTTAATGCAAGCCTCGGCCTTGACCTGACGCAGAAAGGAAAAACCTTGGCCACGCTGACGATTGCCGGTCAGAACTTAGGCGACATCGGCTATCAGAATCACCTTAGCCGCCTGCGCTACGCGGATGTGAATTATACGACGGGGCGTACGGGAATTTTTGGAATGGGGCGAAATGTGAGCGTAACGCTGGCGGTGCCGCTGGTGCTGCGGTAGTCAAGACTTACAGCTAAAAAGAAAGCCGCTCTGCAAAGAGCGGCTTTCTTTTTTCATGAAATGTGCTTAGCGCTTCCCAAAAAGCTTTTGTCCGTGCTTCTTATACAGCATGTAGGCTGTAAGAAGAATACCAGCGCCATAGGCAATGTTTGCGCATGTCGCGATAAATTTTACGCTCGTTTCCAGCTCGGCGGCCATTTGTGCTTCGTTGTGCATTGCTCAAAGAACCAAAGCTTATCTTATGGGAAGATACCCAGCTCCTCATACGCAACGCCCACCTTATTAATCGCAACGATGAAGGCCGCCGTGCGCATGTCCGTACCCGGATTGGCCAGCATCGCTTCGCGGATTTCGTGGAAGGAGCCAATCATCGTGTCTTCAAGGCCGGAGTAAACAAGGTCAACCTCGTCGGGGCCGTGAAGAATCATGCGGCGCTCCACGTCGTTTACATTCTTGCCGGTCAGGCTTTCTACGGAAGAAAGAATCTGGCTGTTTACGTTTTCGGTGAAGCGCTTATCCATACGGCCGAAACGGACGTGGCTGAGGTTTTTCAGCCACTCAAAGTAAGAAACCGTCACGCCGCCTGCATTGAGATACATATCTGGCATTACGATGATGCCCTTAGCGTTAAGGATTTCATCCGCTTCAGGTGTCAGCGGGCCATTAGCGCCCTCGCCGATAATCTTCGCCTGAATGCGCGCGGCATTGGATGCGTTGATTACGTTTTCCAGCGCGGCGGGAATGAGGATGTCGCAGGCCATTTCCAGCACCTCGGCGCTGTTCACGACATCGGTATTCCCGGCGAAGCCGTGGATGGAGCCGCCGGTTTTGCGGTGCGCGATGAGCGCCTCAAGGTCAATGCCTTTTTCATTGTAAACGCCGCCTTCGTATTCGGCAATGCCTACGATAAGCGCCCCGGCTTCGTGGAAGAATTTAGCCGCGTGGTAGCCCACATTACCGAGGCCCTGCACAATCACGCGCTTGCCCTTAATGCCCGTGGTGAGGCCCAGCTTGTCCATGTCTTCCTTCACATTGCACAGCTCACGCACGCCGTAGAAAACGCCGAGGCCGGTAGCCTCTGTACGTCCGCGAACGCCGCCTTGCGTAACGGGCTTGCCGGTAACGCAGCCGAGCGCGTTCACCTCGCCCGGATTGAGGGAGGCGTATGTATCGGCAATCCAGCTCATTTCGCGCGGGCCGGTTCCGTAATCGGGCGCTGGCACGTCAATGCCGGGGCCTATAAAATTCTTCTTCACCAGCTCGCTCGTGTAGCGGCGGGTGATTTTTTCCAGCTCGTAAGTCGTGTAGTTCTTCGGGTTGATGCGGATACCGCCCTTGCCGCCGCCAAACGGCACATTCACAATCGCGCACTTGTAAGTCATCAGCGCGGCGAGGGCCATTACCTCATCCTGATTCACGTCCATGGAGAAGCGGATGCCGCCTTTGCAGGGAAGCTTGTGGTGGGAATGCTGTACGCGGTAGGCCTCAATCACTTCCACCTTATCGCCGATGCGCACGGGGAATTTCATCTGATACACCGAGTTGCAGGCCTTGATTTGCTCAAGAATCCCTTTTTCAAAACGGGTAAATGCGGATGCCTTGTCGAAGTTGCGCTCTACGCCCTGGAAGAAGGAGTAATGGGGCTGCGATGGGCCGGTGGCGGCTGCTGGCTTAGCGGTTGCGGTTGCTGTTTCTGCCATTTGAAATGGTTGGACGGTTGTTGGACGGTTGTTGGAAAATTGTTAGACGATTGTTTCAGCGCCTCTTTAAGCTTTTATCCCGGCTTCCCGCTCCATGCGGGCGATTCGGCGTTCCAGATGTATTAAGAACGCTATAATGCCGGCAAAGATAGTAGCGAGCACTAAAACCACGACGTAAATCTTGCCGCTTTGCCGCAGGCCGGTAGCCATCTCGGGCGCGCTTGCCGGGCCGCTTTGCGCCAGCGCAAAAAGAGGCATGAAGAAAGCAAAAAGTAGGGTAGAGAAGGCCCTGCGCATCAGATGTTCGTAGAAAGTTTAAGCGTTGCCGCTGCAAATGTATCGCGCTCCTCGGCCTCGCGGACGCGCACCTTAAGCCGCGCTATCCAAAGTCCGAGGAGAAACCACGCGATGACAGCGGGATAGAAAACGAGGCGCATGTTGCTATCTAAGTCGTATTGCTTGAAAGCAGGATTGCCGCCCGCGCCGGGGTGCAGCGAATCCACCATTCTTGGCAGAATGAAGATGAGCGGGAACATCAGCGCGAAGATGAAGATGTTGTAAACGGCGGAAATGCGGGCGCGCTTCTCTTCATCCTTCATACCTCCGCGCAGGATGACGTAGGCGAAGTAGGATAACATGCAAAGCGCGGTGCCAAGCTGCTTCGGGTCGTTGCTCCAGGCCGCGCCCCAGGTCATCTGCGCCCATTCCATACCGGTGAGCATACCAAGGATGGAGAACAGGATGCCAACGTTGGTGAATTCAACTGCGCGGATGTCGTCGTGAAGGTTGCCGCTGCGCAGGTATTTAATGGAATAGAAGAACGCGTAGCCGAATAGGACAATCATCGTAAACCACATCGGCACGTGGAAGTACAGGTTACGGATGGTTTCATTGAGAATGTCCATCGCCGGGACGGGCAGCAGAAAACCGGCAATGACGGTATAACCGAGGCTCAGGATGCAAAGGATTTTCCACCAAGAAAGACGCATAGCGGGCGCAAATTAATGTGCTGACGCGGTAATGCGTTAATGTGGGTAAGACGCCGGTCTATTCCTGCCATAAGAATGGAAACAGGATAAGGCCGAGAATGACGACAAGCATGTCTAACCCCAGCAATACGCCCGCAAGGCCCCACCAGCCAGAGATATAAACATCGGATAAGGCTTTTTCCGCCAGCCTGCTCAACATTAGCAGCACCGGCGTGATGAGCGGGAATCCAAGAATGGCCATTAGCGCAGCATTCTGCCCGGCCCTCGCCGCGATTGCAGAAAGAAAGGTGAATACAACAGACAGGCTCAGGCTGCCCAATGCCGCTACGCCGCAAAACAGCCCTACCTGCACCAACGGCAGCCCCAGAAACAACCAGAACAGCAGCAGACTCACGCCGGTCATCAGCATTTGAAGCACAATGCTATAAAGCATTTTAGCCAGCAGAAAAGTCTGTGGCTTTACCAGTGTATAATAATAGCGGAACCGCTGCGCCGGCTCCTGCAGGAACGACCGCGCCACGGAATTGACGACGACAAAAAGCTGCGTGAGCCAAAACAGCACGTTCCATGTAGCTGCCTCTGGCCGCCCACCGATGGTCATCATATACACGGCGAAGACGGTACTGCCGATGTAAAGCACCACACCGTAGAGCGTATGCTTCTGCCGCCACTCTAAGAGCAGGTCTTTACGCACGAGCGCGAGGAAAGGCGAGGGCATTGGCAAATTTGACCAAGATTTGCGGGATTTATGAGTAGGCTTTACTGGATTGGCATTTTCGATTGTTCTACTTCGTTCAAAAAAATCCGAGTCTTTTTTGGCGCGAAAGAATTGGGCTTCTATATTTGCACTCCCGACAACGGGAAGGCAGTTCTTAAGCAGCAGATAATAAGCGGAAGTAGCTCAGTTGGTAGAGCACGACCTTGCCAAGGTCGGGGTCGCGCGTTCGAGTCGCGTTTTCCGCTCTTCATTCAAAAACGTCCAGACTCGTAAAAGGTCTGGATTTTTTGTTTGTAGTCGGTCGCTTTTGCATTTTACATTCTAAATTTTGCATTAGCAATGCCCTGGTGGTGAAACTGGTAGACACGAGGGACTTAAAATCCCTTGGGCCGCAAGGCTCGTGCAGGTTCAATTCCTGTCCGGGGCACCCAAGTGGAAAGGTCAGCATTTTGCTGACTTTTCCTTTTTTTGGACACGCCCAAACCCGCGCCAGTAGCGGCTATCAAGGCAAGCACAGGATTTTCACCTATGGTTCGATAACTGTTTTTCTCAAAAACGAGCTTTTGCGGAAATATTGAACCAACGATGTGCTGTTTTCCGTTCAAATCCGCTGCCAGCCAGTGTTTGTCTATATTTTGAAGCATGGGGATGCCTTTGTCCAAATACTCCTGATAGTCGTCCTCTGAGGTGAGTAGGGCAACCTTCCTTCGCTCTAAGACATCTATCTCTGGAGCCAGTGCGTTGCGGACATCCTTGTATTCTGTTACGGTCAATTCTGCATCCAGCATCAAAGCTTGCGCATTCTGAATGCGTTGCTTGAGCTTATCAATTTGCGATTGGATTTCCTTTGTCTGCTTTGTCTTGTCCGAACCATTCTTCTTGTAGTATTCGCTCATGATGCAGTAATACAAATCCAATACTTCCTTCTTGGCAGAAATGTCCGTCAGCATCTTTACAAACACCTCATGGGCTTCATCTGCCCTGTAGCGTTCTTTACAGGCGGCAGCGGTCTGGCAGTTATAATAGTAATACTTCCCGCCATTGCCGTTTACTGCGCCCCCGGTTATTGGCCTGCCACAGGTCTTGCATACCAGAAAGCCACGTAGCGGTAGCGCCTCGTCTTTTGAGCTACGCACCTTCGTTACCCGCTTTCTGCCATGCAGGATGTCCTGCACTTCGTCAAACTGAGCTTCTGGAATCAGGGGTTGGTGAATGCCTTTGACGTAGTGGGCACTTTCATCTTTGTACGCGGAAATTTCCACCCTGCCGCAATACACCATGTTGTGAACAAGGTTCCAGAACTGGCTTTTGCTCACATACAAACCCTTCTTTGATACTCGCCTTCTTACTGATTCCATATCAGAGATGCCAAGCGCCATTTCCTCAAATACCCATTGGATGAGCGGTGCGTATTTTTCATCAGGAACAAGGATGGGCTTGTCCTGCACATCTCTTGCATTCTTGTATCCCTTCGGAGCCTGCCCTAACCACCGGCCTTCTTTCCTCGCCCTACGCATACCTGCAACAGTATTGAGTGCCCTTCTATCATTCTCAACTTCCGGTGCAGCCAGATAAAAGGCGAGCATCATCTTGTTCTCTGGAATGTTGAGGTCAAGGGGCTGTTCTATGGATTGTGGCTCTATTTGCAACCTCTTGAGCGTATTTATCATTCCATAGGCATCACCTGCATTTCTGCTGAACCTGTCCCACTTTAGAAACAGGAGCAGGTTCGCCATGCCTTTGTTCTTTTTAAGTGAAGCCAACAGCTTCTGAAACTCAGGGCGCTCAAAAGTTTTGGCAGAATGATCTTCGCGGTAGATGGCAACAACATTGATTCCATGCAGGTCGCAATAGGTGGTTAGCCGTTCTTCCTGATGCGCCGGACTGTAGCCATTAACCTGTTCGTCGGTAGATACGCGGATGTAAAGAATAGCTGTTCTGTTGCTCATTGTCTGCTTTGTGAAGTGGAATGATGGTGGCTGCGTGTTGCTCTTGTTCCTGTTGTTGCTTCTTCCGTTGGTGGTACTTGTAATCAACTTCTGCGAGTGCGTATAGCGTTTGTCTAATTATCGCTACTTCCTCGTCGCTATAAACCGCACCGTCTTTGCATAGAATAGCCTTGCATTGTACGATGGAAAGTTTTCCTGTTTCATCAAGCTGGGCGCGGGTTTGAGAGCTTGAAAGGGGTATAGTTTTATTCTTTCTGGTTCTTGCTTTAGCTGTTTGTCTTGCTGCTACTTTCATGCCAAAAATAGGTTTATGGTTTGTGGGTCTGGGAAAAAGTTACTAACATTCGCGCGCTAGGATTTATTTGGCGATGGTCTACTACGCATGGTGCTGTCTCAAACGCTCCTTGTAAATGCCGAATGTGCGGCGCGGCGTATGAACTCTGCACAGACGAAAAAGCAAAGAGGCAAAGGCTATTCAACCTTTGCGCTCCTTACTACCGCTCCGTCTGCGATATGTTACGAAGTCTATTGGCTGTTATTCATCGTCTTCTTCTTCGTCGTCTTCCTCCTCATGGTCTTCAATGAGGTCTTGAATCTGGCGGAAGGCATCCCTTTCTTCTTTTGTGTAGGTGATGGATAGCGTGATGCTTTCCTCATCTTCGTCCGCATCCGCGTCTGTGATGGTATGGTCAAGCGAGTGCTCAGCAATCACCGATGCTACTGCTGCGAATACGCCTTGCGGCACTACGATTTCTTCTTTTCTTACTGTGGTCTTCATTGCTTTTTTGTTTAGGTTTAAGGTTGGGGATTGATTGGTACGTCCGGCGTTCATACAGTGTTTTGTTACTGCTTTTTGTTACGGTTTAAATTGAGTGCATACGATTACTATTGTTGCTGCGTTTGGTTGTTACGTCATATGTTAAGGGCTGCCTCCTTCAGCCTTATTGCTACTGGAATGATTGCAGTTTGGTAAGAATGATTGGCGACTAATAGTCGCATCGGTTCATCTTGGTCTTACAGCAATAGCTCGCTTCCGTCCCAGCCAAAATCAAAGTCGTCCAGTTTACGCCTGTTTGCAGTTTGAGACTTGTTGAAACGTCCGGCTTGCTGGGTCGGAGCATTCGTTGAATACTGACGTTGCGTTACCTGCGGTTGAGCGCCTAATACAAGGTTTGGCGCTGTCGGCTGGCAAGATTTACCCGAAATAGCCTTTTGTGGTTCTCGCACCTGCGGAGCATTTCCCAAAACTTGCTGACCTATCGCTTTTGCCGGCGAATTCAGGACGCGCATACTCTTAACCTTTGCCGGAAGCATCTTCTTCTTTGCACCATCCACGATGTTGTAGTAGATGTAAGCCCCGGCAAAGACACCGCCGACAATTAGCAGCGCTTCGCCAAATGCATACTCACCCGATTCGGTATTCTTTTTACTCTTTGCCTTTTTGCTGGCTTTGCCGGACGACTTACCAGAGTGAGCATTATCGGGTGATAACACGGCGCTTAATCCGCTCAATCCTTCACTACTGCCGGAATGATTTTCTGAGACGGCATTGCCGGCATCACTCATTTGCATGTGGAGCAGTTCAAGTTTCAGCGGCAGTCTTGCGGTAGCACGCTGAGGGGTAAAAAGGAGTGGCGTGCGCTGCTCGCTAATCAGGTCCACCTCCTCTTTAGTCCGTTGCGATTCGGCGTTGGTTAACCGCACTTCATCAATGTGCGCATCATCTGCCTCGTCTGCCATAGCAGTAACAGCTCGTGCTTCGCTGGTTTCATCATCATCGTTATCCCTGCATTCCGAAGCGGCTTCATCACAGACATTATCGCTTACTACAGTTGCCGCTTGTGCCTGCGGCTTTACAAAGCCTTTATTGCTGCGCGTTGTTGCCGCGTTCCTAACTTCCGCGCTGCTTTTTTCATAAAGCGGCTCCTCAAAAATAGGAATCTCAGATGCGACATTGAACCTGCCATGATGATAGGCGATGCCGTCCACCACCTTGATGATAAAATCGCAGTTGTGCGTCAGGGCCTGGTCGCCTTTGAAGTTGCCGCCTTTTGTTGCCTGCACAATGCCAACAAAAGACTTCGTGGAATTCTCACTTTTTAGCAGCTCCAGAAAATCATTGTCAATGCCCGCATTGTTGATGCTGTCAATAAAGACAAAGTCGCAGTTCTTCTTAGAGAGATATTCACGGATAGCATCCCGGTCGCGCGTTTCTACAACAGTGACTTTAGAGCCGCCGATGTCCTTGAACTTCTCTTGCAGCGTTACGCTTTCTCCTTCCTCCGCCGCTATGTAAACTACCTTGCCGAAGTGTTCTTGCAGGTAGTCCGCAAAGCGAATGGAGAAGTTGCTTTTGCCGCCTTTAGGCAGGCCCCAAATAAGACCGGCGAAGAGCTTGGAAGGCGTGCCGATTAGCTCTTTGAACTTGCCGCTGAATGGCAGGCATTCAAAGGTCTTTGCAATCAGGTCGTCGCCTGTGAACTCTTTAATCTTACGCTCCGGCTTAGGTGCAGCAGCAGGGGCAGGCGATGGCAGATCGCTTGCTTTTACAGATTCTTCCGGCATTGGTGAGCCTGCATTATTCGCCGGTTGCTTGACACTATGTTTCTCCGGTATTTCAGCATGAACAACCTTATCAGCATCAAGCACCTTATCAAAATTGAGCGGCTTGTGGGCTTGGATTTTCTGAACCTTCGTTACGGCAACAGCAGGAGGTATTGGTTCAACATGCGTCGGTGCTGTTTTCGTGCCAATCGGATCGCTTTGGGCTGTGATGGCAGGCGCTGGCGCGGAGTGAGCTACTTGGGCCGGCTTAGGCGTTGCACTCTCGCCAGTCGTAGGAATCAGCGGGCCGAACTGTTTTTCGTAGTTAACCCGCAATTCCTCATAACTCATCTTGAATGCTGACGGTTTAGAAGCAGGCACGCCGGCGAGACCCGAAGCATTTTGAGCCGCACTCTTTTTGGCTACTGCGTCTCCTTCCTGCTGCCCCTGCCTCCCGCCTGTCATCTGTGCTACTGCTTCTCCTTCTCCCTTTCTTCGCTTCTCCAGCTCCTTGACATACTTATAAGCCGTGCTTTTGCCGATGCCCAGCTCGTCGCCGATTTGCTTAAAGCTATCGCCTCGCAGGTGCATGACGTATGCCCGCTCTTTTATGTCCAATCCGGTTGTTGCACTACTCATTTAACGTTCATTTGTGTAATAAAAAA
>CBDFFJ010000009.1:0-37472 GCA_965246765.1 Chitinophagaceae bacterium
TTTTTAAACAACAGGAAACCTGCAAGCTCTTGCAGGTTTTTTTGCATTTTGCCTAACGCATTGCGTCATCGCACCGTCTTTGCAACTTGGATATCCCGCACTAATTCTGTTTTCTATGAAAAAGTATTTACTCAGCTTTCTGCTCCTGGCCGGCGGACTGGATGCGACGGCGCAATGTGTCGCTTCCTTCACTGCAACGTCATCGCCGTTTTTCAATGACCTGCTTTTTTACGACTTTACCAATACAAGCACGTATGGCACGCTGATCAATAAGCAATACGTGACGGCCAACTACAGTTTCGGCGACGGCACAAGCGGCTGCTGCGACCACTTGTACAGCACACCGGGCACGTACACCGTGGGCATGCGCCTTCGGAAATACGACTCCTCTAATGTCCAGCTATGCACAGATACAACAACGCAGGTGATTTCTGTAGCTTATCCCACATGCGGCACGCTGCTGGGAGCCGTAACGGGCAGCGTGCTCGGCCCTACACGCACATTCACGGCCGTCACACCGGCGGGCACATCTGGCATGAGCTACTCCTGGGATTTTGGAGACGGCACTACCGGCACCGGTTCCCCGGTATCGCATACTTATACGAACGCTGGCGGCTACTACGTAACTCTGACCGCAATGCACGCAAGCCCGTCGTGCAGCTATACGAATGGCGGAAGCGTCTATATCCAGCTTACAAGCCTAAATTGCTCCAACTTTCAGGCCGCCATCGGTAAGTATATCACCGACACAACCGTCTATGTATCAGACCAAAGCAGTTTTTACTTTGGCACGTACAAGACAGTAACGTATGACTACGGCGCCGGTTCTACGGCCGTCACGTCTCATCAATATGCGAATACCGGAGCCTTTCCTATAAAGCAGAAGGTGACCTGGTACGACAGCGCCACAAGTGCGGTCATCTGTACGGATAGCGTTACAGATACAGTGCATATCAAAGACAATGTCTTTGGCAGAATCGTGTACGACTCAGTTGCTTTCCCAGGCATTCAGACCTTTAAGGTTTACCTGATTCAGTATGATGCCGCGACGAATCTGCTCGCTGCGCGCGATTCGCTCATCGTGAGTGATTCTGTCTGGATTCCGTATGTATTCTCCAATGTAAACGGAGGTAATTATCTGGTAAAGGCCGTATGTATTAGTAATACGGTCGGCTTGCCGGGGATGGTGCCTACCTACCATGATTCCAGCCTTTACTGGAGCGCTGCGCAATACCTGACCCCGGATAATTTATCCAACTTCTTTTATTATTTCTATTCCGGCTCGCGAGATATCTGGATGAAGAAAGGCATCGCCACGTCTGGCCCTGGGTTTATAGGCGGAAACGTAACGCTTGGGGCCAACAAAGGCGCAGGAGCGGGCGTAGGTGGACTGAATGTACTGTTGCGGAATGGCGCGGGCAGCGTCATAGCAAGCACCGTTACGGCTGCGTCGGGCGCGTACGCGTTTCCAAATCTGCCAGCCGGCAGCTACACGGTATTTCCCGAGGCGCTCAACTATACGACATCTCCCGCAGCCGCCGCGATCTCCGCAGCAGCGCCTTCAGTGAGCGATCTTGTATTTTATCAGGACGATGTAAAGAAAAGCATCGCTCCGTACAAGCTTGGCGCAACAGGGCCGGTCTTAGCCGATGCGACCGTAATGCTCTTTCCAAACCCTTCAAAGGGTACATTGACGCTCTTGTGGAGAAACCTCAGGCAAGCCGGCGCCACGGTAGTTATAACAGACTTGTCCGGCAGTAAAGTATATGAAGCTCCGCTTTTATCCGCTACCACGTCAGGACAGCAGCCGCTCAGGCTTAGCGGCCTTGCTGCCGGAATATACTTTCTGCAGCTCAATGGCTCGGGCATCAAACCCGTTAAGCTCCTGATCAATTAAGTGGCCTGAGTTGGCGGCGGGCCGGCCATCCGTATTCGCCCAAGGCATCAGAAAATCCCTGTAATGCTTATATTGCAGGGATTTTTTTACGCTTTAACTAACAGAATTCTTCACGCAGCCGTCTTACGATAAAATCCATTCAGAAATACTCTATGAAAAAGCTTCTACTCCTTTTTAGCCTGCTTCTTAGCGCAGGTATCGCAGGGGCACAATGTATCGCATCGCTCAGCGCAACTCAAGCGCCTTCAGGTAATAACCTGCTGAGATTTACATTTACAAATTCTTCTTACTATGGCCTGCCCTTTAGCGGCCAGTTGAAGTCTTACGACGTTTACTACGGAGACGGAGCTGTTTCATACGGTGTGCCGGGCACCACAGTTCCTGCGCATATATATGCTGCTCCGGGCACCTATACCGTCGGCTTCCGGATGCGCAGCTACGACTCCGCCAGTGGCTTAACTGTGTGTACAGACAGCGTAGGCATCCTGGTAACAGCCTCTTACCCCGCGTGCGGATCTACGATCAGTGTTACCAGCAGCGGAGCTACCCGCACCTTTACGGCTACTAATCCGGCAGGCACTACCGGTATCACTTACAGCTGGAATTATGGTGACGGCTTTACCGGCACCGGCTCGCCTGCATCTCACACGTATGCGGCCTCCGGTACTTATACGGTTACGCTTACGGCTACGGCAGGAAGCGGCCCGTCTGCCTGCACTTACACAAACACGATTTCGGTAGTCGTTTACATTCCGCCGCCGGCGCTTAATTGCGGCACGCTGAGTGCGAATTTTGTGTTCAGCGTAAGCGGTGCCATTGCTTCGTTTACTAATTCTTCTTCTATCGCGACGCCAACTTCCAGCTATCAGTCCACGGCCACCTGGAATTACGGCGACGGAACGGTTGGTGCCGGTTTCAATACGCCACCGCATACATATGCCGCACCCGGCGTGTACAGCGTTAAGCTGGTAATGATCTGGAGGGATTCGCTCTTCACCACCTCTTGCAGGGACTCAATCACTAAGGTCGTCACTATCACGTCTGTACCGTCTCCCGCCAATATCATCTCGGGTAATATCTTTTATGACTCAACAGGCGGTATGAAATACTTCAAGGTTTATCTTATTAAGTATGATTCTGCTACTACAACCCTGTCAGCAGTTGATTCCCTGATTACCGGAAACACGTCCTCGCCCTATTACTCCTTTGGCAGCAAGCCTGCGGGCAGCTACCGGACTAAGGCCGCTGAATGGACCGGCACTACTTTTGGCACCGGTTTTATCCCGACATATCACGATTCCAGCCTTTACTGGAACCTCGCTTCAGTGATTAATCACACTGGAGGCTCTACGCTGAACCGTCGTATATGGATGAAGAAGGGTACGCCGACTACGGGTGTTGGCTTTATCGGTGGTAATGTGTCGCTGGGCGCCAACAAGGGCGCAGCCGGCGGTGTTTATAACCTGCTGGTTTATCTGCGCGATGCGAACATGCGCGTTATCCAGGCTGCCTTCACAGACGCGAGTGGCAACTATAGCTTCTCAAATCTGCCTATGGCGCCATACAGCGTTTGGCCAGAGCTGATGAATTATGCGACTATTCCGGTAACGCCGATTGTGCTGAATGCGACCAATCCGTCAAAAACAGCTATTGACTTTAATCTGGATGATGCGAAACGCAATATCGCGCCGCGCGGAATGCTCGCCGTCTGCAACTGTATTGCAGATCGCTCCATTACCGTTTCACCGATCCCTGCAAACGGCAAGATTACCATCAGCTGGAGCAGCCTTACCTCCGCAAGCGAAGCGCAGTTCAGCATTGTAAGTCTCACCGGTAATGTCGTGGGCAAGTCGCCGGTTGTTCATGGCGCCAATGGCAGTGTTGATATGGCCTTGGGCAACCTTTCCAGCGGTGTTTACTTCGTGCATGGAAGCGGCTCGTTTGCCGGTAATGTTACGAAGCTGGTGGTTCAATAAGCATTCCGAATCCCGCAGGAACCGGCAACAACATTTCGTTGTTGCCGGTTTGTTTTTATAGAAACGTTGCGCGGGACGGAAACTATCTTTGTTGCACTCTATATCTAAGTTTATAATGTCGCGTTTTCTTTTTAGGATGCTCATCCTGACGTTATTGGCAGGCCTGGGCTATTACCATTCTTCAGCTCAGGACGATGCAGCGACATTCAGAAACTTCCAGTTCTCATTCAACCGCGTATCGCAGTCCTGGGCGCGGTACAACGATACCTTGCACAATGCCTTTGAGCGGAAGAGGATCAACTATCCGGCTCATGAGATCTACCTGCGATTCTTTAAGGCGGCAAATGAGGCGGAGCTCTGGGCACGCAACGACGACACCGGCAAATTCACGCTGATAAAATCCTATCGCATGTGCGCGCTGAGCGGCAGTCTGGGGCCTAAGCGCTGGGAAGGCGACCGCATGGTGCCGGAAGGCTTTTATTTCATTGACGATTTCAACCCCAAAAGTGATTTTTATCTCTCCCTGCTTCTTAATTATCCGAATTACTCCGACCTTGTAAAAGGCGACAAGTCAAAGCCAGGCGGCGATATATACATCCACGGCGGCTGTGTAACCGTGGGCTGCCTGCCTATGACCGATCCGGTTATTATGGAGCTATATACCTTGTGCCTGAGTGCTAAGCTGGCAGGCCAGCTATACATCCCTGTCCATATTTATCCAATTCGGTTTGACCGGCGGGGCCTGGATTTTCTGGGTCGCGAATATGGCAGCGACACAACCAAGCAGCGCTTTTGGGTAAATCTGAAAGGCGAATATGACTATTTTGAAAAAAATAAACGCCTGACGCCGGTTATGTACACACCGGATGGGCGGTACGTATTTTAAGCGGTCTTAAACTAAATCATGCGCTGACGCGTTTGACTATACCTCCTCCGTCAAGCTATTTTTCTATGCCACATTCCTTTCTAAAGATTTTCTTTTTCGCTGTGGTGTTGGCATTTTGCGTGGCGTCATGCGAGAAGGAGGTCAAGATAAATCTCACGAATGGGGAAACGCAGCTCGTGGTAAACGGGCAGATTGAGATTGACGAGCCCCCCTTTGTGGTGCTTACCCGCTCAATCGGTTATTTTTCCAAGGTTGATTTGCAAACCCTGCAGAACAGCTTTATACACGATGCGGATGTACGTGTCAGTGACGGCAGCCGGAGCATAAAGCTTCGCGAGTACAGCATAGACACAGGCGGTACGGCAAAATTTTATTTCTACTCCATAGATACTGCGGATCCAAGTGCCTACGATTTTGCCGGACAAGCCGAGCGCTTCTACACTCTTGCCATTGAATCCGGTGGTAAGAAATATACGAGTACAACAAAAATTCCGGCGCCGAGGCCCATTGATTCTATGAAGGCGGTAGCACCGCGACAGCAACCAGTCAAGGCGCCCACAGCCATGCAGCTGATGGTGTGGTACAGCGATCCCGACACTCCCGGAAACGCAGTCAGGTACTTCACAAAACGTAACCGTGAACCTTACTATCCGGGCCCGAACTCTGTTTTTGATGATCAGGTTGTAAACGGTACAAAGAATTCACAGTTTCCCCTGCAGGCAGGGTCTGCAAACAGCAATGTTGACTTTTCAGACAGCACAGGCTTTGTGTTTCGGGGAGATACGGTGACGCTGAAATGGTCGTCCATTGACCAGGGCGTCTTTAATTTTTACAGCACATTTGAATATTCTGTCGGGACAGTTGGCAATCCCTTTTCCTCACCAATCAACGTGCAAAGCAATGTTGCCAATGGCGCGCTCGGCATCTGGGCGGGATACGGCTCCAGCTATTACACCATTGTAGTGCCGAAATAGGGCTTGGCGTATCTTGGCGGCCATTTACGCAACACAATCATATGCCCGATACTGAAAAGGTTCATTGCCTTATTATAGGCTCCGGTCCGGCCGGCTACACTGCAGCCATATACGCTGCGCGCGCCAATCTCAAACCCATTCTCTACCAGGGACTTCAGCCTGGCGGCCAGCTCACAATCACCACGGAAGTAGAAAATTATCCGGGCTACCCCGAGGGAATTATGGGCCCCCAGATGATGATTGACTTTGAGAAACAGGCTGCGCGCATGGGCGCAGACGTCCGTTGGGGTCTTGCGACTAAAGTTGACTTTTCGGCAAAGCCGTTCAAGGTGGAAATAGACGAAGAAAAGTGGATTGAAGCTGACGCCGTAATTATTGCAACGGGCGCCTCAGCAAGATGGCTGAATATTGAAAGCGAGCAGCGTCTTAACGGTCATGGCGTAAGCGCCTGCGCAGTGTGCGACGGCTTCTTCTTTAAGGGACAGGAAGTAGCGATTGTCGGCGCGGGCGATACTGCCTGCGAGGAGGCGCTTTACCTCTCCAAGCTTTGCAGCAACGTACACATGCTCGTGCGGCGCGGCGAAATGCGCGCAAGCAAAGTGATGCAGGAGCGCGTCCTGAAAACTGACAACATTAAAGTGTACTGGAATAGCGAGACCGACGAAGTATTGGGCGACAAAAAAGTAGAAGGGTTACGCATCAAAAACGTTCAGACCGGCGACCAGCAGGAAATTTCTGTGAAGGCGTTTTTTGTCGCCATAGGTCACGACCCCAATTCAAAGATCTTCAAAGGATGGCTGGAAATGGATGAGCAGGGCTATCTGATAACGCAGCCGGACTCAACCCGGACCAATGTAGAAGGTGTTTTTGCCGCCGGCGATGTGCAGGATAAAATCTATCGCCAGGCTGTGAGCGCTGCGGGAAGCGGCTGTATGGCCGCGCTTGATGCGGAACGTTATCTTGGCGCTTTAGACGGTCATTAATGCTGGTTTACTTTCCTGCTGGAACAACATCATCACAAAAAAGCCGGCCTGAATGAATCAAGCCGGCTTTTTTACGCTTGAGCTTCCGATACTATCCCTTTGCAGGGGCTGGAGCAGCAGCCTGTGCGGCAGGTGTTACGTTGCCCTTGATGTAGATCTCATAACGCTCCTTGTCGGCAGAAGCATTGCTTTGAATGAAAACAGTCTTTTGGAAAGGACCGCTCTTACCCGCAGTGTGGAAGGTTACCTTGATGGAACCGCTCTTACCAGGCATAATAGGTTCCTTTGGAAACTCAGGAACCGTGCAACCGCATGATGCAGATGCATTAGAGATGATAAGCGGCGTTTTACCGGTATTCTTGAACTGAAAAGCATACTCCGCATCCTTTTGGTCTGTAAGGCTGCCAAAATCGTGCGTTTCGCCACCCGTAAAGCTGAACTTCGGAGCGTTCTTGTCAATCTTCTTTACAGCCTCTTGCTGCGGAGCCACAGGTGTTTGTGCCATAGCGCCGGTAGCTGTGAAAGCCGCGAAGGCGAGGGCGAGCATTACTTTCTTCATGGTCGGTTTTATTTTTTGTTGGTTTGTTAGTGCGAATGTAAGTTAGAGTAGGTTGGCGCTGTGTATGCCTGCTGTCAATTAAGACAGTCAATAAGGCGAATTAGTTGGAGCGCATCAGTGAGCCATTCTGTGGTACCGAAGTCTCAGGAGCTTTTTCAACGGTACCCTTAAAAGAGACCATCTTGGTACCGGCGTTTGTAAAGACAGTCATGGTCTTTTCAAAATGACCCGGACGGCCTTGCGTGCCATAAGTAGCCTTTACCATACCTGTCTTGCCCGGCCCGACAGGCTCTTTAGTCCAGTCCGGCGCTGTACAGCCGCAGGAAGGCTGCACACGCTCAATAACCAAAGGCTCTCTGCCTGTATTGGTAAAGGTGAACACGTGCTCAGCGGATGGACCTTCGGAAATAGTACCAAAGTCGTAGCTCTCGCTTGTGAACGAAACATTGTCGGTAGTAAGCGTCGTTGCCGGCTTATCGGTAGTGCTTACGACCTGCTTTTTCTCCTGAGCGATGGAGACGCCGGCGGTCATAGCCAGCAACGCGATAGCGAGGATGGTTTTTTTCATGGGGTGATACAAGATTTTGTGCGGTTTAGGCAAATTTAAGGCCAGAACCCACACATTCAATTTTTTGAGAGGGTTAAAGCCGGGTTAAGAGAACAAAAGTAAGTACAAGGTACATTTGCTGCCTGTGCAGCGCTTCCTGATTATCCAGACGGCTTTCATCGGCGATGTGGTTTTGGCAACAGCCCTTATTGAAAAGCTAAGACAGCACTTCCCGAACGCTACGATAGATTTTCTGCTGCGCAAGGGAAACGAGCATCTGCTGGCGGGCAATCCGAATATCGGCAGGCTCTACGTCTGGGATAAAAAGCAGGGAAAGCTCAAAAACCTGTGGCGCATTGCGCTGCAGGTGCGTAAAGCCCGTTACAGCCACATAGTCAATGTGCATCGCGGAGCCACAACCGGTTTCGTAACCCTCATGTCGGGAGCAGCGGAACGCAGGGGATTTTCTAAAAATCCTTTTGCATGGGCCTATACACATAAGTACGCGCACCGCTTCTCAAAGCCTGACGAAGGGCAACCGTTGCATGAAACAGGCCGCAATCAAATCCTCATAGCTACCCTTACCGACCAGGAGCCTGCAATGCCCCGCCTCTACCCTGCACCGCAAGATGAAGCGGCTGTAAAAAAATATCGGGATGCGCCATACACATGCATCGCGCCATCGTCCGTGTGGGCTACCAAGAGATTTCCTGTAGTCCGCTGGGCTGCATTGATTGACCTGCTCCCACCTGACTTACAGGTATATCTGTTGGGCGGCGACGACGACGCGGGAATCGCCGATGAATTGATCGCGTTATGTGCCCGCAGCGGCATAATAAATCTTTCCGGAAAGCTCAGCCTCATTCAGTCCGCGGTTTTAATGCGCGACGCCGTCATGAATTTTGCCAATGACAGTGGCCCTGTCCACTTCGCATCCGCGCTGAATGCGCCAATGACCGCTGTGTTCTGCTCTACCCACCGCTGCTTTGGCTTCGGCCCTCTTTCTACACGTTCCCGGCTGATAGAAGTAGATGACCTGTACTGTAAACCCTGCGGCCTTCACGGTTATCCGGCCTGTCCCGAGGGCCATTTTCGCTGCGCTAGAGAAATAGACATTAATGCCCTTTTATGGTGGACTTCTCCGAAGATGTAAAAGCATGCACCGCTGCCCTGTTAGCCGGCAATACCATTGCTTATCCTACTGATACCGTCTGGGGCATCGGTTGTGATGCTACCAATGAGGCTGCTGTAAAGCGCGTCTTCGCGCTGAAGCGGCGACCAAGGGAAAAGAGTCTAATCGTCCTTCTGCCCGCTGCGCGCGACGTTTTGCAGTACATCGCTGCGCCTCCGCCCGACATTATTGCTATAATAGAAGCTTTTGACCGCCCTACCACCGTCATCCTGGATGGCGCGCTCGGTCTGGCCGATAATGTCATAGCTGAGGACGGCAGCGTCGCCTTGCGCATACCCCAGGATCCGTTTTGCAATGCACTGCTCAAGCGCTTTGGCAAGCCTATTGTCTCTACATCTGCAAATATCAGTGGAGGTGAACCCGCGCTAATCTTTGCCGGAATAGATGGTTTGATTATTAAAGAAGCCGGTTACGTTGCATGGCATCGCCGCGACGATACAGAACAGCGACGCCCCTCACGCATCGTGCGTATGAATGCGGAAGGAGCTATGACTATACTGCGCGACTAAGCTAAAATCCGGCATCTTGCAGCCCTGACAACATCTGAGCATATCCAATCCCAATCACGCATAAGCAATACTGTAGCGGCCACCATCCGTAAGGAATGGTTACTGATGCTCCGTGATGTCGGGGGGCTGCTTGTATTGCTGGTGATGCCGGCTGCGCTGATTCTCATCATGGCGCTGGTGCAGGACGCGCCATTCCGCGACTATCAGGATTTGCATCTAAAAATTCTTGTAGCCGATGAAGATAATGGCGCATTGTCAGCAACTGTTCGCGAAACGCTGAGCAGGAGTAAAGCATTCACCCTGGCCGCAGCCCGGAGCGCAACAGAGCTGCGCCGGAATCTGCGCAACGGACAATACAGCATCGGACTGATCATCCCGAAAGGCGCAACGGCCGAGGTAGTTAATGCCGCCAATACGGTCGCTAATAAGATCACAGCGCAGACAGGGGCCACGGCGCTTCCCACGCGGCCTCCCCGCGATTCCATTGTCCTGCTGCTTTTGTTTGATCCCGTATCGCGCCCCGCATTCAGGGTCGCTATCCATTCAGCACTCGATAAGGCCCTGAGCGCGGCATCAACAAAGCTGCTGATATCGCGCATAAACCGGCTTGCAGGCAATACAGACTCAGCCGGAGATTTTCAAAGTCTGATAGCCGGCCCCGGCATCCGCGAGGAGCAACTTGAGACGGGGGCTGCAATGCCAGAGCACGTAAATAGCGTACAGCACAATGTGCCTGCCTGGGCCATTTTCGGAATGTTTTTCATTGTGGTGCCACTTTCAGGCCATGTCATACGGGAACGGGAGGACGGAAGCGCGCTCCGGGTGCGGCTTATCCCGGGCGCAGCGTCAGGTGTCGCCATGGGCCGTATTTTATCTAACGCGGCTGTCTGCTGCCTGCAGTTTGTGGTGATGTGCGGAGTTGGCCGCTGGCTGCTCCCGCTTACCGGGCTGCCGGCACTCACACTTGGCGCGCATCCGTTGGCCCTTGTACCAGTGATCGTCGCTACGGCCCTCTGCGCGACTGCCTTCGGAAACCTTACGGGTATTCTGTTTCGCAGCAGCGCCCAGGCATTGCCCTTTGGCGCAATTTCCATAGTGATACTCTCGGCGCTGGGCGGCATCTGGGTTCCGGTAGAGCTGCTGCCGCCATTATTGCAAAAGGCGGCCCGGGTTTCGCCCCTGCACTGGTCACTGCAAGGCGTAGAGGCTGTTATCCTGCGCGATGGCGGATGGGGCGCCGTCGCAGTGCCGACATTAGCGCTCACAATCCTCGCAATATGCCTTTGGGCGCTCAGTATCTGGCGCGAGCGGGGCCAGGCATCTGGCTTTTAGGAGCTCAAGGCTTTCCTGAATACGAAAATGAGATTGCTCGTGTGTCGTGCTTCATCTATAATCTCAAAGCCGAGGTTGTGCCGCTTCGCGAAAGCTTCCATCTTAGGTCGGGAAATGAAGTACAGATCGTTGACGGTCTTGTTGAAGCGCAGAATTCGGGTAGAAAAAAGCTCGGTCAGGGCGGTACGCCGCTGACGCGCCTTCAGCTCGGTCACGCCATCCCGGACAATGAGAACGCCACCGGGACGCAAGGCTTCAACACATTGCGACAGAAGCGCATCCTGCTCTCCTGGCAACATATAGTGCAGAACGTCTGTAATCAGGATGCCGTCAGCCGGCTTCAGCAAATAGCTGCGCAGGTCCGCTGCTTCAAAGTTCAGCGCCGGGCTTCTCTTGTGGACAGCCTGCGCAGTGGCTGTTTTGTCCGCATCGTAGTCCACGCCGATCGTCGTACGGCCAGCAGCGCTCCAGCAAAGCATGTGCGAGGCAAAGCCATAGCCACATCCAAGATCATAGATGAAGCCGTTTACGGACAAGAGCCTGTGAAAGGTCTCATAGTTGCTCTCCATGCGGGTTTTAATCCGGCAGTACCATTCCAGTACAGGCCCTTTGTACGTATAGCAGCGCAGCAACTGCTCGCGGAAGTATGATGGCGTCTCCTGCTCAGATTTCACAGCCGGCAGCGCCTTGCGGTACCAGTGAGCAAATCCCTTGGCCCTTTCGCTATAGGTAGCTCCGAAGGAAAGGTCCGCCGGCGGAATGCGGCTATTGAAAAAGAGATTTAGCTGTCCGTCTTTCAGGAGCCAATCGCCTTTCTGCATCGTATAGTGCGCGCCATGCAGCAGCAACGGAACAACGTCCAGCTTTAACGCTTCCGCTATGTAAAACGCTCCTTTATGAAAACGGCCAATGGCATCTGTCTGCGACCTTGTTCCTTCCGGGAACACGATAATGCTGTATCCGCGCTGCACAAGATCCCGCAGGGGTGCCAGGCTGGCTTCAACCCCGTCGGCAACCGGATAATAATCGGCCATCCTTACAGCGGCGCCGAATACGGGCGAGCGATAAACCCACTTATTCGTCAGCAAGACTACCTTAGGATGCATGGCGGTCACCTGGAGGATGTCCAGAAAGGAAGAATGGTTGGCGATATAGACGGCAGGCTTTGAGAAGTCGGCCAGGCTGCGGTGGTACGTTCGCTTCCGGACATTGCCCATGATGTGAAGCAGGCTCCAGTTGGCGCCGCGGATCACATGATGAAACAGAAGCTTACCACGTTCCCGGCCAAAAGGCCAAAGCCTGGTCAGCACAATCCCGCAGAGCGAAACAACCAAGGAGCCAATAACGAAGTAGAGAAATGCGAAACTGCTTTTTGCAAGGCTCCATGCGGTAAACGGAAGCAGTCCCCTGTCGGCACGGCGCTGAATAAGGGCGTTGAACAAAGCCGGCTGAAGTGTTTGAGAGACGACAAGCACACAAAGCATACCGGTAACAGAAATTGCGGCAATGCTGCGCAGCGCCGGGTGCTGCGCCAGCAATAATGCGCCCAGGCCGATAAGCACCGTAGCAACAGACACATAAACGGCCGCGCGTACACCAACAGTATGATCGCGCCTGTATCTGAAACGATCTGTAAGACCATCAAGCGTAAAGATGCTGTAGTCATCTCCAAGCCCGAAAATGAGGGTGGAGATAATGATGTTTACAATGTTGAACTTAATGCCGAGCATGGCCATCAACCCGAGAATCCATATCCAGGAAATGGCCATTGGCAAAAATGAAATCACTGCCAACTCAATGCGCCCGTATGCAATCAGCAGCGCAAAAAACACGATCAGCGAAGAATAAAGCGCGACCGACTGAAAGTCGTCGTTCAGCAAACGTGTAAGCCGGGATGCGCCCTGCTGCCTGTCCGTGACCGTGACCTCTTTGCGCGCTGCAAATGCCCGCAAGACCGCGTCGCGATGCTTTGGTGGAACCTTCAGCGCAGCGATTGCATGAAATTTCCCGCCCTTGCCATCGGTAAAACCGCCGGGAAACAGGCTTTTGAGCTGAGCGGTTTCGGAGCCATCAAGTAGGGTTGGAGATTGTTCTATGCTTACCGCAAAGTCCGCAAATGCGTCCGGTGAGAACCCTTCGGCTGCTGCAGCGCGCCCGATGTCCTCCATCACCCTCAGGCGTTTTTCGGGGCTCCAGTAAGCCTGCCATTTGCCTGCCCGTAGCTGTTGATCAGCAACGGAGCGCAAAAGCATGGCCGGATTGGAGGCGGCACGAATCAGACCTGCGCCTTGAAGAGCATCTATCTCAGGCGTCAGTTTTTCCAGCGCCCGCAAGGCTGCCTCATTGCTTGCGCCGTTTGCTATTACAAAAACGGACGACAGCGCATAGGCAGATGCTTTGCTTACTTCCTCCTGCGCAGCCTGCATGCGCGGCGACAGGTAGTTGAGGTGCATCAGATCATTATCAAACCGCACCCGGAACGAGTACCAGGCCATAACGGGCGTGAGCAGAAGTATGGCCCAAAGCAGCGGGCGGCTCTTAGCAAGCTCATACCGGGCGAGCTTATCAAAAACCGTCGGCTTAAGTTCCTGATCCGGTTTTTTTCCCAGCGGAAAATGGGGTAAAAAAATAAGCGTGCATAGCGCGGCGCCAACTAGCGACACTGCGGCAAACAGGCCCAGGTCGCGCAGCACTGGCAGATGTACGAAGCGCAGCGATAGAAAGGCGGCTATGGTTGTGAAGGAGCCAATGGTGAGCGGCGCCTGCAGCTCGCGGATGGTCTGCCGCATATCCGGCGCAGTCCGCGCATGAGACAGGAAATGAACAGAATAGTCTATCGCGATTCCCATTACGATGGCCCCTGCGCCCAGCGCAATAACCGATATGCCGCCCTGTACAAGATATACCACAGCAAGCCCAAGCGTGGCGCCGTACAAAACCGGCAGCAGCAGCAGCAGCGGCGTGCGCTTTCTTTTAAAATAATAGAACGTGAGCGCAAGCAATAGCACGATGGTAACTGACAGAGTAACGACGGTATCCCTGCGCATCTGCGCCGCATTGCCGGCAGCCACTGCAGGGCCGCCGAAATAAGTTATATGTACGCCCGGATGTATGGCGCTGAACGAATCGGTGTACTCATTGAGTCGCGAAAAGAATCTGCTGTTGACCCCGGTCTGCGCCGCTGCATACCTGGGCGTCAGGAAAAAGCTAAGCCTGCTGCCGTTGGCTGAAAATATATAGCCGTCGTACAGCTCATAGCCGGGGTCGTATTGCAAGTCGCTCAGCTTCTTCCAAAGGTTGCGGGAAAGGCCAAGCGGATCAGCCGACACCATGCTTTTATAAACCACGCTGGCCGGCGACAGGAGTACTTTCTTGTTGGCAGCCAGCGCCGCGCGGATATGCTCCGGCTGCGTGAGCGTATCTAATGAGCGGTAATCTGCGTCGCTGAGAAAGAGCGGGAGATGGCGGGTAAAGATGCCAATAAGGTTTTCTTCCATGCCTCCGCCTACCTGCAGATTCACCGTATCTATCCATGCGCCGCAACGCTGATGCAGGCCCTCATTGTAGGCATTTGCAAATGCAATCAGGCTGTCGCGATCGGTTAGTGCCGGGTTCTTAGCCGAGGCGAGGAAAATAATCTTCTCGCCGGCCTGCGTATGCGAGATGATGTCATTCATCGCCCGCAGGTCTTTGTTTTCCGGCAGCATGCTGCTGATGTCCTCGCTAAACTTTACCCGGCTTGCCAGCAGGCCAGACAGTAACAGGGTCAGGACAAACAGACTGCGCGCCAGAAAGGTGCGCCGCTCCAGGAAATTATAGATGGCTATGAACATCCGCTATTCAAAGTCAGGATAAAGCAGGTACTTCTTGCGAATTTTCTTAAAGGTGTTGAGGCCAGGCTGCCAGGAACCCCTCACCTGTTCAGGCGTAAACTCGCTGGCTATCTGCTCACGAAAATCAGAGCGGCCATACAGTTTTTCAAAGAAGCCATTCTTCAGCCAGAAATCTTCCGGTGTACGGGACATGGCCGTGCACATCTGCATAATCCACTCAATCCGGATACCGCCGCCGGCAGTCCGCACGTCTTCGCCTGTCGCAACTCTGCCATAGCAGGTTTGTCCTTCAAAGGGAGGTTTTGTAGCCCCTACGGTAGATGCCGGGCGGAATGAATCAAAGAATTTTCCTTCCAGGGCCGGATGCCCCCATTGTTGAAACGGCTTGTCGGTACCCCGGCCAACGGAGATCGTTGTTCCCTCAAAAAGGCACAGTGTTGGGTAAAGGGCAACTGCGTCAATAGTCTTCAGATTGGGCGAGGGCGCAACCGGCAGGGCGTAACGCGTCTTGTGGTCGTATCCCTTACAACGGATAACCTGCATCCGGAGCTGCGCGGCGCCGTTAAACCAGCGCTGCCCAACCAGCATCTTCGCATATTCGCCGGGCGTCATTCCATATACAATCGGTACAGGCTGCATACCAACAAAGGAGCGAAGCGCTGTGTCCAGCACCGGCCCGTCCACAAAATGGCCATTAGGGTCCGGACGGTCCAGGATAATCAGGTACTTGCCCTGCACTGCGCAGGCTTCCATCATGTATTGCAGCGTGGAGATATATGTGTAGAAACGCGTGCCCACGTCCTGAATGTCGTACACAACTACATCTACATCTTCCAGTTGGTGTGCTGACGGCTTTTTGCTTTTGCCGTACAGTGAAATGATGGGCAGACCCGTAGCCGAATCCTTGTCATTTGCGATGTGCGCGCCCGCATCGCCCACCCCGCGAAATCCGTGCTCCGGAACAAAGATTTTGACGAGCCGCACTCCACGTTTCTGCAGGGAATCTGCCAGCAGCCGCCCGCCAATCTGCGAGGTCTGATTGATCAGCAGCGCCACGCGCTTTCCGCTGAGCAGGGGCAGGTATTCGCTGGTGCATTCCGCGCCGGGAATGATTTTTTGAGCCCCGGCTCGCGGCGCCGTCAGCAGCAATACGGACAACAATATTAAAATCCGGTTCATCATGCGGCGCTAAAGATAAACCGCTCCTTTTTGGGCAAGCCCTTACCTTCACTTCGTCATTTACTAAAATTTTTCATCCCAATCCATCATGGCAGTAGAATCTGGCAGCACCGTGCAGGTGCACTACAAAGGCACGCTGAAAAGCGGCGAAATTTTTGATTCCTCTGAAGGCCGCCAGCCGCTGGAGTTTGTTGTTGGCAGCGGCCAGGTTATCAATGGCTTTGACAAGGCTGTCCGCGACATGAACGTCGGTGATCAGAAGACGGTGAATATACCCGTTGATGACGCTTACGGCCAGCGCACTAATGAAGCGCTGGTAACCATCCCGCGCACAGAGTTTCCGGACGACATACAGCCGGAAGTGGGTCAGGAGCTCCAGATGAGCGACGACCAGGGCCATGTGTTTCCGGTCATCGTTGCCGAGGTGGCGGACGACCATGTGGTGCTTGACGCAAACCATCCACTGGCGGGTGAAGACCTGACTTTTGATATCACGCTGGTTGGCATGCAATAAGCCTTCCGGCCCAATCTGAGAAACCGGGGCCCAGCTCCGGTTTTTCTTTTTTAAGTGGGCCGGGATTCTGTAGCCGCCTTCGCCCGGGGTCAGTCCAATAAAACGGATCCCTGGCCGTTAGGCATTAGCTTGCGAAAGGCAGACAGCCCGAACCACTACATTTGTAAACCTCATACACAGCTAAGTAATTATGTCTTTCACAACCCTGCTCCTGCAGGCAGACACCGCGCTGCAGGCCGCCGCAGCCACCGCTCCGGAAGAAAAGATCTCGCTCTTCAAGCTGCTGCGCGAAGGCGGCGTACTCATGATCCCGCTGCTTCTGTGCTCGCTCGCTATGGTTTACGTATTTGTGGAGCGTTTCCTGGCTATACGCAAAGCGGCGCCCGACGACACCCGCTTCATCCAGCAGGTACGCGAGCAGGTAACCGACGGGAATCTGCAGGGTGCGAAGGCCATTTGCCGAAATACAGCAACGCCGGAAGCGCGAATGATTGAAAAAGGTATTTCGCGTATCGGAAAACCGATAGACCAGATTGAGCGTAGCATGGAAGCGACCGGCAAGCTGCAGATCTACGACCTGGAAAAGAATCTTTCTATCCTGAGCACTATAGCGAGCATCGCGCCGATGTTTGGCTTCCTCGGTACCATCTTCGGGATGATGATTTTGTTTTTTGACATCCAGCATAAGGGCTTTGAGCTGAACTCCTTTGCCGGCGGGATATACACGAAGATGGTGACCTCGGCAGTGGGTTTGATCATCGGGCTGCTGTCCTATATAGGCTACAAATACCTGAATGCGCAGATTAACCGCTCGGTGAACAGAATGGAAGCTACGACGACCGAGTTTTTAGACATCCTGCAAGAACCAGCCAAGTAATGCAGCTACGAAAGCATCTGAGAGACGGCGGCTCGGGCGACGAACCGCATACAGGCGCCCTGAATGACATTCTGTTCATTCTGCTGTTCTTTTTCCTGATTATTGCCACCCTGGCCAATCCCAATGTGATAAAGCTCGCCATTCCCAAAGCAAAAAGCGACACCAAGGCCAAGCAGACTATTGTGGTGTCTATTGACTCGTCTCAGAACTATTTTGTAGGCACACATCCGGTATTACAGGACTCGCTGCGTGCTGAAATAAGCGCTTCTTTAAGGAAAACGGCCGCTGACACGCCAACCATCGTTATCAATGCCCATAAGAAGGCGGATGCCGAAAGCATTGTAGCCGTTATGAAAGCCGCGCAGGCTTTAAGACTACGAACGGTGCTTGCTGTGGAAAAGGAGCAGTAAGCCAACATTCAGGAAGCAGGAGCCCGATTGCCATATTGTGCGCATTTTTGAGTGACAAACCCCTGTTGCCATCCAACCCATTCCCTCCAAGCTTGACCAGCCGATAGAAGCGCTCAAAGGCGTGGGGCCCGGCCGTGCCATCTTCCTGAAGAGCGAGCTGAACATCAGCACGCTCGGCGAGCTGCTGGAATACTATCCGTACCGCTACTTTGACCGCACCCGCATTACCCCTATCAGCAGCCTGACCAATGATATGGAATGGGTGCAGCTTGCGGGAAACATCGTGAACATTGGCGAGGAAGGAGACGGAGCAAAGCGCCGGCTGATGGCTACCCTTTACGATGATACAGGGCGCATGGAGCTGGTGTGGTTTGGCGGCCGGCAGTGGGTAAAAAAGATGCTGCGCGAAGGCAACCGCTATGTCGTATTTGGCAAGCTCAGCTTTTTTAATAACCAGCCCACCGTCTCCCACCCGGAGGTAGAGCCTCAGACTACGGAAACCGCAGCCGGCGGCATGCAGCCCATGTACAGCACCACGCAAAAGCTGGTGCAGCGCGGCATTACCAACCGCTCATTCGGAAAGCTGACACAGGCCCTCTTTCAACAAATCAGCCCTCAGGATATTCCGGATCTGTTGCCGCAGGCCCTGGTGCACGAATACCGGCTTATGCCGCGAAGCGAGGCGATGTCGGCCATACATTTTCCGCGCAGCGAGGAGCACCTGCAGGCAGCCATCCACCGCATCAAGTGGGAAGAGCTTTTTGCTTCGCAGCTGATTGTCGGGCGCGCGCGGCAGCAGCATCAGGTGCAGCAGGGCTTTCTCTTCCCGAGCGTTGGCGCATACTTCAATGATTTTTATACCCACCATTTGCCGTTTCAGCTTACCGGTGCCCAAAAGCGGGTGCTAAAGGAAATTCGCCAGGACACAGCGACGGGCAAGCAAATGAACCGGCTCCTGCAGGGCGATGTCGGCAGTGGGAAGACGATAGTGGCGGTGATGACGGCGCTCCTTGCTATGGGCAACGGCTTTCAGGCCTGCATCATGGCCCCTACCGAAATACTCGCACAGCAGCATTATGCCGGAATCAAGGCCTTGCTGGAGCCAATGAACATTCCTGTTGCCCTGCTGACTGGCACCGTAAAGGGCAAAGAGCGGAAGCAGGTTCTGGCCGGGCTGGCCAATGGCAGCATACCGGTGTCTGTAGGCACGCACGCGCTTATTGAAGAAACGGTGCAATACAAACAGCTCGGCATTGCCGTGATTGACGAGCAGCACCGCTTCGGCGTAGGCCAGCGCTCGCGCCTATGGAAAAAAAGCAGCATCCCGCCACATGTTCTGGTGATGACGGCCACCCCTATACCGAGAACTCTGGCTATGACGCTTTACGGCGATCTGGAAGTCTCCATCATTGATGAGCTACCGCCGGGACGACAGGAAATAAAGACAGTTCACCGTCCGGAAATGCATCGCGCACGCGTGATGGATTTTGTGCGCAGCGAAGTGGATAAGGGGCGCCAGGCCTACATCGTATATCCGCTCATTGAGGAAAGCGAGAAGCTTGACTATGAAAGTCTGATGGCGGGGTATGAGCAGGTGAGGGCTTTCTTCCCGGACCATAAATACAGGATTGCCATGGTGCACGGGCGGCAGGAAGCCGGCGAGCGTCAGCGGAATATGGAGCGCTTTGTAAGCGGCGAGGCCAACGTTCTTGTGGCTACCACCGTGATAGAGGTCGGCGTAAATGTGCCTAATGCAAGCGTAATGCTTATAGAAAGTGCCGAACGCTTCGGGCTGTCTCAATTACACCAGTTGCGCGGGCGCGTTGGCCGGGGCGCAGAGCAGTCTTATTGCATTATGCTCACCGGTAGCAAGATGAGTGACGAAAGCCGGCAGCGCATGAGCATCATGGTAGCCACGACCAATGGATTTACCATTGCAGAGGAAGACATGCGCCTGCGCGGCCCCGGCGATATTTACGGCACCCGCCAGAGCGGCGCACTGAAGTTCAAGCTTGCCGACATCGTAACCGACGCGGCGTTGATGGAACAGACGCGGCAGGCAGTCCAGATGCTGCTGCAGGCAGATCCGCAGCTTTCGCAGCCGCAACATGCCGGACTTCACGTATTGCTATCGGGCACGGGCCAACATACCTACTGGAGCAAGATCAGCTGAGTCTGCAGCACCTCCCGCGTTAATTTTCAATTAAACGTTTGTTTAGTTCAAACGAATGTTTAGTTTTGCGCCGTGGAAATGGAGCAACAGAACAGTGAGGCCGCATACAGCGGCAAGCAATTGCAGATATTGGAAGTGGCCGAGCGCCTCTTTGCCGAGCGTGGCTTTGACGGCACTTCGGTGCGGGATATTGCCAGCGAGGCGGCCGTGAATGTGGCCATGATCTCCTACTATTTCGGCTCTAAAGAAAAGCTGCTGCATGCAGTTTTTCATAACAGGATTTCGGCAAGCCGGCTTGTGCTGGAGCACCTGCTGAACGACAAGGACATGCATCCGCTGGCCAAGATTGAGGCGATGGTGGATGCAATGGTGGACCGCATGATGCAAAACCGGAACTTCCAGCGGGTAATGCTGCGCAGTCAGCTAAGTCCGGAAAATTCGCCCGTGTCGGCGCTGATTCTTGATACCAAAATGAAGAACCTGGAGCTTGTGGGCAAGATTATTGCCGAGGGGCAGCGCAAGAAGGTTTTTACAAAAGAGGTGGACGTTGCCATGCTGATGATGTCTGTCGTAGGAACCATGTACCAGGCCACAACCGGCTCTGCCTATTTCAAGCTTGCGCGTCCCGACGGTATTTCCGGGGAGGATGCAGCGCTTGAGATACTGAAGGCAGGCTTAAAAAAACACCTAAAACGCCTTTTAAAAGGCATTCTGACTTATGAAGGCAAGTAAAAACATATTGATAACCGGCGTTCTGCTATTGAACGCTGCGCTACTGAATGCCCGGAGCGCAATCAATTCATCATCCGGAGATAACGTCCGCCATGTATCCTTACAGGAAGCCATAGACCTGAGCCTGAGGGCCAGCAAGCAGCTGCGCGTGAGCGATGCAAAGCTGCAGGGCGCGCAGGCATCTTACAAAGAAGCGAAAGAGCGCAAGCTGCCCGATGTGACGGTCTCAGGGTCATACCTGCGCCTGGCGCCGCCGGACATTGAGCTCAAGCTGAAGCTTGGGAGCAGCAGCGGCTCTGGCAGCGGAACTGGCACTACTGAGCAAAGCACGGCGCCAGGCACCCCTACCCAGGCAGCCTACGTCATCGCAAACGTGTCGCTGCCGCTTTTTGCAGGCTTTAAAAAACAGAGCGGCATAGAGAGCGCTAAGTACCTGGCAGAAGCCGCAAAGCTGGATGTGGAAAGCGATCGTGATGCGGTGATTCAGAACACAGTCGGCGCATATACGAACCTGTATAAGGCGGCAGAAGCTGTAAAGCTGGTGCAGGAGAACCTGCGGAGCTCCCGTCAGCGCATTAATGAGCTGAGCAACCTGGAGCAAAACGGACTGCTGGCGCGCAATGACCTGCTCAAAGCACAGCTTCAGGCCTCCAACATTGAGCTTTCGCTGCTGGACGCGGAAAACAACCTGCACATCACCAATGAAAACATGAATCTCCTCCTGGGCCTGCCGGAAGAGACGGTGATTGAGCCTGACAGCAGCTTCGCTGACAACGGCGGCGAGCGCACGCTTGGCGAATGGGAAACGCTTGCCCTGCAGAACCGCAAGGATGCTGCATCCCTTGGCTATCGCGCAAAGGCTGCCGAGGCGGGCGTACGCTTTGCAAAGAGCGACTACTACCCTTCGCTTGCCGTTACCGGCGGCTACATCGGCGCTTACATTGAAAATATCATCACAATCAAAGACGCGGTAAATGTCGGTGTTGGTTTCCGCTACGCACCCTCTACGCTCTGGAAAAATGGCAGCAAAGTGGCTGAAGCCCGGACGCGCCTCGCAGAAGTAGAAGCAAACAGGGCGCTGCTGGAAGACGCCATACGCCTGCAAACCGCCCAGGCTTTTGAGGCTTATCTGCTCAGCAAAAAGAAGATTGACGTGTACAGCAACGCGATTGCACAGGCAGAAGAGAATTACCGCATTGTGCGCAATAAAAACGCGAACAGCCTCGCTACAACTACCGAGCTGCTGGATGCGGACGTTGCGCAGCTGCAGGCGCGGCTCAATTATGCCTTTGCGAAGGCAGACGCACTGGTAAGCTATCAGAAACTCCTTCAGACCGCCGGCCTGCTTGCAACCGAAGGCATCAGCGCCCGCTAATCCAACAACTATTTTATACAACACCACTCACTAAGACGACATCATGGAAAGTCAAACAACCAATGCCAAAGTGACCTATAACAGTCCGGACGGCACTACAGAGGCAGCTGCCCCAAAGAAGAAGATTAATAAGCGCTTCATCATTATCCTTGCTGTGCTGCTTATCGGCGGTAGCGCCTTTGGCATCGCCAAATACAACCATGCGCAGCACCACGAGGAAACCGACGATGCGCAGATAGAAGCGAGTATCAATCCGGTTATTCCCCGCGTATCCGGTTATATTGCTCAGGTGCGCGTAACAGA
Organism: Chitinophagaceae bacterium; assembly: GCA_965246765.1. Classification (GTDB taxonomy): domain Bacteria; phylum Bacteroidota; class Bacteroidia; order Chitinophagales; family Chitinophagaceae; genus UBA1952. The sequence goes on from CBDFFJ010000009.1 coordinate 22,252, forward strand.
CAACCAGGCTGTGAAGCGCGGAGATACACTGCTCGTTCTTGACAACCGCGATTTGGTGATTAAGGTAGAGCAGGCTGAAGCGGCCCTTGCCGGCGCGCAGAGCAATCTGAATGTGGCCCGTGCTACTACTTCGGCTTCTCAGGCCAATATTTCTACCACCCGGGCCAACGTGGGTACCGTGAGCGCGCAGATAGAAGCGGCAAAAATCAGCGTGCGCCGGGCTACACAGGATTACAACCGCTACGCGAATCTTATAAAAGACCACAGCATCACACAGCAGCAGTTTGAGCAGGCGGAAGCCGCAAAGCAGACTGCAGAGCGCCAGCTGGCCGTACTAGAGCAGCAGCGCAACGCTGCATCCGAGCAGACGACAGCCGCGGCGTCTCAAAGCAATGCAACCGCGCAGGGTGTGAGTGTGGCTGAGGCGACTATCCGCCAGCGGCAGGCCGATGTGGATAATGCTAAGCTCAACCTTTCTTACACCGTGCTTACAGCAGCGGCAGACGGATTTATTTCCAAAGTGAACGTGCAGGCAGGCCAGTATGTATCTCCCGGCCAAACGCTTTTTGCAGTAGTGGTAAACGAGTTTTGGGTGGTAGCCAACTTCAAGGAAACCCAGATCAACAGAATGCGGGAAGGACAGGAAGTAACGGTGCATGCTGACGCCTTTCCCGGCCAAGATTTTAAAGCGCGCCTTGCTTCTTTCTCTCCTGCCACGGGCGCGCGATTTTCGCTCCTGCCTCCGGATAATGCCAGCGGCAACTTCGTAAAAGTGGTGCAGCGCCTGCCGGTGCGTATTGAATTCGCCGACAAGAACGATGCGGCCGTGAAAGGCCTTCGTGCCGGGATGAATGTGGATGTGGACGTGCATATTTAAGTTGAGTCGTTGAGACGTTGAGTTGCTATGGCGAACGGACAATGCTCAATGACTCATCGTCGCAACGATTCAAGGCCTCAACGATATAACGAAACAAAATGCAACAGGAATCTTTAGTAGAATACGGACCGCGGCGGGTGATTATCACCCTCACGGCCATCTTCTGCGCGCTGCTTGAGATTGTGGATACCACGATCGTGAACGTTGCGCTGAACGACATGAAGGGTAACCTCGGCGCTACGCTAAACGAAGTGGGCTGGGTGATTACCGCGTATGCCATCGGCAACGTGATCATCGTGCCGATGACGAGCTGGCTGTCTCAGCAGTTTGGCCGGCGCAATTACTTCGGCTTCTCGGTTATCCTGTTCACAGTCTGCTCCTTTCTGTGCGGACAGGCGACCGGCATCTGGGAACTGGTCGCGTTCCGCTTTCTGCAGGGGCTTGGCGGCGGCGCGCTGCTGGTGACCTCGCAGACGATTATCACAGAAAGCTATCCGCCGGAGAAGCGCGGCATGGCGCAGGCATTCTACGGTCTTGGCGTCATCATTGGCCCTACGCTGGGCCCGCCGCTGGGCGGCTGGATCACGACCAACTATTCCTGGCCTTACATCTTCTACATCAACATTCCCATCGGCATCATCGCCGCCATCCTGGTGTTTCAGTTTGTGCGCTCGCCTAAATACGGCGGCGGCAAAAAGTCGGCTTCGGATATTGACTATCTCGGCATTTTGCTGCTTACCATTTTTGTGGGCTCGCTGCAATATGTGCTGGAGCGCGGGCATGAGGACGACTGGTTTGAATCAAGCACCATTCTCTTGCTTACAGTGGCTTCGGTGCTGGGCTTTATTTGTTTCATCTGGCGCGAGCTGGTGGCCGAGCACCCGGTGGTGGAGCTGCGGGTACTTAAAAACGGTAACCTGCGCATCGGCACGGCCCTATCCTTTATCCTGGGCTTCGGGCTTTATGGCTCCACGTTTATCATCCCGCTTTACACGCAGAGCATTCTTGGCTGGACGCCCCTGCAGGCGGGCGAGCTGATGATACCGGCGGCTATTACCACAGCCTTTATGATGCCCATGGTGGGTCAGCTGCTCACGCGCGGGGTGCCGCCCCAACTACTGGTAGCGGGGGGAATGCTGCTGTTTGCGGTCTTCTCAATGTGGGGCTATTTCATCCTGACGCCGGACACCGGGAAGGGGGATTTCTTTTGGATGCTGATTGTGCGGGGCGTGGGCATGGGCATCCTGTTCATACCCATTACGGCGCTCTCGCTGTCTTCGCTGAAGGGGCAGCAGATCGGGCAAGGGGCCGCCTTTACGGGAATGATGCGCCAGCTTGGCGGCTCATTCGGCATTGCCCTTATTACGACGATGATTGCCCGGCAGAATACGGTACACCGCGCATCGCTGATCCCGCACCTTTCGGCGGACAACCCGGCCTTTGTGAGCAAGCTGAACGCGATGCAGGCCGGCTTTATGGCCAAGGGCATGGCGCCTAATGTGGCGCAGGCCAGCGCTTATAAGATGCTTGACTTCTCTGTGGGCAAGCAGGCGGCGGTGCTGTCTTACATGGATATATTCCTGTACCTCGGTATCCTGTTTGTGCTCTTTGTGCCCGTGATGCTGCTGGTGAAGCAGAAGAAGGGGGCGAAGGTGGATAAGGAGGCGATGGCGGGGGCGCATTAGGCCTTAAGGCGCTGAGGTTTATTGATAGAACGGGGATGGCTTAGCACAAATAGCGCCTGGAAAACCCAGACCCCTTCTCCTCCCGACCAGACGGCATCTCCTGAGGCCCAGACCACATTTCCTGTAGCCCAGACGAGCCCCCGCCCCGGCGCGTGTCCCCAAGCGGCTGCCGCCGTGCAGGGGAATGGTTCGTGAGGACAAGAACCGCGGCAAGGGAGTTTGATAAAGGGTGAAGTGAGAGAAAGAATAGCCAGTTATTATTCCTTTAAGAAAAGTCCTGAAAGGTCCCGCTCCACCGTTTTCAAATTCACCATGTAACTCCCTCCAGGCAGCGCCGAAATATTAAATGACGATTGCCCGTTCGTGTATTCTGCCTCCATCATTAGCCTGCCATCTGTTGCAAAAAGTTGTGTCACGCCTTTGCCTGACGAAGGCCCCACCACATGGAGCGTCGTGTGCGCGGGATTGGGAAAAAGGCGAAGCTGACCGATGACAGCACCGCTTACGTGTGGTACACGGACGTAGGCATCCGCATTATAGCGCACCATACTTGCCCTTACAGGATCAAAAATCCCGGGATGATTTTCCTGACTTACCCCTGCCGCGATTATTTTGCCGTCTGGCTGCAAAGCCAGAACAATAGCCCGCTCATAGTACCAGCCAGCAACATCTGTGTTGATAAAACCCTTTTTCCCAAAGCCGGAATCAACTGAAATCCCATCTTTTTTTAGTCTGGTAATCACAAAGTCAGTATCGTCATTTCCGCCGCACAATATGCGGCCATCAGACATCTGTAATAAATATTCAACTGCTAAACCAAGTACTTTCAGGATACCATTTTGACCAAATGTGCTGTCAAAGGTGCCGTCAATCTTAAGCTTACCTATTTCGGCATCCTCAACTCTATTAAAACCACCCTTTGCGAAAAGCATTTTCCCATCGGGCGACACCTTGAAGTCTCGGCAATATATAGCTCCCGTAGGTGCGGTAATACCCGTACCTGCTAAGCTTGAATCCTGCCCGCCGTCAGGCATATAGCGTAAACATATAACCGTGGAGTTTGCGCTTCTACCTCCCGTAGCAATACGACCATCTGATAATACCCCAATACCTTCAACATCACATTTATAACTACCTGTATTGCGTTTCACAAAGCCGCTACCCGCAAAGCTGCTGTCCACCTTGCCGCTTGCTGTGAAGCGATGAATAACAAAATAGCTGTCGTCCATACTGCCGGCAACAAGGATTTTCCCATCCGCTTGTAATGCGCTGTGTTCTGCACCGCAACAAAAGTGCGTTTTGCCATTAATGCCAAAGCTTGAGTCAAGCGAACCACTTTGCTTAAGCCGCAACACGTAAGCACCGACTGATGTATGCCCCGACATTACAATTTTACCATCAGCCTGGAGCAATACGCTGGCACCGTACCCACCCAAGCTATCTGTGAGTGTAGTTACCGGAACAAGACCAATGTGACCGAAAGAACTGTCGGGCATACCATCGGATAAGTATCGTGCTATGTAATCAGCACCAGCTACGATGATCTTTCCGTCCGGCTGCAAGGCCAGATCGCAGGCCTGAAAAAAGTTTTCATGCGTATCAATTACAATTCCCTTTTTGCCGAAAGTCGGGTCAAGGCCGGGCTGTATGCTTTGGGCGTTTGATTGGGAACACACGGCCCAAACGGCCAGGCAGAGAAAGAGGAGCTTATTCATTGGATGGATCTCCAATAAATCTATTCACTTATTGCAAACATTAATAAGCGTCGCACGGCTATAAGAGCGCATGGCAATGCCTAATACCTGAAGTGCAACCCATAAGCCTCATCTGCCAGCACATCCTTCCAATCCGAGATTAGCTTTTTGTAAGCCGTTCCTACCGGGCGAATCTTGCGATCCATATCGTACAGCCCGAGCGGATTCACGGTGCCGTTGTTCTCACGCAGTGCGGTGTCCCAGTCCACCTGGTCTGTGAGGCTGTACCACGTAAAGCCAACAATGGGGAAGAGGTCTTGCTTGAAGCGGTAGATGTTTGCCCATTCCTTCCAGAGCCAGCGCACAGCGCCTGGCTCATTGATATTGGTTTCGGTATGCATTACCGGCAGGCGGTAGCGGTCGTAGTACTGCTGCGTGATGATGTAGTAGCCGAAAACCTCGCCGCTTGCCTCTATCCTGCCGTCCTCGTGCACGAGGTGCTCATTGGTGATGTAATAGTCGTTGCCCATGATGCACTTCGCCTTAATGTAATTCTTCTCAAACCAGTCGTATTCCTTGTCAGTCATGCCGTTGGCAAGGAGGTAGCGGTACATTTTCACATCCACCGGATGCCCGTATGAGAGGTCAAGGGAGAGAAAGCGTTTTTGATTCATGAAATCGCAGAGCGGCCTGGCGCCCGGGCTTCCGGGATGGAAATATTCGGTGCTCTCGCTCTGGATGAATGTCACATCTTCCGGCATCACTGAGAGAATGGCCTGCATAGCCAGCACATTGGCCTTGCAGAGCACTTTCAGCGCGGTGACGAAATCGCGATCGGAAGTTTTGCATTCATTCCACCAGCCGAGCGCGCCGGAGAATGTGGCGGCGATATAAATCTCATTGACCGGCGTGTAGAACTGCACCCATTTGTAGCGCTCCGCGAATGCTTTGGCATATTCCGCAAAAAGCGGCGGCCAGTCTTCATTCTGAAAGGATTCAATCCAGTCGGGCACCCCGAAGTGGCAAAGGTCTATAATGGGTGTGATGCCGAGGGCCTTTAGCTCCGCCATGGCGTCGTCTGTAAAGCTCCAGTCGTATTGTCCGGGGCCAAGGTGCGTTTTGTAATAAGGCGGACCGTAGCGCAGGAACTCAATGCCCATTTCCTTTACGAGGCCGAAGTCTTCTTTGTAGCGGCGGTAGTGATCGGCCTTCTCCATTTCATCCACACGGATCTTCTTGCCCTGCCACATGATGGTCGGGTAGCTATTCTCAATGCCGGTGGCAAACATGAATTTGTTCATAAGGGTTGTTGTATGGTAGGGGCTGGTTTAGCCCCTTGGGCAGGGCTCACCATGCACACAGGTGCAACCGGTCACCCGGAGCGCTTGCAGAAAGGTGGCCTGAAGGAGTGAGAGATTGGTGTGTTGCGCAGTCATTAAAGAATGGCCAGCCGGCCGCCGTCCACGGGCAGTGTCGCGCCATTTATATATTTTGCCTCGTCGGCTGCCAAAAAGCAGATGGCGGCGGCCAGATCTTCCGGCTCACCTACAGCGCCTTCAATTTTCTCCTTGCCGCTTTTTACGTTGGGATTGCTCCAGAGCATGGGCGTGTTTACCGCGCCGGGGGCAATGGCGTTTATGCGCGCCTGCGAGGCGTCTATCTCCCGCGACAGCCCTCTGGTGAAGGCCTCCATGGCACCCTTGCTGGCAGCATAGGGAATTACGTTTGGGGTGGTCTGATGCGCATGCACGGAAGATATATTGACGATGGAGCCGCCTTTCATGTGCGGCAGGCAATATTTGCAGAAGAGGAAAACCGAACGCATGTTCACCGCCTGTACGCGGTCCCAATCTGCTATGTCAAGGTCAACGATGGGTGTGAAGGTCATCATGGCGGCGTTGTTTACCATCACATCCACCTTGCCATAGGTGCTTGCCACATGGTCAACACAGGCTTTGATCTGTTCGGCGTTGGATACATCTACCGTTACAAACTCCGCTTTGCCGCCGGCATCTGTAATGAGCTTAGCAGTTTCGGCGCCGCCAAGAGGGTCGCGGTCGGCGATGATGACCTGGCCGCCTTCCCGGGCGAAGCGGATGCAGGCGGCGCGGCCAATGCCTGAGCCGCCACCGGTAACTATGATTACTTTATCTGTAAAACGGGCCATGGCTATTTTCGGAATTCGGAATGCGGAATCCGGATTCAGCGCGTAAACAACCGTACCATCCTGCTCAGCCCATTTTTCCGTACTTGCCCAGCAGCTCGCGGAGGGTCTCAATAGTATCCACTTCGTCGGCGGTCTTGTCCGTCCGCCATTTCAATATTCTTGGAAAGCGTACCGCTACCCCGCTCTTATGCCGGCTGGAAGCTGAGATTCCTTCAAAGCCTATTTCAAAAACCTGCTTTGCGGTTACAGTGCGCACCGGGCCGAAGGCGTCTTTGCTGTTGAGCTTAATCCAGCGGTCCAGTTGGGCAATCTCTTTATCGGTAAGGCCGGAATACGCTTTTGCAAAAGGCACGAGGCTATCGCCATCTTTCACGGCAAATGTGTAGTCGGTGTAGAGGCCGCTGCGTTTGCCGCTGCCTTTTTGCGCGTAGATCATCACGGCGTCCACGCTCAGTGGATCTACCTTGAGCTTCCACCAGTCGCCGCGGCGACGGCCCGCCTGATAATGGGCTGCTTTCCGCTTTATCATGAAGCCTTCTGTTGCGCGCTCACGGGCTTCGGTCATTTGGTGCTGAAGATCGTCCCAACTACTAAAGGAGACGAGTTGCGATAGCACCAGATGCGGACTGTGCAGTTCTGCGACCACGCGTTCCAAAAGCGCGCGGCGTTCGTGCTGCGGCATGGAGCGCAGGTCTTGTCCCTGCCACTCAAGGATGTCGTATGCCATGAATACGGTCGGGGCTTCCTGTAGTTGTTTTTTGGAGACGTTCTTGCGGCTGATGCGGGTTTGCAGGTATTGAAATGAGATGGGTAAGCCATCGCGATAGGCAAGGATTTCCCCGTCCAGCGCTATACCGTCCGGCAATAATGCTTGCAATGCCTGTATTTCAGGAAACTTATCTGTAATCAACTCTTCTCCGCGACTCCAGAGATAAACATTTCCTCCGCGACCGATGAGCTGTCCGCGAATCCCATCCCACTTCCATTCTACCTGCCATTCGGCAGGATCCCCCAGGCTTTGCAGTCCGCTTTCCAGAGAATAAGCCAGATAGAACGGATATGGCTTTGACAAATCAGTGCTCTGCGCATCTGCATCTATCAACTCTGCAAATGTGATATTGTGGGGATTCCAGCTGCCGGCAATGACGTGTGCAACCGCCTGCGGATCTTTTTGCAGGAAAGCTGCAAGGGCCTGCACAACCAGCGCCTCGCTGACACCGATGCGAAAGCCGCCCATGATGAGCTTATTGAAAACCATGCATGATTCCTGCGACAGCTCGCGCCATTCCTGTGTGATGAAAGCCCGTTTTTCTGCCTCTGTGGCGCTTTGCAAAGTCTGCAGTTCTGCCATCATGCCGGTCAGGGACGGATCGGAGGTTCTGGCCGCCCCGGTGCCACATCTTCCCTGCAAGAGGAGTGCAATAGCTTCGCTGAGGTCGCCGACGGTATGGTAGCTCTCATCAAAGAGCCATTGCGGAATGCCTGTCTCTTCGCTGCACCACAGCTTCATGAGTGTGCTGTTGACCAAACGCTTTGGGCGCCTGCCGGTGAAGAGCGCAATGAGCCAGAGCTTATCATCATCTTCGGCAGCACGGAAGTATTCCAGCAAGAGGTCACGCTTGTCGTTGGTCTTGGTAGTGTTGGAAAGCGTAGTGATGAGGTGTGCGAAGCGCTGCATGGCTGGTATGTAGGGGCAACAAAACGGTACATAAAGAAGTGCCACGACCGGCAGGCCCGGCATCAGACGCTCACACCTCCTTCTCGGCAATCAGGGCATATACCATAGGCAGCTTTCCTTCTTTGCCGGCGATGCCCCACCGGCCCTTATCTACCGAAACGGAATTTGCGAAGCAGGGATACGGGCTGAAATCGTATTCCTGAAGAAAGCTGATGCGCATCCCGGCAGAGGCAAGGGCGCAAAACACTTCGCCGATGGAGTGGTTCCAGTTGACGGAAGGCAAGGCGATGGAGGCGCCGCTGTCTGTGTATGTGCCTTCCTCTGTTTCTTCAATAGCATGTCGCTTGAAGTAGCTGTATGAAACAGACTGGAACTGATTATCAAACATCCAGATTACCGGATGAAACTCCGCCAGCACCAGTTTGCCGCCGGGCTTAAGGCAATCGGCCACCACCTGCGCCCAGCGATCCATATCGGGCAGCCAGCCCAGCACCCCATAGGAGGTGAATACAATATCGGCCTGGCCGCCCACATGTTTCACCGCGTCATATACATCGCTTTGAATAAAGCGGGCGTTGCAGTCTGTATCGGCAGCAAGGTTCCGTGCCTTCGCTATTGCCGCGCCTGAAAAGTCAATACCTGTTACGGTCGCACCCATCCGCGCCAGCGAGAGTGTATCCATCCCGAAATGGCACATGAGATGCACGACATGCCTGCCGCGCACATCGCCGAGTAATGGCAATTCTATCTCGCGAAGACTATTATCGCCAGCCAGGAAGCCGGGCACATCGTAAAAGTCGGAGGCATAGTGATGAGCCACGCGCGCATCCCAGAGCGCCGTATTTGCTGCCAGGTAGTCCATCCGGAAAAGGTAAAACAAAAGGCGATCAGCTGTTGCTGACCGCCTTTATATCATGAACGGGATGGCAATAATCAGTAGCCCATCGCCTCGCCCGTCTCACCGCGGTCGTTGCCGTCGGTCTTGCTGCTGATGCCACGGCCGGCGCCGTCATTGTCATCTTCATTGCCGGAGTTTGCGCTGCTGCTGTCCTCGCCTGCCTCGCTGTCGTTGCCTCCGGCGTTTGAGCGGCCGCCGCCCTTGCCGGACGAAGACTTGCTGTCGCCGCCGCTTTCGCCCGCAACATTCTCTGTTTCTTCTTCGGCAGTAAGGTTCACTACGCTTTCCGCGATTGTAGTGAGCAGCTCATCCGTATCGCTTTCCTGCTCACGGATCTCTTCAAAGATGCGTGCGGCGTCGTTGTGCCCAAGCGTTTTTGCGATAGAGCGCATGGAGCCGTAGGCAGCTATTTCGTAGTGCTCCACCTTTTGCGCACCCACAATGAGGGCAGCGTCCAGGCCGGCCCCTTTCTCGTATTCTTCAATGTGCTCGTCGCCTTCTTCCAGCAATCCGTCCATTGCTGCGCACTTTTTAGCTTTTGCCTTGGAGCCGATTGCCTCAAACGCCTGCTCCAGCTTTGAGACCTGCTCTTCGGTCTGGCCCTGGTGGGTAAGGAAGGCTTCTTTCAGCTGGGGGTTGGTGGCGTTTTTTGCCATCTTGCCAAGCGCCTTTACCAGCTTCTTTTCGGCGTAGTAAATATCCTTCATGAGATCTTCAAGGATCTTAGCCAGATCGTTGCGTGGATCCGATTGTTTGGCGGATTTGGCGCGACCGGACGCTGCGCCCCGTGCTGATGTGCTGCGCGCAGCTCCCGCCTTGGAGCCGCGATTGCCTGCTGATGCATTTGAGCGTCCGCTGGCTGCCGTAGCAGGAGCCTTGCCGCCGCTTTTGCCGCCCCGGGCGGGTGATGCACTGCGCGCACTTGCTGCAGCAGCTGTACTCTTCTTAGCAGGTGCGCTCTTTTTTGCGACAGTACCTTTTGAGGCGACACCCTTAGATGCCGTGCCTTTCGACGCTGTCTTTTTAGAAGCTGCGCCCTTTGCGCCAGCGCCCTTTGTTGCAGCGGCGCCAGATGTACTGCCGCCTGCTGACTTTTTGGAGGCCGATTTGCCTGCGGCAGATTTTGTGGCCGCGCCGGCGCGGCTTTTTGCAGTTGCCATGGAGTTGTTTTGGTTAGTTTTTGGGGTGAGGGAGATGATAGTTATGAACTGATATTAAAAGTGCCCGGCCCGGCACCAAAGGCGGCGTGCCGCATCTGAGGTGTCGCGGTTGACATATGTATTTACGGGCTGATCGCAATCGGCTCCCGGACTTGCATTGCGCGCACTTGCGCTGGGGGCTGAGTCTTGCTCATGCTTTAAAAGTTCCCCAACCTTCAAACGGGCGGAGACCGTTTTAATGAGTCTTGCTATCATTTTCACTGTGTCTGGATTTTCTTGTGCTTAACTGTTGCTGCCATCTGAGCTATTGCTCCAGCTGTCGCGCGTTGTGCGCCGGCTGCCATTGGTGATATCAGTATCTGTATGAATTGCCCGCTCCTGACCTGTTGCATTGTGGGCTGCATTTACGGTGCTCTGCTGATCGCCGGAGGAGCCTGATTGCGCAGCGCCTGCGGCGCCAGACGCACTTCCTTCATTGCTCGTGCCAGTGCTGCTTGCACCGATCAGGCCTGCTTCATTATCATAGTTTGCGCCAGCGTTGCTCACGCTGCCTTGCTTATAGCTTTCTCCCCCCAAATGATGCGAGCCCTGACCGTAGTTTGAGCCGCCACCTGTAGTGCTGCCTGTAGTAAAAGAGGCCCGCCCTTGCTCGTTCTGCTCAGCGCCTGTGGCATTGGCTTCCTGCCTGTCTGCGTTGTAATTATTTTGCTCTTTGTAATCGTCCATTGCGGCCATAATTATTCCTTTAGTAGCACTGAGGCCATAAAAAGACTATGCCATTCAGAGATAAGGCGGCAAGGTCATCAGGCGGTAAGGTTCTATACGGAAGATTACTGATGGCCATTCGGTTCTAAATTGATTTTATAATATTAGCTGTGAGTAAAGAGTGGATTAATAGAATATGTCCATTTCAAACGGGCTCAGTCTTTGAGAATCTGTGTACTATCTTTACCACAAGACATGGTGAACCAGGTTATGCAGGATGTTTTTATTTTAATAGCGGAAGACGACGCTGACGACCGTTTTCTATTGCAGGCGGCCTTTCAGGAGAATGGCTTTGTGGATAAGCTTCATTTTGTTGAGAATGGCGTAGAGCTAATGGATTTTTTACGCGACATCCTTGTGGACGGGCAGGAGCCAAAACTGCTTCCGAAATTTGTACTGCTTGACCTGAATATGCCTAAGAAAGACGGGCGCGAGGTATTGCGGGAAATAAAGCAGCACCCGGAGCTTAAAAAAATTCCTGTCGTGATTTTCAGCACCACTAATAATGAGCAGGAGATGCGGCGTTGCTACGAGCTTGGCGCAAACTCTTATATCACAAAGCCAAACAGCTTTGAGCATTTACTTAAGATTGTTGCTAACCTGCGCGGCTACTGGATGCATACCACAAGTCTTCCTTCCTGATCCCGGTTTTCGCGGCATTGTCTTTGTAAACCTACACTGTATCTGTAAGCCTCCGTTTGCATACAGTCATTTACAACGCTGAATATCATGCTCATATGAAGGTGCTGATTGTTGACGACGAAATCGACCTTTGCCTGCTCCTGAAGAGCTATTTTCAGCGAAAAGGTCACGAGGTTGCCATTGCCTATACGCTGGCCGGCGGCCTTGACCGGCTACAGGAGTTTGCGCCGGAAATTCTTTTTCTTGACAATAATCTGGCTGATGGCCTTGGCTGGTCTATGGTGCCTGGAATTTTGCATAGCAACCCCCGGTTGAAGATCTATCTTATCAGTGCTTACCATCCTCCGCTGCCGGCCCTGCCGGCGGGCGCGTCAGTGAGCATCATTGAAAAGCCCATCTCATTTGCAGATCTGGATGAAAAACTTAAGGAGCTTAGCACTACCTGAATATCTGGCTTATATAAATTTCAATGGCCTTCCCGCGGGAAGGCCATTTTAGCTATTGAGATAAGGTGGTTTAGTCCACAGAGCCTCTGCGGATAATGCCGAGAAGCAATGAGATAACGGCGAGCACAAGCAGGATGTGAATGAGGCTGCCGCCTACATGAAATGCGAATGATCCCAATACCCATCCGATGACGAGGATGATTGCGATCAGATAAAGGATACTTCTCATGGCGTAATGATTTTTAATGGTGAGTATCCCATCTCTTGTAAAGACTGTGCCATCTGCCCACAGGCCAGAGTGCTGCAATTAAGTCTGCGAAGCGGCGCAGCTAATCTATTCCGCCTCATTTACCTTGAAATCAAGGATATGGGATTCCAGCACCACCGTACCGGCATTTTCCTGGGCATTATCGTCAAAAAATGCAGCGAGCGGGAACGTGATTGTGAAGGTCGTGCCCGTTGCCTCGCCGGAAATCACATCTATAGTTGCTTTGTGCGCCTGCAGTATGTTGAGCGTGAAGGCCAGCCCGAGACCCATGCCATTGCGCTTTTGCGTGAAATAGGGCTCAAAAAGGCGGGAGAGATTCTCTTCCGGAATGCCACATCCGTTATCCGAAATGCGCAGCAAAACCGTCTGGCGCAGCAACTGCATATCTACCCGGAGCATTCCTTTGCCTTCCTCCATTGCTTCAACGGCATTAATGACGATGTTGAGCAAGGCCAGCTTCAGCTTTTCGCTGTCGGCTTTTATAATTACAGGCTCCTCCGGATAATTTACTTCCAGGTTGAGCTTTTTAAGGGTAATACGGTCAATAGACGCGCCGACCACATCGTCCAGGATGCCCTGAAGGAGCCGGTCTTCCGGCACTACTTCCGACGGCTTGGAGGTATTGAGCAGCTCATTAATAAGGCCGGAAATGCGCTGCGCGTTGCGCTGAATAATATTCAGGTAGAGATCTCCCTGCTCCTGCACGGAGCCGTCCTGCTGAAGCTGCTCTGTGGAGAGCATAATATTATTGAGCGGATTTCTTACCTCGTGGGCAAGCGTACGCACCAGGCGGCCCGTGGCTGCAAGCTTTTCAGCCTGCAGGGTGATGCGCTCTTCTTTACGAAGCGTTGTAATGTCGTGGATGATGCCCTGGATGTAGTCAATCTCGTTATACTCATCTTCGCGCGCGGCGCTGAGCATACAGATTTTCTTCTCGCCGGATTTTGTTGTGAGCACCACCTCCCAGTCATTGATCATCTTGTTTGACTGAATGGCGGTTAGCAGGTATTTCTTATGCTGCGCCTGGTCTATGAGGTCGCAAAGATTCATCTGCACCAGCTCTTCTTTCGTATAGCCCAGCAGCGGCTCAGCGGCGCTGTTTACATCCTGAAAGTCCAGCATGTCGTCGGCGAGAAAAACAAGGTCTTTGCTTTTCTCAAATATACTACGATACTTACGCTCGTTCGCCTTGAGCGCACGCATGTTGTCCATGCGCTCCAGCGTATATCGGATACAGCGCTCCAGTTTCTCAACAGTCAGCTCCGTCTTTATCAGGTAATCAACAGCACCCAGCTGCATTGCTTCCATATCCACCTCGCGGTTACCCTTACCTGTTAGCAGCACAATCGCCGCGTCGCCGCCGCGGGAAACAACCTCCTGCAGCAGATCTACGCCGGAGCGCGCGCCAAGCCGGTAGTCGGTGAAATAAAGGTCGTGGGACTTGTCGCAGATAAGGTTCAGCGCCTTATCAAAGTCCGGGCACCAGTCGATCTGGAATGACGCGCCCGGAATATGCCGGATGTATTCACTGGTGATAAGAAAATCATCCTCATCGTCGTCAATAATCAGAATTCTGACTTGTCCTTGTTGCCCGGTCATTTTTGAAGTACGCGGTTTGTTATAAATCCAGCTTAAAGGCCTGATACTGCTTCATCTTATTGTAGAGCGTCTTTCGGTCTATGTTGAGCAGCTTGGCCGCTTTGCTTTTATTATAGTTTGCGCGCTTCAATGCGCTCAGGATCACTTCATACTCAGCGTCAATGTTTGCGCTCTTCAATTTGTTCTCGTAAGATGCCTCTTCGCTGTCAAAATCCTCATCTTCTTCGTCACCGTCATCTAAACCTGGCTTGTCAAACTGAAGCCTGCTGTAATGCGCGATCTCAAAAGGAAGCGTCTTGGATTCTATCAGATCGCCGTCTGCCAAAAGGGTTGCGCGCTTTACAACGTTTTTCATCTCCCGAAGGTTGCCGTACCAGGGATAAGTCTGAAAAATCTCTTCTACTTCTTTGGAAAAGCCTTTAACGTTTTTCTCCAATTCGGCATTTGTCACTTTCAGAAAGTGATTGGCAAAGAGCATCGTATCGCCCTTACGTTCCCGCAGCGGCGGCACTTCTATGCTAAACTCATTGAAGCGGTGATACAGGTCTTCCCGGAACTTACCCTTGCGGGCGCTGTCCCAGAGGCGCTCATTGGATGCAACGATAATGCGCACGTCCAGCTCAATATCTTTATTGCCACCCACGCGGCGGATTTTACGCTCCTGAACCACGCGCAGCAGCGATACCTGCACCTCGTAGGACAGATTGGCAATTTCGTCCAGGAAGATGGTACCGCCATTGGCGATCTCCATGCTACCGATTTTCTGATTTAAGGCGCCGGTAAAGGAGCCCTTTTCGTGACCGAACAATTCGCTGCCCGCCAGATCTTTTGACAGTGCGCCGCAGTCAATAGCCACAAAGGGCTTGCCTGCACGCTTACTGTTTTTATGGATCTGCTGGGCAATCACTTCTTTGCCACTACCACTTTCGCCATAAATAATGACACTGTAATTGGTAGGCGCAACGAGGTTGATCTGCTTGACAATTGTCGCAAACTCCTCGCTGTCACCGAGTATGTATTCGTTGCTCCAGGCAGCGGGCGCAGCGCCTTTTTTCGCTTTCCCGTTTGTGGACGGCGCTTCCTCCGGTTTTGGCAGTGAAGCCGGGACCCTGACGGTATTGCCTGACGGCTCAGACAGGGCCTTGCGAATGGTTATCAGAATCTCATCCGGAAACAGGGGTTTTGTGACGTAGTCATATGCGCCCATCTTCATCACTTCTACCGCGTCTTTTACGTCGCTGTAGCCGGTGATGATGATTACCGGAGCCGCAGGAAACCGTTCTTTTATCCTGATGAGCATTTCCGCTCCCGTAAGATCGCCAAGCCTGAAGTCGCAAAGGAC